>CAWBKE010000041.1:0-20413 GCA_963789245.1 uncultured Acidobacteriaceae bacterium | reverse complement strand
TTATTTGGTTCGATATCAACACGTTAGGGCTTATTGTTGCGTTTCTAAGTATTGACATGTAAAAAATACAGTCCAGAGTGTGACAGTAGTTGTACGACTTTCATAATTTCTCCCAATTCGGGAAGCGCGGTACTTTCCTGCTATGGCATTGATGAAGCTGTCAGTGTCCAATTGATGTTACGGCATGTAAGGAGCCTGAAGTGTTTGCGTGAGAACCGTGTCGTCCCCGGGGGACTTACATACCTTCTCTACCCTACCCATGACTCCGCTTCCCACCCCAATTCGCGAAAAAGAATCGCGAATCGGGGTTTTGGGTTTCGCTCCGTCCTGGGCTGTCATGATGCCGCGCCTTCGGCGCTCAGGTTTTCGCGCTTCTTACTCCACGGCCCAAAAGAAAAGTTAGTTCTCACGCAGATTCTGAGGGCCGTCCCTTCGAGGCAGTCGGCTGCAATCAGGGCTTTCTTAACGGCGCGGGCTGAAGCGCGATCGGTTATGACGATAATCGGTAGTGGGCGACTTTGGAAATTATGCCGACCCGCGTCTTTTCGTTCCAACAATCAAAGTCGCTCAGTATCCGAAAATAAAGGGGCTGGATTGCGGGGCTATAATGTTCCGGGCCGTTGGCCATCCTGAAGTAATCCACGTCATCCGTCACGCCAAGGAGCAGGGAGCCGTGACCATGCGTCAACCCAAGGTTCACACGCAACTGGGCCGAGCCGCAGTCCAGATCTTTGCCGCCAACGATCGCATCAACCAGATTCTCATCGAACATCTTGACCCTGCTGTCTGGAGAGCCAAAGTGCCCGGCAACGTTCGCAGCATTGCGGGATCTTCACGCACATGAATAATGTCCGCTGCAAGTGGATCAGGCTTACCGCGCCGCACTTGAAATTTTCGCCACAGCTCAACCGCACGCACTGCACGCCGCAGCAGGCGCGAGCGGGATTGGCCGAGAGCGCCGCCGGCTGCGCGGAGATGCTGGCGGAAGCGCTCGGCGATGGCAGCCGCGTCCAGAAGTTTCGCCGAGACGGCTGGGGTCAGCCTTGGCCGGTTGGCGTGGAAATGCTGTGCTACATGCTTTCTCACGAAGCTCACCATCGCGGGCAGGTGTGTATGCTGGCGCATCAGCTTGGGTTTCCGTTGGCAAACGGAGTGACGTCCAGGATGTGGAGCTGGGAGAAGTTGTGGAAAGAGTGCAGTTCGGCGCGCGGCCCGGGGGCGACTTTTGAGGTAGGGTCTGATTAAGTAGCCGGAGTCTCCGTCAGGGGCTAAAGAGTCTGTGTGAGAACCGTGCCGCCGCGCCGCGGCTCGGAGAATCTTCCCACTTACCCAGGACTCCGCTTCGCTCCGTCCTGGGCTAACTGCAATTCCACCCCTGCGGGGTTCTATCTTCGTGCGTCCTACTCCACCGCCAGAAACAAAACCTGGTTCTCACACAGACTCTAAAGCCCCGCTTAATATCGGGCGAATACGGACCGGCCTGAAGTGTCCGCGTGAGAACCGTGTCGCCGCTCCGCGGCTCAGGTTCGAATTCCCGCTTGACCCGGCGCTTACGCGCCGGGCTAACTTCATGCCGCCGCTGCGCGGCTGGATTGGCGCCGATCTCAGCAGTCTTCTCCCACCCTAAACTTTCAAGACGAGTTCTCACGCAGACATTGAAGGCCGTCCCCTTCAAAGCCCCGACTTAATCAGAGTGTCGCCTAAGCAGTCGCTCTCATTTCAGGGCGAGCACTTCACTCAACCTTTCCACACATTCGAAAACCGCGAATGCGTGGACACACGGCTTGACATCACCCGCCGAAAGAACAGCATTGACTTTGCACTTGGTTGGGTGTTGAATGCTCGCTCAAGGTCTAGCCTGAGAGGATGGCTCAACATGAAACTGCGTACCGCTTCGCTGTCACTGCTCGCACTGTGTCTGGCATTGGCGGCTGTTCCCGCTATGGCGCAGACGGTCTATAGCAACGGTCCGACTAACGGTAACACCGATGCGTGGGAGGTCAACTTTGGGTTTATCGTTAGCGACACCTTCAACACCAACAGTCCTAACACCACGATCACTGGGATTACCTTCGCCGCCTGGATGTACCCGGGCGACACGCTGGATTCGGCTGAAGTGTCCATTACCTCGCAGGAAAACGGCGGCACCAGCTACTTTGACCAGACGGTCAACTTCACCCAGAGCGGCTGCGTCGGCAACCAGTATGGATTCGACATCTGCAACGAGCACGGCACCTTGGGCGGCGGCGGCGCGACCCTTGCCAGCACCGGCACCTATTGGCTGAACATCCAGAACGCCGTTTCAGACGAGGGCGAGCCAGTTTACTGGGATGAGAACTCCGGTCCGTCTTCAGCTTCGTCACCGGCGTAGGAACGATTCCTTCGGAATCCTTCACGGTTCTGGGCAGCGAAAGCAGCACCACCACCTGGACCAACACGATTCCTGAGCCCAGCAGCATCATGCTGTTCGGTTCTGGTATTCTCGGTCTTGCCGGCATGTTGCGGCGGAAGCTCTTCTGACTTCAGCGTGGGACGTCTTGAGCAGCGACAAGCCGTTAGATCGGTGCCGAAAACCGCGAATGCGTTGCGCACCCGGCCGACCCTCCAAACCTGCGGTGCCCCGTCACTTCGGCAAGCTCTCCGAAGCCCACTCATTCGAAAACCGCGAATGAGTGGGGCATGCGGCGGCATATACCTTGTCATTTAGATAGTCTGTGACGAAAAGCCCCATTCGAGCAAACGAAGCTCGGATGGGGCACCCGGCTCGGATGGGGCACCCGGCTGTGTGATCTCCGAAGCCCACTCATTCGAAAACCGCGAATGAGTGGGGCACCCGCAAAACTACGAGACGACAACTTTACCCGCACCCGATTAAGGCGTACCGGACTGCCCAGGCTGAGCGTAATAACCCGTGCGGGTCCGCGCTACGAGTCCGGGCTTGTCGACTTTGATGTCGAGGGCGTGATATTCGTTGGGACCGTCCCCGGCAGCGGCGTCGAAGGACAGGACGTAAAAGCTGTTCGCATCAGAAATGCAAGCCGCAATTTCGCCCGCTATATCGTTGGTTGAATTGAGCACCAGGCCTCCACTCTGGTAGGCAAGCACCTGCAATGCAAGGTTGCCAAACTGCACTTGCTTGGCCGCGCTCGCGCCCTTCAGGAAAGCCTTGTAGTAATCCCGAGATCCGGCGGCGAAGGCTGACCCAGTGGGATTGACGTTGTAAAGAGTGATGCGAGCTCGCCGCAGGCTGTCCGAAAGTGCAATCACGGAGTTGAATAGCTGCTGCTGACCCTTTCCAGTGACGGGCACATCCGGGCCGGAAAAAATGGGCCAACCCGGACCGATCCAGACAACTAGCTTTCGTCCGGGCTGCTTCGCTTCATAGTCGGCCAGTTGCCCGAGAGTGCGAACCGACAACTGCAGGCGGTCAACGGCTCCGTAAAATCCCTGGGAACGATTGACATTGCGCAGGGGCGTTTTCGTTTTATTGAGGTCGGCGATCAGAGTCTTGGGATCGCGCGAGGGCGCGCTTCCAAGTGCTCCCGCATCGGTGAAGAAGACAATCGATACCGGCTGGGGAAGCTGGCTACCGCTTTGCCGGAGAAACTTTTCGATCTGCTGGCGCTCGATTACAACGTCCTGATACGAAGTGTTGACTTCATCGACGACCAGGACGATTGCGACCGGCGGTTCAGCGGTCGCGCTGCCCACTGCGCGAAAGGCGACGATCTTCTGCGGTTGTTTGTTGTCGTAGAGGGTGAAGTCTTGCGGCTGCAGGCCACGCAATGGCTGTCCGGACCCGTCGGCGACGGCTACATCGAGCGTGACCTGGCGATTGGCGCTATCGGCCGGAAGCGATGCGACAGCCGTGGGCTGCCCGGTATGGCCAAGTGGCGCGGACGCCACGGTTGTGGTTGCATCGTTGCTCCGCGTTTGCATGGGAGTTGTAGTTTGCTGCGCCGCTAACGTCGCTCCAAGGAGCACCAGTGCCAGCAACGCGACTGCGATCTTTCCAGAATTGGTTTTCATTTCAGTCTCGTTTCCAGCCGGCGGGGGCAACCGGGCTACTGGTTGGAACACTGGTAGGGCGACTACGACGGTAAAGTAGGGTTATGAAAAGTGAAGTTTGATTAAGGCCGCGGCGAATCCCACTCATTCGAAAACCGCGAATGAGTGGAGCACCCTGCATCGCAGTCGCGGCTCGTGCTAACCTGCATTTCAGGATTTCGACGACCTATGACTCGACTGACCCCACGGCTGTTGGCTCTCATTTTTTCCTGTTTCATCCTCTGGATTGCGGGCGATGCTTCGGCGCAGGCGCAAAGCTCGGGTATCACCGTGCAAGGTACCACCCAGCAAGGCTCGACGGTTAACCTGCAGACCGGAAATCAGGGCGCGGCAAACTCTCCGATGGCTGCGGCCGACCAGCTTTTCGCGGCAGGAAGGATAGCCGAGGCCGGAGCCAGATACCAGGCCATCGTCGCCGCCGATCCCAAATCCGTTGGGGCGCAGGTGGGCCTGATCCGCTGCTACATCATGGTGCAAAAGTTGGACGCGGCGCAGGCGGCAGCCGACGCGGCCATTGCGCTGCAACCCAATTCCTGGATATTGCAACTGACGCTGGGCGATCTGCGATTCGCTGAGGGCAAGATTCCGGAGGCGGAACGAGCGTACGTCAAGGCGGAAAACCTGAAGCCCGATGCGCCTGCGCCCTATATCGGCCTGGCGAAGGTGTATCGCGTCTATTCGCTGAATCGCCGCGCGTACGACAACTTGAAGCGCGCGCATGAGGTTGCGCCCAACGAGATTCAGGTGCAGCTCCTGTGGTTCAATGCGATGCCGCATCAGGAGCGAATCCCCGCGCTGGAGGCGTATCTGGCCGGCCCCGGCGTAAATCCGCAGGTAGGCAGGGAATTGCAACAGTATCTGGCGTTCCTGAAGAAGAATGCCGACGCTCCGACACATGCCTGCAAGCTGGTGAGCAACGTTTCGGAGACCAATACCAAACTGTTTGCGCTGCCCCGGCCCGGAACCGCGCTGGGCGCTTCGGGGCTGGCGGTGAAGATCAACAACCAGGAGACACGGATGGCGCTGGATACCGGATCCAGCGGGGTGTTACTGGGGCGGACGACGGCGGAGAAGCTCGGGCTGAAGCGGCTGGCCTTCCAGCCCATCATGGGCGTAGGTGACGCGGGCCAGCAGGGCGGATATACCGCGGCGGTGGATCGCATTCGCGTCGGCGATTTGGAATTTCAGGACTGCATTGTGCGCGTGACCGATGCCGCCACTCCCGTCACCGGCGAGGATGGCCTGATCGGCCCGGATGTATTCAGCGCGTACGTAGTGGACATCGACATACCCGGAGGGAAGCTGCGGTTGTCGCCGCTGCCCAAGCGTCCCGACGAGAGTGCGCAGCCGTCCGCATTGCACACGTTGCCGCAGGACAGTCAGGAGCTGGAGAGCGAAGAGAATGGCAATGCTCCGGCAAAAGCGGGTGCGTACGCGCCGGTCAATTTGCCGAAGGATGCCTACGTGGCTCCGGAGATGGCCAACTGGAGCAAGGTGCTGCGCTTCCACGACCTGCTGCTGGTTCCAACCAAGGTGGACGGCGCTGGCCCGTTACTTTTCCTGCTCGACACCGGCTCGTTCGCCAACACTCTGTCCACGCGCGCGGCCAGCGAGATCACGCAGATCAGGTCCGCTCCAGGCTTGTCGGTAAGTGGAATGAGCGGCAGCGTCGGCAAGGTTTACCGCGCGGATAAAGCTACGCTGCAGTTCGGGCGCTACGAGCAAGACAATCAGGACGTGGTGACGTTTGACTTGAACCCGATATGCAAATCGACGGGCACTGAAGTATCCGGGATTCTCGGTTTCAACATGCTGCGAATTTTGCAGACCAAGATTGATTATCGCGACGGGCTGGTGGATTTTGTCTATGACCCGAAGCGGCTGCCTAAGCAGATAAAGTTGAAGTGAAGAAGCAGTTAGCGACTAGCAATTAGCAATTAGCAGTCAGCAATTTAGGTGCGCAAAAGCCTTTTTGCCTATAAACTTTCCGTCGGGCTGAGTTCCCGAGAGGACACGGTTATGGCGCAGCGCCACGCGACCGTGCCGGCAAAATTTCATTACCCGTGACCTGTGGGAGGAATACCATGCAGACTTCGCGCCGCATCCGCTTGTTGATTCTCGCTGTTAGCTTCGTAACCGTGTCGCTGCCTGCCGTGGCACAAGTGGTTACGGCGACGCTGCCCACCGGGGTCGAGCCCTACGGCGTGGCAGTGAACTCCGTGACCAACATGATGTACGCGGCCAACGTCTGCGGTAACGACCCCACGTGCAACAGCCTGGGAACGGTGACGGTGATCAACGGAGCCAACAACAGCACTGCCTCGGTCAATGTGGGTGCTTACCCCTATCTAGCGGCTGTCAACACGACGACCAACAAGATTTACGTGGCCAATGAGTGCGGCAGCGATCTCACCTGCTCCAGCGTTGGAACGGTTACGGTGATCGACGGGGCTACCAACAACATCGTCACCACAGTTACGACTGGATACTATCCGTATGCCCTGGCTGTCAACGCGACGACCAATAAGATCTACGTGGCCAATGAGTGCGGCGACGATATCACTTGCAATAGCCCCGGGACGGTGACCGTCATCGACGCCAGCAACAACTACAGCCCGTCCACAGTCACCGTGGGAGTTCAACCCTATGGCGTGGTGGTAGACCCGGCGACCAACTTCATATATGTGGCGAATTCCAATTGCTTCAACTTCCCGTCATGCGCCGGGGACGGGACGGTAACGGCCATCAACGGGACGAACAACTCCACTCAAACTGTCAATGTGGGCGTTGGTCCTTTTTTTATAGCTCTCGACTCGGTAACCAACAGGATTTATGTCTCCAACGACTGCGGTACCGATACTACGTGCAGCAGCCTGGGAACGGTGACGGTAATTAACGGCAGCACCCTTGGTACCTCAACGGTGAATGTTGAGGCTTATCCCGAAGACATTGAGGTTAACCCGGCGACCAACCAGATCTACGTGGCGAATAACTGTGGCAACGACATCACCTGCTACAGCCCTGGGACGGTGACCGTCATTAATGCCAACAACAACAACAGTACCGCGACCGTCAACGTTGCTATTTACCCGTTTTTTCTGGATATAGACACGGTGGCCAATAAGATTTATGTGGCCAACACTTGCGGCAACGATCCCAATTGCCAGAGCCCAGGGACGTTGACCGTGATTGACGGGACAAACAATTCCACCTTCCCAATCGCAGTTGGGGATGAACCCGAAGCACTGGCGGCCAACTCTTCCACGCATAACATTTACGTTCCAAATATTCTGGATAACACCGTTTCGGTGATTGGCGGCGCCACCAAGCTGCAACTGGTGAATGTCACTCCCTGCCGCCTGGTGGATACCCGTTCCAGCGGTGGTCCCATTACGGGTGGTACGTCTCGCAACTTCGCCGTTCCCCAGCTTGGTGGCTGCGGCATTCCCACGACGGCGGCGGCCTATTCCTTGAACGTCACAGTGGTGCCGCCACAAGGCGGCACGCTAGGCTATTTGACCATCTGGCCTACGTCAGAGACACAGCCCGTAGTTTCCACGCTGAACTCGCCGGATGGGCGGGTCAAGGCCAACGCGGCCATCGTGCCGGCAGGCGTCAGCGGCGCAGTCAGCGTGTACGTCAGCGATACCACCAACGTCTTGCTGGACATCGATGCCTACTTCGCGCCGTCTACCTCCAGTACCTATGAGTTCTATCCGCTGACGCCCTGCCGCATCGTGGATACACGCGGCGGCAATGATGGAGGATTGCTGCACGCGGGAGTGGAGCGTGACTATCCGATTCCGGGAAATTGCAATGTTCCCAGCAGCGCGACGGCCTATTCGTTCAATGTCACAGTCCTGCCGTCCGCCGGCGGTCTCGATTTCCTGACCGTGTGGCCCAAAGGCCAGACGCAACCTGTGGTCTCTACGCTTAACGACAACACCGGTACGACCGTGGCGAATGCTGCCATCGTGCCGGCGGGCAGCGAGAACGCAACCGCCTTCTATGCCCACAGCAACAGCACCAACCTGTTACTGGACATCAACGGCTACTTCGCGCCGGCGGGAACGGGCGGACTGTCCATGTATCCGCAATCGCCTTGCCGCGTGCTGGACACGCGCCAGAGCGGTAATGGCTTCACTGGTGAGATACCTGTGAACGTTGTGGGCAGCGTCTGTGCGCCCACCCAGCAGCGCGGCGGCCTACATCTTCAACGCGACGGTGGTGCCGCCTGGTTCGATGCCTTTCCTCACCTTGTGGCCTGACGGCGAGCTGCAGCCCGTGGTCTCGACCCTGAACGCTTACGATGGCTTCATCACGTCGAACATGGCGATCGTGCCGACCAACAACGGTTCGATCGACGCCTGGGCGCAATCCCTGACGCAACTCATCCTCGACATCTCCGGCTACTTCGCGCCGTAGAATGTGCGTACACTCGGGGTGCTGGTGAACCTAAGCCGGCACCCCGCTCAAGGTTATTCGTGGAGGGTGTGCTTCTCTAGCAATTAGCAATTAGCAATTAGCAATTAGCAACTAGCAACTAGCGCACTAGTAACTGGCAGCGGTAAGCCACCGAGACAGGCGAACGCATAAGAAACAACTGAAGCAACTGTGTACCGGCCAGCGAAATATGATGATCCTGGGAGGCACGGCCACTACAAAATCGTTTGCAGTTTCACAACCCCTTCGGGCAGGGGCCCCAGTTGTTTAGAATCGTCATCAAATCTTTCTCGTTCGTGAGACCGTCATAATTGAAATCGTAGTGGCTGGAAAGGCCCCATTGAGTGGCTATTTGGGTGTAATCCTCAACGTCCAGCTCGTTGACGACTCCATCTCCGTTGCCGTCTCCAGGGCACGGAGGCGCCGATGCTAGAACAGCCTTAAGCCGCTGTTGCAATATAAGGAAATTCTTCTGCTGCTCCTTGTTCAATCCCTTAGGCAGCAGATCGAGGTCTGCCCTGTCGATGAGCGGGAACGGCGCGTTCTCGTTGATCTGGTAAAACTCGATCGAGACAACGTTGACGGGCGAATTTGTCTGGACATCATAGTCCGTCCACTGGTTATCTACGAGTTTGTACTTGTCGTTGCGCACCGCGGAATAGGTCTGCGGGCTCTGCAGGACGCGTTTGGTGGCGTAGTTCGCCCCCTCGTGCTCCCAAATGACCTGATTGACCTGCCAACATTCGGCCAAGCCTCCACCATACGTTGACCCGTTGGTGGCGCCGATGCCCCACCACACACCGCCATTGTCCTCGCACACGCTCTTGGAAACCGGCGTCTGCGAGCAAGTTCCCGGCCTCCCGTCACCGCCGCCGAAGACACAGGGACCGTTGTGGGCACCGTCCTTCTGAATATTGAAGCCCCCCTGCGTGAAGTTGTAGTCGCGCAGGCTAGGCTGGCTGGGATTGATGAGATACGGCAGCAACGGGTACGAGTCGATCGGTCGCGGTACGACGCGCTTGACGTCGAGGCCGCCGACTTCACCGAAAAGCTCGAACACGTCAGCTTCATTCACCATGTCACTCACTTCACGCCCTGGATCCACGACCATAGGGCCGGCGACAATCAGCGGGACCCAGACGGCGCCCCCGTCTACCTTGACAAGTCCAACGTCGTTATAGACGTGATGACAAGACTAGAGAACGTGCCGGCGCACCCGTTCGGCAGGCTCAGGGCCTGGCTAAAGCGGCGCCCCTCCAAAACCGCGAGCAGCGGACTCTTCCCGCAAACCGAGCCGCTCTTACTTGTCTTATTTTTTCTTGGCGCTGGGCGGCAGCAGGTTATTCAACCGTAGATACATGGCCGCTGCGCTGTAGTGGTCGGCCCACCCGGCTGCCAGGCGCACCAGCGCCGAGCCGCGCGTTCCCGTCTGGCCTTCATACAAAGTGACCGTCTGTCCCAGCGCGCTATCGTCGGCCTTGGCCAGCACCTGTTCGCAATACGCGAAGGAATCCTTCAGCGCCTTGGTCAACGTGTCTTTGGAGTCGGTCTCGCTGAGCTTGACGCTGGGCGCTGTTTCGCCCGCAACGGCAGCGCACAACGAATTATTGGCCTCGGCGCTGTGCATCATCAGGTGTGCGAAGGTGATCTGCTCGGGCGTCGGCCTGTAGCTGTATTTGTCGGCCGGCATTTCGTCGGCAGCGCCGGTCAGGTTCTTGGCGAAGCGCGTCTCCATCTGGCGCACCGTGGTGACAATTGGGTTCGCAGTGTTCGGCGATGATTCCTTGGCTTGTCCCAGCAACACAGGGACGGCGGCCAACAGCATGAGAGTTGTAGCGGCAATGTGTTTCACAGTCTCCCCCCACAATCAGATGGCTAGAGGATACCGCACGCCGGGCGTTTTCGCTCGGCCGCCGACATCTTGTGATACGAAATTCGTCGTCAATTAAGACCGCGAGGGGCGCGACCGACTCCTTCGCCGAAAGTCGCGATAGAAGAAGGCGAAGCAAATTGCGCTCCACGCAACGAGCATTATTGCAATAAGCCAGCCGTTTCTTCTTACGAAGGCAAACGCGTTGAAAAACGGAATGGCAAATAACCCCGCCAGCCAAGCGAACCAGTATTTGAGCACCTTTTCGCTTTGAGGTCGACGAAACATCGGGGTTTTGCCAGTACCATCGCATTCAGGGCATACGCCCGTAGCAGCACAGCGGGGGCATTTGGGATTCGGGTCGTTCAGATGTGAATTGATCCCGGTACCATTGCATTCCCCGCATTTGCCGGAACCTTCGCAGAAAGGGCAATCGCCGGAAACTAGCACCATAACGGCCTCCGTTCGTGCAGCATTAGTCGGCGAAAACGTCGCTATCAAAACGGGCCGAAAAGCAGAAACGCGAAGAGCGACTTCGTACCATGGGAGTCAAGGCGCGAAGCCTCCCGCTATTCGCAAAAAACCTGCACGTGCTGTCCCTCGTCCGTTTCGAGGTCGACATGCAGCTCGTTGAGGGCCTCGTCCAGTTCATCGCCCTTCAACTCCGACAGAAAATCCAGGTTGACGCCTTTGTCGTTGAGCTTCTGCGCGACCCGCGGCGGAAGCACACCCAGCAGCTTTACTCCCGCGCGAATGAAGCCCAGCGGCACTTTGACGTTTACGTCATGTCCTTCCCCGGTGTCCACCTTGACACGCAGGAACCTGAACTTGGGCGCGAGCGGGCGACTATCTTTCGCGCTGACGCCACTTCCATTGCTGCCTTCGTCCGGGGACTTCCCCGAGGCAAGTTTATCCAGTAACCGCTCGGCATCGGCGGACGTGATTTTTCCTTCGGCCAGCATGTCCAACACTTTCTTGGTTTCAGCAGACATAACCATTCTCCTGTGGCGATTTCAACCGAGTTTCTCCAGGGCGTCCTCCACCGTGATCTCGCCGCGCGAAAGCTGTTCCAGCACGTAGGCCCGCGGCGACGGCGCCTGCATCGACTTGTCCAGCGCCGCTCCAATCGCATTCAGCCGGTTCTTGACCGTGGGATAGCTGATGCCGAACAGGCTCTCCATTTTCTTGATGGAGCCGTGATGGCGCACGAAGGCCATCACGAAGGCCTGATCTTCCAGCGAAAGCTGCGCCAGGGTGGGCAGTTCAATCTGCCCGTCCATCGAAACATTGCAGCCCGGACAGGCCATGCGTGTGATCTTGAAAGGCTGACCGCATTGTGGGCAAGAGGTTTGGGATGCCATGGCGATATCTCAGTTCGCAGACGATTATGCAATGCTGTATTTATTTTGTCAAGCAGTAGATTAAGTAAATTAATATCAATATTAATTTATATCGATAATCTCGGCTCGCGTTACATCCAAGGGATGGTCGATCAGCGGCTCGACCCGCTCAATGAAGCGCACGGTATGCGGCAAGCTGGCGTGAATTTCGAAGGCCTCTTCGCTGGTCCAGCGCGAGTGGATGTAGAACAATTGTGGGTCGCGAATCGAGCGAAAGGCGTGAATGCTGAGACAGCCAGGCTCCGCGCGCGAAGGAGTCACAACGTCAATCAGCGCTTCCGCGACCGCGTTCTCATTTCCCGGACGGGCGTGAAAACGCGCGAAGATAAATAGCTCCATAGGTTACCTCAACGGCTAAAGCCGGGCTCACCCTTCAGAGTGCACCTGGGCCCGTGTGAGAAGAGTGCCGCCCCCGAGGGGCTCGGCATTTTTCCCCACGCTACCCAGCACTCCGCTGCGCTGCGTGCTGGGCTATCACGACTCCGCGCCTTCGGCGCTCCCGATCTCGGGCTTCCTACTGCATCGGCCGCGGCGAACGCTGGTTCTCACGCACACTGTAAAGCCGTATCTATTTCTAAGCTGCATCTGCGCCGCTGAAGCAGTGCTCCACCCGCGCTAGTTCCTCTCCAATTTTCGCCAAGCGGCTTGAGTCGTAAGGCGCAGCCGATGGGTGGAGCACGCCTTTCAGGCGTGCATTGATAGTGCGATATATGGCGCCGCGCTTTAGCGCCTGAGGTAAGGTTCTTTGTCCATTACCTCAGCGGCTAAAGCCGGACTGATTTTTCAGAGCGCAGATGCACCGCTGAAGCGGTGCTCCACCCTCTCTCCTCGCTCTTCGCTTTTCGCTCTTCGCTCTTCGCCAAGGCGGCCTCTAAGGTGGGTGCGTGAGAACCGTGCCGTCCCTACGGGACTCGGTTACTCTTTTCCGCCCTACCCAGGACTCCGCTACCCACCCCAATTCGCGCCAAAGAAGCGCGAATCGGGGGCCCCGGTCACGCTCCGTCCTGGGCTAACGGCATTTCCACCCCTTCGGGGTTCTTTTTTCGTGAGTCATACTCCACCGCCGAAGATCACACCTAGTTCTCACGCAGACTCGGAAGCGGTGCTCCACCCTCGCTCTGGCGAAAAGCGAATGGCGAAAGGCGAATTGCGAAACGCCTCACGCTAGACTCGCTCCAGCTTTCCTTTGCGCAGCCGGAAGCGCAGGCCGCGCCATTCCACTTCATTGCCGGTGTAGCTGGCAACCCAGACCAGCAGCGCGACGAAATCGCGCAGCGGCAGCAACCACAGATCGCGCACCACGCGCGGGTCGTTCAACACTCCGCGTCCTACCATCACCGCCGAAGCAAAACGCGTAGCGGTAGTGATCGCCAGCACCAGCCACGTCCACCAGGCAAAGGGATCGAACAGCACGGCGAGCGCGGCCCACACCAGGCCGAAGGTCGCGATCAGTCCGAAGTATTGCGCTGGACGGCGATCCTTGATGTTGCGCGCCCAGCGCATCTGATGCAGCCAGAGTTCGCGAAACGAGTAGTGCGGCAACGCAGTTTCCACGATGGTGTCGGCGAGCTCGATCTTGTGGCCAGCAGCGGCGGCGCGCGCGCCCAGTTCGTAGTCGTCGCCCAGGTAGTCGGCCAGCGGCTCCAAACCGCCAATTTCGCGCAGAACGGTTTTGGTGGTCGCGATGGTCGCGCCCAGTCCGAAGCGAATGCCGCCTTCCATGGCGCGCGCCACCAGCACTCCGCCGGTGAAGTCGGTGCTCAGGCCCAGCGCCTCCAGCTTCGAGCCCAGGGTGTTGCCGGCCAGTCCGCGGTAGAGCGTCGTGACCATGCCGACGCCGGGCTGCGCAAACGGGGCCATCACGCGCAGCAGGTAATCGCGGCTGACCATGATGTCGCTGTCGTTGACGATGACGTGCTCATAGCTCGCCTGCGGCAGCATCTGGACCAGGTTGCTGACCTTGCCGTTCAATCCCAACTCTTCCGGACAATGAATTAAGCGCAGGCTGCGCAGCGGAAATTCTTCGCGCAGTTGTTCCACCACGGCGACCGAGGGATCGTCGAGGCTGTGTACGCCGAACAGCACCTCATATTCGGGATAGTCGAGCAGGCAATGGCTGCGGAAGGCCGCGTACATGTGCGGATCCAGCCCGCGCAGCGATTTCAGAATGCTGACCGGCGGCGCGAACTTGCGGTCGATCGCGCGCCCGCGCTCAGCTTGAAAGCGCCTGGCGGCCCATATCGACATGCCGAAGTAGACGGTCCCGGCCACGCCCAGCAGGGCGCAGACTGCCGCTATCAGGATGAGAACGGAAGGCATGGAGCGCTGTTCAGATTAGCAGAATGCCGCCGCACCCCTGAAGTGGTTTAATAGACCAGTAACCCAGCGCTATTCTGTGACGGCCAGTTCGAAAACCCTCCGGTATAATTGCTTTTCGGGCTCGGGACGTTGAGGGAAGTTAGCCATGAAACAAGATCTGCTGAGACAGGCTGGATACGCCTACAACTTCAACCGCATGCTCTATTTCAATCGCCAAGCCAAGAAGGCCTTCAGCGTGGAGTTTGTAGACGACAACGACGAAAGCGAACTGGAAAAGCGCATTCGGGAAGACATCGATAGAAACGGGTGGCGCTTCTATTTCAACTCCCCTCCACCTGATGCCGTAAGACGCGAACTCGAGAAAGTCCTCGGTTAATGATTGGACGCACAATCGAGGACCGGCTACGGGAAGAGTATTTTGATCTCTTGCCTGACATCCGCCGAGTAGCTGAGCAACTTAAAGCGCAGATCAGGTACTACACGCTCCCTATACTCCGCAGCTTGAACCGACCCGAACGTTTAGACGTCACATCGCGGATCAAGGAATGCGACAGCGCTGTTGATGCCCTTCGCCGTCATCAGGAAGGCGGAACATTCGACACCGACCGGCCCGAGCTTTACACTCTGTCCACGCTGCCTGATTTGGCTGGGGTTCGCGTTCTCGCATTCCCTCGAGGGCGCTTAAGCGAAATCGATCAGGTCCTCCGCGAACGATTCCCATCCTGGCATCCCGATCCTGTCCGCGCCGAGAACGGCGACCTTTTGGCCTACACGTACTATGGTTACTGTTCAGAGGCGAGCAGTAGAGTTCAGAGTGAATACCAGGTAGTGCCGATGCTGACGGGGCTTTTTTGGGAAGTTGAACATTCTGCGATGTACAAGCCGCACCCAAGACTCAAGGGCATCGATCGCTCACTCGAAATGCGGAAACGCAGGGAAGGCGTTTACAGTGCACTCCAGAGGTTCGAAGACGAGTTTGAGCGCTTGGTTTCGGGTGCAAGAGATTCGCCAGTGTAATTGCTGCTGACGGTAAGGAAAGATTTGCCCGCCCATCCGTCAAACGCCAGTACGCAGTCTAATCAGCCGCTGACGATGGTGCTGCGGCGCCCACGGCCGGCGGACTAGCGCCCTTGATCAGCAGCCAAAACATGAACACAATCTCTCCGATGGCGGCGGGCTGGGACAAGGTGTACACCCGGTGCTGATATTGCGGCAACAGCAGGCTCGTCAGGCTCAAGATCACCCAACCGCAGCCGGCGAGGCCGAGCCAGACGCCCAGGAAGCGCGGCAGAAATCGCGACCGGTACACCAGCAGCCCAAGAGGAAATAGCCACAAGCCCCAAAATATCTCGGCAACAGTAAATCCGTGGTCATGCAGATTGAGGGACAGCATCGCCAGAGCTTCGCGCTGAGGCTTGTCGAATATGGATAGGAAATCAGCTCCGCGCACCAGGACGAGCGCAGCCATGGCGTTCAGCTCATTCAGAAACGCTATCGGGACCTGGACAACAATCAAGATCACCATGAGTGCGGCCTGCCGCTGGTTCACCCCCTTGAACAGTTCGTACAAAGCCCAGGCCACAAAGATAAAACCAGCTTGGCCGATGAGCCCGCCGGCAATGCCGAGGCGAAACAGCGTCTCGTGGGCCAGGATGTTGCTGGCCGTCGCCGCTGCGTTCCCGTCCACGATCAGCTTGCCGGGAACATAGCCCATGGCGAAGAAGCCAAGTATTGAGGTGAGTAGATAAAGCAGGCCTGCGAATCTGCCGGGATTCCTGGCGAAACTCATGTGTCCTCGCTGGTGAGAGTTTAGCCTTAGATACGGCAACGGCTGGCAAAATGTTTTGTGACGTGACGAAGCGGAACTGGCTGCAGGGGCCACAGCGGACCGATTCACAGAATGCGGAGCGACGGCGACTGCGGCAATCAAACGCAGCGGCGCTATTTGCCTGACGCCAGTATCGTGCCGGTTGCGTCTGCGCTGGTCAATTGGAAGAGCTGGACGCGTACGTTCGCGGTATCGGCGACGTAGAGCCGGTTATTCGCATCCATCCACAATCCGCTGGGCGCACTGAACTCGCCCATGCGTGAACCGCCTTGGCCGAAAGCAGCTATGAGTTCTCCCGCGCTGCTGTAGACCCTGACCTCGGAAGTGCCGACGTACGAGATATAGACATTGCCGTGCTCGTCTAATGCCAGCCCATTTTCTCTACTCGCCTCCAGGTAGGAAGCTCTTTGAACGCTGAAGCTTGCACGAAGATTGCACTGCAAGTCCATGATCTGAACGCGCGTTCCAAGTTTATCCAGAACAGCAACCTCGTCGTGGTTGACCGCAATTTCCGTTGGATCGCTAAACATTCGCGGAGCGGTACTGTTTCTGCGCGTCAACTCGATTGCGCGGTTATCGCCCCAGGTTTGCCCTGTGCGCTTCAGTACATTGCCTTCGAGGTCAAGCATGAACAGCAGATGACGCGGGCTGTCGAGAAGGTATAAATGGCCCGCGTTGCGGTCGATCGCAATTCCGCTGGGGCCCTGATACATGTTCTCGCCGTTGACGTCTCCGATGTAACGCTGAAATCTTCCGTACTGGTCGTACACCAAAACCATCCCAAGCACAGAATCGGCAACGTAAAAGTTGTCATCCTTGTCGACCGCAACCCCGGCAGGTGACTGAAGCCGGCGACCTTTTCCTCCAAGAATGCTGAAAGAATTTTTTCCCTGCGAGTCCAGTACGTGTATGGCCGGAATGCCAGGATCGCTAACGATGAGGCGCCGGTTGTGAGTCGGTGGTTAGATATTGCGGCGTCTGCAACACTTGTCGCCGGCCGTAAATGAAGGAGACAACCGCATTGCGAGCCGTGGCCGGACGGGAATGAACATCGGGCAAAGCCATGGCGTGTGCCGGTGGTTCCATGTCGTCGACCACGCGCACGTCGGAAGAAAGCATCCACGGAGGAGCAGCGCTCTGTCTTGCAGCTTGCTGGGCCGGGCTTTCCGGCGGGAGTGAGCTCATCGCGTCGAGAAAACGAACGTGCCTGGACATCCCGCGAAACTTTCCGTCAGGCTGAAACGCGCCGAGATAGTCCAACTCCCGCCCGGGCGCAAGGCTCAAGTGAGGAAAGGCGCGCGCACTTTGCGTGGCAGGTTGAGCAGGTAATGCGGAAGACAGGCTGCCGGTATTTAATCGTTGACCCAGCGCAGATTGCGCCAACACCGCGATTAGCGCGAACGTGATCGCAATCGTCAGCGCGCGCGTCTTACGGTGGAATTTGCTGTGCGAAAGTGAGCTGCAAGACTGCTGCTTGAAATCCATGGGCTTCACCTCCCGGCCATCGGGGCGAAACGAACTTGTCCGCAGGAACAGGCGCTGCTAGACGCCCAGGAGAAGAAAGCTCAAGTCTTGTGTCTCGCAGGGAGCGAAGTGAGATTAAGGCTGGGTATCTTTCCCCCAGACGCGCACCGAATTAATTGACTAAAGGTCTGACGACTTCATGCGTGCCTCACGACGGCACTGACTCTGCCATTGGGTTGTGACGAATTGGCGCGTTGGGCCCGAGAGGAGAAGAGCTTCGAGAGTCGGCCGCAAAGTTCGTTGCCTGGCGAATGCTGTAAAGGTAAGCAGCCAGGGGCATTGTGAAATCAGAGCCCGGGAGTGACCACAACAATCCTGTCACTCGATATAGGCAGAGATTGGATCTTCCTCGGCCTGAAAGCAAGAGCAATGTTGCGTTGGATGCAGAAATCTACAGTTCCTTCCCATTTTGGGCAGCGATAATGGCGAAACTACAAAGTCAGCCGGGCGTCCGATTCTTTCGCTTTCTTGGCGAGATGCCCGGTTCGCAGCTTTCGCGGTCGTTGCTGCTCTTACGTTTCGCCGGCCCACCTGGCCGTCCTGCGGGTGCTGGCGCTGCTGCGTCACCACGACGGAAACCAACCTCGGCGCTATCTGTGCGAGGTTTGGGAATTCACCGCTCCCGCTAACCCGCCCGGAACCGATAGCAGCGTTTCCCGTCCCTTTCATTTACCATGATTCGTTCATCATTCGTTCATCTTTCGGCATTGCGAAACTTATGCGGAGGTTAGTATGAAATTGCGCAGCAGCGCATTTGTCCTTATGTTTCTTTCCTTGCTCATTCCCGTGGCGGCCCAGACCAAAGCGGCCAAGCCGGCTCCCGCAAACACTTCTCCTGGCGAACTTGTCGATCGCGTGGGCAACACTGGGTTCGTGCAGATTCACGCCGAAAGCTTTCGCGCGTTGACTCCGCAGGAGCAGCAACTGGCGTACTGGCTTACGCAAGCGGCCATTGCCATCGATCCCATCATCTACGACCAGCTCTCCTGGTTCGGACTCCGCCAGAAGCGCCAGATGGAAGAGATCGTCTCGCATCCGCAAGGAATCGATCCGGCAACGATGACGAAGATCACCGATTACGCCAAGCTGTTCTGGGGCAATCGCGGCAATCACAATGAGCTGACCGCGCAGAAGTTCCTGCCCGAGTTTACGTTTGACGAACTGCAGAAGGCCGCGTTACAGGCCCAGAAGAATGGCGCATTCCGAGCGCCTTACGCCGATCTTCCGGCACTGTTGACTCCCGACGCCGTCAGCAGGGAACTCGCCGACCTGAAGGCAGCTTTCTTCGATCCGAATTTTGAGCCCATGACCACGGCCAAGAGCCCGCAGGGCGGGAAGGACATTGTGCAGTCGAGCGCGAACACCTTTTACGGACCCGGCGTTACGCTGGCCGACCTGAAGGACTTCAAGGCGAAATACCCGCTGAACTCACGGGTGGTGAAGGGACCCGATGGCACACTGAAGGAAGAAGTTTATCGCGCCGGCACGCCGGATGGCTCCGTGCCTCCGGGACTCTATGCGAATTTCCTGGGACGTGCAAACGGGTATCTGGCGAAGGCGCAGGCGGTGGCCGATCCGCAGCAGGCCGCGGTAATCGCGGCGCTGATTCGCTTTTACCAAACCGGCGAGTACGACGACTTGATCAAGTTCGATACGCTCTGGGTGCAGAACAACGCCAAGGTCGACTTCGCCAACAGCTTCATCGAGATATATCGTGACGCCAACGGCATGAAGGCCAGTTCGCAGGCGTTCGTCAGTGTTACCGACAAGCCGCTCACCGTCAAGATGGAGAAGCTGGCGCAGAACGCCGATTACTTCGAACGGCAGGCGCCGTGGGACCCGAAGTACAAGAAGACGGCCTTCACGCCTCCGACGGTGAAGGCGATTGAGACCATCGTCGAGACCGGCGACTTCAGCGTGACCACCATCGGCGACAATCTGCCCAACGAAAACGAAATTCACGAAAAGTACGGCACCAAGAACTTTTTGTTCACGGGAAGCAGCCGCGCTTTGACCGGCGCGGCCGGCCACAAATCGATCAAGGAATTCGGCGCGAACCAGACGGTGATTGATCGTGACATCAAGTACGGCCAGCAGGCCAACGAGCTGATGACCGCATTGCACGAAGTCATTGGTCATGGTTCCGGCAAGCTGAGCGAGAAAATGAAGGGCGGTTCCGAGCCGTATTTGAAGGAGTATTACTCGACCATGGAAGAGGGCCGCGCCGATCTTTCGGCGCTATGGAACGTCTGGGACCCGAAGCTGAAGCAACTGGGACTGATCGAAGGCGACCAGGACGAAGTTGCGAAGGCGATGTACGACTCGGCGGCGCTGACGGTGCTGTTGCAGTTGCGCCGGATTCCTCGCGGCGACACCATCGAAGAAGACCACCAGCGTGACCGCGCGCTCATCGCCAACTACATCATGGACAAGACCGGCGGCATTCGCATGTTCGAGCGCGATGGCAAAGAGTACGTCGAAGTTGCCGATTACCAGAAGATGAAACAAGGCGTGGGGATGCTGCTGACGGAATTGATGCGCATCAAGGCTGAAGGCGATTACGCAGCTATCAAGGCCCTGGTCGATAAGTACGGCGTGCACTTCGATCCCAAGCTGCGCGATCAGGTCGTCGAGCGCTACAAGGCCCTGGACATCCCGACCTACTGGGTCGGCGTGAATGCGCAGCTCAATGCGAAGACGGCCAACGGGAAGGTGCAGAGCGTCGACATGACCTACCCGCGAAGCGCGGTCCATCAGTTCCTCTACTACGGCTCAATGTACGGGAAGGACGTGAAGGTTCCGGCAGGCGACGCGATCGGGGCAGCTCAGAAGCAATGAAGGGCTAGAAGCCAGCTCGCAAATGCTTTGTATCAGGGCACGGCTTCAGCCGTGCCGCCCGTCGCGAAAAGGGACGTGGGCTTTAGCCCCTGTCGGGCGTATTCTGCAGGGGCTAAAGAGGGC
>CAWBKE010000040.1:0-38333 GCA_963789245.1 uncultured Acidobacteriaceae bacterium | reverse complement strand
GACACGGTAGAGGTCAGGAGTTCGAGTCTCCTCGTGCCTACCGTTGTTTTTGGGCCTGGAGAAATCCTAGCAAATCTCCCGTTCATATCTTTGGTGCTTCGGGTTTCGTAGCTACCGTGCCTCGAATGGCGCGAGACCTGGAGCACCCGGCGTCGGCTAACGCGCTACCTCCGTTGAATTCCACCTAGCGTGCCGCTCTTCCTGATTAGCTGACCGGCTCCGCCTTGTACCCACGTCACCCTTCCCTATGATCTAGGTCACAGGAAGCTCGGCCACTCACAAATCACAATAAGGGTTGATTTCCCCCGGAGGTGATGGGATGGCCACCACGGTTTCGAGAGTACGATCCGAAACATTGCGCACGCTGCCCGACGACAACGTTCGCCAGATTCTTTGGCGTTTTGCCGACCGCTATGACTTGCAGATGCTGGTGCAGTCCGCCCGTGAGGTGGCGCGCGGGCCGGTGGCGCGGCTTGTGGCCCAGGGACTTCGCGGCACTCATGAGTGGACTGCGGAAAAAGCCACGCTGCTGGAGGCCTTCGACCAGTCAGGCATCACCGCGGTATTCATGGATCCCGAGCAAGGTGGCTACCTGGCCGGACCGAAGAACATGGCCCTGGCGCTGACCGCATTCGAGCTCGCGTGGGTTGATGCTGGAGCCGCAACCTGCAGCCTCGCGGGATGCCTGGCGCTGGCCCCCATCCATGAGCGCGGCACGGCGGAGCAGCAAGCCCGCTACATGTCGCTGGCAGTTCCGCCGGCTCCGGGAGACGACCGTCAAATGTTTCGCGGCGCGTTCTGTCTTACCGAGCCGATTCCGTATGTGGGTGTGGACACCGGCATCCTGAACGGCAAGGTGCGCGTCGAGAAATGGGCCGACGGCGATGAGCCTCTACTGCGCGTGGAAAAGCGCGGCCGCTTCATCACCAACATGGGATTTGCGAATTTCGTGACCGCCGCTGTGGACTCCGGCGACGAGCGCATCAAAGGCTCCTGCATCGTCATCCTCGAAGAGACCGATCCCGGACTGTTCGACCGCGGCACTCCGACGCGTAAGCTGGTACACCAGCTCTCCTCCACTTGCGATCCCATCTTCAACCTGACCGTGCCCGCCAGCCGGATCGTCGGCGGTTACACGGTAAAAGATGGCACCATCATTCCCAACTACAGCCACAGCGAGGTCATCGAGGCAGTCTTCAAGCGCACGCGCGTGACCGTGGCGCTCATGACCTCGGCCAAACTGCTGTCTGCGATTGAGCCAATCATCCGCTATCAGCGCGGACGCTTCCGCGGTTCGGAGCAGGCGAAGGCCGGAATGTTGCGTTACGAACTCGGGTTGCAGCAGCGCCAGGACGCACTGCATCGGCTCGCCAGCCTCTGGGCCATTGGCGAAGCAGGCGCTTCCCTGGGCTTTGCCGCTGCACGCTTGTGCGACGAGATCGATGCCCTAGAGCACGAGAAGAACGGGATTCTCGCCGCGAAGGGCGTCAGCCGCGGCCGGTCGGAGATGAAGTTCTTCCGCGATGTGAACAAGTCGGCAATTGAGTTTTTGCAGCAGAAAAACAATCCGCCCGCGAAGCGCAGCCACGCCTATGAAGATCTGAAGGCCGATCCGCTGGTGCAGTTTGCCTTGAAAGATGCCATCTCCAATGTGTTCTGTCCGGCGGCTAAGTTGTGGAACACCGGCACCGGCTCCAACGCGATGCGCGAGGCGCTGAGCCTGATGGGCGGATACGGGATCACCGAGGATTGTCCCGGCTTCCTTACCTACAAGTGGATGGACACGCAACTGGAAGCTACTTACGAAGGCCCCGAAGCGGTGCAGCGGCGCAACCTTAGTGTCACTATGACCAACGAACTTTTCCTGGCGCAGTTCCGCAACTGGATTCTGGAGATGCGCCGGGTGGCGGAGCATCGCCCGGGAACTGGTGCGTGCTCACTGGCCACCGCGATGGAGTTGTGGCTGTGGACCTTCAGCCATCTGCAAGTCGCGACCGATGCCGATGGCGGCGCGTTGTATCAGAGCGCACGCCAGGGCGTGACTTTCCCGCTGGCCGATGCACTGTGCTGGCTGCTCGCTGCTCGCCAGCAGACGCTCGACCTGGTCGAGCTGGAAACGCATGGCCCGGAGAATCCGGTCGTGGCCGAAGGACTGGAAGGAACGCTGAGCTTCTTCACCGATCTCTGTCACATCCAGGCTGCGCGTTCCGCCGGAGAAGTTGGCCGCATCTGCGCCGAGTTGGTCTTCGGATACAACCGCCATCCGGCGTGGGACGAGGAAGGTTACAAGGGCTGCTATCGCGCCGACCAACTGGATTCGCTGGAAGGCTTGATTCCCGGCATCGTTGCCATGGCGACGGACGTGATCGAAAGCGATGGTTCGCATCCCATCAAAGCCGGCCCGTGCGCGTCGTGCCGTGGGCTGGAAGAATTTCAGCGCTTGCGCAGCAAACTCGATGGTTGCCTGACCGGCGCTCAGTTATCCAAGGACAGCGCCGCGGAGGCGATTTCGAAGGTCATGATCCCCGAGGCACTCGATTATCCGCGTTAAGGAATGTGATTGAACACGCCTGAACAACTCATAGTTGAGCGCGCCGCCATGGACGTGGACATCGCGTGCGTCGGCTTCGGCCCGGCGATGGGCGGCTTCCTGACCACGCTCTCGCGCAAGCTGCTGAAGGATGACGGTACTCCCGCGATCGAGAGCGGAACCATGCCCGGTCTGCCGCTGCAAGTCATCTGCTACGAACGCGCGGATGATATCGGCTTTGGTGTCTCAGGAGTGGTGACACGGGCGCGCGGCATTCGCGCCAGCTTTCCCGGCCTCGATCCCGCACAGATTCCGATGGCGACGCCCGTTTCCAGCGAGAAGCTGGTGTACCTGCTGGATCCCACCGGCGCCAGTCGTCGCTCACTGGCACTACGCGCCGGCGATCGTTTCCTGAAAACATTCCGCCGCTTGCTCCGCGTCAGACACGATGCGCTCGAACTCCCTTTCACTCCCAGCTTCCTGCACAAGAAAGATGGGCTGGTGCTTTCCATTGGACAGTTCAATCAGTGGGTCGGCTCGCAGTTGCTGTCCAGCGGCACGGTGCAAATCTGGCCGGGAATGCCGGTGAGCGAAGCGCTGATGGAGGACAAGAAAGTACTCGGCGTCCGTCTCCTCGATCAAGGTGTGGATCGCGCCGGCAATCCCGAAGCCGGCTTTACTCCGGGAATGGAAATTCGGGCTGCGCTGACGGTGGTTGGAGATGGGCCGGTCGGCGCGGTGAGTCGCGACATCGATCGCCGCCTGGGAATGCCCGAAGGCAACGAGGTTCGCGATTGGGCCGTCGGAATGAAGTTCGTCATCGAGCTGCGCCCTGAGGTCGATCTCGCACCCGGCACTGTCCTGCATACCTTCGGATTTCCCGAGCCGGAGATGTTTGGCTTCTTCTATGTGCATCCCGGCGGCGTGGCGTCAGTCGGCATCTTCGTTCCCTCGTGGTTCGACTGCCCCACCCGCACCGCATACAGATATTTGCAGCACTACATTCAGCATCCTTATTTGTGGCGCTATCTCGAGGGCGGCAAGCTGCGCTCGTGGGGCGCGAAGTCGCTGCAGGAATCGGGCAAGAGCGGTGAGCCATTCCTGGCAGGCGATGGCTACGCGCGAATCGGTGAGTCTTCCGGCAGTACGAACGTGCTCACCGGCTCCGGCGTCGATGAAGCGTGGACCACCGGCGTGCTACTGGCGGAAGGTGTCATCGAGCTTTTGCAAGCGGGCAAGACATTTACGCGCGAGAACCTGGCGCAGGCCTACGAGCAGCGCCGCCGGAACAGTTGGCTGGAGAAGGAATCTCGCATCGCGGAGAAGTCGCGCGACGGATTTCAGCGCGGCGTCGTGACCGGCCTCATCGGAATGGCAGTAGCCGCGTTCAGCAACGGGCGGCTCTCACTCGGCAGCCATCCTGCGAATCCCACCGAGCGGCTTACGTCGCTGGCGAGGTTCTATCGCGGCAAGTTTACGCAAACCGAAATCAGGAGAGTCGAAAAGGATTGCGAGGCCCGTGGCGCCTCCGTTCACGATCCGCTGATGGACCTGTGCGGCTGGCCCGCGATCCAGTACGACGGCTCGCTGCTGGTATCGCATCAGGACGTGCTGCTGATGGGCGGCAAAGTGCAAGCTGCGGCGGGATACGCCGACCACGTTGTCTTTCGCGATCTGGAAGTCTGCCGCGGCTGCGGTAATAAGTTGTGCGTGGAAATGTGTTCCGGACAGGCAATTACCAGGAGCCTGGAAGGCGTGCCCAACTTCGATCGCGAGAAGTGCGTATTTTGCGGCGCTTGCATGTGGAATTGTCCGGAGAAGGTGGATGGCGAAACCAATCTGCAATTCCGCGTCGGCGTCGGAGGACTACACTCAGCCGAAAACTAGAGCCTGTTCCAGAAGTGATGCATCCGCATCGGCCACGCGGTAGTGCGGGCCTTCAGGCCCGCGTAAAGGCGCAAGAAGAGAGATTGCCTAAGCCGATGAGGTCGTCCCGACCTCATCGGCTTAGGCGAGACGTTAGGTAGACGACGAACGCGGCGCTGAAGCGCCGCTCTACCCAAAGCAGGTCGGGATGAGTACTGCTGGAATTGCTCTACCTGGAATCTTCGCGAGGAACATAAATAAAGATGAGCACTCCTTTTCAAGTTGTGGTTTGCGCCAGTGTCGTGCCTGATCCGTTGCAGACACTGGAACCTGTCACCGGGCCGACCGGCCCAGCGCTGAAAAATGAAATGATGCTGCCTGCCATTCTCGATCCGTGGGCGGCGCACGCGCTTTACGAGGCAGCGAACCTGGTAAAGAAGGTTGCCGGCAGCGCGCTCTGGCTGGTAAGCATGGCGCCCAAGGCCAAGCTCCAGCAGGTGATGATGACCGTGGCGCAGAAAGTTCCGTTGCAACTGGTCGCTGTCGACGGCCCTTCCAGCGGCTTCGCCGACGCTCAGCAGACCGCAACCGCGCTGGCCACGGCGATCCGCAACATTCCGGGCATCGATCTCTCGAAGTTGCTGTTGTTCGGGGGATGGGAGTCCGCCAGCCGCAGCGCCGGTGTCACGCTGCAACTGGTGGGCGAAGAACTCGGCATCGTCGATCAGTTTCAGGGTGTGGATGCGATCACTCCGAACGACGACGGTTCATTCGAGGTGCTGGAGCGCGTCGAGGGCGCGCGTCATCAGGTATCGCGGTGCGCGGGCGCTCCCGCTGTACTGGGATGGGCGACCGGCAGCCTCGGCGAGCCGCGCAACGATCCCCAGGTGGGCATGGCCAACATGCGAGCCATTATGCCTGCGTTGCAGCGTGCCGCCGCAGCAAAGATTACCGCCGACGGTTTGCAGTATGCCAACGTCGCTACCCCAAAACAACAACGCGAAACCCGCATTGTGAAAGACACGCCCGCCGACCAGATCGCGAGCGAAATTGTGCAGTGGATCACGCAGGAGTAACCGGAACTATGGACAACATTCTTTTCCTGGCGCATACCGAAGCCGATGGCACGCTGAACAAAACGGCGCTGGAGGCGCTGAGCTCCGCAGTGGAACTGAAACAGGCGCTCAACGGAACTCTCGACGTCGCGCTTTACGGAGCGCAGATTCAGCCCGCGGCCAATTCGATTGCTGCCTGTGGCGCAACCCGCTTTCTTGTGGTTTGCGGAGAATCTTTTACAGACGCTCGCTTTGCCACCGATGCGGCTGCGTGCGAAGCCCTGGTCCGCGCGTCGGGCGCGAGCATCGTAGTTGCCGCTGCGACATCTCGTAGCGCGCGCGTGATGGCCGCCGTCGCGCATAGAGTGGGCGGATGTGTGGACACCCACGTCACCGGCGTCACTGCTGCGTCTGGCGCTCCGGCGGTGACCCGCTGGTTCTATCGCCAACGCATCGAAGGCTCGCTCACTCGCTCACAGCGTCCGTGGATTCTGCTACTCGATCCTGGCTCGCATCCCGCGTGGAAGGGCGAGCCTGGTTCCGTCACTCCACCGATGATTGATGTTCCAATCGGCGATAGTCTGCTGCGCACCAGCGTGAAGGGATTAGTCACGCCGCCTGCGGACCAGCAGACGATTCGTCCCGATGCAGATCTGCTGTTCGTCGCCGGAGCGGGATGGACGAAGAAGCAGAAAGATGGCCAGACCCACGTTCCCGAAGCCGAAACCATCATTGTGGATTTTCTGCGGAACGCCAAAGCGTCGCTGGGTGGAAGCAAGTCGCTGGTCGATATCAGCGGCGAAAATCAATCCACGCTGCACTTCATGACCCACCTCAACCAGGTGGGGCAGACCGGCTCATCGCCGCGCCATCCCAAGGGCCTGGCCGCGTGTTGTCATGGCGAGGAGCCGCACACCGTCGGCTGGCGCTTCATTGGCGAACGGCGCGCCATCAATCTCGATCCCAACTGCGGATGGGCGCGCGGCAAAGCCGACGTGCTCTATGTCGCCGACGCCTTTGAGGTGATGTCGAAGGTCAATGCACTGCTCAGCGCGAAGTGAGGTCGTTTTCGTGCTCCGGCAGCATAAGCGCGCCTACGGCGTGATCTCCCAAACCGTGCCGCAGCCTCCGTTGCACTGTGAACCACCTGTGCCTCCTGACGAGGTCGTGCCGTACATATTCCCACTGGCGTCAAAAACTACGCCACCGACCGGCCCACTTCCCTGGCTGCCGTTGAAGTCGTGGAGGTCGGTGAAAATCCAGCTCCCGTTGGAAGGCGTCAGCTTGAACACTTGGCCTACGCCGTAGGCTCCGGTCATGTACGATGTGCCGTAGACGTTGCCGGCAGCGTCCAGCGTCGGCGTGTCCAAAGGTCCCTCATAGCCGGAGAAAGTGTACAGCGTACTCAGTGTCCAACCGCCATTCGAGGGACTGAGCTCGTAGACGTTGCCCGCTCCCTGGAAGCCGCCAGTCGTGCCGAAGAGATTCCCGTGCGGGTCGAGGGCTAGGCCGCCGTACGCCGGGTAGCTTCCGTCCAGCTCGGATAACGTCGTCTCCGTCCAGCCCGAACCGGAAGGCGACAATTCGTAGAGAGTTGGGTAGGTAGTCGTCCCGTAGACATTGCCGGCGCTGTCCAAGGTCACGCCGCTCGCCGGGAAATTTCCACCGCCAACCCCGAAATCCCAAATCGTCGTCTCCGTCCAGCCCGACCCTGAGGGCGTCAACTTGTAAACAACTCCGCAGCCAGGTCCGTAGCCGCAGCTCCCTGCGCCGCCGCCGTAGAGTGTGGTGCCATAGATGTTGCCGGCCTGATCGAAGGCCAGATTGCCATAGCCCGGATTGGCGCCATCCGACCCTCCGCTGAACCGGTACAGAACAGTTTCCCGCCACGGGCAGAGAAAGGATACGCAAACCGAAGCCGGAGGCGTCAGGCGATAGACCGTGCCGTAGCTTCCGTAAACGTTGTAGCCGCTGGTGGTTCCATAAAGGGCGCCGTCGCTGCCAATCACCACCCCGGCCACGGGATACTCGCCATCGCTTCCACCCTGGAAGGCATACAGCGGCGTCTCAATCCAGCCCGATCCCTCCCGCGACAAGCGGAAAACGACTCCGTATCCTCCGTTGCTGCCGGTGCCGCCGTACTCCGTCGTGCCGTAAAAGTCTCCGGCTGCATTCATGGTCAGGCCGGCATAGGGCTGACCGCCGCCCGCTCCGCGGTTGAACTCGTACAGGACGTTGAACGTTTGCGCTAGCCCCGGCGCCGGGGCGAGCATGGTCAGCACAGCAAGCATCGCGAGCGCGAACGGAGCAAGTGACAGGTGAAAAGTGAAGCGTGGCCGGATTGTCATGAGGATGTCCTTTACGACGGTCGGGGTTGCCATTCTGACGTTGGACCCTACCCGTCCTTGTCGCAGGGACGAATATCGCGCAAATCGGTAAAGCGCGTCAACTTAATTTTGCATTACGATTTAAGGAGTTGATGGCAAGGGACTTAAGTTGGCGATTCAAGGGATTGGCTAGAACGAGGCAACTCGTAACCAATCATCAAGGAAGTGCGCGGCCAGGATTGCGAGTGCGATGCGATAGTGCGCCGTTATGCTCCGGCTCCAGTCCAACGAGAAGGGCGAAGCTGAACCTGCGCCTCATAAAACCTCTGTTATCAAGCTCTTCCGCCGTAATGTTAAATTAAGTTGATTTCTTCCCAGCAAGCGCACAACATTGCCACCCGGATCGTCCTCAACGGACCGAAGGAAAGGGAGAATCGTTATGACGCGCTCTGAGCAACTTCGGAGTTCAGGTTTCGCACGCCTCGCAGGAATCGCCAGCCTTTTCATTCTGCTGGCGACAGCTATCGCGGCGCAGGCGCAGACCTTTACCATACTGCACACCTTTACCGGCGGCGCCATGGAGGTGGCCTGTACGCCGGTCTGACCCAGGACCAGGCAGGGAATTCTTACGGCACCACAACCTATGGCGGTCATGTTGGGAGCACATGTCCTTACGGCTGCGGCGTCGTCTTCAAGCTATCCCACAGTGGCGAGGGATGGGTCCTCAGCCCGATCTATACCTTCCAGGGCGGCGATGACGGAGCGAACCCGTTCGCGGCAGTCGTCATTGCGTCTGACGGAAGTCTGTATGGCACGACCGCCTTCGGAGGGGAGGGCAGTTGCAACAACGGCTTCGGTGAAGAAGGTTGCGGAACAGTCTTTCGGCTCCAGCCGCAGCCCCACGCCTGCGCTTCCTTTCACTGTCCGTGGAACGAAACTGTTCTCTATCGCTTTGCCGGCTTCAGCAATGGTGCAACTCCCGGTTATGGCAATCTTTTGTTCGATCAGGCCGGCAACCTCTATGGCGCTGCCACTTACGGCGGTCTGGACGGCCGAGACTGTCCAAGCGGATGCGGAGCCGTTTACGAGCTCACACATTCCTCACAAGGCTGGACGGAGAATGTCCTCTACAGCTTTACCTCCGGCAACGACGGCGCAAATCCGTTTAGTGGGCTGATCTTCGACAGTGCCGGGAACCTCTATGGCACCAACTACTTCGGCGTCGTCTATGAGCTAACGCCTTCGCAATCGGGGTGGTCCGAACAGACCCTCAGCAGGGGCCTCGTCGAGCCCTACGGCGGCGTGGTCTTCGATGCCGAGGGAAACCTCTATGGCGGAGACCAGTTCGGCGGCGACGGCGAGGGCTCGGTCTATGAGCTGACTCCGGGCAATGACGGCTGGATGTACAGCCTCCTTTTCAGCTTCAACTACGGCCAGGGCCCGTTTGACTCGCTGGTACTGGATTCCAGCGGCAACATCTACGGCACTTCCTATAGTAACTATCCTCCCAGTTTCTATGGTGAGGTCTTCGAGTTGTCGCCGTCGAACGGCGGATGGAACATGAACTACCTTCACGCCTTCAGTGGCAACGACGGCGGGCTTCCCATCGGATCGGTCGTACGCGACAGTAACGGCAACCTCTTCGGCACGACTTCGGGCGGCGGCAACTACAGCGGAATCTGCAACGGCATCCCCACCGGTGGCTGCGGCGTGGTGTGGGAGATCACGCCGTAAGGCAGTTGGCAGTGGCCGGTTGCCAGTGGCCAATGGTCAGTTGTCAGTTGCACGCTGGTTTCTCGAGCCGGACGCGCGCTCCAGGCTGGAGTTTGCGAACGCCCGCAGACCGCTGCCTAGCAATACATTTCAGGATTATCTCCGAAATGCGCCCCGTCTACTTCGATTCAACCTCACAAGTGCAGCTACGACATCAGAGTTATTGTCCGCTCTTCACTAGGTGCTAATCTACAATCCGTGGCGCATGACTGAAGATCACGCACAACATCAGTTCCTGGGCCACGCCATCAACAAGAATAGGGAGACGATCGTGAAACGAATTATCGCCATCATTATCGTTATCGTTGCATCGGTTTTCGCGACTGTGCCGGCATTTGCCCAGAAGCAATTCAAGGTAAGCGAGCGCGTCAAGCTTGGCGGCGAGGGCGGATGGGACTACCTCACCTACGACCAGGACGGTCAGCGCCTGTTCATCACTCGGGGTAGCCACTTGATGGTGATTGACACTAAAACGTTGAAGGTGGCCGGCGACATTCCTGATCTGTCGGGAATTCATGGCGTCGCGCTGGCGCCGGAGTTCAACCGCGGCTTCGTCAGCAATGGCGGCGACAACACGGTTACTATCTTCGATCTGAAGACGCTGAAGAAAATCGATAGCGTGAAAGTTGGCACGCGGCCGGATGCGATTCTGTATGAGCCGTTCTCCAAACGCGTCTTCACCTTCAACGCGCGCAGCGAGGATTCAACCGTGATCGACGCGGCCAGCGGCAAGGTTGCCGGCACCATCCCGCTCGGCGGCAAACCAGAGTTCCCGGCCAGCGACGGCAAGGGCAAGGTGTACGTCAACATCGAAGACAAGAGCCAGATCGCCGAAATTGATGTCAGCAAGCTGTCAGTGCTGCACACCTGGTCAATCGCACCGTGCGAGGAGCCGAGCGCATTGGCCTTCGATGTGAAGAACCATCGGCTCTTCGCCGGATGTGGCAACAAGATGATGGCCGTCGTAAATTCCGATTCCGGCAAGGTTGTGACTACGGTGCCGATCGGCGAAGGTGTCGATGCCGGACGTTTCAATCCCAACACGCAGCAAGTGTTTATGTCTTGCGGCGAGGGCGTCCTGACGGTGATCCACGAGGACAGTCCGGACAAGTACACGGTCCAGCAGAATCTCGCCACCGTTCGCGGCGCGCGGACGATGGCGCTGGATAAAGAGAACAACGTGGCCTACCTGGTGACGGCACAGCGTGAAGACAAACCTGTGGCTCCCGGCCAGCGGCCGGCGATGGTCCCAGGCAGCTTCGAACTGATCGTTGTGAAAGCGGAATAGCAACCGGTATGATCCGCGCCGCTATGTCCCACAGAGTGGGACTCCGCAATCAAGGCGTATCGCCGGAGAACAGATATCCAGCCAGCATCTTCTTCATCTCGGCGACGATGCGATTGCGCTCGTCGGACGTGGGCTGCTCGAAGGCATAGGCGATGAGGCGCTCGCCGGCTTCGCTCACCACACGCAGCTTCAGATCGAGCTCCGGAGTGTTGGGGATTTCGAGCCGCTCCAGCATGAAATTCTTCAGCAGCGCGGGCAGGCCGGTGTTGGGCGACGCCTCGTGCTCCTTGGTGGGGGCGCTGATGTGGTGGCCGAAGGAGATGGCGCGGAAGTCGGGATGCTCGAGCAGGTAAGCGACGTAGGCATCGACAACGCGGTTAAGGATGATGGCGGGGTCGAAGGTTTCGAGGTTCGCGAACTGGCTTTCGACGACCGGGATTACGGTGAGCTCCAGGAGAGAGCGGAACCGGCTGACATGGCGCACAGCGACGGCATCAACGATGGGCTGCTTGTCGGGGAAGAAACGATAGAGCGCGCCGATGGAGAGACCAGCCTCGGCAGCGATGCGCGTGGTGGTGATGTCCTCCAGCGGTGTGTGCGTGAGCAGCGAACTGGCCGCATCAACGATGCGTAGACAGGTTTGCAGGCTGCGCGCCTGGATGGGCGTGCGACGAGCAGGGCGTCCGGCTGCGGCGCCGGGTGAAGAGGAATTCTTGTGGCGTGGGTTGGACATGCCGGAGAGCCAGCGACTGCGAGTATTCTATATTTCCGCAGGCTTCGCAAACGGGGTGAGGCGTGGGAGGGTTCGTCGCTCCCACTCATTCGAAAACCGCGAATGAGTGGGGCAGCCGGCGTCACAAATCGGTTGTGGGACGTGAATGACCTTGTGGCTCTCTGGGAGCAGTACGAGCGGAGGGCGGAGGAGCAGCGTAAAATAACACGGAGGATTGGAACATACCAGACGCAATCGACGTGAACCCCGAAAGATGGTCACAGATTCAAGTTTTGTTTGATGATGGGGAATATTCTGTAGTTTTTGGACGTTATGAAGACCGGGAGCACTTGGGCGAGCGGTGGAATGGCGGGAATGCAGATTTTCCCGTTGGTTATCCATCCGTATTCAGAAATCCAATGTGGTATGTCGTTCCTGACTTTCTTGAAATTCCCATTCTGCACGGAATACTTGATGAACTAGGGCGTCATCCCGATCTTGGCCTTCGGCCAAATGTTGGCGGGGGAAATGACATCGCCAGGGTCGGACGAGTGCTTAGCGTTTGCCTTCAAAGAATGGCCTGATTTCAAAGTAGCCCACTACCCGGTCCTGTATTTGTGGACGGCGGATTCTTTTTTGTAGTAAACTTCGCGGCAACTCTTCCGATCGCTAGTCCTTTGTTGTTATTAACGTTTCGGAACGGCTCCAGCAGTGGGGTATTTATTAACAACGTGCGCCCACCCCTATCATCTTCTCTACTCAGCAGACCAACAGCTCTTGCTGCCGAATCTCGTCCAGCGGCTGGCCTCCATGAGTAATGCAAGCGGGAAAACGGGTTGAGCGCAAAGGAGACTCTGATTAAGTCAATGCGGAGGCCCTCAGCGGCTAAAGCCGGGGTCATTTGCTCGACATTGCGGACCGCCTGAAGGCGGTCCCTTTCAAAGCAATACTTAATCAGAACTTCCCTAACGAGCCAGACCAGCAGGGCTGACGACCGGCGGACGCCTGAAGGAAAAGCTTGGTGCTGGTTGGAGTGCCCGCAGGTGCGAGCCTGCAGGTAGATTTACGCTTCACAGTGTAGTCGGGCCGAACCCGTGTGGTAGTCGCAAGCAGAATTACGAATCAACTAACTGCACAATGCGCTTAAAGGGCTGCTCTAAGGCGCGGCAGTCTTCCCGAGCCCAAGCCGCCTGGAAAAGGAGTCGTTGCCATGCAACTTCGTCGATTGGCCCAACTAGTTTCAAACGTTCTACTGGCTTCTCTATTTGCCTGCCTGCTAGTCGCCTACGTTGAAACGGCGCAAGCCCAGGGCCCGGTCGTGTGTGGTTCCGATGAATACCTGGCGACTCTTCCGGTCAAGCCGCCCCAGGGTAACGATATTAAGCGTCAGGTGCAATTGGTGAACTGCTCGGACCAGATCTTGCTGGGAGCAGCGAATGCAGCGCGCGCTAAGGATCAGCCAGCCTGGCCGGTTTTTCCCCAGGAAGGCACGTGGGAGATGAAACCTTTCAACAAGAATAATCCCACGGATTATTCCAACGTTCTCACCATCGACATTCCTCCGGAATGGTACGGCCAGCATGTAGGAGGGAACACGGGGAACTTCTGGGTACGAACCGGCTGCCGCTACGATGAAGTGGCCAACCGCGCTGAGTGCGAGACCGGCGGTTGTTCCAGTCAATACGATTGCAGCTCCGCCAACGTTTCGCCGCCGAACGCCACCACCATCGTGGAGTGGACTTTCTACCAGCCGTTTAGCGGGGGCGGCCCTACCTACTACTTCGATTCTCCCGATATCAGCGCGGTCAACGGCGCGAACCTTACCGTCGACGTCTCACCCAAGGGTGGAGATGATTTCGATCCCATCAATGCAAAAGATTGGCATTGGTTGAACTGGAATTATCCGCTGACCGTGCATGGCAAAGATCTGCGCGAAACTGGCCAGTGTGCGTCCGCCACCGGCAGCGGTTTTAGGATCACCCGTGCTGACATCGATAAAACCACGGGCGGCGCCTTGCCGGGCTATCCCTTCCTGGGATATGTGACCGTCGATGACACGGGCGCCCCCACAATGCCAACCGGCAACTTTCAACTCGCCTGTCTCAGTAATTGCGGAAGGTACAAGTTTCCGGTGGAAGTCGCGAAGAGCGGCTGCAATACGAAAACCGACGCTAACTGCTATTTCTGGACGACCTTTTGCGCTGGTAACGACACCATAAAGTACGGTGACAAGTGTATTACGGGTATACCCAACGAGAGCGGCACCCAGTGTAATACGGACGCAGACTGTTTGAAATGTAACGGTGGCACGGATTACCACGTCGCGTGCTTCAAGAAGGACGGTCCCAACAAGCCGGGTTCCTGCGACCTGCGTGGTTTTTTCAAAGGCAGCGTGGCCAGCTGCAATGGCCCGGCCGGCACCAAGTGTCAACCATCCACCGGCCAGTGCGCCGCTCCGACCAACACCATCGCCTGCCCCAATACTTATGGCTCCATCAACCCGCTGGATAACGACGACTCTACACGATTCGATTTCAATGACCAGCCTATTATCAACAATTGCAGCGTGGTAACTTTCAACGGAGCCAAAGCTGCCTGCGTGGGCGAAGACACCCTGCACCAGGTACTTCATGGCGCTTATACGTGGCCTAACGATCCTGAGGTGTACCAGAGTGACGCTCCGGTCTATCGCATAGTCTTCTCGCCGGGAGGAAGAGGCACGGCTCCGATCACTCCAGCCCAGGTTCTGCCGGCCTGTGAAAACCTGCCCGCAAATTACGAGTACACGGAAAATCTCGGCAACTGCGAGATACCGATCAATGGCCAAAACGCCTTCTTTAGTATTGGCAAAATCAGGAACCAGGGCGGCGTTGGAGAAAAGTGGTATTCCACGGGCAAGGATTGGCCTTGTTTTCCCGGCTCCCAGCGGGCGGACACTGTAGAGGGGATCCTTTGCTATTGGAACCCTCCCCCGGCGAACTACAACTGTCTGGCTCCCAAAACTGATTCGACGTACGTTACCAAAAGCGCATGCGGTCGCATCGATTCCGGTACCTCACTGGTATCCGCCTCCATAACTCCGAGCAGTGGTGATCCGTTGATTCTGGAGGTGTCTATCCCGTGTACCGCGTATACAAATAGTTCATGCGCGAACCGCGTTAGCCTTCCCACCTCCATTAGCGGTTGTGTCCCGTCGGGCATGGGAGCGTGGACGATGATTGCGTCGAAAGCGGTTGCCAATAACCTGGGCATCATCGCCTGGTACAAAGGTACTTCGAATACCAGTGTGGCCTGCCAGGTCACCGTGACCATGGCCAGCGAGAATCCGGCCGAAGTCAAGGTCTATGACGTGCCCAAGTTCAACGGCACGGTGGAGACCATGACCTCGGCGTCCGGCATTTACACTAACGGTCCTCCACCCACAGTGACCGCCGGTGTCGCGACCACTGGATTCTCCAGCGATCTGCAGATGGGGGCGCTGCTGCAGGTGAACCAGACGCCCACGCCGGTCACGTACTGGAAAGATTGGCTGAGCAACGGGCCAAGTGAGCTGACCTGCCTGGGCTTCAACACCAATTGTCCGCGGGATGACGGCCCCGATTTCCTTCCCGGCCACGGACCGTACTCGGCCAATTCCCAGGAAGGCCACAATCAGGTCACGCCCGGGATGCAGTATTTCTATCGCAACACAGATGCCATCCCACCTGACCCCATGACTGGGGCACCGGGATCCAAGTTTTCCTGGATAGGATTGGCGATCTACATCGAACTCGCGCCCTAGCGGCCGTTGGTTGTTGTGAGCTGCAAATCTTCGGGGGACGATCGGCATGGTCGTCCCCCAGAACCTGCCGAACATGCCGGGGAGCCAGCGGCAGCGGGTATTCTATGTTTCCTCAGGTTTCGCAGACGGCATGGGGGTGCGGAGCTGGTTCTTCGCTCCCACTCATTCGAAAACCGCGAATGAGTGGGGCACCCCGGCTGGCTGGGATTTGATCCTTACGACTCACCATCAAACCGCAGACATTGTAGATTTTCGGCCTAGTTGTCGTCTGGCCGGCAGCGGCTTCTCAGCAGTCTCAGGCGTGCTCCACCCGACGCCTGTTTTCTGTCAGCCGCGCTCCACTCGGCGTTCTGATGCCGAACACGATATCATCTTTACCGCGAGGACCACAGATGAAAGAAATCGCCTCACGGGCGCTGGAGACGGCCAGGCTGCGCGGCGCGTCCCTGGCCGAAGCGCGCATTGTCGACGAACGCGACCGTTCGCTGGCTACCAAGAACGGCAAGATCGGAGGCGCGTCGGACGCCGAGTCGCTGGGCATCGGCATTCGCGTGATCGCCGACGGCGGCTTCGGCTTCGCCGCCACCGACGATCTCTCGCGCGATGGCGTCGACAAATGTGCCGCCAGAGCAGTCGAGATCGCCAAAGCTTCGGCCCAGGTGAAGGCGCACGAGTTGCACCTGGTTCCCGAGCCGCCCGCCAAGGCGGACTGGACTTCGCCCTGCAAAATCGATCCCTTCGCCATCTCGATTGAGAAGAACCTGGATCTGCTGTTTGCCGTCGACGAAGCTCTGCGCAAGGTGAAAGGCGTGACCCTGGCGGAGACGAACATGAACTTCCGCCGTTATGAGCAGTGGTTCTACTCCACCGAGGGTGCAGAAATTCATCAGACCATCACGACTTCAGGCGCGGGTTATGCGGCGCATTCGTTTGAAGGCACGGAAATTCAGAAGCGCTCTTATCCCAACTCCTTTGGCGGGCAGTTTCAAAATCGCGGCTACGAGCTGATCGAGGAGTTGCGGCTGCTGGATCATGCTACGGAAATTGGCGAGCAGGCAGTCGCGCTGCATTCGGCGGAGCAGTGTCCCGAAGGCACGTTCGACATCGTCCTCGACTCGTCGCAACTCTCGCTACAAATCCACGAGTCCATCGGCCATCCCATCGAACTCGACCGCGTGCTGGGCATGGAAGCCAATTTTGCGGGCACATCATTCCTCACGCTCGACAAGCTGCGGACGTTGAAGTACGGCAGCGAGATCGTGAACGTCGTGGCCGACGCAACCGAAGCGCATGGCCCCGGTCTCGGCACCTTCGCCTATGACGACGAAGGCGTCGCCGCGCAGCGCACGCCCATCATCACTAACGGATTGTTCACCGGCTATCTGACCTCGCGCGATACCGCTGCCGCGATTGGCGCAACCCGCAGCGGAGGATGTCTGCGCGCCGAAGGCTGGAGCCGCCTGCCCATCGTTCGCATGACCAACGTCAGCATCCTCCCGGGCGAGTCGCCGCTGACGCTGGAGCAACTCATCGCGTCCACCGAGTGCGGCGTCCTGATGGAGACGAACCGCTCGTGGTCCATTGACGACAAGCGCTATAACTTCCAGTTTGGCTGCGAGATTGGCTGGGAGATCGTCGGCGGCAAACGCGGCCGAATGCTGAAGAATCCGTCGTACTCCGGCATCACTACGGAGTTCTGGAATTCGATGGACGCCATCTGCTCGCGCGATCAGTGGACGCTGTGGGGTACGCCGAATTGCGGCAAAGGTCAGCCGCAACAGGTGATGGGTACCGGACACGGTGCCGCGCCCGCGCGCTTTCGCAATATCAGCGTGGGGACGGCGTACAAAGGCAGCAATTAAGTGGCGCCGAAGTCGCCCAGCGGCTGGAGCCGCAATAATTTTACGGGACTTACGGACGGTCTGAAGAGACTGTGTCGCGACTGGTGTCGCCGCTCCGCCGCTCGGGCTCTTTGCCCACTTGACCCAGGGCTTACGAGTCTGTGTGAGAACCGTGCCGCCGCGCCGCGGCTCGGAGAATCTTCCCACTTCACCCAGGACTCCGCTTCGCTCCGTCCTGGGCTAACTGCAATTCCACCCCTGCGGGGTTCTATCTTCGTGCGTCCTACTCCACCGCCAGAAACAAAACCTAGTTCTCACACAGACTCTTACGCCCTGGGCTAACTGCGATTCCGCCGCTGCGCGGCTGGTTTTGGCCCGATCGACGGTTTTGTCCCACCAGAAAATCCAATTTCCGGCTGCCACACAGTCTCTGAAGGCCGCCCCCCTTCAAAGCCGGGCTTAATCAGAGTTTCCACTCTGCGCCTCCGCCTTCAAATCTTTCACCAGCCGCTGAAACGCCTTCTGATACGAGCCTGCGACACACTCATTCACCGATTGGAAAACCGCGAATGAGTGGCATCCGTCCGCTGGGTACACCAGTCAGTTCTTTCGGACAAGCCAGGGAGCATAGGCAGCCATGTCGATGGCCGGGGCGGTGCCTATTCTTTGTAGCCGGGTAATGAGTTCGAGGAGAAAGCACGTAGTCGCTTTGTCATGTGGGGCCGAGGAAACGGAGTTTGCCCCCTCGCAGCCGAAGGTTCCATAGGCAGCGATGCAGCCGAAGTCGAGCCGGCCTTCGTCCTGGTCGGCGGCGAGGATGGGCGAAAGATATTTCCCGATGGTCGCTGTTTTCCAATCGCATTCAAAAGCCAGAAATCCCGCCAGAATAGGCTGCGGCCTTGCCGTGCGACGGCCATCGATGGTCCGCACGGGCGCGCTGGTGCGATGGAGACGGCGTACAGTCGCGACCTTCTGCTGTGCATATCTCACATACGCCGCCTTGATGTCCTGCTTGGCTTCGAACAGGGCATAGACGGCTTCCGCGGGCACCACAATCTCATTCTGGTGCTCGAAAATCAGGGGCGTGTACTGGCGGTCGAAGAGCACGATGTCAATCTGATCGCTGAACTGGCCTTTGCTGTCGACGATGGTCGCTTTACCCACGGCATAGCGCTGCGGCAGGTATTTTCTGAAAAGCGTAGCCCAAACCGCCTCGCTCCCGTCGCCTTTGGCAACGGGATGCCCAAGTGCCTGGCGGGCGGTTTTCAAGTCTTGCTCTACGCGTTCGTGCAAGGCCTGCATGAGTCTCGGCAGCGACCACTCGACTTTAAAGCTCATCGTACGATGTCCTCCCAGGACGATGCAGCGGCTTGCCTCGCAGCTTTGGCGGCCGCGCTGACTCTTGCCTTTTCCGGTGCCGTGAGATCTTCCGAAATAATGTTGTTGGTGTTGGCCGGATCGGCGATTCTGGCTGCGGGAAACGAGTCGCGGAGATAATCGAAGACCGCCATGACGCGCTGCGACAGCATGGTTAGCGCGTGGTCCGATAACGGGCCCGGCAATGGTCTGGCCGATAGAGCGCGGATGACAGAGAGTTCAAGATAGAACGACGGGAAATCGAGCCCTTGCTGGTTTCTCCAGAGCTTCAAGATGCGTATCTCGTTTGCCCGTCCCGCGCCAATAACCGTTCGGGCATGGGTAGAAATGTTGGTTTTGGTCCAGGTGTCGGCTTTGCGCCGGTAGAGGCTGTGATCGCTCGAGAGCGCGTTCTGGCGTTTCCCCGGCACCAGATCGACGGAGTACTTCGACACGGTTATATTCAGCGAAACGTTCTGGCGCCGGGGCGAGTAGCCAGCGGATGTCAGGCAGTCGAATAGTTTGTTGTATACCTCTTTCAACGTTTCACTCGTATCCTCCGACAGCGATAGAAACAGGTCGATATCCGTCCCGCTGCGAACGGCAGTGCCTTTCATGAAGGAACCGCTGGGGGAGACACCAATCAGATTGTCTCCTGCCCATTGCCGCAGGGTGGGCATCAAGGTAATTTGGACGCCAAGCAGCGGTGAGTTTGGGCCGGCATCCACCGCTTCACGCAGAAGGATTCCGTATAGATACTGGTCTGCGGTCATGGTTAAGAGTGATTGTAAGCTGGTGCCCCAGGTTCGCGTCCTTTTTTGGGACGCCAACCCTTCGGCAGGCTCTGGGGCACCGGGGCACCCGGCGTAGAGACTCACCCGCCGATATTCTCTTGCCAGATGTAAATCCTACTTTACGCATCTTGACGGACAATGTCATGTAGGTAATACTATTAGACATGAGTATGACAGGCAAGCCTGAGACCGTCTCGTTCACGACGAAAGGGCAAGTGGTGATCCCGCTGCGTCTTCGCAAGCAATTCGAAATCGAGGACGGAACCAAAGCGGTGGTGCAAGCGACGCCGGAGGGCATCCTGCTGAAACCGGTGACGGCGGCGCTCATCCGGCGCGGGCGCGGCATCCTCAAGCGCGCGTCAGGACGCAGGCCGCTGACTGTGGAGTGGGCCGAGCACAAAAAGCAGGAGCGCGCGCTGGAGGAGCGCCATGCCGGCTAAGGTGCTGGACAGCTTCGCGCTCATCGCCTACTTCCGCGACGAAGCGGGCGCGGAAGCGGTAGAGCAACTGCTCATCTCCGCCAGCAGGAAAGACATCCCTCTCCACATGACCGACGTGAACTACGCCGAAGTGAAGTATTCGATTGTGAAGAAAGACGGCGCCGCAGCCTGGGCGGAAGCCGCCAAGGTCCTGGAGGGCCTGCCCATTGATTTTCATTCCACAACCCGCGCGCTGGCCGACACTGCCGCCGATTTCAAGGCACGCTTCAAGATGAGTTTGGCCGATGCTTTCGCCGCCGCGCTGGCCAAAGAAACTAAGGCGGAACTGGTGACCGGCGACCCAGAATTCAGGCCGCTTCACCAGGAAATCAAAATCCACTGGCTGAAATAATTGCACTCCGGGGAAGACGATGGCATATGAAGAATTGTTTCTCGATTTGTTAAGGGCCGGTGCCCCAGAGCCTGCCCTGAGCGCAGTCGAAGGGTTCGCGTCCATCGTTTGGACGCTAACCTGGGTTCGGGGAGGTCGTAGCTCGCCAACCCCAGGTTAGCCCAAAAGAAGGGCGAACCTGGGGCACCAGCTTAACTCGGCACCAGCCTAACTTGGGCAGAGGAACACGCGGGGCTGGCCACCCGTCACTTTGAGTTCGCGATCTCTTCCCGTCCACTCCGACTCAATCTCGACTATCCCCATTTCGCGGAAGGCGTAGTGCCGAAAACTGCTCCACTTCCAATCGCCCGGGTCACGCACCAACCCGCGCTTCACCGGATTGCGGTGCAGATAGCGCAGCTTGATCCCGAACTCGCGCACGCTGCGCACGTTCCGGTCATAGTATCTCTTCTGCCAGAACGGTTCGACGGGGCCCGAGTTAGCGTCGAAACGCTGGTGCTGGTGCCCCAGGTTCGCGTCCTTCGTTTGGGCGCTAACCTGGGCCCCGGTTAGACTCTTCGCGCGCTTACTGAACGACAGCTTGAGATAGTGCATCGCTTCAGCCAGGTTGCCGTGTTCGGGCTCGCTGACCAGCAGATGCACGTGCTCCGGCATGACCACGTAGCCGTAGATGCGCATCCGGAAACGCAGTCGCATGGCTTCCAGGCGGAGGGGAAACAGGTCGTAGAACCTGGTGTCGGCAAATTTCGGTTTTCGCCGATAGCAGACTGAAAGTGATGAAGTGCGACTGACCGGATTCGTGGTAGCGCACCAGACCTTGCGGCATAGATCGAAACTACATTGGCCGATGCCGGTCATCAGTGACGCCGCGCACTGACCCCAGGTTAGCCCAAACGAAGGGCGAACCTGGGGCACCAGCTTAACCCGACACCGGCCTAACTCGGGCGGAGGAAGACGCGGGGCTGGCCACCCGTCACTTTGAGCTCGCGATCTCTTACCGTCCACCTCGCGGGCTGAAGCCCGCTCGGGATGGGAATGGGGAAGCCTCATCGGCACGACTGAAGTCGTGCCCTGACACAAAGCCTGGTGCCCCAGGTTCGCGTCCATCGTTTGGACGCTAACCTGGGTAGAGGTTCGCGCTAGTCCGCCGGGTATTCTGAAACCACGATGCGCCTGCACCGACCCAGGTTGGCCCAAACGAAGGGCGAACCTGGGGCACCAGCTTAACCCGACACCGGCCTAACTCGGGCGGAGGAAGACGCGGGGCTGGCCACCCGTCACTTTGAGCTCGCGATCTCTTACCGTCCACCTCGCGGGCTGAAGCCCGCTCGGGATGGGAATGGGGAAGCCTCATCGGCACGACTGAAGTCGTGCCCTGACACAAAGCCTGGTGCCCCAGGTTCGCGTCCATCGTTTGGACGCTAACCTGGGTCGGGAAGGTCGTAGCGCACGGACCCAGGTTAGCCCAAACGATGGGCGAACCTGGGGCACCAACCTAACCCGACACCAACCTAACCCGACACCGGCCTAACTCGGGGGAGGAAGACGCGGGGCTGGCCACCCGTCACTTTGAGCTCGCGATCTCTTACCGTCCACCTCGCGGGCTGAAGCCCGCTCGGGATGGGAATAGGGAAGCCTCATCGGCACGACTGAAGTCGTGCCCTGATACAAGTCCTCCCGACGCGAGGGTTTTCGAAGCTCCAGCGAACAGCAGGTCCCTTCGGCAAGCTCAGGGCAGGCTATTCGACTGCGCGTCCGCCCGCCGCAAACGACGCGGCGGAAAAGCAGAGGCGCGGACGCTCCGCTCAGGATGACAAGGCTTATGAAGAGCAGAGATCGGCCCAGGTTAGCGTCCAAACGAAGGACGCGAACCTGGGGCACGGACGACCCAAAAAAACGGGACGCTCTCGCGTCCCGCCTTGAAATACTGACAACTGACAACCGGCAACTGACAACTGCTTAGTCGTGCACGCCATCCATGAAGGCGCGCAGCTTGCGCGAGCGCGAGGGGTGACGCAGTTTGCGCAGGGCCTTGGCCTCGATCTGGCGAATGCGTTCGCGGGTGACGGCGAACGACTGGCCCACTTCTTCGAGGGTGTGCTCGGAGCCGTCCTCCAGCCCGAAGCGCATCTTGATGACTTTCTCCTCGCGCGGCGTCAGGGTGCGCAGCACCTGGGCGGTCTGCTCCTTGAGGTTGACGTTGATCACCGCCTCGGCGGGCGAGACCACGGCGCGGTCCTCGATGAAGTCGCCGAGATGCGAATCTTCCTCTTCGCCGATGGGCGTTTCCAGCGAGATCGGCTCCTGCGCGATCTTCAGCACCTTGCGCACCTTGGCCACCGGAATGTCCATGCGCTTGGCGATCTCTTCCGAGGTGGGCTCGCGGCCGAGCTCCTGCACCAGCTGCCGCGAGGTGCGGATCAGCTTGTTGATGGTCTCGATCATGTGCACCGGAATGCGGATGGTGCGCGCCTGATCGGCGATGGCGCGGGTGATGGCTTGACGAATCCACCACGTCGCGTAGGTGGAAAATTTGTAGCCGCGGCGATATTCGAATTTGTCCACCGCCTTCATCAGGCCGATGTTGCCTTCCTGAATCAGGTCGAGGAATTGCAATCCGCGATTGGTGTACTTCTTCGCGATCGAGACCACCAGGCGCAGGTTGGCTTCGATCAGCTCGCGCTTGGCGTACTCGGCATCGACGTCGCCCTGCACGATCTCGCGCTGCGTGCGCTTCAGCTCGGTGAAGCTGGCGCCCGCGTCGTGCTCCATGCGCTCCAGGTCGGCGCGGATTTGGCGGACCTGCTTGCGATACTCTTTCTTCTGCTCTTCGGAGCGCGTAGCCTCGGCGCGCCGTTCGAAGTTGACGGCCTGCTTGTCGAGCCCGCGCATGCTGTCGACGGTTTTGTTGACGCGGTCGATCAGGCGTTTGCGTTCGGTGTTGGTGAAGCCCAGCTTGCGGATGACGCGCGAGACCATGATCTGCTCGCGCCCCAGCGCCCAGCGGCAGCGGCGATGATCGCGCGGGCGCTTTCTTCTGCGGGATGCCGGCCAGCTTGTCGAAAAGCTGAATCGACTTTTTGTAGTGACGATGCAACTCGTCGATCTTGCCCGTCATCTCGTTCAGCCGGTGCGTGACTACCTCTTCGGTGATCTCCTCTTCGTCGAAGAGAACGATTTCCTTGATGGAACGCACGCCGCGCTTCAGGTCTTCGCCGATGGCGATGATCTCGCGGATGACGATGGGCGAACGCGACAGCGCCTTCAGCACGCGCAGCTGGCCGCGCTCGATGCGCTTGGCGATTTCTACTTCGCCTTCGCGCGTCAGCAGCGGCACCGTCCCCATCTCGCGCAGATACATGCGGACAGGGTCGTTGGTTTTTTCCAGAGCGCCGGGCGAGAGGTCGAGCTCCATGTCCTCGCCGGCTTCGATCTCTTCGAACTTCTTGTCGCCCCCCATCTTGGGTCCTTCGAGCACGTCAATACCCTGCGTGCCGATGGTGGTCAGCAAGTCCTCGAGGTCGTCGGGGGAATGCACGTCGTGTGGGATCAGATCGTTCACCTCGTTGTAGGTGAGGTAGCCCTTCTCTTTACCCACATCGATCAGTTTTTTGATATCGTCGTACTTGTCTTCTAGAGCCAAAGCGGAATTTCCCCTAGCATGGCGCCCACTGAAAGGCGCGCGCTCGTTGTATGCACACTGCGGCGGGACCGGTCCTGCAGTACCGGAACATGCACAAACTTACAGATTTTATCATAAGCCGGGGCCGCATCCCAGCCTTTTCTTGGTCTTAATTCTGTGTCGGTCGGTTTTCCACCTCGCGCCGTCCGAAAGGCCTTTTGCGCCCTGACACACTTCCAATGTAATTAGATGTTTCGGCCCTGCGAATAGCTTCACCCTTTTGAGTCAATCAGTTAGACGGGCCCGAGTGACTAAAGTAACGGTGACCAAAGTAACCTCCGGCTCACGAAAGGCCGCCAACCTCACTGACGGCGCCCCGTCAGGTCACGCGACCCACCTTCGCCAACCATGCGAGCCCGCGCAGCCGACGGCATAATCTAGCCCAGCGCACAGCACCCGCGAACGTCTCACAACGGAACCCCGTCCTCCAATGACCTCATCGTCTGCCGCAGACGCAACTTCTCCTGCGCCAACTGCGCCCGCGACATCACGTCCTCCTTCGATTCCAACTCTTTCACCCTTCGCTGAAGCTGCTCCAGTTCCCGTTGCCGCACCCTTTTCTTTAGCGAGCGAATTGCGCTCTCCAACAACTCCGCAGTCAGCTCTTCGTGTTCGTCCATCAAAATCGCCGCCAGCAAATTGCGATCGGCCTCCTCCAGCGGAAGCGACATCTGGTCCAGTCCCTGCTCGTGCGCAACCAGCAGCGCATCGATCAAGCGCTCCGCCGCCGACCCTTCATGCAGCCGCTCGCGGGTCAGCGCGAAATGCGCCTGCCGCGCCGGCTCAAAGTCCAAGTCCTGGCCTTCGCGGCTGGTCAGCGGACTATGCGCCAGCTCCTGGCTGGCGAGCGCGCGAACCAATACGCGCTCTCCATCGGTCAGTCCGCCGCCGCTCGCCGGGCTCACGCGCGAGGCCGATCGCGATCCCGCGGCATGGCGCAGCTCTTGCCGCAGGACGGCCGATTCAATTCCCAGCCGATGCGAGATTTCGTTCGCCCACTCGTCGCGAACAATGCGGCTGGGAACGCGCTGAATATGCGGCAGCAGGTAATTCAGGGCTTTCACTTTGCCTTCCGGCGTGCGCGCCGGGAACAGCGTCCGCGCCCGTTCGATGAGATAATCAAAATACTTTTGCGACTGCCCAAGCGCGTCCGTGTAAGCCTGCGTGCCTTTGCGCCGAATATAAAGATCCGGATCGAAGCCGCTCTCCAGCGTCAGCACCTTGATCTGGAAATCTTCGCTCACCAGCAGCGCCAGCGAGCGCTCAGCAGCGGCTGCACCAGCGGTATCGGGGTCGAAATTAACCACGATGTTCCTGCTGAAGCGTCCCAGCAGTTTCGCCTGCACCTCGGTAAACGCCGTGCCGGAACTGGCGATAACGTTGTGGAATCCCGCGGTGTAGACGGCAATGCAATCCATCTGGCCTTCGACCAGGATCGCGTATTCCAGCTTGCGAATTGCCTCCTTCGCCTTGTCCAGATTGAACAGCACGCGCGACTTCGAGTAGATGGGCGTCTCCGGCGAGTTCAGATACTTGGGACCGGCTTTCTCGTCTGCAGAAAGTGTGCGCCCGGTGAAGGCAATGACTTTTCCCGATTCGTTGGCGATGGGAAACATCACGCGGTTGCGAAAACGGCTATAGGCAGTAGCTAGTGACCAGTGGCTAGTGGCTAGTTCGGAACCGTCCGCGGCCCCCGCCTTCGGGGAAGTTGCGATCGTAGAAGCGTTTTCGCCAGCGTCTGCTGACTGGCCACTGCCTTCTGACTGGCCACTGACCACTGGCCACTGGCCACTACTTTTTCCCTTCCAGGAAAAAAGTCCCGACTCGCGCAACAACTCCTCGTTGTACTGACCGCGCAGCGCATCGCGCAACAGAAACCCGTGGTCGGGCGCAAAGCCAATGCGAAACTCGGCAATCTGCGCCGGCGTCATTCCGCGCGAGGCCAGATATTCGCGGGCATGCGCGCCGTCGGGACGTCGCAGTTGTTCCTGAAAAAACGCGCAGGCGCGCTCGTGGATGTCGATCAGCCCCCCGCGCAACCTGGCAACTCGCGCCTCTTCCGGCGAGGCGTAGGTCATCTTCGGCAGCGGGATCTTCAGTTTTTCGGCGACCAGCCGCACCGCTTCCGGAAACGTTATGTTCTCGATTTTCTGGACGAAGTTGAAGACATCGCCCGACGCTCCGCAGCCGAAGCAATGGAAGAATTGCCGCGTGGCATGCACCGAAAACGACGGCGTCTTCTCCGAGTGGAAGGGACAGAGCCCCTGGAAGTTTTGCGCGCCGCTCTTGCGCAGCGTGATGTACTCGCCCACAATGCGGACGATGTCAGCCTGCTCCTTGAGGGTATGCGCAAAATCGCCTGGATTCGCCATCGTCCCAGTTTGAAGGATGTGAGTCGCGTTTTCTAGAGGTCCGGCAGGTTACGACCCAGATAACAGAGGAAAACGCTGTGCGTGCCTGTGCAAATCGACGACCAATTAACCCGGTGCAAGCGTTCGAGCATGTGAATCGGCACTCCGCGCAGGCTTATCAACAATGCCCGGTGCCCCACTCAAGCTGCGGGTGCCCCACCCAAGCTTCCTTTGTTTGGGTGGGGGTTGTGTTGTACTCCCTAAACGCGTGTCATCCTACAGCAGCGACTCGCACTCAAGTTTCTTTTCCTTGAGTGGGGGTTTCTATGCCCGCGCGTCGCGCCGGATCAAGGTTGAATCGAGGAAGAAGCCGATGCCAACGGCCAGCGGTATCACACCAAACGCTGCGGCGGTCCAGGCGTCGGGCTCGGCCCGTGCGATCAGCGCGAAGGCGATAGAGTAGCCAATGGAAACGCTGGTTAACAGAATGCCTGCGCGCCGCGAACGCGCCGCGTGCGACAACTCGGGCTCCATCGGAACCGTTACGCCTCGCGCAATCGCCGCCAGGCGCTCTTCGGTGCGCAGCTTGCGCACCCGATAATAGGTGTACAGTGCGGCCATCGGAATACCGAAGATCATGACCACGGCCGCGAATCCCACAACGTTGCTGTCCATCGTCCACTCCTTTCGGCCGCGCTGCCCGCGCTCGCCGTTTTGCAATTTGCTGACACGGAAAGATACGGAGAGGCGCAGGAAGAAGTTCCGGCAAATTCCATAGACAGCTGGGCAAGCGATGAAGGAGCGCCGCAAGGTGGAAGCGCCGGGCTTTAGAGACTGTGTCGCGACTGGTGTCGCCGCTCTGCGGCTCGGGCTCTTTTCCCACTTGACCCAGGGCTTACGAGTCTGTGTGAGAACCGTGCCGCCGCGCCGCGGCTCGGAGAATCTTCCCACTTACCCAGGACTCCGCTTCGCTCCGTCCTGGGCTAACTGCAATTCCACCCCTGCGGGGTTTCTATCTTCGTGCGTCCTACTCCACCGCCAGAAACAAAACCTAGTTCTCACACAGACTCTTACGCCCTGGGCTAACTACGATTCCGCCGCTGCGCGGCTAAATTGATCGGTTGTTCGGGCTGTTTGTTCCACCACAAAATTAGTTTTCCGGTTGCCACACAGTCTCTTTAGCCCGGCGAAATCTAAGGAACCTGCAATGGCTTTAGCCACGGCTCCCGTCCCGCAACGCGGGACGACTCAGCTCAGCCCAGGACGAAGTCCTGGGTAACGCGACCCGGAAAAACCAGTCCCGGCAGGGACGGCACGGTTCTTGTCTTCTCTTTTTCTCTCTTCATGCCTTGTGTCTCTGTGGTGAACCGGGTTGCCGTTACGCTTTTTCCCGCGCCAGCGCTTCCGCCTTGCGAATGGCGGATTCGTGCAGATCGTAGGCTGCCAGCGCCTTGCGAGCGGCGTCGCGGGCCATGCTGGTGCTCATCTTGCGCTCGGCTTCCGCGAAGGCGTCCTCGGCGTCTTCATGCGCGTTGTAGGCGGCGTCGTCGGCTTCCGCAATGCGCTTCGCGGCCGCCAGCGTCTTCGCGTCAGCGCCATTGGTTCCCGCCGCTTTATGATCTTTGGTCTTGCGGCGCGCGCGCTTCGCGTCGCCGTCATCCGACACAACCTGGTTGTAGGCGATCTTCAGCTCGTCGCTCCAGGTGAGCTTGACCTCCATCTCCACGTCATCGAGCGCGGCCCTGGCCTTGTCGGCCAGCGCGCGCACTCTTCTCTTTTCCGTCAGCCATTTCCAAACGCCCCATTCCGTGCCTTGCATCATGACGGCCCGGGCGTCCTCAACCGCGGGAATCTTCTTCATCATCAACCTCGCAACATTCCATCGTAAAGCGGCGAGGCTGCATTTCGGTGTGCGTCCGCGCACCTGTCTGCCGCATATTCCCAATTCGGGAACGGCCGGGCACAGGGCGGAAGCTCGCGTCAGCGCCGCATCAACGAAGCGTTGCGATTGTCCGGCTGCAGCCGCTGCGGTATTTGTCCAGCTTGAGATCCACGTCCATGGAAACATAAGCCTCACGCTTCTAAACATCGCCCTTGCTGCTCCCCTGCACTTCTGCGCATCTCTTGATACAGTAGAAAGGTTCGCCGTTTTCATGCCCTCAGCTACTGACAGTGCGCCGGCCACACAACTGTGCCAAAACTGTGGGGCTGAGCTTGCTCAAGGTATCGATCGCTGTCCGTCGTGCGGCCGGATCGCGCCCACCCGCTCCGCAAGGATCGTGCTGGCGGTCACGCTGCTCCTCATCCTTGCCGGCTTCGTGTTCACACAATACTTTGTCAACCTTCACTCGCAGACGGAATCCGATCTCGCCGTCCGCTGGTTTACTCGCGGTGAACAGGCCATGCAGGCCCAGATCCCGGCAGCCGCGGCGGAGGACTATCGCAACGCACTTTCCTACGATCCAGACAACCGGCAGTATCGCCTCCGTCTGGCGCAGGCGCTGCTGGCCGCCAAACGCTGGAATGAAGCTCGCGCGCATCTCACCAGTCTGTGGGAAGAAGAACCTGCCAGCGGCGAGGTGAACCTGACGCTGGCGCGAATGGATGCCCAGCGGGGCAATTATCCCGACGCCGTCCGCTACTACAGCAATGCCATCAATGGGGTGTGGAGCGAGGAGCCTCGCAAGCAACGCGTAGCAACTCGTTTCGAGCTGGCACGCTACCTGATGCGACAGCGCAAAGTAGCACAAGCTCAGGCTGAATTGATGGCGCTACAGGCCGACGGACCGCCCAATCCCGCTGACCAGCTTCTGCTGGCGAATCTATTGCTTCAGGTAAACGAGCCGGCGCGCGCCATCGACGCCTACAACGCGGTCCTCGCGCGTGATCGCACTAGCGCTCAGGCGTGGCTGGGCAAAGGGCAAGCGTCGCTGGCGCTCGGCGATTACAGCGCAGCCGAGCAGGCGTTCGCCAATGCGGTCGATCGCGACCCGCACCTTGCCGACGCTCGCCAGCAGCTCGAACTGGTGCGCGAAGTGCTGCGGCTTGACTCCACGATCCGCGGACTGTCCCTGGCCGAGCGCAGCAAACGCGTTGCCACGACCTTTCAGGTTGCTCTTCAACGATTAACTACCTGCGCCAATCAGCAGGGATACAGCCTGACCGAACATGACGGTGCGGCGCCGGCGCCAGCCGCTGCCGTTACCGTCGTGCCCAATCCGCAGCCTGCCACTGGCGGTCTGCAAAATCTCTATACCATTGGCCTGCAAAAGAAAGCGTCTGCCACTGAACAGGCCTTGCGCAAGAATCCTGATGCGCTGGAACCTACCATGCAATTTGTCTTCGATGTGGAACGTGCGACTGCGCTGGTCTGCCCGGCCATGGAACTGCCGGATAGCGCGCTGCTGACTCTGGCGCAGCATGAGAGTGCAACGGCGAAATGATTCCACAAGAACCCATCGTCGCCAAATCCAGGGATGCCAGCGGCATCAAGCCTGCCGTCTCCACTCCCACTCGCCGCCAGTATTGGAGCAGCTTGCGCGCCATGCTGGCGCCGGAACGCCTCAGTCTGCGTGAGGAGCAGTTCTTTCTGCTGCTGGCCGTGATCATCGGCATTGGCTCTGGGCTCGCCGTAGTCTGCTTCCGCATGTGCATTGCGTTCCTGCATCTCAAGCTGCTGGGCAGCGGTCTGCAGCCTTCGGTGCCGCGGGTGTTTCTTGCTCCCATGCTCACCGGCCTGGTCATCGCCGTCCTCGTGATTCGCTTCTTCCCGCGCGCCCGCGGCAGCGGCATCAACCAGACCAAAGCCGCTCTGTACATCTACGACGGCTACATTCCAATGCCGACCGTTATCGGCAAATTCATTACCAGCGCCTTGGCCATCGGCAGCGGACAATCGCTGGGCCCCGAAGATCCTGCGCTGCAGATCGGCGCGGGTCTGGCCTCGGCGCTGGGACGCCGTTTGAAGCTCTCGCGCGAGAAATTGCGCCTCATCGCGCCGGTGGGCGCGGCAGCCGGATTGGCGGCGGCATTCAACGCGCCCATCACCGCCGTTCTGTTCGTCATCGAAGAGGTCATCGGCCGTTGGACGGCCGGCATTCTGGGCGCGGTCGTGCTCTCGGCAATTTCCAGTGCAGTCGTCGCCCGCTGGTTCCTGGGTGACGAAGCCCTGTTTCGCGTTCCTGCGTATCACCTCGAACATCCTGGCGAGCTGTTGGCCTACGCCAGCATGGGCGTGATCGGCGGCTTCGCCTCGCTCATCTTCGTCAAGTACATCGCCTTCCTGCGGCCCAAGCTGCGGCAATATCCGTCATGGACGCAATATTTCCAGCCCGCCGCAGCGGGTCTGCTCATCGGCTTCGTCGGCATCAAGTTTCCCCAGGTAATGGGCGCTGGCTACACCTACATCGATCAGGCCATGCACGAGCAGTACACCTGGCAGGTTCTCGCCATACTGGGCGCGCTGAAGATTCTGACCACCGGCCTGTCGTTCAGCAGCGGTACGCCTGGTGGCCTTTTCGCGCCAACATTGTTCATGGGCGCCATGATCGGCGGCGCGGTCGGCATGGCCGAGCGCCAGATCGTTCCTTACCTCGCCATTCCGGTGGGAGCGTACGCGCTCGTCGGCATGGGCACACTGTTTGCCGGAATTCTGCGCGCGCCCATGACTTCCGTTTTCATGATCCTGGAGATCAGCGGCAACTACAGCATCATCGTTCCCGTCATCCTTTCGAATGCTATCGCCTATTTCATCTCGCGCACTTTTCAGCCAACGCCGATCTTCGATCTGCTTTCGCGTCAGGACGGCCTTGACTTGCCCTCGCTCGAAGAAGAGCGCGAGGTTCCTTTGCTCCGCGTGGAAGATGCCATGCGTCCGCCGCTGGGACAGGTTCTTACCGGCAATATGAGCTTGCAGGAAGCGCAGGAACACGTGCAGGGTTCGGCGCAGGAATTCTTCGTGGTCGGCATGGGCGGCGATGATTGGTATGGGATCACCCGAGCCCACTTGCTCAACCTCATTGCGGATTCTGAGCTACCGCTGCCGCTGGCCAGCTTTTTTACAGACAGAATCCCCTATCTGCATCCCGATCACCCCCTGGACACGGCTTTGCGCCTGATTGGCGAATGGCCGCTGTTGCCGGTGGTGCATCGCGCCAACGTGCAGCAGTTGCTGGGCGTGGTTTCGCTGGACGACGTCATGCGCGCCTATCGCGGCGCCGGCCTGGGCGACACGCACGCTCATCCCGCTTCGCTTGCTCCCTGATCGTGGAAGTCGTGGCTCTGCCGGCTTGGCGACAGGGCACGAGCTTAGAGGCCGCTGAAAGAGCCCGTTTCCGAGAGTTTCGTAACGGGGCACGACTTCACAGGTTTGAAAAACTCGCCTTTGGAGCGCTTTGTAACAGGGCACGACCTCGGTCGTGCCGATAAGCCCCTCATTTTTGTCATCCCATCTGTAACGACGTTGGATCCGGGTGGCCTTCAGAGACTGTGTCGCAACCCGGTGTCGCCGCTCTGCGGCTCACGTTTTGTCCCACTTTGAGCGTGGGCTGACGCCCACGCCTAACCCCATCTCGCCGCTGCGCGGCTAGTTTGATCGGTTGTTCGGGCCGTTTGTTCCACCAGAAAATTTGTTTTCCGGTCGCGACACAGTCTCTTCAGGCCGCGACGCAAGGATCTGCTACTCCGACTTTTTTAGCAGCCTGTTGAAGGTGTAGAGTCCGCTAGTAGGCGTTCTTGTGGAACAGGCTGGAGGCCGTCCGGCAGACGATCCGCAGGTCGAACCAGAAGCTCCAGTTCTGCAGATAGTACAGGTCGTATTCGAAGCGCTTGGCAATGGAGGTGTCGCCGCGCCAGCCGTTCACCTGGGCCCAGCCCGTGATGCCGACCTTCAGCCGGTGCCGCGTGTCGTAATGTGAAATCTCTTCCAGGAACTTCTTTACGAAGTGCGGACGCTCAGGACGAGGCCCGACCACACTCATCTCGCCTTTAAGAACGTTGAAGAATTGCGGCAACTCATCGAGGGAGGTTTTTCGCAGGAACCTTCCCACCGGAGTGCAGCGAGGATCGTTGGCGGTGGTCCAGCGGGTCGAACTTTCTGAGGAAGCGTCGATCTTCATGGTGCGAAACTTATACATCTTGAAGTTCTGCCCGTTCAGACCCACTCTCTCCTGACAGAAAAACACCGGGCCCCTGGAGCTGATCTTGACGATGGCCGCGATCACCAACATTAACGGACCTGCCAGAAGCACAACTAGCAGGGAAAACACGGCATCGAACACCCGCTTCAGGACAAAATACATCGGCGATTCGGCCGGCGAATTGGCCAAATCCAGCATCTGCAGGTCGCCGAACTGGAACAGTCGCTCGCGCAGCACAGGTATATCGCCAATATCCACAATGGCCCGCACCGGGGTGCACAGCGGCTGCAGCGTTCGGAAGAGATCGGACAGGCATGACAGGCGGTGCGCGGGCAGAGCGATGACCACGTCATCGAAGGGAATGCCGATGCCGCGCCCAACCTCGCTCAACTCGAATACGGGGACATCCACCACCGCGACTTCCTCGTCTTCCGGAACCCGAATGTGGGCCACAACTTTAGAGGCGGCAAATGGTATGCGGACCAACCTGGCCGCGGCCCGGCGGGCGTAGATGTCAGCGCCCACAACCAGAATCCGCAGCGGCCGGCGTTGCTGCCGCCAGCCTCGCAAGGCCAGTCGGAAGAGGCTGCGGCTCAGAATCGTGCTCACCAGCAGGATGATGGCGCTAACCGCAAAGAAGACACGCGAGAAATTCTGTTGCCGGTAGAAGAACAGGATGCAAGAGAGGACAACGTAGGTGGTCACACAAGCCGATATGGATTTCTTGAGCCCTGTATATTCCTGGAACAGCTCCTCGATATCGCACAGCCCGTAGTTTTCCGCCGCAATGGCCCATACCAGGGTTGCCACCAATAACACACCGAAGTAGAAGCGGGGGTCATATTCCTTTTGGGCGAGTACGGAGCGCAGAGGGACAAATCTGATATAGGCTGCGGCAGCGAACGCCGTCAGGGGCATCAGATAGCACGACAACCGCAGGTAGAACCGCAGAGAATTCAGACGCAAGGTCATGATGATCGTCTCCCGTATCCCAGGGCCGGACCCGCGCCGACAAGCGGAACCGTCTCAACCACAACTGTGCTGTATTGCTGGCGTCGACCGAATGCAAATGCGTGACACACGGTTCGCCAACCGTAGTTATGCGTTTCTAACCTTGGGAGCGCGAAAGGTGGTTCTCGCCAACCCATTCGCCATTACTTCAAGCGAATTTCCCACTGTCTGACAAGGCTGCGCCCTGAGAGGACCAACCCGAGAGCCGTTTGCTTGTTACATATTTTGCCTAGCTTAGATTGTCACACAGCTTAGGACATCAACATCTGTCCGTCAAGTGAAAACCAACTCGCCCGGGAGCGTCGCCGGCGGTGAATCGATCTGGAGGCGTGCATATTGCAGCCCCAATTCGCATGCGCTTTAGCGCCTGAAGCAAATCTACCCTTTACCTCAGCGGCTGAAGCCGAGGGATTTAGACGACCTCAACTGCACGCCTGAAGGCATGCTCCACCCAAGATCACCTGACCACAATTTCACACCGACCCATTACCGACAAAAGCTATAATAGATTTTCCCATGAAAGCCTACGTTTACGTCTCGCTCAAGAAAAGCGTTCTCGACCCCCAAGGCAAAACCATTCACGGCGCGCTGAAGAAGATGGGCTATCGCGGCATCGACGATCTGCGCCAGGGCAAGTACTTCGAGATTGCGCTTGACAACAGCGTCAGCCGCGAAGACGCGCAGGCGGAAGTCGAGCGCATCGCGCGCGAAGTGCTCACCAACCCGGTCATCGAAGAATACAGCTTCAAGCTGGAGGGCTAGTCGTCCGGCCTTGTCGCAATGAAGCACTGTATTCTCGCTGCAGGAACCCGAAAGAGCCTCTCCATTCCACCACAAGCGTGCAGCGCTAACTTCCTGACGGGGGTCGCTCGGTGAGATTCCGCAAAACACATTTGGTTCAATTCGTTCTTCTCTTTTGGCTGGTAGTCACGGTGCATGCTCAGGAGAAGCTCGACTCAACGCGCCATACGGTCCGAATGATTTCCGTGGAGAAAGGCGTCAGCTTGGAGGTGCTCGATTGGGGCGGCACTGGGCGGCCGCTAGTACTGCTAACGGGCTTGCCCGACACCGCCCACATCTTCGATGATTTCGCTCCGAAGCTCACGGCCAAGTATCACGTCTATGGCATCAGTCGCCGTGGCCGCGGCGCTTCCAGCGTACCGGAACCCAACGCGACGAACTATACCGCCGACAGGCTGGGGGAAGATGTGCTGGCCGTCATCGATGCGCTGCATCTCAACAAACCCGTCATCGCGGGGCATTCCATTGCCGGCGAGGAGCTAAGCTACATCGGATCGCATCATCCCGAAAAGGTCGCCGGACTCATTTACATGGAAGCCGGTTATCCTTACGCTCTCTACGATCAAGCCAACGGCGAGCTGGAACTGGATTCCATTGAATTACGCGACCAGCTTCGCCAGTTCACCAATGGGTATGCTCAGGAGCCGGTTAAAGATTACGGCGAGCTGATTGCCAATCTGGAGCGGGTTGAGACGGAGGTCAAAAAACACCAGCGAGATATGGGAAACCTCCCTCCCACTCCGGTGAGCCCGAGGATGACTCCGGATCTGTTCGCCATCATGGAGGGCCGGAAAAGTTTCACAACTATCCGCGTGCCCGCCCTCGTGATCTTCGCAACCGATCCCAACCCCATCTCCGGCGATGATCCCCAAGCCCACGCCCAAGCCGTGCGACAGGCGCTTATGATACGCGAAAAAAAATCGCAGATTGCTGCGTGGAAGCGGCAAGTCCCTTCAGCCCACATGGTCCTGATCCCGCATGCCACCCATTACGTCTTCCGCTCAAATGAGGCCGATGTCCTGCGCGAAATGAACAACTTCATCGCTACACTTCCCGCGGCAAAGTAGTCTGGTGACGGGCGGGGCATCGGGTGTGTCGTTCGGTACGATCTGCGCCAAGGCAAGTACTTCGAGATCGCGCTCGACAACAGCGTGAGCCGCGAAGAAGCCCAGGCGGAAGTCGAGCGCATCGCGCGCGAAGTGCTCACCAACCCGGTCATCGAAGAATACAGCTTCCGGTTGGAAGGCTAACGCGGCAGGCCAACGGGAGCGAACTTCCAGGGTATCGAACACCGCGAGACCCAGGGCACCCGGCTACTACTGGTTCTGCATCGACTGTCCCGCCTCAACGATCTGCGCTTTGCGCACTTGGCCCTTGCTGTTACGGATGAACATGTAGCCGTTATCAATGCGACAACGTATCTGCTGTCCTGAATTCATCTCCACATCAGGCCCAGGCCGCGCAATCTCATAACTCACTCTTCCAACCCGGACAAAGTACAAAATGTCCTTGGGGGACGTAGCCGAGGTGTGCGAATCCGTCTCATTGGCCCACATCGTCACGGCGCACGTTTTATATGACTGGGCAAAACCGGATGCAGCGGTCAGCAACACCAACCAGACGCAGATGCGTTTCATAGCCGTAAGTCCTCCAGTAGTGGATCTTCGCAACACCCAAGTTCTTGGTTAGCGACCTCTGCAGCGACAATCTTAGCCTCGTGAGACGGCCTTATTGTTGCCGAATATCCTGGGAGTCGCTGAATAGTTACCGCCGCTTTTTCCCATCGAGTCGCGGCTTCGGTGGAGGGGTCGTAGGCCTATTAGTGTGCCGGGCACCCCGGAGAGATTCCTCCGCCCAATTACGGAATGCCATGGCGCCAGACCGGCGTGCTTGCGAATCGAGGCAATCCCTGTAACATCTAATGAGCTAACGTTTAAAATCAAAGGGGTCACGTCGAATCGCGCTCTCGCAGATTGCGCGACGCTGAGCTTTAGGAGCTGGAGCAACTATGGCAGACGAGAAGCTAGTCACCACGGCGGAGCTGAACGCAGTGCGGGATCAGATTGTGGAGCAACTGCTTGAGCGCATCGAGAAGACGGAAACGACTCTGCTGAAGGAATTTCGCAAGTGGGCAGTCAGATTTCGAGTCGCGTTTCAAGGCGAACGAAGTGCTGGTTGCAGGATTCAGTGAACGTCTGGTGTCCTTGGAAGAGCGCGTCAGTGATTTGGAAAGTGGAAAATAGGGGCTGAGCTATGTGCGGCATTGTTGGGTATGTCGGGCAGAAGCGAGTTGTGCCGGTCATCATTGACGGTCTGCGGCGGCTGGAGTATCGCGGCTATGACTCGGCCGGCATTGCAGTAGCCGGCAACGGCGACGGCTTGCAGGTGCGCCGCGCCGAGGGCAAGCTGCGCAATCTGGAAGAGGTCATCCGCCTGAAGCCGCTCGACGGCACCTACGGCATCGGCCACACGCGCTGGGCCACGCATGGCCGTCCCACCGAAGAAAACGCCCATCCCCATCGCGACTGCACCGGCAAGATCGTGGTCGTGCACAACGGCATCGTCGAGAACTACGTCAGCCTGAAGAAGAAGCTGATCGACGAAGGCCACAAGTTCGTCACCGAGACCGACACCGAAGTCATCGCCCACCTGATCGAGAAGAATCTGAGCGCCGGCGGCAATGGCATCCCAATTCGCTGGAAGAAGCGGTTCGCAAGACGGTGCAGATGCTGACCGGCGTGTTCGCCATCGCGGTCATCTCGTCGGACGAGCCCAACAAGATTGTTGCCGCGCGCAATGGGCCGCCGGCAGTCATCGGCCTGGGCAAGAACGAATACTTCGTCGCCAGCGACGTGCCGGCCATCCTCTATCACACGCGCGACCTGTTCTTCCTCGCCGACGGCGACCTTGCCGTCATCACGCCGACCGGCGTGCAGCTTACCGACTTCGACGGCCAGCCCATCACGCGCGAGGTGCAGCACATCACCTGGGACCCGATCATGGCGGAAAAGGGCGGCTTCAAGCATTTCATGCTGAAGGAAATCTACGAGCAGCCGCGCGCGGTGCGCGACACCACGCTGGGCCGCGTCTCGCTCGATTCCGGCAAGGTCTTTCTCGACGAGATGGACATTACCGAAGACGATTTCCGCAAGCTCAGCAAGGTTTATATCGCGGCTTGCGGCACCAGCTGGCATGCGGCGCTGGCCGGCAAGTTCATGATCGAGCGGCTGGCCAAGCTGCCGGTCGAAGTGGATTACGCCAGCGAGTTTCGTTATCGCGATCCGCTGACCGGCCCGGGCGATCTGACCATCCTGATTACGCAGTCGGGCGAAACCGCCGACACCATTGCCGCGATGCGCGAGTCGCGGGCCAAGGGCGCGAAGACGCTGGGCATCTGCAACGTTGTGGGCTCGATGATTGCGCGCGAGTCCAACGGCACCATCTACACCCACGCCGGGCCGGAGATTGGCGTCGCCTCGACCAAGGCGTTCACCGCGCAATTGACGGCGCTGTTCCTGTTCGCGGTGTATCTGGGGCAGGTGCGCGGCACCCTCGACGCCGAGCATTCCAAGAAGCTGCTGGAGGAGCTGACGCAGATTCCCGGCAAGCTGGAGTCGCTGCTGACGCGCGATGAAGAGACCGAAGATCTGGCCAAGGAATATCACCGCGCGCACGATTTCCTCTTTCTGGGACGCGGCATTCATTATCCCATCGCGCTGGAAGGCGCGCTGAAGCTGAAGGAAATCTCCTACATCCACGCCGAAGGCTATCCGGCGGGCGAGATGAAGCACGGGCCCAATGCGCTGATCGACGAAGACCTGCCGGTGGTGATTCTGGCCACGCGCGATGTGAACGATCCGGGTTCGGTGCTGCGCTATGAGAAGACGCTGTCGAACTTGAAGGAAGTGAAGGCGCGCTCGGGCACGGTGATCGCGATCGCCACCGAAGGCGACGAGGAGATTCGCGAGGCCGCCGACCACGTGCTGTATGTTCCCGACGCGCCGGAGCTGCTGGCGCCGATTCTGGAGGTCGTGCCGTGCCAGCTGCTGGCCTATCACATCGCTGTGCGCCGCGGCTGCGACGTGGATCAACCGCGCAACCTGGCGAAGTCGGTGACGGTGGAGTAGGCTCACCGGGCAAGAATGCCGGTGTTCCGCGGCAGTTTTGAATTGTCATTACAGGCGCCGTTTCGTTGTG
>CAWBKE010000039.1:0-102356 GCA_963789245.1 uncultured Acidobacteriaceae bacterium | reverse complement strand
AAAAAGTTGGAGCAGGCCTGGTATCGCCCGGCTGAAGCCGGCTCAGTTTATTTTGGGGAACTTGTCGGCACGAGTAAACTCGTGCCCTGTTACAAAGCACTCCACAGGCGGCTTTTCAGCGGCCGGGTGCCCCGGTCATTCGCGGCTTTCGAATGAGTGGGTGTCTCGCATGGCTGTGCCGTCCCCGAGGGACTCGGGTTTCTTTTCCCACCTGACCCACCGTTGAAACGGTGGGCTATCTTCTTTCGCGCCCAGGGCGCTCGTGCCGTATCAGCTCGTCCGGGCAGAGCGACTTCCGCAGCGTAAAAGGTGAAGATCGAAACGGCAGAGCTCCTTCGATCGTAGCCCTGCGGCCCACCATGCCTCCCTTCATCATTTCGTCTACCATACCGAACTAGACGTTTATCGAAGCGGAGAGCATGGCCGAACATTCCCTCATCTTCAAAGAACTGTCGTACGTCTTCATCGCCGCCATTCTGGGTGGGGCGCTGGCGTGGCGGCTGCGACAGCCGCTCATCCTGGGCTACGTGTTGGCGGGCATCGTCTTGAGTCCGTTCACGCCGGGGCCGGCGGTGCGCCAGGCGCACACCTTCCAGATTGTCGCCGAGGTGGGCGTGGTCTTCCTGATGTTCTCCATTGGGCTGGAATTCTCGGTGGCGGAGCTGCTGGAAGTGAAGTGGGTGTCGTTGCTGGGCGCGCCGCTGGGCGTGGTGCTGCTGTCGCTGATGGGCGAGGGCGTAGGCGCGCTGCTGGGCTGGGGCGCGTTGCGCGGCCTGGTGGTGGGGATGATCATCTCCGTCGCCAGTACCATGGTGCTCTCGCGGCTGCTGATGGACAGCGGGCAACTGCAGTCGGCCCACGGCAAGGTGATGATCGCGATCACCCTGGTGGAAGACCTCATCGTCGTCGCACTGACAATCCTGATGCCGACGCTCGCCAGCTTGTCGCCTCATCACCTGCTGGGAGTGGCGCTGGCGCTGGGTAAAGCCGCGCTGATCCTGGCGCCGCTTGGCTTCCTCGCGGTCTACCTGGTGCCGCGCTGGCTGACGCAGGTGGCGCGATCGGAGAATAAGGAGCTGTTCCTGCTGGTGATCCTGGCGGTCTGCCTGGGGACGGCGGCGCTAACCGAAGCGGTTGGGTTATCGCTGGCGCTGGGCGCGTTCGCAGCGGGGCTGATCATCAGCGCGTCGGACTATGCGCATCGCGCGCTGGAGCAAATGCTGCCCCTGCGCGATGCCTTCGTGGCCCTGTTCTTCGTCACCGTGGGCGTACTGATTAATCCGCGAGCGGTGCTGCGAAATCCGATGCTGCTGGTGTCAATTCTGGCGCTGGTGGTCGTAGGCAAGTTCGTCGTGTGGACGGGCGTGACGCAAGCTGTTTCGCTATCCCTGGCGGACGGCGGTGCTGGTTGGGACCGGCCTGACGCAGATCGGCGAGTTCTCGTTCATCCTGGTGCAGGTGGCGCACGCCAACGGCCTGCTGGGCGATGAGTTCTACTACGCGACTTTGGCGGCATCGCTGCTTTCGATTCTGGTGAACGCGACGCTGGTGCGCGCGGTGCCGCGATGTATTGGAGCAGAGAGCGGCGGCGGCGAGGCCGTAACGTCGCGGATACTCCCACGGATTTGGAGCTTGCAGCAGCCCTGGGCAGCCGCTAAACTTGCAGTACTCTGGTGTTATTTTCCGCAGGCAGTCTTTCCTCACCTTACCCAAAAACTTCGAGTTTGCTGCAAGCATGGTGCAAGATGCTGTGTTTTGCACAGGAGGGCCCCAATATATTGCGTTTTGCATCTTGACCCCTCCGAGCTTTCAGAAGTAAAGTTGGGTTGTTTCGAGCGAAATAGTGTGCCTCGCAACGCGGGTTCGAGGCGACTCAGCACGACGGTTTCGCTGTGGGCAGCGTCCAACCTGTGGCTGAAATAGCTCATGCGCGCCGCTTGACTCACGGCTTAAGGAGTACGAATTGCTGAAACTGAAGAAGCTACAAATCCTCGGCTTCAAGTCGTTTTGCGACCGCACCGACCTCCGCTTCCAGGGCGACGGCATCACTGCCATCGTCGGTCCCAACGGCTGTGGCAAGTCGAACATCTCCGACGCCATTTCCTGGGTGCTGGGCGAGCAATCGGCGCGATTGCTCCGCGGCGTGCACATGCAGGACGTCATCTTCGCCGGCACGCGCGACCGCAAGCCCACCGGCATGGCTGAGGTCTCGCTCACCCTCGTCGATCCCCAAGTCTACGGCGACGTGGCCGAACCCGAGATCGACATCCAGGACGACATGCCCCAGTCCGATGATTGGGATGAGTCCGCTCTGCGCGCCGCTCGCGCCGAGGATGCCGAGCGCTACTCCGAGGAAGTTCGTCCCGGACAGAGCGACGAAGAAATAGCCGCTGGGGAGTCTGCGGCTGCGCCCACCGAGTCCGCTGCGTGCCCCCTTCCCGACGCATCGGCGGGAGGGTGGGAGAAAAAGGATGTTGTCCTCAAAATCCGTCGCCGCAAATTCAAGCGCACCTTCAAGGCCGGCGAGATCCAAATCACGCGCCGCCTGTTCCGCTCCGGCGAAAGCGAATATCTGCTGAACGGCAAGCTCTGCCGCCTGCGCGACATTCAAGACATCTTCATGGGCACGGGCCTCGGACCCGAGTCCTACGCCATCATCGAGCAGGGCCGCATCGGGCAAATCCTCAGCAGCAAGCCGACCGATCGCCGCGCCATCATCGAGGAAGCCGCCGGCATCACCAAATACAAAGCGCGCAAGCGGCTGGCCGAAGCGCGCCTGGAGGACGCCAAGCTCAACCTGGCGCGCATCAACGACATCTTCGACGAAGTCACGCGCCAGATGAACTCGCTCAAGCGCCAGGCCTCGAAGGCTGAGCGCTACGCCAAGCTGCGCGACGAAATGCGCGAGAAGCTGCGCATCGTGCTGGCAAGCAAGTTCGCGCAACTCGACGCCGAGGCGTCGTCGCTGGAGCAGGAGCTCGCCGAAATCGCTGACGAAATTCACATCAAGAGCGAAGGTGTACAGCAGATGGACGGCGAGCACGCTGGCCGCACTCAGCGTGGCTATGCCATCGAGCGAGAAGGCCAGGACAATCGCGAAAAGCTTAACTCGCTCGCCCTCGATCTCGATCGTGCTGCCGCGCGGCGCCGCACCAACGAGGAACGCTGCGCCGAACTCGACGCTCGCTCCGCTGGCGCGCAGGCCGAAATCGCCAACACTGAGGAGCGCTCCGCGCGGTTGCAGCAGGAACTCGAAACCGATCGCGCCACGCTCGACTCGGCCAATGCCGATGTGGCCAACGCGCAGCAGGAGTTGCAGCAGCGCCAGCAGGAAGCGGCCGCAACCTCAGCGTCTCTCGTCGAAGTGGAGCGTCAGCAGGAACAGTGTCGCGACGCAATTCTGCAAACCGTCTCTGCGGCTTCCACCGTGCGCAATCGCATCACTCAGGCCGAGGAGCGCATCGCCGCGCTCGATCGCGACTCGCAGCGTCTGCGCGATGAAACCTCGGCCGCTCATCAACAGCTGGAAAGCTTCGGCGGTCAGCGCGGTCAGCTGGGGCTGGAATTTGAAACCGCATCGCAATGTGTCGCGGCGCTCACCGCACAGATCGCGGGCACGCGCGAGCAACTGGAGGTGAAGCGAGCTGCTGAGACCGATGCCAAGCGTCATCTGGATTCGCTGCGCGGCGAATATGCCTCGCTCATGGGCAAGAAAGGCTCTCTCGAAGCCGTCATCACCGATCACGGTTATGCCACCGAGTCGGTGCGCAAGCTCTTTACCTCCGGCGCTCTGCAAGGTGGGCGCGCGCCCGCCGGCGTTCTCGCCGACTTCCTCGAGGTCGAGGACCGCTACGAACACGTTGTCGACGATTTCCTGCGCGACGAACTGAACTTCATTGTGGTGAAGTCGTGGGACGCTGCCGACGAAGGTCTGCGCCTGCTGCGTACCGATGTCGATGGCCGCGCCACCTTCCTGGTTCATCCCGAAGATTCGCAGGCAAAATTTTCCTTCGACTTCAACGAGTCGATGCATCACGTCTCCCACGCAGATACCGTCGTTCCCCTGAAGAACTGCATTCGCGTGCTCGACGGCTTTGGCAAATCGCTGGAAGTCATCCTGCCCAAGCTCGGCAACGGTTACATCGTGCCCGATCCCGAAGTAGGCCGCAGTCTTGCTCTCGAAAATCCTGACGCCTTTTTCCTTTCGCACTCCGGCGAGTGCTTCCACAATGTCACGGTCACGGGCGGCAAGCAGCGCAGCCAGGGCCCTTTGTCGATGAAGCGCGAATTGCGCGACGTTCTCTTGCAGATGGCTGAGTTGGAGCGCGCCGTCGGCGAGAAGGAAACTTACATCGCGGCGCTGGGCCGTGATATAGCCGAACTCACTGGCCTGTTACAACGCCTTGAAGACGAGAAGCGCGAATCCGAGCGCCAGGCCATGACCTCCGAACACACCCTGCGCCAGTTGGAAAGCGAGATGACACGCGTTCGCGAACGGGTTTCCACGCATGAGCGCGAACTTCAGCGCGTCGGCGAAGAACACGCGGAACGCGAGACCTTCATCACCGCGCAGCTCAGCGAACTGTTTCAGCATGAAGAGAAGCAGCGTGCTCTGGAAGCGGAGATGCAAACCGCGCAGAGCAGCCTGGAATCGTTGCGCCAGCGTCGCGATGAAGCCGCGCAGCTCGCCAGCGAAGTCCGCGCCAACGTTGCCACTCTGGAAGAACGCCGTCGCGGCGCGATGCTCACCGTGCAGCGTATCGAGGCGATGCTGTCGGAAGTGTCGGACCATCTTGCCAAGCTGAAGTCGCAGCTTGATGCAGCCGATCGCCGAAAAGCAGCAGCGCGAATCGGAGAACGTTCGCCTTGCCGAACAGGTCATCGAATGGACCGCCGAGCGCGAGTTCGCGCAGCAACGCGATCGCGAGCTGCAAGACGAACTTCAGGCCGTGCGCGTTCGCATTGTTGAACTGGAAGAATTGCTGAAGTCGGCACGCGAGGCTCTCGACGCTGCCCGCGATCGCCGCGGTGAGCTTTCCGCCGCCCAGGCTCGCGTCCAATCCGACAGCGAGCACATGGCAGAAACCTGCGTCCAGGAGTTGAGCCAGCAGCGCGACGAACTCATGGCCGACGACTCCCTGCCACGTCTTGCCGGCGACGAACTGGTGAGCGAAGACGCCGCCTATCGCGAAATGCGCACGCGTTTGGAGAACATGGGCCCGGTAAACATGATGGCGCTGGAGGAATACAAGGAGACGGCGCAGCGTCACGAATTTCTCGAGACTCAGCGTCAGGACCTGCTGCAATCCATCGAGAACACGCTCAACACCATTAAAGAAATCGACGTCATCTCGCGGCAGAAGTTCGAAGAGGCCTTCAACGTCATCAACGAAAACTTCGCCCGGACTTTCAGCAAGCTCTTCGGCGGCGGACAGGGTTTCATGCGTCTCACCGATCTGGAAAACTCTATGGAGAGCGGCATCGATGTGGTCGCCTCGCCTCCGGGCAAGAAGCTCCAGAATGTGTTGCTGCTCTCCGGCGGAGAAAAGGCGCTGACCGCGCTAGCGCTGCTGGTGGGCATCTTCCAGTATCAGCCCAGCCCGTTCTGCATTCTCGACGAGGTGGACGCGCCGCTCGATGAAGCCAACATCGGCCGCTTCACCGAGCTGGTCGCCGAGATGAGCGCACAAACCCAGTTCATCATCATCACTCACAGCAAGAAAACAATGAGCATGGCGCCCGTCCTCTACGGCGTAACCATGCAGGAGCCTGGCGTGTCGAAGCTGGTGTCGGTAAGGTTCAACGAGGAGCCGTCGAGGCTGGTCGCCGCCACGGCGTAGGAATCTCCGCAGTCCCTCATTTCATCGCGACCGAGGAGCTTAGTCGGAGCGGAGGGACGTGCTTTTCCCGCCGCTGGAATTGGATTGTCGCGACGGGTGGGTCACGCTCGCCACACTCGGGCACGCATGACGTCGAAGTGATGGTCATAAGTCCAAATTTCCGTCCCCAACCTCGATGCTAGTGCAGCCAAAGTAGCGTCGAATAGCGTAATGGATTGGTCCGGCAAGGCAGAGAGCCGCATAACCCCCTCCCAGTAATCTTCCAGCGACGGATTAGTCAGGGAGCCGGTCTTCAGAACGTCATCCAGCCAGGCGGATGCCAGTTCCTGACCCAGCCTGCGGAGCACCAGGCGATGCGCCTCCAGGAGCGTTGGACAGGCGACAATCACGTCGCGCTTCTCTTGGGCGAGTTGCTTGAGTTCACGACGAGCACGGCGATGATGGACATCGTCACGGTCAAGTGCTGCGTAAAGAGGCCCAGTGTCGGCTAGAACGGAGCGCCTCATCGCTCGACAAGATAGCGATCATGTTCTTGGCTAACATCTCTCAAGCCGCTTCCGCGCTTTGCCGGCGTGATATGGAAGGGCCCCCGCGGTCGCAAATAGCCCCGGTGAGCCAAGAACTGTCGCAGGGCAGCTTGAACGACGACAGTCAGCGTGGGGCGAGCTTCCTGGTCACGTGCATAGCTTTCGAGGGCGTCGGCCAGGTCATCCGGAATCGTTACGGTTGCCCGCTTCATGATTTGAACTCGATTTCCATTCTAGCACCAGGTGGTGAACTTGGTGAACGCTTCGTTATTCACATAAACAACTTCATCAGTCCCTTCGCCGCCAAGTCGGGCCGCAGAAACTTCCCTCCGCTCAGTGCCTCGGCTGCCCCATAGCCGCTGCGCACTGCGCCTTCCATCGTCGCTGGCCAGCCGGTCGCCGTCCAATCGCCAGCCAGAAACAGATTCGACCAGGAAGTTCTGTGCGATGGCCGGAACGCATCGCTCCCCGGCGCGGGAGAAAACGTCGCGTGTACTTCCTTAATCACGGTAGCTTTGGTCAGCTTAGCTTCGCGCACGATGGGAAAAAACTCCGCCAATTCGCGCACGGCAAGATCGATGATCTCCTGCCGCGACTTGTCCACAAGCGTCTTCGACGAGCTGACCACTAGCTCGACATAACTTCCCTGCTCTGCTGAACTCCTCCGCGTCGCCAGGATCTTCGACTTCTGGAACATCCACTGGATGGTTCGCTCCAGCAGCACCGCATGTTCCAGGGGCGTGATCTCGCGATTGAACCACAGATGAATTCCCGTGATCGGCGAGCTCTCCAGGCAGCGCGCGTCCTTGCGCAGTGCTTCCAGCTCGGGCGCATCGGGCAGCAGCTTATCCACTGAATTGAACGGCGTCGCCAGCACCGCATAGTCGGCGCGCACATCTTCGCCGCCCACACTCAGCCGCACGCCATCGCTCTCAGCCCGAAACGAATCCACGGCTGCGCGCAGGTGAACCTTCCCGCCGCGCGCTTCAATGTACTCCGCCGCCGTCCCATAAAGCTGCGACAGCGGCACCGCCGGAACGCCCATCCGTCCCGCCTCCGCCGACTTCAAGAACGAATCGCGAAACACCATCGCCGCATAGCGCACCGAAGTGCGATCCAATTCCTCATTCAGCGCACTCACCAGCACCGGCGCCCAGAAGCGGTCGATCGCCTGCTTCGTCTGTCCGTGGCGTTCCAACCACGCCTGAAAACTCTCGCCATCATCCTTCGGCAGCTGCGGCATCAGCGCCAGCATCGCCCGGGCAATCGCCAGCTTGTCCTTCAGATCAAGTACCGTTGATTCCAGAAACGATGGCGCGGCATGAAAAGGCGCAGGCAGCGCTCCCGGCTTTAGCACTGACGATTTGCCACCGGGAAGAATGAAGGTGATCTCGTCGTACCAGCGAATCTGCTGCTCCACTCCAAGCCGGCGATAGAAGTCGATGAGATTGGTGCAGCAGCCCAGCAGCACATGCTGGCAGTTGTCCACTACTTCGCCGGTGCCGGGCAGCTCGTACGACGACGCGCGTCCCCCCAGGTAGGGACGGCGCTCGAACAGATCGACGCGATATCCCGAATCCGCCAGCGCGCTGCCCGCCGCGAGCCCTGCCAGTCCGCCGCCGATGACGGCCACGCTGCGGCCACGCGAACTGTTTCCGCCAGTGTTCATCTGGAGCGCAGGAAACCTCTCGCCATCACTTGCAACTTCTCCGCCGCGCTAAGGCTCACTCTTTCCGAGAACACGTCGTAGTTACGGGCGATGATCCGCTCCAGCAGCCGGCGGTAAATCTCCACCAGCGCCCACAGCGCCCCCCGGCTGTCGTCGTGGATCAGCGGCAGCAACTCTTCCGCAGCACGGTAGTATCCCCGCGCCCGCAGCGCTTCGAATTCCATTACCGGACGAAGAGATTCCGGGGCGGACCCGTTCGTCAGCGCAAGAACGTCAACGCCAAAGCGCGCAAAATCCTCGCGCGGCAGGTACACCCGTCCCAATCCGGCGTCTTCCTTCACGTCGCGCAGGATGTTGGTGAGCTGAAATGCGACCCCGACCTCTTCTGCCAGCTTCTCCGCCCGCGGATCGCGATAACCAAAGATACGAATGCAGACCAGCCCGACGACCGATGCGACGTGATAGCAGTAGTCGTAAAGCTGATTGAAAGTTTCATACTGCAATCGTGGAAGCCTGCCATTGGCAGCAGATGGAACATCCATCTCGGTCCCATGGACCAGCTTTTCCAGCAGGTCAAGCGGGATGTTGAAGTGCTTCTGCGAATCGGCCAGCGCGAAGAGCACGGGATCGTCGGTGCGCTCGCCCGCAACCACGCGGCGCAGCGCGTCCATCCACTCATCCAGCTTTGTGCGGCGTTGTTCCGCGGGAATCGAAGGGTCGTCGGAGATATCGTCGGCATGGCGCATAAACGCGTACACCGCCGACAAGGCATCGCGCTTGCGGTGAGGCAATAGCAGGAAGCCGTAGTAGAAGTTCTTGGCAGCGGAGCGCGCGATGTGGCGGCAAACGCTGTACGCGGCCCGCAACTGTAGCGGGTGTTCGCTCACAGCGCCTCGCTCAAACCTGCATACTCACCACGGAAACACGGAATACACGAAAAAGAAAAAATCATTTCTGTGTCCTCGGTGCTTCCGTGGTGAATTCGTTTTTTCGACCCGTGAGTTTCGCCAGAGCTGCGCGTCCGACCAGCCACAACTTCCGCGCCTTGGAGATAGCGGGACGCCGGCTCAGAACGTCGTAGTCTTGCCGCTCGATGGCATTAAGAATTTCCAAGCCGCCGCGGCTGAACAGTTCGATGTCGATAGACAGATGCTTGTCCACTTTGCCGGTCAACGGCAGACCTCTGCGGAACCACTCGCGAGCCCGCGCCACTTCGAACTTCATCATCTCGCGGAACTGCGGTGTGGCACGGCGCTCGGCGATGTCGGCTTCCGTCACCCCGAACTTCGCCAGGCTCTCCAGCGGCAAATAGATTCGCCCCTTCGCGTAATCCACCGCAACGTCCTGCCAGAAGTTTGCCAATTGCAACGCAGTGCAGGTGTAGTCGGACAACTGCTGGCGCTCGGCGTCGCGATAGCCGCACAGATACAGCACCAGATGTCCAACCGGATTCGCGGAGTTCTTGCAGTAGCCGAGCACGTCCTCGAATGTGGGATAGCGCGTGATCGTCTGGTCCTGGCGAAATGCAGAGAGCAGGTCGGCAAACGGCGCGCGCGGAATGTCGAATTGGCGAATCGTCTCGCGCAGAGCGATGAATACCGGATGACGCGGGCTCACCCGATTTCGCGCCGCAGCTTGAGCCTCAAGTTTCTCGGCATCTTTTCGCACCTCAACGGGCGCAGGCTCGACTAAACTCAGGTAGGTAGCATTCAGCTCTGCTTCCCACTCGTCCATCAATCCCAGCGCCTGCTTCGGATCACCCACTTCATCGCCGAGGTCGTCGGAAATCCGGCAATACGCGTAGACGTTGTAGAAATGCAGATGCAGATGTTTGGGCAGAAACCAGGTGACGACCGAGAAGTTCTCATAATGCGAGTGCGCCAGGCGCGAGCAGTATTGCTGCGCTTCCTCAAGCGATGGAGCACGCTCGGGGATGGCGTATTCCGGCGGCAAGGATCGCCAGCCTGCGGCGGTCGTGGCATCCGCCTGCGAGAAGGACAATCGATTATCTGTGGGAACAGAGGACATCAGGAAGATTGTATCGGGTACTGCCGCACCCTAGCCAAAGGACGGCTGACAACTGTTTCTTACGTTCCCGGAATAATGGCCGTCTTGATGTCACCGTTGCGGTTCAGCATGTGGCGCAACACCTGTTGCAGACGCGACAATGGCGCCTCGCCGGTGATGTAGTCGGTGCCTTTGATCTTTCTCTCGCAAATCAGAGAGAATGCCTTGCGCACGGTTTCCGGCGTGTGATGGAAGGTCGCTTTCAACGTGAGTTCGTTATAGTGCAGCCGCTGAGTATCCAGCGCGACCGTGGTACCGTTGGCGCAGCCGCCAAAAAAGTTTACCGTGCCGCCTTTGCGGGCCATGTCGATGGACCACTCCCAAGCCTGCGGACGGCCAACCGCTTCGACGACGACATCGCAGCCACGCCCGTCTTGCGTCAGCTTGCGCACCGCCTTCACCGGATCGTCCACCGTCGTAACCTGGACGGTACTATCGGCACCAACACGCCGGGCACCAGCCACCTGCGAATCCCGCTTCACCACCGAGATCACGTTACAGCCGATCAGCTTCGCTACCTGCACAAACATCAGGCCGATGGGGCCGGCGCCAATCACGGCTACGGTGTCACCAATCTCCATCTTGGTTTCGTGCAGGCCGCGGAGCACGCAGGCCAGCGGTTCCACCATTGCGGCCTCTTCAAAGCTCACATGCTTGGGAATTGCCAGCATGTTGGTTTCGACGATGCGGCGCGGGATGCGAATGTACTCGGCGTAGGCTCCGTTATTGAACAGCAGATCGTCGCACAGATTTTCCTGGTGCTTGGAGCAGTAGAAGCACATGCCGCAGGGCGCCGAATTCAGCGCCACCACGCGCATTCCCTTCCGGAATCCCTTGACGTTGGGGCCAATCTCTTCGACCACACCAGCCAACTCGTGGCCAAACAGCGCTGGAGGCACAATCATGCGGGCGTGGTAGCCGCGCTGATACACCTTCAGATCGGTACCGCAGGTCAGCGCCACCTGGACTTTGACCAGTACTTCCCCTTCATCCAGCTTGGGGATTGGCACCTGCTCGATCTTGACGTCCTCTTTGCCGTAGAGGACGGCCGCTGTCATTTGTCCCTTCACCCTACTGGTCCTTCCATTCGTGGCCCGGTTGAATCACTATTTTCATCGAATCCGGTTTGGGATGGGCAGCCAGACGTAACGCCTCCACCGCTTCCGCCAGCGGAAAACGATGGCTGATCAGCCGCTCCAGATCCATTTCCCGGCTGAGCACAAATCGCTCCGACTCCTCCTGCAAATCCACCGAGGCGCTGTACGAACCCAGGAGACTCTTCTCGTCGACACAAACCGCAGCGGGGTCAATCGTGGCCTCTCCGTGCTGGGTTTGCGCAAATAGCAATACACGTCCGCCCGGCCGCGCCGCTTCCATCGCCGGCCGGATCAAGCTATTACCCGCAACCGCCAGAATGACAGCATCTGCCCCCCGACCCTCCGTTAGTTCTTTGATGGCTCGCACGGTATCGGAGGTGGAAGCATCGATGTTTTCTTCCAGACCAAACGCCTTAGCTATTGTATGCCTCTGAGGAAGCAAATCGGAAGTGACGACCCGAGCGCCGCGCCGCCGGGCCAGCACCGCCAGGATGATTCCGATCGGCCCCTGGCCCATCACCAGCACCGTCTCGCCAGGCTTAAGTCCCAGCGTTTCAATTCCTTTCATGCAGGTGTTCACGGGCTCGATAAACGATGCCTGCTCGAACGAAACCCCATCCGGGATACGGACCACGCCGTTCCGCCCGACAATCCAATCCATCACGCGAACATATTCTGAGAAGCCTCCCCCGCTGGCTTCGTAGCCTGCCGTCGCTCCGACTTTCTTGTAGGTGGGGCACTGGGCGAAGACCTTGTGCCGGCAGTAATAGCAATCGCGGCAAGGGATGTGATGGAAGACCATTACCCGGTCACCAATCCGATATTCCGTAACATTGTCGCCGACTGCCGCAATCACCCCGGTCGTCTCGTGTCCAAATATCCTGGGAGCCGAGTGCGAGCCGGTGGCGATTTTCTTCAGATCGGTCCCGCAGACGCCACAGGTATGTACTCTGACGAGGATCTCGCCGGGGCCGATCTGGGGCACAGGAACGGTCTCCATGCGGATGTCGTTGACGCCGCGATAGACCGCAGCCAGCATCGTCGCAGGGATGGGCTGTTGCCGGATCGTGCTCCCGAATTGTGTTGCGACCGACATGGGTTTTAGTGGTTGGTGGCTAGAGTCGGTTCTGATCACTCAAACTTAATCTTATAAGGTGCTTTGTATCAGGGCATGGCTTCAGCCGTGCCGTAAGTCGCACCACCCACGACCCTGGGCTCAGCGCCTGCGCAGCAGCGCAGGCGCTGAGCCCGTAATCTTAAGCACGCCTTTTCGGCATGACTAAAGTCATGCCCTGTTACACCCCGAGCGGTTTATCCGATACTGCCCACTAGCTACTAGTCACTATCCATTAGCCACTGCTTTCAATTAGATGTTGCACCGCATCGCACAGGCTCATTGTTGCGATCTCGCTATTCTTCTTAATCTTTCCCAACGTACCCCACCACCTCGGGTGCAGCGCAACGTAAATCAAGAAGCGCCGAGTGTCGAATTTGCCTTCGTCGATGAAGCGGTTCAACGGCGGCATCTCGAATTCCGCATCATCGGAAATCGACTTGATCGCAGTGAATTCCAATCCCCGTTCCTTGGCAACTTGGGCCACCGCTGCGCCCTCCATATCGACGACATCAGCTCCGAACTTCGCCAGCAACTGGCGCTTTTCTACGGCGTCGCTCACATCCTGCGACGTCGCTAGCACCCAGTCGCCTCCGCCCGTCGCGGGGTATCGGATGCCCGTAGCAACATCGACAACCTCGCGAATCCGGCCAACATCGCCGACCTTCAACTTGGGCGAGAGCGCGCCCACAATGCCCGCCGAGAGCAACAGCTTCGGCTGCGCAAACTCGATGGCAACCTCCGCTGCGCGGCGCGCAAATTTCTCGCCGATACCGCCAACGGCGATGACCGCATTCGGCAGCGCGAACAGCTCGACGCCGTTGACGCTCTCGGGCTTCACGCCGTCGAGCAGCGGCGCCACTTCCACCGGCATAGCCACAATGACTGCAACGGGTTTGGATCTCTCCGCCAAGCTTCACTTGCGCTGACAACTGACAACCCGCAGCCGTCCTTAGACATAGCTGTTCGCATGGAACCATTCCACGGCGCGCCTTAGCGCCGCATCTACCGGACGCGGATTCCATCCGAGCTCCCGTTCGGCCTTGGCGCTGGTCACAAACATTTTCTTGCGTCCGATGCGGACTGCGTCGATGGTCACGCGCGGCTCGCGCCGCAGCATCTTGCCAACGACAATCGTGTCAACCACCCCGGTCGCCAGCGCGACGGCGTACGGCAGCTTGATCTTCGGCGATGGCAAACCGGTTATCACTCCCAGCTTATCGAGGATTTGCTTCAGGGTGAGGTTCTCGCCGCCAAGAATGTAGCGCTCGCCAGGCTGCGCCTTCTCCATCGCTCGCACATGACCCTCTGCGCAATCCACTACGTCCACCAGATTCAGCCCTGTATCGACGTAGGCGGGAAACTTTCGCCGCAGAAAGTCCAAAATAATCTGCCCGCTTGGAGTCGGCTTGATATCGCGCTCGCCGACTGGCGTGGTCGGATTCACCATCACCACGTTCTGCCCGCCTCGCCCGGCCTCGATGACCAACTGCTCAGCCATGAACTTGCTGCGCTTGTAGTCGCCGATCATGTTCTCCAGCGTTACCGGCGACCTCTCATCCGTGAGGCGGCCGTTGTTGCCGAAACCCATGGTGGCAACGCTGCTGGTGTAAACAAGCTTCCGCACTCCGGAATCTCTCGCCGCGGCAAGGATGTTGCGAGTCCCCTCGACATTAGATTCGTAGAGTTCCTGGCGATGCAAAGACCATAGCCGGTAATCCGCCGCTACGTGGAAGACGAACTCACAGGCCGACATGCCTTTTCGCAGCGACTCGAGATCGCGCAGATCGCCTATTACACGCTCGGCCGGGATGTCAGCAATGTTGTCGAGGCGACTGGTGGACCGCACCAACAAACGCAACTCAGCCCCGCGAGCCTGGAGTTGCCGGGCCACGTGACTTCCCAAAAATCCGGTTGCGCCTGTGATAAAACATTTCATGGTCAGGTGTTATTGGCCAGTTGTCAGATCCCGCGGATTCGGTGAAGAAGCTCACCCGAGCCGCTCCTTGCTGCGACTTTCTGTATCGGTTACGGCGATGTCCAAGGATTCGTAACCGGGATTCCCCACATCCTGAAGTCCTTTACATTACGGGTGACGATAGTAAGTTCGTGGTACTTGGCTGTTGCCGCAATTAATCCGTCAATGGTCGGCATCGCAATACCGCTCAGCTGCGCTTCTGCAGCCATCGCTCCCCATAGCTCGGCAATTTCCGCATTAATCGGCAATAAACGCTCGGCGAATTGGGCAGGGAGATCGATCTCCAGCCAGCGTTCAAGCTCGATTCGTTTAGGGCCAGCGGACAACAACGTCACGCCTTTGCGAATTTCTCCCAAGCTGAGAACACTAAGATGGAGCAGCACTTCCTGGGTTGAGCGTGTCCATGCGAAAACCCGTGGATCAGGTTTAATGCGAACAAGTTCGCTGATGCAATTCGTATCGAGCAGAAACCCGCTCATAGCTCGACATCCCGGCCAGTATCCTTATCGCGCTCAAAATTCAGTTCCAACCCAACCAGGGGCGAGCCGCGGAGAAAGTCCGTGAGGCTTTTCCTTGGCGTAGGCGACTCAGCCGGCTGCGCCGCCTGCTCCAGCAGCGACGCTGCGTAGGTCCCCACATCCATGCCGCGCGCAGCGGCCTGGGCAGCCAGTTCGGCTTCCACCTCAGGCTTGATGTCGATTGTGATGGTCATCGCTGCAGCGCCTCCTTGCCTAGTATAACGAGAGTTTTGGAGTCGCCGAATTAAGTAGTTCGATCAGCGAGCTTTCTCCGTACGATCCGCAGCCGTTCTTCTTCCGGCGCCGCTGTCGCTCGGGTATACGTGGTCAGCGCCAGCAAAGGAAAATACTGGCGGTACATGTAATACATCAGGTAGAAAACTCGCGGAAAACCGGTTCCGGTGTACAACGATTCATCCCACGATCCATCGCGCCGCTGGGTTTTGAGCAGGTAAGCAATACCGCGCTGCAAAGAATCGCTGCGGGTGTCGTTGGCAGCCAGAAGACCCATCACCGCCCAAGCTGTCTGCGATGCCGTGCTCGGCCCAACGCCCTTCAGATTGGCGTCGTCATAAGACCCGCAAGTCTCGCCCCACCCGCCGTCGGGATTCTGCATCATGCGCAGCCATTCGACCGCCTGCTGCACGCACGGCTCGTGATAGTCCACGCCAATCGCCTCCAGCCCGCGCAGCACCAGCATCGTCCCGTAGATGTAGTTCACACCCCAGCGTCCGAACCACGAACCATCCGGCTCCTGCTCGCGCTTCACAAATTCCAACGCGCGCTGCACGGGCTCGTCTTTCAGCGTGTAGCCGTAGCTGGCCAGACACTCCAGCACGCGTCCCGTGATATCCACCGTCGCGGGATCGAGCATGGCATTATGGTCGGCGAAGGGAATGTGCTGGAACACCATGCGATCATTGTCTTTGTCGAATGACGCCCATCCGCCGTTCTTGCACTGCATAGACAGGATCCATTCCAGCGCGCGGCGCGCCGACTTGTCCTGATAGACTTCGTTGCCGGTCCTGACGCGGCTGAGCGCCAGCAGCACTTGCGCGCTATCGTCCACGTCGGGATAAAACTCGTTGTTGAACTCGAAGTACCATCCTCCAGGCGCGGCTTTGCGATTCTTCACGTACCAATCGCCACGGCGGGTGACCTGCTTTTTCAACATCCATTCGCAAGGCTGCACCAGGCGCGGATCGTGGGCCGGAACTCCGCTCTCGGCCAGCGCAAACACGGCATAAGCCGTGTCCCACACCGGCGACATGCAGGGCTGCATGCGGAAGGTCGTCTCTTCTTCGATGCCCAGCTTCTCAAACTCATCCATGGCGCGGATGAATTGCGGATCGTCCAGCGAATATCCCAAACAGCGCAGCGCAATGATGGAGTTCATGACGCCGGGATAAATCGCGCCCAGGCCGTCACTCATCTCCAGGCGCTCCAGCATCCATTTTTCAGCGACCTTCAGCGCCTGCGAGCGCAGCGGCCGAACGTGCACGCGCTCGAAGAAATGAATCAGGCGGTCGAGCACCAGGAAGAAATTTCGCCAGCCGATCAGCTTCTTGTCCCAGCGCAGCCGCAGGTCGCTCTTGGTGCGTCCGCCGACGAAGAGTTCGTCGATGCCTTCCTCGGGCGGAATCTTCTTGAACGGCTTTTTCGCGTAGGCGATGGAAAGCGGCACCAGAATGGCGCGCGACCACGAAGAAATTTCGTAGATATTGAACCAGAACCACTTGGGAAACAGCACGATCTCCGGCGGAACCGCCGGCACCGCGTCATAGTCGTACTGCCCGAGAAAGCAGAGATAAATCTTGGTGAAGGTGTTGACTGCGGTCACGCCGCCTAGCGCGAGGATTCGTTCGCGCGCCTTCCGCAGTTGGGGATGATCCGGGCTGTAGCCCGCCATCTTCAGCGCGAAATACGCCTTCACGGAGGCGCTGATGTTCGAAGGCCCGTCGTTGTAGATCGGCCATCCGCCATCCAGATTCTGACGATTCAGTATCTCAGTGGCGCACTTCTGCGTGCGCACGCCGTCTTCGGTGCCCAGCAGCCGATGCAGAAGGATGTAGTCGGAAACCAGAGTGGTGTCGGCGCCCAACTCGCCGCACCAATAACCGTCTTCATGGTCTTGGATACTGAAGAGATATTGCCGCGAAGCATCGATGGCGGCCGCTACCCGGCTCTTGATGTCGTCGATTTTGCCGAAACGCATTTCGGCTGGATTAGAAGGGTCTGCCATTGCGTGTTGCTTTGCCACCATCCATCGCGTTACGACCCAGGCTAAGCGTCAAAGCGTGAGGCAAACCTGGGACACCAACCTTAGGAGACCGCAGGCGCAGCGCCAATAGCCTCGACGATTTCCGCCGGCAATCCGAAACGCACATTCTCTGGCATCACTTCAATCTCGCGCATATCGGTAAAACCCTGTTCCTCGAGGAAAGTTACCACTTCCTGAACCAGGATTTCGGGAGCGGAAGCTCCGGCGGTAAGGCCGACCGTGTTCACGTTCTGTAGCCACTCTGGCCGAATCGAGCCGCAGTTCTCGATAAGATGCGAGTTGGTTCCCAGGTTGCGCGCGACCTCGACCAGTCGATTCGAGTTGGAACTATTGTCAGAACCGACGACCAGCAGCAGGTCGCAGTCCGCGGCAACGTCTTTCACCGCAGTCTGGCGATTCTCCGTCGCATAACAGATGTCCTGCGCGTGCGGCCCTTGGATGTTGGGAAAACGCTTGCGCAGGGCCTCGATTACGTGGCGCGTTTCATCCAGGCTCAAAGTCGTCTGCGTCAGGTAGGCGACGCGGTCCGGATCGGGCACGTGCAGACCATCCACGTCCTCGGGTGCGTCCACTACCTGGGTCACCAGCGGAGCTTCGCCCAGGGTGCCGATGACCTCGTCATGATCGCGGTGTCCGATGAGGATCAGCGAAAAACCCTCGCGGGCAAACTTCACGGCCTCGACGTGGACCTTCGTCACCAGCGGGCAGGTCGCGTCAATCACGCGCAACTCGCGCAGCTTGCTGGCTTGCCGAACCTCGGGCGCGACGCCGTGAGCGCTGTAAATCACCCGCTCGCCGGCCGGGACTTCGTCGACGCTGTCCACAAAGATAGCGCCTTTGGAGGTCAACTCGTCCACTACGTAGCGGTTATGGACGATCTCCTTGCGCACATAGATAGGCGCGCCGAAGGTTTCCAGCGCAATGCGGACAATGTCGATCGCCCGCACCACTCCGGCGCAAAAGCCTCGCGGCTTAAGCAATAGTAAGGTTTTCGCTTCAGTTTGACTCATGCCGTCCTACACTCAGTATACGAATTGGAACCTGAGTTTCCCCGTGATTACTTTATTGTAACAGCGAGGTAACCACCAAGCTAACGGGCCGGAGCAGCGTCCAGGCGCACTTCTATAGCGCAAATCCCGCAGCTAACGGCGAAGGCCCAGCAATCCCATCGCCCACTCGATTAGATGTAAGAAGGATAGAATTTGCGGCACTGAATTGCTGGAAGGTGCGGTTCGTCTTTCCGGGGCGTATACAATCGACCCGAAACGAACCTCAACGAAAGCGAGCGCAATTATGACCGGCAGCGACCTGGCCAAGATGTACGAAATCAGCTACGGAGCCATCAATAGGAACCTGCAAGATGTCACCGAGGAAGAAAGCCTGGTTCAGCCGCAACCTGGCGGCAATTGTCTGAATTGGGTGCTCGGCCACATCGTGCTTTATCGGGGCATGATGCTGAAGATGGTCGGCGGAACGCCTGTACTCGAAGGGGCACAAGCCGCCACATACCAGCGCGGCAGCCATCCTGGCCCCGATAGCAACTATCTGGATCTGGCAACCCTGCGGGGACTGTTGAGCGATGCCCACCGGCAACTCATTCCGGCGCTGTCCGCGATCTCAGAAGAGGAATTGTCGCGCAATGTTCCTGAAGAGTTTAATCGCCCGCCTCTGGCGGGCCCGATTAGCGACGCCCTCGCCCGTCTGCAGTTTCACGAGAGCTATCACGCCGGACAGATCGGATTGTTGCGAAGGATTGCTGGAAAAGACGGAGCGATCAAGTAGCACTCAGCATCTGGCAACTGGAAGTTAAGGAAGCTGTCGTTAAGGTCTTGACGTAGCGGCGGCCGAGCCGCTAGATGCTTGGCGGATTTCGCTAAACTTCTCGCCCTCTAACGCGAAATGAAATACCTGCTTGCTGGCGTGAACATCCAAGTGCGAGTCGTCGCGCCATTCCAGGGTTGCATCGTAATCGGGGTCGATGGGCAAGGTATCGCGCAACATTTTGCCGCTCGGGCTGAGTATCACGACGTACCAGTCATCTTCGGGCCCGATCAGGTCAGTAAATGCAACCCATTTGTCATCGGGCGACCAGACAAACGTCGCAGATGCTAGGCCGATGTCATGGCTGTGAGGGTCGTCAAAGTCGCCGTTCGTCTTCTCTAACGGGTAGACTTCGTCCCGGTTGATGGCCACGGAGTCATGCTCATAACAGGGTTCTCCCTGCGAACCATCGCACCACTTCGCATCCCATATGGCAACAAACTTCCGATTGTGCGACCAAGTGAAAAGGAAGCCGCCTCCTATGACCTCGGTAGTCTTCCCCGAACCTGGATCCATCACCAAATACCGGCAAAGCATGTGACCGCATTCCATCGCTCCGATGCGGTGATCATCAAGCCAATCCAGGCGATCAAATTCTCTCCGGACGCCTTGCGGGGTGATTCGTTTGCGAATGCTGCCGTCGATGTCCAGGATGACGATTTCCTCTACCGGGGCAAGGTTCGCAACGAGATGATCAACCACGTAGATCAGACCGTCACCCGCGGGTGAGAGCGTCGGCAAACGCTTGGGGACGCCATCGTGCGTAAGCTGCCGCTCGCCGGAAGGGGCTTGCAACCAGATCTCGTTGTCCCTGACCGAGACTGTGCTGGAGCTATCAGGGGCTTGCCACAGCAGCGCAGCCAACGCGATTGAAGTTAGGAAGGTGTGTATCCCCATTGAACCTCTCCAACCGGCTACTGATTACTGATTACTGACTACTGTTCTTCAGCATCTGCTCGGCGTGTTTCAGCGACGTGTCTGTCAGCTTCGCGCCGCTTATCATGCGCGCGATCTCGCGCGTGCGCTCATCGGCATCAAGAGGACGCACCGAAGTCTTCGTCCTGCCGCCGGTCTCTTTCTTCTCGATCAGATAGTGCTGATCGGCGAATGACGCGATCTGCGGCAGGTGAGTAATGCAAAGTACCTGCTTGGTTCGGGAGAGCTGCTTCAACTTCTTGCCGACCGCTTCGGCCGCGCGTCCGCCGATGCCGGAGTCAATCTCGTCGAAGACCAGGGTCCGTTGCGAACCCACGTTGGCGCCGTTACGACCGCTGCGTTTGCTGCTTCCCGCTTCCACGCTGGTCTTCAACGCCAACATCACGCGCGACAACTCGCCGCCAGAGGCAATCTCATCCACCGGCCCGAGCGGCTCGCCAGGATTGGCTGAAATGAGATACTGCACCTGATCGAAACCCCTCGCTGTCCAGTTGCCTTCCTCGTCGGTGCCGCTGACTTCGACCTTGAAGCGCGCCTTCATCGCCAGCTCGTTGATCTCGCTCTCGACCAGCTTTTCCAGCTTGTGCGCTGCCTCATAACGATGCCGCGACAGCGTTCGCGCCGAATGAAGATACCGCTCTGCCGCGTTGGCCAGCTCGACGCGCAGTTGGCGCAGCACTTCATCTTTGTTCTCCATCTCGTTCAGCTTGCGCTCAAGCTCATCGCCCAGCGCGATCACATCCTCCAGCTTCGGGCCGTACTTGCGCTTCAGCCGATCGAGCGCAGCCAGCCGGTCCTCGACTTCGGCCAGACGCTCGGGCGACGCTTCAATGTCCTCCGCGTAATCGCGCAGCCGCGCGCCCATGTCTTCGATGGTGATGCGCGCCGACTCCAACTCCGGCACTGCATCACGGAATTGATCGTCGAAACGCAGCAGTTCTTCGATCTGGCGCGTCGCCGAACGAACCGATGCCGCGGCCGATGCATTGCTTTCGTAGAGCGCCTCGTAGGCCGCCATTGCCGCGTTGCGCACGCGCTCTGAATTCGCCAGGACACGCTTCTCGGCCCCGAGCTTCACATCTTCTTCCGGCTGGAGGAGCGCGTCGGCAATTTCTTTTCGCTGATAGTTCCACAGATCGAGCAGCCGCAGGCGATCGTGCTCGTCGCGCTCCAGATCGGCAATGCGATGGCGAACGTCAGTCCAAGTCTCGAACGCGTTGGCGACATTCAAGGCGTCACAACCAGCAAAGCTGTCCAGCAGCGCCAGGCGCGATGCGGCGTCGAAAGCCAGCACGGCTGCGTTCTGCGCATGAATGACCGCAAGATGGGGAGCGAGTTGCTTGAGGACCGTTACCGTCGCAGGCTGGTTGTTGATGAAGACCCGGCCTTTGCCTGCGGCCGTAATTTCGCGGCGAAGAATGATCTGGCCATCCTCAGCGTCAATTCCGTTGGCTTCCAGAACAGCATTGAGCGCCGCAGGACCAGATTCAAAGACCGCTGAAACCGTCGCCTTCTCGGTGCCGTGACGGACGGCATCGCTGGACGCCTTGTCGCCAAGCAGGAGCGCCAGCGCATCAATGAGAATGGATTTTCCGGCGCCGGTTTCGCCGGTCAGGAGATTGAGACCGGAGGCGAATTCCACGGCAACATTGTCGATGACCGCGTAGTTTTCGACCCGCAGTTCGAGAAGCACGGTGATTTTTCCAATTAGCCGAAGTCTAGCAGTAAAGCTGTCAGCTGTCAGCTGTCAGCTGTCAGCCGTCAGCTGTCAGCTATCGGTCCGGATTCGCTATTCGAAGCTGGACGTTAAGTTCTTAGTTCTTAGCAGGCGAAACGCGGAAAAAAGTTCGGCCAAGCCCCCAGGCGAAACAGCCCTTCGGGCTCAGTCCAACGGGGAAGAATCGGCAGGACGATCCAACAGCAGCAACAACGGTTTGCGCGCTTCTTTCAAGAAATCTGGCCTGTGGAAATTCGAAGCAGCACGCCGCAAAGAATGTCATCACAGCCCCTATCCGAACGGCGAAAAGAGCGAAAAACGAGCTGCGAATTGCGAAACGCTGACGGCTGAGAGCTGACAGCCGACGGCTCCGTTACCCGCAGGAACCTCATCGCGCAACACGCCTATGCCCCGTCAAATGCTTATAATGCCAATAACGAAAGTAGAGCCTGTTTCGTCTCATGAATGTGTTCGATTCTTTGCTCGCTTTGGCCATCGGTGGTGAAATTTCAGGTCTAATTGAAACCAGCGGTCTGGTCGCCAAGACTGTCCTCGTCATCCTTCTGCTGTTCAGCCTTGCATCGTGGGCCATCATCTTCTCCAAGTGGGGATTGCTGCGGCGCGCGCGGGTGCAGAGCAATCGCTTTATGCGGATGTTCCGCAAGTCGGAGCGCCTGAACGACGTTGCTGCCGTGGTGGAGCAGTTCAGGCCCAGCCCGCTGGTCGCCGTCTTTGAAGGCGCATATAACGAACTGCGCAAGCAAGCGGCGTATCCCCTGCGCATGGCGGCATTGCAACGGGCGACCCAAATCGCGTCGTCGGAGGAGCTGACGCGGCTGGAGAGCCGGCTGCCGTGGCTGGCCACGACGGGCGCGGTCACGCCGTTCATCGGATTGTTCGGCACCGTCTGGGGCATCATCGACGCCTTTCACGGACTGGGCACTGCCGGCTCGGCCACGCTGCGCGCGGTCGCGCCTGGCATCTCCGAAGCGCTCATTACAACCGCTGCCGGACTGTTCGCCGCGATCCCCGCCGTCATCGCCTACAACATGTTTACCCAGCACATCCGCGAGTTCGGCGCGCGTATGGACGACTTCAGCCTGGAGTTGATCAACGAAGTGGAGCGCGCGCAAGCCAGCACAGCCCGCACTCCGGCCAGCGTGGAGCGGCGGTAATGGCCTTTACCAACCCACAAGGCCGGACGCAATCGTCACTCTCCGATATCAACGTCACTCCGCTGGTGGATGTGGTGCTGGTGCTGCTGATCATCTTCATGGTGACTGCGCCGGTGTTGCAATCGGGGATTGAAGTCTCAGTCCCACACACCAAGACCGTCAAAGAAATTACGGAAGAGCGGCTGGTGATCACCATCGACCGCGATCAGAATGTTTTTCTGAATAATCAGCCAATCAACATCAACCAGATCGGCGAACGGATCCACCAGAAGATCCGCGATCCCCAAGGCCAGGCGATTTATGTGCGCGCCGACGAGAACGTGCCCTTCGGCGCCTTTGCGACCGTGATGGACGCGGTGAAGCAATCGGGCATCAGCAACGTGAGCATCGTCACGCAGCCGCTGGAGAAGAATGGCAGCCGACGTTGACATCTTCGCTGCCGAGGGTAACGTCGGCGTCCCGCTACTGGGCTCAGTGGCGCTGCATGTTGCCTTGTTCGCCCTCGCACTGTTCGGCTATCTCATTCCCATCGGGCGCGGCGAGAGTTGGGGCGGAACGACGGGAGGCGGTGGGGCGATGAGCGCGACTCTGGTCACTAGCATTCCCTTGCCGGCTCCTCTCACGCAGACGCAAAACGTGCTGGCGAACCAGTCGAAGGGCCTGACGCAATCGCCGCCCAAAGAGAAGCCGAAAGAGGAACCCAAGGCCATTCCGATTCCCGCGCCTGAGGCCAAACGCGTGGGCCCTCACGAAACTGCGCAGAAAAAACCGCCGCCGAAGGAAGTGGCCAAAGTGGAAGACAACAAGATTCCTTTTGGCGAGGGTGGCCCGGTCAGCGGACCGTATGGGACCTTCACGGCGGGCGGCGCCAAGGGCGGCTTCAGTTTCACCGGAGGCACAGGCGATTTCGGCAGCCGCTTTGGGTGGTATGTGGACGCGGTGCGGCGCAAGGTTTCGGAGAACTGGCTGAAATACGAGGTCGATCCCAATGTCGATACAGCGCGGCGAGTGTACCTCACGTTTGACATAACCCGCTCGGGCGCGCCAACCAATATTCAAGTGGAGCAGTCCAGCGGAGTTCCATCGCTCGATATCTCGGCGATGCGGGCATTGCAGAGAATCGATACTTTCGGTCCGCTGCCGCAGCAATATTCCGGCAGTTATGTTTCCGTGGAGTTTTGGTTTGATTACAAACGGTAGGGTGGGGCGAGTTCATCAGCGAAAGCGGCAGCCTCGCACTGGATGACGATGACAAAGATATTGGGTGGAGCACCGCTTCAGCGGTGCAGCCAGAGAATTGAAGATGATCCGGCTTTAGCCGCTGAGGTAAAAGGGCCAAGAGTTACCTCAGGCGCTAAAGCGCGTTTCAATATATGTAGCTGGCTCTGCACGCCTGAAGGCGTGCTCCACCCGGGTGGAGCAGGGGGCCTTCGACTCCGGATCGCAAAAAAGACGCGATCCTCCGCTCAGGATGACACATCATGAAGATAGATAGGCATGACAGAGAAGAAAAATGCGGCGTCCCGATCCATCACCCAGAATGACACAGGTCTTGGGTGGAGCAATCGCTCAGGATGAAAAAGGTCTTGTATGGACCAGTTGCCTGCTGCCGCTGAAGCGGCTAGGGGTTGTTCTCGTATCGCTTACCGCGGGCTTACGCCCACGGCTAACACAAATGTCGCCCTTCGGGCTTTACTTCTGAACCAGTATCGGAGCTTGTTCTAAAAAATGCCTCGGATGAAATTCTTCGTAGCGCTCTTCTTTTTCCTTGTGTTTGGCGTTGCATCCCTCGCGGCGCAGGACTGGATTCGTACCGGCACGGGCCTTGGGGTAGAGAAAATTCGCCTGGCCGCGCCCGATTTCAAGCTGGTGACCACCGACACGGGCACCCAGAACCTGGCGATGACCTTCAACACCACGCTAGGGAACGATCTGCAAAACGCTGGGATCTTCGAGATGGTCGCGCACAGTTTCTTTCCTCTATCGATTCCCGGCGCGCCGCAGGACGTGCATCTTGCCGACTGGAGCAGCCCGCCGCCGAACGCCAGTATGCTGGCCTTTGGCAACCTCGGTGTCCAGGGAGGATATCTCAACGTCCAAGGCTGGCTGTACGACACCAAGAACTCGCAATCGCCGCAGGTTTTGGGTAAGCAGTATCGCGAGCAGGCGAACGACGCGAATGCCCGGCTGATCGCGCATCGTTTTGCCGACGAGATCATCTTTCGTCTTGGGGGCGGCGTCCAAGGGATCGCCGAGACCAAGCTCTATTTCGTCAGTGCGCGAAGCGGTTCGAAGGAGATTTGGCAGATGGATTACGACGGCGCCGGCCAGAAGCAACTGACCCATCTGGGATCGATCGCGCTGTCGCCGCACGTCTCGCCCGACGGGTCGCGAGTGGCGTTCTCCGGCGTGACCAAGGATGGTTGGCAAATCCTGATGTACTCGCTCGACCTCGGCCGGCTGGTCAGCTTCCCGCATTTTGGAGGAGATAACTATTCGCCGGCCTGGTCGTCAGACGGACAGAACATTGCGTTTTCGTCTTCGCGCACGGGCCATAGCCAGATCTATGCGGTCAACTCGCTGGGCGCTAATGTCCGCCGTTTGACGCAGAGCAAAGGTCCCGATGTCTCGCCGACCTGGAATCCCAAGACGAACGCGCAGATCGCGTGGGTCAGCGGGCGAACCGGGCTGCCGCAGATTTACACCATGGCATCGGACGGAACCAACGCCGGCCGCATGACGGACCAGGGATACGCGGTGTCGCCGTCGTGGTCGCCAAACGGACAGTTTTTGGCCTTCGCGTGGGTGCGGCATTATGGCCCCGGCGCGCCGGGCGCAAGTGACATCTACATCATGGACGTCGCCAGCAAACAATGGGCGCAGTTGACGCATGACGGGGGACGCAACGATTTTCCCTCGTGGTCACCGGATGGGCGGCACATCGTGTTTCAGTCCAACCGCACCGGCAAGGTGCAGATCTGGACGATGCTGGCCGACGGCAGCCAACAGCGGCAATTGACAACGTCGGGGGAAAATTCGCAACCGAACTGGAGCTTCAAGTAGGGGTGGGGTGTTTTTGGGTTCTAACGGACGTTCGTTATTTGTTCCACGTGGAACAATTGTTTCAAACCGGTTAAAGGCTTTATTTAACCATGGGTTACCCGATTCTTTTCGGACACGACGGGCGGCGGAAGGAGCACACTTCGGCCCTGTCACGAACTGCTGCGAGTGCTCTCGCGTTGAAAGGGAGGAAAAGAGTTGAAGCGAACACCGAGTCGTTGGAGCAACATCACAATCGCGTTGGCCATCGTTCTGATGGTAAGTGCCTGCGGTAAGAAAGCGCCACCACCACCGCCGCCGACACCACCGCCTCCTGCGCCGGCGCCGACTGCTTCCTTGACCGCCAATCCCAACACCATCACCGCCGGACAATCGACCACCTTGATCTGGAAGACCGACTATGCCACCGATGTCAGCATCGATCAGCTAGGCAAGGTCGACCCCAGCGGTTCGCGGTCGGTGACGCCAACCGAGTCGACGACCTACCGCCTGGTCGCACGGAACGATAGCGGCACTCAGGAAGCGACGGCCCGGGTCACAGTGACGCAAGCTGCCGCGCCTCCGCCACCGACTTCCAATCAGACGGAAGCCGAGTTGTTCGCGCAGAGAATACAGGACGTGTTCTACGAATACGACAGCTACGACATCACGCAGCAGTATCAGCGCGTGTTGCAGGCCGATGCCAGCTTCCTGCAGCAGCATCCCAACATGAAGTTCCTCATTGAGGGACACTGCGACGAGCGTGGCTCGACCGAGTACAACCTGGCGCTGGGCGACAATCGTGCCAATGCCGCCAAGCAGGCGCTGATTTCGCTGGGGATTTCGGCGAACCGCATTCGCACCATCAGCTACGGCAAGGAGAGGCCGTTCTGCACCGAGAGCACGGAAGCTTGCTGGGCGCAAAACCGGCGAGCGCATTTTGTTTATCAGCCGTAGAGCGGTGACAACGTGGGCGGTGAAATCGGTTTCGCTGCCCACGCGCTTTCCTCGCCGAGGCTGACATTCTCGGCGTACCATAGTCTCTTCGAGAGCGACCGAAATTCCTTTTGGGACATGACCTATGCGATTTCGCAATAACTTACTTTGGCTGGCAATGGCGGCGATGCTGCTGGGAGCAGTTCCCTCACCTGCCGCGAACAAGGACATGGTGCAGCTGCAGACCCAGGTTCAATCGCTGCAAGACCAGGTTGCGCGCTTGCAGCAGTCCGTCGACATGAACATGGGCGTGATGAAGAATCTCGTCGAGCAGAGCGCCGACAGCGTCAACAAGATGAACGCCACGGTCACCGACCTGCAGAACAAGATGCAAGGTCTGACGACGGACAACGGCACCAAGATGGATCAACTCTCCACGCAGGTCCAGTCGCTGCACGACTCGGTGGATGAGTTGAAGTCGCGGCTGGCGAAGATCAGCAAGCAGCTCGACGATATGCAACAGGGCGGCCAGAACCTGCCCGCCGGTCAGCCAGGCATGACTCCCGCGCCAGGTGGGACTCCCGCTGCGCCACCGCCGGGAGGTGATGCCTCGGCCGCGCCGCCGCCGGATGTTCTCTACAACAACGCGCTACGCGATTACAACTCCGGCAAGTACGATCTTTCGTCGCAGGAGTTCGGCGACTACATCAAGTACTACTCGAACACCGATCTGGCGGCCAACGCTCAGTTCTACATTGCCGACATCGAATATCGCCAGGGCAACTTCGAAGCGGCGGTGAAGGATTACGACAAGGTGCTGGAGCAATATCCGGGCGGCACCAAGGCCGCCGCGGCGCAGCTTAAGAAGGGCTATGCGCTACTCGAGTTGGGGCAGCACGAGGCTGGGGTTCGTGAGTTAAACAGCCTGATCGCGCGCTATCCGCGTTCCATTGAAGCTTCGCAAGCCCGCGACCGCCTCCGCCGCCTGGGCGTGGCCAGCGGCAGCACCACCCACAAGCCGGCTCCGGCAACGCACTAGAAATTTGTACTCTCTCTTCCTGCGCACGTAAAATGGTGCTGCACGTACAACGGTGCTCCCATGAAAAGCAATGTCACGTTGAAAATTGACGCCGACTTATTGCGCGAAGCCCGCGTTTTAGCTGCCGAGGAGGGTACGTCGATCAGCGCCTTGCTTGCCGGCCAGTTGCAGCAAGTGGTGCGGGAACGTACGCATTACGATCAAGCCCGGCGGCGTGCCCTGGCCCGCCTGCGAAAGGGATTCAACTTGCGATGGACGCGCCCCCGGTCGCGAGATGAACTCCATGAGCGATAGATTTTTTGTGGACACGAACATTCTGGTGTACGCGCACGATCGTTCCGCCGGGGCAAAACATGATCGGGCACAGCTCTTGCTACAACGGCTCTGGGATTCAGGTCAGGGTGTATTGAGCACGCAGGTTCTGCAGGAACTATGTATCAACTTGCGGCGCAAGGTAAGGCATCCTTTGCCGGCAGACGAGATCCGGCAACTGATTCTCGACTACTCAACGTGGGAGATCGTCACCAACACCCCCGCGTCCGTTATCCAGGCGCTGGACATCGAAATGCGTTATAAGACCTCTTTTTGGGATGCCTTGATTCTTCAGGCGGCTGAAAGTTCCGGGGCATCGATTCTTTATTCCGAGGACTTGGCCACCAACCAGCGCTATGGCGCAATTAAGGTTGTGAACCCGCTGATCGGCTAGCTGAGATCTTCCGCTGCTACGACAATCCCCGGCTCGTCATCTCTTCCGCCGGCGACCCCGCGGTCATTCCCTGAGCCAGCACCAACTCGCGCGTCTCGCTGCGGATTGTGGGCAGATGCATCCAGAACAGAATCGCTCCCGCCATGCAAGCCAGTCCGCCCACCGCGACCGTCAAGGGTGCGCCCAGACGATGCGCCACCGCTCCCGCCGATAGCGCGCCGAACGGCGCCATCCCCATGAACATCATGGAATACACCGACATTATCCTGCCGCGCAACCGGTCCGGCACCATCGATTGAATCAGCGTGTTGGACGAAGCCATCTGCACCATCATGAAGAAACCAACCGGCAGCAGCAGCAATGTCGAGAGCCAGAAAATTCTGGAGAACGAAAACAGAATCAAGCTGAGTCCGAAGCCGCACGCACACGTCGCAATCACTTTTCCCAGTCCCTTGACTCCCACCCGCGCCGCCAGGCTGGCTGCGCCCAGCAGCGCGCCGACGCCGGTAGCGCACATCAGGATTCCCAGTCCCCTTGCGCCCCCATGCAAAATTTGATCGGCGAAGATCGGCATCAACACGGCGTATGGCATCCCCACGAAACTCACCAGGCCAAGCATCAGCAAGATAGCGCGAATCGGTCCGGTGTTGCGCGCATAGGCGAAACCCTCCAGCACATTCTCCAGCGGCGAGCCCTGCGTCGCCAGCTTCCCCCGATGTTCGATGCGCATCAGCAACAGCCCGGCGATCACTGCAAGGTAGCTGACGGAGTTGGCGAAGAAGCACCAGCCCTCGCCGATCGACGCAACCAGGATTCCCGCAATCGCCGGCCCAATGATCCGCGCTCCGTTGAACATGGAGGAGTTCAACGCGATCGCGTTCATCAGATCTTCGCGGCCGACCATGTCGATGAGAAATGCCTGCCGCGCGGGAATGTCGAACGCGTTCACCACCCCCAGAAAAGCCGCCAGCACCATGATGTGCCAGACTTGCACCCGATGACTGAGCGTGAGCGCCGCAAGGATTCCCGCCAGTATCATCGACGCCGTCTGCGTTGCGATGACCACACGCTGGCGATTGTGACGGTCGGCGACGATGCCGCCAACCGGCGCCATGATGAACACCGGAATCTGGCTGGCAAAGCCGGTGGCGCCCAACAGGAACGCCGACCCGGTCATGCGATAGACCAGCCACGACTGCGCCACGGTTTGCATCCAGGTACCGATCAGCGAAATAAGCTGGCCGGCAAAGAACAACTGGAAGTTGCGATGTCGCAGCGCTCGTACCGCCAGCGACAGCTTCGACTCGCGCGACGCGGGGCGAACAAACTCCTGCTTTTCCTCTGCGATGATGGATCGCAGGGATTCGTGCTCAGGATGTTGGGATTCCTCGGCCATCGATTCCTTGATGCTCGGACGAAAGCCCCGGCTACGCGGGTTTCGTGTGGCCCAAAGTAACGGCCACAATCCAGAATACTTCAACTGACGCTGACCATGTCGGGCCCAGACTGCATCACAACCAGAAGTCATATGGCTCTGGTTTTCTGAGAACGTGTGCACGAATATTTCACTTTGTAACGGGGCACGACTTCACAGGCTGCGGAAAAAGTCGACTTCGACTATTTTGCAGGGGTGCAGCTTTAGCTGCGCCGTCACAGGTCCCTTGAATTTGTCATCACGAGGAGACCTTCAGGCCGACGAGGGATCTGCTGTTCCGGCCTTTTCAGTCGCGCCGAGCAACGCCCACCAAAAGAGCTCGGGCTTTGGCCCGGCCCTGGTTGCAACAGAATCGTCTGCCGGATATCTTCCTAATTTGGCTCCTCCAAACACTCCTAACGTCCCCGCCTCGCGCCGCTTCTTTCGCCGCGTCAAAGGGATTGTTCTGCGTCCCAGCGCAATCTACCGTCTTTACCTGCGAATGAAATTCGGCGCAGCGAGCCTCACGGAATCTCCCGGCCCGAACATCGCGAATGGAACTCTGAAGAACAAAACAGAATGGCAAGCCGCGCTCGCGAACGGAAAGCGTCTGCACGTTCCCTTGCATCGCGGGGCGGAAAAAAACTGGGACCACCTCGCCGCACTCACCACCATTCTCGCCAACACCGAGCGCTCCGCTCGCATCTTCGATGCCGGAGCAGAAATCTACAGCAACGTTCTGCCCGCATTGTTTCTGTACGGCTATCGCGAGCTATATGGCATCAACCTCGACTTCACCGCCCCTACGCGTCGCGGGCCCATCCGTTACATGCCGGGCGATTTGACACGCACTCCGTTCCCCGACGGCTTTTTCGATGCCATCACCTGCCTGAGTGTGATCGAACACGGCGTTCCGCTCCACGACTACTTCCGCGAGATGTATCGCCTGTTGAAGCCGCAAGGGCTGCTCATCACTTCAACCGACTACTACGCCGATCCTATCGACACGCAGGGCCACGTCGCTCACGGCACGCCGATCAAGATTTTCTCCAGGCTGAAAATTGAGGCGGCCCTCGATCTGGCGCGATCAGTGGGATTCGAGACGACTGGACTTGTCGATCTGGAGTGCGAAGAAAAACCCATTCGCTGGGAGCCGTTCGGCCTCGAGTACACGTTCCTTCTCTTCACCCTGCGGAAGCCGGGGTAGGGCGATACTCAATAGCGGCCTACAGAGACTGTGTCACGACCTGGTGTCGCCGCTCCGCGGCTCACTTGTTGTCCCACTTGGAGCGCGGGCTTACGCCCACGCCTAACACAAATGCCGCCGCTTCGCGGCTGAATGAGCCGGATTTCTTAGTGTTTGTTCCACCGCGAATTATGATTTCCGGTCGTGACACAGTCTCTACAGCGGTTCAGAAGTCGGTGTATCTGGGTAGAGCGGACCTTCGCGCGCCACGACCCAGACGCGAGGAAAACGCCCCGGCATCGCCGTTATCGGTTTATCTGGCCGTATATTCGGTTATCCTTATAAAAGGAAGGTTCTCTTCGTTGGCCACTACATACTGTTTGGCTAGCTCGCGCTCGATCTCTTGCGCCTGCTCATCGCGCGGGCTGACGCGATTCAGCACCAACCATACACGCCGCGTGCCTTCAATCTCGCGTTGCCAACTTCCATCAGCGCGTTCAATGCCACTGGCTTTGGGGCGCGGGACATCGGCCGGCTGCAACCAGCTGCGGTACTCCTCGCCGGCAAACTGGCATCCCCAGGGATAGTACAGCACTCGATCCTCGGGACCGCTATGAGCAACCAGATAGTGCGCGGCGCCCCGCCAATCTTCGCTGGGCCGGCGGTAGAGGAGCACGGTGGTGGCCAGCGATAAGCCACAAACGACGGCAATAGCCGCACCCCGCCAAGCCCGCCGTGGAATGTTCATCAGACCTATGGCGGTGATCAGCAGCCACCCTGGCAGGCAGATGATCAGAAAGCGGTAATAAAAAACCGGCCGCACAATCGAAACCACCAGGGTGATGACCATGGGAGTAACAATCGTGCTGGCAATGAGCGTATAGCTCCACCGCAGATTAGCATCGCGGTTGAGCCAGGCGCGCCGGAAGGCCGCGACGAAGAACCCCGCCAGCACGAGTTCGAGCCCAAGCAGAATGCCACCCAGTACCTTGCCGCCGCGCGACGCCAGATACACGCCCAAGTGGTACAGTTCCAGCCACGAGGGAGGTAGCACCCAGGCAATATGATGGACGTCCTGCGAGTGCATGACCCATAGAACGGGCGACGCCAGCACAGCGATTGCAGCGCATGCCAGCAGCAGCAGCTTCCAAGGCCGCTTTTGTGGAGACAGGGCCAATATCGAAACCGCGTGCGCAGCCGGCACCAGCCCTCCAAAAAAATGAAAGTAGCAGGTCACTGCGGCGGCGATGGCATAGCTCAAAGCCGTCGAATAGCTTGGACGATCCGCAAAGCGCGCGAACAGATAGGTCGAGAGGATAACCATCAAGACAACGAAGCTGTAGGCCCGCGCGTCTTGCGAGGCGCCGATGGCGCAAGTATTCACGGCCAAAATCAACGCCGCCAGAATCCCCACTGTTGGCCCGAACAGGCGCTTCCCCAGCAAATACATGAGCGGGATGGATGCGATTCCCGGCAGCACTGAGAGCACGCGGACCGTGGCTTCGGAATATCCGAAGTGCAGCCATGGCCTGAGCAGCAAATAGTACAGGGCCATGTTGCCTTCGGTATGCCACAGGATATGGCGGAACAGGGGAGCTGGGGTGCGCGCGATTCCGACACTGCACACTTCGTCGAGCCAGTAGCTTTTGTAGCCAAGCCGGATGACTCGCAGCACCGCGCCGAGCAGCACGATACTCCAGAGGACAAGCGCGTTGCTGGCGATATTCCCACCCCTGGCGGGTTTTGGTTCGCTCGCCAGGCGCACCTGATTCACAGCATGCGATGCCATCATTTCGATTATAGCAATCGAATCTACTGGTACTCTTGTGCCTATGCCCACGTTTGCCGCGGTCGACATTGGTTCCAACTCGGTGAGGTTGAAGATCGCAAAGGCGGTGCGCGGCCGCCTCGAGGAGCTTCACGAAGAACGCGAGGTGACGCGCCTCGGCGAGAGCGTCTTCGCCGATGGAGCGCTTGATCCGCAGGCCATGGCGCACACTCTGCGGGTGCTGCGGCGCTTTCATCGCGCTGCGCAAACTTATGGCGCTGACCGCGTACGCGTGGTTGCCACCAGCGCTCTGCGCGACGCCCGCAATAGCCGCGCTTTTCGCGATTGGGTGCTCACCGCGACCGGATGGAAGGTCGACGTTATCTCCGGTCTGGAAGAAGGCCGCCTCATCCATCTCGGCGTGCTTTCCGCCGCTCGCGTCTCCAGAAAGCGCGCGTTGCTCATCGACCTCGGCGGCGGCAGCTGCGAGTTGACGCTTTCCATCTCCGGCCACATCGAGGACATGGTGAGCCTGCCCATCGGCGCGGTGCGTCTCACCCAAACTTTCCTGCACCACGATCCCCCGTGGCGAATCGAGCTGGAGCAGATGCGTGGCGTGATTCAGCGAGAGGTGACGCGCATCCAAAAGCGCATCATCGCCTCCAAACTCCAGATTGTTTTGGCAACCTCGGGCACACCTGCTGCGCTCTCGGGGCTCTACACCGCCAAGGTGCGCGGCTACGATGAGAGCAAACCGCACACTGTCCCACAGGCTGCCGTGGCTTCGCTGCTGAAGGAACTCAGCCGGCGCAATCTCTCCCAGCGGCGCGCTCTGCCCGGCATCGGCCCGCGCCGCGCCGAGATCATCGTCGCCGGCACCATGGTTTTTGCCGAGCTGATGCAGCTTTGCCATCTGCGCAGCTTCCGCTATCTGCCCTTGGGTTTGCGCGACGGACTACTGGCGCAGATGATGGCCGACTACAACGCCAGCGCTGCCATGCGCGAGCGCGTGGAGTCGGAACGGCACGATGCTCTGCTGGCGGTAGCGAAACATTATGGCGCGGACTTGCAATTTGCCCAACGCATTCGCGACCTGGCATTGCAACTTTTCCAGCGTCTGAAAAAAGTGCACCAACTTCCTGCCGAGTACGAAGATTGGCTGGAGGCTGCGGCCATGCTGCATGAGGTGGGCGCATACATCAATCGCTCGGGTCGGCGCCGCCATACCTACTACGTCATCTCCAACTCGGAGCTGTTCGGCTACACGCCACTGCAGCGCCGCATCATCGCCGGCATCGCCCGCTACGTCGGCAAGTCGCTGCCCACGCCCAACGACCGCGTGATGAGCATCCTGCCCGGCGTTCACCAGATTCATGTCGCCAAGGCCGTATCGCTATTGCGTCTGGCAAGAGCGCTCGATCAGGGCCGCCGCGCGGCAGTCAGCGAGTTGAAGGTCCGTCTCCATCAGGACGGGCAAGTGCGTTTGCTGCTGACCCCGCGACCGCCGGAAGGTATCGAGCTCGAGCTGTGGGCGGTGGAACAGGAAAAGGATTACTTCGAGACCGCCTTCGGCCGCGAGTTGCTGGCTGAGGCCTGCTGAATCGAGCGCACAACCTTCGGCGGCATGCACCACTTGAGTATGGCCGGGCGGCGTCCTACCTTCTCTACTTTTGCAATGGTGCCTTTCTTCATTTCGATCGCATGGGGCGCGGCCTCACCTGCCAGAAGCCGGTTCAGAAATTCCGTCATGCTGGGATTGTGGCCCACCACCAAGATCGCTTCCTTGCGGCTGTGGCGGCGAAGTAATTCCTGGAACTGCTCGTACGTAGCCTCCGACCGCAGCGCGTCATCGGTAACGACCTTGTCCTCATACCCGATCTCATTAGCCACCACCGTCGCTGTCTGCGTGGCCCGCCGCAACGGACTGGAGATGATGGCATCCACGGTCACATCCAGCGCCGCCAGCGCACGTCCCACATCGTGGGACTGCTCAATGCCCAGCTTGTCCAGCGGCCGTTTTTCATCCTTGGCGGGATTTAGTTTTGCTTCGCCGGCATTGGCGTGGCGCAGGAAGTAAATATCCATGATGTTAGTAAACCTTCGCTGCCAACGCGTGCTCGGCGACATGCGCCACGCGCAACACTGTTGCTTCATCAAAATGCCTTCCCAGGATCTGCATGCCGATCGGCAACCCCTCCTTGCTCTTGCCGCATGGAATCGAAATTCCGGGAATGCCCGCCAGGTCGGCGGTCACAGTGAAAATGTCCGCCAGATACATGGCCAGCGGATCATCGGTCTTCTCGCCCAGCCTGAACGCCGGCGTGGGCGTTGTTGGAGTGATGATGACATCGACTTTGGCGAATGCTTCATCGAAATCGCGAGCCAGCAGGCTGCGCACGCGTTGCGCTTTCAGATAGTAGGCATCGTAATATCCCGCGCTCAGCACATACGTTCCCAGCATGATGCGGCGTTTCACTTCCGCTCCGAAGCCGGCATCACGCGTGCGACGATACATCTCGCTTAGAGTTTTCCCGTCGCCGGCACGTAGGCCGTAACGCACGCCGTCATAGCGCGCGAGATTCGACGACGCCTCGGCGGTCGCGATCACGTAGTACGTCGGTATGGCGTACGGCGTATGCGGCAGAGAAATTGGAACAATCTCCGCGCCGGCGTTCTTCAGTTCCTGGATGCCGAACTGCACCGCAGTGCTGACTTCCAGATCGATGCCTTCTTCGAAGTACTCCTGCGGAACTCCGACCTTCATGCCGCTCACCGGCTGGCCGATCTGCTCGCGATAGTTGGGAACCGGAACGTCGGCAGTGGTGGAATCCAGCGGATCGCGGCCGGCGATGGCCTGCAACATCAGGGCCGCATCTTTCACGGTCTTGCCGAACGGGCCGGGATGGTCCAGTGACGAAGCAAACGCAATCAGACCATAGCGCGAGACGCGGCCATAGGTCGGCATCAGTCCGACCACTCCGCAGAATGCCGCGGGCTGACGGATGGAGCCGCCGGTATCGGAGCCGAGTGAAGCCACAGCAGTTCCCGCGGCAATCGCGGCCGCAGATCCGCCGGACGAGCCTCCGGGCACGCGCGAGCGATCGCGCGGATTGTGAACTGGATGGAAGGCTGAGTTCTCGTTCGACGAGCCCATGGCGAACTCGTCGCAATTGGTTTTGCCCAGGATGATCGCGCCCGCGTCCTCAAGGCGCGACACCACGGTCGCATCGTAGGGAGCGATGAAGTCCGCCAGAATCTTCGATCCCGCCGTTGTGCGCACGTCTTTGGTGGTGAACACATCCTTGATCGCGACCGGCACGCCCGCCAGCGGCGGAAGCTCGTCACCTTTATCGGCGATAGCATCGATGTGCGCAGCCTGGCGATAAGCCCGCTCTTTGCTTAGCGTGAGGTATGCGCCGATCGCGCCATCTTCAGCTTCGATCTTCTTATAGAAGGCGTCCACCAGCGCAGTGGCTGTCGTTTCTCTCTCCAGCACCGCGGTGCGCGCGGAATCGACGGTGAGCAAGTCGAGGTTCATGGCTAGCGCTCAATCACTTTAGGAACTTTGAAGAATGTTCCATCGGACACGGGCGCGTTGCGCAGCGCCTCTTCGCGCGGCAGGCACGGACGCGGCTCATCGTTACGCATGACGGACGCGAATCCGCCGGCCTCATCTTTATTCTTATTCTTGCGCTCGCCGTAACGGCTGGCCACTTGTGCCATCGGCTCTACGTTGCTGGTGTCCAACTGGTTGAGCCGGTCGATATAACCCAGAATCGAGTTCAGGTCCGTCAACATGCGAACCCGCTCCTCGTCCGTCAGTTCAAGGTGCGCCAAGTCCGCAACATAGGAAACATCTTTTTCGGAAACCATAACAGTGTTTATAGGATCAGCGTTCGGTGCGATTCACCGTGACAAAATCAATCTTGCTGACTGGCTCGGGCGTGATTTGATTCAGCGCAGCCAGGTATTGCGAGCCGAGGCTCTGCAGTTCATGACGCCAAGTCTCGTCTGGGACGGAAACCGTAAGCACTCCCCCCGCAAAGTTGATCGCATTCGTCCGCTCGGCTGTTTTGGCCCCACAGGCGAGCGGCCAGGCCAGCAGCGGCGCGCTGTTGCCCTCGTGGCGCACGGTCTCGCGGAAAATCTTCTTCAGGGTTGAGCTGGCATGCTGCATGATTGAAGTCTCATTGTAGATCAGCTGCGCTCCTGTTATCACCACAGAGACACCGAGGCACAGAGTTAGGAAAATTCATTCCGGAAGGTCGATGTTATCCCAGCCAAAAGGTCATCTCGCAATGTTTCGGGCGAGATTTGTCAGCGAAGAGTTCAAATTCTCTCCGCGCCTCTGTGTCTCTGTGGTTAATCAGCTGGTCAGCGGGAATTCGCGCCGCACAAACTCCAGCGCCTCTTCTTTGCTGCGCAGCGATCCTTCCAGTTGCGCGTCTTCGATCACCGCCAACATCTCGCGAAACCCCGGCCCGGGCTTGTAGCCAAGCTGAATCAGGTCTCGCCCGCTCAACAGCAAGGCCGGCCTGATCTCTTCCTCCGAACTTTCTTGCAGACGCCGACGAACGAAATCGTACATCGCCAGGTTCCCGTGGCTGCTGAGGCAATCGATGCGATGCAATTCCAAATGCTCATCGAATTTCGGCAGGCGCATGAATCGCTTCAGTGTCGATGCCTTCATCCGCTCGGCATCGGCAAAACGCATGTGATTCGCCACCAGCGCCGCAATCTGCCTGGTATCGTCGTTGGAGAAGTGCAGACGATGACAGATCTCTTGCGCCATCCGAATGCCGACTTCAACGTGTCCGTCGAAGCGGATGCGGTCGGGCGCAACCCGAAACGTCGGCGGCTTGCCTACGTCGTGCAACAGCGTTCCCCAGGCCAGCGTCGGCGAGCATCTCGGTGGCAGTTTTTCCAGCAGAAGCAGAGTGTGAACCCACACATCGCCCTCAGGATGAAACTGCGGCGGCTGCTCCACGCCATGCATGCGATCGATTTCCGGCAGCACCTCGCGCAACAACCCGCTGGTATCAAGCAGCTCAAACGCCCGTCGCGCGTGGCCTTCGGTGAGCATCTTGGTCAGCTCGTCGCGGACGCGCTCGCGGCTGACCTGCTGAATCAGTGGGGCGAGCTTTTGAATCGCGGCAAACGTTTGCGGCTCGATCACGTACTGAAGACGGGCGGCGAAGCGCACCGCGCGCAGCATCCGCAACTTGTCTTCCTGAAAGCGGCATTCCGCGTCGCCGATGGCGCGAATGACACCGGCCTGCAAGTCGTCCCGGCCGCCGACGAAATCCAGCACGCGATTGCCGTCGAGCGGATCCATCAGCAGGCCGTTAATGGTAAAGTCGCGGCGCTGCACGTCCTCGCGCGGATCTTTCGAATAGCGAACCTGGTCGGGATGGCGCCCGTCGGAATAAGCGCCATCATTGCGGAAGGTAGCAACTTCAACGTAGTTCGGGTGCTCGGACGGAATCAGCGGAAGAGGAACATCTTCCGGCGCAGGCACCAGCACAACCCCGAACTGCGCCCCGACGGCATACGTCTCGGGAAAAATGCGCATCACTTCAGGTGGCGTAGCGTCAGTGGCGACGTCGTAATCCGCGGGGACGACGCCGAGCAGCGTGTCACGAACACAGCCTCCGGCAAAGTAGGCCTGGAATCCGCGTTGCCGCAGCTCGCGAACGATGTTGGTGGCGTGTTCCTTCATCCCGAGGTTGATAATAACGCGAACACCGAAGAGATGAGGACCCCACGGCAATCCGCGGGTGGAGCACGCCTTCAGGCGTGCATATAAGGCCACCGTAATAGATTGCGCTTTAGCGCCTGAGGTAATGTTCTCCTTACCTCAGCGGCTAAAGCCGATTCAATGCTGCGGTCGAACTGCACTGCTGAAGCAGTGCTCCACCCCATCCCTCGTACAATGGTCCTGTGAGCGATGTTTTCATACTCGGCATCGAGAGCTCGTGCGACGAGACGGCGGCGGCCGTAGTGCGCTCCGGCGAAGAGGTTGTCTCGAATGTGGTCTATTCGCAGATCGCCACTCACCAGCCTTACGGCGGCGTGGTTCCCGAACTGGCGTCGCGTGAGCATCTTCGCGCCATCGTTCCGGTTGTTCGCAAAGCACTGGAAGATGCTAACCAGACGTACGAGAGCATCGACGCGCTTGCGGTGACAAAAGGCCCGGGCCTCGCCGGCGCGCTGCTGGTTGGCCTCAGCTACGCCAAGGCGTTGGCGTACGCCCTCGACAAGCCGCTTATTGGCGTGAACCACCTGGAGGGACACATTCACGCTGTGCTGCTGGAAGAACGGCAGAATGGTAATCGCGAGTTGCAGTTTCCGGTGCTGGCCTTGGTGGTGAGCGGAGGCCATACCCATCTTTTCCTAGCCGAGCGGCAAGCCGATGCATGGATATACCACGATGTGGGACACACCCGCGACGACGCTGCCGGCGAGGCCTTCGACAAGGTCGCCAAGCTGCTCGAGTTGGGATATCCCGGCGGGCCGGTCATCGATTTTCTCTCCAGACACGGCGACGCGCAGGCGGTGAAGTTTCCTTTCGCCCAGATCAAGCATCCCGACCGCAATCCTCAGAACCGTCATGCCGGAGATGAGCGACGCACGGATTTCTCTTACAGCGGGATCAAGACCGCGGTGCTACGTTACGTGGAAACGCACGACCTGCGCGCCAGCATCGCGCAGCGGCGTCGCATCCTCGCGCAACTTGCAAGCCCCTCACCCAACGACGTTCTTGCCGCCTGCGATTCGCCGACGCTCGACTTGGTTGCGTCCTTTCAGCGGGCGATGGTGAACGATCTGGTGAGCAAGACCTTGGCGGCTGCGCGGGAGCACAACGTCGCAACGGTCCTCGTCACCGGAGGCGTCGCGGCTAACTCGGAATTGCGCACTGTCTTCCAGAGTGCGGCCGCCGAGGAGGGTTTGCCTGTCCACTTCCCTTCCCGCAAGCTCTCAACTGACAATGCCGCCATGATCGCCGCTGCCGCCTATCCGCGATTTCTCGCACGAGAGTTTGCCGATTCTGAATTGTCGGCTGATGCGGGGCTGAAGTTGCGCTGACCGCGCGGCGAACACACGAGTGCGACGCTCCACCGCAATCGGTCACTTCGACCTAAGCCGTTATTCTTCTTCTGTAGGGATTTTGGATTCGATGTCCATGTCACGGAACTCGCTGGATTCGAAGATCTCGCGGCACTCCATGCACTCGACGTACTCCGCATCTTCGTCTCGCGAGACGACTTGGACTCGGGAATGCCGACAGGGGTTGTCCATTGCGTCGCTCTGAGGATAGTTGTAGGTTGTGCTCACCGGACGGCCAAGGTTCATAACGAATCGCCCAGAACTAGAGAAACAACCCCAATTGTCGGGTATTTTAGACCTGGTCTATCGGTTGTCAAGCATTTCCCGTGTTAATTTCCGTGTACCGACCCGAAATCAAGGCGGATGGCACCCCCGACTAAAGTGTGGGAAGGCGTTCCAAGGTATCAAGTCACGCGCCGGTTACTCATCTTTGGCCCGCGATAAGGGATCGTCGTCACCGTATCCTGAATCCAATATGGCGTAGAAGGCTTTGAGTTTACCGTAGGCCTATAATTTTAGGTGTCCAACTGGACCGCGCTACCAGGGTCCCTACGTTGCGATTTCGCCACGTGCCGGCGGTCCACTCGTCGGAGGACGATCGATGTCCACCCTTGCCAGTTCCGTTCGAGATCACGCTGTTGAAATCTCCCTGCAGCTCCTGGACACACTTACTGCCGATTACCCGCGCCGCGATATTGCCATCCGTCTGTGGAACGGCGACACCTGGGGAAATACCGGCAATCCGCGTTTCACGCTGGTGCTGAAGCACGCCGGGACCCTGCGACGCCTGCTATTAGGGGCCAGCGAACTCAGCCTCGGAGAGAGTTACATCTACGACGATTTCGACATTGAGGGCAACGTCGAGGCCGCCTTCAACTTCGGCGACTATCTGGTAGCGCATGAACTGGAACTGACGGAAAAGCTACACCTGGCCGGGCTTTTGCTCAGACTCCCCCATGGCGATCATCATCACCATGATGAGCAGCGCGTGACGCCGATCTTGCATGGCAAGGCGCATTCCAAGCCCCGCGACCGCGAAGCCGTTACCTATCACTACGATCTCTCCAACGACTTCTACCAGCTCTGGCTGGATCGTCGCATGGTGTACTCCTGCGCCTATTTCGAACGCGGCGATGAAGACATCAACACCGCGCAGGCGCAGAAGCTTGATTACATCTGCCGCAAGCTCCGGCTTCGCCCGGGAGAAAACCTTCTTGATGTCGGCTGCGGCTGGGGTGCCCTGGTGCTTTACGCCGCCGAACATTTCGGGGTTCGTGCGCTCGGGATCACGCTGAGTGAGTCGCAAGCGGAGCTGGCAAAGCAACGAATTCGGGAAGCAGGTCTGAGCCAGCGCTGCGAAGTGCGGCTCTGCGACTACCGTGATCTCGATGGGTCATCGCCGTTCGACAAGATCGTCAGCGTCGGCATGTTTGAGCATGTGGGTGAGTCGCGTCTACAGGAATATTTCCAGCACGTCTGGACGCTGTTGCGCACCGGCGGCGTCTTCCTGAATCACGGAATCGCGGCTTCGGCCACGTATAGTCGCAAGGGGCCCTCGTTCATCGACAAATATGTTTTTCCGGATGGAGGCCTGGTGCCGCTCGGAACTACGATCCGCGTCGCCGAAGCCAGCGGCTTTGAGGTCCGTGACGTCGAGAGTCTGCGTGAACATTACGCGCGCACCTTGCGGAAATGGTTATCCCGCCTGGAATTTCGCTACGAGGACGCCACGAAAATTGCCGGCGAGACCGTTTATCGCATCTGGCGGATCTACATGTCGGGCTGCGCCCATGCCTTCGCCATCGGCCGCGTGAATATTTATCAGGTGCTGATGAGCAAGCCGCAGAATGGGGCGACGCTCCTGCCGCTGACAAGGAAGGATTGGTATGCATCGCGATGACGAGGTTCATGAGCGGTTCGAAGCTCATTCGCTAATTACTGACCACTAGCCACAATCTCCGTCTTCGGATACGGCCCGCGATAGCCGAGCTGATGTGAGATGCGGCGCGCGGCTTCCTTCACCATGTCGGCAATGTGAGGAACCGCGTCACGCGGCACATCGTTGAGGATGCCAGTGGAGGCGATGGCCGCTTCCGCCTGGCCGTCGCCGTTGAAAACCGGTGCACCGACACAGCGCGCGCCCAGACTGTTCTCTTCGTCGTCCACCGCATATCCCAAATGGCGCACGCGCTCCAGTTCCTGCAACAGACGCGGCAATGTCGTGATGGTGTGGGTGGTCAGTTTCTTCAGCCCGCGCTGACGCAGAATGGCGTCGCGTTCTTTCGAATCCAGGTAAGCCAGAAGAGCCTTCCCCACTGCGGTGGAATGCACCTCCATCCGCCGGCCAATCCAGGTATTCATCTTGATAAAACTGGGGGCTTCGACCTTTTCCACATAAACTGCTTCCCCGTGGTCAAGAATCGCCAAGTGAGTAGTGATGTGGATACGGTCGACCAGGTGCCTCATGATCGGCAGCGCCACCTCGCGGACGTCAATCCCCCCCAGCGCGGCCCGTGACAAGTTCAGGACCTTCATGCCCAGGCGATATCGTCCATCCTCGCGGTCGCGACGCAGATAGCCATGCTGCTCCAGGGTGCGCAGGATGTAACTTGCTGAGCTCTTTGGAATCTTAAGTTTACGGCTAAAATCTGCGTTCGACATTCCGCCTTCACGTTGTGCGGCGGCTTCCAGAATCAATAGCGTACGTTCGACGGCGGTGGAGGAAATATCATTCGAAGAAGCCATAGCCAATCCGTCTACCAAGATGAGAGCCCGACTTCATGGTACACGATTATGAATTTCTGTTCAATATTATGAACATCAGGCTTGCGCTGCTTACCGGCGGGCCGCTATGGTTTGTACACCATACGGAATGAGTGTTCGGTATATTGAACCGAACGTTCGTTCTGCTTAGTTCATCAGGGCCCTGAACAGTTGTCATCAAACCCGAGTGGTCCGTACGACCTCTCTGCTAATAACACTCGAATAGGAGACACGTAATGGCGGAGTTTCAATCTGCGGCTCAGCTCGCAAAATCCTGGAAGACCGATTCCCGCTGGAAGGGAATCGAACGTCCTTATACCCCCGAAGACGTACTGCGTCTTCGCGGCACGCTTCCCATCGAATACACGCTCGCTCGTTTCGGCGCTGAACGCCTGTGGAAGATGCTCGACGGCGATGGCTATGTCAACGCGCTGGGCGCGATGAGCGGCAATCAGGCCGTGCAGATGGTTGAAGCCGGACTGAGGGCCATCTACGTGAGCGGCTGGCAGTGCGCTGCCGACGCCAATAACGCTGGCCAGATGTATCCCGACCAGAGCCTCTACCCTGCCGACTCGGTGCCCAATCTGGTGCGCCGTCTGAACAACGCGCTGACCCGCGCCGATCAGATCCATCACTCCGAAGGCAAGAACGGCATGAATTGGTTTGTTCCGCTGATTGCCGACGCGGAAGCCGGTTTTGGCGGCACGCTGAACGCCTTCGAGCTGATGAAGTCGATGATCGAGGCGGGCGCGGCTTGCGTGCACTTCGAAGATCAATTGTCGTCGGCGAAGAAGTGCGGCCATCTCGGCGGCAAAGTGCTGGTGCCCACGCAGGAAGCGATACAGAAACTGGTTGCCGCACGTCTGGCGGCTGACGTTCTGGGTGTGCCGACGCTGTTGTTGGCGCGCACCGATGCCGACAGCGCACACCTCCTCACCAGCGACATCGATCCCTACGATCGCATCTTCCTGAACGGAGAGCGCACGCCGGAAGGCTTCTACGGGATTCACGGCGGACTCGACTCGGCCATCGCCCGCGGCTTGGCTTATGCGCCGTATTGCGACCTGATCTGGTGCGAGACCTCGCAACCGAACCTGAAGGAAGCCGAGCTCTTCGCCGATGCGATTCACAAGAAGTTTCCCGGCAAGCTGCTGGCGTATAACTGCTCGCCGTCATTCAACTGGAAGAAGAAGCTGGACGACGCAACCATTGCGCGCTTCCAGCCGGCGCTGGCGGAGATGGGCTACAAGTTCCAGTTCATCACTCTGGCCGGCTTCCACGTGCTCAACCTCAGCATGTTTGAGTTGGCGCGCGCTTACAAAGACAGCGGCATGACCGCTTACTCGCGCGTGCAGGAGAAGGAATTCGCTCGCGAGTACAGCCACGGCTACTCCGCGGTAAAGCATCAGCGCTTTGTCGGCACCGGATATTTCGACGCCGTTACCCAGGTGATCGCCAGCGGCAAGTCTTCGGTCACCGCACTGGAGCACTCGACGGAAGCCGAGCAGTTCAGCGAAATGAAGGCGCCGGCGCAGATGATCGAGATCGGACAGGATCCGTCCTGCCGCCCGGTCCTGGGCGAGTGTCCTCTGACTTGCGAACACGAGCACGAACACGTGCGGAGCAGCAACGCAGCCAACGACTAAAGTTTCCCCTCAGCAGGAGAACGCGCTAACCGGCGCACATGGCACGGGGCTCTCCTTCCCCGTGCCTTTTTTCTCGCCCAGCCGATAAATATTTTCGGGCGAATGGCCGCGAAGCGAGTGGCATCGTTCACGGCGGAGCTTCAACGTTGCGATCGCGCAACATCCTGCGTTCTGCCTTTCCATTCGCCTCCGCGGCCCGACCAATACATGACGGCCGAATGAATCGTGGCAACCATGTAGAACAGCCCGCTGAACGGCAGCGTCAAAGCCCAGAGCGGATTGAGTTGGTAGAAGCCGCGAATCATCGGCAGATAAACGGCGCTCAACAACAAGTAAGTGGAGGCGCCAATCACGACCAGCAATGCTGATCGGCTTGCCAGCAATGCCAGTGGCAAAACAAACACCAGCAGCATCCCCAGCACCGTCCCTAACAAAAGCCACGCCGAATGCCGCAACTGGTTGAATGCGGTGCGAGCAATCATCCTTTCAACTTCGGCGAATGTGTTGTACGCGCGCAGACTGCGCGTCTCCGCCGTCAGCCCAAGCCAGACTTTGCCGCCCGATCCCTTCACCGCACGGGCCAGCGCGCAATCGTCAATGATCTCCTGGCGGATGGCTGCGATACCTCCGGCTCGCTCGAGAGCCGCAGGACGAATCAACATGCAACCGCCGGCCGCGCCGACCGTCCTGCGCCGCGGATCGCGAATCCATCTGGGCGGATACAGCAGGAAGAAAAAGAATACGAATGCCGGGATGAGAAGTTTTTCTGCGACGCTGCGACAGTGCAGCTTCACCATAAAGGAAGCCAGATCGTAATCGCCGGCTTCAGCGATCTGAACCAGCGCGGCCACATTTTCCGGCGAGTGCTCGATATCGGCATCGGTCAATAAGAAAAATTCGGGCTGGAGCAAAGCCGCTTGTTCGATCCCTTGCTGCACTGCCCAGAGCTTACCTGACCAGCCCGGAAGCAGCGTACGTCCGCTAATAACGGTCACGCGTTCCCCTTGCGAGGCTTGAGCGGCAGCTTGCCGGGCAGTGTCAGCGGTACCATCCGTACTGTTGTCATCGACCACAAAGATGTGCAGCGCGTCGACACAGCTCTGCCGTAGCAGCGACGCGACGGATTTGCCGATCACGTCCGCTTCATTGCGAGCCGGAATGATGACGGCAATCACGAGTTGCGACAGCGATTCCGCGGTGTCATATAAAACCATGCTAAACGAAGGTTCGCTGAGGGGCGGGGGCTAAAGAGACTGTGTCGCGAGTGGTGTCGCCGCTCCGCGGCTCGGGCTCTTTTCCCACTTGACCCAGGGCTTACGCCCTGGGCTAACTGCGATTCCGCCGCTGCGCGGCTGATTTTGGCGCGATCGACGGTTTTGTCCCACCAGGAAATCCAATTTCCGGTTGCCACACAGTCTCTAAAGCCCCTGGTTTTTCTTGCCGCCGTTTGGCACGAGTAAAGAGGCCGCGTGAGAACCGTGTCGCCGCTCCTCCACCCCAATTCGCGCAAAGGAAGCGCGAATTGGGGGCCCCGGCTCCGCGGCTCAGCTCCATTTCCCACTCGCCTCGGCGCCTACGAGGCTGTTACGAAACCGTGCCGTCCCTCCGGGACTCAGAGAATTTTTTCCACTGTACCCAGCACTCCGCCTTCGGCTCCATGCTGGGCTATCATGACTCCGCGCCTACGGCGCTTGGTTCTTACGGTTTGCTCCACCGATGCGACAACGAACAGAGTTTCGCCGCTCTGCGGCTCGCATTATTTCCCACTAGAGCGGGGGCTAACGCCCCCGCCTAGCATCATTCCGCCGCGTTGCGGCTGTTTTCATCGCCTAACTTGATCGCCTTGATCCACCAACCAATTCTGGCCCTGAGTTTCGTAACAGCCTCTTACGCGCCGGGCTAACATCATTTCGCCGCTGCGCGGCTGGATTGCAGCCAGTTTCGATACTTCGCGTTCCACCGCAATCTGATGTGCCCCGAGTTCTCACGCAGACACTAAAGTCGTGCCCCGATACAAACCAGGCGGATATGGGGGGTGAGCTCTGGGTTTGTGGGATGAGACTCGGTTTTTCGAGATGATCTACACTAGGCCGAAAGCAGTTACTGTCCGTCCAAGCTATGGTGATGACCGCAAGCCGCGAACGTAACCTTCGGCCGCTATTGCTGGCGCTGGCGCTGTTGTTTGCCGCGGCTACCGTCGTCTACAGCGTGAGCTGGATGTACTACCAGCGCGTCGTCCTCCCAGTCGAAGTTGGGATAGACACCGATCCATCGCCGGGCGGGATCATCGTGCAGCGCGTGTGGAAGAACAGTCCAGCGGAGCAGTCGGGTCTGCGTGCGCGCGATGTCATCACAGCCATCAACGGCCGCAGCATCAACTCGCCCGCGGCCTGTGGGCAGATTCTGGATCATGTCTGGATTGCCTCCCACCCCGGCGAGACCGTCAACCTGACCATTCAGCGCCCAGGCCAGGCGCAACCGCTGCTGCTGACTCCGGTTTTCCGCGCGGCGGAAGGCAGCGGCGACACCTCTTTGGCGCGCAAAGGAGCCATGGAGGTCATCGGCTTCTACCCGATGCTGTTTCTGGTGGTCGGGCTGGCGGTGTTGTTTTTGCGTCTGGACGACAGCAACGCCTGGCTGCTGGCCCTGATGTTTGCCGGATTTATCGCGGAACCCGGTATGCCGGACACGATCGGCGTGGCTCCTGATGTTCTGATGAAACTCATGTATGCTGCGCAGACGCTGATGAAGAGCCTGCTTCCCGGCCTGTTTTATTTTTTCTTCGCGGTGTTTCCCACGCGTTCGCCGATTGATCGCAAGCTGCCCTGGCTGAAATGGGCTTTGCTGATTGTCGGAGCCTGCTTCGGATGGGGCGGGATCCACCATGGCAATCTGGAAGCGCTGCCGTTGCTTGGGGCGATGCTCGGCAAGTCCGCCGTCGACGCGATCAACACGATCGTCGGCTATGGGGCTGTGATACTGGGCATGGCCTCTCTGGTGTGGAACGTGCTTGGAGCGCCCAGGGTCGAAGATCGGCGGCGGCTGAACGTGATGCTGTGGGGAACGCTGGTGGGCGTCACGCCTGCGATATTGATCGGCATACCCTACGACCTGGCTCACAGCGGCCCGCCCTTCTGGCTCGGGTTTGCGCGCGGCGTATTCCTCTTCCTAATTCCTCTGTCGTTTGCCTACGCGGTGGTGAAGCACCGCGTGATGGCCATTCCTGTACTGCTGCGGCGCAGCGCGCGCTACCTGCTGGTGGAGCGCGGATTCGCCATCCTGATGCTGCTGATTTCCGTGGGCCTGACGCTGTGGTTTGGACAGGCATACGCGCGACGATTCTCGGCTGGATCGAAGGCGGCAATACCAATCGGGGCTACGTTCGGCGTCTTGCTGATCTCTGGAGCTACGCAGGTGCATCGTCGAGTGCGGACCCGGCTGGATCGCGCTTTCTTCCGCAGCGCCTACGACGCGCAACAGATCCTGGAAAACCTGGCGGCAAAGACGCTGGCTGTAACCGACCGCGAGGGCCTGGCACTTCTGCTGCATCAGCACATACACGATGCTTTGCATCCCATGCCGCTGTTCGTTTACCTGCTGGCCGGCGATGGACTTCTCCACGCTTATGCCGGCAGCCCGCCGTCGGAGGCGCTGACCCTCTTGCCCGCTGCGGCCGGGCTGAACCAACTAGCTGGACGCCACGGACCGTTGGAACCGGATCCCGTCACATTTCGCGGAACCCAGATGGAACCGCTGCATGCCGAATGCCTGGTCCCGATCCGCGGAACCGCTGACAGCGGATTGCAGGGTCTCATTGTCCTGGGTCCAAGACTCTCCGAAGAACCGTATTCCGCGGGAGATCGGCGTCTGCTAGCCTCGGTGGCCAGCCAGGCAGGGATTGCCATGCGAAGCATTTCTCTGGCCGAGAAAATGGCCGAGCGCATGGAAGCGGAACGCCGCAGCGAGCAGGAGATGCAGATAGCGCGCCAGGTGCAGAGCCGATTGTTGCCGCAGCAGGCGCCTTCGTTGCCAACTCTGGAATGCGCCGGCAAGTGTATTCAAACCCGCGCCGTGGGCGGCGATTATTACGACTTCCTCGATTTCGGCGCGGGCAAGCTGGGCCTGGTTCTGGCCGACATCTCGGGCAAAGGGATTTCTGCTGCCCTGCTCATGGCCAATCTGCAGGCTAACCTGCGCAGCCAATACGCGCTGGCGCTGGAAGACCTGCCCCGATTGCTGCGTTCTGTAAATCATCTTTTCTACAAGAACACGGAAAACAACCACTACGCTACGACTTTCTTCGCCATTTATGACGACCAAAACCGAATGCTTCGTTACATAAACTGCGGACACAATCCTCCACTCCTGTTGCGTCAGAATGGAGACGTCGAATGGTTGCAAGCTACGGCGACGGTGCTGGGGTTATTTGAGGAATGGGAATGTTCCGTCGCTGAGCGGCAGCTAAGAGCAGGAGACGTCCTGGTTATCTACACGGACGGTGTCTCGGAAGCTGCGGCCAGTGAAGAAGCGGAGGAATTCGGCGACGAACGCCTGATAGAAAGCGTCAGAACTCACCAGTCCAAACCCGCGGACGAAATGCTGGAGGCGACCATCGCGGACGTACAACGCTTCAGCCAAGGCGAACAGGCGGATGACATGACGCTGATCGTGGGCCGCTGCCGCTAGGCCAAGGCCTGAAGCCATGCCCTGACACAAACCTGTCATGCCGCTAGACCTCTGCTATCGATTCATCGGATAAGCCAGTCTAATAATTTTGGGGGTGCGATGGTTGCGCCTGTACCGCTTTCCTTTTTCGGAACGGAACAAATTTTCATCCTTTAACGTACTAGAGATTAGAACGAAGTGCTGCCCGGTTGCGGAGGGAGCAGTGGCAAACGGTAAGAACCACAAAAATAAGCGCTGGATCATAATCACGACTGTTTCGGTGTCGGTTGTGGCCCTGATAATTGTGGCTGTAGCGGCGACTCGCGGCGGCACCAAAATCGACCCTGTCAAGTTGGCCAAGGTTGAGAGGGGCGACCTCGCCAAGAGCGTGGTGGCCACGGGAAAGATCACGCCGATTACGAAAGTCGAGATCAAATCCAAAGCCAGCGGCATTGTGGAGAAGCTGTATGTGGACACCGGCGACCATGTGAAGCAGGGGCAGGTGCTGGCCGAGTTGGACAGGGTCGAGATCCAGGCCCAAGTGAATTCCGCGAAGGCACAACTGCTGTCGTCGCAAGCCAATCTGAAGAGTGCCCAAGCCGACGAAATGCGTGCCAAAGTTGACGCTGAGGGTGTGGACATTCCAACCCTGCAACGGGCCTACGAGCGCGCGCAGGAGATGTCCAAGGACGGTGTCGTCTCGCAGGCAACGCTGGACGACGCGCAGCGCGGCTACATCATGGCTGTGAACAAGCGCGACGTTGCCCGGGCGCAGTTGATCGTCAACAAGGCAAAGGTAGCTCAGGCCCAAGCCGAGGTTGAGAAGGATGAAGCCAGCCTGAAGCAGTTCCAGGAGCAGCTCAGCTATACCACCATTATCGCGCCCATCGATGGCATCGTGCTGTCGCGCGACGTTGAAGTGGGCGACGCGGTGAGCTCCATCCTGGTGCTAGGCTCGGGCGCAACTTTGGTGATGACGCTGGGCGATACCAGCGAGGTTTACGTCAAGGGCAAAGTTGACGAGAGCGACATTGGCAAGGTCTATCTGGGACAGCCCGCGCGCATTCGCGTGGAGACGTTCAAGGACAAAACCTTCACCGGACACGTGACCAAAATCGCGCCCATGGGCGTGGAAAAAGACAATGTGACGACCTTCGAGGTGCGCGTCTCCATCAACAATCCCGGCGGCGAACTGAAGGCCGAGATGACGGCCAATGCCGAGATTCTGCTGGCTGAGCACCACAACGTGCTGATGATTCCCGAAGGCGCCATCATGTACGACAAGGACAAGAAGGCCTCGGTCGACATTCCGGTTCCCAGCGCCAAGGATGGAATGAAAAAGATCCCGGTCACCATTGGAATCTCCAACGGCGTGAAGACCGAGGTTGTGGCTGGCCTGAAGGAAGGCGAACAGGTCGTGCTGCAGCAGTAGACGCGCTGGGACTTTTGGTGGTGTCCTAATTTCGATAGGGACGTTCCCTCAGCGGCTAAATCCGCATTGGCGGAAGGGCACTTACGGCACGGATGAATCCGTGCCCTTTCAAAACCGGACGAAATCAGGACACTACCGGACTTTTTGCAAGGTCCCTTCAGACACCGGTGTCCCGCCGAATTTTCTTCTTGGAAGCGAAGTGCGAGGCGCGGGAAACGAGCGCCATGGGCGCGAAAGATGATAGCCCCGCCCTTCAGGGGCCGTTACGAAACTCCGTTCGTTGTCGCATCGGTGGAACAAACCGTAAGAACCGAGCGCCGTAGGCGCGGAGTCATGATAGCCCGGCACGGAGCCGAAGGCGGAGTGCTGGGTACAGTGGAAAAAAATTTCCGAGTCCCGGAGGGACGGCACGGTTTCGTAACAGCCTCTTCAGGGCGGGGTAAGGATTTATACAGTTCGAGTCCCGTAGGTGTTTGGGTCATAGGTGTGCCGCCGCTCCGCGGCTCAATTATTTTTTCCACTTCACCGCGGGCTTACGCCCGCGGCTAACACAAATGTCGCCGCTGCGCGGCTGATTCCATCCCGAGTGCGATGGTCTGTTCCACCGCTCAACGCGAATTGAGGGTATGACATAGACAGCGTAGGGACGGCACGCCTTCAGCACCAACAATCCTTATCGCAAGCCGGCTCATTCATCCGGAGGAACCATGAACAAACGTTGCGCCGCACTCCTACTGAGTTTCCTGCTGCTTCCTGTTTTGTCCTATGCGCGCGCCGAAGGGCATTTTGATCGCACGCTCCAGGTATCCGGGACCGTGAGCCTCGACGTGACCACCGGTTCGGGCGACATCACCATCAAGACCGGAAACTCCAACCAGGTGATGGTGCACGGGACCATTCATGACAATGGCTGGTTGTTTAGCAATGAGAACGCGGTGCATCAGGTGGAATCCAATCCTCCGATTCAGCAGAGTGGCAACGGCATCCGCATTGGCTACAACTTGCCGGACGACGTGAAGCGTCATGTCGCCATCGATTACGAAATCACGGTACCGGCCAGCACTGCCGTGGAGGCGCACACCGGATCAGGGAATGTCGAGGTAACAGGAGTCAGCTCGGGCGTGCAAGCGCAAACCGGCTCCGGTGACATTCGCCTGCGCGATCTTGGCGGCCGCCAGCAGGCGCATACCGGCAGCGGCAACATCCGCGCTGAAAACGTTTCCGCACCGTTCAACGCCGAGACTGGCAGCGGCGACATCGAGGCCAGCCTGACCGGAGCAGGTGATGTTGATGTACACACCGGCTCAGGAACTATTCGCGTGAAGGGCGTCAAGGGTGGTGTGCATGCGCGCACCGGCAGCGGCGACATCGAAGCCGATGGCAGCGTCGCCGGAGCCTGGCAATTGCACAGTGGCTCCGGAAACGTCCGTCTGGCGGTTGGATCGAACAGCGGCTTCGACGTCGATCTGCATACCAGCTCGGGATCGATTCATTCGGAGTTGCCGATTACCGTGCAAGGCTCCATGGGAGGCCACGAACTTAAAGGCACGGTGCGCGGCGGCGGCCCGACGGTTGAGGTCTCCACCAGCTCCGGGGATGTGGAGATCAGGTAGTGCAGTTGTCAGTGGCCAGTGGCCAGTGGCCAGTGGCCAGTTGTCAGTTGCCAGTTGCCAGTTGCCAGTTGTCGGTTGTCAGTTGGCAGTGACTACGTAAAGGCAACTGTTCCGCTTGACTCGCGTCACGCCCGCGACTACTTTGCCAATACATGTCCGAGAGTCGCATCGTCACCTTCACCACTGATTTTGGCCTGAACGATCCTTTCGTCGGCATCCTGCATGGCGTGGTGCTGAACATTCACGCTGACACCACGATCGTCGATGTGTGTCATGCAGTCCCTTCGTATGACGTCCTGGACGGAGCGTGGACGATCGCACAAGCCTATCGCTTCTTCCCTGCGCGAACCGTGCATGTGGTGGTCGTCGATCCGGGAGTGGGCAGTCAGCGCCGGCCGATCATCGCAGAAACCAACGACTACATCTTCGTCGCTCCCGACAACGGCGTGCTGTCGCTGGTCGAGGCCCGCGAGCCGAAGTTCGTCGTGCGGCACATCACGGCGGAGCGATATTTTCTACAGCCGGTGAGCCAGACGTTTCATGGCCGTGACATCTTCGCTCCAGTCGCGGGATGGCTGAGCAAGGGAGTAGCGCCATCGGAATTCGGCCCCGAGATTTCCGATTATGTTCGCCTGCCGCTGCCGCAAGTGGAACACATCGGCCAGAACAGCCTGCGCGGAGTGGTGCTGAAGGTAGACAAGTTCGGCAACCTGATCACCAACATCGGCGAAGTGGATGCTCCGGCGTTATTCGGCGGCGCAGGTCCAGAGGTGAGCATCTTAATTGCAGGCCTGACCATTACTCGCCTGTACCAGTCGTATGCGCAAGGCGAGGGCGACGAGATATTCGCCATCGTGGGAAGCTCGGGATATCTGGAGATCGCGGCAAAGCAGGCATCGGCAGCGGAGAAGCTGGCGGCGGGACCAGGGACGCCTGTGGGAATAGTACTTGGAACGTAAGGCTCGGGGCGTCTATCGAAACGTTGGCGAATTTGCAATTTTTGCGGCACCGTAAGTCCTTTGTTAAGAGGATTTTGCCTATAAGTCCAATGGGGAGAGGAATTTAGCGGGAATTTTTTTACATTTTCGTTTAGTTTCAATAGTTTACAGAGGCGAAAATAGGGGGAGTGTTGCATCCAGAATGAACATCAGCAAGCGTGAGGAAAACGGGAGATCTGTTCTGCGCGATGTCGCCGCGGATGCCGTTCGGCGCTTTCCAACGCTGGACACGATCTGAGATGCAACTGGGTTACGGGTTCTTCGGCTTCGCGCGCGCGTAGCGTTCCATCTCGCCGGTCCACTTCAAGAAGCGCGCCAGTTCCTTCCGCTCGCGCCACATGAATCCGAAAAATTCAAGAAAGCCGATGCTTTGCATCTTGATTCCGGTATACGTTTCGATCCGCCAACGCAAATACGGACTGCGCCATGGCGCCAGGCGATGGCCGCGAGCGGAGTTCCAGATAAAACGCAGGATGTTGCGCATTCGGTGTGATTAGTATATCGAGAGAACATCGTCGCCAATGACGTCGAGACGAACAATCACGCCGGAAGCTATGGTTCGCGCCATGTATCGCAAGCTGGCGCACAGTTGGGGACAGCAACATTGGTGGCCGGCAGAGACGCCTTTCGAAGTCATTGTCGGCGCGATCCTCACCCAGAACACTTCATGGACCAACGTCGAACGCGCCATTGCCAGCTTGCGCGCGGCGAAGGTACTCAGCGTCGAAGGGATTCGCGCCGTGCCGCTAGTCAGGCTGCAGGAACTTGTACACTCGTCTGGCTATTACCGGCAAAAGGCACAGCGTCTGAAGGACTTAGTCAGTTTCCTGGACGAGCAGCATGCTGGTTCACTGGAGACAATGTTTGCAACTCCAACTGACCAGTTGCGCGCAGAGCTGCTCTCACTCAAGGGAATTGGACCGGAGACGGCAGACGCAATCCTGCTCTACGCTGGGAATCACGAGATTTTTGTAGTAGACGCCTATACGCGGCGGGTTCTCGAGCGCCATGGAGCGGTGGACGGACGCGCGAAGTATGACGAAGTTCGAACCATGGTCCAGCGCGCGCTGCAAGGGGAGAAATCTTTGGTAGCTGTGAAGTCTGCGACGCCAAGGAAGGTTCCAGTCCATGAGCCATCGGCGATGAGTACGACCAAACGCAGCCCAGTCGCCCAGCTTTACAACGAGATGCATGGACTCTTTGTACAGGCAGGCAAGCATTACTGTTTGAAGCGGGAACCCAGATGCGAAGCCTGCCCGCTGCGAACTCTCTTGCCGACCGATCCTCTACCGCGTTGACGCGAGCCGCTCAGTCTGACAGGAAGTCACGGGCGGCCACGGTTTGCATGACACAAAGGTTGCAGCCGTGTACCTCCAATTGTGCTCTGCGTCACAGCATCGCGTGTCCATAACTGTTATTGCTTGGATATCGCGTTCACTCCCACGCGGTAAGAAAGCTTCGTCAGTGCAGTGTTTGTTTAGGTTTTGTGTAGTTGATTGCGTTACCGCCAGAAAGACCCTTTGACGCAATTTATCAGTCCTGAAAGTGCTAGACATGCGCTCTGAGGTATTCCGTGTTTTTGCCACGAATACGGTTTGCCACTGAGCGCTTCAGCGAATGTCCTGGGAACTTTGAATCGTAGTTTGTTCCGCGCGGGGTCTGGCCGATGCCGTTCTTAGTCGTCATTCTACTCATTGCTGCCACCATAACAATCATCCTGTTGCTACAAACTTCCGGCCGTCGGCGCCGGACAATCATGCACCTCAATGTGCAACTGGCAGAACAGACAAGAACCATCGCCGACTGCCAGCTTCGGCAGAGTCTCATGTTTTCATCCAATCCTTGCCCCATGTGGATCTATGACTGCCAGACCCTGCGTTTTCTCGAGGTGAATGATGCTGCGGTGAAAACCTACGGGTACTCGCGTGAGGACTTCATGGGCATGACCCTGCTCGATATCCGCCCCGAGGAGGGTGTTCCCACATTTCTGGAAGACGTCAGCGAGCATCGTGATGGACATAAGCATGCCGGGATATGGCAGCATCGTCGCAAGAATGGCAGTATTTTCCCCGTGGAGATCATAACCTTCGAGTTCCACAAAGACGGCCATGCAGAAAGGATGGTCCTTGCCATCGACGTGACCGAACGATGCCGCGTCGAGGACGCATTGCGCGAGTCGGAAGCTTCTCTGAAGGCGCTGGTGGACAACGCCCCCTTCGGCATTTCGCAATCATTGATCGACGGGAACCGCATCAAGACTCTCAATCCTGCGCTGTGCAAGATACTGGGCGACTACAGCGTGGAAGAAGCTCTCCAATTGAACGTAAGCGAACAAGTCTATGCCGATCCGAAGGAGCGCGACCGTCTCATAGAAGTGCTGCGGAGAGGCGGGAAGATCCAGGGATGGGAAACCATGTTTCGCAGCCGGGATGGAAGCTTAGTCCCGGTGCGCATCACCGGCTCGCTGGGCGGCGGAGAGAACGGAACGCCGGAAGCCTTCTCCGCTTACGTGGAAGACATGACCCAGCAGAGCGCTCTGGAGCAGCAGGTCCGCCAGGTGCAGAAACTGGAAGCAGTGGGCCGGTTGGCCGGCGGCATGGCTCACGATTTCAACAACGTTCTCGTGGTCATCAAACTGTCCACCGAACTCATGCTTGGTCAGATCACGCCGGAAAGCCCTTTCACCAAAACGCTGCTGCAGATTTCCAATGCCGCTGATCGGGCGGCGGCCCTCACCCGCCAGATGCTGGCCTTCGGCCGCCAGCAGATGATGCAGCCGCGCATCATGAATCTGAATACCGTAGTTAGCGAGACGACGCAGATGCTGCGCCGGGTCATCGGTGAAGACATCCAGTTGGTCACCAATCTCTCCGAGACCATCGAGAACTCGCGGCTGGATCCTGACCAGGTTGCACAAGTAATTTTGAACCTGGCAGTGAACGCCCGCGATGCCATGCCTCAGGGCGGGACACTGCACCTTGAGACCACCACCGTGGACCTGGATGAGACTTACACAAAAGACCATCCCCCTGTCCAACCGGGCCGCTATGTGATGCTGGCGGCCAGCGACACCGGAACCGGCATCGACAAATCAATCCTGCCCAGGATTTTCGACCCATTCTTCACGACCAAAGAATTGGGCAAGGGCACGGGCCTGGGGCTTTCCATTGTGTATGGCATTGTGAAGCAGAGCGGCGGCTACATCTGGGTATATAGCGAACCGGGACACGGCACAACTTTCAAGCTCTACTTCCCAACCACTACGGCGTCGCCGAGGCGTCTGACTTTCCGCGAAGTTTCCGTGCGCCCCTCGGGACAGGCGTTATTGGTGGTGGAAGACGACGCCAACATTCGGAGCAATGTCTGCCAGTGCTTGCAGCAGTTGGGCTACCAGGCTTCGCAGGCCGATAGTGCTGCAGCTGCGCTGCGCGTCTGCGAAGAGCTGGAGGGCAAAATCGACCTTGTCATTACCGACCTGGTAATGGCCGGAAAAAACGGAAACGAACTGGCAAATGACCTGGCGGAGCGCTATCCCGGAATTCGCGTGCTCTTTATGTCCGGCTACTCCGAGGACAGTGCCGCCCGGCGAGAGATCCTGATGCGAAACTGCCCATTTCTGCAAAAGCCGTTCAGCGTCGCCGACTTGGCAAAGGCGGTGCAAGATGCCCTGGCGTCGAACGCTCTGGCCATTGACTGCGAACTCCAGCTTCCAAAGCTGCCCGTCAAGGCTTGCTGACGACCGCGCTATGACTGCCTGTAGTAGCGCAATAGCAATTGCTATAAGTTTCCGGATCAAGTTCCTCGATGGCGCAGTAAAAGCCAGGCGTAGCGTTTGCCGGCAGATATGCCGCTGCGCTTGAAACGTTGTAAAGCTTTACCCAATCGTCGCGAACCTCCGGTTTGGTCTTGATCTGGTCATAGAGAGTGGCCAAAGCTGCGGCGTTGGGCCGCCCCAGCTTCCATTCCTGCGAAAATGTATATTCTTTCGCCCACTCTCCGCGAGTCTTGCTGCTGGCAAATTCGAGATTTGTCAGGTAATACACCGATGTGTCGCTGAGCGACCCGTCGCTCGCAAAGCTCACTACTCGAAATGCGGGATTCTGCCGGTATACCGGCGATATTGCCGGACTAATCAGGACGAACTCCGGCTTGGCTCCAGAAGCGTTGATTAGTCTGAAATCGTCAGTGTGCGTGTGTCCTGCCAGGCTGACGATGACCGTCCCTTCGTACTTCGCCAGCAAGGTCTGGAACTGCGAGGTCCACTTGGGTTGCCACATGGGCACAACCGCGGACGCGCACATTTTCTCCGTTGCCGGCGCTGCAGTTTTCTTCGAGAGCCCCTGGTATTTCACCACGCTGGTGTAGCCGTCGATTCCCGGCGGGATGTGGAACATGAGCCAGACTTTTTCGTGTGCCTGCTGGGCCGCGTTGAGGCGCGACTCCAGCCAGGTGAAGAGATCTGTTGCCGCCGTGGAATCAGTCAGGCCACAGTCTTCGCTGAACTTGGCGGCATGATATCTGGCGGAGAGGAATATCGTGTTCAGGGAGATAATGCGGATGCCGCGGAGTGTGGGGTGAGGTACGTCATAGCTACCGAGAGCTTCCCATGAGCCCGTGAATTCATTGTCGGCTCTCGCCAGCTTGCGGGCGAGCTCCGCCGTGTCGTGGAGAAAACCGCCGCCGGCCCTGATACTGTAGTTACCACACTCCTCGTCGTTATTGCCCGGCGTCAACAGAATCTTCGTATCCGGGAACCTCTTGCGGAATTCCAGCGCCAGAAATTCCACGGTCTTCAGCACAAAATTGCGATAGTTCGTGCGATTCGCGTCCTGCGTTGTCTTCAGGTAAGTCTGCGGGAACTGATGCGCAATGAGGTCTCCGGTCACGAGAATGAACGCAGGATGTGGAAGAGTCGCTCGCATTTGATCCAGCGAGGATTGCAACAGCCACCAATTCGTATCCTCACCGTATTGGCTGAAAGATGTGCTCTTGGATCGCGCCAGGATGGTCTCCCACTGCGTGGGATCAGCAGCAGAGAGATCGGCAACCAGGCTGGCATCCGACATGGGATTGAAGTGGATGTCGGACGCAATCAGGAAGGTATTTCCGCTGGAAGGCGATGACGACGGGCTCGCCGGGACATGGCAAGCACAGAGCATACTGACTACCAAAACAAGCCTTAGAGAATTCCGGCCTCTCACTCGCTCCCAGGTCATCAGCGACTCTTCCCTCCAAACCGATTGTCTCGTCACATGGTATCCGATTCCTTCAGGCGATTCTTTCAATTAGCCAGCCGCCAAGACGGGAAACCCGCGCGACAGCTTCCTAAATCGGACCGCGACGGGCATGTCGCAAACAATTTCAATAAAATTCTTTGACTCTTTAGCCAACTTGTTTTACATTACACAGACTCATGTCAGCATTTCGCCCCACGTTCCGCGCAATGAGTACAACAGCGGGCACGGGTGTGTTCACAAGCACACCTATTCCAACACGGGGCGGAGCGCGGATCGGCAATAGTTCCTAAGTAATTCTCAAGGAAAGATGCAACCGGACCCACCGCCCGAAAGGCTGGCGGGTTTTTCGTTTTGGGTCACGGAGCCAACATGATCGTAATGAAGTTTGGTCGCACTTCGGTCAAAAATGCAGCAGAGGTCGTCTGATATGGCAACCGCTCTGTCGCGAATCGATCATCCAAGGCCGCTTGCCAAAACTCAATGCCGCGTTGCTCTGGTCGGCTTCGGCACCGTGGGCAGTGCTGTCGCGCGGCTGTTGCAGGCTCGCCGCGATGACCATTCGCTGCGGCTTACTCATGTCTGCAATCGCAACATAGCTCGCAAGAAGGCCGGCTGGATTGCCTCGGACATATGTTGGACGGAGAGTATTCAACAAGTGCTAGCCTCCGACGCTGACGTCGTCGTCGAGTTAATGGGCGGCCTCGAACCGGCACACGAGTTGGTGCGGACCGCGCTCCAGCGTGGCAAGGCCGTGGTGACTGCCAACAAGCAACTCATCGCGCATTTCGGTCCGGAATTACTCGAACTGGCTCGCGAAAACCAACAGTACCTGGGTTTCGGCGCATGTGTTGCCGGCGGCGTGCCAGTGCTCTCTGGACTGCACGACGGTCTGGCGGGTGATCGCATCGTTCAGATTCGCGGCATTCTCAACGGCACCTGCAACTACATCTTGACGCGGATTGAGCAGGCGGGCATTTCTTTTGACGACGCCCTTCGCGAGGCGCAGCAGGCAGGTTTCGCGGAGGCCGATCCGACCGACGACATCGATGGTCAGGACGCCGCTGCCAAGCTGGCGATCCTGGCACGCGTTGGACTGAAGATCGATGTTTTGCCGCAGCAGGTCGTCTGCCGCTCCATCCGCAATCTCAAGTCGCTTGACTTCGAATACGCCTGCGAACTCGGCTGCACGGTCCGGCAGATATCGACGGCGAGATTGAAGGACGGGCGAGCCTATCTCGCCGTGGAACCGTCGCTGGTGTCAAACGAGTCTCCATTAGCGAAAGCTGCAGGAAGCCAGAACCTGGTGGTGAGCACTGGCGAATTTGGTGGTGAGACGACTTTCGGCGGCCACGGCGCCGGCGGAGATCCGACTGCGGTTGCGGTCGTCTCCGATCTCCTTCAGGCAGCCCATGGTCGCACGCGAGGAATTGAATTGCCCGACCGCGACGCAGCTCTTCCTTGCGAGTTCACGACGGATCTGGAGGCGCCGCACTATTTGCGCTTCGTGGTTCGCGACCGGCCGGGAATCATCGCGGCACTGGCGGGCGCGCTCGCCGGTTGCCACATCAACCTCGACGCCGTTCTGCAAAAGCCAGGCCACACGAAATCGGCCCTGCCCTTCGTGATCACCCTGGAGCCGTGCAGCCAGAAGCAGCTTGAAACTGCGCTGGCGAAAATCGCTGCGTTCGACTTTCTGGCCGAAGCGCCCGTAACCATGCCGATCCTGAACTAGGAGCTCTTTTTATGTATCTACGCTGTAGCAACACGGACTGTGCCGCAACCCTGGACCTTCACGACCGCTCGCTCGCGTGCGCGGTCTGCGGAGAGCTGCTGGAAGTTGTGGTTGGTCCCATGACCGCGAACCCCGCCGAGTTGAAGCGCACTTGGCTTCAGCGAAGATGTTCGTACGATCCACGCGACGTGAGTGGCGTGTGGCGATTTCGCGAGTTCCTTCCGGGAGGCTACGCCGAAATCGTCACCATGGGTGAAGGCAATAGTCCCTTGATTGAGGGACGCAAAACTGCGCGCTGGGCGGGGCTGCGGAATCTTCGCTTCAAACATCTCGGCTGGAATCCGACGGCATGTTTCAAGGACCTGGGGATGACCGTCGGCGTGACCGAAGCGGTGTTCGTCGGCGCGAAGGTTGTCGGCTGCGCTTCAACTGGGAACACGTCCGGCTCGCTGGCGGCGTATGCCGCACGCGCCGGATTGCGGGCGAAGGTTTATCTCCCTGCCGGGCAAGTGTCGATGAACAAGCTGGCGCAGGCGATGGATTTCGGCGCCGAGATAATCCACGTGGCTGGCAACTTCGATCGAGCTCTGGACCGGATCCTGTACGAGGGAAACTCTGCCCTGTACTTTCTGAACTCCATCAACCCGTTTCGACTGGAAGGGCAGAAGACCGTGATGTTCGAACTGCTGGAGCAGCTTGGCTGGCAGGCGCCGGACTACGTCATCGTTCCCGGCGGCAATCTCGGCAACAGCTCGGCATTCGGAAAAGCTCTGGCCGAGTTGCACGCAGCGGGCTTCTTGTCGAAGTTGCCACGGCTGGTAGTCATTCAGGCTGAGGGTGCGAATCCGTTGGCGAGGATGTGGCGCTCCGGTGCGGCTGAACTCGAACCTGTGGAGTCGCCCGAGACCGCAGCGACGGCCATTCGCATCGGCAATCCGCGATCGTGGAAGAAGGCGCTGCGTGCGGTGCGCGACACCGACGGCTTCGTCATGGACGTAACCGATGAGGAGATCGCCGAAGCCAAGGCCATGATCGGCCGTGATGGCATCGGTTGCGAACCAGCCTCGGCAACCACTCTCGCGGCGCTGCGAAAACTAACAGAACAAGGAAAGATCGATCGCGACGCGGTTGTGGTGGCCATTCTGACGGGCCACGCCCTCAAAGACACCGACTACATACTGAAATCGCACTTACGCGAACCAGCCCTAGAAGGAGTGTGCTGCGCATGAACGTCATCAGCATGAAACCTATTGAGAAGGCCGCCACGCAACCAGCCACTGCGGACAATTTCGAGATCAGAGTCCCGGCTTCGATTGCCAACCTCGGGCCGGGCTTCGACACGCTCGCCGTTGCTGTGCAGTTGTATCTCTCTTTGCGTGTGAGAAGAATTCCGGGACGTGGACATCTGGAATTTTGCTTTATCGATCACGAACTGAGCGGCGAAAACCACATCGAGCGGGCCTACAGATCGCTCGCCCGCGAGGATTTCTCCAGACTGCCTTCCCTATCGGTGGAGGTGCGCAGCGAAATCCCAATGCGAGCTGGACTCGGCAGCAGTGCAGCCGCGACCGTCGCTGGACTACGTCTGTATGAGTCTGTGGCCGGGCCTCTGCCGATGGAAACGCTGCTGAGCGCGGCCTGCGCGCTGGAGTCGCATCCCGACAACGCCGCTGCTTCGCTTCTGGGCGGACTTACGCTGAGCTGCCAACTGCCCGACGGCTTGGTGCAAGCCAGGCGGCTCTGGTGGCCGGAGTCGCTTGCATTCGTGGTGCTGACGCCTGACGTCTCGCTGGCGACCGGTGAATCGCGTGCGGTGCTTCCCGAATGTCATTCGCGCGCCGATGTTGTCTTCAATTTGCAGCGAGTCGCGCTACTGTTGCAGGCGCTGCACAGCGGCGATTTCTCGCTGTTGCAACACGCAATGCGCGATCGCGTCCACCAGCCTGCACGGCACAAAGTGGTGCCGGGTCTGGCGGAAGCGTTGGAGTTGGAACACCGTGACCTGCTCGGCGTGTGCCTAAGCGGCTCTGGACCTTCGATCGTGGCAATCGCCGAGCGCAGCCATCGCGAAATTGGCGAACTGCTAGGATCGGTGTATCGGCGCTCCGGCATCGGCTACCGCGTTCGAACTCTGGAAGCCCATCAGGAAGTCAGCGAGCATGTTCGGATCTTCCGCTCCGGCTTGCTGTGTTGCTAGGCCAGTTTCAGAGCTGCTGTGGACCGGGTAGAGCCAGCCTTCAGGCTGGCGTCCAGGGTCGTCCCACGCTACAGGGCTTGAGCCGCCGCGGTCATTTCAATGACCGTGGCGGCTCAAGCGACTCGTTTGTCCGCAGGGAACGCGGCGCTGAAAGCCTGCCCTGAGCGCAGTCGAAGGGCGCCGCTCTACCCGTACTCGCGGACTACACCAATTCTGGGACTGCCTTCGGGCCTATCCAAGAATCGCCTACTGCGCCAACTCCGCGGTGCGCAGAAAATCGTAATTTCCCGACGGCCCCATCTCGATGCCGCGCACTCGATTGGTGTGCACCAATACATTATCGAGATACCAGAGATTAATGTAGGGCAGATCCTCGGCGAGAATCTGCTGGATCTGGTCGTAGATCACCTTGCGCTTCTCTTGATCGAGCGTGCTGCGACCTTCGCGGATCAACTCATCGACCTGCGGATTCGAGTAGAACGTGCGATTGGCGCGCTTGGGTGCGAAGCTTGCCGTGTCAAAAAGGTTCTCGAAGATGTCCGGGTCCTGATTGCCGCCAATCCAGCGCAACGAATGAATCTGGTACGCGCCCTTGGTCACATCGGACAGAAAGGTCGCGAACTCGAAGGTTCGAATGTCGAGCGCAATGCCCACCTCACGCAATTGCTCTTGCAATACTGCCGCCAGCAACCGTGTCGACTCTTCGGTCGAGGTCTTCATCGTGATGTGGAAGCGCACGCCGTTGACCGGGCGATATCCGGCGGCGTCGAGCAGCGCACGCGCGCGCGCCGGGTCGTGCGGATAGCGCTCCACATTGCCGTCATACGCCCAGTGCTGCGGCGGCAGCACGCTGTGGGCCGGACGAGCCTCGTCGCGCAGCAGGTAATGAATGATGGGCTGCACGTCGATGGCATAAGCAATCGCGCGGCGCACGCGCACATCCTTCAGAATGGGGTCGCGCAGATTCAGCGCGATGTAGGCGTAGATCGTACCCGGAGCTTCCATCACCGTGAGGTCGCGATCGCGCTCCAGGGCTACGACGGTATCGGCGACCAGCGAGTTGATGGCGACATCGGCGCTCTGCTTGCGCAGCTCAAGAGCTCGCGTGGTCGCATCGGGAATCACCTTGAACTCGACGCGGTCGAGCTTGGCGGGGGTGCTCCAGTAATCCGGATTGCGCTCGATGACAACGTTCTTGTCCTGTTGCGCGCTGACGAAGCGGAACGGCCCCGAGCCGATGGGCTTACGGTTGAAGTCTTCGCCGCTGCCGTAGGGGACAATGCCGGCGGCGCCGGAAAGATTCCACAGCAGAGGCGCGAACGGCTCCTTCAGGTGGAAGACAACGGTGTAGTCGTCAGGTGCATCGATCCGGCTCACTTTGGCGAAGGTGCTGGTTTTCGTGCTGCGCAGTTTGCCCGTTAGCAGCGAATCGAAGGTCCACTTCACATCGCGCGCGGTCAGTGGCTGCCCATTGTGGAAATGGACGCCGCGATGCAGATGAAAAATGTAAGTCAGGGGATCGGGAGTCTCCCAGCGCTCGGCCAATGAAGGCTGCAGCTGGAAATGTTCGTCGTGGCGGACCAGCGAATCAAACAGCAGTTCGTCGATGCGCTGCGATTGCGAATCGACTCCCACGCGCGGATCGAGGTTGATGGGACTGCTCTCGATGATCATGACCAGCGTGTTGGGATCGGGCTTGCGCGCACAGCCGGCGAGGCACATCACCACAGAGACACAGAGGCACAGAGACGAATAGAAAACTAGAAAGCCACGCAAACCTGAAAAGCAAGGTCGATGAAACGATTCCGGAACTTCCAAATCCCGGCTTTCTCTGTGCCTCTGTGTCTCTGTGGTGAAGCCGATCTTACGCATAGCTGACCTTGCCGAGGATCACGGGGCGCTCGGCTCCGGTCGCAGACGGAACATTCGACGGCAGGCGTCGCCACGTCTGGTAGGCCAGCAATGCGAAGGCTATCGCCTCTTTCGCCTCGGACGGCAAACCGAAATCGTCGGTGGTGCGCACCCGCATCTTCAGAGGCGCAAGCTCTTCGCGGATCATGCGCATCAGTGTGGCATTCTTTGTCCCGCCGCCGGAGACAACAAATTCGCGGAAGCGCGCCGGCTTCACATCTCCTGTTTCAAGCAGCGGTAACACGAAGCCGCGAACCGCAATTCCGATCGATCGCGCAGTGAGTGCTGTAGCGGTTGCGATGATGTCATTGTGGTCGGCGCGTCGGCAGAGGCGCAGCAACTCGCGCACAAATTCGCGTCCGAACTGCTCGCGACCGGCGGTCTTCGGCGGCTCCTGCCGGAAGAACGAATACCGCAGCAATTCGCGTAGCACGCGCTCGATGGGCTCACCCCGCGCTGCCAATCGCCCGTTGCGGTCAAATGGTTTGTCGAAGAATTGCTCGGCGACGGCATCAATCACCATGTTGCCCGGCCCGGTGTCGAAGGCGACTACCTGCTCGGGCAAGGCGCGTGGCGGAATCGCCGTCAGGTTGCCGATCCCGCCAAGGTTCTGAATGATGCGTCCGTAGCGGCGATGGCGATAGAGAACGTAATCGAGAAATGGGACCAACGGCGCGCCCTTGCCACCAACGGCCAAGTCCGCTGGACGAAAGTCTGAAACGACTGGAACGCCGATCTTCGCAGCGATGACGGCCGCTTCGCCCGTCTGCCAGGTGCAGGCAATGCGGCGTCCCAGATACAGCTTGAAATTTCCCTGATGATAAAGCGTCTGCCCGTGGCAGCCGACAAGCTCGCATTGCAGTCGCGCCCGCCGCTGCGCAGTTCGTACTGCGTCGGCGTAAAGATCCCCAAGCAGGAAGTTGAGTCGCGCCAGATCGGCGACGCTGGCCGAGCGGGCATTCATCGCGGCGAGGACAGCGCGTCGCACTTCGATTGGATAGGGAAACTGGTAATGTGCCAGAAGTTCCAGCCGGGAGCGGAAGCCGCGTCCCTGGACGCGCACCAGCGCGACATTGATCCCATCCGCCGACGTCCCGCTCATCACGCCGGCTACGATCATGGCGCAAGCCCCCACTGCCAGTTTTGAAGGGGCACGGCTTCAGCCGTGCCGCAAGCATAAGCGAAGACGACCGGCTTTAGCCGCCGAGGAAACTCGCTCTCTGTCGTTGTTGACGCCATGGTGCGGGGGCTCACGAACCCGAATTCCCTCAGGAGCTGAAGCCCGGGTTCTCTTTCGGGCGATACGGCGCAGCTGAAGCTGTGCCCCTTCAACCCAGCAGCGACGATCAAAGTGTCACCTCACCGCCGAGGGAATAAGCTCGCACCTCTTCGCTGAACTTCCAGATCTTGCGGGTCAGCCGTTCTACCGTCTTCTGCTTAGGAGCAGGCACGTCCGTCTTCAGTGCTTTCGATTTCTTCTTGGCGTCACGAACGCGCCTCGATTTCTCCGCGATAAGTTCGGCGAATTTTCGGTCACTCTCCGCTCGCTTCAGCACGGCTTCGAACGCCCGCCGCACGCTCTCTTCTTTCTGGCAGATGAGGAACATGTCGGCGCCGCAGCGCAGCGTCTCGACCGCAGCGTCGTCGATCGATGCCGTGGCCAGCACGCCGCCCATATCGAGATCGTCGGTGATGATCAGCCCGCGATAGCCGATCTCCTTGCGCAGGATTCCGCTCATCCATTTCTTCGAAAGCGAAGCGGGCACATGGTCTCCGGTGACCTGAGGGTAAGCCGCGTGCGCCACCATTACGAACGGCAGATCGCGCCGGAGTTTGCGATACGGAAGCAGGTCTTCCTTCCAAAGCCGCTTCCAGGGCTTGGGAATCGACGGCAGTTCGGCATGGGTATCGAGACTGGCCTCGCCGAGTCCGGGAAAATGTTTGCCGCAGCCGAGAACGTCGCTGTCCCGCAGGCCGCGCAGAAATTCGCGCCCGTAGACGATGGTTTGTTTCGGCTTGGGAGAAACCGTGCGCGTGGTCAACACGCTTTGCGAAGGTTCGAGTTGCAAATCGAGGACGGGGGCGAAGTCGGTGTTGAATCCGAGGGCGCGGACTTCTTCGCCGATCAGCCGGCCATGCTTGCGGAAGAGCTTCTTCGAGCCGGCGGCGGCAACCTCGGCCACCGATGGCACTGGCGCGACCACATCGCGCAGGCGATCGACGGTACCGCCTTCCATGTCGACGCAGAGGAACATCGGCACAGAGCTGGCCTTTTGCGCCTCGCGAAGCAATGCGTGCGTCTGCGCAGCATCCTCAATATTGCGCTTGAAAAGAATGATCCCGCCGGGCTGAAACTTCGAAAGCATGACGTGCAAGCGCTGCGTCATGGCAGTGCCGTCGAAGCCCATAATGAGCAGTTGGCCAACCTGCCGGCGAAGTTCGAGGCTGCGTTTTGATGGCATCGGAAAGAAGAGTGTACCGCGAGGGGCTCTCGAATCGCACCCCGGGAACCTGAGGCTGCAACCTGCGCTGTGTCAAAATGAAAGCGATGCCGTCCAACTGCTGGGATGCCGTTGTCTTCGACTATGGCCGAGTTCTGAGCCATGCTCCGACTCCGGCTGAAGTCCGCGAATTTGGGGCGCTGGTGGGCGTCAGCGAGCCGCCGTTTTTCCAACTCTACTCGGAGACACGCGACGAATATGACTGCGGCCGGCAGAACTGTCAGCAGCATTGGCAGCGCTTTGCCGCCGCAGCCGGCATTGGGCTGAGCACCGATCACCTGCAACGCGTTGTAGACTTCGAAACCCGGATGTGGCTAAAGGTCAATCCTCAGGCTCTGGAGCTTGCACGTGAGATCAAGGCTGGGGGAGTACGTACGGCAATTCTGTCCAATATGCCCCATGACTTGCTCGGGGAACTACGCAAGAGCTTCGATTGGCTCGACGAGTTCGAGGTGCAAATCTGGTCCTGCGAACATGGTGTCGTGAAGCCCGACCCGGCAATTTATCGCCTCTGCCTTAACGCACTGGGCTGCGAGCCGCACCGTGTGCTCTTCTTTGACGACCGTCCGAACAACATTGAAGGCGCTCGACTGGCGGGAATGACAGCGCATCTGTTTGAATCGGCCGAGCAGGCGGCTGCGATCGTCCGTAGCGGACTCGACCGCTCACCGGAAATCTGAAGCTCGAAACTGGAAACGACGGGGAACTGTTCGCCTTAGATTTAGCGGCCGCACCTGCCGCCGATCTTTGTGCCGCTCTGCACTCTGATCGCGGGTACCTCAGTGGCGCTTGAGGCGATGGTCGTCTCGGTGGTGTCGAGGGTCTTAATTGTGGGTTCGCCAATGATTTGGACGCGGCGCCCCACGTAGTGGCTGAGCTTGGCCGTGTTGCCGATCAGGTTGTGCTCGGTACCGGTATCATCGATGATGACGTATTCGGTGGCAGACATCTTAAGGCAACCCTCTACGCGGACCAGCACCGATTCCGGGTCGTGCTTCTTGTCGGAGGCCGGGCTGGCCATCGGCAACCCGACCGTGCAGATGGAAAGCACGAAGGCGAATAAGATTGATCTGCGCATAGCACCTTGTGTGAGGGCGACGTTTCGTTTCCAGTATACGTTGCGGCCTCCAGCCGACGGCCTGTTTTCTTTTGCGCGCAAGAGGCGGATATCGGGTTTCCGCAGCCAGCGCTAAGCTGTGAACATGCAAACCGATCTTCGTAGCAAGTGGCAGCAAGTGATGGCGCGCGACGCCCGCCAGGACGGGCGCTTCGTATTCGCCGTGCGGACGACCGGAATCTATTGCCGGCCTTCTTGCCCCAGCCGGCGGCCTCGCCAGGACTCAGTGGAGTTCTTTGCCGATCCCAACGAAGCCGAGCGCGCGGGTTATCGCGCCTGCCTGCGTTGCAAACCGACGCAGATTTCCGCTCAGGCCCAGTATGTAACCAAGGCTCGGCAGTTGCTCGACAACGCCGAAGGAGTCGTGACTCTGCGCCAACTCAGCCAGCGAGTTGGACTCAGCCCGTTTCACCTGCAACGGCTATTCAAGCGTGCCACCGGGCTGAGCCCGCGTGAATACCAGTCGGCGCGGCGCATGCAACATGTGAAGACTGGGTTGCGCAAAGGCGAGAACGTCACTACCGCGCTTTATGATGCGGGCTTTGGCTCAGCCAGCCGTCTGTACGAAAAGGCGCCGCAGCAGCTTGGCATGACGCCCGGTGAATACCGCCGAGGCGGCGCCGGCGCGAACATTACTTTTGCGATCGCTCCCACCCCGCTCGGCCTGCTGTTGATTGCTGCGACGGAACGGGGCCTTTGCGCCGTGCGCTTCGGGAACAACGCATCCGACCTGGGACGCGATCTGCGAAATGAGTTCCACGCGGCCGAATTGCATCGCGATGACACAGCGATGCGAAGGTATGTGGAGCCGCTGCTGGCCGCTGTGCGGGGAGAAAACAACATCATTGACTTGCCCCTTGATGTGCGCGCCACCGCGTTTCAGATGAAGGTATGGGAAAAGCTGCGCCAGATTCCGCACGGCGAAACGCGCAGTTACGGCGACGTTGCCCGCGAGATTGGCAAGCCCAGTGCAGTGCGTGCCGTGGCCCGAGCTTGCGCCTCAAATCCGGTGGCTTTGGCCGTACCGTGTCACCGCGTCGTCCGCAGCGACGGCGATCTCGCCGGATATCGTTGGGGCATTGAGCGAAAGAAAAAACTGCTGGAGCGCGAGCGGGCAAGTTCCTGACTAGCCGCGTGACCGGCGCGTAGTGAGTTAGCGCAGTTTCATATTTACTGTAGTCCGGGTAGAGTCAGGCAGTTCAGGATCGCGCAAGAACTAACTTTTCTTTTGGGCGGTGTAGTAAGAAGCTCCAGAAACGAGCGCCGTAGGCGCGGCGTCATGATAGCCCAGCACGGAGCGGAGCGGAGTGCTGGGTTGGGCGCGGAAAATACCTGAGTCCCCCGGGGACGATACGGTCCTCACGCAGACACTTCAGGGATCCGGCAGTTTGACATGCGCGACGAACGCGACGCTGAAGAGGCTGCTACGAAACCACGGTAGCCGCTACGCGGCTCGGCACAATTTTCCACTTGACCAGGGGCTCGCGCCCCTGGCTCACCTGCAAAGCCGCCGCTACTCGGCTAATTTGTCGCAGGCCGTTGCGGTTTGTTCCACTCCAAAATTGCAATCGTAGTTTCGTAACGGCCTCTGAAGCACCGCTCTACGCGATTGCCTTCAGCAGCACACAGGTGACGTCATCGTGCTGGGGAGCATTGCCGGCAAAGCGATCCAGGTCGACCATGATGCCATTCAGCAGCGCAGCCGGCGTCAGATTGACCCCGGAGTGCAGCATTGCGATCAGGCGCTGCTCGCCGTATTCCTCTTGGGCCCGGTTCTCAGCTTCCACAACACCATCGGTGAAGATCGCCAACCAGTCACCGGGTTGGAGAGTCACGGTGGCCGATTCGTAAGGCGCATCCTCCATGATGCCTAGCGGGACGCCGCCAATCGACAAGCGCTCGATGGTCCCCGACTGCCGGAGAAGCATCGGGCTGTTGTGTCCGGCGTTGACGTAGGCGAGGGTGCGGGCGGCGGGATTGTACTCAGCGATAAATGCCGTGGTGAAGCGACGGCCATTCTGGCTGTTGCTGCAAGCGTAACGATTCATGCGTCCTACCAACTCGGTCAGCGTGCCGGGGGTAGTGGAGAGCGTCCTCAAGCTGGCCTGAAAGGTAGCCATCAGCATGGCTGCTGGAACGCTCTTGCCGGCTACATCGGCGACTGCAATCAGAAAGGTCTGGTCTTGTATAGCGGAGCCGGGACGGGCGAACACATCATAGTAGTCGCCGGCGACAGTGTTAGCGGGACGCGTGGTGAAGGCGATCTCCAAGCCGGGTACTGGTGGAGGATTGGCCGGCAGCAGCCACGTCTGAATCTCCTTGGCGATCTGGAGATCGCGCTTCATGACCACGCGGTCGGCGACTTCCAGGATCAGCAAAGCAAACATCAGCAGGCCACCAAAGAAGTGGAAATCGAGAGCAAAGGATTTGACTTCGCCCGAGTGCGTCGTCCATGTCATCTCGCCGCCCGGAAAGATCACCAGCACCAGCGCGATTAGCAGCAGCACACGTCGTGCCGGACTCAGCTTCTCCAGAATCGCCCAGAAGAACTGGCTTCCTACATTCAGGGCGTGCCTTCCCTTGGGCACTCCAGCCACTCGCGTCGAGTCAACTTCCTTGGAGTAGAGCTGGTAGCTGGAACGGGCATCGGCGCTGAACTGCGACCAGAGCTGCCCTAGTTGCATACCCTCGGTCACGCGCTGCCAGAAGCGATCGAGACGCTGCATGAGCGTATCAGCGTGGCGGGCACGTTTGGGATTCTTAGACATGCGTCGGTAAGAGGGCCGGGGTGAGCGTGCTTCGAGACTACTGCAATCGTTCCGGCCTGACCTGCTCATCCAGGAACGCAACCGACTGCACGCCTGAGACTTCGAAGCGCTTGCGGCAGCGGGGGTTCTTGCAAGCTACCAGGTTGTCGCGTCGCACCATATAGGAGCGCGCCTTGGCGAACTTGGCGCGGTCGCGCTCGTCGGCGCGGGGCGGCAATTGGCGGCGCTTGATGCGGACGAACCAGCCCAAGTCGTACTCCCCGGACTGATGACAGTGAGGACAGCTCAGAGTCGCCTTCTTCATCTCTTGCCGCTCATCGTAGAAATCGCGTTCTTCCATTCCCGCCTCCGCCAGGGCACGGAAAACTTGCCCAATAGGAGTATCAGACATTAGTGAGTTGCCGCGCAAACGGATTTGAGCACGCGCCGGACTCAGAACCGAGCCTTAGAGATGACAAAGGCCCAGAGAGGAGATTGCTGGGCCTCGCCTTTTTTTGCTGCAGAAACCGTTGCCCGCAGGTGTGTGGGTATGAGGAGTATAGCCTGCGTCGCTTCGCTGCCCTTAGCCCGGCAGTTCGGTTTCACCACTGTTGCGTGAGTCCATATTGCCAAACCGGCAGCCCTCCACCAATCCCCCGATGGGAGTAGCGGCATACCTCTTTAGCCGTAGGAAGCGTGGCTGCAATGGCGAACATCGGCCGCAGCCTCGCTTGCTACGATGGAACAGTTACACTTTGATCGATGGCCCGCACCACCATCCTGGAATATCTGGATAACTTCCGCGAACATTCGCGCGAGGTTGCCTACGTCCATCGCCGCGGATATCGCACCCAACGCTGGACCTACGGCGAGGTGACGGCCAATGCCAACCGCTTCGCTCGAGAGCTGGAAGCCCGCGGCATCGGCCAGGGCAACAAGGTGCTCATCTGGGGAGAGAACTGCGCCGAATGGATCGCAGTGTTCTTCGGATGTCTGTTGCGCGGGGTGATCGTCGTTCCCGTCGACAAGATCGCAGCTCCTGACTTTGCGCAGCGCATTGCGCAGCAGGTCGATGCCAGGCTTTGCGTGGGCTCTGCGCAAAATCAAGTCCCCGGCGTTCCTTCGCTCCTTCTCGAAACGCTGCGTGAGGAGATCGCCGCGCGCTCGGATTCGCCCGTCGTCCCCCCGGAACTAACGCGCGACGACATCGTCGAGATCGTTTTTACGTCGGGCACAACCGCCGAGCCGCGCGGGGTCGTGATCTCCCACGGCAACATTCTGGCGAACCTGGAACCGCTGGAGCGCGAGATCGGCAATTACCGGCACTACGAGCGCATCTTCCATCCATTGCGGTTTTTGAACCTGCTGCCGCTCAGCCACATCTTCGGGCAATTCCTCGGAATTTTTTTGCCGCAACTGCTGGCGGCAACAGTGATTTTTCAGGACACGCTAAACCCGTCCGAAGTCCTACAGGTCATCAAGAAGGAGCGAGTGTCGGTGGTCGTTGCCGTGCCGCGATTGATGGAGTCGCTCAAGGACAAGATCGAGCGCGATATGGAAGCCGCGGGCAAACTCGAATGGTTCCAACAGCAGTTGCAGGCTGCGAAAGACGAGCACTTCGTAAAGCGCTGGTGGCGGTTCCGCAAGATTCACAATCGTTTCGGCTGGAAATTCTGGGCCTTCATCTCCGGCGGCGCAGCTCTGGATGCCCAGACCGAGGAATTCTGGCAGCGCCTCAGCTTTGTTGTGATCCAGGGCTACGGCCTTACGGAAACTACCTCGCTCATCTCGCTGAATCATCCATTTCGTACTGGCAAACGCTCCATCGGCAAGGTGCTGGAAGGCCGCGAGGTGAAGCTTGACGAGAGCGGCGAGATCCTGGTGCGAGGGGCCAACGTGGCCGCAGGCTATTGGCAGGGCAAAGAGCTGAAGCCCGTGGCGAGTGAGGAGGGCTGGTTCCGCACCGGCGACATCGGCGAACTCGACGCCGAGGGCAATCTCTATTTCAAAGGCCGCAAGAAGAATGTCATCGTCACCCGCGAAGGGATGAATGTCTATCCCGAGGACCTGGAGGCTGCGCTGCGGCAACAGCCTGAGGTGCGCGATTGCGTGGTCGTTGGTCTGGAGCAGGGTGGTAATAGTGAGCCTTGCGCCGTGCTGGTCCTGCGCGATTCTGCCGACGCTCAAGAGGTGGTTAAACGCGCCAACCTGCATCTGGCCGATTATCAGCAGATGCGGCGCTGGCTGGTCTGGCCGGATGAGGACTTCCCGCGAACGCCGACACAGAAGCCAAAGACGGGCGTCATCCAGGCTGCGGTTGAGCAGCACTTTGCTTCGGGCGACGGCGACGCTGGCGCATCGCCAACCGCGTTGGGCGAACTGATCGCCCGCATCGCCGGCCGAAAGCGCGGGCTGCTGACGCCCGACGCTGAGCTCGAAGGTGACTTGAATCTGAACTCGATGGATCGCGTGGAGTTGATGAGCGCGCTGGAGGACCGTTACCAGGTCGATTTGAATCAGGCGGACTTCACAAACATCAGCACGGTTGGGGACCTGGAGCGCCTGCTGCACCAGCCGCAGAAGTCGCCGCTCAGCGGATATCGCTATCCGCGCTGGGCGCAGCGCTGGCCCGTCACCTGGATTCGCGAGTTCATCTATTACCTGCTGACCTGGCCAGCGACGATGATCATGGCCCACCCAAAGATCATTGGCCGCGACAACCTGCGCGGGATCGACGGGCCGATGCTCATCAGTTGCAACCACGTTACATATATTGACGTCGGATTTGCGCTGACGGCGCTGCCGCCGCACCTGCGCCGCAAGCTCGCCGTCGGCATGTGGGGCGAGTTGCTATGGGAAATGTGGCGACCGCCGCAGGAGTGGAATTGGTTCATGCGACTGTCCTACAAAGTGGGATACTACCTGGTGGTAGCTCTGTTCGATGTGTTTCCGCTGCCGCAGCAGTCGGGCGTACGCGAAAGCTTCGCTTACGCGGGCGAGTCGGTTGATCGTGGCTACAGCGTTCTGGTCTATCCGGAAGGCGTACGCACGCCCGATGGCAAGCCGTCGCCGTTCCGCTCCGGATTGGGCATTCTGGCAGCACGATTAAATGTCCCGGTCCTTCCGCTGCGCATCGACGGCTTATACGAAATGAAACTGAAGGGCCATAAGATCGCGCGTCCCGGACAGTTGAAGGTAGTCATCGGCAAGCCGATGCGCTTTCCACCAGAGACGCCGCCAGAGGAGATCACGAATCAGGTGGAAGAGATGACGTGGAGGATGTGAAGGAAGCCGCCTTACGGTGGGGGCGATTTGGCTGGGGCAGGGTCATCGGCGTTGTAAGCGCGGGAGGGCAACAGGATCTGCACTCCGAAATATCCCACAAAGTAAGGGTGCTGTGGACTGGCAGGTTCCACGCCGCGTCCGGCCATCAGAAGGAGAATCACCGGATTGTGAATTCGGTAGCGGCCACCCACGTCGATGGTGGGCTGGCTCTCGTATGGATTGTAGGTGCTCTGGGAATAGAACTCCGCGTCAACCTCTAATTTGGGCTTGAAGGTGTGTCCAACGACGAGGCCTGTCAGCCAGCCACTCGGTCCATTGTGGACAAAGTTGTAACCGAGTTCGAAATTCACATCGACGGGACCGAGTTTGTGGGACAACTCGACCGGCAGCAGGAAAGAGTTGCTCTGAGCGGTGATGCCGCGGCGAACCGAATCGTTGGGATTGTTGACGAATCCTTGTGGGAAGGTCGAGATTGACCAGCCGGACTCACCCGCGTCGTAGAAGCGCCACTTGAAGCCAAAGTTGGATTGCCCCAGGCCGAATTTGGCCGCAACAGGAAGATCATGAACGCGCAGCCAGGCATTCTCGTAAGTAAGTTGGATCCGGTCGCCAATGCCGAAATTGATATCGACATCGGGAGTATGGGTGACGGACTGATCGCTGTACAAGAAGGGCATGTATCCAAAGTTGATCTCCCAATTGCGCGGGCCTGGGGTGCCGGGATCGTTGGTGTAAAACGGCGGCCCGCCCTGGGCAAATGCGGCGCGGCCAACAAGAAGTCCCAGTACCAACATCAGAACGCGAAATATCGTATGTCGTGAAAGCTGAAAGCCCACAGAGAGAGCGCCAAGCATTGCATCAGCCCAGGCATTACCAAACCGTCCAAAGACTCTTCCTACGCCAGTAAAACGCCGCTTTGAATAGCCGAGCACATTAGATAGTTTAGCCGGATTCGCACAGACCTGGCCTCCTGCATGTGACGCGCGTCATAGCCCCGCCGACGGCACAAGTGATACGAATATCCGTTGGCGGAACAGAATTTGCCTGTCGCACGGGTCAAACGTTTCGCTCCCTCTTCGCCGCGGAGAAATTAATGCGCGATGCCGTTCTTAAATTGTGGCCCGAGATTGCGTGGATCCGCTCGCCCGAGCTTCGCGAACAGGTGACGAAGACGTGGCAACGGGCGCTGGAACTCAGTCCACTCACCCCCGACGATTTGAACCACATCCCATTCACTTTGCTGGTCCCCAATTGTCCCACGACGTTCATGGAACACAAGCGTTGCGTGGTGCACATTGCGCGCAAGGCCGCCGAAAGCATGATTGAGTTCATGGGCCGCGCGCTGCCCATCGACATGGACACGGTGATTGCAGGCGCAATCCTCGCCGACGTGGGCAAGTTGCTGGAGTACGAAAACGTGGACGGCAAGACCCTGCAGAGCAAGCGCGGCGAGATGCTGCGTCATCCGTTCACCGGTGTGGCGCTGGCCATGGAGTGCGGCGTGCCCGACGCGGTCTGCCACATCATTGCGGCTCACGCGGCCGAGGGCGATCTGGTAAAACGCACCGCCGAAGCCTACATCGTGCATCACGCCGACTTCATGGCATTCCAGCCCTTCAAGAACTTGGCGAAGTAGGTGGTAGAGCTGGCCTTTAGGCCAGCGTTGACGACGGGTTTGAGATTGAGGGGCTTCAGCCCCGGGATATGGAGGGTCTCATGGGCGCAATCACAGCACCTCTCCCGAGCAACGTCACAACCAAGCCTGCCGTCACTACCACAATGTCAGAGTGGGCAGCGGGTCTGCGGTTCGAGCAACTTTCCGCAGAGGCGGTCTATCAGGCCAAGCGCTTTCTGCTGGACAGCATTGGCTGTGCACTCGGCGGATATCAGCAACACGATGTAGTAATCGCACTTGAGGTGCTGGACGAGATCGCCGGACCGGGCAAGGCAACGGTAATCGGCAGCGGTAGGCAGGTCGACACAGTTTCGGCGGCGCTCGCCAATGCTCTGATGATTCGCTGCATGGACTATAACGACATTTACTGGAAGCAGGATCCCTCGCATCCTTCCGACATCTTCCCGGCTGCGATTGCCGCTTGCGAGCGCATGGGCAGCGACGGCCGCGAGTTGATTGTCGGGCTGGTGCTCGGTCACGAATTCGAAATGCGCCTGTGTGAGGCAGCCTTCCCGGGCATCCGCGAGCGTGGCTGGCATCATGCCACACTGACGGCATTCGTCTCGCCGATCGTGGCCGGCCGCATGTTGCGGCTGACTCCGGAACAGATTCAGCACGCCATCGGCATCAGCGCCAGCGCTCGCGCCACGCTAGGCGCAGTCACCGCCGGCAAGCTCACGATGATGAAAAACACGGTCGACCCGATGGCCACACAGAGTGGCATGCTGGCCGCACTGCTCGCCGAAAACGGCTACACCGGCCCTGAGCACGTCATCGACGGCAAAGAGGGACTGGTTCACTGTCTGGGCCCGGGATGGAAACTGGACCTCCTGACCGACGGTCTGGGCGAATCCTGGCGTATCACACAATGTGGGATGAAGGCATTTCCCACGGAAGCGCTGACTCACACGCCGATTTCGGCAGTGCTCGCGCTGATGAAGGACCACGACCTCAAGCCCGACGACATTGCGAGAGTGCACATCCGCACCACGGCCCGCGGCGCAGACATTCTCAGCGACTCCAGCAAGTACGATCCGCACACGAAGGAGACGGCTGACCACTCTCTGCCATATGTCATCGCCGCTGCCATCGCCGAACGGCAGGTAACGCCGTTGCAGTTCACGCCCGCGAAAATCATGGATCCAGTGATCCGGGCGCAGCTCAACAAGATCGTGGTCACTGCGGACCCTGAAATCGAGAAGGTCTTTCCGGCCCTGCAGCGCGTAATCGTGCGGATTCATACCATTGACGGCCGCGAGTTCATGCAGCAGCTTGATTATCCCAAGGGCGATCCGCGCAATCCGCTTAGCGACAAAGAAATCGAGGAAAAGTTTGAGGCGCTGGCCGGGCCGGTAATGTCACGCGGGGCTCGCCGCCGCGCCATCGACGGCATTTGGAAGCTGGAGAAACAGTCGAGTGTCAGCGAACTGATGCAGCTGTTCAAGGTGGATCAACCCGCGGGAAGGAGCCACTGATGGAACAGACCATCGTCGAAAAGATTGCGCAATCCCACATGGCGGAGGGCCCGAGCCGCCCGCTGCGCGCTGGAGACGTTGTCTCCATCCGACCCTACCATGTGATGACCCACGACAATACTTCGGCGGTGATGAAGAAGTTTAAGGCGATCGGCGCAACGCAAGTGAATGATCCCGCACAGCCAGTCTTCACCGCCGATCATGACATTCAGAACACGGAAGAGGCCAACCTGGCCAAATATCGCAGCATGGAGACTTTCGCGCGCGAGCACGGCATCGACTTCTACGCGCCAGGCACCGGCATCGGCCACCAGATCATGGTGGAAAAGGGATATGTGCTGCCTGGGACGTTCGTCGTCGCGTCAGATTCGCACTCCAACATGTATGGCGCTCTGGGAGCGATCGGCACGCCGGTGGTCCGCACCGACGCAGCTGCCATCTGGGCGACCGGCGAGTTCTGGTGGCAGATTCCGCGGACCATTCAGGTTGTGCTGGAGGGCGAGCTGTCGCCGGGTGTGACCGGCAAAGATGTGATCATCACGCTCTGCGGGCTGTACAACCGCGAGGAAGTGCTCAACGCCGCAGTCGAGTTTACTGGCCCGGGAGTGGCATCGCTCAGCATGGACGCGCGCCTGAGCATCGCCAACATGTCCACCGAATGGGGCGCGCTAGTGGGTTGGTTTCCCGTGGATGAGGTCGCATTGAATTATTTGGAGGCTCGCAATCGCGAGCTACGAGCGCAGGGCATCGTGCGTATACCGACTGAGAAGCTCGCGGAGTGGCGGACGAACCCACCAGCTCCGGACGCTGACGCGGCATATGCCGGACGCATCGTGCTCGATCTCGCCGAGGTGACGCCGCATGTTTCCGGACCGGACACCGTTCAGGTAATGCAGTCGGTTGCCGAGATCGCCAAGAACAAAGTTGCAATCCAGAAGGCGTATCTCGTCTCTTGCGTGAACTCGCGATTGGAGGACCTTGAGGCCGCCGCAAGAGTCTTGCGCGGCAAGACAGTCGCCGACGGTGTGCAATTCTATCTCGCAGCAGCCAGCTGTGCCGTGCAGGATGAAGCCGAGAGTCGTGGGGTTTGGCAGGTCCTTCTCGATGCCGGCGCACATCCCTTGCCGCCGGGATGTGGACCGTGTATCGGTCTTGGCAGCGGCCTTTTGGAGCCCGGTGAAGTCGGTATCTCCGCGACCAATCGCAATTTCAAAGGGCGCATGGGCTCGCGCGATGCGCAGTGCTATCTTGGCAGCCCAGAGGTGGTTGCGGCGTCGGCGGCGGCGGGATACATGTGCGGCCCTGGACAACCGCAGTCCCACAACGTCAGACGCCACTTCGAGAAATTCTCCTCAGCGTCTTTCGAAGCTGAGAAGGTCGAAATCCTTCCCGGATTTCCGGCGAGCGTCCGCGGCCGGTTGGTCTTTTTGCCGCAGGACAACCTCAACACGGATGGCATCTATGGCAAGGACTACACCTACCGCGAAGACATGACCCCTGAGATGATGGCGCGTGTAGTGATGGAAAACTATGACCCGGAATTTGCTCAGCGAACGGCGGCAGGGGATGTCGTTGTTGGCGGATTCGGCTTTGGAACCGGCTCCAGCCGCGAGCAGGCAGTGACGGCGCTGAAGTGCAAAGGCATTCCGCTGGTGATCGCGGGCAGCTTCTCGCAAACCTATCTGCGCAACGCATTCAACAACGGATTCCTGTGCATCGAAGCGCCGGAACTGGCGAATCGCCTGCGCTCCAGGTTCGCTGACGCAGTGGCCCTTAAAGAGAAGACGATCATTCCCGGCGACACGATCGAGGTGGACTTCTCGGCCAGTACAATTCGCTATGCAGATGAGAGGTTCGCCTTTCCGGCGCTGGGCAGCGTGCCGCAATCGCTGGTGATTGCCGGAGGAGTGGAAACTTTGATCAGCCGCAGGCTGAGGACGGCGATGGTTGCCGCAGAGCGATAAGTAGATACCACAATGTGGGAGTACACGTTCTCGAGGAGTGACAAATGAGTATAGGGTCCTTCGACCCCGGCGGCAAAACGAACGCCGCCGCTGAGGATGATACAGAGGAGCAATTTTAGGAGTTGCAATTATGACGAAACGTACCATCGTGACCATGCCCGGTGATGGCATCGGCAATCAGGTTCTGCCCGAGGCCATTCGCGTGTTGGAGGCCGTAGGATTCGAGGCGGACTATGTGCATGCCGACATCGGTTGGGAGTGCTGGAAAGAGGAAGCCGATCCGCTGCCAGAGCGCACTATCGAACTGCTGCGCCGGCACAAGGTCGGTCTTTTCGGAGCAATCACTTCAAAACCCAAGAAAGCCGCTGAGGCTGAACTGAGCCCCGCGTTGCAAGGCAAGGGCCATCAATACTTCAGCCCTATCGTCTCCATGCGGCAGGCGTTCAATCTCGATATCAGCATGCGGCCATGCCTGTCGTTTCCCGGCAATCCGCTGAACTTCATCCGCAAGAAACCCGGTGGTGGATTTGAAGAGCCGAAGGTCGATGTGGTGATTTTCCGCCAGGGGACCGAAGGACTCTATGCCGGCGTGGAGTGGAGCAATCCTCCGCAGCAGGTTCACGACGCCCTGCGCACACATCCCAGATTCAAGCCGTTCGCAAACGTCGCCGGCGAAGATCTCGCGATCTCTGTGCGAATCATCACCCGCCCGGCGGCGCGCCGCATCTGCGAAGCCGCGTTTCAGCATGCGCGCAGGTTCGGCTACAAATCAGTGACGATCTGCGAAAAACCTAATGTGCTGCGCGAGACCTCAGGCCTGATGGAAGAGGTTGCCAAGGAAGTGCAGAAGCGCTACAGCGATATTCCACTGTGGTCGACCAACATCGACGCTCAGACCATGTGGCTCACGAAGAATCCGGAAGACTATGGGGTCATCGTTGCCAGCAATCTGTTTGGCGATGTCATCAGCGACGCTTTCGCCGGACTGGTTGGCGGACTCGGCTTTGCGGCCTCGGGCAACATTGGCGAGGAGGTCGCGGTCTTCGAGCCGACGCACGGCTCGGCGCCGAAGTATGCCGAACTGGATCCGCCCATCGTGAATCCCATCGCGATGATTCTTTCGGCGGCAATGATGCTCGACCACATCGCCGAGAACGACAAGGCCGAGAAGATTCGCACTGCGATCGCAGCGGTTGTCGCAGAGGGTCAGGTCCGCACCTATGACATGATGCGAATTCCAGGTGGCGCGCGGTCACTGGCGCAAGGCGCGGCTTCGACGACGCAGATGACCGACGCCATTCTGGAGAGACTCAGCGTTGGAGTGGAGAAGGTTTATGCCGGCAGCGGCCGAAACTAGCGTGGCACGACGCGGAGAGGCTGGACGCGCGGGGCTGGACGTTCGCTCTGACCTGCACGTCAGCTTTGAGGAGCGCTCCAGTGGCGGCATCGCCATCGATCTGCGCTCGCGGGTTGATCTCTACTATGGCGAAAATATCCGGCAGCAGGTGCGGGATGTTCTGCAGACACTGGGCGTCGAGCACGCCCACATTGCGATCGTGGATGAAGGAGCGCTACCGTTCGTTATTGCGGCGAGGGTCGAAGCAGCAGTTCGCCGTGCGGGTCTGGCGGAGGGTAAGTCTGCGCAGACAGAGCCAGTCGAGTTGCCGGCGCCATCAGCGCGAGACCGGCTGCGACGCTCGCGTCTCTATCTTCCCGGCAACGAGCCGAAGTACTTTATCAACGCCGGTCTGCACGCCCCTGACGCCGTCATTCTGGACCTGGAAGACTCCGTTCACTTCGCCGAGAAAGATGCGGCTCGAATTCTGGTGCGGAATGCGTTGCGGTCAGTAGATTTCGGCGCGGCTGAGCGCATGGTCCGCATCAATCAATTGCCGCTTGGACTTGCAGACCTGGAGGAAATCGTTCCGCAAGCGCCGGATATCATTCTTATTCCGAAGGTTGAAACACCCGAACAAATCTCCCACGTTGTGGGAGCTATAGATACCGTCGCGGAACAGTCTGATGTAGATCGCCCCATCTGGCTGATGCCGATTCTGGAGTCGGCGCTGGGCATCGAAAATGCCTTTGCCATCGCCCAAGCCTCAGATCGTATTGCGGCAATTACGATCGGGCTGGAGGACTACACTGCGGATCTGGGAGTAGCCAAAACGGCGGCAGGAGCGGAATCGCTCTATGCCCGTATGCGCGTGGCCAACGCGGCTCACGCTGCGCGCATGCAAGCCATCGATTCAGTCTATGGCGACGTCGCCGACAGCGACGGGTTGCTGCGCTGGGGCGAGGCATCGCGGGCCATGGGCTTTGAGGGCATGGGCTGCATCCATCCCATCCAGATCGAGATTATCCATCGCGCGTTTGCTCCCACAATGTCAGAGTTGGAAAAGGCGTTGAACATCGTCGCGGCTTACGAAGATGCTCAAGCACGTGGGCTGGGCGTGGTGAGTCTGGGATCGAAGATGATCGATGCTCCGGTGGTTCAGCGGGCGCTTAAACTGGTGGCCCGCGCAACACAGATGGGACTGTTCGCCGGACACACTGCGGCAGCCGGAGGAGAATCATGAGCGCGGGCATCGCAAGCGGCTTGATCACGAACGCCATAGGGCGTCGCGTGCCGACGCTGGTCAACGGCCGAGAGCAAGTTCCATACCAAGGGGTCGACGGACATCAGCCTGCAGGCCATAAAGCTGGGCCGCCGATTCGGAGCAATAGCGACTATCCCACAAACGGGGACAAGCGTGTTCCTGATCTGGAGACTGCGCTGCGGCTCTGCGGGCTGCGCGATGGAATGACCATCAGCAGTCACCATCACTTGCGGAATGGAGATCGTGTCGCGCTAGGGGCCTTGCAAACCGCAGCGCGCATGGACGCCAAGGATCTGGTCTGGTTTCCCAGCGCATCGTTTCCCTGCCACGAGCCGGTGATCGAGCTGATGAAATCGGGCGCTGTGCATCACATCGAAGGCAGTATGAATGGCCCGCTCGGCGACTATTGCTCGCACGGCAATATGCGCGGCCTGGGAGTGCTGCGCTCGCACGGCGGACGCTGGCAGGCGGTGCAGGATGGCGAGGTACACATCGATATCGCCGTCATTACCGCACCCACGGCCGATTACTTCGGCAACGCCGATGGTTCGCACGGCAAGTCGGCGTGCGGCTCGCTGGGCTTTGCGCTTGTCGATTCTATCTACGCTGACCGCGTCATCGTCGTGACCGACAATCTGGTGCCGTTCCCGTGCATTCCCTGGCAGATCCAGGGCAACAATGTCGACTACGTCGTGGAAGTCGGCTCCATCGGCGATCCGGCGATGATCGTCAGCGGCACTACGCAGATCACGCGCAGCCCCGACCGCCTGCGGATCTCGGAGCTGGTTGCGCGATTTCTGCGCGACAGCGGCATCATGCGCGATGGCTTTTCGTTCCAGGCTGGCGCCGGGGGCATCGCGCTGGCGTTCGTCGACTATCTGGCGCACATGATGAAAGATGCGAACGTCAAGGCCAGTTTCGTGCGCGGCGGCTCAACCAAATATCTGGTCGACCTGCTGAACGAAGGCCTCATCGGCTATATCCTCGACGGACAGACCTTCGACCTTGATGCCGTGCGCTCAATCGCCAGCGATCCGCGGCATGTGCCGACCAGTCCCTTCACCTCGTACAACTTTCACGGCAAGGGAAACTTCGCCTCGATGGTGGACGCGGCAGTACTGGGCGCGACCGAAGTTGACGTCAACTTCAACGCAAACGTGGTCACGCATTCCGACGGGCGACTGCTGCACGGCATTGGCGGCTGGCAGAACTGCCTCTTCGCGGGATGCACCATTCTCGCGGTGCCTTCGTTCCGCGACCGTATTCCCGTGATCGTCGATGAGGTAACCACGGTCACGGGCCCGGGCGAGCTGATCGACGTGATCGCTACCGAGCGAGGAATCGCCATCAATCCCCGGCGTCAGGACCTGCTCGATGCGGTGAAAGGCAAAGGCCTGCCAATTCGCTCCATCCGGGAGATCAAGGCTGAAGTGGAGAAGATCTGCGGCGGCAAGCCTGCCAAACCTCGCTTGCTCGACAATCCAGTTGCGGTGGTGAAGTGGGTGGATGGTACGGTGCTCGATACTGTCTGGCAGGTTGTGGACGACAATCCCTACGCGCCGACGGTTAGCGGCGGAGAGTAGCAGCTATTCCTCAAAGGATCCTCAGCCGGACTGCGACTGTCCGGCTGATTCTGTGTTGAGAGGCTTCAAGAATCTGGCTGAGAATGAGTAGAGCCAGCCATCAGTTGGCCGCAGCAACTACGGCTGCGGTTCCTGCTTCTGCGCCTCGGCTACGGCCTTCTCGGCTCCCTGGAATCCGATGCGGGAGTGGGTCCCATCGCAAAACGGTTTGTTGGTAGAGCCGCCACAACGGCACAGAGAAAAAGCTGTCTTGCCGGTCAAATCGTAGGGATTGCCGTCGGCATCTACCAACTCGATGGTGCCTTCGGGTGCCTCGATCCGCAGCGGCCCGTTGTTGCGGACGGTGATCTTCACTTGCGCCATGTATCCTCCATAAGTGCTCGGCGCGATGCGCCGTTCGTTCATTGTATTGGGTGACGGAAGAATAGTGAAGGAACGCGCTGCCGGCGGGTTTTGCCTCCATGCGCCCGATGGAGGAGAGCATGAAGCAGACGCTGCATACGATCTACACAGAGTTGACGGCGGGACCGAAGCTGCTCGCGGTCTAATAAATCTGGTATCGAGTATCTGCCGGATTCGCATGAGATCATCTTGCTTGCCGCGCAGATTGCTCATGTCTTCTTCCCGTTCAAAATGTGCAAACATCTTGTCAATTAAGAAGGGCTGGGCTTCAGCATCCGGAACAGGACAGCCCAGACTCTTGTCATCCGGATTAAGTTGTGCTTGAATACGGGTTGGCAAAGGAGTTTGCCTTCCCGGTGAAAGCCGGGAAAAAGCGCCGCCTCAACGTTCGAGGCGGCTGATGACTCCTCCCGTTATCGCATGCGAGGAATTCGTGTGGGAGGAGCCATGGTCAACCAAGTACACGAGAAAAACAACAGCTGTCCCGCTTTCTCCTCCAAGAACTTTCACTGCAATCGGTTAGCCGCTGATGTGCGCCTTGCGCAGCCGGCTCCAGGAATGTCGCTTCTCTGCGTTTCTACCCTCTTGGTCGCAATTCAACCGCAATTTCTAGGTGAGGCATTCTGATGCTCCGCACCATTGGCTATAACCTCATTCAGCTCCTGTTTGTAATCGGCTTTGCGCCCCTGTATGCGGGCGTGTTGAGCCGCTTCAAGGAAAACATTCAGAGTAAACGCGGGCCAAGTATCTTCCAGCCTTATCGCGACCTCTGGAAGTTGTTTCACAAAGACGAAGTCATCTCGTCGGAAACAACGTGGATTTTTCGTGCCACACCCTACCTGGTGTTCGTTGTCCCGTTATTCGTCACCAGTTTGATTCCTGTCCTAACGGACTATCCCTTGGCGTTCGCTTTCATGGGAGACATGCTGGCAGGCGGCTTTTTTCTCGCTTTGGGCGGCTTTTTTGCCGCTCTTGCGGCGGTAGATACCGGCAATCCATACGGACCGATGGGTGCAAGCCGCACACGCATGGTGGGATTTCTGGCAGAGCCCGTCTTCATGATCGTGTTCTTCACCGTCTCCTTTGTGGCGCAATCGACGATACCGTACATCGTGCAGCAGAAATGGGTGGCCAGTCCCGCTGCATTTTTTTCCCCGGCACACATCCTGCTGCTGATCGCGTTTCTGATGCTGATCCTTGCTGAAGGTGGAAGGATCCCAGTCGACAACCCGACCGGACACTTCGAGTTGGCGATGATCGACGAGTCGAAAGGGCTGGAGTATTCAGGGCGCGGGGCGGCCCTGATGAAATGGGGCGGGCAGATGAAATTCCTCGTGCTCACCTGCATTTTCCTCAACGTCCTGCTGGCGCCCTGGGGATTGGCGCACGGCCAACAGCTGGGAAATGTGCTGCTGGCCGTGCCACTGGTTCTGGTCAAGATATTTTGCTTTGTCATTGTTTTGGTGATGATTGAATCCTCGCTCGCCAAACTGCGGCTGTTCCGCATCAGCGAGTTTCTGGGCGCAGCATTCATTATTTCGGTGGCAGCCATGATCGCCAGCATTTTTTCCGGGGCTGTGTAGGAAGGAGAAAACCATGAACCATGCTCAGGTGCCGCTGGCGGAAGGAATCAACGCCTTGATTGCCGGTCTGATCCTGATCTCCGCGTTCGCGATGGTAGCCACGCGGCAAATGCAAGGCGTTCTGCGCTTCTTTGTATTGCAGTCCTCGCTACTCGCCGCGTCGTCGTTCCTGCTCGCTTATAGCCGCCATTCGATCCACCTGCTGGCCTTGGGCTTCATAACCGTCGCGGCGAAAGTCATTGCTATTCCGTGGGTCTTGAAACGCACGTTGCCCAGTGAGGTTTACGAGCGTCGGGAAATCAAACAAGTGCTGAATATCCCTTCGTCCTTGTTGCTGTCGCTACTGCTCGCCATCGCGGCGGAGTTTATCGTCGGCCCGATTGCGGGCATTGCCAGCGATCCGGTTATCCAAGTGAACCTGCCAATCGGACTGGCGGGAGTACTGATTGGCGGCTACTCGCTGGTTGCCCGGCGGGAAGCTCTTCCGCAATTGATTGGAATTCTGGCCATGGAGAACGGGGCCTTTTTTGCGGGCATCGCCATCGTTCCCGAGCTTCCTCTTATCGCCGAACTAGCTATCGCAATCGACGTGGTGTTAATCGCGGTAGTGGTTGGAGTGCTCACGCGCACGATCACTCGTGAGATTGGCACAACGAGCCCGGCGCTCCTAGCCGAACTGAAAGAGGAGCCGCAGCCATGGCGTTGATTGCCGCAGTATTCCTACCGCTTCTTGCTGCTTTGCTCTGCTGGATGAAGCCTCTGCGCAACATCGACTGGGGCATGACGGTGAGTTGCCTTGGGTTGAGTCTTGCGGCTTCTGCGGTCAGCGCTGAGCAGGTCATTCTGCATGGCCGCGCGATTGGAGTTCCAGGCTGGATTGAGATCGATGGCCTGGGAGCGTTGGTGATCCTGCTGGTTAGCTTCGTGTGCACTTTGGCAGCCATTTTTGCTCGTGGTTATATGCGGCACGGCGGCGATCACGCCGAGCGGCTGTGGTGGTTCTACTGTAACTATAACTTGCTGGTTTTCGCGCTGATTGTAGTTCCGGCACTGACGGATCCTAATTTGTGCTGGGTGGCAGTCGAGTTGGTCACGCTTTTCTCGGTGCTGCTGGTGGGCTTTGAGAACACGACATCGGCGCTGGAAGCAGCCTGGAAGTTTTCAATCCTGACCATCATGGGGGCACCGATCGCCCTTCTTGGATTTCTTGTCCTGTACTGGGCCTATCGCGGTGCGGGCGGCGCGGCCATCGAAAGCTGGCAGGCGCTTCATGCGCTCGCTCCGACCATGTCGCCAAATCTGCTGAAGCTTGCGTTTTTACTGGTGTTCGTGGGCTTCGGTGCAAAGACTGGCCTGGTTCCCATGCACACCTGGCTGCCGGACGCTCACAGCCAGGCCCCCACGCCGGTTTGCGCTGTACTTTCCGGCATCAAGACGACCGTGCCTCTTTACGTGATATTGCGACTGCTATCTGTGATCCTGGCGTCGCCGGAAGCGCGAATCGGTGAATGGATGGTCGTCTTTGGATTGATCTCGGTTGCGGTGGCTGCGTTCTTGCTCCTGCAAGTGCGCGACTATAAGCGCATGTTGGCATACTCCACGGTCGAGCACATGGGCATTATCCTGACCGCCGCGGGATTTGCCACGCAGGCCGGCGCCTCTGGAGCTGTTGCCCAGATGCTGAATCATTCCTTGACCAAGTCGTTGTGCTTTTATGCTGCAGGAATTGTTCTGCTATCGATGGGTACCCGGCAGATCAGGGACGTGCGTGGACTGTTTCGGGTTTCGCCATTTGCAGCGGGCGCCTTGCTGCTGTGCGCTTTGGCGATTGCAGGTGCGCCGCCGTTTCCGATCTTCCTGAGTGAGTTCGCGATTCTCTCTGCCGGTCTTCGCTCGGGCCACAGTGCAGCCGTCGCCATTCTCGCGATCCTGATTGTTATCGCGTTCGTGGCCATCATGCTGCAAGTGAACGGCATGATATTCGGCAAATCGGAGGTTTATTCTTCGGCCGAAGAAGCGCCCCTGAGTTGCCGCACGGCCGTCGTTTTGGGTGCGATTCCAATTTTGTTCCTGGGCGTTTTTATCCCTCACCCAATACATTCCCTGCTCGTGCTGGCGGCACAACAGTTGGGAGGACGATAAATGGTTGTCTCTTCCTCAGATTTGGGAAGTAACCCAGGAACGCGGCTCGAAGATCTCATGGCCTCTGTTCTTGACCGTTTTGCTCAAGCCGTGTCACCGGTGCCCGCCGGACACGGATATGTACGCGGATTTCAAGTGAACGACCCCGAGGTATTGCGATCGCTGTGCCAATATCTGTTTTTGAGCCATGGCTGCTCGTTCGGCGGGATTATTGCGGAAGAGCACCCGCACCACTGGCAGCTGTGTTATCCATTTCTTCTCTCAGGGGGCGGGTGGATTGCCGTCGAACTGCGCCTGCCCTGTGAAGTAACCACAGTACCCAGTGTGAGCGCAGAAGTACACGCGGCCGATTGGCACGAACGAGAAATCGAGGATCTCTTCGGATTGAGATTCGAAGGCCATCCGCGACTGGGGGACTTCATCCTGCACGATCAGGTTTGGCATGAAGGCATCGCACCGATGCGGAAACGCTTCCCGGCTTTGCAGCCTCACTTTGAGCGACAGCCCGACTTGCAGTGGCGTCCGCTCCTGGTGGTCCAGGACCCAGGGGCATTCGCAATGCCCGTAGGCCCGGTTTACGAAGGCGGCATGGGCGAATCGTTGCATTTTTTGCTGGAGACAGTGGGCGAGGACGTGGTCCGCTCGTCTCCTCGACTGTTTTACAAGTACAGAGCTGTCGAAAAGATTGCCGAGGGAAAAACCGTAAACGATGCCTTGCTCTTGGCAGAGCGGTTCGCTGCTACTTCGGCGTTCGCGCACTCTCTGGCATTCTGTCAGGCGGTGGAGAATATTTTCGGGTGCAATCCTCCTGCACGGGCGCAGCAACTTCGAGTGGGGCTGTGCGAATTGGAGCGCTTGCGTCACCATGCCGGTGCAATCGCGGCCATTTGCGAATCCACAGCCTTAGGCGTTTCCGCCGCGCAAGCTGCCATCATCGAAGAGGAGTTGCTGAGGGCCTCCTGTGTATTCAGCGGACATCGCTATCTCTTTGGGCTTAACGTCCCTGGCGGCCTGGCACGCGACTTCGACAAACAGGCATGTACCGACGTATTAGCGGCCGCCAACAAAGCGAAGTCGGACCTGTCGGAATTGGAGCGCCGTCTGCGCTACAGCAGCAGCTTCCTGGATCGGCTCGAGGATGTCGGCGCCATCGATGCCGATGATGCGCGTGATTTGAACCTGGTCGGGCCAGTGGGCCGTGCTTCGGCACAAAGAAACGATTTGCGTCGCGCATGCCCTTATTCAGGCTACCAGCACTATAGGTTCGACATCCCCAGTGAGAGTGAAGGGGACGGTTATGCCAGGCTGCGAGTATTGTTTGCTGAAGCAGTCCAATCGGTGAAGCTGATTCAGCAAGCTATCCATGCATTGCAGCCGGGGCCGGTCCGCGCTGTTTGCGATCCGATTCGCGCAGGAGCCTCTCTGGGCTGGGTGGAAGCGCCACGGGGCGCGGCCCTGCATTGGGTCAGCATCAACGACCAGGGTCTCATCGAACGCTACCGAGCTATTACGCCTTCCTTCAACAATTGGCTGGGGTTTCACTTGGCAGCCGAAAATTTTGCGTTTCAGGATTTTCCAATCATTCTGGCGACGTTCGGTTTGTCGGCCACAGAATGTGACCGTTAGGAGTGAAGAGGAATGAGTTTTTGGTTTTGGCATGGTTTGCGAAAAGGGGTGCAATCGACGAGATACCCCTATGCTCCAGAAACGGCGGCCGGGGTTTCCCCTGGACGCCCCATCAGCACCCAGTTCGACCTTGCGGTCAGCGCCAGCACCGCTGCGAGCGTCTGTCCGGTCAGCGCCATCGTCGCCGATGATAAGTGGGCATTTGTAGACGAACGGACTTGCGTTCAATGCCAGCGTTGCCGCTTCGGACTTGACACGCCCATGAACTGGAGTGCGGACTACGAATGGGCTGAGCTGCCTCCGAACCGCACCGGATACGCATCGCTGCCACGCTCGTTCTCCAAGTCCCTGCACGTAATGGTGGTGGACGCCGGTGATTGCGGCGCTTGTCTTCACGAAGTGAAGCAGTTGAACAACCCTCTCTATAACATGCACCGCCTGGGGTTCTTTCTGACAGCCACACCACGAGTGGCCGACTTGCTCATGGTCGTGGGCCCGGTAAGCGAAAACATGCGCGAGCCTCTAATCAAAACCTACGAGGCAATGCCCGATACAAAGCGCGTTATGGCCGTCGGCACTTGCGCGATTACCGGCGGCGTGTTTGGACGCAGTTTCATGTCAGCCGGCGGAGTTGGCGCAGTGCTGCCCGTGGATCTGGAAGTGCCCGGAGATCCGCCCCCGCCGCTTGCCATACTGCATGCGCTGCTTGTGGCCACCGGACGCAAGCCTCTCGCCGCCACAGAATTTGTCGCGACTACTCCCAACTCAACCACGAAGGGGAGGACAAGTTTGTGATCGCGACCCTCGTTGGGACATCACTGTTGTTGCTCTTCGTGACCTGCGCTTGCGGAATTGTTGCCTCAGCGCTTGCGGGTCGCAAGAGATGCGCTTTGATCGTTGCTGTCGCCGGGACGGTATGTTCTTTCTTGATGATGCTTGCGGCAGGCGCTGTTCTTGTCAGCGGCCGAAGCTGCGCAGCCGCTTTGTGGGTCCTGCAGGGATGGGGCAGGTTTACCCTGCGCCTGGACGCGCTCTCGGCGATCTTTCTGTTCGCTGCCGGCATTGTGTATCTGTCTTCGTCAATTTTCGTGAAGACATTTTCCGCGAGCCGTTTTAAGAACCGGGAGGCAGCGCGCCGCTTTGGGGTCGTGTATTTCGGGCTCCTGGCTTCGGTTGTGCTCATTCTGATCGCAAATGACGCGCCGCTGTTCCTGATTAGCTGGGAGTGCATGTCGATCCTGTGCTTTCTGCTGATTAATTATGAGTGCAGGGAAAAGGCGGACAGGTCGGCCGGATATGTCATGCTGGCGATGAGCGAGGCCGGGTTTCTGATGGTCGTCATCGCCTTCCTACTCATTGGCAAGTCTGCCGCGAGCTTAGAGTTTCCGGCTTTGGCCGCTGCTGGCAGCACGCTGTCTCACGGCGAGCTCTGGGCCGTGTTTGTGCTCGGCTTTCTCGGTTTCGGAGTGAAGGCTGGGCTGGTTCCGGTCAACTTCTGGTTGCCACGGGCTTACACCGCGTCGCCGTCCCTCTTTATTCCCGTGTTCGCCGGCGTCACCCTGAACCTTGGCTTCTATGGGATCTTGCGGCTCAACGGCGATCTGGCTCCCGGCAGTTACGGGACGGGATTGTTCGCTCTTATTGCCGGAAGCCTGACGGCGCTGGCCGGCATTCTTTATGCCACCACCGAAAGCGACATGAAGACCATGCTCGCCTTCAGTTCCATTGAGAATGCCGGCATTATCGTTGCCGGAATCGGAGCCTTCCTGGTGTTTCGCGCAACCGGGCATGCGGTTGCCTCTGCCATTGCGCTGACTGCGGCCCTGTACCACATGGTGAACCACTCCATGTACAAGACGCTGCTTTTCCAGGGCGCAGGATATGTTGAAGCGGAGAGCGGAACCCGCGACATGGACCAACTCGGAGGATTGTCGCGTCTCTTGCCTGGATTATCGGTCCTGTTTCTGGTCGGGTGTCTGGCCATCTCCGCCGTGCCTCCTTTTAACGGTTTCGTCAGCGAATGGCTGACATTGCAAGCCCTGCTACGAAGCGCTGTGTTGACCTCCGGCTCGATCAGAATTGTCTTCGCGCTTTGCGGCGCTGCCTTGGCCCTGACGACTGCTCTTGCCGTCACCTGTTTCGTGAAGGCCTATGCCATGAGCTTCCTCGGCATGCGCAGAGGAACGTGGACACCGCAAGGTCAGACACATGCGCGTGGGCCCTTTTCCTTGTCGTTCCTGGCGGTTGTCTGCCTGCTGTTGGGAGTTCTCCCCACCTACGTTATTCCGGTGCTCAATCGCGCGGTTGAACCCATGGCACAAGCGAGTGTTACGGCATCTCTGATCCCGCCGTTCTTCACCGCTAAGCCGACCAACCAGCAGCTTCCGCTCGCGTTCCTGCAGGATTTTCATAACTTGGGTGCCCAGTCAGGTAGTAGCTTGCTCCCAGGCCGCGGCCTGGTGGTGTTGCTGCGCGGCGGAGAGCATAACCCCGTAGTGTTCGCTATGTCACCCTCGTACAGTCTCGCCGCCTTAGCGCTCATGTTGTTCGTGGCATGGCTTGTGATTTCGCGTCTTACCAGGCAACGTGCTGTTGTTCGGCGTGAGCTTTGGGCTGGCGGAATACCGCGACTGCTTCCCGAGATGACCTACACGAGCACGGGTTTTTCTAATCCAGTACGTGTGGTTTTCCAGGCGGTTTTTCGGCCCAATATTACCGAGGACACGCGGCAGACCGTCGCCGTGCATTTCCGCACGGCCATACGCCGGCGGCGCGAGGACACTCCCATTGTTGATCGGGTGTTCCTCCGTCCCATCCGCGATGCAATGGCCGGGGTAGCCAATATCTTGGCCGGTATGCATCATGGACGACTGAACGTCTATGTCGCCTATGTCTTGGGGTTTTTACTGATTGTTCTTTTCTTGTACCGAGCGACTTAGTCGGTCGAGGGCTAACGCAGGTCAATGGAACAGGAATATGCGGCTACGTCGCAATAGTAAGAAGTCTGCGAGTCCAATCGTTCCTGCGTCCAGCGAAGCCGGTGGCCCAGTGGATCACGCGCTGAAGCAGGCCGTGGATTCACGAGCGTATGCGTTTGCCTATCTCATCAAAGAGCCTTCTCAGTTGCCGGCAGACTTCCCGGTTGATGAAGACTTCCAGCAGGCACTTTTCCTGCCCCAGGAGTTAGTGCCGCGATTTGAAGTTCCCCGTTATGTGCCCCGAATATTGGTCCAACAATCCGATCGTGTAGTTGTATATTCGCATCCGAAATGTGGGCCGGCAAAGACAATCATCGCCTTCGTCGACATCTCCCATCTCGAACTTGAAGCATTCTTGACAGACTGCTCGCTAACAATCTCTGCTGCTGGCACAGCTGTGCACCTCCCGTTTCACGGGCGCGACCGGGAATATGTTGAGGCCTTCCTGGACGATCTCAAGCATCGCTTGCTATCAGGTGGCAAGCAGGCTGCTCTGACTTCTGAGCGACGCAACTTCGGTTCGAAACTCGACTTCAAGTTTCAGCAGATTGAAGGCCTTCTGGATATCGATCCCGAAACAGTCATAGCTCGTTTCTTTGTGCAGCCGGAGGAAGTGATCAAGTCGAGTCTTTTTCGGCAAGAGTTGTCATGGACGTTTGGTTCGGAAATCGTCCTTACTGGAAGCGAGTTGTACCTGTTCTCAGACGACAAGGATGGATATCGCCAGCTCTATGGTTTCCGGGCATTATGGGCGCCGCTTCAGAACGTTACTGACATCCGATGGGACGACGCGTCCGAATCAGTCACGATCCGATTGGTGGGCGATGTTTGTTTGAAGGTGCCGGTTCCCGAGAATTTGCGTGCTGAAGCCAAGAAGTTCGTGCATTTTGCCTGCGGTCAGATACCAGCTCGTTAGGCGACTTGAGAGAAGGCCCGGCGGTGCCTAGGACGCGTCGGCAAGCGCGTTGAGTTCTTCATGGAGCTTTTGCAGTCGCTCGAGTTCGCTGGCGACCGCGCTTGCACCGGACGCCATCACTTCCCTGGCATTGGTCAGGGCTTGCTCGGCTGTGGTGCTAACCTCTCGGAGTAGCTTCCGCACATCGGATTCAAGACGCAGACGGCTTTCCACCACGCGCTGCTCGACGTCTCCCTGGACCCGCGAGGCATTGGTGTCCAGAAGTTGCTCCAGAAAATTGTTCCCCTCTCTTCGAAACCAGCGGTGGATGTGAAGAGCTCCCATGAGAGTATCGACGGAGTAAAGCAGAGGCGAAGCCGGCTGTGCGATGGTGATCATGTCGTGAAAGAAGAAGCGTGAGCGGGTTCGGAAGCCTTGCTCGCTATCCAGCGATCTTGGCAGATGGGAAAAGTCGGCCGATTGCTCCTCCGAAATCCGCTGGAGTAGCCCATTCACAAGGTTCACGAAGCGCTGCGTGACGGCGCTATACAGTTCCTCCGCCTGCGCCTCTTCCGTGTCGAGCCAAGGCATGACCTGCCGCCGTGCGACGGCTTGGGCGAGAGCCATGAGCTCGCGGCGCCGGTTCGGACCAAAGGCCGTTACGGCGTTTGCTCCGCGCTCGAATTCCTCGCAGGCCCCCGGAAAAGTCTCTTTGAAGAACTTCTTGCGCCGGGCCAGCAACGTGTTGGAAAGCCGCATCTGCTCGGCGGAGAATAGCGCCCCAAGATCGCGCAATGATTGCTCCGCTTGCCCTACCGTTTGCCGAAGGTTCGCGATACGTTGCTCGGAATTTGCGATCGGCTCTTTGAGTGCCCTTATGCGTTCCTCGATGGAACGCTGCAGCGAAGCGGAGAAGCGGCGCATTCCCCGGTCTGCCGCTGAGCGAGTCATGGCCTGCCCCGACTTGCTCGCGAGGCGACTGAGGTCTTCGGTCAATGTGTTCCAATCGTCGGAATTGATGCTTTGGTTCAGCTTGCCGAGCGCGCTCACTTCGTAAATGCGCTCAATTGGCCTCTTGAGACGCGCCTCCAGCACCTTGCCGGCGAAGGCGGAGGCTTCCTGGCGCTCTGCCGAAGAGACCCGGTCAATCTTATTGAGGACAATCAGAATCTCATCGACGTTGGCTGCCACTGCCTCAATAAGCGCCAACTCCTCGCCGGAAATGGGCGGATCGGCGCCGACGACAAGAATGGCTGCATCGATCTGCGGAACGAAATCCCTCGTCGTTTCTGTGTTCCCCGCGAAGACCGATCCGATGCCCGGCGTATCTACAAGGCACATGCCGGAAGCCAGAAGGGCAGAAGGAAGGAACGCTTCGACACCATCAACCCGCTTTTTGTTCTCCGGATTGAGTTCCTCGGAGACATACTGCGGGAGTTCTTCCGGTCGGATCGTCTTCCACTTGCTGTCAATCAGAACCCGGGCCTTCCGCTGGGTTCCATAGCGCAATACCGTGGGAACGGTGGTGACCGGCACGACACCGGTGGGAAGTATCTCTTCCCCTACCAGGGCGTCCAGTAAGGTGGATTTGCCACGCTTGAACTGACCGACACAGGCTACGAAGAAACGTCCTTCGTTGATTCTGGAAACGAGCTGGCCGATGTCCTCAGCAGTCGAGCCCTCGCCTAGTCCAGCGGCAATTTCGGCCAGCCGCGAGAGCGCCTGCGCATCCGATGGCGCCGTTGGTTGGGCCGGATTCGACGCGGGGATATTCTCTACGTTCTGCATCTGCAGCTCACTTCGGCAACGTCGATGAATCCGATCATTCGCTTACCATCGAGATTTTATAGTCGATATAAAGCGGCGTGATCTTGATTTGGTTCTCGTGAAAATACTTGGGGTCGCGTCCTAAGCGAATCATCTTCAGCAGGGCTGCTGGATTTCCATCACTGTACTCGACCACTTTCTCGAGAAACCGGTCCAGATTGTCAGCCTGCAAACCTTCTCTACGCGCGAAAGTCGCCGCAAAACGCTCCGCCATCTCAGGATCAAAGTTCGGCAACAGAAACTTGTCCTTGCGATCAGCGAACAGCGGCAACACAAATCCCACATCCTCCATGTGGGCCGATCGCGCGACCGCGATGACGGGCACCGACCAGTTCAGCATCACCTCGCGAATGGCTGCGGCCAGCGCCTGGGATGGCCGGACGAGGTGATCGAGGACGGCGAGATACCTGGAGTTGAGCAGCGCGTCTCTCACCAGCCCCTTAAGCGACACGGCGCTTTTTGCCTGTAGCGAGGCCAATCCACTCGGGGATGATTTTGCGAATACCGGATGACCCGCCGTCAGAAGCAATTCCGCCAAACTTCGGAACAGCGCCTGCGGGCTTGGATTGCTGCGGCTGTAGAGAATATCCGGAAAGTCCGGCAGAACTGCGGTTAACAGAAGCGTCTTGCCGGCGCCCGCCGGCCCGTGCAACAGAAACGAACGCCGCAGCGCTACTCGCTCACGCAAGTGTTCCATTTCCTCAGCGCGGCCGAAGATGCCTGCGCCAGCATCCGGCCTGGTTTGGCCGGAAATGAGGTCAGAGTTGGGACGCGCCATCACGGCTGGGATCTCTGCCCTTCCTGGTGCACGTACTTGATCACTTCCACGTCGGACATTGCGATCAATCCCTCTTGCACCATTTCATCCAGCACCGGTATAAGGCGCTGAATGTTCTCCGCCGTATCGATGACCTGCACCAGGATCGGAGCGTCGGCTGAGAGATGAAACATGTGGGATCGGCGAATCATCGTGCTCGCGCCGTATCCCTCGATGCCCCGATACACGGTTGCGCCGGCAATGTCCAACTTGCGGCAACGCTCGACGATTGCTTCGTAGAGTGGCCGACCCTGCCATTGGTCGTCCTCGCCGAAGTGGATGCGAAGCATCTTGGCTTTACCCTCAAGTTTCATCTCTGTGCCTCCTCCGCGTCTGGCGCCGGCTGTGCATGGGAGTACTTGATGACGTCGACATCGGAAAGCACTACCAGGCCTTGCAGCACCATCTGGTCAAGGACCGGGATGAGTGCTCGTAGCTTTTCTTCGGTATCGACAACGGTTAGCAGGATCGGAGCGTCGTGCGACAGGTTCAAAGTTGAATCTTTATGTATGCGCCGATTGGCGCCATAGCCGAGTATGCCCCGGTAAACCGTGACGCCCGCTATGTCATTCGCCCGGAAAGCCTGCACCAGAGATTGGTGCAGGGGTTTGCCATTCCACTTGTCGTGCTCCCCGATCAGAATCCGCATCATTTTGGCTTGCGCCTGTAGCTTGGCGGGTTGGATTTCCGGCCGCGACTTCTTGCCTGGAGGAATAGGCCTTATAACTGTCGTGTCGTGAACCTCGATAATGCCGTGGCACGCCATCTCCGTCAGCTTGGGCAGGACCTCCTGCACCCGGTCAGGGCTTTCGAGAAATTCAATCTTGATTGGCATCTGGTCGGAAAGGTCGACCAGTCGGCTGGTGTGCAGTTTGTGGTCGGTACCGAAACCCGCCACACCGCGCACAACTGTCGCATCGGAGATACCCCGGAAAAATAAATAGTCCAGGATCGCGGCATAGCAAGCCGTGCCGTGATAGGTCTGGCCTTCCATCACGTAGACGGTCACCTTCTTAGCTGGTCCCGTGTTTAACATTTGCCCTCCTATCGCGTAAGGCCGCGCTGCGATACCAGAAACTCGGTTATGTGGCCGAGCACGCCGCCACCCCCGGTTTCTCCACGCTTGATCCGGGTCTCAAATTCCTTCAACTGCCTTGCAAGCTCATCCTGATTACTGGCCAGCATCCGGCTGACTGCCTGGGCATCCTCCGGAGGAAGCACCTTCATCAATTTGTGGCCGTGGAAGAGACATAAGGCACCGAACTGCGTTACCCAGGTCCGAAATCTCTCGTGTTTTAGCTCTCGCGAGTATTCGGCCAACTTTTCGTCCTCGTGTTCGCGAATCGTTACACACCAGTCACAAGGATGGATCTCTATCGAATCAGAATCGGATCGCGATAAGGACTGTTCAAGCATAGCGCGCAAAACGGATACCCCCTCCCTCGCAGGCGAGGCGTGAGCGAGCGACCATGCGTGAAAGTTACACAGCTTGGTCGCAGGATAACGATTCGCGGCATCAACCATCGCGTTCTGAAAGCTCCGCATCAAAGTGCAAATGGGACAGATCCCGCGGGCGAGTGCCTGAACAATCGAAGTATCCGGAGCTACGGGAACAAACTGTTCCTTCATACCAGTACCCGTCCAAGGAATACTCCACCCCAAACCGCTATAAATCCGATCCCGAGGCTGAGTCCTACGTTGAGTAATCCCGTCATAACCTGACCATCCTGTATGGCCCGGAGAGTTTCATACTCGAATGTCGAAAAAGTCGTATAGGCGCCGATGAACCCGATGGGGATCAGATAGCGCCAATACGCGCTCGCCGTCGTCCTCGCCAACAACGTCAGGATCAGTCCGATCAGGAATGAGCCGCTCACGTTGATGACAAACGTACCCAAAGGAAAGCGGACGCCATAACGGCTTCCGATGTAAACGCCGAGCGCGTATCGGGCCATTGCTCCCAGAAAGCCGCCCACACCAACCGCGATATATTTCAGCAAAATATGCGCTCCTCTAACTCAGGCATAAATTCAGGAAGCCAGCGCTTCGTTCTTGGTCACGGGTATCTCCGCAACGAACATCTTGGACAGCTTTTCCAGGTCAGACCTGACCTGCTCGGAATCGATGGCGGTCCGCTTCCGATCCAGCAGGAGCCGCTCCAATTGGGCGCGGTATCGATTGGCGAAGCTGTCAAAACGCCGCTCCAGATCTGAGCCTGCATCGATCCCCCACGAGTACAACAAACGAGAAAAGCTCTGCAGCGCTTCGCTCAGCCCGCCTTCATAGATTTTCAGGACACGCCTTGCCGCGCGCACGCGGAACCACCTGCCCAACATCCCGGAGATCGGCCGCTTGACAAACTGGCTCTGTCGGTTCATATGAAAGACTGGCATCTCCGCGAGTATCTGCAAATCCTCCTGGCTCGTCACATCTCTGGATCTCAATAACGTCGCTGCTTTCGATAGCTCCTGTTGCAGCATCTCTTGTACTCGCGACAGTTTTCTGCGGACTTCGCCGGCCAGCTCGAGAGCCACCTCGGCTGAGGTATTCCGCAACACCTCAGCGCAGTCCACCTCCTGATCTCTTTCCCAGAGATCGGCTACAGTTTCGGCCGCCTTCTGCATGATGAAGGAACCGAGCTGGGGAATCTCATCTGTTGTGCGCCGTAACTCCTTTTGAAACGTTTGCAGATGGCCAGCACTGCGCCGCAGCTCAAGATCGATTTCTTCCAACTGAACGCGATCGTCGCCCTCCGGCCTTTGATAAGCAACTTGTGCTTCCAGAGCGGAACGCACTGCGCCTGCCAGCATTAGGGTTTTTCTCGCCAGCGACTCCTGAAGCAGATTCTGCTTGCGTTCGTACAAGGGCGAGAGCTCTTCAGCGAACCATTGCTCCAGTAACTCCGCATGACTCGGCATGACGCTCACCGCCCGGACTGGGAGATCGGTGTCAAACTCGCTTTTCAGTTGCCGCTTTACATACGCGATCTGTTGCTCGAGGTCGGCAGCAGAAAGGAGGTCCGCTTTGCTGACGAGCACGCTCGTGGCAGTGCCGGCCGGGGTCAACACGGCGATGATTTTCAGGTCATCCGGAGTGAGGGTCGAACCCCCGTCCACCAGCACAATACCGGCATCGCAGCGCGGCAGATACGAAAGCGTCTCCGCTGCCCCACGCGTCGCCAGCGATCCGACACCGGGCGTGTCCACGAAGATGATTCCCTCCCGCAGCCGCTCCGACGGGTACAACACCAGAATCCTGCCCACCCGCTTTCGGTTCTCCGGATTTAAGCGTTCATCGACAAACGCGGGCAGTTCGCCAACGCTATGCTCGGAGACCCCGAGGCCTTCCCGCCAGACCCTGACCAGTGGCTTCTGCCCGTAACCTATCCGCGTCGGCACCGCCGTGATGGGCGTAACTCCAACTGGCAGCAAATCGGCACCAATCACATGATTCAGCAGGGAAGACTTCCCGGTGCTGACCCGTCCAAACACCGCGATTTCGAGCGCGGTATCTTCGGCACGATCGAGCAGCATGGTTATCGTCGGGCGAAACTCCGTCAATCCCTGGCGATCGATAATCTCCCCCAAGGTTTGAAGGCCCGCAACATCCCAGCCTTCTTTCGCCAGCTTCTCCACTCTTTCGCGCAGGTCGCCGACGTGGGGCTGGAGCACGAAGCGGGACAGTTCCTTGATCGCGGACTGCAACTCGGCGACGATGCCGTTCAGATCGGCGGCGCCTTCCTCCGGTACCGGACCATAACCTCGCATGTAGTGCGGCGCAAGTTCCGCAATGGCGATATCCACGAAGGTGAGATTGACGTGGATGGAATGGACGATGGAGAGGCGCGGCTTCTCGGGAGCCAGGGACTGCCCGGCCAAAACTTGCAGAAGCTGGCCGCGGACTTTCGCAACGTAGTCTTCAATGGTTTTTCGTTGTACGGCCGTGATGTCGTTGACGTAGTTGGGGAAGACGGTTTTCGATGCGGCTGCGTTGAGCGTCGCCTCCACATCGCCCAGCAGTTTATCGATGTGCTTGCACGCGATCAGCAGGTGCTGACGCTGGCTTGCGTTCAACGTGATGTGATCGTCATGCAACCTGGCCTTCTCCGCTCTTACTCTCTGCCCTGATCAGATCCAACCAGGACCTGAATTGCACGCTGCAAGACTTCGCGCTCTTCGTCGCGCAGCTCAGTGCGATTTCGATAGTCGTGTTTGTCAATGAACGTGCGAACCTCACCGGCGAGAAGCTCAAGTTGGCTGCGAACTGCCGATGAGATAGAAGTCCTGTTCTGCTTACTCTTCCAATTCGTCGCGGCAATCCGGGCATGTGCGACACATAATCTGAAGGAGTGCGAACTTATACGCGAACACCCGTACGTTCTCCATGGAACATCGCTCCTAATTCGATTTCTTGGGAAGGCTCGCGAGAGACATGGCTCCTAGACGAGCTTCCCCGTCAGGAGTCATCATCTGTCCCGTTTCAGAAGGGACAGCGGTTGTGGGTGAACTCCTTCACCCTCGGTGCAGGTTGTACAAGCCTTTCATAGACCACTGTCTTGAAGAAGTCAAGCTCGCGTTAATCGAACAAGTTAATGTGTCAGTTTAAATTCCGCCGTACATCGCCGCAATGTGGCGGATGCGGGCAAGCCCGCAATCGTTCGCTGTCACGACGCAGACGAAGCCTTTGCGGTAAAGATCCCGGAAAAGTACTGGCGATAGTGGAAGAACAACACAAACCAGAACACCGCCGCGATCAGCGCGCCCCCGATGCCTTGGTGATTGAGCAGCAGATGGTAGAGCAAAATATTTACGATTATCGGCCCAAGAATCGTCAGCGCCAGCGGAACATAGCGATTAATCAGCAGCAGCGCGCCGCCAACCGCCTGCACTGCGCCGATCGCCAACGCATAGTGCGACTGGAATAGAGCCTGAAGAAATTGTCCGGCGAGGCCGCCGGGGATAGGGCCCTTGAGGAATTGCAGAAAGGCATTCAGGCCGAAGACGAAAAACACCAGCCCGAGCAGCAATCTCACAGTCAGCACGACGATTTTCACGCCAACGTCTCCGGTAAAGTTCAGGTCGCCCCGGGCTCAGCGGAAGTGCGCCAGCACGCGGGCGAAACGCCAGTCTGCTAAGTGCCGAAGGCCTTACAGAGTTCTCTGTCACTGTTTCAAGTAACGAAGCGCAACACATCCTGATTTAAAAGGCCTTGACTCAACCAGCTTCAATTGCAATTTCTCGGGCGGGCTGACGCCCTCCATCAATCGTCTGCCTTCCCCAACAATGGTTGGCGTAACGACAAAACGATATTCGTCAATCAGGCCAAGCTCCATCAGTTGTGAAGGAACATCCACACCGCCGACCAAGATATTTTTGCCCGGCTCTTGCTTCAGTTTAAGTATTTCGTCGCGAAGGTTCGTACGAACAATTCTCGTATTTTCATCTTCAGCGCTGGCCAACGATCGTGAAAAAACAATCTTCTTCTTGGAGACAAAGGTTTGAGCAAATTCGATATCCGCTTTTGTCTCGGACTGGCTTTTTGCGATATCAGGCCAATAAGGAACCATCAATTGATAGGTTTTACGCCCATAGACGAGCAGGTCAAAATCTCGCAAGAGGTGCGTGTAATGTCCAAGTACTTCGTCATCGGGATTGAATTTGGTATGGTCGCAGCAGCCATCCAGGGTAAGGTTGATTGCGTAGGTTACATTTCTCATTTGATTTCCTTTTGAGTTTTGATCTTCCTGAAATTCAGTTTCTTTAAGCTTAGCCCTGACGAAGACCGCCCGAAGCCCCCCTCGTTCTTGACCAAGAACTTCGACAGGGGCACTCCGCATTGATGAGTGGAACGTTTCCTTTCTTCGATTCATATTTCCTTCGCACGGCGCGTTTTTTTCCCGTGTTGTCTTTCGTTGTTCTGCAGCGTACTCTAGCTGGGTTTCGCTTGTTCCGCTAACGGGGAAGTGGCGATATATGTCGGAAAAGGGTCAACCTCGCAAATCCATGTTCCGGGCCCTAAAGAATATGGAAGAACTGCGCCGTCTCTACAACAGCGATACGCCAGTACTGGCATATGCCTTCCAGAGGCGGACGGTCGAGGGCTGGACGCCAGAGCACAGCCACCTCCGCGGGCAACTCGTCGCACTGACCCACGGCTTGCTCATCGTGGAAGCAGGAAGCCAACGATGGATGTTTCCCTCCCAGCGTTGCGCATGGATTCCACCAAATTGTAAGCACGCGGCGCGTTCTGTCGGAGGCGCTGCTGGCTCGATGGTTGACCTGTCTCCGGAGACGTGTCGCGGACTACCCAAGACACCCTGCATGTTCAACTCATCGGAGCTATTGTTCGCCATAGTTCATCGTATGGTCGGTTGGGACCTCGGCCAACCGCTCAACAAGGCGAAGAAGCACATAATCGCAACGCTTCTTGATGAGATTCGACAGCCTGACCAGCAGCCCTTGCGTTTGACCATACCAAGAGAAGAAAGACTGGCTAGAGTTGCCGATGCTCTGCTGGATGATGTTGGGGATGCCCGCACGCTGGACGCTTGGGCGCATGTTGCCGGTATGGCCCGCCGCACTTTCATGCGCGCGTTTTCGGCTCAGACCGGCATGTCATTTGGCCGTTGGCGACAGCAGGCGCGGTTGTTTGCTGCCCTTGAGATGCTGGCACAAAGGAAATCTGTCACCGAGGTCGCTATCGCAGTCGGTTACGACAGTGTAAGTGCCTTCATTGAAATGTTTCGGACGATGCTGGGAACCACACCACAGAAATACTTTCGAGGCAGTCGTTCGTGACCACGCGGTAGAGCCATGGGCGCAACCGCGCGCCTTCCTTGACGCTGTCGCGATACCGCCAGGCACGAAGCAACGTCTCCCGCACCGCGTCCCCGGCATCCGTCAGCTCAAGCGGGGATTTTGCGAGCGGTGAATGCTTCCGTTCCCAAACGTTCCCTGATAAACTTGCAAGTTGTTGTAGGCGCGTAGCTCAGTTGGTTAGAGCGCTACCTT
>CAWBKE010000038.1:0-53152 GCA_963789245.1 uncultured Acidobacteriaceae bacterium | reverse complement strand
GCTAATTACTAACTGCTAAGGAACTTCTGATTAAGTATTGCTTTGAAAGGGACCGCCTTCAGGCGGTCCGTAAAGTCGAGCAAATGAACCCGGCTTTAGCCGCTGAAGGCCCCGGCTTTGACTTAATCAGGGTCTCCCTAATTGCCAATTGCTAACTGCTAATTGCTGGCTGCTAGTTGCTTCTTCTCCAACGGCGTCGAAAACTGGCGCTCGATCTTCTCGCGATAGCATGGGCCGGAGTTGTAGGTACAGAAGGGATACAGTTTGCCGTCGGGCGTGGCGTAGTGGATGACGCAGCGCTTCACGCGCTCGATGTCGTAGTTGTAGGCATCCTGGAAATGCATGCCGGCCACCAGCAGCGTGCGATAGGTGAAGGTGCCGTCCTTGCCGTCGCGGCCCAGTTTCTTGTTGGTCATGCCTTGCAGCGTCTGCAGGAATTTCGTGAACGTCAATCCCGGCGGGGCGAACTGCGGCTTGAAGTGCTTCTTCATCGCGTTCCACGTCTTCACTTTGCTATAGAGCTTGAAGCGCGCTTTGCCCGCCGAGCGCGACAACTCTTCCATGTCCTGAAGCATGTTGGGCACGTCGACGAAGCGCGTGATGGGCACGGCCTGCTTCGACTGCTCGTCGACAAAGAAGTACGTGCCGAGCGAGCAGTGCGGATGCGACGAGATAGTGGGTACGCCGGTGCCGCGCAGCGCCGCGGTCAGCTTGGAGAATGGCGTAACGCAGGCCAGCGGGAACCAGTCGGCGCGCGGATCGGTGATGCCGGTCTGCTCGCTGACGCAGCGCGCCAGATCGGACAAGGTGAAGCGCTTGGCCAGCAACTCGTGCTTGGCGATGCGTCCGGTGAAGGCGACGGGCTGGAAGCTGATGCCCGAGACTGTGTCGACGTTCTCGATGGCAACACGCACGATGTCGCCGACCTGATCGTCGTTCAGCCCTTTGACAATCGTCGGCACGAAGACGATCTTCATGCCAGTCGCGCGACAGTTCTCGATGACCTGCATCTTGATGGTGAGCAGTGACTCGCCGCGAACGCGACGATAGATGTCATCGGTGACGCCGTCGAACTGTAGATAGAGCGTTGCCAGCCCGGCTGCTTTGGCTTTGCGCGCGAATTCGATGTTCGCCAGTTCGATGCCATTGGTTGCGGCTTGAATGTGGGTGAAGCCCATCTCACGAGCCATCGACAGAATCTCGAAGAATTGCGGATGGATGGTGGGCTCGCCACCGGAGAACTGCACCACACGGCCATCCACGGGACGCTCGCCGCGCAACGTGGCCAGCATGGTGCGGACCTGCTCAAGATCGGGCTCATAAACATAGCCGGCGACGTTGGCGTTGGCAAAGCACACCGGGCAGGTGAGATTGCAGCGATTCGTCAGATCAACATTGGCCAGCGCGGTATGCGAAGTGTGCATGCGGCATAGTCCACAGTCGTCGGGACATGTTGTGCCGCCCTCGACTTGCGGATTCGACAGCCCGAGGTTATCGCCGAAATTCCACTCCTCCATCTTGAGGTAGAGCTCGACGTCGCTGAAGACGATGTCGCGGAACTGTCCGTGCTCGGGGCAACACTTCGCCATCACGACCTTGCCGCCGTCGGCGAAGATGTCGGCCAGGATTACCTTCTTGCATTCCGGGCAGAGCGACTCGGTCTGCTTGGGCAAGCCCTTTTGCAGCGGCTTAATGGGCGCGCCGGTGTAGGTCACGTCCGGTTGCAGAATATGCAGCCCTGGCCGCTTGTGGAGCGACGAAGCTGGCCGGCCTGTGTCGTACGGCAATGGCAGATTAACTTCCGCGGAAACAGTCTGGGTGCTCACGTTTCGGCTCACCTCTGGGAGTGGAGTAGGCGCGATGGCGGATGAATGGTGCTACAGGAAACGAGTTATGAAGGGCGCACCGCCGCGCTCCTCGCTAGAAGAATTGTCGCGTGGATGAGCGCCGGGGCGCAGTGTCGTAACTCACTCCAGTGAGTGAAGTGGGTATGCAGTGAACGGCGGGGATAGCGCTTCGATGGGCAGAAACGTCAGCCGAATGGAGGCGGCATTTTCGGCGGACGTTCTATCCGAGCCGAACAAGCCAGCCGACTAATGGCAGGTATCGAAAACGATTTCCACCCGCTGATCCTTCGATGCGCCGCCGGGCTCATCGGAACTGCCGGGCGCGCGAGCGGAGTTCCCAGCGACAGCGGTTTTCGCTGTGGTTGAGGTAGTAGCATCCGCAGTGTGCTTGCCGAAACCCTCAACGGGAGTGTCGACGGGGACGTAGCCATTGTTCCTGAGCCAGCCGCGGACGGTGATGGCACGCCGCTGGGCCACAACTTGATTTTGGTGTTCAGGCGCGGCAGAAACGACGAACGCCTCGATGCGCACCGGATGTTTGCCGGCCTTCACGACCAAGGGAGCGAGCGCGGTCATGGTTTCCGCGCCATCGGGATTCAACGTCCAGCGGCGTGGCTGAAACAAGGCGTCGGCGTTGACGATGATCCGCTTAGAACATTTCGCGTCCTGTTGCGTGATGGCCGCAGCGCCCTTAGCGATTGGTGGCCCGCCGGGCTCGTGCGCGGCTGCGCGGGGCTCGTCAATGGGCCCGGTCTGCACTGGACTAGTCGGGGCCTGAGCTGGCGCGGCGACGGCGGAGAGACAGACGCAGCTGAGAATCAAAAGAAGTCGCAATTGAGCAGCGCGAGAAAAATTGGATGTCATGAAACTCCTGCCTCCAACAGCAGATGTCTATTCTGCATCGCTCGCGCTCATCCTGTCACAGGCTGGTGTGATTTTTCCAAGACTCTGTAACGGCTTTCGACACAGCCTTAGCTTGCTTCGGCGGCGTAGAATCATGCCGTCTTCAGAATTTTAGGAACACAAGCTGGCCGTGGTATAGGGAGGGCTCATGGGCAAGAACTCCGGGAAGAAGCATGCCAAGCAGTCCGCAATTGAAACGCCTGCCGGGAATGGCGCGCCGCTTGCCGCGCTCGACAAGAAAGAATACGAGCGCGAGCTGTTCAAGTTGCAGGTGGAACTGGTGAAGATGCAGGGCTGGGTGAAGGAGACGGGCGCGCGTATCGTCATTATCTTCGAGGGCCGCGACGCAGCCGGGAAGGGCGGCGTCATCAAGCGCATCCTGGAGCGGGTCAGCCCGCGCGTCTTCCGGCTGGTCGCACTTCCCGCGCCCACCGACCGCCAGAAGACGCAGCTCTACTGGCAGCGATACATCGAGCACCTTCCGGCGGGAGGGGAAGTCGTCATCTTCGACCGCAGTTGGTATAACCGCGCCGGAGTGGAGCACGTGATGGGCTTCTGCACGAAAAAGGAGTACCACAACTTTCTCCAGGGCTGTCCGCAATTCGAAGCCACGCTGGCCTACAACGGCATCGTCCTGGTGAAGTATTGGCTGGATGTTTCGGAAAGAGAGCAGCACCGGAGATTCCTGGGGCGTATCAAGGACCCGTCGAAGCGCTGGAAGCTGAGCCCGATGGACCTGGAATCGCACCGCCGCTGGTACGACTACTCGCGGGCGCGCGACGCCATGCTGGCTGCCACCGACACCGCCATGGCTCCGTGGTACATGGTTCCATCCGACGATAAGAAGCGGGCGCGGCTGAACTGCATTGCCGACCTGCTGAGCCGGATACCCTACGAGGAGATTCCTTACACTCCGCCGAAGCTGCCGCCGCGCCAGAAGGCTAAGGGCTACCAGGAGCCGAAGCTGCTCCACCAGAGCGTCGCGCAGCGATGGTGAGGATGGCCGCAGGGTGAGGATGTTTGCGTCGAGCGCTTCACTCTAATACCACTTTGTTGCTGGATGAATATTGGCAAGAAAGGTGCTATAGAGTTAGTTGTAATGCCGAAACCGAGGCGATCCACGAAGCCGGTGGCGCGTAATGTCATTCGCGTTGCCGTTGTGGAAAGTGACCCCGTACGCTACCTGGGACTGCGCGCGATCGTCTCTTCCGATCCCGAGATTCAGTTGCGCGCTGCGACCGTCAACTCGGTGCTGCAGAGTACGAGCGACGATATTGTGCTGATGGCGGTGGATCGCGGTGCGGTGTTCTATGCGGGCATGTCGGCTCTGAAGGCGGTGCGCCCCAACATTCGCATTATCGTGACCGGGCCCAGGAATCGCGACGAGGACATCCTGCGGGCGGTCGCGGCTGGAGCCAAGGGCTATGTGTCCGAAGAGGCTCCAGCCAATGAATTCAGAAAGGCCGTGCACGAAGTTCACCTCGGCTCGGTGTGGTTGCCGAGACGCATACTGGCCATCTTTATCGAGCGCACCACCATTTCCCCGCGCCGCGTCCATCCCCGCGTCGAAAGCAGGATCAGCGAGCGCGAACGCGAAGTACTGAAGCTGCTGGTCTCCGGGCGCTCGAATCGCGAAATTGCCGACGAATTAGGAATCATTGAACGCACCGTCAAGGCACACATAGCCCAACTTCTGCGCAAGATTGGGGTCGCTAATCGGATCGCTCTGTCCGTACACGCCGTGACCCATGCGCTGGTACAGGGGCAGCAGTAGGCGTTCGTGGGCCGGGATTGGAATCCTGCACTTCCGTTGCACGAAGATCTCCGTGCGAATAGGGGTCCTTCGACTCCGGCGACGCAAAATAGGCGTCGCCTCCGCTCAGGATGACACAGCGAAAAGAATAGCAGGCTGTATCGGACTGACAACTCCCTCACTTCGCTTTATCATTCGCATGTCACCATGAAGAACCTGGGTATCCTTCTTTCCGGGCGAGGGTCGAACTTTGAGGCCATCGCCGACAATGTCGCGTCGGGCAAGCTCGCCGCGCGGATCGCGGTCGTCATTTCCAATCGTACTGACGCGGCGGGTATCGAGTCAGCGCGGCGGCGAGGGCTGAAGGCGCTGGTCATTCCGTCGAAAGGCATAGCGCGCGAGGAACACGACCGGCAAGTGGTTGCGGCCCTGCGCGAGCACGAGGTGGATCTCGTCTGCCTCGCCGGATACATGCGCCTGCTTTCGCCGTGGTTTGTGCAGCAGTTTCCCAATCGCATCCTCAACATTCATCCTGGGCTGTTGCCGGCGTTCCCGGGGCTCGACGCGCAGAAGCAGGCCTTCGATTACGGCGTAAAGGTCTCCGGCTGCACCGTACACTTCGTCGACGAGAGCCTCGATCACGGCGCCATCCTGGTACAGAAAGTTGTGCCCGTACTCGACACGGACGACGAACACACGCTGGCGGCGCGCATCCTGGAGCAGGAGCATGTTGCGTACACGGAGGCGATCAGGATGGTGCTGGAAGCGACGTGCAGGGTTGAGGGGCGGCGGGTGGTAACGAAGTAATGGTCAGATGACCATGTTAATATGACCATGGTCATCTGGAGGTGACCATATGGCGACCCTCACCCTTCATCATAGTAAGAAGGTTGCTCCACCGAAGAAGAATGCGGCGGCGAGATATGCCGGCAAGGAAAGGCGGATTGCAGCCGGCGAGTTCAAGGCGAAGTGCCTCGCCATCCTCGACGAGGTGAATGAGACGGGGCAGGAAGTCATCATCACAAAACGGGGTGTGCCCGTAGGGAAACTGGTTCCCTTTGAAGAGAAGAGCGTGGATTCCTTGTTCGGGAGGCTGAAAGGAATTGTCGAGATCGTCGGCGACCCAGACGACCTGATTAAGCCTGTGTTTCCAGAGGAAGACTGGGACATGTTGAAATGATTCTGCTCGACACGCATGTCTGGATATGGCTTCAAGAGGAGCCACGGCGCCTGTCTCGCGCCGCAGAGTCTGCAATAAAGCGTTCTCGAGCGACCCGCCAAATAGCCGTGTCAGTCGTCAGCTTAGTCGAACTGGCTGGCCTCTTGAATCGGGGAAGGGTCCGAAGCTCGGGATCGATTGAAGGCAGTCTGAGCCGCTTCGTGGAAGACATTACCGTGCTGCCGATCAACATTGAAGTCGCAGCTCTGACAGCGTATTTTCCGCCGGATTTTTCCAGCGATCCGATGGACCGTATCATTGCCGCGACCGCGCGCGCTGAAGGCCTGCCGCTGGTCACCGCCGATCGGCGGATGCTGGATTGTCCACTGCTGAAGACGATCTGGTAATCATCGAAGCCGACAGCTGACTTAATACCGCGCGTTTGCGGGATCACTGCCACCTACATCTCGTAGTGCAGCAGCGAGAACACGTCGTAGTCCTTCAGCTTGTCGCGGCCTTTGAGGCCGTCAAGCTCGACCACGAATCCCATGCCGCGAATTTCTCCGCCGAGCGCCTTCACCATTTCAGCGGCTGCGCGCGCCGTGCCGCCGGTCGCCAGCAGATCGTCGCAGATGATGACACGCTGGCCGGGCTGGATGGCGTCCTTGTGGATTTCCAGCGTGTCCTGGCCATACTCGAGGTCATACTTCCACTGCAAAACTTCGGACGGCAGCTTCTTCGGTTTGCGCACAGGAATGAAGCCCGCGTTCAGGCGATAAGCCAATGCCGGTCCGAAGATGAAGCCGCGCGCTTCGATACCTAACACCAGGTCGATGTCGTGGTCGATGTAGTGCTCGGTGAGGGCGTCGATGAGGCGAGCGAAGCCGAGCTTATCTTTGAGCAGGGTGGTGATGTCGTAGAAGAGGATGCCGGGCTTGGGAAAATCGGGGACCTCACGGATCAGCTTCTTGAGGTCGTCACAGTTGGGCGCCGTTTTCGGCTGCATGAATTTACCAGACTCCTTCGATGTGGAATGATGGCGCCTCCAGGAACGGCGCCCTGGATTCGCCGACAAGATCGACACGTGAGGCACGCGGACCCTGCTGAAGCTTCTGGCGCAGGACGTTATGCTGGTCAGCCGTGCCGGTCGCCATGACTTCAACGTCGCCGTTTTCGCAGTTGCGCACCCATCCGGTCACGCCGAGCTGCGCCGCCTCGCGCTCCACGAACCAGCGGAAGCCGACACCTTGCACGCGTCCGGACACAACATAGCGACGGGTTTCGAGGGCAGCCATGAGAGGAAGAAGCAATTAGCAACTAGCAATTAGCCAATAATCATACCGCAGCGCGTCGACAAGGTTGATTGCTGGTTGGAAACAAGATTCGCAAGAAAAAACGCATCGCAAGAAAAAAACGCGGAACTGGCATAGACCAGTTCCGCGTTCAGCTAACTGACGGTTGGCGTTCCCAGCATCGAGTTACATGCTATGTCTTCCAGCCTTGTGATCGAGCAGCGATACCAGGGACTGGCCCGCAGCTGTAGGTTTGACTTCGTTGCCAGTGACAATCGTCCGGGCGCTGTAATCTTCCCCGTAGAGACGCTTATTGGCGTCGGTGGCAGGATCGAGGGAAGCGCCATTGATGGAGATGCCGGCGAAAACGCCCTTGGTGCGGGAATAGGTCAGAATGTCAGCATTGCCCGACATGCCAGCCGAGGCTCCGGGCCCGGCTGCCGCTGTCGCGTCGGTACCAACTTTGACTTTGCTGTCCAGCACCTTATCCACTGCACTGGAGGCCATGACCAGCAGGATGATATCGGAAGCCGTGCCGCCGAGTTGAAGACCGGCACTGGCGCCGCCGATGCTGTACATCGCGGGCGTAGACCACTTGCCGCTAAAGTTCTTGCCGGAACGGCAGCTCATCGGACCGCGTCCACCGGTTCCGCCAATGCCCACAGCGAACTTCTTCACGCTGGGCAGAATGATGATGCAATCAGCTTTGGCGATGACGCTGGTCGGAATGTCCTTACTGTCGAGCATTGCCTGTAACACGGTGGCGGCATTGCGGAGGGTTTGTTCGTCGCTCGACTTGTCGGCAGCCCACATCGGCATGGCCAACAAGACAAGTGTTGATATGAGCAAATAGGGCACGGCTCTCTTAATCAAGCTTTTCATGTTTGTATCTTTCTCCTTTTCGCATCCTGATACTAAAACCATTTACTTCCGCTCTGAACTTTCGAGCAGGCTGAGCAGCCATTGCGGGCCCGTACGGTCGGTGAACACACCTGTGGAGAACCGTGATTTTGGGCGCGGCTGATACGCGTATAACTATCAGCGACATGGCCTGATTTGTCAAATGGGCGAGGTCCCGGCGACGGGGCTGTCACCCGCTTTGCCGACTCAGGCGCGCGATAAGTATGCGCCCTCGGAGGTGTCCACCCGAATCTTTTCGCCCTCGTTAATGAATGGCGGCACCTGCACGACCAGCCCGGTCTCGGTCTTGGCCGGCTTGGTGACGCTGCTGGCCGTGGCCGATTTCAGTCCCGGCTCGGTCTCCACCACGGTAAGCTCCACCGTCTGAGGTAACTCAACGCCCACGGCCTTGCCGTCAAAGAACTCCACCTTGATGGCCAGATTGCCGATGAGGTAATCCACGGCATCGCCCAGGATGTCCTTGCCGAGATGCAGTTGCTCGTAGTTCTCGGTGTTCATGAAGTGATAATCGTCGCCGTCGGCGTAGAGAAACTCCATTTGTACCTGGTCGACCATGACCTTCTCGATGGGATCGCCGGAGCGGAAGCGGTGCTCGAACATCGCTCCGGTGCGCAGATTGCGCAGCTTGGCCTGAATGAAAGCGCGCAGATTGCCCGGGGTCCGGTGCTCCACGCTGAACACCGAGTGCAGGTCGTTGTTGTGCTTGATGACCATGCCCGGACGCAATTGGGTGGCTGGAATCGCCATGCTGTCTAAGACTCCTTCGTGGCTGCTTTTCTTGGGAGAGTTGCCGTCCCCATCACGCACCGGACGACGCATTTGGGACTGCGTTCCGCGGAAGCGCAACTGCTCCTCTTGCTGGATTCCGGCAAAATGTTCTACGTGGAACATTTTAGCGCGCGAGGAGAATACCAATTTTACACTTTGCCCTGCTGAATTGGGAAATCCCAAACCTAGCTCCCGCTGCAACTCAAAGCATCGGTTGGACTTGATCTTCGGCGTCTTCGGGTGCCCATTTCCGGACAACGGATTCCCGATTGTGGGCGAGTCCCAAAACGGGAATCCGCCGCTCACCCCTGTTTCCTGCACCATAGCACTATCTTCCGTCTGGCAATCCGTCTGCTACGTAAATACCAGAACATGACGACCACTGCCGACCAATCCACCATCCTCATCGCTGAAGACCAGGAGCACGTTCGTGAGGCCCTCGCCATGTTGCTGCGCGGGCATGGCTACCTGGTCATCCTCTGTGCCTCGCCCAATGAGGCGCTGGCTGCGGCGCGGCAGAACCCGCCCGCCCTCGCCCTGCTGGATATGAACTATCACCGCGACAGCACCTCCGGCATCGAAGGCCTGGAGCTGATCCAGCATCTGCGCGAACTCGACGCCACCGTTCCTATTGTCGCGCTCACCGCCTGGGGCAATGTCGATCTGGCGGTCAGTGCCATGAAGCATGGCGCTTCCGACTTCATCGAAAAGCCCTGGCGCAACACCGCCCTGCTGGAGAAAGTGCAATCGCTCATCCGGCAGGCCGAGGAACTGCGCTCCTCGCAGCGCGTCTCCGACTACGAGCGCAATGACGCTCAGCAATTGCAGACCCGCATCGTGCCGCAGCGCCATCTGGTGGCGCAGGGAGTCGAGCTGTTTGGCAACAGCATTCCGGCAGGCGTGGTCGGCGGCGACTACTTCGGAGTCTGGCAGCCGGTCCCAGACATGCTCCACTTTTGCCTGGCCGATGTTTCCGGCAAGGGCACGCCGGGCGCCTTGATTGCCGCCATGCTCTATGCCTCGGTCAGCACGCTGTCGTCGTCCAGCAACAGCCCGGAAGTCGTTCTGGCTCAGGTGGAGACGACGCTGCGCAATCAGCTTGGCGAAGGCCATTACGTCACCATCTTCTACGGCGTGCTCGATTTGCGGACTCGCGTCTTGCAATTTGTGAACGCCGGACATTGTCCGCCGATCCTGCGGCGCAACAACGGCGCAATTGAATCGCTAGCGCCCACGCGTCCCGTGCTGGGCTTCATGCTGGATGCGGCCTTTCACTCCGAACAGCTTGTGCTGGCGACCGGCGATCGGCTCATGCTCTATACCGACGGCGTCAGCGAAGCCGCGAACGGTTCCGACGAAGAGTTCGGTCCCGACCGGCTGTCGGCGCTGCTGGCCGGTCCGCCGGGAGAATCGTTGCCGCAGCGTTATGCGCAAATCATGAACGATGTTGAAGCCCACGCCGCAGGCAAATTCGCCGACGATGCCACTCTGCTGCTGATCGCGGTAAACGACCGCCCCGAAGCCGTGATTACGCAGTCCGCCGCGCCAATGCAAAGCAACGCCTAGGAGAGCCTTGATTAAGGTAGCCCCTTGAAGGGGACGACCTTCAGTGTCTGCGCGAGAATTAGGTTTTTCTTTGGCAGTGAAGCATGACACACGAAAACAGAACCCCGAAGGGGTGGAATTGCAGTTAGCCCAGGACGAAGCGAAACCGGGGCCCCCGATTCGCGCTTCTTTTGCGCGAATTGGGGTGGGAAGCGGAGTCCTGGGTAGAGCGAGGAAAAAACCCGAGTCCCCCGGGGACGGCACGGGTTCTCACGTACTCGCTTTAGGCCGCCCGTCAATGCCGTAATATCAACGCGGCTTCAGCCGGCGCCACCGGCTTTGGCTCGACTTGTTTTGAAGGCGCGCACCAACCATCTTTGACAACCCCCCGCGCCCCGCCCGAAACTCGTGACTTGCACACCGAAACCTTTGACGTAATCGTGCTGGGCGGCGGCGCAGCCGGGCTGATGTGCGCCATCGAGGCGGGAAAGCGCGGCCGCCGTGTCGCCGTGCTGGAACGCGCCGACCGCATCGGCAAGAAGATCCTTATCTCCGGCGGAGGCCGTTGTAACTTCACCAACCTGCATTGCCGGCCGGAAAACTTCCTGTCGGCCAATCCGCACTTCTGCAAATCGGCGCTGGCGCGATATACCCCGGCTGACTTTATTGCGCTCATCGAAAAGCACCGCATCCCGTATCACGAAAAAACCTTGGGACAACTGTTCTGCGATCGAGCGGCGCAGGATGTTGTCGCGATGCTCCTCGAGGAGTGCAATGCAGCCGGAGTCCGGATCATCACCAACGTCCGGGTGCAGGAAGTGCAGCGCGCTTCGGACTTCGTCGTTCGGGCAGACGCTGCCGAGTTTCATGCTCCCGCGTTAGCGGTCGCAACCGGAGGCCTGTCGATCCCGAAGATTGGCGCGACCTCCTTCGGTTACGAATTGGCAAAGCAGTTTGGGATTGGCATTCGCGAATGCCGTCCTGCCCTGGTGCCGTTCACCTTCAGCGCAGAGGATCGCCGGCAATATTGCGATCTGGCCGGCGTTTCCTGCGAGATCATTGCGTCGATCGGTCGCCAGCAGTTCCGCGAGAAAATGCTGATCACGCATCGCGGATTGAGCGGTCCCGCGATCCTGCAAATCTCGTCCTATTGGGGCGATCGCCAGCCCATTGCCATCGATCTGGCGCCCGGCCAGCAGATCATGACTGCGCTGCGCAACAGTCCGCGCCGCGATCTTGCCGCCGCGAGGGCCGCACTTCATGCGGCGATGCCGATTCGCCTGGCAGAGCGCTGGCTTGAGCTACATCCGCCGCAGGGATGGAGCAATGCCGATCTGGCTCAGATGGAGCGGCAGCTCCATCTCTGGGAGGTGCTGCCCGGCGCTACTGAAGGCTACGAGAAAGCCGAAGTCACCGCTGGCGGCGTTGACTCCGACGAGCTGTCAGCCAAGACCATGGAGTCCCGGAAAGTTCCCGGCCTGTACTTCATTGGAGAAGTAGTGGACGTGACCGGCCATCTCGGAGGCTTTAACTTCCAATGGGCCTGGGCCTCCGGATTCTGCGCTGGACAAGCGGTGTGAGGCTCGCTCGCGGTATTCTGTCGAAAGAACCCCGTTGCCGGCTCTGAGATCGCAGCGGCAGTAGATAGGATGAAGACGACTGCCTATTTCCGCGAACAAGTCCTGCGCAAACGCCCTTACATCAACATTGGATGGTGCGAGCGGATTGTGAAAGAACCGTTGGCGCGTGAAATACAGCCGGACGGGCGTATCCGGCACTGGGGCATTGTGCGAGAATTGGGAGGTCGCATCCTTCGTGTGGTGACGCTGGAGGATGGTGAGACCATCCACAACGCTTTTCCAGACCGGAATTTTCGGACGCGGGCAGCGGCAGAGGAGCAGCCATGAAACTGCACTACTATCCGGAGACGGACTCGCTCTACATCGACTTGAACGCCAAGCCGAGTGCCGACTCCCGTGAAGTCGCCGAAGGTCTCGTTATCGATCTGGATTCCGCAGGCCAGGTAGTGGGTATCGACATTCAGCATGCCTCGCAACTGCTAGACCTGAACACGCTAGAAACCGAGGCGCTGCCGGCTGGTAAGACGAAGATCGCCTGACCCTAGCCGATTACTCTGATCTGTTTTCCGCCCTCTGTACTGCCGCGCTTTTGCATCCGCTTATATATCTAACGGTTCTCTTGGTCACGGGGTAATCGTGATCGCGATTGTGTTCGACTTCACCACATCCGTAGGGGCAGCAGTCGCATCCCACTGCCCTTTCTTTATCGTGACGATATACTTGTCTGGCCGAGACAAGTCATAGAGTTCGCTGAGAACCATGGAATAATTTGCCGTTTCACCAGCTGGCAACGATACTGAAATTAGAGAGTAACTAATTGGTGGTAGGTTCTCCCCCACCATGGGACGACCCATTACGGTCCTGCCTAGCTTTGTCAACGATATCTCGTTACCCTGTGAGTCATGAACGACTGCTTGAAACAGGAACTCCGCATGACTGCCAGAGGACGATTCCACAATCGGGCACACCATCGCGTGCTGCGACGGGTTGCGGCGTACTGATATGCAATGAAAACGGCGCGGTTGCCGCTATCGATGGTTGGTTGGACTGGCACACTCCAACACGCATACCTAGCAGGATGATGAGGGCAATCGCACGCATTGCTGTTATTGCCCGCATTCAACGTTGCCTCGCGGCCTCCGTGTCCTCCGTGCCTCTGTGGTGAAGCGTCTTACGCCTTCGCCCGCAGCACCTCGTCCACGGTATTGATGTCCACCATTCCAAAGCACCCGTAAATCGCCGGCAACACGCGCGCTGGCGGGAACGTCCGCCTCAATGTCGCAACTTTCTCCGTCCCAGCGCGATATGCCGGCAGATACATTCTTCCAAGCAGCGGATGCCGTCCCCACGCGCCCGAGAGTTTGTCGGCGCGCTCTTCGCTGACCAGGAAATCGCGCCGCAAGGTCGTGGCAATCTCTGCCTGCGGCTTGCCTTCGCCCCATGTCAGATACGACGACTGGTTCTTGGCATCGTCCTGGAGCAGCGCCAGCAGCACGCCAATCTGCATATCCTCATCGGGCAACTGTTCGATCTCGGTGACCCCGTGCGCGATCAGGATTGCGTTATTCGCCAGCCCTTCGAACAGCGTCGCCGCGCGCGTGTTCATTGTCAGCACCGTGGCCTCGAAGCCGGCCAGCCCACGCACATAAAGATTTTGCAGATAGGCAAATGTCGTCACGTGGCCGGGAACAACCTCGTGACTGATGAGCTGCTGAAACTCCGGAAAGCTGATCTGCAGTGAGGCGTTGATCTCGTAGCTGGCTTCGTATTTCGGAGTGCCGTCGGGATTGCGCTCACGTCCCAGGTAGTTCATCGAGCCGGAAAACCAGGCATCCTTGATCGGCAGGAAGTTGATGTTGGCCCGCGGCACACCCGCCAGTTCGGAGGGAAGCTGCGGCATCAGATTTGCCGCGCTCAGGTTGTCGAAGTAGGCGATGACAGCATCGCTCAACGCGCGAACCGAACCCATCGGCGTTACACGCTCGCGCCGCCACGCGTCGACCGCTCCCAGCAGGCCGCCGTTGCTGGTGGTCGGATAACCTGCGCGATTCAGCAACTCCGCCACGCGATCGCGCTTGGCCTCGGGCTTCGACGGCTCCGGCGGACGGCCCGTCGACGACTCGACACAGCGCGCGTATGGGACCGCCGGGCCCATGCCGAGGATCTCCATCGCCAGGTCCCACATGGTTTCCAGGCAGTTCGCCATGCCGGCCAGGTACTGACCACGCAGCCCGCCGAGTGCGTCGGCCTCTTTGCGAACCCCGGTAATTGCAGCCGGAAGATTCACCTCGCGCAGATATTTTTCCACGGCAACGCGGTCGACGCTCTTGCCGGCAACTCCGCCGGTTTCGCGCACCTGCGCCGCCGACGCAGCGGTGTATGCCATGGGCAGCGGCTCATCGGAAAACCACGAGTCGGCAATGAAGCGCCCGGTTCCTGACGGACACATCACGTCTCCGCCCCATAGTGTGTCGATGCCGAGAACGGCATCCGCAACATAGCGTCCTACCTGGTCCATTACGAAGCCTTCTTTCTTTGGATCGAGCTAAACCAAACATACAGGCACAAGCCGATAAACATCACTGCCGAGACCATCTGCGAGACCGGCTCGTTAGCGTAGAAAGGCGTATGCACCATGTCTTCACTAAATTTCGGGAACAGGCGCAGCGCGGCGCCGAAGACGCCGCCCAGCGCTCCGCCCGCCATCAGTCCGCCGGCAACGATGACGCCGCGCTCGCGTATGGTGCGGCCACGCTCGTCGCCTATCTTGTCGGCGCGCTTGTTCACCAGGTGCGAGAGGAATCCCCCAGCCAGAATCGGCGTGGTCAGTTGCAGCGGGAGGTAAATTCCCAGCGCGAAGACCATCGACGAGACGCCGAGCATCTCCAACACCACCGTGATCAGGCCGCCGATGCCAAACAGCGCATAGGCGACGGGCTGTCCGCTCATGAATCCCGCGACCACGGCCTTCAAGGCGGAAGCTTGCGGCGCAGCCAGCACCTGGCGCACATCTCCGGGCGCAGCCTCTCCGAACTGGAAGGCTTTGGCCAGCAGGATGATGGTCAAGCCGGCGGTAATCGCCGCCGCGAATACTCCGATGAACTTCACCTTCTCCAGCGCTGAGGGAGTCGAGCCGATCCAGTAGCCGGCCTTGAGGTCGGTAATGAATTGTCCCGAGGCGCACAGGGCGACGCACACCATGCCGGCCAGAGCCATAACGAAGAACATGCCGGTGGTTCCGGAGAGGCCAAACTTCAGCAGCACCACTGCGGAGACGATCACGGTAAGCAACGTCATGCCGGAGGCGGGATTGTTGGCCGTGGTGGCGATGGCGTTGGCAGCCACCGTGGTGAAGAAGAAGGAAAACAGCAGCGTCAGCCCCAGTCCCACGGCGACCACGGTCCAGGTGACGTGCAGTTGTCCGAAGAAGACGGCCACTGCGACCGCGCTCACCACCACGCCGAGCAGTATAGCCATGATAGGGATGTCGCGATCGGTCCGCTCCATGTGCGGAGCTTCGCCGTGGCGGAAGGCATGCAGCGCGATGCCGAACGATCCCGCCACCACCCGCAGCGATTTCAGAATGCCCACCAGCCCTGCAGCAGCGATGGCGCCCACGCCGATGAAGCGCACGTAGTTGCGGTAGATCTCCGTGGCCGTCATGTGAGAAATCGGAATGGTCGCCGGATAGACCGCGACCTCGCCCATGTGGCTGCCGACGAACCAGATCATGGGGACCATCACGAAGTTGACCAGCACGCCGCCGGCGCAAAAGATCATCGCGATGCGCAGGCCCATGATGTAGCCGAGTCCGAGAATGAAGCCGATGGCGTCGAAGTTGAAGACCATGCGCTGGCGATCAACCAGCGACTTCATGACCGGCACAAATTGGAAGTTCAGGTACTCCTGCCAGACATGGAAGGTGGTGACGAAGAAATCGTAAACCGCGGCGATGCAGGTGGCCTGAATCAACAGCATCGCCTGGGCACCACCCTTTTCGCCGGTGACCAGCACCTCGGTGATCGCCGTAGCTTCAGGAAAGGGCAGCTTGCCGTGCTGCTCGCGCACGAAATAACGGCGCAGAGGAATAAGAAACAGAATGCCCAGGCACCCGCCTGCCAGGCAGATGAAGATGGTCTGCACCGGATGGGGATCGAGGTGGAGGATGTAGAGTGCCGGAACGGTGAACACGGCGCCCGCCACCACGCTGCCGGAGGCGCCGCCGATGCCGGTCATGATCATGTTCTCCAGCACGGTAGAGCGGCGCTTGTACGCGCGCGCCAGCCCGATAGCGAGGATGGAGATGGGAATCGCCGCCTCCATTCCCTGGCCAACCTTCAAGGCGGAGTAGGCCGAAGCCACGCTGAAAATGATGCACAGCAGCGTCCCCCAGAATAGCGCGCGCCAGGTGACTTCCGGCACGCTCATGGCTGGTGGGCACCAGCGGTATGTAGACTTCACCCTCCTTCAAGGGCTGATAAGCATTTGCGGGTAGGGACTTGGTTTCGAGCTCAGGTGCAGTTTCAGTTGCAGGTGCGGTTGCGGCCATAGAGGCAATCTCCGGGCAGTCTGGCAGCCGAAGGAATTGTATCGTGCCGGGTCAAGCGGGGATGTGATGGGGGTGGAGTGAGGCGGTGACGAAACTGGCCAGTGTCAGCATCCCCAGGCACCGTCCTCGGGTAATATATGCGGTGTGGATCAAGTCATTGAACGATTTCTTGGAGGCGACCCCATCGCCGGCACCCAGGCCCTCCAGGAACTGGTGGCGCTTGGCGACAAGGGCGAGGACGCGCTATTCTCTCGCGCCATCGAGTTTCCTCGGACTGCGCAGGCAAGGCGCCGCTGGCTGCGCTACGTTGCCTCCCGCAAAGCCTCGATTGCGGGGCGGCTGCTCGATCGCATGCAAAATCAGGCTCAATTCGGGGACGCTTATGCAGCGGCCTACCTATTCGCCGGATTGAGTAACGACCGCGCCGTCACCGACGTCCTCTATCGGCAGATTGATCCCGACCTCGGAGACCATGGCGCGGCCTCGAATCGTTTCATGGCCTGGGGATACGTGGGAGGCGATGCCGCAACCCTGTGGCATCTGGTGCGCGGCGATAGTTACACATGGGAAAAACTCCGCACGTTTGGGTTTCGGGCGTCGTGCGCTGCCTGCGCTCGAGTAAGTGCCGGAGATGACTGGGCGATCGAGCAACTCATCACCCACGAATGGCGGGATTACGAGTTTACGGAGATCAAGAATTCACCTGACGCCAGCATTTCTCACCAGGCAGTTGACAGCGCTGAGTTATGGATGCAAGCGAATGACCCATTTGTGGTCTGGCGCCGCGGCGAGGTCGCCGACGTGATCCTGCGTGACTGGTCACGGCATGCCCACTGGAGGGTGCGCGATTTTGGCGCCCAGATACTGGCTAGCCTGGGTTTCCAGCGCACCGTGACCCCGGTTGTGGAATGGCTGCGGCGAGAGCAGATTGAGAGGGTCCGGAAATCGCTACTGCATAGCCTGGAGCGGAGTGACACCGCAACCGGCGCCGACGTGCTGATCGAACATTTCGAGTCTTCTGGTCAGGAGGGGCGGGCGTACGTGGCGAAGGCCGCCTGGCGCGCAAGCGACAAGAATCGTGCTCTGGCAGCACTGAATGTGATCGTGAACGGAGACGACTCTGCCGCAGCCGAGGCCCTGGTTTCCCTAGCACGTCTTGGGCATCGAGATGCATACCTCGTGGCGGCGCTCGACTCACAGGATGACTACCGCCGGCTGAATGCCGCACTCGCCTTCGCCTACCTTGGTGACCAGAGCGCGGTCAAGCAGCTGACCGCCATGCAGGACGAAGCTGCGACCTCGATTGAGCGGGTTTATCTTGCGGCCGCGCTCGCCATCCTGGGCAAGCCGAACGGCGCCGCGGAGTTGAACCGGGAACTAGTCGCCGCGGCCAGCGAACGCGATTTTGACAAGCGCTTGGACATTCTCTTTCTGCATCGCTGTCTCCAGATGGCCATTCTCGATGGCCTAGAGGCCGGGAAGCCACAAGGTGATGAGCTGCTGACCGCGTGGCGCGCCGAGCTCCAGCCATTCGATCCCGTACCGAAACCCGTGATCGCGGCGACCCCGGCGAAGGCCGCGCCGGCCCTTGCTCCACAGTTCCCTACGGCGGACACTTCGCCAAGCGCCCAAGCCGCCGCAGCGGGCCCTCTTAACGTCTTCATGTCTTACAGCCATCGCGACGAAAAAATGCGCGTGAAACTGGGCCAGCACATGGCGCAGCTGGTGAATGACGAGTTGATCCGCATCTGGCAGGATCGGGAGATCGAAGCCGCGCTGACTGGGAGGGGATGATCAATAGCGAAATAGGGTCAGCCGACATCATTCTGTTACTGATAAGCGCGTCATTCCTCGATTCGCCCTATTGCCGCAAGGAACTTCAGCGTGCCCTGAGCCAGCGCAGCGCGGGCAAGTCCCTGCCGATTCCCATCATTTTGCGCCCTTGCGATTGGGCCAGCGTGTTCAATCGCACGGAGTACAAGACGCAAGCCTTGCCACGGGACGACAACCCTGTGTCGGGAGGACGCTGGGCCAACCAGGATGCGGCCTTCGCTGCCATTGTGAAAGAACTGAGAGCTAAGGTAGAAAAGATGCGACGCTGAGCTCGCATGGTTCGCATCCTCTTTTGGACACTCACCCGCACTAAAAACGACTCGCGCCGCCCCAGATTTGAATAGAAATGAAAAGGGCGCCTCGACGCAGGCGCCCTCATTAACTACAGATATGTTCGGTTTTACGGCACTTCGATCAGCTCGATTTTGCCGTCCTTGCGGCGGTGCAGCACGTTGACCTTGCCCTTGCCGTCGCGGAAGATGAAGACTTCGCGGTCGCGGAATTCGCATTCCTTCACCGCCTCCTCGATTGTCATGGGACGCATCGCCACGGCATCGTTGGAGCGCACCAGGTGAGCTTCCGTGGTGCGGGCGACCGCGGGAAACTTGTGCACCACCACGGGCACCGCTGTCGCCACGGTCCCGCCCACGGCCATCTGCATCTCGGCTTGCGCCTCCACTGGGGCCGTCCAGCCTTTGTCCTTTGGCTTGCGATGGGTGGCGCGGCGGCGACCGTTATATTTGAGCACCTGGGTCTCGATGTGCTCCAGTGCCTGGTTGACGGCGATCAGCATGTCCGTGGCTTCGGCCAGACCGACCAGGTGTCCGCGGCGCCGCTTGACCGTGATTTCCGCGATGTTGCGGTGCTTCTCCACGGTCAGAATGACCTTGCTCTTGATGTTGTCGCCCAGGATTTTGATGAGTTTGCCGAGGCCGGATTCCACCTCGTCACGAATGGCGGGAGTGATTTCATATTGTCTGCCAAAGTATTCTACGGTCATTGAGCTCCCTCTTCGCCGCAGTCAGCAATTAGTCAGTTAGCAATTAGCCCTGGCATCCCGGCGGCATCCCAATCATTCCGGGCCGTCGTGAATCACTGGGCTTTTACCGTTCCAACCGCTGAATGCAGCTACTTCGTAACCACTGTTTTTTTTACTCCGGCGACGGCGCGTTATCACAGCACGATAGGCTGCGCGTAAGTGTCAGACGCCGGTGCAGCAAAAACGCTAGTTCTTTACTCTGCGCTGGTGGGTGCTCGGGATGCGCATGTCCTCCCTGTACTTCGCGACCGTGCGGCGAGTGACCTGGATGCCCTGCGACTGGAGGATGCGGGTGATCTGCTCGTCGGTCAACGGCCTGGCGGGATCTTCTTCTTCGATGAGCTTCTTGACCCGGCGCTTCAGGATCAGCAGCGAAGTGCTGCTGCCTTCCGGCCCGTTGACGCTCTCGCTGAAGAAGTATCGGAGTTCGAATACGCCCTGCGGGGTGTGAGCATACTTGTTGGCTACGGCGCGGCTGACGGTGGAGGGATGAACGCCGATCTCCTCCGCCACTTCCTTGATCATCATCGGCTTCAAGCGATCGATGCCATGGTCCAGAAAGTCGCGCTGCCGGTCCAGAATGGAGTAGCAGACGCGCAAGATAGTTTGCTTGCGCTGCTCGATGTTCTTGATGAGCTGGATGGCCGACTTGTAGCGCTCCTTGACGTAGTTGCGAACATCCTTCTCCGCGACGTCGCGGCTCAACAGCCGGCGATAGGAAGAATTCAGCCGCAACTGCGGGACTTCCTCGTCGTTCATCAAGACCAGATATTCTTCACCTTGCTTCACGAAAGCCACGTCCGGCTCAATCAGCCGCGTCTCCACCTTGTTGTAGCGCAGGCCGGGGCGGGGATCGAGGGTGCGGATGAAGTCCATCGCCTGCATTACGGCTTCCACCGGACGGCCCATAACTTTGGCCACTTCCTTGTAGTGCTTGTTCTGTAGCGCGTGCAGGTGCTGATCGACCAGGACGATGGCATCGTCCACCGCTTCCAACTCCGCCATGTGCGTGCCGTTACCGTTCTTGCGAGGAACGCGCTTCAGATCGTGAAGCTGAGCCAGCAGGCATTCGCGCAGGTCGCGTGCGCCGACGCCGATGGGGTCCATCTGCTTTACCAGGTCGATGGCCTCGCGCAATGCGTCACGACTGAAAGGAACACGAGCGGGAGCGCGGCGCGGAGGGACCAGAGTAGGACGTGGAATCTCCGGGGACGAGTTATGCGCTTGAACTTGAGCGTCCTGGGGATGCAACTCGGTTGCCGCCGGTGCAGTCTCTTCTTCTGCAACCGCGACAATGGCGTCCGCCATTTCCAATTGCGGGCTCTCCGGCGACGGCTGAGAAACCGGCGAGGCGGTCAGCGATTCGGTTGTTTCAGGTACAGGTGTCTCGGCGGCAGCATTCGGGATCGCCGGCCGCGGAGCTCCGGCCATCTCCTCTTCCGCCAGACCAAGCAATTCGTCATCCGTGGCGATCAGATAACCTTCCTCGTTTAGGTTGCCGATCACCAGCTCCGCCGCCCGATACACGTCTTCATTGACGTGCAGCGATCCCAATTGCCATGTCAGGTGGTCGGTCAGGGTACTGGGCTTGGAGAGGAAATTCTCGAAGGAGGGTTTCTCGCTGTCCTCCATCTCAATCGGAGTGCGCAGTCCGGGATCGAGATACTCAGAGAAGAACGAACCAAAATCAATTTCTTCGAACGGGTCCTTTTCCTGCGTAGTCGTAGCGGTCTGCTCTTGCGCTGCCAGCGAGCTGTCGCGTTCCTTCTGCTCTTCGCGGGCCGAAACTTCATCCAGCAGCGGAACCGAATTATCCAGCTCCTCGAGGACCGGGTTCTCGGTCAGCTCAGCGTTGATCATATCGGCCAGCTCAAGTTTATTGAGCGCCAGAACGCTGACCATCTGCACAAGCCCGGGCGTCAGAATCTGCTTCTGGGAAACTTTGAGGCTTAACTTGTGCTGCAATAAGACCATGGGGAGGGAACCCTAAGGAGCATCGCTCCTCGCCTAAATTCTAAACCAACGAGAAGCTCTCGCCTAAGTAAACTCGTTTTACTTCGGCATCATTTCCAAGCTGGTCCGGTGTGCCAGTCCGGAAAATTCTTCCTTCGTTAATAATGTAAGCCCGGTCGGTCACCGATAACGTCTCCCGAACATTATGATCGGTTACCAGCACGCCGATGCCACTGGCCTTGAGATCGAAGATGATTCTTTGCAGATCCAGGACGGCGATGGGATCGATTCCGGAAAAAGGCTCATCGAGCAAAATAAACGATGGCGAGATGCACAGACAGCGCGCGATCTCGACCCTGCGCCGCTCGCCCCCGGAAAGAGCGTAGCCGCGGTTCTTGCGGATCACCTGCAGCCCCAACTGGACGATCAACCGCTCCATGCGTTCCCGGCGTTCGTGCCACGACATGGACTGGGCTTCCAGCACCGCCAGAATGTTGTCTTCCACCGAAAGCTTGCGGAAGATCGACGGCTCCTGCGGCAGATAGCTGATGCCATGATTGCGCGCCCGAAGATACATGGGCACGTTGGTAATCTCCTGCCCGTCAATCAAGACTCGTCCGCTGTCGGCGGGAATGAGGCCGACGACGATATAGAAGCTGGTGGTCTTGCCGGCGCCGTTAGGGCCTAGCAAGCCAACCACTTCGCCCTGTTTTACATGGAAATTAACGCCGTTGACGACTCTTCGGCCGTGGTAGCTTTTGCCGATCTCCTCAGCCGATAAAGTCTGCATTTACTTCGTGGTACGAGCGCGTGTAATGGTGGGAGAAGAACGCTTACTCTCAACGAAAACCCTATCATCGTGACTGTAGAAAGTCAACGAATCGCCCCATACCGTGCCGTGTTCGGCATCAAAAATGCTAGGAGTTTTGCCGGTCAGGACGTACTTGGCATCGTCAGCCGTATAAACCAGCCGGTCGCCCACGGCGCGACGGTTTGGCTCGGTCACCACCACCCTTCCGATGGCGACCATATGGTCAATCTTGCTGGGTGCGTCTGAGCCGGGCAGCATCGGTCCTCTCTGCTGCGCAGGCTTTTGTGCCTGCGCCTGGTCCTTGCTATTCGCGCTATCCGGATCGGCTTGCTTCAGATACACATCGAGCTGCTGGGTGCTCACCGTTCCGCTTGTGCTCCTTACGAACACGTTACCGGTATAACGCGCGCGCCGCTCTTCATCCACGTAGGTCAGCTTGTCGGCGGTCACATCCACCGGGGTGAGCTTGCCATCCGCCGACTGCTGCACGAACAGGCTGGAGACGATCTGCGACTTGTCCGAATCGGCAAAGATGGCGCGCTTCTCATTGTCGAAGTCGATCTTCGGCGCCCGCACCACGTTGCCGCTTTGCCACAGCCGCACATTCCCCGTGTAGTGGGCGATGCCTGGCTGTTTCACCCCAACCATGTGCTGAGCGGTGACGTGGATGGGATCGGAAGTCGCCAGCAGTGCGCCGTTGGGCTGCGGCTTCAATTCGCTGTAGGTGGTCTTCACATCGTCGTCGGCAAAGCCTTCGCCGGTCTGGCGATTCATCCGCATATGGACTGCGGTCGTGGTCATGCCGCCGTCAATCACGCGCGGCGACCCCACCAGCAACAGCATGTAGTCGTCGGGCGTATAGGTGGCCATGTCGGCAAATGCGGCTCGGCCTCCGGCGTTGGGATTGCCGGAAGGCTCGTGATACGCAAAGTTGCCGGTCTGGATCAGCTTCTGTACACCGCCATCGGGCCCGAAGGTCACGTCGAGCCTATCGGCAGTGCTCACCTTGGCGGGCTCACCGGGCGTGCTGGAAACGATTTTCGAGTCGGGCCATCCGTGCAGCGTCTGGAGGTGATTGCTGTCGTCGAACGTAGCGTGGAACTTGCCCGCGGTGGCAACCGTGGTTGAATTGCTCCCACCCATGTCCTGGCTCTTCCTGGTCTCGCTCGGCGCTGGCTTCGAAGCTGCCGGCTTCGGCAGAATGGTAATCCAGGCCTTGCCCGCCGTGTCGCCGCTCTGGAGCTGGTTTCCGTTCACCAGTTGGAAATCGAGCTGGTCGGCCGCAATCTCCATGGGCTGTCCGCTGGTCCCGGACTTGCCCGGTTGCGGCTCCTGCTCCACGTGGGCGTTCTTCACCATGTGAAGCCGCGACGGCTGGTTCTGGTCTTCGAAATCGAGAATGAAGGTGTCGGCTGAGCCATGGGCCACGCCGCTGCCGTGACTGTCGAACTTCGCTCCGCCGGAGATGGTCGCCTGCTGCAGGGAATTCTGCGGTCCCATGTTGAGATCGCCGCGTGGCCCCATCACATCGACCACCGCGGAACCACGGGCCTGGATGTGGACGTTGCCCTCCGCAACCGCGTGCTTCACGGAGTTGTCCAGCTCAAACAGTAACGTTGCTTTGTCGGCAGTCAGCGTTCGCTCTGGCTGATCGATCTTGGCATTCAACAGCACTGCCTGCCGCGGCGACTTCTGGATGATCCCGCTGCTGCCGGTGATGGTTGCAGGATGGGCGCCGGTAGTTACGGCGTGAACGTCCGACTTCAGCTCCAGCTCGTTTTGCTTGGAGTCGTAATATGCGCCTTTGGCCGAACCGGAGGCCTGCTCTGTCCGGAACTCCACCAATTCATCGGTGTGCGCCATGCCGGTTTTCTGATTGAAAGTGAGGGCATGGGTAACCAGATGCAGCGGGTTCTTTAGCTCTTCCGGCGGAGCCTGGTCCGGCTTGCTGGGGCCTTCGGCATTCTCCTGCAGATCGATATGTACTTCTCCTACGGCAGTAATGTCGCCGCTCTTGGGATCGTAGGTGAACTGGTCACCGTAAATCTGGTCGTAGCGATCATGATTGCGGCCATAGACCACGATGTGCACATTTCGCAGGTCGGCGTTACCCCCGGCTTTGAATTGCACCGCCCGGGAAGCTCGAATGGTGTACAGGGTGCGCCCGGCTTCCGACTTGGAGAGCGAAAAGCCATCACTGGTCTGCTGGATATCAAAACCCAGAGCTTTGGGAACGTTGTGCAGGAGCGGCTGAACCCGAGAACGGGCGATCCAGTACGACAGCGTGACGGCGGCTACCAGCAGACAGACGCTTACCACCAGCCACTTGCGCACCTGAGCCAACGATTGGAACATCTAGCTCGATATTACGCCATCGCTACGGCGCGGCCCAACCCTCGCGAAGAGCGGTAGTGGGCGACTTTCAAAATTTCATCGCGCACTTAAGCGGCAACTGTGCGCTCCTTCACTTCCAATAATCCAACCAACTCCTCAAGCGACCAGACGTGGTCAGAAATCCCCGCCTGCATCGCTGGCGTGACCCTGAGTGACTGGTGTACGCGGCAGAAGTTGTAGTACATGTAATTGAGTGCCACGGCATGGCGCAGGTTCTCAATTTTCTTGCTAAACGCATTGGTCAGACGAGTGAATCGCCGCATTGACATCCGCACCGTCAGGTTTTGGCGTTCGACGTAGCTGGTCGATATGTGGCGCGGGTCTGGGTCGCCAGAAATGACCGCCAGCCGAGTTTCGATGATCTGAGCGGGGCTGTAGCGCGTCTCCGGCTTTTCTGGGGCTGAGCCGTAAATCTTGACCAGCATCGCATAGTCGATCTCTGAGCCAAACGCATCCTCTACCGCTTCGACGTAAACGCGGTGCCCGTCCGTCGTTAGCTGTACTCGATTGGAAATCCTGCTGGCAACATCAACCATGAATGCGTGCGCCCAACTCGCATCTCGTCCCCCCGTCAGGTATGCCACGACGAGCTTAGAGTCGGCGTCCAGCGCAATCCACGTCCAAGCGCTGCCAGCGCCGTCCGCCTTTTGCTCGTCCGTGACATTCTTATCCTTGCCGTAGCAGAAATTCCACGTCTCGTCACATTGGATGCGACGGCTGCGAAGATTGCGGACGTTCGCGTCGTGATACCGCTTGCAGACCGTGCCAAGATCGCACAGCAGCTCGAGAACTGTGTCTTTACAGATGCCAGTCAGCCGGACGGTTGACCTGATGGAATTACCTTCGATAAGGCATCCAACAACGCGGGCACGATCAAATGCGCTCAAGCAATTCATGGATACAGAATATGCTTGAGCGGTCAAGAATGTCAAGCACAAATTAAAGGGCCAGTCCCCCACCGGCCCTCGGTATTCGGACACTAATTTTTAGCTTCGCTTGAGTCTTAGAATGTGGGTGCCCGTAAGGTGAAAGTTTTCCGCCGTCTTGGTATGCACCCGCTTTGTGTACGGGGCATCCAGGTTGTATCCAGCCCCGACGACTCCCGATTTTGCCAGTCGCTTTACAATCTTCATGCTGCGAACAAGCTGTTCGACGTCAATGCGTGGATTGTTAGCGATCATGCGGTTGATGTCCAGGGTTTTCCTCCTTTTCATGGTGTTCACCTTTTTACCTTTTGTTGGTAGCAATCATCGAAAACTGCTTCCGTGTATGAATCAAGTTATGATGCCCCGTTGTGAGCATGTAGCTCTTGAGCAGCCTATAGTACTCCCTGATGCACTTGTTAAGGCTGGGGAGCGCTCCAAAATCACTGATTCTCAGGTTGAGCTTATCAACCAGCACTCTTCTGGAGATACCTCTGCCGTGCGAGTTCCACAACTCAACGTCGTTGAGGTCATTCGCAATTTTCGCCGCCCTTTGCACCTTCATCGCCTCCGTAACTCGCCGCTTTCTAGTTTCCGTTTCCGTCCAATTCTTGAATTTGTATTTCGCCAGCCAATCCTTCAAAAGAGATACGGACAGCTTCCTTGCTTGCTCATATTGATAAAGCTCAGCAGGATCGAACTTGTTTATCAGAAAAGCCATTTCGGCAGTTGTTAAGCTGCCCCTTGCGGACTTCCTTATAAGCCTCTCGTACTGCTCTAGGTATCCGACCGCTGGAATCATCCTGCCTTCGCGCTCTAGTTGCGGGTCAATAGGGCCGAGAACGGAATAGTCGTCCATGTAAATATCATCTCCCGACATGGCCAGCACTGTTCCCGCTGAATATGCGTGATTGGGAACAATGAAATCGACGGCCTTGTAATGAATCCTCAGGGTATCTGCCATTCTCTGAGCAACTTCGATGTAACCGCCGTTTGTTTCTAAACAAAAACACAGCTTGTCTTTCCTCGCGTCCAATTGTTCCAGCGCTTCGCGGATGATGTCGTCCACTCCAAACTCAATCGGGGCGCACAGAAATAGAGCATCTCCACCAATCTCGGTTTCAAGGCAGGAAAGACGATCCGTCAGTTGCTCCTGAACCAACACGTTCGGGTCGTTGGGGTTGATTCGACTTGTTAGCGTCATCTTTCGTCCTCGGAATGCCACCGGGCGTTAGCAGCAAGTCTGGCAATCTCAGACCTGCGCGCCTCTGAAAGAGTTTTCGCCCGTGCCTTTCCGCCCTTCAGTCCGCCTCGCCTTCCAAGCGCCACGGCGGCAGGATTCTTGCCACTCAGGTCAAGACCCGCCGTCGCACGTACCATTTCGGCGGCGATCTGGTTTACATCTTTCTTGCTTGACCGCTTCTGCATGAACCGAGTATGCCACAAGTCCTTGACACTTTGATATTAAAAAGTGGGAGAAAGTGTGCACCGTCCCACTCCGGCAATGCAAGACTTTCCCTGTAGCAATTTAGATGCCAGACCGCTCAAGCAGGATGCTCAAAGTCGCCCACTACCCGAAGAGCTTCGGCGGGCAAGGATTTCTGTCGGGCCGAGAGTAATCGCGCAGGGCGCTGGGAGGGGGATTACTCACCACGGAGACGCTGAGAGCACGGAGTTTGACTTTATTTTCTTCTTCTTCTCAGTGTCCTCTGTGCCTCCGTGGTGAACTTGGTACGCTGTACTGCATTTCACCGCCGGAGCAGCGCGAAGCTCTTCACCGGCACCCGAATGACAAGGCAATCGCATGGCATGTCGTGCAGCGCCTGGCGGCGCTTGGTCCAGCCGGACATCATGAACCCAATGGTCAGACAGAACAGCGACAGAAACTTCATGAGGTGCCGCTCCGTGGCCTTGCCGAAGGAAACACGGCCGCCGTCAGCGGTAATGACTTGCAGCCCTAGCAGACGCTTGCCCAGAGTTGCGCGCCACCGGGAGCTTTCAAAGAACGCGGAATACAGCCACGAGCCCACCGCGAAAATAAGGATGAAGCTGACGCCGGTGAAGACCTTCGAGGCCCAGGGATCGATGCCGAACCCACGTCCGAAGCGACGCAGCACAACGTCAATGGCGAGCGTCAGCAGCAGCGCTCCCAGCGCTTCGATACAGATATCGACCGCCCCAGCCCACACGCGCAGCCAAAACCCGGCGTATTCGGTAGTGTCAGGCGGGCTAGGCACGGAGTTGGAATTCGGCTTGGCGCCGACGGCTGGCGAGTCAGGCTCGGCGAGCAAGTCCCCACAGAAAAGACAGAACCTTCCATAGGGCAAACGGCGGTTGCCGCAACTGGCGCACACCTCTTCGAGCACCATCTCCATCGGTTGCGAATATTACGCCCGCGCTTCCGCCCTGTAAAGTGGGCCAAGGTGTCTGCTCGTCGCCTAGCCTAAGGTCGCATGGCCTCTATGGAGAAAGGCTTTGCAGTCGAAAGTGCAAACATTTGCAGTCCTATCGCCGCCGTTGATACAGTCCCTTAATATTTCAAATACTTACGGTCGAGGCATGTGGTTGTTAACGTGCGTAGAGTACCGTATCGGGGATGTTTTCAGATCCCGTCGATTTGCATTTTATTAGATCCGCAATTCTTCGTCGCAAGCTGGTATGGTAGGGCCCTCCTTTCGGGGAAAAAGCCGGAGTCATCTGACTCCGGCTTTGCTTTTGGCATCGAGGTTGCAGTTACGAGATCGCTAAACACTCTGTGCCGCGCTTGCCTCCGCAGCCACCAGCGCGACCCGTGCAAAATCCACCAGGTTTAGCTGCACTCCACCAAACTCCGGATGCTCGTTGTAGTCCACGGTGAATGCCAGGTCGAGCATATCGCCTGCCAGCAACGGATCCTGCGCCGCGCGCTCTGCCATGCGCCAACCTAAAACATCGTGCGCCCGCTGAAAGCGTTGGCCTTTCGCTGCCGGTTCGCCCGGAACGGCCCGCAGCTTCAGGTGCTTGTCCTTCAGCACCCGAGCGGGCTGCACCAGCTTCGCATTGCGCGCCACGAATACCGGCACGGGATTGCCGGAGCCAAAGGGCTCCAGCCGTTGCAGTGACAACCAGAAGTCGTGTTTGACGTCCTCCAGTGAAATCTCGGCGTCGTATTCCAGCACCGGAACGAAGTCTTCCGGCGTGAGCCGCTGTCGCGCATAGCCGTCCAGCCGTGATCGCAGTTCGGGAACACGCTCCTCCGGAAGCGCGCATCCCACAGCGTGGGAGTGTCCGCCGAAGCGCGTAAACAGCTCCGGACACGACTCCAGCGCTTCCAGCAGATGAAATGGGCCGATCGAGCGTCCCGAACCGTGCGCCTCGCCGTCCGCGCAGGAGAAGACCAGCGCCGGCCGATGGTAGCGCTCGACCACCCGCGTAGCGCAGATGCCAATTACACCGCGATGCCAGCCCTCGCCATCGACCACCAGGCAGTAAGCCTCTTTCATTCCGGGCGACGATTCAATCTTCTGCTGGATCTCATCCAAGGTGCGCTGCTCTTCCTGCTGGCGGTTGCCGTTTAGCTCGTTGAGCTGCATCGCCATCTCAGCCGCTTTGGCTGCGTCCTTTTCGGTAAACAGTTCGATGACGCGCTCGGCGATATCCATGCGGCCGGCAGCGTTCAGGCGCGGCGCAACGCGAAAGGCGATGTCTCCAGCGCTCAGCGGACGCGAGCCATCCAGGTCGCAATTGGCCAGCAGCGCGCGCAGCCCGGCGTTGACCGGCTTGCGCAATCCTTCCAGTCCAAGTTTGGCAAAGACGCGACTCTCGCCAATCAGCGGCACCGCGTCGGCGATAGTCGCGATGGCGACCATCTTCAGGAACGACGGCAACAGCCGCTCCCGTCCGCTCTCCACCAGCAGCGCTTGCGCAATCTTGAATGCGACTCCCGCGCCGCACAGCGACTTGCTGGGATACTCGCAGCCCTGCTGGTTGGGATTGACGACCGCCAGCGCTTTGGGCACGCCTTCCGATTGCGGCAGGTGGTGATCGGTGACGATGAGATCGAGCCCGCATCGCGCGGCCGTGTCCGCCGCGGCGAAGGCGCGAATGCCGGTGTCCACGCTGATGATGAGGCGTATGCCGCGCTCCGCTGCCTGCTCGATTACTTCGTCGCGCATGCCATAGCCTTCGCGGATGCGGTGCGGCACCTTGTATTCCACTTTGCCGCCGCACAGCTCCAGCGCGGTCTTCAGGATGACGATGGCCGTTGTGCCATCAACATCGTAATCGCCGTAGATGAGGACAGTCTCGCCGCGCTCAATCGCAGCGCGCAAGCGCTCGACGGCGGCGCGAAGTCCGGTCATCAGGTAGGGAGAGTGCAGGTCTTGCAATGATGGCGAAAGAAACTTATGCGCCTGCTCGGGGGTCTGGATGCCACGCGCCACCAGCAGGCGAGCCAGCCAGACGGGCAAGCTCATCTCCAGCGCGAGGCGTTGCACGGGTTGCGGTTCGGCGGTACGGATCAGCCAACGCACGTCAGCAGCGACCCTTCATCGAGAGAGCTTTGTTCCTTCCTGGAAAGCGAAAAGGGTGGAGCACGCCTTCAGGCGTGCATGGACTGCCGGTAAAATCGGAACTGGCTTTAGCCGCTGAGGTAATCAATTCCGGCGATTACCTCAGCGGCTAAAGCCGCTCACCTAAGCAGAAGTTTTTGCTGCACGCCTGAAGGCGTGCTCCACCCGGCTTGCTCAACGCGGCTTGCTACGCTGCAAGCCGCAATGCCTTATCTTTCGTCGTCCTGGTCGGTGTCGTCGATGGCCATGGTCCCGAAGTCCTCCACCATGTCGAGCAGGTGCTGATAGCGCTCATACCACTCGGTGGTCGCCTCAAACAGGAACATGATGCCCTGGTGCGGCCAGCCCAACTGGATGAAGCCGGTCTTGCCCAGATAATTGCGCAGCCAGCGCGCCTCTTCCATGTCGTCGTCGCTGGGAAAGGCCGTGTGTTGCAGGCGCTGGATGAGGTAGTCCAGTTCATCGCGCTGGAGCACCTCCTCGTCCATGGAGAGGAACTGCGCGCCCGCCTTCTTGGCCAGTTCGACGAAATCCTTCCAGCTCTCGGGATTGTCCCGCGGGTCCCACATAACGCTGTGGACTTCTTCGGTGACGTAGCCCTGGAAGCGGCTGAGGCCATGGCCCAGAATGAAGGCGTTCATGTCGTCTTTCAGGCTGGATAGATCGTCGGGCATAGGTTCTCTCGTGCGCCGGGGAGCGTTCGACCGTGGCGAAAATCATCATACTCCGAAGTGCGCCGGCTGGCAGCGGGTCAGTTTGAAATTCTCGCGCTTACTGGTGTTGGGTGGAGCACGCCTTGAGGCGTGCTAATTGCAGCCCCAATCGATACGCGCTTTAGCGCCTGAGGTAAATCTACCCTTACCTCAGCGGCTGAAGCCAGGCGTTTTAGAGGATCTCAACTGCACGCCTGAAGGCATGCTCCACCCAAATCACCTCGCCCCAATTTCGGACCGACCTACTACGCGGCGGTGGGCAAACTCCAATGGCGCTGCCCGCGTGTCAGCAACCTCAAATCGCTGTGTTAGACTAGGTGTTTCCCTAGCCGATTCGCAGACAAGCCAATGCACTTTTCCAAAGAATATGTGGGCTATCTGGCCCGCGAAGTCACCAATAAGCTGGTTGAGGGCGAGTTCATCGAGACCGCCGACAAGGCGGCCGTGACCCAGCGCATCAACGCAGCGCTGCTGGAAGAGCTCACCCTGGAAGACCGCATTAACGACGAAGTTCGCATCATCCTCGACACGTACGCCGACGAGATGCAGCGCAGCGGCGCCAACTATCAGGAGATGTTCAAGAAGATCAAGAACGAGCTGGTGCGGAAGTATAAGGCCGTGCTTTGAAGACGCAGTTGGCATTTAGCACTTGGCACTTAGCCAAAGCAGCGCACGAAAACTAAATGCTAAGTGCCGCTTCGAGTAACCCGATGCGACGAGTTACATCGCTATGAGAATCAGCCGCGAAAAGGTCAACAAGCTGGCGCACGCCGTGGCCGACACTCTGGCCGAGATCGAGAATGTCGACTTCCTGGAAGACCGCAACAGCATTCGTCAGGAAGCGCGCCGCCTGCTGGAGAACCTGATGGCACAGGAAGCCAAGATCGACGCTGCCGCCCGGCAGAAGATCGAGAGCCAGCGCCGCACCATCCTGGAAGGCTCGCAGGAGTGGGACATCCTCTACCGCAAGTACTACAACGAGGAAGTGAAGAAGTTGGGGATTTGAAGAAGCAATTAGCAACTAGCACCCAGCCCCTGTTAGGCCACGAGCGGGCGGACATCGCGTTCAATCGCGCTCTGTAGGGCGTCCTGTGCCACTTCGAGATCGTAGCTGGACTGGGCATTCAGCCAGAAGCGTGCGCTGGTGTTGAAGTAACGTCCAAGCCGCAGCGCGGTGTCGGGGGTGATAGCCCGCCGCTCATGCACAATTTCCGCAATGCGGGTTACGGGAACATGGAGATCAAGCGCAAGCCGGTTCATGCTAAGCCGCAATGGCTTCATGAAATCTTCGCGCAGAATTTCTCCGGGATGAATGGGTGCAAGCTTCTTCGACTTCGGCGCACGATTACGTAAAGTTCGTCTCATACAATCAATTTGTATCAGAGCACGTCTCAGACATCCCGCCAAAAGCGATCATGTCTCGGGAGTACGCCCCTGCGCCTTAGTGGCTGAAGCCGAGGTTCGAACATCATCCTGCGACACGGCCCAAGATGGCTGCGTGAGAACCTGTGCCGTCCCCAGGGGACTCTGGCGCTTTTCCCGACGCTACCCAGCACTCCGCCTCCCCAGTTCGCCGAAGGACGGCGAACCGGGGACCCCGCTGCGTGCTGGGCTATCCTGTCGCCGTCCCGCTTGCGGGACTCGATTTGCCGGCACTCCGCACTTGTTGGCCGACCCTGCGACTGCTAGTTGCGTCCAAGGAAGTCAAAGGAGCCAGATGGACTCCAGCAGCCAGCTGATTCCTCAGTTCCAGTGGTGCGCAGAAGTAGCTAGTTGCTAATTGCTAGCTGCTAATTGCTTCCTCAGTTCCAATGGTGCGAATGCCACCAGATCTTCTGGATATTGAACTTCACGCCGCGGCACAGGTAGACCGGGCTATTCTCCTCACCCATCCCGAAGCGATCGTAATGGTCAAATGCCTGGTATGACGTGCAGCTGTCCTTAACATCCTCCAGACTCCACCGAATCACGATGAGGTTCCTGTAGACCTGCGGCGGCGGTCCCCAGTACCAGTGGTTCTGGTGGCGCGAGTAAGCTGTCGGCAATCCGTATTGCGGGCCGAACAGATTAACCGCGCCAGCTTCTCCATAGTTCCCAGCCCAGATGCCGGTCTGGGCGCGCTCGTCCGGCGATAGCGATTTGTAGATGTCCGCGACCTGCCGCACCATCTCCGGCCAGCCGAACTGGTCCGCGATGGGCTGCATCAGCAACGATTCCATGTGCACTTCCTGCTTGGCCGGCTTGAATCCGATCGCGGTCTGATAGGCCAGCAGACGCTCCGGCGGCAGCATCCAGGTCGCCATCGGGATGAGCGGAGCCGTCGCAAGAACGATGACGGCCACCACGGCGGCACGCGTCCAGGCAGCACGATTCGCCAGCCAGCCTGCGATCAGCACAGCACCGGCTGCAAACAACATGGGATACATCGGGAAGACGTAGTAGTCCTTGCCATGAGAGATCTCCATGGTCACAAAGAACACGGCAAAGGTGAGGCCGAGAACGCGCCATCTCCGGTCGCGGAGCAGCCAGATCAGCCCTGGGAACCACACCAGAAGCAGGATGGGATCCATCACAATGATCTGCTGCTTGACGAACGCCAGCGGACCGAGCACAACGTTCTTTCCCTCGCGACGCACGTTTTCCAGGTCTTCGATGGTCGGGAAATGACGATGCGCCTCCCAGATCACGTTAGGCAGAAACAGCGCGATCGCGATGGCAAAGGCGATCCAGATCCACGGCTTCGCAAATTCGCGGCGATGATGCGTCAGCAGCAAAGCCACGGCGACCGCGAATCCAAAGAACAGCGTGGAATGTTTGTTTTCGAGACCGAGGCCGGCGAGTACTCCGAACCAGATCCACAGGCGCGAATCTTCCGTGCGCAGGATCCGCGCGATAACCAGAATGCAGCCCATCCAGTACAGCGGCTCGAAGGCGTTCATCGTCAGCAGACTGTCGGTGACGAGTATGGACGGGCACAGCAGGATGCAGAGGCCGGCAAGAAACTGCGCATAGCGATTGCCGCCGAGCTCGCGGGCGATGAGTATGGTAAGCGCGATGAGGGCCGCGCCCGCCAGCGCTGGAAGAATGCGCAACGCCGCCAGCGACCCGCCCATCAACAGCGCGACTTTCGCATAGACGGCGATCAGCGGCGCGCAATCGACATAGCCCCAATCGAGATGGCGCGCGAGATCGAGATAATACAGCTCGTCGCGAAAATATCCGTAGTGGCGAACGCTGGTGAACAGGTGCAGAAGGAGCTTGGCGGCGCAGAGTGCGATAAGGACGCCGACGGCAAGCGGCGGTAACCGATCCGGCAATGATTTTTGGTTGTCAGGCTTTTCCTGTGCGAGTGTCGGCACCATGCAAGCTCCTGGCGATTGCAATGCTATATCACCGGTGTTGCCGACACTTACGTCATCTGTACGTTTTCTCTGAACGAATCAGAATGGCGGAGATCGCCACTTTGCCGATCTTGCGATCAGCACTAAAGATGATCCGATAGCGGCCCACGCGCTTGCGGAAGCGACCTTTCCACTCCGGGCCCCGCAACGGCTTCACGTCGCCGGCAAACGGATCGGCTTCCATCTCGTCGATCGCCCGCATTAAACTCGCCAGCCGGTCCCTGGAAAGTCGCTTCAAGTCTTTCTCGGCGGCTGCGGAGAGCTCAACGGTCCAGTTCATGTCTTATCGTTCGCCACGGCTTGGAACGGCCAGACTTCAACTGCGTTTCGCCTTCTCGCACCGTTGCCGCCTCGCTCTCCGTGAGAATGTCGCTCACATCCACCAACCGCTTGGGCCGCATCGCCAGACGGCCATGCTCAACTGTCACCTCGACAAAATCTCCCTCCTGCAGCTGGAGGGCCTCGAAGGCCCGCTTAGGAATTACCACCTGGCGGCGCTGTCCGATCCGGCTTATTGTGGTCGGTTTTGCTGAATTTCGGCTAGCCATGTTTTCAGATTAGCTGATACGCGGACGTTGTCAAGGGCAATCGAGGTCGGCTGTGCGACCTGTAAGCTTCCTATAATCAAGCAGTGCCTCTTGTATCTCATCTCGGGCAGGAGCTCAAGCGCCTTGCCTTGGAGGCTGGCTTCGATCTCGCCGGCGTGGCGGGTGTGGGCGATACGCCCGAGCATCGTTTTTTCCCTGACTGGATTGCCGGCGGGTGTAGCGGCGAGATGAAGTATCTGGAAGCTCGCAACGAAGCCGATGAGTTGAAGCGCGCCTCGCTGGCCAATGCGGCTCCCTGGGCGCGATCAGTCGTTGTTTGCGCGCTGAACTACAACACCGATCAGCCTTACTCGACCCACGCCGGCGCTCCTTCGCAGGGCTGGATCTCGCGCTACGCCTGGTCGCAGCGCGACTACCACAATGTGGTACTAGAGAAACTGCGCGCGCTGGAGGCCAAGCTGATCGAGTTATGCAAGCAGCGCGGGATTCCGGCGCCGCGCACCTGGTGCTACGTCGATACCGGCCCGGTCATCGAGCGCATCTTCGCCAAGTACGCCGGGATCGGCTGGATCGGCAAGAACACTTGCGTGCTGAATGAGCGGCTTGGCTCGTGGCTCTTTCTCGGCGTGCTCCTCACCTCGCTGGAGCTGCCGCCTGATCTGCCGCCCGCAGACCGCTGCGGCTCCTGCACGCGCTGTCTCGACGCTTGCCCCACGAATGCTTTTCCCGCTCCGTATCAGCTCGACGCGACCAAGTGCATTTCGTATCTCACGATTGAGTTGCGGGGCCCCATTCCGGAAGAACTGCGGCCGGGGATCGGCCGGCAAGTCTTCGGCTGCGACATCTGCCAGGACGTTTGTCCCTGGAATCGTGAAGCGCCCGTCACCAAAACTCAAGAACTGGAAGCGCGGCCCGAGCTGGTCAATCCCGATCTTGAATGGCTGGCGAAGCTCAGCGTGGAGGAGTTTCGCGAGGTCTTCCGCGGCTCGCCGGTGAAGCGCGCACGGTTCAACGGCCTTCGACGAAATGTGGCGATTGCCATGGCAAACAGCGGTGACGAGCGCTTTCTCGCCATTCTGGAGCAGCTCAGCAATGACGAAGAGCCGATGATTGCCGAACACGCGCGCTGGGGCGTCCAGCGTCTCAGCACGTCGCTTGGCAAACCATACCGCAAGCATTCCGGCGGATGACAGGCGCTCGGATTCTGGCTATAGAATGAAAGCATGACCGAGGCCCTCAGCCGCCGCCTCAAGCAGGAGCAGTTCGAATCTCCCGCGCAGGAAGCCTTGCTCAGCGTTATTGTGGCGGCCAATGCCCTGAACGACCTGATGGATCGGTTGTGCGAGAAGCATAAGATCACGCGGGCGCAGTACAACGTGCTGCGAATTTTGCGCGGTGTCCATCCCCAGGGTCACGCGCGCTGCGAGATCGCGTGCCGCATGCTGGACCGTGCTTCGGACATCACTCGACTGGTGGACCGCCTGCAGGCTCGGCGGCTGGTGAAACGCTTTCGCGGCAGCGAGGACCAGCGCGAGGCGGTAACCTGCATCACCGCGAAGGGGCTGAAGCTGCTGGAGGCCATGCAGCCGCAGATTGCCGCTGAAACCAGGAGCATCCTGGGCCGGTTGAGCGATGACGATTGCCGCGAGTTGAGCCGGCTCTGTGCGCTTATCTTTGAAGCGCAAGCCTCCGAGGCACAGCCCGCGATGGTTCCGGCCTCGGAATAGGCCTCTGCTATAGAGTGTGCGTGAGGGCCGTGCCGTCCCTACGGGACTCTGTTTCTTTTCTCAGCCTACCCAGCACTCCGCTTCCCCAGTTCGACCCTTCGGCTTCGCTCAGGGCAGGCTCCAGCGGCGAACCGGGGACCCCGCTGCGTGCTGGGCTAGATTATTTCGCGCCTCCGGCGCTCGATTTTCGGACTTCCTGCTCCACTGCCGGAAAGCAATTTTAGTTCTCACGCAGGCTGGCTCTGTTGACACCCGATGTGCCGCCCCTGAAGGGGCTCAAACCTGAAGATAGAGCCTACCCAGGACTCCGCTTCGCTCTGTCCTGGGCTAACGGCACTTCCGCCCCTTCGGGGCTCTTTCTTCGTGGGTCATACTCCACCGGCGAAGATTAAATTTAATTCTCGCGCAGGCTCTGTAGCCCTGATTCCAGGCAGTTTTCACTCTTTGAATCCTTCTTCTTCGCGTCTCATCATATAAGCGTGTTGCAACACACATAATTTGCGTTGCAACATACTTGTAGAGATTTTGGGAGGACAAAATGGATACCTTGCTGATCGTCAACTCCAGCCCGCGCAGCAACTCGGTTTCGCGGCGGCTAACGCGCCACGTGGCCGAGGAGTGGAAGCGGAAAAATCCCGGCGGCCGCATCATGGAGCGCGACCTCGCTGCCGAGCCGCTTCCGTTTGTGAGCGAAGCCTGGATCCAGGCGGCGTACACGCCGGCCGACCAACGGACCGCCGAACAGAAGCAAGATCTGGCGCTGTCGGACACTCTGATTGACGAACTGCTGGCCGCCGACCTGATCGTGCTGGGAGTTCCCATGCACAACTTCTCGATTCCCGCGTCGCTGAAGGCCTGGATCGATCTGATCACCCGCGCGGGCAAGAGCTTTAGCTACAGCAGCAGCGGACCGGTGGGACTGATTCCCTCCGACAAGAAAGTGCTGGCGATTATTTCGCGGGGTGGCAGCTATGGCGAGGGATCGCCGGCCGACTTCCAGGTTCCCTATCTCCGCCACATGCTGGGCTTCATTGGACTGAAGGATGTGACCGTGGTCGACGCCGACCGGCAGGCGATGGGCGGCGATGTGGCGCGGCAGTCGATGGAGAATGCGATCGAGAAGCTGTCGGCAATTGCGGAAAGCTGCACGACGCACCTGGCAGCGACGGCATGAGGCTGCTAGGAAACTCAAAAGCAGATCCCTCGTCGGCCTGAAGAGACTGTGTCGCAACCCGGTGTCGCCGCTCTGCGGCTCACGTTTTGTCCCACTTTGAGCGTGGGCTGACGCCCACGCCTAACCCCATCTCGCCGCTGCGCGGCTAGTTTGATCGGTTGTTCGGGCCGTTTGTTCCACTAGAAAATTTGTTTTCCGGTTGCGACACAGTCTCTGAAGGCCTCCTCGTGATGACAAATCCAAAAGACTTGTGAACGGCGCACCCTTCGGCAAGGTCAGGCAGGCTCTAAAAATACGCGCCTTCAGACTCGCCCGAAATCGACTTTTTCGGCAGCCTGAGGGTAACGTCGCGAAATGAGAGAACCCTCCCCGGAGGGAGGGTTCAGTGGTCTTGGCCTGTAACGCGGAAGCAGAATCCCAAGTCGCGCCGAGAGATTCGGCTTTCGCGTGGTGGAGATGTCTCAGACGCGCTGGACGTTGGCGGCCTGGAAGCCTTTCGGTCCCTTGGTAAGGTCGAACTCCACCGTTTCGCCTTCGTTCAAGCTCCGGTATCCGTTCTCCTGGATAGCCGAGAAATGAACGAAGACGTCTTCGCCCGTGGATCGTTGAATAAAGCCATACCCCTTGGCTCCGTTAAACCACTTCACTGTACCTTTCTCTCTCACAGCCCGCTCCTTTCAAACCTGGAAATGCAATGACCCCTGCTTCGCGGACGTTCCGAGCAAGACCTTAGCGACGGCAACGCTGCGTTTGGCACGCGCTGCCGTGCGTTCGGAGCATACCTGGGAGACGTCGCAACGTCGCCGGGAAACAAGGGTTGCGGCTCAGCTCGCAGCTTTTCTGCAATGAAAAAGGCCGGCGAATTTGCGCTGGCGGAGCACTACTGCTGCGTCAGAGCAGATCCCCGGAACCCGTGCAATGCGTCAATTGAACTGCTGACAGATACATCAACCCAAATCCGCGCTTCGGCAAAACCGAAAGCTCCACCTCCGACCCTGCGAAGGGGGAGCAAAAGATAATTACAGGAACTCCGGGTTTTGGCAAGTATTTATTGCACAGTAACTTCCAACCTTCCCAGAATGAAACTCGGGCTAACGCATCTGACGCCGGGACGGATGGAGTTCTTACTCTGCTACGATTGACTGAGATGTCCAGTGGTAGACCTGATTTGTCGGGAGCTGGAACGGCCGGGCAGCGCGGGCTGAGCCCGGGAAGCTCGTTGACCGCAGCGATAGATCAATCCGAGTCCGACGATACTCCCCTTAGCGCCGGTGCAGCCGCCAAACGTTTACTGGCCGAGGACAACAAGCAGGAGCCATCTCATTCTCTGCCAGAGACTTACAGCCTTTCGCATCGGCTGCGGCGGCATGGCTGGTCTACCCTGCGCTACCTGACGCAGACCGAGGTCCACACCTACGCCTTCTCGGTTGCGGCCAATTCCATCCTGTCACTCTTCCCATTCCTCGTGTTGCTGCTGACCGTGGTCCATCGCGTCTTTCATTCTAAGGCGATGTACGACGTTGTCCTGCAACTGCTGCGCGACTACCTGCCCAGCAATAAGGACTTCGTTATTCGCAACCTGGAGTTCCTGGCCAGCGTGAAAGGGCGAGGACAGATCCTGTCGTTCGTCATGCTGCTGATCACCTCGACCGGGATCTTTCTGCCACTCGAAGTTGCGCTCAACAGCATCTGGGGCTTCAAAAGGAACCGCTCGTACCTGATGAACCTGGCGGTCTCGATGGGGCTGGCGCTGGCGTGCGGATGTCTGGCCATGCTTTCCATTGCGCTGACGGCTCAAAACCTGCGTCTGCTCGGGGTGGCGATCGGAGACCAGAACTTCGTCTTCCGAGGAGTGGCATTGGTGGTGATGAAGGCGTCGGCGATCATCGCGACCATCGGTATCTATTTCCTGATTTACTGGGTGCTGCCGCACGGCAAGGTTCCCGCCCGCGCTGTCCTGCCGGCAGCGATCATCACCGGCGTAGTCTCGGAGGCGGCCAAGTACCTCTACATTCTGATCTTGCCCTGGCTGGATTTTCAGCAAGTGTATGGGCCGTTCTCAGTGTCGGTGACACTGATCTTCTGGTCGTTCTGGAGCGGCATGTTGCTGCTGGGCGGAGCCTATCTCTCCGCCGCCGAACACAGCAGCCGGGTGCAGGCAAGACGGGATACGGCTGCTGCTGCGGCGAAGTAAGCAGGTATAGCGCCGGCAAAGTCTACGGCACCGCCAGGAACGGCGGCGCTCACAAAGCCGGGGTGGTTTTCCCGGTCGCGCCTTAGTCGGAGATCCACCGGAAACAATCTATCGCAACGGTAGGCAGCCGCCCTGGCGGCGGCGTTCGGCAGCCCGTCCCATTTCTACAACATGGGCAACGAAATCGACATCTAGTGCGGTGCCCATCCGTCACGCCCGGCATACCTCAAAATGACAATCCTCAACATACCAGGATAAACCGTCTGGGATGAGTGTCTTGCACCGTAATGTGAAATTAAGTTGACTTGCCCAAAGCAGAGCGCAATAGTTGCTCCGCGCCAGCAGAAAAAGGGCGCTGGCAGGCCGGAAAACCGGCTCCTGCAAGAAAGGCATGGCGCGAAGGAGACTCACAAAGGAGACTCACAATGGCAGGTGAAGAGCAAACTACAGCTTCGATTTTCGACATTAGGTGGCGGGCGGGAGCAGTCGCGCTCGCGTTGGTAGTCATGTTTGCGGCAACTGTCTTCGCCGCCCCGGCGGCGCAGGCGCAGACGTTCAGCGTGCTGCACAGCTTCACTGGGGGATTGGACGGGGCGGGCCCCGTTGGCGGGGTTACCCTCGGACCTCCAGGAACTCTGTACGGAACGGCGGGAGGCGGCGGACCCTACAACGATGGCACAGTCTTCAAGCTCAGCCAGGTTAATTCAAGCTGGGTTTTCTTTCCCTTGTACGAGTTTACCTACGGCAGCGGGGGATCTGGCCCGGCCGGCGGGGTGGTGATCGGCCCAAATGGCGCTTTATATGGCACGACCTTCTTCGGTGGTGGCGCAGACGATGGGGTAGTGTTCGAACTGAGACCCCCGTTCACCGTGTGCAAGGCATTCCTGTGCTATTGGAACGAAACCGTGCTTCATGCCTTTACGGGATCCCCGAATGATGGGGACGAACCGCAAGTCGTGAACTTAACCTTCGATCCAGCGGGAAACATCTACGGTACAACACAAGGCGGAGGTATTTATGGCGGAGGGACTACGTTCGAACTGACCCCGTCAGGCAGCGGATACACGGAGAGCATCCTTCATAGCTTCGGCAACGGTACTGACGGGAATCTTCCATGGGAGGGTGTGGTCCTCGATACAGCCGGAAATGTGTACGGAACCACAGCCTTCGGAGGAACCGGAACACCGGAAGAGTGCTCCAGCACCTGCGGAACGGTTTACCAGCTCGTGCCTTCCAACGGAGGGTGGATAGAGAATATCCTGGTCAACTTCGACGAGACGAATGGGAAAGGCCCGTTCGGCAGCCTGATCATCGATGCTTCCGGCAACCTCTATGGCGCCACGATTAGCGGCGGACAAAATGGAGGTGGCGTAGTTTACAAACTGGCGCCTTCAGACGGAGGGTTCACCTACTCGGTGCTTTACTCCTTTAGCGCCTGCAACTCCCAAGCTGGCTTAGTCATGAACGCATCCGGTAATTTTTTTGGCGTGTGTGGCACTGGCGGCGCCAATCACGACGGCTGGGTATTCGAGCTGACGAATTGTAGCCAAGGGTGCAGCGTGGTCGATCTCCACGACTTCAGCGGTAGTGACGGCTCGAGCCCCGAGGCGACCCCGATACTCGACGCGAACGGCAATCTCTACGGCACAGCGTCCGAAGGCGGCATTGGAAACTGCTATTTCGGCTGCGGCACGGTGTGGGAGATCACGCCGTAAAGCTTCGTGGCATTGGCGCATAAGCGCACAACATCGCCGCCTGGATCATTCTTTGCGGACCCAAGGAACAGGAGAATTGTTATGACGCGCTCGGAATATTGGAGTTCAGTACTCGCTCGGCTGGCGGGGATGGCCAGCCTTTTCATCCTGCTGGCAACGGCTACCGCGGCGCGGGCGCAGACCTTCAGCGTGCTGCACAGCTTCAGCGGCGGTGCCGACGGCAACACTCCCTGGGCGTTGATAGCGGACCAGGCAGGAAATCTTTACGGGACAACTGAGTCGGGAGGCGCAGGCTTCGGAGTGATCTTCAAGTTGACCCACGCGGGTTCAGGGTGGATCCTCAGTCCGCTCTACACCTTTCAAGGTGGCAACGACGGCGATGACCCGGACGGCGTGAGTTTTGGACCGGACGGCATCCTGTACGGCACCACCGTGTACGGAGGAAGAAATAATTGCTCTCCCTACGGTTGCGGGACGGTGTTCAAGCTGACTCCCCAAGCTACAGCTTGCAAGAGCGCGCTTTGTCCGTGGACTGAAAACATTCTCCATACCTTCGACTTCTACACCGGCGGAGCGTATCCGCCCAACGCAGTCGTCTTTGACGCGGAAGGCAATCTCTACGGCACAGTTCTGCTGGGCGGTCCCAGCGGCGACGGCCTGGTTTACGAACTCTCGCGCTCCGGCTCCAACTGGACGGAGACGGTGCTCTACCAGTTCGCCAGCGATACCGGCGACTATGCCGCGGCAGGGCTGGTCTTTGATCAGGCAGGGAACCTTTACGGAGCGACTGCCGACGGCGGTCCCTGTTGCGGCATGATCTACGAACTAACGCCCTCCGGGAGCGGCTGGACGGAGCAGACATTGCACAGTTTTCTAGGTGGCAATGACGGCGGACAGTCCAGCACCAATCTGCTGCTTGCGCCATCGGGTGAGTTGTTTGGCGCCACTCTCGGAGACCCGTCCGGCGGTAACGGCACGGTCTTTGGATTCACGCCTTCCGACGGAGGGTGGACATACCACCTGCTCTTCAATCTCCCTGCCTACGGCCCTTACACCGGGTTCACCATGGACGCCGCCGGCAATCTCTATGGAACAGACCGGGTTGGCCAGGACCCTGGCACAATATTCAAGCTGACTCCGTCCGGCAGTGGCTGGACCTATAGCTCTCTTTACACGTTCGGTTGCGGAAGCGACGGCTGCCTTCCGAACACGGTCATTGTTGACGCGAATGGCAATCTCTACGGGACGGCCTCAGGAGGCGGTGCATACGGGCATGGCACAGTGTGGGAGATCACGCCATAACCGTTCGGATCATTGCGCGATTACTTCGGGGACAGGCGTAGGTTCTGTGTCTTCGCGCGACCTTGGAAGCCATCTCACCGGCACCGGGATTCACCTGGCTTTCAACTTCGTCGCGCCTTGGCTGCCGGGTAAATCCCCAGCACCTTCACGAATTCCGCGATCTCGCCTAGATGGCGCAAACCGTTACGCGCGGCCTCGTCGTCACCGCGCAGCATGTCGACGAAGAAGACGTACTCCCACGGATGGCCTCTCATCGGGCGCGATTCGATTTTGCTCAGGCTGATGTCCCGCAGCGCGAACACACTGAGCGCATTGAAAAGCGCGCCGGCCTCATTCTTCAGGGCGAAAGCGAGTGACGTCTTATTGGCGCCTCGGCCGGCTTTGCTCGACTTGCTGATCAACAGAAAGCGCGTGTAGTTTTGCTGGTCATCTTCAATTCCCGCCAGCAACACGCGTCCCGCGTATTGCTTTGCTGCCTGCTTGGGAGCGATAGCGGCGGCATCTTTCCATCTCTCTGAGACAACATGACGAACGCTGCCCGCCGTGTCGTAGAAAGGAACCGCCTGCATGTTGGGATGGGAGCGAAAGAAATCGCGGCACTGATCGAGTGCGACCGGATGCGAGAACACTTGCCGGATGTGCTGCAACTTAACGCCTGGTGGAGCGATCAAGTTGTGGCGAATGCGAAGATGAAACTCAGCGTGAACAAACACGTCACGGGCCAGCAGCAGGTCGAAGTGCTCGGCCACCGAACCTGCCAGCGAGTTCTCGATGGGAATGACCGCCGCTTGTACAGAGCCGTTCTCTACCCGGTCGAAGACTTCTGCCGAACGCGCGCAGGGCACAACGGCGGCACGCGGAAGCATCCTTCCCGCAGCTTCGTGGCTGAAGCAGCCAAGTTCTCCCTGAATCGCGGCTTTCATAAGGCCGTCCCCTTCGAGAGACCAGACCTAATCAGAGTTTCCTTTAGGCGGGCCCTTGTGTAAACATCGCGCCGTATAAGTTTCGTGCGTGTCTGAGCCTTGTGACTCCGGGCCACACCGACTCTGTGTCTCTGTGTCTCTGTGGTGAATGCCTTCCACTCCTGCTCACAGCTGCTTCCTCATCTGGTAGGCGTCCAAGGAATGGCTGGCGTAATAGTCAGGCAGAGTGCGCAGGACCTGATAGCCGAGCTTGCCATACAACCGGACGGCAGCCTCGTTGTTCACCGCGGTTTCCAGATAGACGTCAGCGCATCCCAGGGAGCGCAATCGCTCTTCACACGCAGTCATCAACTTGCTTCCCAAACCATAGCGACGCGCTTCCGGAAGAATATCTAAGGTAAGAATGCGTCCATATTTGCGCCGGATGGGATGAGCCACAACGAAGCCGGCGATGCGATCTACAGCGTTTCCGCCGGCGGAAGCAGCCTCCCGGTCATGCTTCACTTCATCTGGCTGAAATTCTGTCACCAGGGTAATGGCATTGCGCCTGGTGATGAAGCCGCTCAGCTCCATCTGCGTGTAGGAGATGCCGGAAGGAAAGCAGCGCTGGTCGATCTCCCACAGGCGATCGAAGTCAGCCGAACGATAGTTGCGGATGCTGAAGGCCAGTCCCGCTGTATTGGTAGTGTTCAATCCCAAAGCGCAAGCTCTGCCACCATCATAAGCGGGCGCGCACGCGGCGAAAAGGGCGAGTCGCCCTGTGGCCGCGGAGAAGAGCACCGCCGCTGCGAAGCGGATGACACGGCTGCAGCCGCCGCATTACTCTCAGAGCATGTCTAAACCGGTCCCCATCGGCACGCGCGGCGAAGCGGAGAGGCGCGTGGAATTTCGACATACCTTGAGCGCGTGGAAGCCCGAGCTGCCTTCGGTGCTGTCTACGCCCCACATGATCGGCTGGATGGAAGCGGCCGGCTTTGAAGCCCTGCTGCCCTTCTGCGAAGGTGACGAGGTGAGCGTGGGTACGGCCATCAACATCGTGCATCGCGCACCTGCGTGGATTGATGCAGGGGTGAAGTGCGAGGCCGTGCTGGAGTCGATGAGCGGTCGCTTCCTGACGTTTCGTGTGAGCGCCCACAACGGAAGCGAAGTGATTGGTTACGGAACCATCGGGCGAGCGATCGTGAGCAAGAGCAAGTTTGAGGAGAAACAGAAGCTCAGTAGCCAGTAGCCAGTAGTCGATTGCGGTCGCTCCCATCGATGTGTCATCCCGACCAAGGGCTTCAGCCCGCGTGGAGGGACCTGCTGTGCGTCGGCATGGGCAGAATTTAACTTTGTCAGCTTCAGCGGCTTACCCCAGTGTGCGGCCAGGTCTTCCCACGTCGGGTTCTCGCGCTCGATCAGCCCACACTTTCTTTTCGCGGCGCCAGCGCTTCAGCTGCCTCTCTCGGCCAATCGCGTTTTGGATCCAGGCATGTTGTTCGTAGTACACCAGCCGATGCACCTTGTAGTGGCTGGCGAAGCCGCCAAATTCTCCGCGTCGGTGTTGAAGAATGCGCGCGGTTAGATTGTTGGTCACCCCGATGTATAGCACTCGCGACTTGCTGGCGAGGATGTAAACGTAGTAGCGGTGTTCCACGAATTGATGTTGGGGCAAGATTGTCGGCCACGTCGGTGAGCTGCGTCACACGATGGACAACAGGTCCCTCCACTCCGCGTCCGCCCACCCGCAAAAGGATGCGGGTGGGCGGACGCTGCGGTCGGGATGACACCTTTTCTGGAACTACGGCATTGAGGAACACGGGCCCGAGCGCGCCTGGCGCGCTTGTGTGTGCACTGACTACTGTTTCCGCCGGTAGTCGCCGCTCTTGCCGCCCGACTTGCTTTCGAGAACGACTTCGCGGATCTCGATCCCCTTATCGAGCGCTTTGCACATGTCATATACGGTGAGAGCGGCGACGGAGGCTGCGACCAAGGCTTCCATCTCGACTCCGGTTACCGCCGTCGTGCGCACCAAGGTGCGAATAGCAACTCCATTGCGTCGCACTTCGGCTTCGACCTCAATCTTACTCAACGGGATGGGATGGCACATGGGGATGAGTTCCGCTGTGCGCTTGGCAGCCTGAATTCCGGCGACGCGCGCGACTTCCAGCGGATCGCCCTTGGGGTTTTTCGGCAGCGCCCGAATCACCTCCCGGCTCATCGCGACAAAAGCGCGTGCCGTCGCCTCGCGGACGGTTGGCTGTTTCGCCGAGACGTCGACCATGGAGGCGCGTCCGGCGGCGTCGTAGTGCGAGAGCTTTTTCGATTTGGCCTTCGAGTCTTTCATATCCAAGAAACTCTACCAGTGCCGAATCGGGAATCACCACTCGCCGTAAGTTATTGGTTCCAAAATGGGAATCGGCGATTAGAGGCGATTTTAGACCCCTGAATTCCTCGGGGCGAAGTCTAGGTCGCCCGACTAGCCTAACGCCGTTCCTAGGGCCGTTTCCGCCTCCGCAATGGGCATTCTGGTAAATGCCCTAAGTGGTATTCTTGTATGGCTAGTAAGTCTTATATAAATGCCATCAAATTTCGTCACCTAAGTGGCATATTCGACCCGATTCCAGGACGACTCACGTCAGCAGGACGGTTATCGCTTCTCCTGCGGAAAACCGCTCACGGTCCGGCGGCACCACGATGTAGCAGTTCGCGCGCGACACTGCCATCAGATCGCCTGACCCCTGCCAATGTACTAGCTCGACCTCCGGCTTTTCGCTGCCGCCTTCCAGCCTAGCCGGGAGAAAACGCGTAAGGCCGGTCCGGCTGGTGAAATCGGATTTGAGCCTCGCTTGTGCGAAGGGCAGTGGCTGCGGCTTCGCTCCTGAAAGCGAGTCGAGCACCGGCCGGGCGAACAGCTGAAACGTAACCATGGTTGAAACCGGATTCCCCGGCAGTCCGAAGAACGGCGTACTACGCTTGCCAGACTTGACCTCGCCGAACACCACCGGTTTTCCCGGCTGGATTTGCGCGCCCGTGAAAAAAATGCCGGCCTGGAACGATGCCAGCACCTGCTCCACCAGATCGTACTTGCCCATGGAGACGCCGCCGGTGATGAGCAGCAGGTCTGCTTCCAGGCCTTTGCGCAACAGCAGCGCCAAGTCGTCAGGCTCATCGCGCGCCACGGGCAAGAGCACGGGATCGCCGCCGGCCGCCAGCACTTGCGCCGCCAGCGAATAGCTGTTGGAGTTCCGGATCTCGTTGGGCGAGGGTTTCAGATTAATGTCGACGAGTTCGTCGCCGGTTGCCAGAATTGCAACTCGCGGCCGGCGATAGGTCACAATCTCGGGCCGGCCAATAGCCGCAGCAATCGCGACAATCGAGTGGTTCACGCGCGTGCCGCCCGCGACCAGAGTCGCTCCACGGCGTGCTTCCGCTCCCATCGCAACCACATTTTCCGCTGCGGCCACCGACCGCTGAACCACGACAGCGTCGGCAATTCTCTCCGTGTGCTCCACCATCACGACGGCGTCGGCTCCCGCGGGAACAGGCGCGCCCGTCATGATCTCGACAGCTTCGCCTGCGCCGACGGCAATCGCGCTCTCTTCTACGGACGCACCAGCCTTGATCTCGCCGATGCATCGCAACCGGGACGGGACGACAGCTACATCGGCACTGCGCACGGCGAAGCCGTCACGCGTGGAGCGGGGAAACGGCGGGAAGTCGCGGTCGGCGCGCAAGTCCTCAGCCAGCACCAGACCGATAGCATCCAGCAACGGCAGCATCTCCGGCTGCGTCGGGGTGATTGTGGAGGCATACTCCTCCACCAGACGCCGGGCGTCGGCGAAGGACGGCAGCTTTGATTCGACCATTTTTCCCATTGGCGGACGGCGGAGGCTAACAAGGGGGATTCTACTGGAGCCGTCGAGGCAGCGAAACTGCGGCAGCCGGCTACAGCATTTTCAGGCTTGATGTTATTTGGGGTAAAGTCGGCGTTCAGGAATGCGTCGCACCCGGTGTCGCCGCTGCGCGGCTCACACTATTTCCAACTTGACCGGGGCCTCACGGCCCCGGCTAACTTCATCTCGCCGCTGCGCGGCTGGTTGATCGTTCGTCGGACCGTTTATTCCGCCGCGCCTACGGCGCTCGTTTTTCGGACTTCCTGCTCCGCTGCCGAAAACGCAATGTCACTTCTCACACAGATGCTTAAGCGCCGCTCTACCCTACTTCTTGCTGGGCTTCTGTTTGCCGTAGCTGGTCTCAACCGAAGCGCCGATGGAGGCAAGCATCTGCTTGGCGGCGTCCGCATACTTGCCCGTTGGTTCCAGCTCCAGATATTTATTGAAAGCGTTTGCCGTTCCCGGAGGGACGACCATCTTTCCGGTTTTGTCCGTGGTCGCCTTGCCAATCAGATCGACGCCCTTCCAGTAATACGCGGCAGCGCGCTTGGGATCGAGCTCGATTGCCTTGTCGAAAGCGGTAATGGCATCGTCGACCTTGCCAGTATTGGTGAGGACCGCTCCCTCATTGTAGTAATAGGCGCCGGCGTTGGGCGGATCGGCCGCAACTGCCGCCGCATACTGCTGGACAGCCTTCTCAGTTTGTCCCGACTTGGCATAGGCGTCGGCAAGCTGGGCCATGTACGCTCCAGAGGTAGGCTTGATGGCGAGCGCCTTTTGATACGACTCTATGGCGTCTTGATAGTCCTTGGTCTTGGCTTGCGCGTCAGTCGTATGATCGCCGGCGCCGCGCTGTGCGTCCCCAAGATAGCCCCAGACCAGGTCCTGGCTAGGATCGACTTGAGTGGCCTGCTGCAGCACAGTAATGGCCTGGTCGTAGTTGCCGGCTCCTTCCAACTCTTTCGCCTGCTTGAGCGAGGCGTTCAGCGTTTTTATTTTTTCGCTGTTCTTCAGGGACGACTCGGCCTTCTGGCGTTGCTCGCCCGTCGTCGCATTATCCTTCGCCAGGTCAAAATCGACGACGCGCTCACCGCTGGCTTCGATCACGGCATTGCCGTGCTCGTCGATGGGATTGCCGTTCTGCAGCAAGGTGACTGTGTAAGTCCCCAGGGAGATGCCAACCGAGTAGAATTGGCCCTTCGAATTTGTTTTCAGCGTGTACTTTGTTCCGCTCCTAGGATTGTAGAGCTCTACCGTAGCTCCAACGATGGGCTTGCCGCTTTGATCTGTGGCAGTGCCAGTGACAGTTCCGGTGATTTGTGCCCACAGAGAGACTGCACTCATCCCGATTGCTAGTAGTACCCCGGCAAGATTGCTGTATTTCTTCATGCTTCCTCCAGCGCGGGGACCGAATGATTGTTGCCTCTGCAGCGGCAACGGTCTCCAGCGCAGATCTTGAAATTTATCTTCATGAAAAGTCCTGAACTGCAGCCCGCGACAGATAGGGAATGGGATCGACCGCGCCGGCGGCTGCAAAGGCCCGCAGCCGTAAGATGCAACTGTCGCAACTGCCACAAGCCTGGTCGTCCCCGCTGTAGCAAGACCACGTTAAATCGAAGGGAGCGCCCAATTCAAGGCCGCGCGTCACAATCTCACGTTTTCGCAGCGCGATGAGGGGCGTCTCGATCCGGATGCGGCCTTCCTTGGTTCCGGTGCGGATCGCCTCGTTGAAGGCCTGGTAGAACTCGGGACGGCAATCGGGATAGCCCGAACTGTCCTGCTGCACCGCCCCAATGTAGATGACCTCAGCGCCCAGCACCTCGGCCCAGCTTACGGCCGCGGAAAGAAAATGCGCATTGCGAAATGGCACGTAGGTCACCGGAATGTGGGCTCCAATGTCGGGGCCGGCCTCGGGAACGGCAATCTGCTCGTCGGTAAGCGCCGAGCCGCCAATCAGACGAAAGAAAGGCGTGCGCACAATAAGACGCCGGCGAATTCCCAGACGCTCGCAGATGCCCAGAAACGCCGTCTGCTCGCGCGCCTCCGTACGCTGCCCGTAGCTGATGTGCAGGGCGGCCACCGCGCCGGCGCCGTTGTTGTGAACGGCGAGCGCGGCGCAGACGGAGGAGTCCATTCCTCCGCTGAGGGAAACCACGATTTTGGCAGTTGTGTCAGGCATTTAGCACTTAGCACTTGGCATTTAGCCGAAGCGCATATTCGATCCTCACGGCTAATTGCTAATTGCTAATTGCGGCGTGCCGTGCGGCACGCTCATACGCCCTTCAACGACGGCTCCCAAATGAACTTGTGGATCTGCAGTCCCAGGCGGGCATTCATCCCGTCCGCCAGCATCCACTCGGCAAGCTCGCGCGGGTCGACCAGACAATGCGACACGTCGCGACTTCCAGTGGCATCCTTACGGAAGGCCGGCGAAAAAATCACCGAGCCGGCTCGCGAGTTCAGCTCGTGCTCTGCGGTGAACTCACGCGCAAATTCGTAATCCCGCCGGCTGGCGATCACGAACTTGACTTCGTCGCGCGGCGTGAGCCACTTCAGGTTCTCTATGTTGAATGTGCCGCCCTCGCCGGAGTCCGGACACTTCACATCCACAATCTTAATTACCTGCGGCGGAACGCGCTCCAATGGCCGCTCGCCGCTAGTCTCCAGCAGGACCGTGTAACCGGAGCCAAGCAGGCGATCCATCAACGGCACCGCCTCGCGCTCCTGCAGCAACGGCTCGCCGCCCGTGATCTCCACCAGACCTCCGCCGGGCGACAGGCGTTGCACTTCCTGCTCGATGTCGTCCAGCGTCATGCGCTTTCCGCCGGCGAAGGTGTACTCGCTGTCGCACCAGACGCAGCGCAAGTTGCATCCCGCCAGCCGCACGAAAATGCACGGCAGCCCAGCGTAGGACGACTCACCTTGCAACGACTTGTAAATTTCGATGATCTGCATGGAAGCCGAAAAGCGTGCCGTCTCCTACGGTGTTTGTGTCGTAGCTGTGCCGCCGCTCCGCGGCTCAGTTGTTTTTCCCACTTCACCGCGGGCTCACGCCCGCGGCTAACACAAATGTCGCCGCTGCGCGGCTGATTCCATCCCGAGTGCGATGGTCTGTTCCACCGCTTAAGGCGAATTGAGGCTATGACACAGACACCTACGGGACTCGGTAATCTCTTGGGCACGATTACCCCGGGCTTCCGAGGCTGTTACGAAACCGTGCCGTCCCTCCGGGACTCAGAGAATTTTTCCCACTGTACCCAGCACTCCGCCTTCGGCTCCGTGCTGGGCTATCATGACTCCGCGCCTACGGCGCTCGGTTCTTACGGTTTGTTCCACCGATGCGACAACGAACAGAGTTTCGTAACGCCTCTACCGCCCGGAGCTAATTACTTTCGCCCTGCGGGCTCTCAGCTTGAGGACAAAAGCGCCGGCAAGACTGATTCGTTCTGACGATGTCGGCCGCGACCTCAACCGGGCCGAGCCCCAGCCTCGCAGAGGCGAGAGTAATTAGCCCAGCGCGGAAGCGCTGGGTTCGCGATGACAAAAGAACACGAGCCCCTTCAGGGGCGGCACATCCGCTATTCGCTGTAGCGCGCGGTCGTGGTATCGGTCTCCCAGATGGTGACGTCCTTTACCCGCACCCGTCCGTTGGTGTTCTGCTTCAGCCGCGCGTTGGTCTCGTCGTAGAAATACTTGGCCAGGTTCTCGGCCGACGGATTCACACTGGTAAACGGCTCCAGCTCGTTGATCATCTCGTGATCGAGATAGTTCATCACCGGGCGCAGCACGTCCTTCAGTTCCTTGAAGTCCAGCAACAGGCCGGCCTGGTCCAGCTCCTCCCCGCTCAGGGTCACGCGCACACGGTAGTTGTGCCCGTGCGGCTTCTCGCACTTGCCGCGATAGTTGCGCAGGTAATGACCGGCGGAAAATGTGTCTTCTACGGTAACTTCAAACATTGGTTCGGCTCTGTTGACATCGTGATCTCAACCGGCGTGCTAAACAGGAAGGCACGCATTTGGAGCTTGGCACTTAGCACTTAGCATTTGGCACTTAGCACTTGCACACCTGACAAAATACGATTTGTCATCCTGAGCGGAGGCGACCGCTTTTGGTCGCCGGAGTCGAAGGACCCCTATCGCCGCAATATCTTCCGTGATCCGCGCTCCCAAGCCCCGATGACCGCAATCGCCGCTGCCTGCTCAGCAACTATTCTAGCGTGTTTGTCGTAAGATAACCGTGATCCGCTGCAGCAAGTCCGCTGCAATCAGAATCAAAGCTTATGCCAACCGCCGCTGTTCTTACTGTTAGCGATTCCTGTTCTCGAGGCGAGCGCACCGATCTCTCCGGCCCGGCGACGGCTGAGCTGCTGCGCCAGCACGCCTTCCAGGTCGCTCACCATGAGATTGTTTCCGACGATCAGCCCAAAATCGAAGCAGCGCTGGTGCACTGGAGCGAGCAGGTGCAACTGGTTGTCACCGTCGGCGGGACTGGGATCGCGGAACGCGATGTCACGCCCGAGGCGACGCGCGCGGTGTGCTCCAAGCTGATCGACGGCATTTCGGAGAAGATTCGCGTCGCAGGACTGGCGCGAACCCCATTCGCGGTCCTCAGCCGCGGTGTCTGCGGAGTGCGCGGCCGCTCGCTGATCCTCAACCTGCCCGGCAGTCCGGGCGGCGCAGTGCAGTCGCTGGAGGCGGTTATCGACATTTTGCCCCACGCTATTGATCTGCTTGCCGGCAACACCGAACACGATCAAGAATAAATCACGGCCACTCTGCGGCTGGAGCACGCCTTCACAAGTTGCGGAAAAAGTCCGCCTCCGAAAGCCTTGTAACAGGGCACGACTTCGGAGGTTGCTGAGAAAGTCGGCTGTGGAAGGCTTCGTGTCAGGGCACGACCTTGGTCGTGCCGATAAGCCGCTTATTTTCTTCCCGAGCCGGCTTCAGCCGGCGGCACATATTGCAAGTCCCCTAGATTCGTCAGCACGAGGAAGCCTTCGGAGTCTGCGTGAAAATCGTGTCGCCGCTACGCGGCTCAGGTTCGATTCCCACTTCACCCGGCGCTTACGCGCCGGGCTAACTTCATGCCGCCGCTGCGCGGCTGGATTGCTGCCAGTTTCGATGCTTCGCGTTCCACCGCAATCTGATAGGTCGACTTGTCACGCAGACACTGCCGTCCCCTTCAAATAACAGACGTAATCATGAGTTCCATAGGATTTGTAAGTAGTTGATTCTGAGTAAAGCGCAAATCGTGTAAGTCCTTTGGAAAGAAGCTTTTACCTGTAAGTCCAATGGGGAGAACCTTTTGGCGGGAATTTTTCATCGATTGTTATTGTTTTCAATGGGTTGCAAGGGTCAAATAGGGGGGGCGGACATAGTTGGCAATTCCGTCAACAGCGAGAAGAAACTGAAGATTTTTGACGCGCCGGAGTTAGCGTAAGTGAAAATTACCATGATCGGAAGAGCAGATCCCTCGCGGACTGAAAGTCCGCTCCTGACGACAGAATAAACAGCCTGATCGGCACGACCGAAGAAGCCGCTGAAAAAGTCAAAAACAGATCCCTACGTCGGCCTAAAGAGACTGTGTCGCGACTGGAAAACAAATTTTCTGGTGGAACAAACGGCACGAACAACCGACCAAACTAGCCGCGCAGCGGCGAGATGGTGTTAGGCGTGGGCGTAAGCCCGCGCTCCAAGTGGGACAACAAGTGAGCCGCGGAGCGGCGACACCGGGTCGCGACACAGTCTCTTTAGGCCTCCT
>CAWBKE010000037.1:0-97088 GCA_963789245.1 uncultured Acidobacteriaceae bacterium | reverse complement strand
TACGACCATACTGCAAAGAGCCTGCGGAGCGACAGCTTCCCCCGACGGCTCAGTGCTGCTCTACGATCCCGTGCACCAGGGGCTCTACTTCGCCGCTGCCTTTGGCGCCAAGGGTCCGGAGCTGATGCAAAAATGGGGCGAGCAGTCCAGCCAGCGGGTTCCCATGGAGAGCAACGCCGGACGAGCTTTCACCACCAGGCAAATCAACTTCGAGAGCGCAGCCGGCGCTGATCCGGAGCACTACAAAGGCGTAGACCAGCAAACTGGAAACAGGTCGAAATCCATTATTTCCGTTCCGTTGCTAATCGGCGACAAGAGCATTGGAGTGCTGCAGGTGCTGAACAAGACCAGCGCTGCGGGAGAGCCGGCTGCTTACGACGAGCACGACGCCACCCTGCTGCTGCGCTTGGGCGAGTTGGCGGCCACGGCCATCAACCATTCGCGGCTCGTCCGCAAGCTCACCGCGCAAATGGGCCTTTACTCGCGCGATTCAGCGGATGACCTGGTGCAACGGCTGGAGAAGCCGGCCGAGCGCGAACAGCTGACCGTGATGTTTGCCGACTTGCGAGGGTTCACACAGCTGTGCCAGTTGCAGGCATCCGACCCGGAGCGTACCCAGGACATCCTGAACGATTTGCTCACCATGTACGCGGACCGGGTGCTCAGCCGCGGAGGCATCGTCAACAAGTTTGTAGGTGACTCCGTGTTTGCCATTTTCCGCGGCAAAGATGGGCCGGTGCGGGCCGTGCGCTCCGCCTTTGACATGCTGGAGCGCTTCGACAGTCTGCGCCGCATCTGGGCGGATTTATGCAACGAAGACGTCAGCTTCCTGGATCTTGGTGTGGGAATTTCGACTGGTACGGCCGCCTTCGGAGCCTTCGGCAGCGGCACGGTGCGGGACTTCACCGCGATCGGGACGATTGTGAACCTGGCTAACTCTCTGGAGTTTGCAGCACGCAACGGACGGCGTGTACTGGTAGATAACGCTACCTGGAATTGCGTTCGGGATATCGTCGAGCAGCACGACGAGCCAGAGTCGTTCGAGGTGGTGAAGGCCGGCCAGTTGATTGCCAGGTATCGTCATGTTCATCTGCTGCAGCTTACTCCCGACCGCCCCGCCAGAGTGTTCGTCAGCCACAGCCACCTGGACCGCGAGTTCGTGGAGAACTGCATCACCGCACCCTTGGCCAGGCATGGCATCGACACCTGGTATTCCAACGCGGACATTATCCCGGGGCAGGACTATGTTCGGAAAATCGAAGCCGGTTTGCTCAAGTGCGACTGGGTACTGGTGCTGGTTACGGAGAACTCAGCTGGCAGCGAATGGGTGTCAGACGAGGTGAAGACCGCCATGGCGGACAAGCGCTTCGACGAGCGCATACTGCCCCTGACCAAGGGGGCAACCAATCTGCCCAAGCTGGGCTCAGAGTTCGGCCAGTTGCAGGCCATCGATCTTTCGACCGTCACCGATGTCGGGAAATTCCTGAAGGATTTCTTCAGCCGCCGCGAGGTTGAACTACGAGCGGCCTCACGAGCCGCGAAGTGAAGATTCTGGAATGGACTACTTTGTGCTTGCAGGGTTGGCGGGAGCAGCGTTGACCAATAAGAGCCAGCCGCTACCATCGCGGACGAGGATTTCCTTGGTCGATTCCAGCGTGATTTGTCCGACCGGCGCGCTGCTTCCCGTTTGAGCAAGCTTCAGGTCCTGGAAGCCATAGACGCCACACGCGGTGGTCGAAAACACCCATAGGGCCTGCTCTTGTTCGTTGACATCCGTGGCCAGACAATCGCCGGCAGGTGTCAACTTCCCCCAAGCTCCGTTGCCATTCCAGCGGCCGACTTTCCCGTCGGGCGAGGCAATATATCCGCGACCGCGAAATACCACGTCGCCGCCCACTTGTTTCGTGGTCCACCCATACGCAGATTCGTAGGTCGAGATGGCATCGATGGGAGTTTTAGCGTTGAAAACGCTCTCCGATGCAGCCATCGCGCGCAGCCCAACATTCAACGGAATCGTCTGCCCCTGGTCCTGGAGACTGTCGAACATTACTGTAATGCGCCACACCGATCCGCTGAGGTCGTCCGAAACCACGTGTCCGGTTACATGCGATCCCGACTTGATCTTCGAGCCGGAGGGCAACAAAACCTCCTGCATAAGTTTTCCCTCGATCCTCTGACCTGCCTTGGAGTCTTTCGACTTGAGAGTTGAGTTCAGCATGATAGGAAGCGCGGTCCCAGCGGGAAGGTTCTGGGCGGCCAGCACGGTTGCGGAGCAGAGTAAGACGGCAGCAAGTTTGGTCAAGAACATAAGGAAAAATTCTAACCTACCTCATAAATCGATTTGTATCAGGGCACGGCTTCAGCCGCGCCGTAACTGGCTCAATAAAACTTGGGGCTTGTAGCCCCCGAGGGCGGATTTTGCAGGGGCTAAAGCCGGACCTTCATTGCGGTTTCTTGCGGCACGACTGAAGTCGTGCCCTGATACAAGTCATGACCATTTATGAGAGGCCTTCCGGGAACAATTTAGACCGTCCTACCGCAGAGCTGCAATCCGTCCGCTTGATCCTTTGTAACGCGACCAGAAGTATATACACGAAATGTGACAATTTGGTTACGATTCCCAATTCTTTCCTCACCAACAGCCTCGCTCAAACGATATATGGCACCAGCGCCGCCACGCGTCGAGAGTAGGTTTCATACGACGCGCCGAACTGCGCGCGCATCCATTTCTCCTCAAGCCTAAGTTTGTGCCATAGTGCGACGAAAACAAGGGCAACGGCAAGTAGGCCCCGCCACTCGCCACGGGCCACCGCACAACCAATGAATCCCAGCAGCAGCCCGGTATAGATGGGATGACGAACCAGTGCGTAGGGCCCAGTTGTAATGAGCTCGTGATCTTCCTTCAAGGTGACAGCCTGGCTCCAGTTTTTTCCAAGGTGACGACGCGCCCAGACAGAAAAAAGTAGACCGCCGGCGGTAATCGCCGCGCCGCTCCAGAAGCTCCAGACGCCATGCGGAAGAAAGCGTTCATTTAGCAGTGGAAGCGGAACGCTTGGCAGCCAGAGCAGCGCGAACGCGCAAATGATCAGAACCAGCCGCGTGAGCCGCGACGGCGCGGACTCCTGGCGCTCGGTTTCCTTGACATCCCTCGACATCGCCCACCAATACGCCGAATAACTCACCCACATGGCAGGGAAAAAATAGCTATATAAGAGCGACATGAGCATGCTTCATTATCCTCCTCTGGTCGCTCCACAAGTTCGGGCTCGGCGACCAGGCGACTCGTTTCATTCGCTCGGGGCAAACTGCACTACCACCCATACCTGAGTAGAATTGACTTTCCACCATGCTCGAAAATATCAACTTGAAGAAGAAGCTTTCCCGAGAAGAATACAAGCGCGTGGTCCCCGGCTTGCAATTGCGTCTGTACGACTTGGAGAAAGCGTGCTGGGACAACGGTGTGCCCACGCTGATTGTTTTCGAGGGCTGGGACGCGTCGGGCAAGGGAACTACGATATCGGCTTTGACCCAGCGCCTGGATCCACGAGGCTTCAAACTTTACCCGATCACCGCGCCTAGAACCTACGAGCAGCAGCGTCCGTGGTTGTGGCGCTTCTGGCTGAAGGCGCCGAACCGCGGCGAGATGGTCATCTTCGATCATAGCTGGTACGGTCGCGTGCTCGAGGAGCGCGTGGAGGGAACGATCCCGGAGAAGTCCTGGAGGCAGGCGTTCCGCGACATCATCGAATTTGAGCGCATGCTGGCCGACGATGGCACCGTGATCCTGAAATTCTTTTTGCACATCAGCAGGAAGGAACAGAGCAAGCGCTTTGAAATGATCCAGGAAGATCCGCTGGAAGCATGGCGCGTGACAAAGGCCGACTGGGCCCGCCATAAGAAATACGGAGAGTATCTTGCGGCAACCGAGGAAATGTTGGAGCTGACCGAGTCGGAATACGCACCCTGGACCATTGTCGAAGCGACTTCAAAGTCATACACCCGGAAAAAAGTGTGTGAGAGCATCATCACGGCAATCGAAAAGAACTTGGGACCCAAAGCGCCGCCATCCAGCGACGTTGCCGCCGAAAGCGTCAAAGACGCCGAGTTGCGTGCCGCCATGGACTCGTTGACAGGAGGCGGGCACTGATGCTGGAGACGGTGGATCTTACTCACACCCTGGATCGCGAGTCCTATGTTCGCGAAGTCACGCGGCGGCAAATTCAATTGCGGGAGTTGGGATATCAGGTCTACCTGCAGAAGCGTCCGGTCATCATTGTGTTCGAAGGTTGGGATGCGGCGGGCAAAGGTGGCGCGATTAAGCGCATCACCGAAAAGCTCGATCCGCGAGGCTACGTCGTGTATCCCATCAGTTCGCCCCTCGGCGAAGATCGAACCCGGCATTATCTGTACCGATTCTGGAGACGCCTGCCGGAACGTGGACAGATCGCCATCTTTGATCGCTCGTGGTATGGCCGCGTTCTGGTAGAGCGGGTGGAAGGATTCGCCAGCGAAGCGGAATGGAAGCGCGCCTATAAGGAGATCAATTCCTTCGAACGGCAACTGGCCGACTTTGGCGTGATCCTGGTGAAATTCTGGATCCACATCTCGCGCGAGGAGCAGCTGCGCCGCTTCGATGAACGCAAAGCCATCGGCTACAAATCATGGAAGCTGACGGAGGAAGACTGGCGCAATCGCGAGAAGTGGGCAGCCTATGAAGAAGCTGTGGAACAGATGCTGGTCAAGACCAGCACCGCTACTGCGCCCTGGACGCTCATCGAGGGCAACGACAAATACTGGGCGCGAACCAAAGTGCTGGCGAAATTGGTGAAGATTCTGTCGGCGCAAATGGGTTACGAGCCGGCCGATCCATTGCCTAAAGCGCAAGCCGGGAAAAGCCGCAAGCGCACCAGCCGGAGCTGAGTACTCGTCAGAACCTACTCGTCAGAACCAGGTCTTGCTCCGGTACTGGCGATAAGCATCGCCGAAGGCCGCCTCCAGCACTTGGGCTTCGCGCCGGGCGCGAATCGTCTGAATGATAATCAAGATCGCGAGGACGATCACCAGAATAGGCTGCTGCAAGACCAGCAAAAGACCCGCCACATACACGCTTCCGAAAACATAAATGGGGTTGCGTATTTTCGAGTACAGGCCACGGGTGACGAGTTCGTGAGCCTCCGGCCTGACCGAAAACGACTTGCCGAGCTGGCAGCGAGCGACCGCAACCAGGCTAATACCCGCCACGGCCAGTACCGCACCGATGTATCGCATGGCATTCCAAGGGGCTTTCCACCTAACCAGCATCCACAAGACGACGATGGCCGCTAGAACCTGAAGCGTGTTTAAGACGTAGAGCGGCCGGCCTTCCATGGCGATTACCTCAACTTCTAGAGCAATAGGAGCGCCGTGCTTTCTACCGCTCAATACTTATAAAAGCCGCGACCCGATTTACGGCCCAGCCAACCCGCGTCCACCATCTTGATCAGCAGCGGACATGGCCGGTATTTGGGATCGCCGAGGCCGGACTGCATCACGCGCATGATGTCGAGGCAGACGTCGAGCCCGATGAAATCGGCCAGCGTCAGCGGTCCCATAGGGTGCGCCATCCCCAGCTTGAAGACTTCATCCACCGCTTCTGGCGTGGCGACGCCTTCCATCACGGCGTACATGGCTTCGTTTAACAGCGGCATCAGCACCCGGTTCGAGACGAATCCCGGAGCGTCATTCACCTCGACCGGCGTTTTCTCCAGCTTCTCAGCCAGCGCCTTTACCGTGGCGTAGGTCTCGTTCGAGGTGGCCAGTCCACGGATCACCTCAACCAGTTTCATCACCGGCACAGGATTGAAGAAATGCATCCCGATGACTCTGTCGGGCCGCTTCGTCACCGCTGCCAGCTTGGTGATGGAAATGGACGAAGTGTTGGAGCTAAGGATTACTTCCGGCCGGCACATCGCATCCAGATCGCGGAACAGTTCGGCCTTGATCTCGAAGCGTTCGCTGGCGGCCTCGACGATGAAGTCGCAGCTTGCCAGTTGCTTGCGGTTGGTCACTGCAGTGATGCGGCCCAGTGCCTGGTCGCGTTGCTCGGCTGTCAGTTTGGCCTTCGAGACTTCGCGCTCCATGTTCTTGCGGATGGTTTCAAAGCCGCGATCGAGGAATCGCTGCTCAACATCAACCAGTATGACCGTGTAGTCACTCTTGGCGAAAACATGGGCGATACCATTGCCCATCGTGCCCGCTCCAATTACTCCTACAGTTCTTATGTCCATGATTGCCTCAGATTATTGGATGGTCGGAACCAGCCTAGATTCCCTCGCCGCAATGCGTCAAGGCTTGCGGCCAGACTTCTGGTTTGCAAACTCCATTTCTTGCGCGCATCTTTAGGTCGGCAACGATTCCATCTCTTCGATTCCGCGCGTCCCCGAAGACCGGTGCAGAAGATTGCCTCTTCTCGAAAAAGGTCATCCTTATTGCCGCGCAGCGAATCCAACAAAGAGCGGAGCGGGTACAGTTATTAGTTTCTCATTCGCCTAAGCTGTATGAAACAACCCTATCGGAGTACAGAAAGGTAACTACAGTATGCCATTGCTTCAAGTTGTCCTGGTTCTGGTCGTTGTCGGGGTTCTTCTGTGGCTGGTGGATCGCTTCATACCCATGGCAAGCTCCATAAAGTCAATTTTGAACGCCGTAGTGACAATCGCCGTGGTGTTGTGGCTGCTGAATGTCTTTGGGCTCATGCATTACCTCTCCAGCATTCACGTTGGCAAGCAGTGAAGGAGAAGGAGCCAGCCATCTTCGAAACCTGGCGCAAGCTCGACCGTGCGACGCCGGAGTGCGCGACAACAGCATGCAGTTCCATTCTTGCGTTGCGGCATCGGATCAGACGAAGGGCGACAACGTTCAATCGGGCGGCCGAGCTAGCGTTGCTTGATCGGATGAGAGCCGCCACTCCTACCCTGGGCACGAAACCCGCAGGCGCCCCGTGACGGCTGGTTTGCGAAATTGATCTTGCTAACCGCCCTGCGGCCGGCCTTCCATGCAAGCTCACGTTCCGTTGACATCCTGTAGTGTGACCTCCGTCACCGCCGCCTGGATGCTGCCGGTGCTAGAAACAAACCGTATCCCAGTCCAGGAGCTCTCATTGGGAACATCAATCTTCCATCCCAAGGCCCGCGTGGCGCCATCGAGGTGTTGAATGAACGCTCGGTTGGTAAGTGAATTTCGTTCCATTGTTGGAGATGCCGGCCTGGTGAGTGGGCCTGAGCAGCTCCGGACTTACGAATGCGACGGCTTGACTCTGTTCCGTGTGGTTCCTGATTTGGTTCTTCTGCCCGCAACCGCGGCAGAAATGCAGGCCATCGTGAAGATTTGCTACCGCGAGAAAATCCCCATGGTCGCGCGTGGTTCGGGCACCGGACTAAGCGGCGGAGCCTTGCCGGTTAAGGGAGGCGTGGTGATCAGCGTCACCCGGATGAATCGCATCCTCGAGGTTGATTTGCCCAACGCCCGGGTGGTGGTCGAGCCGGGCGTGACGAATTACGCCATCACCGCCGCGGTTTCCCCCCGCGGCTATTTTTATGCCCCAGACCCATCCTCGCAGGTGGTCTGCACCGTGGCCGGCAATGTGGCGGAGAACTCCGGCGGCGCCCACTGCTTCAAGTACGGAGTAACCACCACCTACATTCTCGGAATCGAGGTTGTGCTCTCCGACGGCACTCTGCTTAATCTGGGCGGCACGACGATGGACCAGCCAGGCTACGACCTGGTGGGAGCTTTCGTCGGTTCAGAAGGAACGTTCGGGATCATTACTAAGGTCACGCTACGAATCATCAGGAAGCCTGAAACCATACAGGTATTGATGGCAGCGTTCAATTCCAGCAGCGAGGCTGGCGCGGCGGTCAGCAACATCATCGCTTCGGGAATGTTTCCGGCAGCCATGGAAATTATGGATCGGCTGGCCTTGGAGGCCGCTGAAGCGGCCGTTCATGCCAATTATCCCAACTGCCAGGCGCTGCTGCTGGTGGAACTCGACGGCTCGGCTCGCGAAGTCGAGCTCCTGATGGAAAAGGTTGGCCCGATCTGCAAAGAGTGCGGCGCCTGGGAGATGCGCTTGGCGAAGTCCGAGCCGGAACGTATGGCGGTGTGGAAAGGACGCAAGGCCGCATTTGCGGCCGTGGGTCGAATCTCTCCAAATTATCTGGTGCAGGACGGCGTTATCCCGCGTACCGCATTACCCCGCGTGCTGGGAGAAATTGATCGCCTCAGCGCCGATGCTGGCCTGCGCGTGGCGAACGTCTTTCATGCCGGCGACGGCAATCTTCACCCGCTGGTGCTCTACGACCGCCGTATCGCCGGGCAAGAGGAACGAGCGATGACGCTGGCTGAAGATATCTTGCGGCTGTGCGTGGAAGCGGGCGGATCCATCACCGGGGAACATGGGATCGGCGAAGAAAAGAAGATGTTCATGCCGGTCATGTTTTCTCCAGCTGACCTGGACGCCATGCAACGCCTGCGCTCGGCGTTCGATCCTTATGACCTCTGCAATCCGACGAAAATGTTTCCCGGCACAGACGCGAACGTGCAAAGGCCGGTCGCTTACGAACCACATCCGATCGAGTTAGCGGGGCTGGCACAGCGGTACTAGCTGCGGAACTGGCGGGTCCAGACGGGAGTTAAATCATGAGCCAAGCTCGAGTACAGAACAACGAAGCGTGGATCGAATTAAGTGCGATCGTGGGGGCTGAACACTTGCGCCCGGCGACGCCAGAGGATGCCGTAGACGCGGTCCAACCCGCCGGGGTAATTGCGCCCGGCTCGGCGCAGGAAGTCGCGAAGGTGCTGCGTTACTGCAACTCCGCCGGCCTCACCATCATTCCGCGAGGTGGAGGAACTCAGTTGGGATTAGGAAATCGTCCGCGCCAGGCGGACTTTGTCCTCTCGCTGGAGCGGCTTAATCAGGTGATTGAACATGCCTGGGGCGACATGACGGTGACGGTGGAAGCCGGCTGCACCATCGACAAGTTGCAGAGTGTGGTCCGCGAGCATGGTCAGCAGTTGGGCGCCGATCCCATGCAACCGGAGCAGGCCACAGTGGGCGGCGTACTGGCAACTGCGGAGAGCGGGACGCTGCGTATTCGCTACGGGGCGATTCGCGACCTGGTGCTTGGTCTGGAAATGGCGCTGCCCGACGGCAGCGTGATTAAGGCAGGAGGCAAGGTCGTCAAGAACGTTGCCGGCTATGACCTTACGAAGCTTGCCATCGGTTCTCTGGGAACGCTGGGCGTAATCACCCGCGCCGTGTTTCGCCTCCACCCCGTCCCGGTAGCCACGGCGACCTTCACCGCCATGCTGCCTACAGCGTCGGAAGTGGAAAAACTGGTGCTCGCCATTCTGGATTCACATCTGGTCTACACCGGATTGCAGATTCGCGCGCGCAGCGAGAACCAGATTTTTGTCCACATACGATTCGAGGGCATTCCCGAATCGTTGCAGGACCAATATGCAAAGCTTCGCCGCATCGCGGGCGCCCACGAGTTTGTGGATTCCAGCGGCGACGTCTGGATGGAGCGGCAGAAGCTATTCGTCAACGCCACCAGTTCAGTGGTCTGCAAATGCTGTGTCCTGCCTTCGCAGATTGGATCGCTCTGCGAAGCTGTTTTCCTGCACGCGAAGACTGCCGACGTCGCGTTCACTCTGGTAGCGCAGGGCACCGGACTGGCCGAGGTACGTCTGGATGCCGCCGGCCTACAGCCGCTGATAGCAGTACTGAGCTCTCTGCGCAGCGAGGTCGACCGCCTCGGAGGAACACTGACCGTGGCGCAGTGCCCGGTCGCCATGAAGAGCGGATTGGATGTTTGGGGCACCGTAAACGATACGCTTCCGCTGATGCTTAGAATCAAGCAGAAATTCGACCCGGGCGACACTCTGAATCCGGGACGTTTCGTGGGGGGCATATGACAACGCAGCTGGCAACGCCGGCGAATGGCAGCAAGAATATTTTCGATGGGTATCATCCCCCGGACGCGGAGCTGTTGAATGCCTGCGTCCATTGCGGCTTTTGCTTGCAAACCTGCCCCACCTACACTCTGTGGGGGAAAGAGCAGGACTCACCACGTGGCCGCATTCACCTGATGAACATGGCGATCGCGGGTGAGGCGGAATTGACTGACTCGTACGTCTCGCACTTCGACCATTGCCTGGGATGCATGGCATGTACCACCTCGTGTCCGTCAGGCCTGAAGTACGGCCAGCTGATTGAAGCCATGCGGGGCCAGGTGGAGCGGCAGTATCGCCGGCCGCTCCATGAGCGGGCCCTGCGGCGGATGATCGCAGCGGTCTTCAGCCGGCCCAAGCGCATGCGCAAGATGGTGTTGCCACTGCGCGCTTATCAGCGACTGGGCTTACAAAAACTCGCACGGGCCGTAGGCCTGACGTCGCTGCTGCCCCGTAGCTTGCGTGCCATGGAGCAGATGCTGCCTGATTTGTCGCGCAATGCCACACTGGCGACGCTGCCGCCGCGCATCGCCGCGCAGGGCGAGAAGCGCCGCACCGTCGCCATGTTGACCGGCTGCGTGCAGAGCGTATTCACGGGGGAGGTAAATGCGGCGACCGCGCGCGTCCTGGCCGCCGAGGGCTGTGAAGTGCTGGTCCCGCCGGAGCAGGGCTGCTGCGGTGCCCTGATGATGGATCTGGGCCAGGAACGCGAAGCACTCGACAGCGCGCGCAAGCTGATCGACCTCTTCGAGCCGTTGGCGGTCGATACCGTCGTGGTGAACGCCGCAGGTTGCGGACACACGCTCAAAGACTATGGATACCTGCTGCGCGATGATCCCAAGTATCGCGACCGTGCCATCGCGTTTTCCGCCAAGTGCAAAGACGTATCGGAGGTCATGGCAGAGTTGAAACCGCGCGCGCCGCGGCATCCGATGCCGTTGAAGGTTGCTTTCCACGATCCCTGTCACCTGCAGCACGCCCAGGGATTGCGCGAACAGCCGCGCGCCATGCTGCGTACCATCCCTGGACTGGAGTTGTTGGAAATTTCCGAGTCGGCACTCTGCTGCGGCTCGGCGGGTCTCTACGGTCTGGTTCAGTCGGAGACGGCCCACCAGTTGGGCCAGCGCAAGGTGGAGAAAATTATCGCGACTTCGGCTGACGCGGTAGCGACGGGCAATCCTGGATGCCAACTGCAAATCGGGGCACTGTTGAATGAAGCGGGACGTCCATTGCCGGTGATGCACTACATGGAGTTGCTGGACGCTTCCATCGCAGGGGCTCAACTGCCAGGGAAGCGCAATTAGCAGGCCCGTTGCCTGGCGCCGTTACTTGGTCTTAGTCTTGATGGCCGGGGCATTTTGCGGTGAGGCTGGAGCTTCCCCCGGCTTCAATTTGCGGCAGCAGCCGCCTAGTATGTCGCCCTGCGGCAAATAGACCACGGCTGCGTAGGGGTACGTCTGGCCGGACCCAGCTTCGGTGCAGGAGGCCTTCCGGATTTTGGCCGACAGCGCATTACCACTGGCCATCTGCCACGCCCAGACCTTCTCGTCCGCTTCCCAGAAAAAACCGCCCAGAAAGTCCTGATCCGGCCGATCGGCGGCGCCCTGATAGCGCACACCCCAAGAGACGAACTCGACGCTCCACTTGGGTCCCTCGCCGAAGCAGAGCATGTAGGGTGGCACATCCGGCTTCGCCGCGGATTTACGAGCCGGAGGTTGCTCGTAGGTGTCCGTGTCTTGCGCGTCAACCCAGATCGCCGCAGCTACGACGAACAGAATCGCGACACAGCGAACAAGAATGCTTCTCACCATATCCTCTCGACGGCAAAATCATTCGGTTCGAAAGCGATACAGCCGCTATTCTAAAGCCCAGGTTCTCGAGTTGAAGCTCAGAGTACCTGAAAAGTTACCACAAGCCGCTTCTGCCACGCTCGGGCCGGTGGGAGGGAAACAACCGTTGCAAGCATCAAAACAGTGGGTTATGAGAAAGCCCATGACACGAATGCCATGGTCAAAGCAGTCCCCCGTCTTGCTTATTTGAGGAATTTGGTGGACCTGGTCGGGATCGAACCGACGACCTCTTCCATGCCATGGAAGCGCGCTCCCAGCTGCGCCACAGGCCCACTTGCGAAAGGATGGCGCTGAGAATTCAGCGCCTGATGTATTTTCTCCCACCGGGACATCCTAGTCAAACTGCCCGGAAGAGACACACACGCGACGCTCGCCTCAATCGCTGTAGTAATGACCGTCGCTTGTGGCAGGGGTTGTCTTCCGCTGGCGTCTGTGGCACGAGCTCAACGTTAATTGCCGACGCTACAGAGCGCGAATGAGTTCCACTCTTAATCGTCCTCTACAATCGAAGAGTGAAGACCTGGGATGTTGTCCTCATTGGTGGAGGCGTAATTGGGTTGTCGCTGGCACGGAGCCTGCGGCACAGCGGTGCGCGCGTTCTCGTCGTGGAGAAGTCTGAACCTGCTCGGGAGGCGACGCACGCCGCCGGCGGCATGATCGCCCACTGCGATCCGGAAAATCCTCCCGCGATGGCCAAGATGATCGCAGCCAGTGGGCGCATGTATCCGCAGTTTGTTGCCGAGCTGCGGGCGGAGGCGTTCGAGTCACCTGACCTGCGCGACGACGGGACGATCGCGTTCCTCGGAGACGCTGAGCTGCCGAAGTGTGAAGGCGCGCGGCCACTGCACGATGCTGCGGAGCTGGCGCAACTGGAGCCGTTGATTGCCTGGCGCGGGCGCGCTTACTTCTTGCCCGAGGTTAGTGTCGATCCGCGCAAGCTGGCCAGCGCGCTGGAAAAATCCGCGCGGAAGCTGGGTGTTGATTTCGTGACCGGTTCGGCGGTGACCGAAGTTGCTGTGCTGGCTGGACGAGCTACGGGTGCCCGTACGGCGAAGTCATTTTATGTGGCATCAGCGGTAGTGAACTGCGCGGGAGCATGGGCCTCGCAAATCAAGCCTTTTGGAATGCCGACGCGACCGGTGAAAGGGCAGATGGTTTGCGTGGTGCCGCAAGCGGGAGCGCACGCTGCCGGCCCGCTGATTCGGCATGTGGTGCGCACGCCGGATGTCTACATCATTCCGCGCAGCGACGGACGCATGCTGCTGGGAGCAACAGTCGAGGAGGCGGGATTTGACAAGCACGTGGATGCCGACACCGTGCAGCGCTTGCACCGGGCCGCGGTCAACGTGGTTCCGGAGATCGGCCAGATGCGCATTCACGATGCGTGGGCAGGATTGCGTCCGGGATCACCGGACGGTCTTCCCATCCTCGGCGCAACTTCTCTGCCGGGATACTACGCTGCAACCGGACACCATCGCGATGGGATCATGCTTGCGCCGGTGACTGCGCTGGTCATGACGCAGCTGCTGATGGGACGCTCCCCCGATTTCGATATGGGGCCATTTTCGCCGTTGCGGTTTTTGTAATCACAAAGACAGCAGAGCACAGTTTTGAACGTGATGTGAATTGGTGTGAACGGATGTGAATTACTGTGAAGCGAAGCTGTGGGCCGCTTACGTCACTGGACACAATTCGTCCAAACTTTATCGCGAGGAAATGTTCAACGTTGTGAACTTTTCGCTCGCGTTCGCCGTATATAGGTGAGGGATACTGGAAGTGGGAGTGTAGCGTCTGCTGGCACTCCAATTGCATAAGAAAAGTGGGGTCAAACAGAGTGTTTCGCCAGCGGTTTGGCGGCCCAGGCGGAACAAACTCGAGGGCAACTTGAAGGCGTCCCCGTGCTGTTTAACCCCGGCCTCACATTCTATGCGAAGGCACAGGAAATGCAAGCAGGTCCCGCACCGGCGAATTAACGCTTGGGGCGTTGCTATAGCCGCATGGGCTGCCAGAACGATAGTCAAAAAGTAAGGAGAGACTAGAAAATGACTCGTACACTGGCTCGCTTAACTCTATTCGTCTTCGCGCTAACCATGTCCATCTGCGCTTTTGCCGCCTCCAAGTCTCAGGAGGTCACGCTCCTCCAGGATGTGCAACTTAACGGCAAGACGCTGCCTGCCGGCGACTACACCGTGAAGTGCGACACCACGGGCTCTACCGCCCAAGTGAAGTTCGTGAAGAACGGGAAGGAAATGGCTTCCGCAACCGGCCAAGTCAAGCAGCTCGCCAATGCACCCGATCACAACCAGGTGATTACGCAGGATGGTAACGGCGGTTCGACCATCAGCGAGATCGATTTCAGCAACAACAAGACGGGCGTGACGTTCGATTCCGGAACAAGTATGTCCGGCGCCGGACAGTAGCAACTGACAAACCTTCTGTAGGACAAGGGAGCGCATGCTCCCTTTTCTTCTGGCATTGCTGCTGGGCGGGGGACGGTCGAATGGCGCTCACGAGTCCGTGTGATAACCGTGTCGTCCCTACGGGACTCAGCTATTTTTTTCTACTCTACCCAGGACTCCGCTTCGCTCCGTCCTGGGCCAACTGCAATTCCACCCCTTCGGGGTTCTATTTTCGTATGTCCTACTCCTAAGCTCAAACCAACTTTCGCAGCTCACGCCGCAGGATCTTGCCCGACGCGGTGCGCGGCAGCTTCTGCACAAAATAAATTTCGCGCGGCATCTTGTAATGCGTCAGGCGTTCGGCCACGAATGCCTGAAGCTCTTCCGCAGTCTCTTGATTAGCCGGCTTCTCCTCACGCACCACGACGAAGGCACAAGGAATTTCTTCTCCGGCGGCGTCGATCCGCGATACCACGCCGCAATCGCGCACCGCGGGGTGTTCCAGCAGCACACTCTCCACTTCGGCGGGCGCAATGGAGAATCCCTTGTACTTCATCATCTCCTTGCGGCGATCGACCACGTAGTAAAAGCCGTCCTCATCCACGCGCACAATGTCGCCGGTCCAATACCAACCGTCGCGCAGGACCGCGGCAGTGGCGTCGGGTGATTTCCAGTAGCCCAGCATGAACTGCGGCCCGCGCATCACCAACTCACCGATTTCACCCGGAGCAACGTCCTGCTCCTTCTCATCCACCACACGGCAGTCGGTTTGGGCCACTGGCATGCCAACCGACTCCGGCCTATATAGCTCCGGCGCCAGGAAGCCGATGTGCGTCACCGGCGACGCCTCTGTCATTCCGTAGCCCTGGCGAATTGGAATGCCCGTGCTGGCGGTGAAACGGCGCGCGAGCTCGGGCGCCAACGGCGCAGCACCTGACTTCACCCAACTCATGCGATGATCGCGTGGAAACTTTCCCTGCTCCGCAGCCTGGCAATACGCCAGCAGCGTGGGCGGCACGCACAAGGCAAAGGTGATGCCTTCGTCGGCGATAAGCCGCAACGAGGCTTCGCAGTCGAAGCGCGGCATCAGCACCAGCGTGCAGCCCCGAATCAGCGCCAGGTTGAGGCCGACCGTCAGCCCGTAGATGTGGTACAGCGGGAGGAAGCACAACATGACATCGCCTTCGCCGATCGCGTTGCTCTCCCCCGGGGTCAGCGTCTGATAGACATTGGCCACGAGGTTGTGGTGCGACAGCATCACGCCTTTGGGAAGGCCCGTCGTGCCACTGGAGTAGGGAAGCGTAGCCAGCGCAAGTCGCGAGTCGTGCTCGGGCGTCGGCAAATGTACGGTCTCCCCCGCTTGGAATAGCGCGTCGAAGGGTTGCGACCCGGTCGGTCCGGGCGCGCGCACGGTGTACACCCGCCGTAGCGCAGGGAGAAGGCTGAGGTCAATTCCTGTAAGTAGTGCGCCATCGGTGATGAGGGCGACCGCTTCAGAATTCTCCAGTTGGTAGCGGACTTCGCGCTCGCGGTAGGTGGGGTTCAGCGTGGTCGGAATGGCCCCCGCCAAAGTTGCCGCGTGATAAGCCACTCCGAATTCCCAGCAGTTGGGCAGGAAGATGCCAATGACCTCGCCCGGACGAATGCCGGACGCCACCAGCCCGCGCGCCGCACTCTCCACCATCGCGCCGTAAGCAGCATAAGTAATGCGCTGCACCGGTATGCAGGACGCGTCGACAATTGCGATCTTCGACGCATGACGCCGGCAGGAATCCAGCACCACGTCGTGCACGAACCTGCCCTCGGGATCGGCGAAGAGCTGCGTCCGTAACGATGCAGGTGAGCGCCCCATGGCTGGTGCGCAAAAGTTTATCAGGTTAAGGGAGTCATGCCGCTGATTTCTGCGAATCGGAGAAGCCGACGCTGTTTGTTATGCTGTGGGGCGGGCTCTTTACAAGATGCGAGGACTGAAAGGGAAGTGCGTGGTCATCACCGGCGGCGCCAGCGGCATTGGCGCGGCAACGGCTGCCCGCTTTCTTGAAGAGGGCGCGAAGGTCGCGATTCTGGATCGCGACGCGGACGGGTGCGACAGAATTGGCCGCGAGGTGCCGGGAATTGCAGGCATCTTTCGCGCCGATGTTGCCGATGTTAAGCAGGTGCAGCACGCCATTGGCAACATCATTGTTGGATTGGGCGGGCTGGACGTCGTCATCAACAACGCCGGCATCAGCATTCGCCACAACTTTCTCGACATCACGCCGGAGGAATGGAACAAAGTCCTTGCCGTCAATCTGAGCGGCGTCTTTTATGTTGCGCAGACGGCCGCGCGCTACATGATGGAGCGCTCCGGCGGCGTCATTCTGAACATGGCTTCGACGAATGGGATGGTCGGACATCCTTATTACGCGGACTACAACGCCACCAAGGCCGGTGTGATTGAGCTGACGCGCTCGATGGCGCTGGAATTGGCTCCCAAGGTGCGAGTGAATGCCGTCGCGCCGGGTTACGTGCTCACCCCGATGCAGCGGGCCGAGTACTCCAAGGAGATGCTGGAGGCTGTCAACCGGAAGATCCCGCTGGGCCGACATGCGCAGCCGGAAGAAGTAGCGGCGCTGTTCGCATTTCTGGCTTCGGATGACGCGGCTTATCTAACGGGGAATGTGTACGTGGTCGATGGCGGCGAGACGGCTGGAGGACTGGCCAGCCGCTGAGCCATCATTTAAGGCATCGATGGACATGCATTGTGTGGCATATGCATCCGGGGGTATAATTGGAGGCGAAATGGATCGTTGAAATCGGCGACGAGTTTGAGCCAGAATTTAACCATGTGCAGGAGGATGTACGCACAGAAATCCTCGCTCTCTCTCGCCTTTTACAACGATTCGGTCCTCAACTGGGAAGGCCCCGCGCTGACGCCCTGTACGGCTCCCGCCACGCCAATATGAAAGAACTGCGTTTTAGCGCGGCTGACGGCGAATGGAGAGTTGCATTTGCGTTCGATCCAACACGCAAGGCCATTTTTCTTGCCGCGGGCGACAAATCCGGCGTCAGCCAGAAGAGATTTTACAAGCGTCTTGTCGCTAAGGCCGATAAACGTTTTCAGGCGCATCTAGACCGCCTGCAGGCGAAGAAAGGGAAGTAATATGCCCCGCAACGTGAATGACGTTATTCGTGAGCTCGGCCCCGCGCAACGCAGGAAGGTCGAAACCCGAGCAGCGCAGCTCATCGCTGAAGAGATGACGCTCCAGCAGCTCCGCCAAGCGTGCAGGCTTACGCAGCAAAGGATTGCAAGGTCCCTGCGCATCGGACAGGAAGGCGTGTCAAAGCTTGAGAAGCGCAGCGACTTGCTGATCTCCACTTTGCGGGACTACATCGAGGCCATGGGTGGGCAGCTCTCTCTTGTCGTGCAATTTTCCGACCGCAACCCCGTCATACTGTCGGGCATTGCTGAGGTTGCTCCAAACCGCAAGTCCAGCCGCAAGAGCACTCGCGCGACAGCGTAGGACTCTCTTCGATTCGCTCTTGGACAACTGGCAACTGACAACTGTTTCTAAATTCCCAGCCCCGTCACCCTCCATCCCGCGCCATGCACCTTATGCCGGATGTTGAGGGTGATGAGCAGCGCGGTCATCGCTTCCACGATGCGCGCATTCTCCAGCTTGCCGCCGTCGATGGCTCGCACCCGCGGAATCTTGGCCGCCAGTTGCGACGCGACCTGCCGGGCGCGGTCATCGTCGCTGCAAACGATCACGTCGCAATCGACCTCGCCGTCAGCGTTCAGCACCGTCGCCGACAGGCTGTGAAATGCCGCAGCAACTGCGACATTCTTGCCCACGATTTCCTGCGCCTGCTCGGCCGCCGATCCCTGCCACACGCCGAGCACGCGAGTCGGGCGTCCGCCCACGGCGGCCGCCAGCGGAACAGTAGCGTCGATCAACACCGTGCCTGAGCGAAATAAAGGCTTCAGTTGCTTCAGCAACTCGGCTTGCCCGGCGAACGGAACCGTCAGTACCACAATGTCGCACATCTTCACGGCGACCGCGTTCTCCACGCCTTCCACGCTGCCCAGCACGCCGGCTTTTTCCGCGATCTGTGAGGCCGTAGCTTTGGCCCGCTCGCCATCGCGCGAGCCGATGACGACCGATTCGCCTGCTCGCGCCCAGCGCAGCGCCAGCCCCGAGCCTTCGGGACCGGTGCCTCCGACGATCGCAATCATGCGTTGCCGCCGGCCGCAACCGGCTCAACCGTGGTCTTGGATAAAGGATAGGTGTATTGCGTGTAGAGCGTGTTCCGTTGCGCGGGAATGCGGCCTAACTCGACGATTCTCTCCTGAAACTCCGCCGCCGACGTGTATTGGCCCGCGGTCGATCCCGCCAGCCGCGAGATGTTTTCCTCAAACAACGTGCCACCGTAATCGTCGGCCCCGGCCAGCAGCGATAGTTGGGAACCTTCGCGGCCAAGCTTCACCCACGAAACCTGAACGTGGTTGATGGAGCCGGCAAGCACCAACCGCGCCAGCGCATGAACCTTCATATGCTCCGCCATCGTGCCGCCTTCGCGCGCCAGTCCTTGCGCAAACAGCAAGGTGTTCTCGTGAATGAAGCCCAGTGGGACGAACTCGGTGAAGCCACCAGTGCGCGCTTGGATCTCGCGGAACAGGAGCATTTGGTTTACCCAGTGCTCCGGCGTTTCGCTGTGGCCGTACATCATGGTCGAGGTGCTGCGGATGCCGCACTGGTGCGCCGTCTCGATCACCTCACACCACTGCGCTCTGGTCAACTTATTGCGCGACAACACGTGACGCACGCTGTCGTCCAGGATCTCCGCCGCCGTGCCAGGCAAAGTGTCAAGACCGTTATCCTTCAACATCAGGAGATATTCGCGCACCGGCATGCCTGTCAGCTCGACCCCGTACACCATCTCCATGGGCGAGAAGGCGTGCGCATGCATCTTGGGTGTTGCCGACTTCACCGCACGTAGAATGTCGCGATAGTAAAACGGCGGCAGGTTACGAGGCAGGCCGCCCTGAATGCAAACTTCGGTCGCGCCCCACTCCTCCGCTTCGCGGCACTTATGCGCAAGCTCGTCGAGCGACAGGAAATACGCCGTCTCATGGCGCGGGCCCACGCTGAACGCGCAAAACTTGCATCCCACGAAACATACATTGGTAAAGTTGATATTGCGGGTTACAACGTAGCTGATGGTATCGCCGACCAACAACTGCCGCAGCTGATTCGCTGCCACTACCAGTCCGAAGAGATCGTCGCCGTGGCAGTTAGCCAGCAGCAGACATTCGTCGCGGCTGAGCCCTCCTCCGTCGAGCGCGATCATCACCTTGTCGATCGCGGCCCGCACGGGACGAGAAATCGCGGCGCTGAACATCATCCCAGGTTGTGCCTTGAAGCGTCTGCCGATTGCACCAACTTAGCCCTTGCATCACTTTCTCCCATTGTTACCGCCAGCACAGGTTGCGACCCATTTGCGCCACGGAATCGGGCATCCACCAACAATGTGTCATCCTGAGCGAGGCGCTTTAGCGCTGAGTCGAAGGACCTCTATAGCGGCATGTCCAGTTGCAGCGCCAAAGCGTCTATCTGAAACAAATCTTCTCTGCCGGACGCACCATCTGCCGCGCACTACCGTTTCCGCGGCGATACGGGTAACCCCGAATTATACAGGCTGGAATGCGGGAATCTTTTCCGCAAACCAGGCCCGCAGCACAGGCCAATTCATCCGCTACCGCTTCCTCTGTCGCATGCATTGTGTATCCGTAGGCATCAACCTTCCCGCGATAGTCGTGAATCACTTTCATTCCGGCAACGCCGATTGCCACCTCACACAGACCCTCGCGCCACGGACGGCCAAAGCTGTCGGCGATGATCACCGGGACATGCAGCCCCGTCCGCTTCTTCAATCGCCGATGAATTTGCGCCGCAGACAAATCGGGATCGACAGGCAGCAGCACCGCCGTCTTGCCGCCGTCGACATTGGAGACATCGACACCACTGTTGGAGCAGACCAGGCCGTGCTTCGTCTCAGTAATCAGTACATGTTTCTTGCGGACCACCCGCTTCGCGTCGCGCAGCGCCAATTCAACCACACGCGCGTCAGCGCCGTTACTGGCGGCGAACTGCCGGGCGGCGACGGAAGGCTTGACCGAATCTAGTGCGACTCGGCGATCTTCCGCTTTGGAAACAACCTTGTGCTTGATGACCAGTATGTCGCCCTCATGCAATCTCAGCCCACCCAGGGCCAGCGCATCGACCACGAGATCGGCGATGGAGTCGCCGGCAAAGATGTCCCGGACACCGCGTACCGAGATCGCGCGCAGCTCGCCTGTCGCTATTACTGCGGTGACTTGTGGGCCTCTGGTCACACCGCTGCCTCCCAGGCATCGAGCTCGCGCCGTCCGAAACCCCACGACCGCAGCAGGCGCTGCGCATTTGTTTCACCTTCACGCTGCACCAGCAGTTCCAACTCGTGCGGATTGTCGACATCCAGCCCAATCCCCGGCAACTCGAGAATGATCAAGTCCTTGCCGGTTCGTTTCATCGCGGCGCAGTGCGGCAGGAAGCTGTCATTTCCAAAGCGCAGTGGAATGATCGACGCCGGCCGCCGCAGAACGCAGTTGCTGCCGCGCCGATCGTAAGCAGGAACGAACACCGCGCCCTCGTCGGGGGCTGCGTCCAGCACGCGTTGCAACTCCTCGCTGGTGATGAGCGGGATGTCCGCCGGGACGACGATGGTTGTGTCGTAGCCGCGCTGCTCGCACCACACAGTTGCCATTTCGATCGCGGCCGTCTCGCTTTCGCTGCGCTCGTCCTCGATCACCAGGAAGCTGAACTCGTCCGCCATCTGGTGCGCGCCCGCATCGCCCGTGACCACCGCGACGTCGATGCGCTCCGTGACGCCGGACGCGGCCGTCAGCACATCGCGCAGCATGGCCTCGGCCAGTTGCGAACGCTGCTGCTGCTTCAAAGCCGTGGCGAGGCGCTGCTTTGCCGTCGCCAGGCTCTTGAAGGGGATCAGGAGGATTCCGTTCATCTCAGGCTCTCGCGTTTTGCGATGCCGCGCAGGTGTCCAGAACGAACGCCGCCAGCTCGGACTTGTCCTCGGCAGAACGCATGATCGTATTGGTGCATAGGACGCGTAGTGGAGTGGATCGTGGATCGTGAATCGTAGACCGAAGATCGTGAATGGTGGATCGAGTGTCAGACTGGTGTCGGACCGCGATCTGGCTGACTGCTGACTGCTGATTGCTGACTGCTTCCTCGTCCGCCCGGTCGGCAACCAACACGTCGAGAAAATCTTCGTACGCCTTTGCTACTCCACCGATCGTGCTTGGCCACCCCATCATTTTCATCAGCTCACCCGCCGGGCCAGACACCGCCGTCCCGCCCACGATTGGACTGACCGCAACCACCGGCGCCGCGGTTTGCCGCAACGCATCGCGAATGCCAGGCACCGCCAGAATCGGGCCGATGCTGGTCACCGGATTGCTCGGCGCAAAGATCACAGCCTCGGCTCCTTCGATGCTCTCGATCACGCCCGGCGCCGGACGCGCCCGCTCTGCGCCTTCAAAGCGTACCGCCCGCACTTCCACCTGATGCCGTTCGCGAACAAAATATTCCTGAAACGTGAGCGTGCCTTTCGAGGTGTCGAGCATAGTGGAAACGCGATCATCCGACATGGGCAACACGCGCGCGCGAATGCCAAACCTCGTCGCCAGCTCAGCGGTAGCCTCGCTCAGCGTCTTGCCTGCGCGCAGCATCGCCGTGCGCGTCAAGTGCGTCGCCAGATCCAGATCGCCCAGGCTGAACCACGAAGGCTGACCAAGCTGCTTCATACGATCGAGGCAGCAAAAGCTGTCGTCTTCGACGCCCCATCCGCGGTCCTTGCTCAGCAGATCGGCCAGTCCATAAAGCACCGAATCGATATCCGGAGAAACGTGCAGCCCCCACCATTCGAGATCGTCGCCAGTGTTAACGATGACCGTCAACTCCTCCGGCGCAACTACGTGCTGCAAGCCCTGCACCAGCTTCGTGCCGCCAGTCCCGCCGGTGAAGACAACGATCATCTACGCGACCCTCGCATATCCGTCGTGATCCGATACGGTTTGCAATCGTTCGGCCAGCATCCCGCCACGCTTCACCACGCGAGCCACGAACTCCGGATATACCGGCAATCGTTGTACCAGCTTCTGTCCCGCTGCTCCGGTGCGGTGCTGCAATTCCGCCAGATGCGGCCAGGGCGCTTCGGGATTGATGTAATCGGGGGTCAGCGTTGAGACCCCACCCCAGTCGTTGATGCCGCCCTCCAACAGCCGCTCGTATCCATTCTCAGTGAGGTTCGGCGGCGCCTGGATGTTCATATCGCGGAGAAGCAGGCGCGCCACGGCCAAGGTGCGCAACATGTCGCCGATGTCCGGCTCGGGCCACGCGGCCATAGGAATCCGCGTCTTCACGCGAAAATTCTGAACGATGACTTCCTGAATGTGACCGTACTGCCGGTGCAGGCGTTCGATCGCCAGCAGGGAATCGACGCGATCTTCCATCGTCTCGCCGATGCCGATGAGAATGCCAGTGGTGAAGGGGACGCCGAGTTTGCCGGCGTCTTCGATTGTCCGGAGCCGTAGCGCGGGAGTTTTGTCGGGAGCACGCCCCGCCGGGTGTGCTGCCGCAAGGTTGGTGCTTGTGCTTTCCAGCATGAGCCCGAGGCTGGGATTGCTGGCGCGCAGCCGCTCGATCCAATTCGCGCTCAACAGGCCAGGATTGGCGTGTGGCAGCAGGCGCGTTTCCCGCAGCACCAGTTCGCACATCGCCTCCAGATAATGCAGCGTGCTGCGATAACCTAATCGTCGCAAGGTATCGCGCATCTCGGGAAATAGCGCCTCCGGACGGTCGCCCAGCGAGAACAGCGCCTCGGTGCAGCCGAGCTTCTCGCCTTGCTTTGCGACTGACAGAACTTCGTCCGGCGTCATGGTCTGCGCGCCCGGCTCGCCAGGATCGCGGCGGTAGGTGCAATAACCGCAGTAGTCGCGGCAAAGATTTGTCAGCGGGATAAAGACTTTGCGTGAGTAGGTGACGATGCCGGGATGATACTGCTCTTTCAGCGCCCGTGCCGTTGTCAGCAGGGCGGGAAGAACATCGTCGTCACAGCGCAAGAGACGTACCGCAACTTCCGGAGCAAGTTCCGCACCGTCGTGAACCTCGCGCAGTTGCCCGGCGAGAGAATCGGCAGACACATCAGCCATCGTTCCGCGTGGTGCTATGAATGTCAGAGACGAAGACATGTCCGGCTCATGGCGCGGCAAATCTGAAAGGGCGCCATCAGCAAGAATATCGCAACCGCCAGGGCGCCGCATCTCGGGCACTCATTCCGGCGTTGCTCCCGGCATTCCATATTGCCCGCGAAAATACAGCAGCGGAGATCCCTCGCCCAAGGCGATCTCCCTCACCTCGCCGACGAAGATGGTGTGGTCGCCCGCCGCGTGGGCGTCGATTACGCGACAGTCAAGATTGGCCAGCGCATTCTCCAGCACCGGCGTGCCGCTCTTCATTTTGCGATATCGAATACCCAGTCGATAAGCCGCGTCGGGATTGCGTTCCGGATCGGCAAAAAACTCCGACAGAGCTTCCTGTTCTGCTTTCAGCACACTCACGCCAAACTCTCCCCGCTCACGAACGCGAAGATAGGTTTCGGCCAGATGATCGATGCAGACCAGCACCAGTGGCGGCTGAAGAGAGACCGAACAGAAGGCATTGGCCGTCATGCCGTGCGTCCCGCCGTCTGCTGTTTCAACGGTGACGACCGTCACGCCACTGGCGAAGCGGCCCAGCGCGGCGCGAAATACGTCGGGTGTTACTAGCTCGTCCATGCTCTATCGGCATTGCGACCTACAACCCACCAACTATACCGGATCGCCGACATCGCCTCGTTCCCGCGAATTGCTATCACCAGTGGCCTTTTAGTGAGGGAGAGATTTACGGTTTTTCAAAGTGCCTCAATTTGCGATACTCTTCAAACCGCATAGAAATTCTGTACGGCCTCCAACAAGCACCTCTTTTGCGCTGGCTGGAGAAGGTCGTGGGGGCGGGATGTATCCTCGAGCATTTGCGTACCATCGCGCAAAGTCGTATCCGGAAGCCGTCTCCGTGCTGAGCGAGTTAGGAGAGGACGCCAAGTTTCTGGCCGGTGGACAGAGCCTTATCCCGCTGATGAAGCTTCGCCTTTCCACTCCGGGTCATCTAGTCGATCTCAACTTCATCCCGGAGACTTCGTACATTCAACGCAACGGAGCGCTGCGCCTGGGGGCCATGACGCGCCACGCTGAGATCGCGGCCTCCGTCGATATTGCGCGCATTCCCATCCTTCGCGACTGCGCTGCCGGCATTGCCGACCCGCAGGTGCGGCACATGGGGACCATCGGCGGCTCAATTGCCGAAGCCGATCCCACCGGAGACTGGGCGCCGGTGCTGCTGGCAACGGGAGCCACGGTGAAGACCTTGGGCACGGGCGGCGAGCGCAGCATCGATATCGGCGACTTTATCCTCGATGCTTACACTACCGCGCTGCGGCCGGCGGAACTCGTTACCGAAATAATCGTACCTCTACCGCCAGAGCGCAATGCCGGGGCCCCCGACCAGTCGCGGGGTTCGACTCGTTGGGGTGGAAGCGGAGGCGCCTACATCGCGCTCAAGCGTTGCGCTCCGGTGTATGCCAGCGCCAGCGTTGCGGTGCAGCTCACCATGCAGGACGATCACACATGCCAGGACGTGCGCGTCTATCTGGGAGTGCTCGGCCTTACAGCAACCCGTGTGAGCGCTGCGGAAGAATTGCTGCGGACTAAGCCGATCACTGCCGACAGCATCGAAAAGGTTCGCCAGGCGGTGATGGACATCGCGGAACCTGCGTCCGACATGCGCGGCTCCGCCGAGTACAAACGCCAGGCGGCGGGGGCGCTGGCGAAGCTGGCTGTGGAAACCGCGGTTAAGCGTGCTCGCGGAGAACACGTGGAGGCGACGCATCTTTATGCCTGAGGACATTTCCCGCGTGCGAATTAGTGTCAAGGTGAATGGTAAGCAGTACACCCGTGATGTCGAGCCGCGAATGCTGCTGGTGCAGTTCATTCGTGAAGAGCTCAGCCTGACCGGTACGCACATCGGTTGTGACACCAGCTATTGCGGCGCGTGCACTGTCCTGGTAAATGGCAAGAGCGTGAAGTCGTGCACACTGTTCGCGTTTCAAGCCGATGGAGGCGCTGTGCTCACGGTGGAGGGCCTGGCAAAGGACGGCCAGCTTCATCCCGTGCAGCAGGCGTTCAGCGACTGCCATGGATTCCAATGCGGGTACTGTACGCCCGGTTTTCTCATGAGCACAGTGCAATTACTGGAGGATCATCCCCATCCCACGGAGTGGGACATTCGCAAGGGGATCGCCGGCAACACCTGCCGCTGCACCGGATATCAGAACATTTTCAAGGCTATTCGCGTTGCCGCTGCTGGTGGAGGAGTAGACAGTGGCCATTAATTTTTCCGGTGAGTTCGCCACGCCGCGCAGTCCGGAAGAGGTCTTTGATTTTCTCTCTGATCCCCAGAAGTTCGGCCCGTTACTTCCCGATTTCCAGAGCATGAGCATGCAAGATCCCACCCACTTTACGGTAAAAGTGAAGGTCGGCGTGGGGAACATTCGCGGCTCAGCAGAACTCAAGATGGAGCTCAGCGAAGCCGTGAAGCCATTGCGGGCGCAATACAAGGGGCAGGGAACGGCTGTGGGCAGCCAAGTGACGGTGAGCGCCGGCTTCGATCTGTCGCCGTTGCCAGAGAGTACTCGTGTTGTGTGGCAGGGCGAGACCAGCGTCTTCGGCAAACTCGCCTCCATGGCAGGCGGAATGCTTGAGCCGCTCGGTCGCAAGAATATCCAGAAGCTGATTGACGGGTTGCAGAAGGCACTGGCGGAGCCGGTCGGCGCGGTGTCCGCCGTGATCTCGCCAAGCGCGGCCTCTGCAACGGCAGAAGCGGCGGGCTTTAGCCCGGCGAACGACTTAGCTGAAGGCAAGGCTTTAGCCCCGGAAGTCTCAGGCCTGGCAGAAGACGCAGCTCCAGCCCAAGCGGACGCGACTCATTCTGCTATGGATACTACCGATGTCCCACAGGGTGGGACTGTCCCAGCGGTGGAAGCTTCGGGCTCGAGTCTGGGAAATGTCGATCCACCTCAAGCCGAGAACCCAGCGCAGAACGAAACGGTCGAAGGAGATCATGGCAACAGCAAAGCACCGCCAAACCACTGACTGGGTGGGCCAATCGATCAGGCGCAAGGAAGACGCGCGTCTGGTTCGCGGCAAAGGCAAGTTTGTCGACGACATCAAGCTCCTCGGCATGTTACATCTGGCGTTTGTGCGCTCACCCTTCGCGCACGCGAAGATCACCGGCATTGATGTTTCTGCGGCCGAGGCGCTGCCGGGTGTTGTTTGCACCTTGACCGGCCCCGAGATTTCGAAGCTCATCGATCCCTTTTTCGAAATCGGTCCCGCGCCCAGCAATCAGATTCTCGATTACCCCATGGCCGTCGACCGAGCGCGCTATCAGGGTGAACCGGTTGCTGCGGTGATTGCCGAAACCGCTGCTATCGCGGAGGACGGCGCCGAGCTTGTGCAGGTCGATTACGAACCGCTTGAGGCCGTGATCGACAGCGAGGTCGCCGCCGCTGACAAGACAATTCTTCACTCCGCGATGGGTACAAACATCGTCTGGAACGGCGTCTACGAGTATGGCGATATTGCCAAGGCATTCGCCGATGCTGCGCACGTCATCCACATCGACCATTTGCACATGCATCGCTTCTCCAGCACGCCGCTGGAAAACAACGCCGTGGTCGCGCAATGGGACGATAACGACGAACGCCTTTATTTCTGGAGCAACAATTCTTTCCCCACGATTGGCATCCAGTTGCTGGCGCCGGCGTTGCATCTTCGTATGGACCAGGTGCGGGTGCAAACCCACGACATCGGCGGCAGCTTCGGCATCAAGATCACTAACTACCCGCAGATGGCGGTGTGTGCGCTGGCCTCGCGCAAAGCCAGCGGCGCGCCCATCAAGTGGAGCGAGACACGCTCCGAACACATGACCTCCAGCGCCCATGGCAACGAGCGCACCTTCCGCGATACCCGCGTCGCCCTGGACAAGGACGGAGTGATTCTCGCGGTCGACTCGCGACACATCGACGATTGCGGCGCGTATCCGCGTTACGAACCGCTGGGCTGCGTGATCTGGTCGCAGGTGACGCCCGCAACCTACCGCCTTCGTAACCTGCGCATCGATTTCACGCAGGTTGTCACCAATAAATGCCCGGTCGGCCCCAACCGCGGCTACTCCCGCATGCAGCACTTGTGGTTTCTGGAGCGCGTGCTCGACGTCTGCGCCCACGAGCTACGAATTCCAGCTGACGAGATGCGGCTGCGTAATTACATTCGCCCAGAAGAATTTCCCTACACCACGCCGAACGGCTGCATCTACGATTCGGGGAACTATCCCCGAATGCTGCAAGTCGCGAGGGAGTTGGTCGGCTGGGGAAAATGGCAGGCCGAGCGGACCAAGGCGCAAGCGGAAGGTCGCTGGCTCGGCGTCGGCATCGGCACCACGCTCGATTCCGGCACCAACAACTTCGGGCAGTCGCAGATCGTCAATCCGCAAGCGCCGTTTTCCGGCAACTCGCAGGCGGCCAATGCCAAGCTTGATATCTATGGCGAAGTTATCGTCGCCGTCGGTTCGGTGCCTCAAGGGCAAGGACATGAGACCACGGTCTCGCAGGTTGTCGCCGACATCCTCAACATTCCTCCGGACATGGTGAATGTGCGCGTTGGTTTCGATACCGAGCGCAATGTGCACACCGGGCACAGCGGCACGTATGCCAGCCAATTCGCGGTGTCGGGACTCTCGGCGGTAAACGGCGCTGCGCAGTTGCTGAAAGTTGAGATCAAGAAACTCGCCGCATTTGCGCTGCAGGCGACCGAAGATGACCTGGAGCTCGGCGTGGGCCAACAGGGTCCCGAGGTTCGTGTTCGCGGCACCGATAAGGCGATCCCATACATCGGCCTGGCAAACCTGGCGAACGTGAACACTGCTGTCGTTCCTGAGGACCTGCGCTCGATCACGTTGAACTGCCGTTACACCTGGCGCGCGCCTTTTCAGGTACCCGACGTGCAGAAAAAGTACGGCAATCTGACGTTGACCTACTCGTCGCAACTGCACATTGCGGTGATCGAGATCGACAACGAGACGTATATACCGAAGATTCTCGATTACGCCGCGGTTGACGACTGCGGCACGGTGATCAATCCCATGATTGTCGAGGGCCAGGTGCATGGCGCCACGGCGCACGGCATCGGCGCAGCGCTGATGGAAAACTGTGCCTACGATGAGAACGGCAACATGCTGGCCTCGACCTTCAGCGATTACACGCCCATAACCGCCGTGAACATGCCCAACTTGAAATACGGCAACATTGAAACGCCGTCACCGCACAGCTATAGCGGAGCCAAAGGCATGGGCGAAGGCGGAGGCGCTCCGTTGCACGCGATTAGCGCCGCACTGCAGGACGCGCTATTTCGCGAGGGCATCATCATCGACGAGTCGCATAATAATGCGAGCACGTTGTACGAGTTGATCCAGAAAAGTCGTCGCGGAGAACTGAAGCCGAATGTGAAGATTGAGCGGGGATAAAGAACGGTTTTCGTGAATCGTTGATCGTGAATCGTTGGTCGTGAATCGTTGATCGTGAATCGTTGATCGTGAATCGTTGATCGTGAATCGTTGATCGAGAATCGTTGATCGTGAATCGTTGGTCGTGAATCGTTAACCCATCTATGCGGCGCTGTTCGATTCACCATCCACGATTCACGATTCACGATTCACGCATGAAGAAGGTCCTCATCATCGGAGCCGGAGCCATCGGCAGCCTTTACGCCGCGCACCTGGCGCGGGTGGCCGAAGTGTGGGTGATTACGCGTCGTCAGGAGCACGCCCGCAGCATTAACAATCGCGGTATTCGGGTCACTGGGCACAACGAATTCCACGCCCAGTTGCGAGCTTCCTCGGACGCGCGCGAGCTGCCGCACTTCGACTTTGGCATCGTCGCGACCAAGGCAAACCAGACGCGCGAGGCTTTTGCTCCGGTCGCACATCTGTTCCACGCGGGAGCAGTGTTGTCGGCGCAGAACGGTCTGGGCAGCGAAGAGGTCATCGCCGAGCTGATGCCATCAGGCTACGTAATTCGGGGAACAACTTTCATGAGCGGCACGCGTTTTGCCGACGATCATGTGCATTACGAACTGAACACCGCTACGTGGATGGGGCCGTTCGAGCCAACGAACACGCCGTTCGATCTGGTCGAAGAATTGGCCGCACTAATGAACGCATCGGGACTAAAGGCTGAGGCGCTGCGCGATGCTCGTCCGGCGCAGTGGTCAAAGCTGATCTTCAACGCATCGGTGAACAGCGTATCGGCCTTGACGGAGCTACCGCACTCGCCGCACTTCTCGGCCGAGAGGGACTTCGGCGACCTGGGACACCTCCTGCATCAGTTGATCGAAGAGGGCAAAACCGTGGCTGCAGCGGTTGGCATCGAACTGCATGAAGATCCCTGGACAATGAACTGCATCGGGGCGCGCACCAACCATCCACCATCGATGCTTTACGATATTCGACATCGGCTGCCCACCGAAGTTGATTTTCTGGGCGGTGCGATTGCTCGCCGGGCGCAGCGCGCCGGCGTGGCAGCACCATTGCATACCGCGCTCTATCGGCTGATCAAGGCCAAAGAGGCGAGTTGGACGTGGAAGAATGAAAACGTGTTGGAGGTCGTAAATGGTGGATCGTGAATGGTGGATCGTGCGGATAAGACGCCAGGGTGTAACGTGAAATCTGTTGCGGAGTTAAACTTAAAGTGACTCGAGCGCCCGCTAGAGGAATCATGCAAAGTTACAAAGAGCTACTCGTGTGGCAGCAAGCGATGGAACTGGTTTCTGCGATTTATCGAGCGACAAAGATGTTTCCGCGAGAAGAGTTGTATGGCCTGACCAGTCAACTTAGAAGGTCGGCAGTGTCCGTACCCAGTAATATCGCCGAGGGACAGGGACGAGCCACCCGCGGGGAGTTCATCCAGTTCCTCGGCCATGCGCGCGGATCGTTGTTCGAAGTCGAAACCCAACTGCTCATCGCCGGGCATCTGGGATATTTGTCGGCAGGCGATTCTGGTCCGTTGCTGCAAAAGATGACGCGAGTCGCACAGACTGCTTAACGGTCTTATAAGTTCTTTGCGGCCTTCGGTCGCCAAACGAACCACGATCCACGATTCACCCTCCACAACTTCCTAATATCATGCTATTTCCGATCGATCAGTTGAAACTCTCACGCGTTCGCGACCTGATGAAGGAGCGCGACCTCGACGCCCTGGTTGTGCGCGCGCCCGACAACATCGTGTACCTCACCAACTATTGGTGCATGAAAGGCTATGACATCGCCATCTTTCCCCGCGAGGGCGAGCCGACGCTTATCGCCATCGAGCCGCAAGAAGAGGACGCGCGCCGTACCTCATGGACCCAGGACATCCGGCTGTTCAAGAGCTACGACGAGCGCGATCCGCGGCCGCCCACGTTTCGCTCGCTCGAAGTTGCATTGCAAGTATTGAAGGAGCGCGACCTGACCGGCCGCGTCGGACTGGAGCTTTCGCAGGGAACGCAGAGTGCCGACCGCATGGTGGGTGAGCCGACTACCTGGACGCAACCGTGGTTCGACGCATTCAAGCCGGTCGCGCGGGAGATCGTCGACGCGTCGGGTTTGTTAGCCGAGGTCCGAGCCATCAAAACGGACCAGGAGATCGAGCGCATGAAGCTGGCGAATGAGCTGGCCGCGCTCGCCATGGAACACACCTTCCAGCGTTTGCGTCCGGGGATGAAAGAGAGTGAGGTCGCTGCCATCTTCGAAGGTTTTGTACATGCCACCGGCATCGGCTTCAAAGGCAAGGTTGAGATGGCGCGCGCCTTCACGCTGGTGTGGTCGGGCAAAGGCATTCGGACTTTTACGGCGACCGGCGACCGTCCGGTGCAGGAGCACGAGCCCACGCTGTTCGAGATCTGGGTGTGCGTTGACGGCTACTGGAACGACCTGACGAAAAACCTCTGTCCCGGCGAGTTGACGCCTGAGTATCACAAGCTGCTGGATCTGCTGCTGGGCGTTTTCAGCCAGGCAGCGGCGTTCGCCAAAGACGGGGCGAGCCTGCCTGATCTGGATCGCCTGATTCGCGCGCGCATTGCTGAGGGCGGATATCCTGGACAGCCGACACACGCCGTGTGCCACGGTGTGGGAGCTCGCGCGCACGAGCCTCCTTACGCGCACCAGGCAGGCACCGGCACAATTCGCAAAGGCATGGTGCTGGCCATCGAACCGGGAGTTTACTGGCCGGGCGGCGGCGGGCTGCGCCTGGAAGACAATTTCTGGATCACGGCTAACGGCAACGAGAAGCTGTGTTTGTTTCCCGACGATTTCCGTGTGCTGAATGCGACTCACGCTGGAAAGGCCACAAGTTAATGGCGACTGCCGGCAAAGCCGTTCTGTCTGACAATGTCAGAGATGCAATCCTCAGCTGCATTCGCGAGGACGAGATCGTCTCCATGTGCTGCGACGTGGTCAACATTCCGAGTCCCACAGGCGGGGAGTTCGCGATGGCCGAATATATGCGGGCCGCATTTCAACGCCTGGGGTTGACGATCACCTGGCAGCCGGTGGAAGACGCTCGCGCCAACGTCATCGGACGGCTGGAGGGCAACGGCAACGGCCAATGTCTGATGTTCAACGGTCACATGGACACCTCGAACACCGGGGACGAAGCGTTTCTCACCGGCATCGGCTACAAGCCACACGCCGTGGTCAAGGACGGCATGATCTACGGCCTGGGTATTTACAACATGAAGGGCGCGCTGGCGTGCTATGTCCACGCGGTGAAAGCGTTGCTGGAAGCCGGAATCAAGCTGCAAGGCGACGTCGTCCTGGGCGCGGTCTGCGGCGAAATCGAGAAGACGCAGTGGGGCGAGTTCGAAGGCAAAGAATATCGCGGCTACGGAGCCGGCACGCATTACCTGGTGAACCACGGCGTTTTGCCCGACATGTGCATCCTGGGCGAGCCCACGGACATGCAGCTTGTGCTGGAGCACGCCGGATCGATGTGGGTGCGCTTCGGGCTGACCGGCAACTATGTGCACTCGGCATTTGCGCCAGGCAAAGAAGAGCAGAACGCTATTCGCCGTATGTACCACGTTGTGGGAGACGTGATGAAATGGATTCCGGAGTGGCAGGAGCAGGCGCACTGGGCGGGGCGTCTGGGATTCGTCAATATCGGATGCGTGCGAGCGGGACATCCCTGGCGGGCCAGCCGTACTCCGGAACGCGCCGACCTGTTTCTCGATGTGCGCGTCCCGCCGGCGATCGGCATGACTGACGCCCGCCGGGCAGTGAAGAAGCTGTATCTGACAATGAGGGACAAGTATCCCGAATACGGACTTGAGTTCGAAACGTATGTATCGGTTCCGGGCGCTACCATCGATGAGAGCCATGCGATGGTGAAGGCTATCGAGCGAAACCATCAACATGTGGTCGGCAAACCACCGGTGCGCGATACGGTGCTGTGGTGCTCGGATGCGTCGGTGCTGTCGCGCTTCGGATGTCCGACGGTGAACTATGGGCCGTCCAGCGGCCCGCGCGATCACGAAGGCGAGAAGGTTGCCATCAAGACGCTGGTGGACATAACGAAGGTCTATGCGTTGACCGCGGCGGAGATATGCGGGAAAGGCAGCAGTTAGCAACTAGCAATTAGCAATTAGCCCACATTCCCACGAGCCCTCGCGGCGTTGATGGCATGCTCGCCGCGACACGAAGGATTGATTTGCCGACTCAAATCGAAATTGAACGCCGCTACGGCAACATTCGCGGCGCGATGCGTGAACAGAACGTCGATGCGCTCATTGTCTGCGGCAATCAATATGCCGGGTTCGAGGGCGCGGTGTTTTACACTTCCGGCTTCGAGATTGTTCATCGCTATGTCTACGTGCTGATTCCGTCGAAGGGCGAGCCCACGCTGCTGTCTCCGCAAGAGGCGCGCTGGATCGGCGACAAGAAGAAGCCGTTCGTGAAGGAAAAAGTCTGGGCGGAGATTCCGGGACGCTGGTTGCGCGAGCGTGCGGAAGATGCAGGCTGGAAGCGTGTTGCCGTGTACGGACTCGACTACATCATGGCGGTGAGGGATTATCGCGAGTTGCAGCAAGGTCCGTTCGAGCTGGTGCCCTTCGACTTTCACTTCGACATGGCGCGCGCGGTCAAAAGCGAAGAAGAACTGGTGGAGATTCGCGACTCCATGGACATCATCCACGAAGGCTTCTGGGCGCTGCTCGAAGGTTTCGTGCCGGGCAAGACAGAGGCGGAGATTATGGCGCCGGCCGTCGAGGTGTTCTTCGCGCGCGGTGCCGGGCCCCGCATGATGAACATCGTGCTTTCCGGTGAAAATGGCGAAGCTGAGGCGCACTTCAAGGTGCCGGGACATCGCCGTGTCGGCGCGCGTGACCTGATGCTCTATTCGTTGGAGATTGCGGGCGCGGGCGGCTATTGGGTGGAGTTCTCTCGCGCGCTCATCGAAGGCGAACCAAGCAAGCGCACGCTGCAAATGGCCGATGTTTATCCCGAGGCGATGGAGGCTGCGCGCAAGATGATGCGCGACGGCGTGCTGGCCTGCGAGGTCCATAAAGTCGTCGCCGACACATTCGCACGATATGGATTCGCGCTGGGACATCTTTCCGGGCATTCGATCGGGACCACGATGATCGAGCATCCGGCAATTGGCGCGAGAAGCGAGATTGAGTTAAAGCAAAACATGATATTTTCCCTACATCCGCAAGTTATAGATAAGGATGGGAAAGTCTGTCTGTATACGCAAGACACCTTTCGCATCGGCAAGCACGAAGGCGAGAATCTGAGCAGCATTCCGTGGAAGTTTTATTCCAAGGCCGATGCACAACACCTGGCGGGCAAAGCATGAAGAAGGTCCTGATCGTGGGCTGTGGCGCGATTGGTAGCCTCTTCGCGGCGCACCTAGCGAAGGGCGGCGAGGTGGAGGTTAATGCCTTCGACGTGTCGCAGGCCCACGTCGATGCGATCAATCGCGGCGGATTGCGGCTCTCGGGCGCGGCGCAAGTGCACGTACGTCTGGCAAAAGCGAGCACCGATCCGGCAACGCTGCCGGTCTGCGACTACGGTGTGGTGGCTACGAAGGCGATTCACACTGCGAGCGCAATCAAGGCGGCGGCGCGCTGCTTCGACTCCCACAGCGTGGTATGCTCCGTGCAAAACGGCGTGGGCAACGAGGAGATCATCGCGGAATATGTGAAGTTTGTGATTCGCGGAACGACGTTTCCTGCCGGTCACATTGTGGAGCCGGGCCACGTGGGGTTCGACATCAAGGGCGACACCTGGATCGGCCCCTTCGAGCCGACGAACACGGCGATGGATCGTGTCGAGGAGTTGGCAGGATACCTGACCCGAAGCGGCATGAACACGATCGCCCTGGCGGATGCGCGAGGCGCGCAGTGGACAAAGTTGATCTTCAACGCCGCGACCAATCCAGTGGGAGCTCTCACACGGTTGCATCATGGGGCGGCAACGCGTTTTTCGCCCACGGGCGAATTGTTCGAGGCGCTCATCCAGGAAGGCGAAGCGGTAGCCAGGGCGATGGGAGTGGAGCTGCACGGCGATCCCAGAGATCTTGTTGCCAAGGGCGCGAACGCTCCTGGCAAGCATAAGGCCAGCATGTTGCAGGATGTGCTGGCCGAGCGCACGACCGAGGTCGACTTCATGAATGGTGCGATTGTGAAGTGGGGCGAAAAATATGGTGTGCCGACGCCGCTGAACAGAGCCATGTGGGCGCTGATGAAAGGACTTGAGCATTCGCGAACAAACCCGTAGGAAGCTATCAGCCGTCAGCTAGAGCGCGTGCGTCACCAGAACAACCATTGTTGCAGTCAGGCAAATGTCATAACAAGTTAGTCGTGTAAGAGCTGAGAGCTGACGGCTGGGAGCTGACAGCTTCGAAAGGCACTCATGTCCGTTCCATTCCGAATTGGCGTCCTGCAATTAAGCATGGAGCCGCTCCAGCAGACCGTGCGCATGGCGCAGGCTTGCGAGCGCGCGGGCTTCGACATCTTCTGGCTGGCCGAGGCGTATCCCTGGTGGCGCAAGCACGGCTTTGAAGCGCGCTCCTCGACGGCCATGACTGCGGCGATCGCCACACAGACGCAGCGCATCACGATTGGCTGGGGAATCATCTCGCCGTACACTCGACACCCGGTGCAGATCGCCATGGAAGCGCGGGTGATGCAAGACGCCGCCGGCGATGGCCGCTTTCTGCTGGGACTCGGCGCTTCGAAGATCTTCATGAAAGAAATTGGCGAAGGCGAGAAGGGAAAAGACGCAGGCCCCGCGGTGGTCATGCGCGAGAGCATCGAGATCATCGCGGCGATGCTGACCGGAGAAGCTGTGGAATACCACGGCAAGGCATTCGACGCTTCGGCCCCTGCGCTGAGAAGCGACGCACACGTCACGCGCGCGCGCGTGCCCATCTATGTTGGCGCGACGGGCCCGGTGCTGCAAAGGCTTGCGGGATCACATTCGGATGGACTATTGACAGCCAGCATCACCACTCCGGACTTCGTGCGCTACGCCCGCGGCAACATGGAAGAAGGAGCAAGCAGGGGAGGCAAAGATCCCTCGTCTCTCGATCTTGGCGCCGTGATTGTCGGCAGCATCAACCGAGATTCCAAGAAGGGCAGGGAAGGCGCGCGGGAGATGGCAGCGATGTATCTTGCCAACAAGGTGCAGAACATTCGTGGCTCGGCTGACGTGCTCCTGCAAAAAGCCGGCCTCGCCTTCGAGGAGATCGCTCCCATCGCCGACGCGATGGAAAAGGGCGGGCGCAAAGCCGCTGCGCTGGCGGTGACCGACGAGGTCCTGCACAAGGTCTGCGCCATTGCCGGGACGCCCGACGAATGTTGCGAGCGCATCGAGGAATACCGGCAGGCCGGCTGCACCAACATCATGCTGGAGATCTGGGGCGACGATCGCGAGGAGCAGGCGAAGTTATTTGGCGAGGCGGTGCTGCCGCAGTTCCGATGAATCCAGGAGGTCCGAGTTGCTGCGGAAAGACCTCGTCCGCAGCCTGCACGAGCGAGGTCCAGATGTCACTGCAGTAATCCGTACATGGCAACCTGGCCCTGTGCGCCAACGAAGACATGCCCGTCAGCCACAGTAGGGACAGCAAACTTGACCGGCAGCCCCGCCTGGTCGCGTCCGGAATTCTGCTGGGAGTTGTAGAGCTCAGTTGCTAAATTGCTCGCGAGGTAGGCGCGCAAAATGGCGTTCCCACCGTTGTTGTAATTGTCGGTCTCGATTATCCAGACGATTCCATTGCCGGTGAGGTTGGAAGAGACTACCGGTGTCGGTCCGGGGAAGTTGAATTGCTCCGGCGACTCAGAAGTGGGAGCAGTGGAAAGAAGCTCGGTCTGGGGATTGAAAGCGAAGGCCTTGAGGTGGTCGAAAACGCCACCGAAATACGCGTTATTGTTCCAGAACGCCGGACCGCCAAAAACTCCGCCGATGATGAAGGGCAGAGTCTGCACGATCTGGTCGTCGTTTCCAGATTGCCAGTGGCCCATGTTGTCACGATTGATCAAATCGATGGTACCTTCCTTGCCAACCTGCACCAGCAAATGAGGGTACTGGCCAGACTGATCCGGAAGCAGAACCACGCCGCCGGAGTTGACATCCTTGTCATTGTCGTCCAGCGACTCCTGGTCCCAGGGCGTGAAGTAATCGGCGACCGAGATTCCGGCCCCGGACCACGTCAGCCGGAAAACAGTGTCGCCATAATCGTTACCTCCGGAGCTGGCGTCAAACCAGCCATTGCCCGTGGCCGTATAGATTGAACCAGCCGCGTCGGCCGCCGGCCCGGAACCGCCGCCCCAAAAACCTCCCTCAAAGCCATTCGGCGTATCGATAAAAACACCGTTGGCAGCCAGGCTGGTTTCGTTGAACGACATGACCCAGCCGTGGTAGGCGCCGATATCACAGTGCGATGCCCAGGACACGAATACCTGCCCGTCCACCAGAAGCAAGCTGGGGCGCTGGTTCGCGAGTAATGAATTGAAAGTGATGAACCCTTGGATAGAGCCGCTGCCGTTTCCTCGTGCCGACGCATTCATGTTGTGGGGAGCGACCTTGTCGAGACCCGTCGTTATATCCAGCGCATGCAGAGTGTGATGGAAGCTTGTGAGCTGACTTTGCGGGTCATACTCCTTTGTTTCCGCCGACACGTAAAGGGTGTTGGTCATGGTATTGATCGCAGGCGTTCCTGTGATTCCGATCTCGGGAACGAGGTCACCGCAATTCACATCGGTGCTGGAGACCGTGCTGATCGTCAGCAGCGGTCCCGATCCGGACAGGAAATTGGTATGCCAGAGCTGTTGCCCGCTATTCACGTCGAAGGCGTAGACCTGATCGTGCTCGGTTGCCACGAACAGCACATTGTGGGACGTACCCCCAATAGCCAAGCGGGGCACATATAAGGGCTGCGCATACACGTAGCCTTCTACGGAAAAGACCGTTTGCCGGCCAAACTGCGAGACGTTAACATTCGCTGGGGTGAGAGTGGTTTCATTCGTGTTTGTGCCGGAGCGGTTGTTGTTGTATTGATACGTCGTAACCGCATGTGGCGCTTGCGCCGCCAACAGGGAGCTGCACAACAACACAAAACAGGAAACAAAACGGCCAGAAGTTTGTTTCATAAAGGCGCATGGCTCCTTTGCCCGTCAAAGCTTGCCAAGATGGCCTGGACACTCCAAGGAACAGCGATCGGAAGATTCTCGAACGACGAAGCGGTTCTCAGCCGAGGTGAGTCCAAAAAGGTTCAGAGCGATGCTCTTAGTTGGCCATCGCTCCGCCAGACGATATCGATCCTCCCGGCACGATAGCTTAAACACGCCCTGATTAAGTCAATGCCGAATCCCTCAGCGGCTAAAGCCGGTTCATTTGCCCGACTTTTCGGACCGCCTGAAGGCGGTCCCTTTCAAAGCAATACCTGCAATCAGAGCTTCCTTAAGCGCTACGCGTCACTGGAGCAGCCCGTACATGGCCACTTGGCCCTGTGCGGCAACAAAGACATGCCCGTCAGCCACCGTGGGAACAGCAAACTTCACTGGCTGTCCCGCCGAGTCGCGGCTGGGGTTCTGCTGGGAGTTGTAGAGCTCAGTGCTCAGGTTACCAGCGTTGTAGGCATGCAGAATGGCGTTCCCACCGTTGTTGTAATTGTCGGTCTCAATTATCCACACGATCCCATTGCTGGTGCCGTTGGAAGAGATTGCCGGCGTCGGTCCGGGGAATGCGAAGTGCTCCGGCGACTCAGAGGTGGGAGCAGTGGAAAGAAGCTCCGTCTGCGGGTTGAAAGAGAAGGCCTTGAGACTGTCGAATTGGCCGCCGAAATATGCATTGTTGTTCCAGAAGGCCGGAGCGCCCCAAATTCCGCCGATGGTGAAGGGCAGCGTCTGTACGATCTGGTCGTCGTTTCCGGAATGCCAGTGGCCCATGTTGTCGCGATTGATCAGATCGATGGTACCTTCCTTGCCAACCTGCACCAGTAAATGAGGGTACTGGCCGGACTGGTCCGGCAGCAGAACAAGGCCGCCGGCGCCAACGTCGGTGTCATTGTCATCCAGTGTCTGCTGGTCCCAGGGCGTGAAGTAATCGGCGACCGAGATCCCGGAGCCGGACCAAGTCAGCCGCAGAACGCTATCACCGTAATCAATGCCTCCGGAATTGACGTCAAAGGTCCCATTACCCGAGGCCGTATAGACTGAACCAGCCGCATCGGCCGCCGGCCCCGAACCGCCGCCCCAAAAGCCGCCCTCGTAGCCATTTGGTGTATCGGCAAAGACACCATTGGGAGCCAGGCTGGTTTCGTCGAAGGACATCAGCCAGCCGTGGTAGGTGCCCAGATCACAGTGTGATGACCAGGACACGAAGACCTGCCCGTCCGCCAGAAGCAAGCTCGGACGCTGGTTCGCCAGCAATGCATTGAAGGTGATGATGCCGCCGATAGAACCGCTGCCGCTTCCCTGTACCTGCGCGCTCATGATGCGGGGAGGGACCTTGTCGAGACCTGTCGTTATATCCACTGCATGAAGCTTGTGGTAAAAGGTGTTGATTGGGTTTTGCAAGGCATGCTGCTTCGTTTCCACCGACACGTAAAGGGTGTTGGTGCTGATATCGATCACCGGTGTGCCTGTGATCCCAATCTCAGGAACAAGGTCACCGCAACTCACGTCGCTGCTAGATACCGTGCTAATGACCTGCTGCAATCCCGAACTAACCAGGAAATTGGTACGCCAGAGCTGTTGCCCGCTATTCACGTCGAAGGCATAGAGCTGATCGTGCTCGGTCGCCACGAACAGCACATTGTGGGAAGTACCCCCAATAACCAAGCCGGGCACATATAAGGGCTGGGCATACACGTAGCCTTGCACCGGAAAGACCATCAGGCGGCCAAATTGCGAAACGTTCACGTTGGTGGGGGTGAGAGTAGTTTCATCCGTGTTTGTGCCGGAGTGGCTGTTGTCGTACTGATACGTGGTAACCGCATGCGGCGCTTGCGCTACCATCAGGCAGCTACACAACACCACGAAGCAGGGGACAGAAAAACCATAAGTCTTTTTCATCGAACGTAATCGTCCTTTGGAGCCCGAGTCTTTTCCACAGACCGAACCGATGCTCTAGATTGTTTGGAGTAAAGATTTGCAAAATTATCCTATGAAATCGCGGTCCGCACAATGGAATTCTTTTGTGATGTAACTTGAGAGCAGTTTTCGGACACGACGCCGGCATTGACAACCCCCGCGGAAACAGTGCTGCCAGGGAGCGCGACTGGAAGCGATCCCACAGTTTAATGTTCGTGTTTGGAATGCGAGTGAATGTGCGGGTGCGAGTGAACTACACCCTCGTGCGAATGCCGGTGGGCGTGGACCAGGTTCGCTTGCAGCAACAGCTCGTGATTGGTCAGGATCTCCCGCGGTGTGCCGCTGGCGGCAACTTGTCCAGCTTCCAGCACCAGAACGCGCTCGGCGATGTCCTCCACAATTTCTAACTGATGGGTCGCGGTGATCACCGTCTTCGACGAACCTTTCCACTCCTGAATCAGATCGATGACCTGGCTCTGGCTGCGCGGATCAAGCGTGGCTGTGGGCTCGTCCAGCAGCAGCACCTCGGGGTCGATCACAATAACCGAGGCCAGCGCGACACGCTTCTTCTCACCGCCGGAGAGACGATATGGCGGGCGCTCGCGAAGATGAGCGATGCCCATCAGCTCCAAAGTTTCGGAGACCTTGGCCAGGACTTTTTCCTTCGACCATTGCAACTGTAAGGGCGCGAACGCGACTTCGTCGAAGACGGTGGGATTGAAGAGCTGCACGTCCGGATTCTGAAAGACCAGCGCGACCCGCCGGCGAAAGGGAAATGCGAAACCATCGTCCGCGAGGCGTTCCGCAGTCAACGGCTGTCCGGCGAAGCTGACCGAGCCTTGCGACGCAAAACACAAAGCATCCAGAAGCCGCAGCAGCGTGGACTTGCCCGACCCGTTCGCGCCGACCAAGACGACCCGCTCGCCTTGCGCGATCTCGAGCGAAAGTCCGCGCAGCGCCGGAACACCGTCGTAATCGAAGCAGACGTTCTTTAGCTCGAAGAGCGGCGGCATTGGTTCTATCGTTTCCCTCAGGGGCTAAAGCCCGAGCGCTTACGCAGATTGGACGGCACGGCTGAAGCCGTGCCCCTTCAAAACCACGGGCTCTATCTTCCCATCCAGACGGCGATGCTTCCAGCCAGCAGGAACGCCAGCAGTCCGCAGTAGTCCCACATCGTCATACGGAAGTCAGACAGGACGTGGACGTCACCGCGAAATCCTCGTGACTGCATGGCCAGATAGACTTCGTTGCTCAAGCTGACGCTCTTGCTCAACAGCACGCCCGCGGTGCGCGCTGCCATGTGTCGCTGTTGCTCCGGTTTCAGGATGCCGAGGGTCCTGCTCCGCCGCGATTCGAACATCTGACTCGCCGTCTCCACCAAAAGGAAAACATAGCGATGGGTCATCGCCAGCATGGTGATAGCTTCCTTCGGCAGCCGCAGCGCGCGTAACGCCTTCAGCACATGCGTCCACGGGGTACACAGGACCAGCAAGGTGGTGAAGGTGACAGCCGTCTCCACTCGCAGGATTAGCAGCGCAGCAGTGCGCAGGCCTTGCTCCGTTACCGTAACCGGCCCAAGTGCAACCGGATGGCCGGGCGTCACGAAGATCGCGGGGAGAGCAATCACTCCGGTAAACCCGAGCACCACCAGCCAGACGCGTGTGGCCAGCGTGGCGATCCTCACTTTGGAGAGAACTGCAATCATCACAGCGAGGACAAACAGCGCGGCAACGACACTCATCTTGCGAGACAGCGTTACTGCCAGAACGAGCATGAACAGCCCGACGAGTCGCACTCGCGGATCGAGTGACTGCAACAGTCCGCGCTGGCGAGCAGTCTGCTCGGAGAGCATGGCACGGGTCAGAGCGCGGGTGAATCCGAGGGTTGTGGCTTCGAGGAATCCGCGCTTCATGCCGAAGATTCCCTTCGTGCCAGCAAGCGGCGCAGGAGCAGAGAAACGGCCAGCAAGAAGCCGACGCCGAACATCGCCGACAGCAGATAACCGAAGCCGCGGCTCCTGACGAATGAAGGCGCATAAGCCGGGAACGGAGCTGTCCAGAGATTCGACAGCCGTTGCAAGCCGATGGGGACGGACTGCGGCGAATTGAGGTGCTGCACATGCGTAGTCGCTGGCGCCTTTGCCAGCTCCGTCGGCGACCATTCGCCCCACGCAGTTCCGGCTGCCAGGATTCCCAGCGGTGTCAGCAGCATGAGCGCGGCAATGGCGATCCACAATGTCTGGAGTGAACGTCCAGCCTGGCGATCAGCGACACCTGCATCGACTGTGCCTTGTGGAATTCCGGAGGTCCCGCGCAGCAGCGCCGGGTCGGCGACCTGCAAATAAGCCACAAGCCCGGCTGAGATGACGGCCTCAGCCAATCCGGCGAAGGTCAGGTGGCCGATCATCATCGCAGGAATGGCGACGCCCAAGCGATAGGGTGCGTACAGCGGCGTGCCACTCGCGTCATGGAATAGCACCGGCTGAATACCGAATTCGACGGCCGCAAGCAAAGCTGCGGCATTGACTGCCAGATAGCCGGCTATCGCGGCTGCGACGACCCGTCGGCGCGAGGTGAGCGTGGCACCCGCGGCGATCAATCGATAGCTCGCATAGGCTACCAGCGCGCCGACAATCGCCATGTTGAAGCAGTTGGCGCCGAGTGTGCTGATCCCTCCGTCCCCGAAAAAAAGCGCCTGTATCGCAATCGCAATCGAGAGCGCGAGGATCGCCCCAGACGGGCCCAGCACGATGGCCGCGATCGTGACTCCCAAGGCGTGTCCGGTTGTCCCGCCGGGCAGCGGCAGGTTGAACATCATGACCACAAACGAGAATGCGGCAAAAACCGAGATCAGCGGAATGACCCGGCTGAGGAGCACGCGCTTCAACCGCTTCAGCGCGGAGTACCATCCCGCGGCTGCTCCGGTGTAGAGCACCGCACAGGTCGATGGACTGAGGTAGCCGTCAGGAATATGCATGACGAGAATCGCCCGCGTGGGGCGATTCTCATCCTACCTCATGCGCAGCAGTGGCGATCACCGTCTGAAGGGCAGGCTTGCCTTGAAGGGGCACGGCTTCAGCCGTGCCGAACGGGGGGGCCAAGGAATTGGCCTTTAGAGACTGTGTCACGACCTGGTGTCGCCGCTCCGCGGCTCACTTGTTGTCCCGCTTGGAGCGCGGGCTTTACGCCCACGCCTAACACAAATGCCGCCGCTTCGCGGCTGAATGAGCCGGATTTCTTAGTGTTTGTTCCACCGCGAAATATGATTTCCGGTCGTGACACAGTCTCTTTAGGCCCTGAGGGCATGCTCCCTCAGCGGCTTAAAGCCGGATTCTGTGCTTCTCTCTATCGGCAGGCCTGAAGAGGCCGCCGAAGAAGTCAAAAGCAGATCCCTCGTCGGCCTTCAGAGACTGTGTCACGACCTGGTGTCGCCGCTCCGCGGCTCACTTGTTGTCCCACTTGGAGCGCGGGCTTACGCCCACGCCTAACACAAATGCCGCCGCTTCGCGGCTGAATGAGCCGGATTTCTTAGTGTTTGTTCCACCGCGAAATATGATTTCCGGTCGTGACACAGTCTCTTAAAGGCCTCCTCGTGACGACAAAAAATAAAGGGCTTATCGGCACGACCAAGGTCGTGCCCTGACGCGAAGCCTTCCATGACCGACTTTTTCAGCGGCCTGTGAAGGCGTGCCCCTTCAAAGATCGCGTTACCGCTTATCCATCGGGACGTAGTGATTGGGATAGGCAGGGCCGTGATAGTCGGCGCGCGGCCGGATCAGCCGGTTGTCATTGAGTTGCTCGATCACATGCGCAGTCCAGCCGGAAACGCGCGACACCGCGAACACGGGCGTGAACAAGTCGATGTCGATGCCCAGCGTGTGATACGTGGAGGCAGAATAAAAATCAACATTAGCGTTGAGCTTGCGATCGGCAACGACGAACTCTTCGATCTTGCGCGAGATCTCGAACCACTTGGCGTTGCCGCTGGCTTTGCCTAAATCCTCCGACATCTTGCGCAAGTGCGTGGCGCGCGGATCTTCAGTGTGATAAACACGGTGCCCGAAGCCGGGAACTTTTTTCTTCTGCGCCAGCATGCCTTTGATGTAATCCACAGGATCGGCGCCGGACATGTCGATAGCTTTCAGGATGTGAAACACGGCTTCGTTGGCGCCGCCATGCAGCGGTCCTTTGAGCGCGCCAATGGCCGCGGTGACGGCGGAGTGCATGTCGCTGAGCGTTGCCGCCACCACGCGCGCCGCAAACGTCGAAGCGTTCAGCTCATGGTCCGCGTGGAGGATCAGCGCGACGTCCAGAGCATGTTCCGCCGTGGCGCTGGGGATCTCGCCGTTCAGCATGTACAGGAAATTGCCGGCATGTGACAGCGAGCGGTCGGGCTCAACCAGCGGCTTGCCCTTGCGGATGCGATCGTAGGCAGCGACCACATAGGCCAGCTGCGCGGTAATGCGAATCGCCTTGCGCACGTTGGCTTCGTGGTCGTTCACCTTCTCTTCCGGATCGTAATAGGACAGCGCCGAAACGATGGTGCGCAGCACGTCCATGGGCAGGGCGTGCGCCGGGGCCTGGTGCAGCAGGCTGATGATGGAGGCGTCCAGCTTGCGTTCGCGCGCCAGGTGGAGCTTCAGTTCATTCAGCTCGGCGCGGTTGGGCAGGCGCCCGAACCACAGCAGATAGCAAACCTCCTCGAAGGTGGAATGATCGGCCAACTCGTGGATGTCGATGCCGCGATAAGCGAGCACACCCAGGTCGCCATCGATGTAGCAGATGCCGGAATTTGCAGCGGTAATACCTTCCAATCCCTTGGGGCCTTGCACCGTCGCCGACATGAATACCTCTCGCGGTCCCCGACCGCCGTGGATGATTCTGGTCGCACCGCACGCGCAACCATCACATTGAACTGTAACTTACTTTTATACTCCGCAAGTTTCGCCCTCGTCCATTGCGCGGCGACGGGCGGATGCGGTGATGCGTCAATCATTCTCGTCACCAGGTTGTGAAATGTCGCGCGAGCCTTGGCGAGGGCAGTCCCGATCAGGCCTGGTGCGCCAGACGCGCAAGGGGGATTTTTTGTTGGTGCGCGACATTACTATTTGTAGGCGCAAATCTCGTAGCTCCCTAACAGTGGTTTGACGACTTGTCGATACTTCGATAGGATGCTGAACCGCTGTTGGGTGATGAGGTGAGGTGGGCAATGAGAAACGATATTGCAAGACTGATTCCAGCCGCGGCGGCCGTTGTTATTGCATTCGTGTTTACTTTGACGACAACGCAGCCAACGGAGGCGCAAACGCTCACAGTACTGCACGACTTCCAGGGCGAACAGGACGGGCTGTACCCTAATGAAGGGCTGACCATGGATAGGGCGGGTCACCTCTACGGTGTGACTCTCATATCCAATGACTATACCAATGCGGGCGTGGCCTTTAGCCTCGTGCATCAAGGCTCAGGCTGGGCTTTAACGACTCTGCACGATTTCACCCAAGGCGACGACGGCAGGTACGACGACGGGTACGAGCCATCGAGCAGGCTGGTGATCGGTCCAGACGGCACTCTCTATGGAACAACAAGCAACGGCGGCGGGGGCTATGGATGCCCAAATTATGGATGTGGCGTAGTTTTCAACCTGAGGCCTCCAGCGCATGCCTGCGTGACGGCACTTTGCCCATGGACGGAAACCGTGCTGTACCGCTTTACGGGAAGCGACGACGGAGGCGAACCATCGGGCGCTCTGGTTTTTGATGAAGCAGGCAACATTTACGGTACCGCCAGCGTGGGCGGCGGCGGGCCTTGTGCCGGCATAGGGACAACGGGTTGCGGTGCGGTATTTAAGCTGGCGCCTTCCAACGGAGGTTGGACCGAAAGCGTTCTCTACAGGTTTGCCGGTCAGCCTGATGGCTACAATCCTGCCAGCGGCGTGATATTCGACCAATCCGGCAATCTGTACGGTACGACTGTTGATGGAGGGCCTTCCGATGGCTGCGACGGCAGCCCCTGCGGCACAGTTTTTGAATTGAGCCCTTCAGGTTCCGGTTGGACTGAAAACATTATCCACACCTTTCAGGGTAGCGACGGAGACGGCCCCATCAGCGGCCTGATCTTTGATGCCGAGGGCAATCTTTACGGAACTACGGCATACCTCGACGTTCCCTACAACAGCGGCACCGTGTTCATGCTCACTCCGTCGAATGGCAACTGGCTATACTCCCAGCTCTACGCTTGGAATTATGAGAATCCTGGGGGAACTGGACCTTGGGACAGGCTATCTATGGACGCGGCCGGCAATCTTTATGGCACTACCCTTACCGATGGCTTATACGGGTATGGCTCGGTCTTTGAGTTGATGCCTGGCGACGGTGGTTGGAGCTACACCAGTCTCCACGATTTTACGGGCGGAGGCGACGGGGCCAAACCGGAAGGCAACGTGATCCGCGATGCGAGCGGCAATCTCTATGGCACCACATTCAACGGCGGCACAAGTAACCTTTGCATGATCGAACTCTGCGGGGTTGCCTTTGAAATTACGCCATAGCTGACATGCCTGGCTCGCACTTCTGTCGGGCTGGTTGCGCTTTGATCGACGATTGGTGCTCCGTCCCGGCGCAATGCGCATCCGTGCCTGTTCGGCTCAGCTTCGTCACTCTTCTGCTTACGTGAGAACATTGCCGCAGTCCAAGTTTTCCGAAGAATCCGTGGGGCGAGCCACGATTTCTGCGGGCGGATTCGCCGCCGGAATTAACTCCATAAAAGAAGAGGTGCCTTCGATGAGCAAGCTTCGCTTTCTGCTGTTGCTTCCATGTGTGTTGTGTCTGTCTGCAATCGCCGGCGCGCAGTCGACGCAGTTGGATCTTCCGCTGCAAAGCCAGGCTGCGCGGGTGACGCAAACCATCGGTATCACCGACATCACCGTCAACTATCATCGCCCGCTGGTCAACAACCGCAAGATCTGGGGCGAACTGGTGCCTTTTGGACAGGTCTGGCGAGCCGGCGCCAACCTCAACACCACCATCACCTTTGCCAACGACGTGATGGTTGAAGGCCAGCCGCTGCCGGCCGGAACCTATGGGCTGCACATGATCCCCAACCAGGACCAGTGGACAATTATCTTCTCCAAGATGCATACCGCGTGGGGCAGCTTCAGCTATAAGGAATCCGAAGACGCGCTGCGCGTCATCGTGAAGCCGCAGCCAACGGAGTTCCACAACGCGCTGGCCTATGACTTCGATCAGCTTCAGCCGGATTCCGCAGTTGTGGTGATGAGCTGGGACAAGCTGGCGGTGCCGTTCAAAGTTTCGGTCGATGTCAACAAGGTTGTGCAAGCCAGCCTTAACAACCAGCTTCGCGGGCTGTCGCAATACACCTGGGACGGCTGGGACGATGCTGCAACCTACATGGTCGATAACAAGATGGACCTGAACGAAGCGCTGAAGTACGAAGACAACTCCATTGGCAACGAAGACCGCTTTGAGAACGAGATGACGAAGTCCCGGATTCTGGCAGCGATGGGCCAGAAATCGGAGGCGGAGCAGGCGAAAGCAAAGGCGCTGTCTCTGGGCAGCGCGCAGCAGCTCTACGGATATGGCCGACAATTGCAGCGCGAGAAGAAGCAGCAGGAAGCGTTTGCGGTCTTCAAGCAGGCGGCGCAGAAGGACCCCAACAACTGGCTCTCGCACGCTGGGCTGGCACGCATTGCGTGCGGAGCAGGGAACTATCCCGAGGCCACCAAACAAATGCAGTTGGCGCTGGCTGCCGCTCCTGATCCGGCGAAGTCTGGAGTGGAGGGCCTGATCAAGAAGCTGCAGGCGCAGCAGGACATCAACAAGTAGGGGAATTGTGGATTGTGGATCGTTGATCGTTTGCCGCGTTTTAGCCATCTCTGGCCGATACGCGTTGTGATTTGGGACGCCCACTCATTCGAACCCCGCGAATGAGTGGGGCACCCAGCGTCGGACATCTTCGGGCACACGCCGTCAAGAGTCGCTCCCGCTGTATCATAGCCATCGTTCTGCAAATCAGTAATGGACGCGGTTTTGGTCCGAACAAAGAGGCTATGAATCCAGGAAAATTGTTTTGCCTGATCGCCATGCTTGCCACGGTATTTTCTGGGCTGTCCGCATTCGCTCAAGCTCCCACTGCGCAAAATCTCGCCGGCGACTGGCGGGGAACTCTGGGCGCTGGAGCAACGTCGTTGCCGCTGGTGCTTCATCTCACCACTGCGTCCGACGGTAAGCTGAGCGCCACGCTCGACAGTCCCGCACAAGGCGGCTACGGAATCCCGGGAAGCGATGTACAGGTAAATGCATCGACCATCAGCTTTGAGGTGCCGTCTGTCCACGGCTCCTACAGCGGGACCGTCAGCGCCGACGGCAAAACAATCACCGGCGCATGGACACAGGGCAAATCGCTGCCGCTGGTGTTGAAGCGGACCGCGACCGCAGCCCAGCTGGCGCAGATCAAACCGTCTCCCATCGACGGTGACTGGATGGGCGTGCTGAGCACTGGTGACGCTTCGCTCCGGTTGGTATTTCGCTTTCACACCACGCCCGGAAACAAGATTGACGGCACGGTCGATTTGCTCGATCAGGGAGCAATGGGACTGCCCTTCAGCGTGGTAAACCTCGACGGACGAAAACTGTCGCTCGGCGTTCCCAATGTCGGTGCAATCTATAAAGCGACTCTCAGCGCGGACGGCAACAAGCTCACCGGAACTTGGGTGCAGCATCGGCTGTTCCCGCTTGATCTAACGCGCCAGGCCGCGCCGGTGGCGCCAGCTGGACCTGCACCAGCCGGACCTCCTATAGCTCTGAAAGACCTGAAGCCGGTGCTGGACAAAGAGTTTGCTCCGGTCATCGCCGCGTGGCCTGAAGTAGGCGTCGTCGTCGGCGTGCTCGATCATGGCGAACGTAAGATCTTTGCTTATGGAACCGCAAAAGCCGATTCGATTTTCGAGATAGGATCGGTGACCAAGACCTTCACCGGCCTGGCGCTGGCGCAAATGGTGCAGCAGCACATCGTTGCTCTCGACCAGCCTGTGCGCGAGTTGTTGCCCGCCGGAACCGTGGCCAAGCCCGCGTCCGGGCCGGAGATCACGCTGCTTGATTTGGCTACGCAGCACTCCGGGCTGCCGCGCTTGCCGGATAACATGCACCCGGAAAGTCAGGCTGATCCTTACGCCAATTACACGGCAAAAGATCTGTATGACTTTCTGGCGAAGCAAGGTGTGGGACATCCCGACCACACGGGCTTTCTGTACAGCAATCTGGGATTTGGGTTGTTGGGACAGGCGCTGGCTGACAAGGCAGGAGATTCCTATGCGGACCTCATTCGCCGGCAAATCACTGGCCCGCTGGACATGAAGGACACGACGATAGCGTTGTCGCCCTCGCAACAGGCAAGGCTCGTCCAGGGCTACAACGGCGCCCACGCCAAAGCACACGTCTGGAATTTCCAGGCGCTGGCCGGCGCTGGCGCTCTGCATTCGACGGTCGACGACCTGCTGACTTATACCGAAGCCTATCTGCATCCCGAGAAGCTGCCGGCGGCGTCTGCCGGATCTGCAGCGACATTGCCGTCGGCATTGCGTCTGGCGCAGCAGCCGCAGGCCGATGGACCTGGAGGTCTGAAGATCGCGCTGGCCTGGCTGGTTCGTCCCGAGATCGATCTCTATTGGCATGACGGCGGCACTGCGGGATACTCGGCGCTGGTGACCTTTGAGCCGAAGCGCGATCGCGCGATTGTCGTGCTTTACGACTGTCTGGACATGGTTCCCGGCAAGCCGATACCCGCAGACGCCGTGGCCGCGCATGTAACGGCGCTGTTGGACGGCAAACCGGTGCCGCCGATAGGGAATTAGCGGATTGTGGAGCGTTGATCGTGGATCGTTTGCGCGGCGCGCGGGAACGGCTCCATGTCGCATCGATGCTAGTCCGGCCGGGTGCCCTGGGTCTCGCGCTTTTCGAGACCCGGGCGAATCGCAGGGTGCCGGGCGCCCCAAACAAGCCTCTTTTGTCTGGGTTCGAATCCTTCCTGTTGGCCACTGGGCCACTAGCCCTGAACCACCCCCTCCCCCCTCCCTGCTCGTAAATTATTGAAAACACAGGCGAGCGTCCGCAAAATATTGAGCCCATGGGAGTTAGGTGGATAATCTTGAGCCACAGGGACTTACGCGGAAATTCACGGAGCCGGAGAGGTTGGATTGGGCAATGGAAGCGAAACGGGGCGGCAAGAACTACCGACAACGCAACCCCCAGACAGATCAGGCAAGAGCGCCGGGGTGAAGGCGCATCCCACCCTAAACAATCAGTTTAGGTTTCCACAAACCTAGAAGCAACGAAAAAACGTAAAATCTCGCTTGTCATTCCCATTTACGGAACACCCTCGGCTGCCCGGGGGCTCTCGCGATTGCTGTACGACACTGATTGGTTGGGGGACGAGACTAGGGCTGAAATTCAATCGTCGTTGGTTACGATTCGGACCCCACTCATTCGAAACCCGCGAACGAGTGGGGCACCCGGCACTTCCAACGACGATGGGTTGCGAAAATGGGTAGTGTCTGAAATGTGCGTTGGTGCCCTAACAGCTAGCGATTGCTTTTCGCCGATGCCCGCCGTATGGTGAGGGCATGGCAAAGCAAGAACTGACCGCCCTCAAGAACCTGCTCCAGCAAGCCGATCACATCCTTGCCACAACTCCCCCGTTGCCAGAAAACCGCACGGCAGCTTGCCGGGAAGTGCTAGCGAGCGCCCTTGCGATCACTGGCGACTTACTCAAGCAATCAGCTATGCCTGCCGCTGCCGCTGCTCTAGGGCGCAAGGGCGGCAGCACGACCGCCAGACGGCACGGCTCAGAACATTATCGCCAGATGGCAGCCCGGCGCAAGACCCACGGCGGAGGCAGACCGCCGAAAGAATCCTCTGAGGATAGCCATGCCTAAGAAACCCGACATGCACGCAGCCGGGATGAAAGCGTGGCGTACCCGGCGAACAATGAGCGCCTTCGCCAAGGCCCGCGCAGCGGAAGCGGCCAGCAAAGAAGCTCTGCGACTCTACTGCGAAGCGAACGGATGGAAGCTGGCATTCTTTGAGGGCGCTACAGGCTCACCACGAACGGGCATCATCGATGCGATTGCGTTCCGGCTTGGACGCAAGAATGCCGATCTGCTGGACGTGCGGCTTATCCAGCTAAAGGGCGGAAAGGCTGGCGTCAGCGGCCCTGAAATCGCCCGTCTCAAGAAAGCCGCTACCGGGGCTACGGTAGGCTGGCTCATTGCGGCCTACGATGGCGAATCCCTTCACCTAGTACCAGACCCCGCCGTCAAGTAAGATACTCCCGAAAATGAAACGCCCGGCACGATGGCCGGGGCATCTCGATAGGAACTGGACACTCCAATCGTAACCCCACGTCGCGCCTATGCACAAGTGCGCGATGAAGAAGAAACCTGTCCCACCTCGCCTACCGCCGCTATCCCTCGAAGCTCTTAATCGGGTCGAAGAAATCGAAAGGTACATCAGCAAGGCAATGGGATTGTGCAAGGACGCTATACGGATACAGGCGAACCAACCGCGAGCCAGCCGCATTCTCCGAACCTGCGCCTCGGAGCTGCTGGACGCGCAATTCGAGTACTACGATTCGTTGCCAAACTACCACCCCGACTGGGACGCAGAGGTTGGCAAGGGCACCCTAGATGATTTGCTTAGCTCATTCCCTGCGTTCATGTCATCGGAACCTTATCGGCCAGAACTAGTCCGCACGATAAACGATTACCTGGAACAGCGAAGCAGCCAAATGCCGCAACAGGCCGCGCCGTCGCCGCAGGCCGGACGGAAGCAACTCCGGGACTCGTACTTCGCTAGCTTCCCAGACGAGAAGATCAAAATCAGGGATGTATGTTGGGCCGCTCAGCAGCATGTCAGAGAATGGAGACGTTGGCTTGCCGGGGAGCTAAAAGATGGGTCAACGCCAGACCTCGCGTTTCGCCGTGTGCTGACCAGCGGCAAAAGGCCAGCGGAACTACAGAAAAACCCTCGCAAACCGGGCTGGGAATAAAATCCCTCAGCTTCCCCCTGTTTTCCCCCTGTTTCCCCCTCGTTTTCCCCTGCATCTCCATTCTTGACCTTCCCGCGTACTAACGCACTACGCTGCAATCAGTTGGAGGAAATCAGAACGTGAGATTCAGAGCAATCATGGTCAGAGGGCCACCAATGGCCGTTCCAAGTCAGGGAAGCGGTGACGTTTCCCTGACATCTCCCTGACGTTTTACTGACGTTTTCTCTTGACAAACAACTAGCGATAGCTGTAAATTAAGACCATGAACTGCGAAGCAAAAGCCGATAAAACAATGACTTGCGAAGCCTGCAACGTGGATTGCCAACGCTTTGGCAAACACCGCAACGGGCTACAGCGTTTCCGCTGCCTGCAATGCAAGCGTACTTACACGGAACCGCATCAGCGCGTTCTGGATGCGACATACGTCACCGAAGATCGCATCGTGCTCGCGCTCAGGCTTTTGCTCGAAGGCAATTCGATTCGGAGCACGGAGCGCCTCACAGAGTTAGACCGCAACACGATCATGCGACTGTTGGTTCTCGCCGGGGAACGCTGCGAGAAGTTAATGGACGCGAGGATGCGGAACCTCGAAGTGAAGCACTTGCAGATCGACGAAATCTGGACTTACGTCGGCAAGAAACAGCGCCGCGTCCGCAAGGGCGACTCTCCCGAAGTCGGCGATCAGTGGGTATTCGTTGCCATCGATGCCGACACGAAGTTAGTTCCCGCGTTCCACATCGGCAAGCGCCATCGGCTGGATACGCGCAGCTTTTTGTGGAACCTGTATGAGCGCATCAGCGGCAGGACGCAGATCACTACTGACGGGCTGACGCACTACACGGCTGGCGTCCCCGATGCGTTCGGCCTAGACGTAGATTTCGCGCAGCTTGTGAAGCTGTTCGGCGATTACGGCCAGCACGATACCGCCGAAGCGAGGTACTCCCCATCCCCAATCGTGGAGGTTATATCCAAGGTTCGCTGCGGCAATCCTGACCCTCAGCACATCTCGACTAGCTTTGTAGAGCGCCAGAACCTCACGATGCGGATGGCGATTCGCAGGTTCACGCGCCTAACAAACGCTTTCAGCAAGAAGCTGGCGAACCTGAAAGCAGCGGTCGCGCTGCACTTCGCCTACTACAACTTTTGCCGCGTCCATAGCTCGCTGCGCGTGACTCCGGCAATGGAAGCCGGAATCACCGATCACGTTTGGACGTTGCGAGAGATGCTGACAATGGAGTAAACTCCGCCTTCATCCAGCTTCGGATAGAGCACTCTCGTGACGATCAAATTTACCTGCAAGAACTGCGGCTCTGAGACTTTCAAAACGCGCACCAAACCTCAGTCCCTGGACGATTTCAATGGTGCCGTCTGTTCTAAGTGCGGAGCCGCCATCACTCAGAATGACATCCGAAAGCAGGCCGCTGAAATCGCGGACAAGATCGCTAGGGATGCCTTCAGGAAAGCGGGACTGAAGTAGCCCGCTCAATTCATCGATTTGCTGTTGGGCCGTCGCTGTATCGAAGATCAAAGATGCGCTAGACACGGAGCACACTCCCGTCTTACCATTGGATTGCGCTCCGATATGGTTTCGCAAGCAGTCCGGTTCCCGCCGGGCTGTTTCACGTTTTGTCTGATTCAAATTGTAAACCCCGCCAGTAGGCGGGGCTTCACAATTGGACTTGTAATCGGAGTGGTTGCATTCGGGTTCAAGCTCATCAAGGAATCAGTGAAGGGATAACCCGCACGAATCCTCCTCTTGGGCACCAACGCACATTTCAGACACTACCCGAAAATGAGAACCAGGCTGAAATTCAACCGAAATGCGTTATGATTCGAGACAACCTCGCTCCCGGAATCCGCAAGTGAATGGGCAACAGGCTGTGCACCTACGTTTCGCACCGCCCATTCACAGATTGGGGCTGAGTATGCTGCCTTCAACTCGTCTTGCAAGCGCTCTGCTGATCGCAATCTTTGCGATTCCGATGCACGCTCAAAATGGCGTCCTATCGATTTCTGTCAAAGATTACGCGACGCAACAACCCGTCGCAGGTAAGGTCACGATCCAGGGGCCAAAATCTCTTGCGACACAAACCGACGAAAAGGGCAGGCTCACGTTATCGCTTCCTTCCGGCAAGTATGAGGTGACTATTTCCGCGCCTCGGTATCTGCTAGGGGGATGGGGCGGCACCCTGTGGGGGAATCCCAGAGCGGATACGCCACACGAAGTCCAGTTGCTTCGCGCGTTCGGCGGCGCTCCGGTGCCTCATGGGCAAACGGGCACGCTCAATATTACTGTCAGAGATGATCGGAACTACTACGCCGTTCGGGCGAAGGTCGAGATCGAAGGGCCAAAGTCGCTCTCGATGGAAACGGACGATAATGGCAGCCTGAAGCTGTCGCTCCCTACCGGCGACGACTACCTCTTACAAATCTCCGCGCCAAGTTACAAGCCGATGGTTTGGCAACCGTTGGCGATCCGACCGGGCGAGAACGCGAGCGGAGCCATGCTTGATCCTATAAAGGCGGCGGGAAAGCCACCGGTGTGGAAGTCGTTAGACGCCCAACTGCGACCCGGTTATGCGACGGTGGAGGGTTTGGCCGTTGACGAGCAAGGTCATCCGGTGGCTGATGTTCGCGTCACGCTGCAGGGTAAAGGAATTCAGACTGTAGAGACGACTAGCGATGACAAAGGCTATTTCGGATTCCTGCTTCCCACCCCGCCCGAGACGCCGAGTCCACAGGATCCAGACGGTCTTCCTGGGACAGGCGAAGTCACCATGGCGAAGCCAGGTTACAGAACGCAGATCCATGACGACGTAGTCATCTTTGAGAACATGACCAACGGCGTGGGTCTGGACGAAATGAAGCTTGGCTCCGGACTCGATAAATTTGATGAAGCTCCGGCATGGCTGAACGGCACCGGAGGCACGTGCATTGGCGAGCACGCCTGCGAGGAGGACTACATACCGCCTCACCTACACCTAAGAACCAACACCCAGAAAGCGACTCCCAGCGACAGCCCGCGCCCGCAATAGCAAGAACCGCAGGTCAATGTAACGATGCACCATTCACGATTCACGCCTCCCTCCCGCGATATACTGATTCATATCGAGGATGGTGTGAGCTCGCAGCAAAAAACGTTTTACATTGAGACCTTCGGGTGCCAGATGAATTTCCATGACTCGGAAAAGGTCGTGGGAACGCTCATCTCTGAAGGCTATCAGCAGGTGCAGCGCGAGGAAGATGCCGACCTCATCTTCTACAACACCTGCTCCATCCGCGATAAGGCCGAGCAGAAGGTCTTCCATCGCCTCAACGACTTCAAGAAGCTGCACAAGGAAGGGAAGCGCTTCGGGGTTCTGGGCTGCGTTGCTCAGCAGGAGGGCGAAAAGATCTTCGAGCGCGCTCCTTATGTCTCGCTGGTGGCCGGCTCGGCATCGTACCGCAACCTGCCGGAGATGCTGATACAGATTGAGTCCGGCGCCGGGCGCGTCACCGGCCTCGACGATCGCGAGACCGACCATACCTTCGAAACCGAGTTCACCGCGCGCACCAACCCGCATCGCGGCTACATCACCATCATCGAAGGCTGCGACAAGTTTTGTGCGTACTGTGTTGTGCCCTACACGCGCGGCAAGGAGCGCAGCCGCACTTCGCAGTCGGTGCTCAGCGAAGCCAGGCGCATGGCCGACGACGGCTATACGGATATTCAATTGCTCGGGCAAAACGTTAACTCCTATCGCGATCCGGCAGGGAAGATGACATTCGCGGAGTTGCTGGCGGCCGTTGGAGAGCTTTCTGGAATACGCCGGGTGCGCTTCACCACTTCTCATCCGCGTGACTTCACCAAAGACATCGTTGATGCGATCGACTCGGTCCCTGCGCTTTGCGATCACGTCCATCTGCCGGTGCAGAGCGGATCGTCACGGCTGCTAAGTTCGATGTTCCGCGAGTACACCCGAGAACAGTATCTGGAGCGCATTGCCTGGATCAAGTCAGCGCGCAATAAAGAGATCAGCATCACCACGGACGTGATCGTCGGCTTCCCCGGCGAAACCGAAGCTGAGTTCGGCGAGACGCTTACCTTGCTCGATGAGGTCGGCTACGATGGCGTTTTCTCGTTCAAGTATTCGCCTCGTCCCAACACGCCGTCGCTGCAATACATCGATTCGATTTCAGACGCCGAAAAATCACGCCGCCTCCAGGTGCTGCAAGAACGTCAGCGCGAGATCCAGCGCACCAATTATGGCAGGCACTTAGGGCAGACTCTTGAAGTAATGGTAGAAGGCAAGAACGCGACTCGCGGACAGGTGATTGGCCGCACCTCGCAGAATAAGACGCTGAACTTCGTCGTCAATGGCGGACGCGAGCTAGGTATTGGGCAGTACGTCGACGTGGAGGTCACACAGATATTTCCGAATAGTCTGCTGGGCAAGATGGTAGGCTGAAAGTCCACAAACACGTTGCACCACGTGCCGAATGGGGAGTATCAAAGGGACAGGGAACTGGAGGGCCACGATGGAAGTCGAGATGAAGATTCGCGGGTTGATGATGGATCCCGTGACCAACATGCCCATCGTGGTGCTGAAGGACCAGGGTAGCGAAACCGTGCTGCCGATCTGGGTCGGCGTGTACGAAGCCAACGCCATCGCGCTGGAGATCGAGAAGATCACCACGCCGCGTCCCATGACTCACGACCTGCTGCGGAACTTGCTGGTCGGGCTGGAAACCATGGTGCGCAAAGTGGTCGTCACCGAACTGAAGGACGACACGTTCTTCGCCGTGATCTGGCTGGAGCGCGAGGGGCAGAGTATCAGCATCGACTCGCGGCCATCGGACGCACTCGCGCTGGCTCTGCGCATGGATTGCCCCATCTTCGTCGAAGATGAAGTGCTGAAAAGCAGCAAGGTCGCTGGAGGCGTCAGCGATAAGGTTTCCAGCGATGAACTGCGCAAGTGGCTGGAGAATTTGGGCGAGGACGACCTGGGCCGATACAAAATGTGAGAGGAGCAGCCTTTGGCAAGTTAGCACTTAGCATTTGGCCAAAGCTGGATGTCGTGCGAGCGTCGGTTTGATTTTGCTAAATGCCAAGTGCTAAATGCCGAATGCTGATCTCTCCGCCGAACAACTGCAACGCATCTATCTCGCCCGCTTCGAACTGCAGATCTTCGAACGCTATCCGCAGAGTGTTGGCGTCATTCGCGATGGCTGTATTGCCTTATTGCGGGCTACTCCTGCCGGATTGCAAATGATCGGCGCGCCCGGCTGGCGCATGGGTGAGGTCATGGGCGTGCTCGTCGAGAAAGATGGCAGGGAAGTCTTCCAGGCGAAAACAGAGATTGTCGAAGCGACGCCTGAGCGACTGGAGGCGCTGCGCAAATTCGGGCTCGACCTGGAGCAGTTGCTGACGGCGACGGCATGAACCTGCCACGCAGTCGTCCGCAAATCATCTACTACAGTCCACAAAATCACATTATTTATGACGCAGAAATTATCTCCCGCTTTTGAGCACACGTCGGGGCGTAAATCATCGTCTAACGAATGCGAATGGGGAGGACAATCAAATGGTAGCGGAGAGGCCGAGGACCAGGATCTTGCTCGACGGAGGCGATCCGGATGAGACTCTGCGCGTAAAGACGAACCTGGAGTTCCTGGACGGCCAGACAACGAATCTGAGTTATATCGCGAAGAATCCTGAAATCCAGCGGCGAATCGCGGCGGGCCGCAGGCTTAGCACGCAAGAGCAACTGCAAGCGTACAAGAAGATCGGGCAACAAATCTCGCCGCTGGTCGGTGATGCGGGAGTGTCGATTGAAGTGTTTGCCGACTTGCACACTTCGGCCAAAGAGATGTTGGAGCAAGGCGAGGAAATCTCGTCCTGGATTCCCAACGCCTATGTGAACTATCCCTGCATGCCGGAAGGTCTGCGCGCGGCACAAATGTCGGTGCAGCGCGGGATGCGCGTCAACCTGACACTGTGCTTCAGCCAGGAGCAGGCCGCCGCCGTCTACGCTGCCACGAGAGGTGCGGCCGAGCCGGTCTATGTCTCCCCATTTGTGGGACGGCTCGACGACCGTGGCGAAAACGGAATGGACCTGGTTTGGAACATCAAGAAAATGTATGCGCACGGTGACGGTCATGTTCATGTGCTGGCAGCCAGCCTGCGCTGTATCGATCATCTGCTGTGTGCCTTTTCTGTCGGTACCGAGCTGGCCGCCGCTCCCGCAAAGCTCTTGGAGCAGTGGGCCGAAGCAGGTTGCCCCGAAGCTGACGCCAGTTTTTCCTATCAGGCGCTGGACGCCGCGGGCAAGCAGCTCAAACCAATTCCGTACAAGGAAATCGACTTGAATGCTCCTTGGGAAAGCTTCAACATACGGCATGAGCTGACGACCCGAGGCATTGAGCGCTCCGTGGCTGATTATCACAGCACGCTGCAATTCGCGGCTTAGGCTCAGCTTTTCAACTGTTGAGGAAGCTCTGATTAAATCTGCTATTCGAAGGGTATGGCCTTAGAGTCCGCGTGAGAACTAACTTTTCTTTTGGGCAACGGAGCAAGAAGCTCGAAAAACGAGCGGCGCAGGCGCGGCGTCATGATAGCCCAGCACGCAGCGGAGCGGAGTGCTGGGTTGGGTCGGGAAAAGTACCTGAATCCCCCCGGGGACGACACGGTTCTCACGCAGAAACTTTAGTCCGTAAGAGCCGCAAAATCGTTTCCGGCTTTAGCCGCTGAGCGGCCTCGTCGCCACTTGATCAGAGTCTCCATCCACGCTGCGTTTCTCGACAGATCCTCTGAAATTCCTGTTCGTCGGCGCCTCTACGATAAAATGTGCGGTTGTCTCTACGCCGCCGCCGCCCATGTCGACGAACCCCAACCCGCCGAAGTTGCGGATCCTCTCCTCGATGAACCTTGAGCAGGCTATGGCCGAGGTGCGCCGATATCTCGACGCCAGGAACAGCGCACCTTCCAACCCCGTGGCCTGGAACAGCCAGGGCAAAACTGGCTCAGCGCAGTCCTCGCAGTTCAACATGCAAGGCGCTAATATCGCCGGACTGTCGGAGCTTGCGGCGCGCCTGGGCGAGGTTGAGCCGCACAGCGAGATGGGCGCGGCCGGCGTCTTCCTGAAGCGCGCCGTGCGCAAAGCCATCGGCTGGTATTCGCGACCGGTGTACGAGTTCGATCGCGCGACGGTCGGAGCCTTGCAGCAAGTTCGTCAGGACATGCTTGCACTGCAGCAGCAAATCGTCGCGCTCCGCCAGGAAATAGCCAGCGGCACACCGGCAGCAACAGAATTGGCCGGCGCATCTGTTCGCGTGCCGAGCTCCTCGTCGGAACAGGACGAACTTCTGCGGTTGATGATCGAGTTGTTTAAGAACCTGGTTGCCGTGCAGGCACTGCGTCAGGCATTGCAGAATGAAAATCCTCAACTCCTGGAGCGGGTCGAGGTGCTGCTCAACAAGGTTGAAGGCGAATCCAGGGAACTGAAGGCTGCTCTCCTCACGCAACTGATGCGGGACAGCGATTGACGCCTCCATACAAATAGCCACGGAACTTGGTGACCACTGGGCTATCGCCCGTCGATGCCGGCCGTCGGCGACTCCATTCGGTGTACTCCGAATTCATTTGCGGTTGCCTGTCGCCAACCGTCGAAATAGCACGCCGCCGGTGGATTATCGTCCACGATGGCGTAAAGGTTTACAGCGGCACCGGCGCGCGGTGGAGGAACAAATGCATAAAAGCCGACATACCTGGAGGATATTCCCGGATACAAGGTGCGGCCCTCGGGCAGCCACGCGCCCACTGCGCCAAGACCCGTGATTGTACCGTCAGTGGTCACCACGATTGAGGAGGCAGGCTTATGGTGCTTCACGTCCCACGCCCAGCCGGCAAGGACAATTCCTGGGCCGCTCGGTGCGTTACTTGGCATCCCGCCCTGCAAGAATCCCGCGCATTCACCCGCAGGCGCCAACGGAAATACCGACGTCAGCGGCTTTCCTATTTCAGATGCAGACGTCTCCGAGAATATCGATAGCTGATTCGCTTTCATGTAAGGCACTGCCTTGGCCAGTGTGTCCATCCGCCAGTAAGTCTTGCTCAGCGTCAGCGGGTCCTGGACGCCGGTTATCAAAGCGGCGGTTACCACCCTCTGTGCAAAGGTGTGCTCCCCGGCGTCTATCAGTGGATACCTGACCGTGGCCGCTCCCCTCGCGAAGATCGCCAGCAGACAAACCTCTGCCACCACGAAACCGTAGCGCGTTCGCGGACTTGTGAAGCTGGCTCCCAGCCACAGCAGCCCCAGACAACACCAGAAGAGAAGTGCAATCGCCTGATAGCGCGACGCACGCGCCGCCTGATCGATTCCGAAATTCAATCTTCCGGTTGCCGTCACCAGCGCGATAGCCGCACAGAACAACATGGTCAGGACCAGCAGAATCACAAAGGGACGAGGTATACGCCCGTGCCACAGCGCAGGGACTTGGGACAAGACCAGGATGGCCAGGACGGCGAGTGCGACGAACTCCCAGACGCCGGTATTGCGATGCACCCACGAACTGAAAAAATACATTCCGCAATACTTCAGCAAGGTAAGCGGCGAACGTAGAGACCCGAGTGGGTCCGCATGGTAGCTCGGCCGCACGTAATGGTAAAGATAAAGCCCAGTACTGATCGCTCCCGTGATGGCAATCGTCAGAACCGCCCGCAGCCGCAATCGCAGATAAAGTGCGGCCACCACCAGCAGCGGCCACAGGAGGTTCCCGCTCGACAGAGTATAAGTGGCTAGCACTGCGGCCAGCACGGAGGCAATCAAGAACTTGAGTGGTGGCTGCCGGTCAGGCTTCTGTTGTGACTCCATCCAGTAGAGCAACAGCGTCACAAACGAAACCGTTGCCAATAGCTGCGGCAATAGATAGCAAAGTTGAAAGCCCCAGATAAAGTTCTGCCACTGTGAAGGACAAAAGAGGCAAAATCCCGCCAGCCCAGTGCCGGCGCGCCACAACGCTCCGCGCCACCCGCCCAGCACCCACATGCTCCAGCTCAGCAACCACCAATGTAAGAGTTGAATCACGACCACGCTGGCGAGCAGAAACACTTGTCGCCCGTGGAAAAACTCCAGGTCGGCGGCCATAAACAACTTCAAGATGACCCACCGGTGTTCGTTGTGCTGCTCCCAGAGCCACGCCGGAGAGACTGGATTACCGCCATTCGCCCCAATCTCGATCTGCGCCCAGCCATCCCACGACGGCAGGCTCGTGTAGTTGATTACGATCATGTAGAGCGCAACCGCAAAGGTCAGGATCCCGCCCAGAAAGATCGCGTAGGAGAGCATCGAAGCTATGCCCGATGGTGCAGCGCCTGCATCCTTCGCTGCCAAAACACCGCTGCCAGCCGCCGTGGTAGAGGTTTGATTCAAGCGGTCATTATAGAGCCAGTCCGGCGTGAGGCGATCGTCGCCGTTGGAAGACACTCATGATTGCCGATGCTCTCTGCTGACTGTGCTCTCTCTGCTCGCTACCGATCGGTTGGAAGCCACCCATGATTGCTGATGCTCTCTGCTCACTACCGATCGGGTGTAGTGTCCCAATCTGATTTGAAATTAGGACAGTGCCCAATTGGGCGGAGATAATTTTTCGCGCGCTCGTGCTTGTATAATTGGAGGCGCTGGTTGGAGCCCGTGGCCCATCACCAGTCTTCCCGTTTCGTTCCGCTGTGGGGCTATAGCTCAGCTGGGAGAGCGCATCGTTCGCAACGATGAGGTCGTCGGTTCGATCCCGACTAGCTCCACCAAATAAATCCATAAGTTACGGGCCTCAACATCACTGTTTACGTTCCTAAACGTTCCAATTGGACTTCAACTGGAATGCTCTTGCAGTCCAAACTATTGTTTGTTCGGCTGTCAATGTCGACCATCAGATTGTCGATCGCCTTGCACCGCGCCTCGTTGACCACTTGCGCGTAGATCCCCAAGGTGGGCGCAAGACTGGCGTGCCGCTTCTGTGCCTGCGTCGAATTCACATCGCCGCCGGCAATCGTCCAGGTTGCATACGAACGCCTTAGGACTTGCCAGTTAACCAGCCCAAGGCCGAGGCTCCCGGCCGCCCGGTTGGATATGGCGGACGAGTACGCTGTGCTCGCTCATGGGCCGGCCGTTTTTCAAATAATTGCACACACAAATGCGATAGCCGACCTCGCCCTATGCGAAAGCAAGTTTTTTGATGTAAAACGTTTGACTATTACATTACGATGGCGAAAGTGGACAGTGGGGGCCGTTGCAAATCTGAAGCTGTCCAATCCCCACTGCGAAAAGGTTCGCCAGATCTCTGCCTAATCAGTTAGGTGGCGGCGACACATTTTACTCTCAACCATGTCTCGAGGGGAGGAGATATGACATCGAAGAGATTGCTGACCGAAATGTTGGCTTTACTGGTGATCGCCCTGCTGATGGCGCCATCACTTGTGGCGCAGTCCTTGATCTCAGGCGACCTCACCGGTACAGTCACCGACCCGACGGGTGCGGTGGTGCCGGGCGCCACCGTGACATTGAGGAACAATGCCAACGGCCAGACCCACACCACCACTTCCAGTTCCAGAGGCACCTACCGCTTCTCGCTCTTGCCACCCGGCAGCTACGCCGTGAGCGCGACCGCGCGGGGCTTCAGCAAAGCGGAGACGACGGCCCAGATTAATATCGGCCTGGAGACGGTGGCTGATGTGAAGCTCGCAGTCGGCAGCAGCTCGCAGACGGTGGAAGTCACCTCCACCGCGCCTCTGGTGCAGGCGGACAACGCCGAGCTGTCGACCAACTTCAGCCAGAGCATGGTCGACAATATGCCCAATGGCGGTAATGACCTTACCTACGTTGCGCAGACCGCCCCGGGCATCAACATGAACACCGGTATGGGGTACGGCAACTTCCAGACGGCTGGTCTGCCTGCCACTTCCAACGTGTTCACCATAAACGGCGAGAACCAGATGGACCCGTACCTGAACCTGAACAACTCGGGTGCGACCAACCTGATGCTGGGCAAGAACGCCGTGCAGGAAGCGACGGTCATCACCAACGCCTACGGCGGACAGTACGGCCAGCAGGCAGGCGCGCAGGTCAGCTACGTTACCAAGTCCGGCACCAACGCCTATCACGGTAACGCGGAGTACTGGTGGACGGGCAGCAGCCTTCAGGCCAACAGCTATTTCGCCGGCATGAGTACTCCGGCTACGCCGAAGCCCTTCACCAACAACAATCAGTGGGCGACTTCCATCGGCGGTCCCATCAAGAAAGATAAGCTGTTCTTCTTCTTGGACTACGAAGGAATCTCTTACATCGTTCCTTCGACTCAGCTGGTGCAGTTTCCGACGGTGGCATTTGCCAACGCTACTCTGGCAAACCTGGCCACGCTGAGTCCGGCCTCGATTCCGCTGTACTCGAAGGCGTTTAGTCTGTACCAGAGCTCTCCCTATTACGCGGCCGCGAACACGCCTCTGGCTGGGGGTGGTTGTGAGGGAGCGGTCATCCCCGGTGTAACCAACTGCTTCACGCAAGGCACGGCCAGTCCTGCGCTACCGGCGACCGAGAACCAGGGTCTCGCACGTATCGACTATAACCTGTCTGACAGAGACCACTTGTTCTGGAGTGTGACCTTCGACTCCGGCGTGCAGGCCACCTACGCCGATCCCGTGAACGCGGCCTTCAGTGCGGCCAGCTACCAGCCGTCTCAGGACGGCCAGGGCCAGTGGACGCACACCTTTGGCAGTAACGCCACCAACCAGTTCGTTTATGCCGGCAGCTACTATCGCGCGATCTTTACCCAGTTCGACGCGCCCGCGACCTTCCCCACCCAGCTTGACTTGTCCGGCATTGGCTACACCAGTCTGGGTGCCAATGAGTACGTCTTCCCGCAGGGACGCAATGTCACGCAATACCAGATTGTGGATGACTTCTCGGTGACGAAGGGCGCCCACAACCTGAAGTTTGGCGCAAACTTCCGCCGCTACGACGTCACCGACTATGTATTCAGCGAGTTCACCAACCCGCTGTCCTATGTCGGCTCCGTGGCGGGCCTTTACAACGGCCAAGTAGCTGAATTCTCCCAGAACTTCGCCAATCGGGACAGCTATCCAGTCGCTCTCTGGGGTCTGGGCGTTTATGCGCAGGATGAGTGGCGGGTGAGCAAGAGCCTGAAACTCACATTCGCGATGCGTGCGGAGCACGACTCCAATCCTGTCTGCCAGCTGAACTGCGGATCCCTGTTTACGGGACCGTTCTCTGGCATCAGCACCGATACCACGACTCCCTACAACCAGATGATCAATGCCAACCTGCACCAGCTCTTCCGGTCGGTGGATACCATAGACTGGGCGCCCCGCTTCGGCTTTGCCTGGTCGCCCGGTGGCAGCGACAAGACGGTCCTTCGCGGCGGCTTCGGTATCTTCTACGATGCCTTCCCCGCCGTGCTGGGCGACAGCTTCATGACCAACATTCCAACGGTCACCCCGGTTACGCAGTTTAGTTCGCCGGGCCAGCCTAACGGTGTCTATTGGGCTGATCAGACAACTCCGGGCGTCAGTCCGTGGATCATCGGATCAACCACTGCCTCCCAGCTCCACACCGGCTTCCCCGCAGGCGCTTCGTACGCCTCGTTGAGCGCTGTTAACCCAGCCTTTGCCTCGCCCAGCTTCAACAGTATGACCGGCACCTTCCACATCCCGCGGTACCAGGAATGGAGCTTGCAACTCGAACAGCAGCTGGACAGCAGGAGTTCCCTGAGCGTGGCTTATATCGGCAACCACGGAGTTAACGGGCCAATCACCAATTACCCCAACGCTTATGCCGGCTTTGGGGGAGTTCCGGCTGCACCCCCCAACCCGTTAAACTTTGCCACCGTCACTGAGATTTACTCGGGGGCGGTATCCAACGATAACCAGTTAACTGCCAGCTATCAGCGTCGGCTCACCTATGGCTTTACGATACAGGCCAGCTATACCTGGGCACACGCTTTGGACGACATTTCCAACGGCGGCATTCTGCCGTACTCCACCACCAGCTCGGAATATCAGTTGAATCCGTACAGCTTGGCGAATAATTACGGGAATGCGGACTACGATATCCGCAGCTCCTTCAGTGCCGCGTATGTCTGGCAGACACCGTGGAAGTTCGCCAACAAGTTTGTCAATGGAACCTTCGGCGGCTGGACCCTGTCGCAGAACTTTTTTGCCCGCTCCGGACTGCCACTGGAAGTGTTTGACGCAAGCACCTTCGTTGGCAACTACAATCCCGACTCGCCCTATCTTCCTGCACAAGTGGTCGGATCAGGGCAGGGGTCTTGCAACCAGTACCTCCTGAATTGTCTCAATTCCGCCGGGTTTGCTTCGGCTGGTACGGTGACAACCTTCCCCAATCAGGTTCGCAATGCGTATCATGGGCCTGGGTTTTTTGATTCGGACATCAGCGTCAACAAGAACTTCAAAATCACCGAGCGCGTATCCTTCGGTGCGGGCGCGAACTTCTACGACGTTTTCAACCACCAGAATTTTGCCCAGCCGGGAAACCTGATTGGGACTACTACGTTCGGGCAAGTCACGGAACAGACAGCTCCGCCGACCGGACCGTTTGGATCGTTCTTCGCGGGTTCGCCTGCCGGTCGCATCATTCAACTGCAGGGCAGGATCGTCTTCTAGGTGGTTTCAATCGGCACTTCGGCGGCCCTTCGGGGCCGCCTATTTTTTGTGCTGCACCTATTCCGCACAACTGGCCGTTGATGCGCTCTCACAAATTAGCTACCCGAATGCTCATGGTCATGGTGTGTTGTTGGCCGGGCGCCAGATGCAAAGCGAATCCCAGAATATTGCTGGCCTCGACACAGAGCATCTGCTGCCATCCGTCATTTCCCAGGTCCGGCAACAACTGCGCCCCCTCCTTCCAGGGGTTCCAAACAACCGTAGTGAGGGAATTTTCTTTTGACATGCGAATGCGGCGCCGCAGGTCGGGGTCCACCAACTCGAGCGCATGCTGGGTGTCCAGATATGCGTTGTCGGTTTGAGCGGCCAGTACGACGTCGCCGCGTTGCGTTTTCTCGCGGTTCGAGTCGGTATTATCCAGGTAGTTAACACCGTCCAGGCCGCGTAACCGGACGTGTTCGACATGTCCCACTCTGTGGTAGGCGTGCAAGGCTTCTTCCAGGCGAAGCGCTACCGTCCCCGTATTCGTGACTGTGAGCTCCAGTTTCAACTCCCTCCCGAAGGTGACCCGGTGTTCGAGCTGGAATTCGCCGGGCCACCATTTTCTGGTGCCTTCGTCGCTTCCCGTCGACATGCTGACGGTGACCGCATCGCCATCGCGCGCGATGGATTTCAGCTCCCAGGCTTTGGTGCGCACGAATCCGTGTGCAGGGGCGCGAGGGTCGTCGGCTTTCGCGCGAAACCACGGAAAGCAGATAGGGATGCCTCCGCGAATCGCGTGCCCGTCTTCCCACAGCGAGTGCTCGCTGAGAAAAAGTGCTTCCTCCGCATCCGCGGGTCTCCAGGAGGTGACTTGGGCGCCATGCAGGTAAATCTCCGCCGATGCAGCGGCCGAGGTGATGCGAACTTTCGGCAGTCCGCCGTTGCCCGTCACCACCTCTGCGATACCTGTGATCGCAAAGCGGCGATCGAGTTCTTCGATTGTGGTCCCTGTTCCCATGCGCTGACTTCTTATCCTCTCGTATCCTATGCCGCCTGGTAAAGCAGGAGCCGGCTCAACTGAATGAGATCGAGTGTTCGCGCTGCTTTCCTGCTGAGGTGAGAAGATACTGGAATGCGACACTACAACCTTGCAGTCATGCCCGGTGACGGCATCGGCCGAGAGGTCATGACGGAGGGTGTGGCAGCTCTCGAGGCGGTTGCCGAACTTGACGGTGGCTTGAAGTTTGAAACCCAGGACTACGACTGGGGCTCGGAAAGGTATCTTCGCCAGGGAGCGATGATGCCTGAGGATGGGCTGAAGGTACTAGAGGCGCGCGGCTATAACGCCATTCTGGTTGGCCCGGTCGGCGATCCGCGTGTTGCCGACCACATAACGCTCTGGGGTATGCTGCTGCCGATTCGCCAGAGCTTTGACCAGTACATCAATCTTCGGCCGGTGCGGCTGTTGGAGGGCGTCGCCAGCCCGCTGGCAAGCAAGCGTCCCAAGGACATCGACATCGTCTGCATTCGCGAGAACTGCGAAGGTGAATATTGCGGAGTTGGCGGCCGAGTTTACCAGGGAACTCCACGGGAGTCGGCGCTGCAGACGGCAGTGTTTACCTACCATGGCACGGAGCGCGTTATGCGGTATGCCTTCGAGTACGCGCGCCGGCATGGGCGCAAGAAGGTGACCAGCGCGACCAAGTCCAACGCCATTAATTACAGCATGGTCTTCTGGGACGACGTCTTCCGTGAGGTTTCCGCCAGGTATCCGGATGTGCAGCACGAACAGCAATTGATCGACTCGCTGTGCGCGCGTTTTGTCACCGCGCCGGAGAGCCTGGACGTAGTGGTGGCCTCAAACCTCTTCGGCGATATCCTCACCGATCTGGGCGCGGCGATCGCCGGCAGCATGGGACTGGCGCCCAGCGCCAACCTCAATCCCGAGGGCCGTTACCCCAGCATGTTTCAGGCAATCCATGGCTCGGCGCCCGATCTCGCGGGCAAAGGCATCGCCAATCCTATCGCGACAATCTGGTCAGTCTCCATGATGCTGGATCATCTTGGCGAACCCGAGCTTGGCAATGCCTTATTGAAAGCGATCGAAAGCGTGATTGCCGAAGGAAAAGTTCGGACTCCCGATCTCGGCGGAAAGTCTACGACAAGACAGGTGGGGCAAGCGATCATCGGCGCCCTGCAAAAGCCGCGAAGAGTGTTCCAGACTATTTCTCGTTAGAAGACGAACCTGGGCACGCCCGCATGGCAGGAACTTGATGGAGAACGGCAAACCGGCGACTGCTTGTCACTTCTTCTTCGACTTCACAGGCGGTGCCAGCGCGATAGCAGCCTCAGCCGTGAGCATCATGAAGGAAAATGTCTCCTGCAAGTAAAGGCCGACAGTGGTATCGGTGTGGTTCAAATAGCCGATGGATACGTCCTGGCCGATGTGCAGATCGAAATCGCCGCCGCGGGTGGTCACCACAAAAGCACCGTGGATAGCAGGTGCCCAGACGATCTTGTCGTCGACGAGCCGTTTGACATGTTCCAGTACCGGGTATCCCTGATCGCTGGTCTCGCTCAGTGCGGTGTAGACGTCGGCATCGAGTAGCACAGCGTAGGGCCCGTTGACGCCGACCAGCCGCAAGCGGCTCAGGCCTTGCGCAATTGCTTCCGGGTACTCTCGCACATCGCTGGGGAGCGTCATCTTGGGATTGCTGGTCCCCTGCCGGATACCCACGATTCCGGCGGCGGCATAGCCCTCGAATATGGCGCCGTCTTCGGCATAAGCGAGTTTGCGCGCAGCGTCCTTTGCCGGCTGCCAGTCTGAGTCGTTGGCGCCACGCTCGACGTCGTCGATAGTATGGCGCTGCAACTCGAACGGAACCCGCAGCTCGACCAGCGCCTTTACTTCGCGCTGCCTGGCGACAACGCCGGCGCCAGGGGCCGAGATGGTCTGCAGGTGTCCGGTGCCGATGCCGGAGAGGGTGGTGCCCGCCGGCCCATGCATGTCGACTACGCGCCGGCCGGCGAGGTGACGCTTAAGGGTGCGCGTGGTTTCCTCTTCGATCTGTGTCCAGGCAGCATCGGAAATAGGGGCGAGCTCTCGGTGCAGATTATTCATGGGGAATGTCTCCTTTAAGCGAACCAATACCCAGCGAACCATCGTTCTCGTGCTTCGGCAGTGAGGCTTCGCCCGCTGGCTCAGCGGGAGCCTCTGCAACCGCAGGCTGGTCGTCGGATACGTTTTCCAGAAATGTCGCGGAGGGCACGAAAAACAAGTTTCCCGTGACCGCGCGACTGAAATCGAGCAGCCGGTCATAATTGCCGGGCGGCTGTCCGATGAACATGTTTTCCAGCATTTTCTCAATCGTAGAGGGCGAACGGCTGTAGCCAATGAAATAGGTGCCGAATTCACTTTGCGCGGCGTTGCCGAAGGGCATGTTGTCGCGCAGGATCTTGATCTCCTTGCCATCCTCGACGATGGTCGTGAGTGCGTTGTGCGCTGAGGTCGGCTTGATGGAATCGTCCAATTCGATGTCAGACAGCTTCTTGCGGCCGATGATCGCTTCCTGTGACTCGGTGGACAATGCATTCCATCCCGCAAGATCGTGAAGATACTTTTGCACGATGACGTAGCTGCCGCCGGCGAACTCGGCATCCTCCTCACCGACTACCACGGCATCGATGGCTGCTTGGTCCGACGGATTTTCCGTTCCGTCGACAAATCCCAGCAGATCGCGGTCGTCGAAGTAACGGAATCCATGCACCTCGTCTACCTGCGAAACCGCATCGCCGATACGCGCCATGATTTGCGTCGCTAGCTCGAAGCACAAATCCATGCGCTTCGCGCGGATGTGGAATAGCAAGTCGCCCGGCGTGGAGATGGCAACGCGAGCCCCCGCACGGATCTCACGGAACGGATGTAACTCCGCCGGCCGCGGTGTTCCAAAGAGCCGGTCCCAGGCTTCCGAGCCAAACCCCAGAACGCACGAGAGCCCTCCCTCAATGTCACGAAATCCCACCGCGCGCAACAGTGCGGCCAAGTCTCCACAGAACGATCGAAGGGTCGCACGATTGTCGGGGTCCGGGTTCACGGCCACCACCAGGAAGATTGCGAAGCGCGCAAGTGGTGTGGCTACCGGTTGCGCTATGCCCCTCGTGGCACTTGCTGTTACGGGAGCAGTGATCGGATTGGACGCCATCGCTCGCCATCCTCGCGGAGCTGGAAGGAGTTTCGCTTTTTCGAAACATCGCCGCTCGCTCCGCAGCGACAATCGGACGGTAGCTTACCATCGCCTGTTGACAGATGTCCATGCCAACTGCCGAACGGCTAAGCATGGTTACTGCGTCCTTTCACGTATTGGACAACTCTCCGGCAATATACCGCTGATTGAACCGGGCGCGCTCTATGCCGGTCCTGTTTCCTCTGGCCCGCCAGGGAGTAAAATTCGACTTCACGGCCGGCTGGAATTCCGTTTCTGCTTCATGAGAATATTCAATCCTCGAGGTGATTCATGGCTCTTAGCTTTGCCACCGATATTCGCCCGTTGTTCCGCGACTCTCCCGATGTGGAGGCGATGAAGAGCTTCGGTCTCGACCTGTCTTCCTACGATGATGTCAAGGCGCAAGCTGAAGCTATCTATTCGCGCCTGGAAGATGGCAGCATGCCTTGCGACGAAGCCTGGCCGAAGGAACAAATTGCCAGGTTCAAGCAGTGGATGGACGACGGCATGGCGCCATAAGGTACGGCAGATTTCCGATGTGGGGAACCCTGGCAGTAGCGTCAAGCGAAAAGATGGGCCCTTATTCCGTTATAACTTATACCTAACAGGGGAGACGTATACCTGACCGGCAAGTTACAATCGGACTCCAGGAGTTATATCCCTAATCAAAAAAGAAGGAATAGGCATGGACATTACAAGCATAGTGGCACAACTTAGACAAGAGCTTAGCCGTATCGAAAATGCAATCGCAGCGCTTATGGGGTCGGACTCCCAGGTAACACGGCGGGGCCGTCCATCAAAGGCCAGTCAGTCCAAACCAGCCGGCAAACGCGGGCATATGAGCGCGGCAGCGCGTGCCAGAATTGGCGCGGCAAAGAAGGCTTGGTGGGCGAAGCAGAAAGGTAACGCGGGGCCGAAAGGCGCTAAACCTGTTGCCAAGAAATCCACTGCTCGGAAGCCGATGAGCCCCGCCATGCGTAAGAAATTGTCGGCGATGATGAAGGCGCGTTGGGCGCAGAGGAAGAAGGCGGCATAGCTGTACCTCAGCTTGGTCTGCGTCTGTCATGAATCTGCAAATAGCTTTGGGGACAAAGGCGAAGACAGCGTTCAGTACAGGTCCAACTCAATGGTTCCGGGCAGCATTCGCTGCCCTTACCATTTGTGGCTGAAGCGAGACGCGAAGTTACAACGCGAACAATTTGCAAAGCTAGCCGAGAGGTACTTTACTCGCTTGCCGCTATAGTTACCCACTCAGTTGTCGGCATCAAGGTCACTGTACGGTTTAATTCGGCCTGCTTCCGATATCCATTTCGGCGCCTGCGGGTGGGAGAGTTGGCGTCAGCGACCGTTAGCCTTGCAGCCTCCGCCTAACGGTTGAAGGGATGTTCCTGGATCCAATGGAAGCCTCTGTTGACCAGTAGGAACTTCTCGCGGTCAAGTAGTTGGAGCTGCATGTGAAGCTTATGGCTGTCCATGTTGCCGTCGAGGATCAATTGATTTGGGGCCGGGCGTTGGAAGGTGAAGCTTGCTTTCCAGTTTTTGTCGCCATTCTTTGTGAGCGCAAGGGTTCGGTCGTTGACTTTGATGGTGGCTCCATAACCGGCCAGGGAGTCGTCCATGCGCTGGAACGCCATCCAGATGGGAATGTCAAAGATGACGCGCCGCCAGCGTTGTATCCGGATGGCTGCGACCAACTGCTCTCGTCTCCAAACCTGTAGCCGATCGGGAAGCTCACAACAGATCACGATAAAGCTTGTAGGAGCGCGCCTGCCGCTTTGAGCTGCTGACTGATCTCGCGTGCGATGGCCACGCTGCCTGGTGTGTCGGAGTGAATGCAAATGGTGTTGGCTTCAATCGGTAATTCGGAGCCGTCACTGGCGATGACCTTGTTTCGAAGCGCGATGTCAAGGGCTTGCTGCGCGGCACGCGCAGGTTTGTCAAGCAGCGCGCCGGAGAGAGTACGTTTACGCAGCGTTCCATCGGGCTCGTAAGCGCGATCAGCGAAAGCTTCGGCAGCGAATCGCAATCCCATGGAATGCCAGACTTGCAGAGCAGACGAGCCGGCCTGGCCGACCATGACAAGTTGTGGATTAATTGCTTTCACGGCGCGGCCTATTGCGAGCGCAACCACGCGGTTCGTGTTGGCGGCGTGATACAACGCTCCGTGCGGCTTTACCTGCACAACTCGGATGTCCAGCGACTCAGCGATCTTCACCAGTGCCGCGATCTGCTGGCCCACAGAGCCTTCGATTTCCTTTGGAGAAAGTGGCGACTCGACACGTCCAAAATTCGTCCGATCAGGATAGCTCGGATGTGCGCCGACTGCGACTTTCAAATCACGAGCGGCGGACAACGTCTCTCGCATGGTTTGCTCATTGCCCGCATGTCCTCCGCACGCAATATTGGCGGAGGTAATGTAGCGCATCAGCTCGAAGTCAGTTCCATCAGCAAGCGACTCTTCGAACTCGCCCAAGTCGGCGTTGATATCGATAGAGATGTTGGTCATCCTATATTGCCCGTCTTACCGAATTGTTCAACCTTGACTCTACATTTTCCGATCACGAAACGAAGATTTCTTTCAGCCAGCGTTCCTGCCGGCGCAGCGTTTGTATCGCTTCCGCAATAGAAACTTCCGCGAGTCGTACCTCATCGTGAGGCCGCAACTGGCCGACGCGATGGACATCGGCGGCGATGACATTCGCGATCTTTGGATATCCACCGGTAGTCTGCTGATCGACAAATAAAATAATCGGCTGGCCATCCTGTGGCACCTGAATGGCGCCAAGCGGGATGCCATCCGTAAGCAACTCGGAATGTTCGCGCGGATGCACCACCGCTCCCTTCAGCCGCAGGCCAGTGCGATCCGATTGCTCGCTGACGATGTACGCGGTGGAGAACAATTTCTCGAATGCCTCCGGTCCGAACCATTCCTGCTGCGCTCCCTTGGTCACACGCAACGGTCGCGGATCGAGCACTCGGTCAAGTGAACCCAAGCGCAGCGAGCGGATACGTAACGACCAGTGCGGTCGAACCTGCAACACGTCGCCGCTCTGCAATCTGCGTCCTTTGAACCCTCCGAAATGGCCAGGGACAAAGGTTGACGCACTGCCCATGACCAGCGGAACGTCGAATCCGCCTTGAACGGCGAGGTAGCATCGCGCGCCGCTGGTGATGCTCCCACATTGTAGGACTGCTCCCGCGGGGAGATCGAACGCTGTGTTGAGGGGCACACTCGCCGAACCGTGTTTGCATTCGCAAGTTGCGCCGGTTAGCGCGACGATGGCGCTCTCCTCGAATTCCAGGGTTGCGCCGAGCAGTGTCATCTCCAGCGCAGGAGCGTTCTCATCGTTGCCCACCAGAAGATTGGCAATGCAAAATGACAGCGGATCGGCAGCGCCGCCGGGAGAGATGCCGAGATGAGCGTAGCCGTGACGTCCCAGGTCCTGGACGGTGGTAAAGAAACCCGGCTTCGCAACCCGAATCATCATCTGAGCGGAGCCTCGGCAGCTCGCTGCAGGTCTTCGAAGGTCGCGCGATCAATGGGAAAGAATTTCATTCTGTCTCCCGGCTGCAGGCGAGTTGGCGGTGTTGCTTCAGGATCGAACATTCGCATAGGCGTTCGTCCGATCAGCCTCCATCCTCCGGGAGAGTCACCCGGATAGATCCCTGTTTGACTGCCGGCAATCCCAACGCTTCCGCCGGCAATGGATGGCCTGGGAGTCGGGAGTCTGGGCATGTGCAGAACCTCCGGCAACCCGCCGAGGTAAACGAAACCCGGAGAGAATCCGAGGAAATATACGAGATACGTTGGGGAGGAATGTTGGCGGACAACCTCGTCCGGTGACAGTCCGGCATGCTGCGCGACATCCAGCAGGTCCGGAGCAAACTCGATGTCATAACACACCGGAATGGTGACCGCGCTGGCGCGCGTGTCGACCACGGAGTCGCTTGCAACTGACTGTCGTTGAACAATCGAGCTGAGTTCGTCGTGAGTCAAACGCAGAGGATCGAAATCGATGAGGAGTGACGCATATCCCGGATGCAGGTTGCGAATCCGCGGATCATGCCGTCCCTGCAATGCATAAAACAGCGCAATCACGCGCTCGTGAAGTGCGGGCGAGATTGCATTCCCAAAGACAACCAACAAACACGAGTCGCTCGCCGGAATGATCTTCACATGGTTTCCCATCTTCCTGGCAAGAATAGACGATATAGCAAGTGCCGCACTTGCATCGACACGGAAGCGAATGTGTTAAATTGAATCTGGTGACACAGAATTTACTCTAATAAGTAGATAACTATGGCAGGAAGCTCTCGTACCACGTTTACTAAGCGACAGAAAGAACGGGCGCGCCAGGAAAAGCGGGCTGAAAAAGCGCAGCGTAAAGCGCAGCGCAAACAGCCAGGCGATCCCGAGGCCGTCAGTGTAGAAACCCAGTCCGTCGCCGATTTGACCGTCACGCACGATGAAGACGGCCAGCCGCAGGGTTTCGATTTCCACGATTTCGGGAAGTAACGCAGTATCTAAGTTGGTGCGCCTGCAACATTTTCCGGCGCACTGTGATAAAGTACTAAGTAGACGCTTATTGGCTACGGCCGCTTGCAAGCGACATCCGATCCGCACTTCGATCCGATTTCCCGCCTTTCCTGCTTCCGTTTCAGTTTCAGCGCCGAATTAAACTAGAGCGGCTTCAGTTGTATCTTCGCGACTCGCCCGCCAGGGATTACCGCAATGAGTGTAAAAAGCACTCGTCCGGTATCCCGATAACGGTGGACTTCCTCGCGAGACGCCTCTCCAAGAAAGAAAAAATCGTTTGACACAATTCAAAGACATGCCCCTGTCTGCTGGGCTCCAGCAGAAGTTGGCACATTCGCATTTCACTACCCCGACGCCGGTCCAGGCGTCCGCTATACCTCCCGCGCTGGAAGGTAAAGATGTACTCGCCACGGCGCAAACCGGTACCGGAAAGACACTGGCGTTTCTGATCCCGATCATTGAGCGGCTGGCAGCTCAGCCTTCCGCGCGCCGGGTTTCAGCTTTGATTCTGGTGCCCACGCGTGAGCTGGCCATGCAGGTCCATGAACAGTACGAAAAACTGCGCGAGCGCAAGTCCGTTCCCGCCGCGCTGGTTATTGGCGGTATGAGCGAGCAGCGGCAGATCCAGGCCATCCGCAAGGGCGCCGACGTCGTTGTCGCCACCCCCGGCCGTCTGGAAGATTATCTTCGCCGCAAGCTGGTGAATCTGGAACACGTGAAGATACTGGTTCTTGATGAATCCGATCGCATGCTCGACATGGGATTTCTTCCAGCTATTCGCCGGATTGCTGCGGCGTTGCCGCGCCAGCGCCAGACCCTGTGCTTCTCGGCCACGCTGGAAGCCTCCGTGGCCCACCTGGTAAACGACTACATGAACAAACCACTGCGCGTGGCCCTGGGTTCCATCTCCAAGCCGGCTGATACGGTCGAGCTACAGGCCTTCGAAGTTCCGCAAGTGGAGAAGTCTGAGCTGCTGCGCCAGCTTCTCTACGCAGAGAAGGGACAGACGCTGATCTTCGCGCGGACCAAGCACGGGACCGAGCGCCTGGCCAAGAACCTGGTGCGGGACGGTTTCACCGCGGCGATGATCCACGGCGACCGCAGCCAATCGCAGCGGACCGGAGCGCTCAGCGGATTTGAGGAAGGCAAGTTTCAGGTGCTGGTCGCCACCGACGTAGCCTCCCGCGGGATTCACGTCAACAATGTTGCGCACGTCATCAATTACGACCTGCCGCAAATTCCCGAAGACTTCATTCACCGCGTGGGACGCACCGGCCGCATGGGGTCGACTGGCCGAGCATCCACGCTCGTATCGGGCGCGGAGATAGGTGAGTTGCGTTCGATTGAGCGCGCCCTCAAGCTGAAAATCGTGCGCAAGCAGTTCAACTCCAGCGGACGAATTGCAGGCCCCGCAATACAAAACACCTTGCAGACGCGTACGCTCTCTCGCATGAAGGGCGAAGTGTTCTCGTAACCGGCCGAGTTGGTAACGCGTATAATGGAGTCATCTCGTTATTTCCGAGACGGCTCCATTTACCCTTCTTGCCAATCGCAAGAGGCAAATCTTTGGCCCCACTCACCCGCGCTCTCCTTCGATAGCACTGAGAGTCTCTCTTGAACGGCAGCTAGCTAGATCCACGACAACCACCCCGCCCCAAGAAGAATGGAGACAGCATGAAAGACGAGACGCCAGCCAAGGTCTGCAACCCGGTTCCACTCGACAATATTCTTGCCAGCGCGGTGGTGCTCAACTGGGATGCGCTGGCGCCCGGATCGACTACCGGCACCGTCAAAGTTGATTATCACATCGGAATGGACGGCTCGGTGGAGTCTCTAAAACTGTGGGCGAGCGCGCGCGAGTACTGGAGCCTGGTCTGCGACTACTCCACTCATCTCGGCTGGTCCGATGGACCACGCTTCTCCAACGGCTATCACTCCCATCGCCTGGGCAGGCTGTTGCAGTCGATCATGCTGAATCAAAACCTGTTCCGTCATGATTGCGGTTCCAATACCAACGCAACCCTTGAGATTGGAGCTCCCAGCGCTGAGCAGATCACTTCTGCGACTCTGCAGCTTAGCGAGGCTTTCCCGCCACCGTTGCCACGGACGACTGCTGCCACGCGAAATGCGGCTGCTGTAGCTGTAGAAGCGCCGACAACAGAGCAAGCTCCGGCGATTTGAGGGCCCTGTCGCGCTAGCCGTGGCAAAGCCTTACCTATGCTGAAAACCCACAAACGCGCGATGTCTGATATCAAATCTGCTCAGCAACGAGTGGACAAAGCAACCGAAGAGCGCGATAAGCTGAAAGCAAAGTTGCGGAAAGCCCAGGCGCGGCTTGCGGCGGAAAAGGAACGCCTCAGGAAAGCCCAGGAGCAGCTGGAAAGCTAGAATCCCGTAATCTTCTCGTCAAGCACTCCGCCTCTGGCAGCCACAGATATTACCGCAACCGCAGCCGGCCATCTTCTGCTAGCATTTCCTGCGTTATGTCACACCCCAAGATTGCTTCAGCTGTAATCGTCATCTTCCTGCTAACTATTCCTGTCCTCGCACAAACACAGCCGCAAGCCATCGTGCTGCACGCAGCGCGAATGTTCGACGTTGAAAGTGGACAGATCATCAGTCCAGGCGAGGTGCTCGTACAAGGCGAGCGGATTGCCGAGGCTGGACCGAAGGTCAGTCATCCGAGCGGAGCGGAGGTCATCGACTTGGGTGACGTCACGCTGTTGCCGGGGCTGATTGATGCGCATGTTCACTTGTTTCTGCATCCCGGTGCGGAAGACTTGCAGACGGTGGAGGAGTCGGTGCCACAGCGAACCATCCTGGCGACACTGGCGGCGAAAGCCGACCTCATGGCCGGCTTCACCGCCGAGCGCGACATGGGCACCGAGGGCGCTGGATCGGCCGACACTGCCGTGCGCAATGCCATCAACGCCGGCCTGATTCCGGGTCCAAGGCTGCGCATCAGCGGCAATGCCATAGACATTCTCGGCGGGCACGAAGATGCCAACAATTTCAATCCCGCTCAGCATGTTCTCTCCAACGCTGATTATGCCAATAGTCCCGAGCAAATCGTGGAGGTAATGCGCGAGCAGGTCAAGCAAGGCGCAGACTTCACCAAGATGTATGAGACCGGAAGAGACACCATCGTCGATGGCAGGCTGGTTACGCCATACCAGTTCTCGGAAGCGGAGCTGGCCGCAGCCGTCGCCGAAGCGGCGCGAACGGGAAGGCGGGTCGCAGTTCACGCCACGGGCGATCCGGGCGCACTCTATGCGGCGCAGGCGGGAGTGGAATCTGTGGACCACGCATTCCAGCTCAGCGACGAGACGATGCGTATCATGCGCGAGAAGGGAATCCCTGCGGTTCCGACGTTCACTATCGTGGAGTATTTCGCAGAGCATTCGTCAAATCCAGCCGCCGCAGAGCACGATCGTAAGATTCAGGAGCTGCACGCCGCGAATTTCAAGAAGCAACTGGCGGCAGGCGTGCCAATGGCAGTTGGATCGGACGTTGGCCCGTTTCCCCACGGCACCCAGGCGCGGGAATTCGAGCTAATGGTGCAGTACGGAATGAGCCCGGTCGCGACTTTGCAGGCGGACCTGATCAATGGCGCGAAGCTGCTTGGCTGGGAAGGTCAGATCGGCGCGCTCAAGCCCGGATATTTTGCGGACGTGATCGCGGTGCCGGGCGATCCAACCAAGGACATTTCTGTGTTGAGGCATGTGAGCTTCGTGATGAAGGGTGGAGTCGTGTATCGGAAATAAGCAGGAGATTGCGCCTAGGGCGACTCCCCAATCTGTTTTGAAGGGGCACGCCTTCAGAGGCAGCTGAAAAAGTCGGGATTTCGGGACTTACGGGTAGAGCCAGCCTTCAGGCTGGCGTCTAAGTCTTTTTTTTCGACTGCGAGTCGGCTTCACAGTTTGCTGAAAAACGAATTACGCGACAATTCGCGCGATTCCATGAACCAAGAATCAACAGTTTACGGGCCGAAATTCGCGTCAAGACGGGCCAAAATTACTGTCTTGGTTCCTTTTTCAGCAAACTGTTCAGCCGACGGCACAACTGATTGTTTGCGGACTTTCTTAGCGGCCTGTTCAGGCGTGCCGCTAGAGCTAACCAAGAAATCTGGCTTCAGCCGCTGAGGGAGCAAGCCCTCAGAGCCTAAAGAGAGTGTGTCACAACTGGCAACCGAACTTTGCGGTGGAGCGAACGTCGCGCTATTTACCCGGTCAAGCCGCGCAGCGGCGGCATGAAGTTAGGCGTGGGCGTTAGCCCACGCTCAAAGTGGAACAAAACCCGAGCCGCAGAGCGGCGACACGGGGTTGCGACACAGTCTCTAAAGGCCGGTCCCTTCCCGTCCTGTTACGGCACGGCTGAAGCCGCGCCCCTTCAAGAGACTGTGTCACGACCTGGTGTCGCCGCTCCGCGGCTCACTTGTTGTCCCACTTGGAGCGCGGGCTTACGCCCACGCCTAACACAAATGCCGCCGCTTCGCGGCTGAATGAGCCGGATTTCTTAGTGTTTGTTCCACCGCGAATTATGATTTCCGGTCGTGACACAGTCTCTTCAAGGCCGGAACATGGCAACATTGTTGTTTCTTAGGCCAACATTGCAGGCCGGCATTACGAGCTGCTCTTGACCGTCTCGCTGGCGGATTTGGTGAAGATGATTTCCGCAACCAGCAGGATTGCGCCCACGACGATGGCGCTATCGGCCACATTGAACGCCGGCCAGTGATAGCTGCCGACGTAGAAATCCAGGAAGTCCACGACGTGGCCGCTGACCATCCGGTCCCACAGATTGCCCATCGCCCCGCCGAGAATCAGCGACAGGCCAATGGTGGTGGTGCTCAGCGAATGGCTGTTCTTCCACAGTAAGGCGGAGACGACCACCAGCGCCAGGATGGAGAAGCTTACCAGGGCGCCGGCCTTCCACTGGACTGAAGAGTCGGCAAACAAGCCAAATGCGGCGCCGGTGTTTTGCACGTGAGTCAGACGCAGGAAGCCGGGGATGACGACGACGCTGTCGTGCAAGGCAATGTTGCTGGCGATTGCCCATTTGGCAATGCGATCCAGCAACAGCACAATGACCGCGATGAAGAAGAAATATTTGCGCATGGCTGACTTTTGCTGCGTGCCCAGTTTCATTCCTCGAACTGGAATTACCCTTATGTTAGACGCTGTCCTGCGCTGAAGGAAGCGGTCGAAGCAGGGTGGAGCGCCGCTTCAGCGGTGCAGTTTGCAAATTGTCCATCACCTGGCTTTAGCCGCTGAGGTAAACATTACCTCAGGCGCTAAAGCGCACTACAAATCATAGCTGCGCCCATCTGCACGCCTGAAGGCGTGCTCCACCCAAGCCGGTGGCCAATGAGAGACAAAAATCCCTCGATGACATCACGGTTTTGCCGTGGCTTCGATTTCCGCCAGCACGGCGCTACAGCGCTCGCACACCGTGAGATATGATTTGTCTTCGCCCACGTGGGTCGAATAGTTCCAGCAACGTTCGCACTTCTGTCCCGGCGCTTTGCTGACCGTGATCGTCAAACCAGCATCGCCATTGCTCGCCGGCGCTTTCTCCAAGACGACATCCGAGACGATAAACAGATAGCGCAACTGATCGCGATAGCGCTCAAGCACTGGATAGATGCTGTCTGGCGCGGCGAGATGGATCTGCGCTTCCAAGCCGCTGCCGATGCGCTTCTCGGCACGCGCGGTCTCCAAGACTTTCAGGACTTCGTCGCGAATCGAAAGCAGCGTCTGCCAGTCGCTTTGCAGCACGCCAACGTCGAAGTTTGGCGGTACGGTGCCCGTGAGGTCGTGCGGGGCAGGGAAGAGCTCGAGATGAACGCTCTCCGATCGGTCTGGCGTCGCCGGCAAGAAAGCCCACACCTCGTCGGCGGTGAAGCTCATCACGGGAGCGAGCAGGCGAACCAGCGCCTCGCCCAGCCGCCACAACGCAGTTTGCGCTGAGCGCCGCGCCAGCGACTTGGGAGCCGAGGTGTAGAGCCGGTCCTTGAGTACATCGAAATAAATCGCGCTGAGGTCGACGATGCAAAAATCCTTCAGCCGCTGATAGAGCCGATGGAAGGTGAAGCTGTCGTAATGTTCGCGAACATCCTTGGTGACCTCGGCAGCGCGCAGCAGGATGTACTGGTCCAGCGGATGCATCTCGGAAAACGGAACTACATCGCGCTGGGGATCGAAGTCGGCAAGATTGCCCAGGATGTAGCGAAACGTGTTGCGAATCTTGCGATAGCTCTCGGCGATGCGCTGCATCAGCTCGTCGGAGCCCATCACGTCCTCGCGGAAGTCGACGGAGGCGACCCATAGGCGAACGATCTCCGCGCCCAGCTTGTCGGCGATTTCGACCGGATCAACAGTGTTGCCCAGCGACTTCGACATAGCGCGGCCTTGCGGATCGAGCGTCCATCCCGCCGTGACTGCGCTGCGATAAGGGGCTGCGCCTTTGGCCGCGACCGCGCAGAGCAGGGAAGACTGGAACCAGCCGCGATGCTGATCGCCGCCTTCGAGATACATGTCGGCGGGCCAGTGAAGTCCCGGCTCAAAGAGGACAGCGGCTTGGCTTGATCCCGACTCGAACCAGACGTCTACGATGTCCATCTCCTTGCGGAACTTTGTGCCGCCGCACTTGCCGCATTTGGTTCCGGCGGGCAGGATTTCGTCAGCCGAATAGCGATACCAGGCATCTGCGCCTTCGCGCGCAAAAAGCTCTACCACTGAATGATTTACAGCGGGATCATTCAAGAATTCGTTGCACTGTTCGCACTGGAAGACGGCGATGGGTACGCCCCAGATGCGCTGGCGCGAAATACACCAGTCAGGACGGCTTTCGACCATGTTGGTGATGCGCTCCTTGCCCCAGGCTGGGTCCCACTCCACCGTGTTAATCGCCCGTACTGAGCGTGAGCGCAAGGTGCCGTTGACGTCCAGAGAATTGTCCATCTCGATGAACCACTGCTCGGTGGCGCGGAAGATGATGGGATTATGGCAACGCCAGCAATGCGGGTAAGAGTGCTCGATCCGCTCAAAGCCGAGCAGGGCGCCGCGCGATTTCAGCAGATCGACAATCGCGGCATTCGCTTTGAAGACTTGCTGGCCTTCGTATTCGGGCAGGCCGTTGCGCAGAATGCCTGCCTCGTCAACGTCGGAGCGGATTAACATCCCATATCTCACGCCCGTGTTGAAATCGTCGACGCCATGGGCGGGAGCGGTGTGGACTGCGCCCGTACCGGTGTCCATGGTCACGTAGTCCCCAAGAACGCCTAGCACGGTGCGATCGAGGAACGGGTGCGCAAAGTTCGCAGGCTCCCCCGGGGGCGAAAGCTTCGCGCCGGGAAACGAGGCGATCTCTTTCGCCTCGCCAAGATTGCACTTCTCGATGGTTTGCTGCGCCAAAGCCTTGGCGACAATGTAGATCCACTCGCCAGTGTCGAGCGCGACATACTCAGCGTCAGGCGCGAATGTCACCGCCATCGAAGCGGGCAGCGTCCAGGGCGTCGTCGTCCAGATGATGGTGGCAACGTTTTTCTTGCCAGCAAGATTCTTGTCGAGCTTCTCCGGATCGCTGGTCAGCGGGTAGCGCACCCAGATGCTGGGACTGGTGTGCATCTCATATTCCACCTCGGCCTCGGCCAGCGCGGTCTTGTCGTGGATGCACCAGTAGACTGACTTCAGCCCCTTGTAGACCAGGCCTTGCTCGTAGCAGCGATAAAACGTCTCCAGAACGACGCTTTCGTACTGCGGGTCCATGGTGGAATAAGGACGTTCCCAACGGCCAAGCACGCCCAGGCGCTTGAACTGTTCGCGCTGCAGATCGAGGTACTTCGTCGCATACTTGCGACACTCCTCGCGCACCGCCAGCGGGTCCATGGCCAGCTTCTTACGGCCCAACTGGTCATCCACTTTGATCTCGATGGGCAAGCCGTGGCAATCCCAGCCGGGGACGTAAGGCGCGTCGAAGCCGCTCATGCTGCGCGACTTGACCACGAAGTCCTTCAGCGTCTTGTTCATTGCCGTGCCCAAATGGATCGGGCCGTTGGCATACGGAGGTCCGTCGTGCAAAACGTAGATCGGCTGCCCCTTGTGGGCCTCGCGGATGCGGTCGTAAAGCCGCATCTGCTCCCACCGTTCGAGCATTTTGGGCTCGTTCTTCGGCAGGCTCGCCTTCATGGCGAAGTCGGTCCTGGGCAGATTCAGCGTTGCTTTAAGGTCGAGCGGCACTCCGGGATTCTCCCGCCTGGTGATTACTGCGTTGTGAAATTAATCAGGCTATCTCTTCTCATTATAGGGAGGCGAAAAATGCCCGTCCATTCATAGCGCGGTGGTTGCTCGCCTGAACTATCCAAGCGCCTGAAGGTATCGTTGCGAAAGCCGCAAAACGATGCCCACGCTTTCTTAGACGCGCAGCCGCCTGTGGCCTGGATGGGAAAGCGATCGAGGCGTCCGCAATTGGAAGTCCGAGCCCGGCATGAGGGACGAAAAGCCGGTCGCCGTGTGGATCAACGTTGAGGTGAACTTCCGGCTATTCTGATATCAAACAGCATTCCAAAAAAAGGAGGGGCAACGAGCCTCTCCCTTTTGATTTGCCGACGAAGCGGCTAGTTGTTCACGTCAGTCTTGGTCTTATCCGTCTGGGGCTTATCGTTCTTGTTCTTTTTCAGGAAGCCAAAAATACCCTTCTTGTGGGTGCTCGCGTTGGCTTGGGTGCCCGCATTGGCTTGGGTGCTCGCATTGGCTTGGGTGCTCGCATTTGCTTGGGTGTTCGCATTTGCTTGGGTGTTCGCGCTCTTTGAGGCTGCCCCAACCTGCTTGTCCGCGTCCGTCGTGTTGCCCCGGACACTCTTTTTCAGGAAGCCGAGGACGCCACCCTTTTTCTGCGGATCATCCGTTTTCAGCTTGTCGGAGGGTTTCTGCACGTCTTTGGCGGCGACACGATTGTCCTTCTTGGCGACAACGTGGGCAGGGGTATGCGCGTCTGCGGCTTTGCCCGACCCCGCCGATTTATGCGGGTCAGCCGAGCTGACCTTTGTCGTCGCCACTGCCGCAACGACGGGAACTGCTGGCCTGATCACCGGGGGAGCGCCCGGGGCAGGGACGGCCGCAGCCGGAACCGCAGCCGGAGGATGATACCTGATCACCATATGATGGTGAATCCCCGCTCCTACGGCTGCAGTCCCGCCGAGGAAAATAGCAATCAATACCTTTATCTGTAAGGTTACGGCAGTCGCGGACTTCGCATCCGATTTGCCGAGCAGGTACTGGAGTGCCTGCTTGGAGCGCTCCCAAAGAGTTTCTTCTAATTCACGGTTCCTCTCGTGCCGGCCATTGCATTCTAAGGCAATTAACCGGAACCGAGAGCTCTCGGCCATCAGGGTGAGTGCCGTCTCAAATGTTAACTGATCAATTTCACGCAGCAATCGGCGGCATGCGCCGACCGAAGCTGCATCGGCAGAAAGCCACAGTTGCTTGAAATGCGGCAGTTCGGCACAGAGCAGATCAATCAATTGCTCATTGGCCATGCATTGTACGAGGGTCGCAACGTCTTTGCGAATCGCAGCCAAGTCTTGGCTGTGAGCTACCGCGGACACCACGCTGTCATCCGGTGCTTCCTTTGCGCCTATCGCGTTCTGCAAAAAGGTCCGGAACGGCGAATGCCGATCGGTACAAGCATTCACAAACGTTGCGTTTTGATCGTCAGCAAGTTGCGACATGTGCGCTCGAAACCGATCGCAGAAGCTGACAGGAAAGGAAACAGGTTCGGACTCAGAAGCGGCGCTTTGCATGGGACCCCCGGAAGAAAGATCCGACTCGGGTCGGTCGTACAGGACGAAGCCCTGGATCAAACGGTGGGAGCGATGCGGTATAGTTATGACTCAGGTCATTGGTTAATGTCAAGAAAAAAACAAGCTCAACCAGGGACACGGTGCCATGTGAGACATAGCCTGATGCACCGAGTTTGCGCCCTTGTCTTAGCTATTTGAGGGAGACTTCAGAGTTTGTTGAAGTAGGCCACCAGGTCGGGCGAAGTCCAGTCGGTGGCGCCGATGAATTTGCGCACGATCTTGCCATCCCGGTCGATCACGTAAGTCTCGGGAAACTTGAACGTGCCGTAGACCTCGTTGGTGTTCTGGTGGATGTCGCGTACAGTGAGCAGGTCGACGTTGTGGTCGCGCACAAACTGCTTATAGGCGCCATCATCCGCGTCCTCGCTGACGGCGAGAACAGTCACCTTGTTGCCAAGCTGCTTTTGCAGTTCGACCAGCGACGGCATCTCTTCCACGCAAGGCGGACACCACGTTGCCCAGAAGTTAAGCACCACGGGCTTGCCGCGCAACTGGCTGAGTACGACTGTACGCTGCGAGTCGGTAATGGTGAAATCGGGAGCCGCGTTGCCGATGCGCGGCGGATGGGCGCTGTTGCAGCCAATCAGCAAGAACAAACCAAACACGCCAACGAATAAAACAAAACTCTTCACCCTCTTATAATAATCCATCGAATCGTTGATTGGAGCGGGTTGGAGTCACCCTTTCCGGGTAGAGACATCGACATTTTCCCAATGAATAACGCCGGCAAAGCTCCCGAAGTCTTGGTCATTGTCCCCGCACGGAACGAGCAGGATTGCCTCGCTGACTGTTTGCAGACTCTGATTGAGCAGCAAAACGTGAGCTGCGAAATCATCGTGGTGGATGACCACTCTACGGATGCGACCGCGGCGATCGCGGCGAGGTTTCCGCTACGCGTGCTCACGGCGGATCCGTTGCCACCAGGCTGGAGCGGCAAGTGCAATGCCGCCTGGACTGGCGCGCGCATCGCGAAAGGGAACTGGCTGCTATTTACCGACGCCGACACGAAACATGCGTCGGACTCGGTTGCGACGGGATTGCGCGAGGCACGCCAGTTCGACGCCGGTCTGCTGTCGTATTCGCCGAAGCAGGAGGTCCACGGCTTTGCCCAGCGAGCACTGATGCCGCTGATTTTCGCCGAGCTTGCCGCAACCTATCGGCCGAAGGACGTATGCGATCCGAACTCGCCGGTGGCCGCGGCCAATGGACAATATCTGCTGATCCGGCGGGATGTTTACGACGCCATCGGCGGACACGCTGCGGTTGCAGGCGCCATCCTGGAGGATGTGGAGTTGGCCAAGCGCGTGAAGCAGGCCGGCTACAAGCTGCGCTTTCGCACCGCTGACGTGGTGAGCACTCGCATGTATCGCAGCTTCGCCCAAATGTGGGAGGGCTGGACGAAAAACCTGGCGCTGCTGTTTCCAAATCCGCGGCGGCTGGCATTCAGAAGGCTGCTGGAATTTGCGGTGATCGTAACTTGCGTTGCCGCGGCGATCTGGAGTGCGGTAAGCGGCGAGATCAAGAGCGCAGGGATGGCTACCGGGCTCGCGATTGTGTTCCTGGGTTTCTTCCTGGCGCGGGTGCGGCGGGCGCACTTTGATTGGTTATCCAATGCGCTGGCGATTTTCGGGCTGCCGCTGTTCGCGGCCCTTTTGCTCACCTCCAGCCGCGCCCACAAGCGAGGCGTGGTCCGCTGGAAGGGACGGGACTATCGCGCTGCCGCCGGACGTACCTGAGGAAAGAGTTTCCAGCGAGCCCAAGGCACAATCGGCTACGCCGGGGACTGCGGAACGCGCTAGCCAGGAGCGTTGTTCGGCAGTGAAAGGATAGGCTAGAAGGATTTGGGCAGGGTCGAAGCCCGGCATTCACGCGCGATGCGGTGTATTAACATAATATCTGTTATCGGACATTGCGAATGTCTCGACCTTAGCTATGGCCGCCCGGCGCCTGGCGGCCCCTTGCCTTGAAATATCGCCATAAACCCATTGAAGCTTGCGCTGCCTCCCTTTCCGGTCGCGACGCTCAAAAGGTGAATCACCCGAAGCTGGCGCGCTGAACCGGTGAGCTGCCCCGTGTCGCTGACTTTTCTTGCTGGACCGGTGCTGAGTACCACCTGAAGCTTGAGCTCGGGCGCACCGCAGTTGTCCGCGCTTGCCGGCAGCGGACAGATTTCGGTGACAACTCTGGCCTCTCCCGCTCCGGTAATCTCCCCGAATTGCATCTGGAGGGTGGCACCGCCGATCGGTTTTCCCTTGGGCTGCACGTCGACCATGTAGGAGACGGTAGACTGTACCGGCGCGACCCATTTGGCTTCAAACAACATGCCCGGATCGTCGCTGTCCGGCGATGTTCCGGGCGTGACGGAGATGGCACTGCTGGGCAAACCGCCGGAGGCGTGCTGGTAGCGAAAGTTCGAAAACCTGTTTTCCCCGACCGCGCATCCCTGCGGACCAAGCATTTCGTAATCTGAGAGCTTGCCTAGCGCGCAATCAGGGACTTGGGCGGTGGCCGCCGAAACCATCGCGATGGTAAGGACAATCAGGGTTACAACCCACTTGGCCAGCCCTGTTGTCTTCGACACCTGCGCCTGTACCATTACCCCCTTTATAGCCGCATTGTATTTGAGTGAAACAGGCTTCGCGTTATTCGCAAGAGTGCGCTTCAGCGCAACAGCGTTACATATTGTGCGAACTCCCTGCCGGCCAGCGCCTCGATGCCGCTGTCTAATGTAACCAGACGGCCTTTGTTCTTGATCGCCAGCCCGAGCAGATACGCGTCGGTCACCTGCAGATGACCGACGAGTCTTTCTTGGAACGGCTGCACTGCCTCCGCAAAACTGATATCTGCGGGCCAGAAGCGGTAGCCAGGACTTACGGTGATCGTGGAAAGCATCCGCAGCGCCTCAACGGTCTTCACCGACTGCCGAATCGCACCGGGATTGCATGCGATCCTGACGAACCCTGATTCGGTCACAGGGCAAGTGGCCCACGCCGCCGCCGACTGTCGAAACCAACCCTGCACCAAACTATGGTTGACGTGCCATTCATAGGCCAGTGCGATCAATACATTCACATCTAGCAACGACGCGCTCACGCCTCCTCAGCCTCAATCTCTTTCACGCGCGCGGTGGTAAGCAGTTCCCTGGGCCTCGGCAGGTCAAAAACGGGTAAGCCGTCCACATATTTTATTCGGGCGCGAGGATTTGCCCGGCGTTGGACAAGCTTGGAACCGGCCTTGCTGATGTAGTTTTCTCCCTCTTTCGTGATCTCCCAAAGCCCTCTCGGCGAGTTTTTCTTAAGGAATCCCCGGTCGATTAGGCGTAACCGGGCAAACTGCACTCTGTTTCTCCAGCGCACTCCTCCACTCCGCACGATTTCCTTGTCTAGTGTCGTCAGGCGATCTGCCAGCCGCTGGCCAACCTCCTCAACCACCTCTCGCGCTGGTGCCCGTCCACCGTGCTGCCGGAGCGCCTCTAACAACGGCAACATGTACTCTTCTTCTGGGAGGATCGTACCGGCGCGCGCCCTTGCAGGGTTACCCTCGGCGGGTCCCTCAGCGTCGGCGTTGGATCTTGCCTTCCCTGCTCCCACCGTCGTGGGCGAAGCCTTATGAAGACCCAAAACCCTGCGCAGCACGGAGTTCGGCGTATCTGCAAATGGCTCGGCCTCCGCCTTTAACGCAGTCATCACGTCGTCATCGATCTCAATTGTTCGCATGTAGAATCTCTCCCCTCACCAGCTAGGTTACAATCTTTGCAATATACATTGCAACTTACATTGCAACTTACTTTATAAACTAAACCAGGTAACTTCACATCAGCACCACCTTGGGATGAAACAGCGTCCCCGCTACCCGGCTGGCGAGGCACACCAGCTCCGACTGTCCGGCGAAAACCTTCACCCACTTCGAGCGCGACATCTCCGGCAGGTTGACTGCCCTTCCGTGGCGGATTTTGGCGAGGTCCTCATCCGTTGCGGTGACGGACGGGATCTCCGGCAGGACTCGGCGCGGATGAACGCAGACTTCGTCAAGGCGGCCTTCGGCGGCAGCTTCGGCGAGTTGCTCCAGCGTGTGGCTCTGGTGGATCGTGAACTCGCCCACGGCTGTTCGCCGCAGACTCGCTAGATGTGCGCCAATACCGAGCTTTTGTCCAAGTTCATGCGCCAGGCTGCGGACATAAGTCCCCGATGAGACCCGACAGTGGAAATCGACTAAATCCCCATTCAGGCCGGAGATGCTGAACTCTCTGACCTCGACCTCCACCGGCTTCAACTCAATGGGCTGCTTGCGGCGGGCCAGCTTGTAGGCTGGGACTCCCTGAATTTTCTTAGCCGAGAAAGGCGGCGGAGTCTGCTGGATCACGCCGAGAAACGCCGAGCTTGCGGCGACAACTTCTTCAAGCGTTACATTAACTGTTTGCTGCTCGCCGGACGGATCGCCGTCGGCATCATAGGTGTCGGTCACAACTCCCAGCCGGATTTGGCCTTCGTAAGTCTTTGCCGATCTGCTGTAGAACTGGCAAAGCCTCGTCATCCGCCCCAGAACCAGCGGAAGGACGCCGGTCGCCATGGGATCCAGCGTTCCCAAATGCCCGATGGAGCGTTCTCCCAGAATGCGCCTGGCCCTGGCTACCACATCGTGGGACGTCCATCCTGCGGGTTTATCCACTACCATCACGGCGTTGAGCGGCATCCTTCTGCTATCGTGGAGGTTGAAAGGCTGGTTGGTCAAATCGCCGCCAATAGTCTTGGCAAACGCATCGAACGGTAACCGCTTCCCTGCCGCATCAGGTGTAACGCAGATATGATCCCGCTGAAAGACGACGCACCTCGGATCGGCACGCCCTTCATCAACTACCTGTTGATTGTGCTGAATACCATCGCGTTCCTGTTTGAGATTTCCCTAAGCCCGGCTAGTCGCCAGGATCTCGTCTTCGCCTTCGGGGTTGTGCCTGCACGCTTCACCGTCGTTCTCTTCAACCACGGCTACGTCCCCTGGGACCTTATCTCCGGCCTGGGCACCCGCTATGTGCCCACGGCGGCGGCCATCGTCCCCATCTTTACTTCCATGTTCATGCACGCCTCGTGGCTGCACCTCATCTTCAACATGTGGGCGTTGTGGATCTTTGGAGATAACGTGGAAGACTATCTGGGCCACACCCTTTACCTGGTGCTCTACCTGGTCAGCGGAGTAGCGGCGTCGCTGCTGCACACCCTATTCAACATCGGCTCGACGATCCCCAGCGTCGGCGCCAGCGGAGCTATTGCCGGCGTAATGGGAGCGTACTTCGTGCTCTATCCGCGCGCCCGCGTGCTGACCCTGGTGCCCTTCTTCTTCATATTTTTTATGTGGCTGCCGGCGTGGATCGTGCTCGGCTACTGGTTTATCGCTCAGTTCCTTAGCGGAGCCGCCACCTCGATCGCCGCCCACGGAAGCAACTCCAGCGGAATCGCCTTCTGGGCCCACGTGGGCGGCTTCGTCGCGGGAATTCTTCTCATCAAGCTCTTCCCTGCCCGCACTCGCCGCTATCACTATGGGCTGTGAACAGTCCCGACCGGGACATCAGGGCAGAATAAAACCGAACAGTATCAGGATGCGATGAAATTGCGGCAGGCCTCGGCATGTCCACCAGAAAAGGTGAAAGCCCGGCCTCATGACCGGGCTTCGGTAGCGGCCGTCTGACGAACTAAGCGGCCATGGACTTACGGGTGCGACCCTCCACGGTCCCGGCAGGTTGGGCTACTTTGCGGATCAGGAAGGGCTGGAGGTTGGGCTCACTGCCGGCCCACTCCAAGCTGATAATGGAGTGACCTGGCTGACAGGTCACGAAATAACGCTCTCCGGTGGGGCTGGTTACTTCAAACTTGCCGGTCTCACCCTGCAGAGCCTCGGCGATATCATAGGTTGTTATGCTGTCGTTAAGTTTCATAAGGGACGATTCTCCTTTTGTTGCACTGTAGGTTGTTTGGAATTGTCCCCTCCCTAGCAGGCCGTGGTGGAAGGAGCCGATTTTCTGCGCAGCGGACAGCGCATTCGGACACGCGATCTTGCGACGTGCTTGGTAGCCGGTGCGAAGATACGGCTGCAGCGACATTGTTGCTGACCATCCCCATACCAGAGCAGCAAAAATAGGCTCAGTACAAGCTGGCCGGAGCGGTTGCTCAGCTCTCGCGGCGTACCCGCACCGAGCAGGTGGCGCAGAATGAGACTCAGGTTGAACGCTCCGACATGAACCAACTGTCGCTTTAGAATGTTGTCCCGTCCGCGCAGATGGCAGCGCCGCATACCGCCGGTCTCGTAGCAGTGTGCGAAGCTGCGTTCCACCAACTCGCCACGTCGCCGCAGCAAGCTCTTGCCGTACTCGCTTCGTACCCGCCGCCGGTTCTCGTAGACTGCCTGCTGTTCCGCCGCCTTGCCTTGCCAGTTACGCCGCCCCTTCTGCTGCTTCTCCGGAATGTAGCTGCTGACCTGGTAACTCTTCACCCGCTGGAGGACGGCGCCGCTGTGATAGCCCTTATCGGCAACTAACTCTTCGATCCCGTTGACGTTCACCTGGGGCTCATGGTCGGGCCGCACCTCCGCTTCGCGCCCGGCCAATTCCGCCAGCGTCATGCCGGCCTCGCAGAGGGTTGCGTCCAAGGTTGTCGTGTCGCCCTTATCCGCACCTGGCAAGGTGACGGCCACCACCGCGCCCGTGTCCAGATCGACCGCGTGCTCCGCTTTGTACGCCAAGTGGGTACGCCCATCCTTCATCTTCGCGATCCGCGCGTCCTCGTCCGCTGGACTCTTCCACTCCTGGTTCGACGTGCGCTTCTTGCGCTTGCGGTCCAGTCTCACCAGGTCTTCGCGGGTTGGCGTTGCGATGCCCGAGGCCTTCGCTAATCCGCCCAGAAACTCCTCGTAACTCTCCCCCGTGTCGCGCCGTACGATCGAGCGCATCGCTGCGTTGGCCTCCAGCGTCGTGGCATCGATGGCAATCCGCTGCCCCTTCAGCAGTCCACGATCCGCCAGAACCCCCAGCACCCAACCGAATACTTCGCGATGCGTGTCCACATCGATCAACCGCCGGGTGCGCGATATCGTCGAGTGATCCGGCGTGTTCTCGTCCAACCCAATGCCCACAAAACGCCGCAACCCCAGTGAGTCTGCCAGCCGCCAAGCAATGCCGCGCTCCGCCCCGATGCCTTCGAAATATCCGATCAGCAGCGAACGAAAGTAGATCCCCGGCGTCAGGGAGGGCCGTCCATACTTGGCCGCATAGAACTTCGCACACCGACCCTCCACGAACTCGTCGAAGTGCTCGGCCTCCAGCAACTCATTCAGCTTCTGGTAGAAGGGATGTCCCGGCGCTGCGGCCAACTCCGTGTGCGCGATCCATATCCCCTCTTGCTTCTCCCGCTGCTTGCGCGTGCCCATCGCCATACCGTGATTCTACGAAGAGATTGTGTGGATACTTCAGATGTTTTTTGCTTACGAATCTAGACTTGCACCACGGGCTGTTAACGGCATCGAAGCTGATCGTGCCCAGATGCAGAGCATCGAGGACGGCTTGTTCGACCTCCTGGACAGAGAATGTCTCCAGCAGGCGCAGCACCTGCACGTACTCTCGCTTGCCGCCCTTGCTCAGTCGCGCTTCCAGCAGCCGTCGCAGGCGGGCGAAACATTCTGGCAACTCCCATCCCACCAGTGGCGCGGCTTGATCCAGCGCCCGTGCCTTCTGTTCCAGTAGCGCCAGATAGTGCAGCGGATCGAAAACCATGTCTTCGCGCTGGTAGCTTCTGCGATGGCGGGCAATCACCCGGCTGCCGCAGACGATCACCACCTCGTGCACGTAGCCCTTCGCCAGCACGTCGCGATGTCCATACTCGGTGGGTACCGAGTAGTCGTTGGTGCGATAGCGCACCAGCGACAGCGAACTGACTCGCGCCACTCGCTTCTCGCAGGCTTCATATTCGCTGACCGGCAACGGCAACAATGCTGCCCGGTCCCGCTCAAAGCGTTCTCCGATCGTCTCCTGGTGGCCGCGTAGCCGCCGCGCTCGCCGCTCACCGCATGCGTCCAGCAACCGCTGGTTTAACTCCTCCCAACTGGCCGCCCTCGGAATCGGCACCAGAAAGTTCCGCCGTGCGTATCCCACCAAGCCTTCCACCTTGCCTTTGTCGTTGCCCTTTGCCGGCCGTCCGAACTTCTCGGCAAACAGGTAGTGACTCTGCAACTCGGAGAACGCCCGCGTCTTCTGCCGGGTGCCATCGCCCAGAATCCGCACCACCGCCAGGCGAGTGTTGTCGTACAGAATCGAGGTGGGAACGCCGCCGAAGTAGGCAAAGGCCTGGACGTGGCCTTCCAGAAACGCTTCGGTCGTTTCCGCCGGAAACGCCATGACGAAGCAGTCGTCCGAGTGCGGCAGATCGATCGCCAAGTAATGGGCTTTCCGCTGCTCGCCACCGACGATCACCAGCGCCTCGCCGAAGTCGGCCTGCGCCGTGCCCGCCGCATGCGTCAGCGGAACGAACATCTCCCGACTGCGCAACCTCGCAGCACGAACATAGTCCTTCACGATGGTGTAGCCGCCGGGGAACGCGGGCTCCGCCCGCAAGCGATCAAAGATCCGCTGGGCGGTATGCCGCTGCTTGCCTGGTTTGCTCTTGTCTTCTTCCAGAATGGCGTCGATCACGCCTATCCACGGCCCCAGCTTGGGCCGCTTCGCTGGCTCTTTCCGCCGGTAGCCCGGCGGAATCGAATAACCCAACATCTTGCGTACCGTCGTGCGCGCCACTCCAAACTCCCGCGCGACCGACCGTTGACTTCTGCCCTCGACTAAAACCGCTCGGCGTATACGTCCCTAGATCTCCACCTGGTACATCCCTCCGGTGTTCCACGATCTCTGCCATTGGTTCAACGGAACCGAACCAGTTCCGTTACCCCCACAGGCCTAGCTACTTCGTGAAACAAAAATCCGGCGGTCTATTTTCCCTCCGCCGCACCACGCCGCGTCCGCGGCGTCGTGTGGCCTAGTATTGCTCCGGCGCTCTCAGACTTGTGAACAACTGCGCAGTTTGACCGGGTATAAAGGCCCGGTTGTCTATCTGGACGAACGCGCAGGGGAGATCCGACATTCTTTCGCGGCGATTAAAGCGGCGCAAGCGGAACTGGGATATAAGCCTGCCGTCGACTTCCAGAAAGGGCTGCAGCTGACCGTGTCTTGGTACCGGAACAAGCATGGCCTACAAAACGAGGTCACCACGACCCTCGGTTCTGGCAGCAGCCGCTGAAAGATCTCCTTTCGTGTCTTAGTGGAAGATCAGGGCCGGAGATGTTGGAACGTAGCGGCATCCTTCCATAGTCATACTGCGACGTCACCGCAAATGTCTTAGCGGGCGGCCATAGCGACTCTCGCAAGCCAGAATTGATACCCAGGCATATCAGAGGGCATACCAGAGGGTTGACACTGCTCGGGCAGTTGTATTACTGGGGTTTGAGCAACTCCTGCTTCGCACCGTTCCCCAACTCCACGCCTGAGTCCAAAGCTAACTGACACCAGAACTAACACCAGAGTCTTGGTGGGTGCTCGGCATGATGCAAAGCTTCTGTTCAAGAAGCCCCTATTCCTGGGATACCGGCTGCGGTCATCGTAATCCGTATCAAGCAGCCACAGGGCAACTTTCGACGCGTCACCGGATTCAATTGTGCCGATACGATGTTCTGATGGTCGATCAGGTCACGACGCGAGGGAAATCCGATGCTGACGACGCAGCTGCGAAACTGTCATTCACAAGTGATCTGCGAAACGTCGATTTTGTCCTATGCCGGCGTCCGGATGCCGTGTGCAAGAAAAATATTAAAGCCGTAAAATGCGCGTCGGTGTGCAAACGGTGTACAAAACTGCGGGATTTTGGCGATTCTCTTGGATTCTGTGGATCGTGAAATCAGCAAGTTGCAGAGCCTTCGTTCCCGAAGAGAGTTCCAGATGTATTACGACATTTAGCTGGAAATCGACTCTGGATTGCTCCTGCCGTAGCAAGTTCTGCGGCAGGAGTTTTTCTTGGCACCGACTGTTGCAGGCGAAGGCCTCGGAGCGGGCGGTTCGAGGCCCGAGCCCAGGACCTGCGGTTTGCCTTAAGAGGCAACATCTGAAATTCTAGTCAGAAGGAGCCATGGTCTACCTAACCCGCAAGTGCGAATTCTCCGCGTCGCATTACTATCACAATCCGGAGTTCACCGAGGAAGAGAACCAGCGCATCTTCGGCAAGTGCGCCAATCTCAACGGACATGGCCACAACTACACGCTGGAAGTCACAGTGAAAGGCGACGTAGATCCGCAAACTGGTTTTGTTGTCGACCTGAAAGAGTTAAAGGAAATCTTGAACCGCGAGGTCCTCGATGCCCTGGACCATCGCCATCTGAATAAAGAAGTACCGGAATTTGCGCTGCAGATTCCGACGACGGAAAACCTGGCGATCGCCATCTGGAACCGTCTGCAAGGCAAGTTGAAGGTGGCAAAGCTGCACCGGGTGCGGGTGTACGAGATGCCGGACTTGTTTGTCGATTTCTACGGAGAAGCATGAAGGCTTATCTGACGCGCCGCTACATTTTCTCGGCATCGCATCGGCTGCATTGCGATGAGTTGTCGGAGGAGCAGAACCGCGTGGTTTACGGCAAGTGCAATAACCCGCATGGGCACGGCCACAACTACGCGCTTGAGGTGACGGTGAGCGGCCAGGTGGACCCGAAGACGGGAATGATCTGTAATCTGGTGGAGCTGGATGAGGCGGTGCGGCGTGACGTATTGGAGCGGTTCGATCATGTGAACCTGAATCTGTCTCCTGAGTTCAAAGCGGCGGTGCCGACGACCGAGAACCTGAGCGAGGCCATCTTCCACATTTTGAAGCAAGACTTTAAGGCGGCTCATCTGGAGAAGATACGGCTGGAAGAGACGCTGATGAACAGCTTCGAGTACTGCGGGAATTAGCATTTAGCACTTAGCAGTTAGCATTTAGTCAAGGCGTAAAGCCGAGTTGGCTGAGAACTGGGCGCTAAATGCCAAATGCTAATTGCTAATTGCTAACTGCCGACTTTATGAAAGAAACGATCGAAACCCCGACCTTTACCAGCGCCAGTTTTGAAGAGCTGGCGCGCGAGATGCTAATCCGCTTGGGTGAAGACCCGGAGCGCGAAGGTTTGCTCGACACCCCTCAGCGCTATGCCAAGGCGTTGCGCGACCTCACCAAGGGCTATCGCGAAGATCCGGAACAGGTGCTGCAAGGCGCGCTCTTCAGCGTCGATTACGACGAGATGGTCATTGTGAAAGACATCGAGATGTTCAGCCTGTGCGAGCATCATTTGCTGCCGTTCTTCGGCAAGGTCCACGTCGCCTACATCCCGAAAGGACGGGTAATTGGGCTGAGCAAAGTTGCACGTCTGGTAGAAGTATTCGCGCGCCGCTTGCAGGTGCAGGAACGGTTGACGGTGCAGATCGCCGAAACCATCCAGAAGGTGATCCAGCCGCTGGGGGTTGGCGTGGTCATTGAGGCTCGGCACCTTTGCATGATGATGCGCGGCGTCGAGAAGCAGCACTCGGCAACGGTCACGTCTTCGATGCTGGGCGCGTTCCGGGCGCAGCAGACACGCCAGGAATTTCTCTCGCTCATCCAGACCAAGAACACCAACGAGGTCTGAGCGATGGCTGCCAAGAAGACGCCGTCTCGTAGCAAGTCCAAGTCTAAAATCGTTTCTTCCGGAGCGCGGCCACATGAGCCGCGTCTCGATGGCAAGGTCGCGGTCGTGACCGGCGGCAGCAGCGGCATCGGCCATGCGATCGCGCGGGCCCTCGCAGCCGAGAACTGCCATGTTGTCATCACCGGCCGCGATGAGAAGAAGCTGGGTGCGGCCGCGCTCAAAATTTCTTCATCAACCCAGCAGAACTCCGCGCTGATCGTGCCCAAAGTTTGCGATGTGCGCGATCCTGGGGCGATTGACGAATTGTTTGCGACCGTTGAGGCGATGTTCGGACATCTCGACATCCTGGTCAACAACGCCGGGATCAGTCAGCCTCCCACGCCACTGGAGCAGACGTCGCTGGAGATGTGGCGCGAACAGATCGACACCAACCTGACCGGCGTGTTCCTATGCACGCGGGCTGCGCTGCCCTTGATGAAACGCGGCGCAATCATCATCAACAATCTGTCGGCGGCGGCGAAACAGATTTTCCCGAACTACTACGCTTACACGGCGGCGAAAGCCGGTGCGTTAGGTTTCACGCTGTCGCTACGCGCTGAGTTGATGCCCCGCGGCATTCGCGTCATGGCGCTACTGCCTGGGGCGACCAAGACCGACATCTGGCAGCAGATTATGCCCAACGCGCCGTTTCATCACATGATGGAAGCGGAGAGCATTGCGCAAGCCGTGCTTTACGCGGTGCTGCTGCCGCCCAATGTGAATCCGTCGGAGATCAGTTTGGATCCGGCGGGCGGCGCGGTGTAGCGCAGGCTTGCTACTGAGTCAGAGACAACTCCGGAAATCCTATCTCGCACAGGTCAGGCGTGTCTTAGGCTCGATTACGGGGCGTTATGCGCACGAGCTCCCGAGGGGAGTTTATCGAATAAAAACGGCACGAATCGCACTAAGAAACGAGTTCTCCGCGTTGACAACGCCAAGCGCCAGCAGTCTACACATAATGTAAGCTCTTCCCTAGC
>CAWBKE010000036.1:0-23739 GCA_963789245.1 uncultured Acidobacteriaceae bacterium | reverse complement strand
GCAATAATATACTTCGCAAAATGGCGGGATAAGGCGGGAAATCGCGGGAAGAGGCGGGATTCATCCTCACTTTTCACGTTCAGCTTTGGTTGCTTGGGGATTAAGCAGTACCGAACCGACTTTGCGGGCATCAAGTTGGCCCGCTATTTCCTCTTGCTCCTCTGTGGTGAGTTTCTTGCCACAGCACGGCCATAAACCCGTTTTCAGACGCGCACGCGTAAAACTGTGGTTCTGCTCACAGTGAGGGCACTTTGCTTTAGCTTTCGTTTCCATGTGTCGCACTACTCCTTTCGGCGTTTCTTGCGCTCCCGCGTTCGCTTCTCTTCGGCTTCACGCCTGAGCAGTTCTTCCTTTGAGATCGTGAGCACTCGGCGTACAGCGTTGTCGAATCGCTCAAACTCGGTCTTGCCGGGAACGTGTGGGGCGGGTAATGGTTTCATTGCGAGTCCTTCTTTGGTTCAAAATCATCTGGATGCGGACCAAGTGCACGATGATCGTGAATGAGGTCAACCTGCAGCGACAATTTAAACGGCTCCTCTTCCGCGATGAGGCTTTTCACCTTGCTGAAATCCTTATCCCATCTCTGGATGGCATCGACTTTTTTCAGAATTGCACTGGCAGCATGAATAGAGTCCGCTGGCTTCATATCGTAGTCCCTCGCGATGGTTACGGCTTTATTCGCGAGCCGCTCATCAACAACTATTTTCTTAACCCACGACCACTCAAACATTTCGGAAATCTTATTAACCTGCACTTTTGTTAGTTTCTCGTAGGGAGCGGTGTTCTTATTGTAGTATTCCCAGATTTCAGCAATCTGCCGGTTTATTGCGGGGCGTTCCGCCTCGGGGAATGCGGCTATCGCCTTGATTGCCCACTCGGGCAGGGGCGGAATCGTGGGATTCGCACGTCTCGGGCGAATTACTTCGGCGATGGTGAAAGTAGATGTCCAAATTTCTATCTCGCCATCCTTCGCCTTATACAGCACATCTTGACAGATGAGTCTGCGCTCCTCTTCTTTTTTGTTGAGAAAGCAGATGAAGCAGGTGGTGTCCCAGTACACCTTCCGATTACTCATCCGCCATATCCTCTAGGTATTGTTTAAGCGTTCGACCGCCCGTGAAATCATCAACGAGACCCGACATCTCGGCGATGGAAGGCAATTCCTTTTCGGCGTATTTTTCCAAGTCCTCCATCTCTAGGCTGATAGGAAGTCCGGCGCTATTGAACTGCACGATGCCAGCGACAAGAACGGTGTCCCTAAGTCTGTCCTTTACCTCAGTTTCGCGATTAGGAGAGAACAGGCATCTTACGGGACGGCCAGTATTCTTATCCCACACGCGAAATTCGTTGCCGCGATGTACGGAGATCGCCTCAAGTTTGCCGACGACAGAACCATAGGCAGAATATTTCGGATCTGTCAGCTCAGAGACGTTCTTATAGGTAGTTTCGGTAATTTCTTCCTTCCGTGGTTCGCGGTGATTTTGTACATAGGCCACCGACGGACCAAGACGCTTGCTGCTTCGCGCAATATTCTTTAGTTTCGATAGCGCAGCATCGGGCATAAACTTCGTTCGTTCGCCACTGCTAGTAAGCGAATGAATGTTCTCCAGCACCTGGGATTGGATAACGAAACTGACATCTTCGGCCGCTAGACGTCGCAGGTGAGGAGTCACGCCGACAATTGGAGGGCTGTTCTTTTCCAGAACAGTCAGCTCCCACTTCACGCTCCCGGCGGAATTCTGTGAGACGGCAGAATCCACATCTTCAAGAATGCCGAGAAAGTTACGCAGACCGCTTATAAATGCGGACAGGGTTATGGTATCGCTATTGCCAACACGGAAAAAAATCGTCTGGGGCGTCGGGCGAGGGCTCATGATACACTTCTCCCGTCGGCTCCGGTGCCCAGCCGTCGCCCGGCAATAAAGGTCTGAGCGCAAAGATCAGCGGGGAGGCTGATCTTTTGCAGCTTTAGAAGTCTTGAAATTCGGCGTCCTCCCTCGTCTTCCTTCTCTCAGATGACTAGAACGGTTCTGCTGTTTGCACCTGAGTCTTGCCCGTTAATTCCGTGTACGTGAGCCGCTTGCCGACGATCTGACGAATGGCGGCATCGAAGCGGTCTGCATCGTTCAATGGATTGTCCTTTGTAGCGCGGTTGTTGAATCGGAACATCTGTTCGTCTGCATAGCGGAACAAGTGAAACGGTTCAACGCTCACATATGTTCCATTCAAGCCGCGCTTAAACAGAGACCAAAAATTCTCGATTCCGTTCGTGCTGACATGCTCACGCACGTAACCGTCAAGGTGGTTGATGACTTCGTGCACATAATCGCCAGCAAGACCCTGATAACCGACAAACTCGTCTGTGTGAATCTCGCACCCCGGCTCTACGCACTCGCGCACGATCTGCTGCACGACTGGTGCTCTACGGTTCTTCGCGACTACAACACGCACTTTGCCGCCACGCTCCAACATGCCCATCACAGGAACCTTGCCCCAGTACCGCTCAGAGACAATCGCTTCCGCATTGCGCATATTGCTGCGCTCACGCGCGATACGCAGCTTGCGACTTTTGTGCATATTGCGAACCTTGCCGCCAATGAAAGTTTCGTCGATTTCGACCGGAGCGCCGTTTCCGCCTAGCTTTGTTGTCGGGCTATCCTGTAGCGCGAGACGGCAACGCTGCAACATAAACCAAGCGGTTTTCTGTGTGACTTTCAGCGCGCGATGAATCTCCCAACTGCTTACGCCATTCTTGCAGTTGACCACCATCCACATCGCGGTGAGCCACTTGTCTAAACCGATAGGGGAATCCTCGAAGATCGTGCCGGTCTTGAGCGTGAACTGTGGAGCGTCGTGCTTCTCGCGGCAATGCCAGCGGTTATACTTTTCGAGAAACAGAACATTCTTGCTGCCACAGCGCGGACACTCGACGCCATCGGGCCAGCGACGCGCAACCATGTACTCACGGCAATTTTCCGGCTTGGCGAAGTAGAGAATCGCTTCTTGTAGGCTGTTCGGTTCCATGCTGAAATCTTAGGCCCGAACGTTTATTTTGTCAAGTATATTATTACCAATATAGGTCTTGCGCTGGGCGTACCGGCCGGTGCATCATATAGACAATCCAGCGAGAGCTGGAGGTGGATGGCCGTATGGCCAGCGCGAAGAGCCAAGGCTTAGCCTTGGACTTTTCGTTTTTAGAGGATATAAATTTTCCCGTAGCCTTCTGTCCTGCCTGTTAGGTAGCGAGCGTTGTATTTCTTTTCTGCAATGTCCGACAGTTCTTTGATGTGAAATCTAGGGCCCGCCCCTCGCTTAACATCTGCGAGCATACGTCGTCTTGCCGGAAGAGCGAACATGTCAGCGAGTTGCAGTCCTGCTACGTTCGATTCCTTCTTCTTGATCTTGATTTCTTTGCTTGTTAGGGTGTCTTGAAAAAACTCCTTTGGCCGATACGAAGTTCCAGCCTTATAAACAGATTCGTAAGCTGCCTTCAATAACGTGTCTTCTTTACCGCCGCGACTTTCCGCCATAACGTCGCCCTGATGCTTTCCGAATTTCATGAAGCCGCAATAGCGTTCCAGCATTGTTAGCAGGCCGACGTGATACGGATGGGAAGAGACGGGCCCGTACTTCTTTGACCGGGTTGAGATTTTGTCAATCAAAACGGCAAAGCAGACAAAATTACAGTTGTTAGCCAGTGCGTAAAAATCTGACCAAAACGCATCCCAATTTTCTTTCTTCAAAAGCGCCTTGAAGCGCTCCCGTTTGGCGTGAATTGCCTCCAGGTGAAGGATGATCGGGTCGTCTAGGTCTTTGCCGAAGTGAGTTTCCTTGAACACGTCAAGCGCCGGGCAGAACGCTGAATGGCAGTAATCTAAATTCAAAGCACAGCCGAATAGCCCAAGATGCCTCTTGTCGTGGTCGTTAGGCCGAACCCCAAGGACTGTGTGATCGCCAGACTCGTCTAAGTAAAGCCGATACCGCGCCATATCCAGTTCCTCTTACCAACGGAAAATCCCTAGAACTTGATGTGCAAACTGTTGCACATATTCACGCTATACAAAAACGTAAGTTGAACAAAAATGGTACAATTACGCCTAACTTAAGTGGCAATTAAAGTGCATACCAAGAACCCGTATGAGTGTATTCGGAGTGGCAGGGGATCGAACCCCACGGTGTCACGAGCACCGCGTCGTGGCAGGGTATAAACCCGCTTGCCGAGCCATCAGCGATGCCACTCCACATGCCCGCACGAATTAGGTGCAGGAACTTGGCAACAGTTTTCCCTTGACTTTGTGGGGGGAATTTTCTAGGGTAGGAAGTGTCACGTTCCCTCTAGCTAGTCTAGTCCGCCAACAAAACCTTCGGAAGTAAGTATGACCCGCTGCTATGGCGGGTTTTTGTCATTTGAAAACAATACCACTTTAGGAATAGAAAGCAAGCGTTTAATTCGCACTCCTAGCAGCGGAGTGCTATGAATTCTGGCGTCCGCCGGTGCTAACTATTTACTAGCTTGGTTCCTAGTTAGGCTTGCTTGTCTTAGGTGGGCGACCGCCAGCATGTACCTTGCGCTTGGCGGCTATTTGGCGGAAGTATTCACTCCCACGCTTCGCTGTGACCTTTCCGCCCTTCGCCCCCAGCGCAGCAGCCGGGGATTCCTCTAGCAGATGTTCGCCCAGGTGTCGAGCAGCAGCCAGGAGTTCGTATGCGCGTGCCGCTCGTTCGTCGGGTAGTGTTGTGGTGCGGAGAATGTCGTGGGCCTCGTCTATCATCTTGACGAGTGCTTTAAGATCGTTCTTGTGTGCCATGAGCAAACCGTAGCACCGCAGAGATGCGATTGCAACCGCTTGCTGTTTAAGAGCACCGCAACTTTAGGACGCTACCCAAAATTGCTGCGGCTTTAGCCGCTGAGGGACGTCGCCGTCACTTAATCAGAGTCTCCCCAGTCAAGTCTGGCTTAGTCTTTAAGGTTCGCAAAAGACCTCAATAGTACTTAGGGTTTTCAGAGGGCGAAACTGGCGACCCGTGGTCCTTAGGATCTGCCTCACGTCAGGGTCACGGAGGGGAGCTGCAACACACAATTTCTGCTGGTCCCGCCACAATGGGTATGTGCCGGCAGAGCGGTAGGATAGCCCGTACACGCGTCGGCGTTCGTGGTTTTCGTAAAGTTTCATGTTCACGTCAAAGACAGCGGGCCATACCGCCCAGTAGTCGCCCCCGACCAACTGAACGCCGCTGCCAACAATGTCGGAAGTCATGGAGCCAAATCGCCGATCGAAGTCCCGGCGTACCAAAGAAACAGACGGGCGCCCATATGCGGCGCCAGCCACAATCAACATCAGGGCTGCAGGAGCCACTGCGAGAACCCTGCTACTGTTCAGAGCACCTTCGAATGGCGCGACTGCCAGAATAGCTAGTGCGAGTGATAACAGAAAGAGTGAAGGATAGACATAGCGCGGCACGTATCCGTTCTCGCGAACCCAGACCAGCGTCCCGGCCATTAGCCAGCAGAGAATTGCCACTATACACAAGGCACATGGAAGGAGCAGGAGTGCGCTTGCTTGAGCACGCATGAAGGTCAGTGTTAACAACCCCACCGCAGCTGGAATCACCATCCACAATAGGAGAATGGGGCTTGGAACGAGCATTAGCTGTGTCTGGCGCGCTAACTTTAGCCACCCCTCTGCCCAGGTGGACAGCGAGGTGAGACTGGGATCGGCGGTGCGGAACTGCGCGGTTTGCATCAAGATGAAGCCAATGGTCGCTCCCAACCCCACAAAGCTGCCAGATAAGAAAAGCCCCGGTTTGCCTTTCACGATCAACTGGCGGGAGACGATCACCGGGACCAGCACAAGGAATACGCTAAAATTCACCCAGTGGGCCAGCGCTATCAGCAGAAGCGCAGCAAACCAGCGTCGCTTTTCAAGCAGCAAAAGGCTACCTAGTCCAAGCGCAAGTGATAGGCCATAACATTGTCCAACGAACCAGTCAAACTGGATGGGCTTGGGGACGAGCAGGAATAACCAAATGTTCTGCAGCGCGCCGGCGGCAATCCAGATGCGAGACGTCGGGAATAAGTATTTCAGAAGCAGGAAACTCGCTGACAAGCCGGCAAACACGTTGAGTACGGTCTGCGCAATTAGATTTGAGAACGGGTCGTGGAGCGGCTTGGTCAAGAGCGGGACAAGCATTCCATACCGGTTAGCCTCCCAAAAAAACGGCGTCCAATGTTGGAGACTCACCAGCACGGGAACAACGGAGTCGGCATTTTGGAAGTGCTGAAGAGACCCCAAACCCAGCCATAGTCCCGTCAGGGCGAGAATTGCCGCCACGAAGCACCCAATCCAAGGCTCTTCGCGAGAGCTCATCGGGTTCTGAAACGGTGTGTCACGGGTCTTGCCATCCAGCCGCTCTAGGAATGACCTCAATGTAACCCCGGGATGGCGAATAGGATCGTCATTGCTAGTCGCAGGCAATAGAATCTGAACAAAAATGATAGCAAATCGGCAAAATCGTTTCTGCGAGCTCCCAGGAAGACATGCCGGCTACGCGCAAAAATGCGCAGCGATGCACAGACTGATCGCCATCTTCCCCTACAATATTGTTTACATTGTGCATCGACCTTAAGCAGTTTTTTCGTCCGAAGGAGCCCCGCGACTGCTCCGCGACAGCGGGGGTCGTAAGCGTCGCCTTGCGGGACAGGAACATCAGTCTCAACCACGAATGAAAACTGCCATCGTCACTCCCGCTATTCATGACCCCGAGCGTCTCTTCGGCGCGGAGCGGTTGTTCTTCGGGATGGTGCAGGCGTTTAAGCAACGCGCCGACGTCGACTGGATCCAGCTTCCCATTGTCGAGCGAAGTTGGGAGACGGTTTTGCAATCCTACCGCGACTGCTTCGATCTCGATCTTCGCGGCTACGATCTCGTAATCTCCACTAAAGCTCCGACGTACCTCGCTCAACATCCGAACCATATTTGCTGGCTGCTTCATCAGATCAGGGTCTTCTATGACCGCTTCGATGACGAATATGGCAAGCTTCCAGCGCCGGCCATGTCGGAGCTGCGAGCGCATCGTGAGGCAATCCACAAGCTCGACAGCCTCGCCTTTCAACGTGTGCGCAAGCTGTTCAGCATCGGTCAGGAAGTCAGTCGCAGGCTCAAGCTCTACAACGGCTTCGATGCCGAGGTGCTTTATCCACCGTTATTGGCGCAGGGCCATTACTGCGGCGCGCAGGAGTATTTCCTGCTGCCCGGCCGCTTGCATCGCTGGAAAAGAGTCGATCTGGCCATCCGCGCCATGCAAAGTTTTTCCGGTGATGTTCCTCTTTTGATCGCGGGCTCCGGCGAGGACGAGCAGGAATTTCGCAAGCTGGCGGGCAACGATCCACGAATACGCTTTCTCGGCTTCGTCAGCGACGCGGAGATGTTGAAGCTCTACGCTGATTCACTAGCGGTTCTCTTCGTTCCCAAGGATGAGGACTTTGGCTATATCGCCGTCGAGGCCATGCTGAGCCACAAGCCGGTCATCGTCTGCAAAGACTCCGGCGAGCCCGCGCGGATGGTGCAGAACGGCCGTTCCGGATTTGTCGTCGATCCCGATCCGGTCGAGATTGCCGGAGCCATGGGGATTCTCGCGGCGAATCGCGAACTGGCGCGCGAGATGGGCGAGCATGCGTATCAGAACGCGCCGCCGCAGTCCTGGGACAACGTAGTGGAGAGGCTGATCGACGCCGGAACTCCTCCGCGGACGCAGTGGGTGTCAGCGGCGAGTCCGTCGCCAGAGCGTAACTTCACTTCGCTGCTGGTAGCTGACAATCAGGTGCTCGATCCCCCAGTCGGCGGCGGCCGAGTCCGCATCTATGAGCTCTATCGCCATCTGGCCATGCTCGACTTCGACATCACGTATGTCGGCGCGTACGACTGGCCGGGCCCGGCGTATCGCGATCAGATGCTGGCGCCGCATTTCCGTGAGTGTGTCACGCCGCTGACGCAGCCGCACTTCGCGCGCGATCGCCGCTACCAGCGCGCCACCGGCGGCAAGACCACCATCGATGTCACGATTCCGAAGTTGCTGAAGTATTCACCGCGCTTCCAGCGTATGGCGCAAGAGCACGGCAGCGACGCGGAAGCCCTCGTCATCTCGCATCCCTGGGTCTATCCTTATGTGCCTCGCCGGCCCGAGCAGAAGCTGATTTACGATGCCCACAATTGCGAATACATCGTGAAGCGGCAGATCCTGAATGACACCGCTGCCGGCCGGAAGCTGGTGGAGGAAGTTCGCGCGCTGGAGGGGAATTTGTGCCGCGAGGCTGACCTCATCTTTGCCTGCTCCAACGACGATGCCGACGAATTCGTCGCGCTCTACGGAATTGCGCGAGATAAGATCGTTCTCGTTCCCAACGGTGTCGATGTGGAAGACATTCAGCCTGCCAGCCGCGAGCAGCAAGCCTGGGCTCGACAAGAGTTGGGCTTGCCGCCTGGCAATCCGGTATTGATCTTCATTGGCAGCGGCTACGGACCTAACACCGAAGCTGCGGCATTCCTGGTGAAGGAGATTGCGCCCAGGCTGCCCAACTGCACGGTCGCGATCGCGGGCGGCGTCAAGGATTCGTATCAGGCTTCACGCGGCCCGCGTGCGCCGGAGAACGTCATCTGGCTGGGGACGGTCGCGGCCGAGCAGCGGCTGTCCTTTTATCATGCGGCGGACATCGCGTTGAACCCCATGTTCTCCGGCTCAGGCACTAACTTGAAAATGCTCGACTACTTTGCCGCCGGGTTGCCTGTAGTTTCCACTCCGGCGGGAGCTCGTGGATTGGAGCTCGCGTCCGACGACTGCATCATTTGCCCTGCTGAGCAATTTGTCGCTCGCATCGAAGAGCTGCTCAACCATCCCGCGAACTGCGAACGGCTTGGAGCCAACGCACGAAAGCTGGCGGTCGAGCGCTACGCGTGGTCGCTGATCGCGGCCGATGCGGCGCAGGCCGTCCGCAATGTTCTGCAAGGAGCGCCAACTCATGCTTCGTGAAGGATTGCTTCAGTACTGGTGGATGCTGTATCGCCACTGCAAGCTGCTGCAGCAGCGCACTGACATCTTCCGCAACATTGAAGACGCCTTCACCGCGAAGCATGGCGACCTTTGCCTGAGTGCGGGAAGCGTCTATGTGGATATTGGGAGTGGATCGTCACCTGTCCCGACCTTCCTCTATCAGCGCCGCCGCGCCAGGACGTATGCAACCGAGATGGACCGCAAGTATCTCGACCGGCAGAAGAGCTACATGCAGACGCTGGGACTGGGCAAGCGCGATAGCTTTGTCGCGCAGCGGGAAGATGCCACTCGGCTGAGTTTCGCCGATGGCTCTGTCGATTTCGTCACCGCCATCTCGACCATTGAGCATATTCCGGGCGACGGAGATGTCCGCGCCATGGCCGAATTTGTGCGCGTCTTGCGTCCCGGCGGGCGGCTGGTAGTGACCGTTCCAACCGCTCCCAACTACATCGAAAATCAAAGCACGTTTTACTATGCCGGCTTCGAGCGGCGCTACGATCCGGCGGCGCTGCAAACTCGCCTGTTTCGTCCGGAGTTGAAGATCATCGAACAGTTGTACATGGTCTCGCCGCCTCCCGAATTTCTTCGCCAGTTTGAGGAGGCGTTCGCCGAGACTTTGCAGGGAGCTAGCTGGAGCGATGTCTGGTACAAGAATGGATGGCATGACGAATATCCCGACGTGAGTATTCTTCTAACGCTAGGTCTCATTCGACTTTCGCCCGAACCAAGCGGCTCTTTTGGAGGATGTCTGGCGTTTGAGAAGCAGTAGTATGCTGGGGTTATCTTGCGCTATCTGATGGTTTCCACCTACGCGCCCACGCATTGCGGCATTGCCGCCTATGCCGAGCAGGCCGTCGCTCAGCTTCGCGCGCAGGGACACGTCGTGGATGTAGTCTCGCCTGACGAGCAGGGAAATGTGGATTTTGCGTGGGACCTCCGCGGTGGCGGCAAAATCCTGAAGCTGCTTCAACTGCTCCCGTACTACGATAAAGTCAGCATCCAGTATCAGTGGACATTCTTCTATGCCCATCCCTTTGAGCGCCAACGGCGCTGGGAGACGCTGAAGACCACGCTCAGCTTCATGCTGCTGTTCCTGCGCTCGCGCAAGATTGAGATTGTCGCGCACGAAATCCCCCACATCCCCGGCAAACAGGGCTGGCTGTACAAATGGCAGTGGAAGCTGGCACCTAAAATCGTTTTTCATACCGCAGCGGAATTGGAGCTATTCCAACAACATTATAAAATGCGACTGCCGATGTCGCATGTTGAGATACGCAGTCACCACGATGCCTTCCAGAAGTTCTGCAGTCATACGCGCGCGTCCGCGCGCCGGCAACTCGGAGTGCCGCCGGACAAGCTGGTTTTTCTAAGTATCGGGTTCATTCAGCGGCATAAGGGATTTCATCGGGCGATGCAGGCCTTCACTCGCGCCGGTTTGCCTGATGCCGAGCTTTACGTCGTAGGCTCATTGAGGGTCGCCGATAGTGAAAACCAGAAATACCTTGCGGCGTTGCAAGAGCTTTGTGCCGGAGATCCCAACCTGCACCTGAACGAATCGTTCGTCAGCAACGAGGACTTCGATACATGGATTGCGGCGGCTGATTGGGTAGTTCTCCCCTACTCCGAAATATCATCGTCGAGTGTGCTGGCTCGCGCCAGACTTCTCGAACGGCCCGCAATCGTGGCGGCTGTGGGAGGACTGTCGGACCAGATGGACGAGCGCGATCTACTTTTTCACACCGATGAGGATTTGCTGTCGGCGTTGCAGACGGCAGCGTCGCGCAGGCCGGATGGCGGAGTGTCGGATGCGGAAACGCGCGTGCTCTCACGCAAAGAGAGCTGAAGATTACTTCCGCAGAAGGTGGGAATCGTTCACGGCTGCGAAGGCTTCGAATTCCTGGCTACAAAATTGGGCGCGGGCAGAGGAAGCTTCACCTGCCCGCGAACCAGATTCCGACGGTCACTTTACTGCGTACTGTCGGTGGTGACGATACCGGTGGGACCAGCTTTCTCCGCTTTTTCTTTCTTGGTAGCCATGGTCTTGTCGACCCAGTCGTCAGCCGTCTTCAGGTCAGCCTTGCGAGCGTCCGCATTGTCGCATTCGTACTCGGCGCGCTGGCGGTATAGCAAGTTCAGGTAGGCCATGGCGTCGTCATAGTCAGGACGAAGCTGGATCGCCTTCTGCAGGTTCGTGATACCGTCTTCCACCCGTTGCGCATTTTCCTGCTGCAGGTCGGCACAAGCCTTCTTGTCTTTCAGCTCGTCGGTCGGCTTCAGACCCAACTCGGCACGGGCTTTCTGGTCCGGCTGGTAGGCCTCCATCCAGTCAATGACGGCCAGCGAGTAGTAGGTTTCAGGATCGTTGGGATCCAGTTCAGCGATCTTTTGGTAATACTCCTTGGCCTGGTCGAATTTCTTCTGCTGGAAGTACATCGACGCGATGCCCTTCAGGCTATGAATCTGCTGCTCCTTGGGGGGATGCTGCTCCAGCACCTGCTTGAAGACATCGATGGCCTGCTCGGCAAAGCGGTTATTGTCGGGCGAATCGGCTCCGGGAATGTATTGCCCCATGTATGCGGTCGCCAAATAAAGGCGGGCATTGGTCAAGCTGGGATCAAGTTCAACTGCGTTTTTGAAATGTTCGATTGCGACTTCATACTGTGCGTTTTTATAAGCCTGCACGCCCTTGTTGAGTTGGTCGCGCGCTCTCAGCTTGTTGCAGCCGACGGCTGAGAACAGCACGAGCAGAACAGCAAGTACAGTCAGTACCCGTCCGCTCTTGTTCATGTTGGATATCACTCTCCGTTGCGTTATTCGGGTCTCGAGCAATGGCGGGACGGGGCGCCAGCCAACGTCCCGCTCATCCAGAAGGAGGTACTGCCCGAACCATGTTCCTGTAGTCGGCCCACGACGCGCAAAGTACCGCGCGCGGCGGGCCTGGGTTTCCCCGAGCCTAGCCGCCAGCTTCGATCTTGGCGGTAATCAGTCCGACCTTATCGACCCCGGCGGCATGTGCGATGTCGATGACTTGGGCCACATCGTTAAAAGGCAGGTCCGTATCAGCCTTGACGAACATGACTTTCTCAGCGCGGGTCTTGAAGATGTCGTTCAGCCGGCCTTCAAGGGTCTCCCACGTGACGTCGTCCTGGTTGATTTTGAGTGTAGCCTTATCGCCCGGCCCTTTGATGATCTGCACCACAATGGTGCGGTCGTTGGTAGGGGGCGGTTGATTCTTGTCCTTGGGCGGCTGGGGTACCAGCGCGTCCAGGCCTTTTGGCGTCAGTGGCGTGATCACCATGAAGATGATGAGCAACACCAGCAAGACGTCAATCAGAGGCGTAACGTTCATATCGGCTGTGGGTCCGCCACCGGACCCACCGGCTGTCATTCCCATAAAATGAACTCCCTACTCGGCGCCCTCGGGGGCACCGGTCGGCGGCTTGTTGCCCGCCGGTCCTTCGTGTCTCTGCTCGGTCAACAATCCCACATCGTCGACGCCGGCGGAGCGGACGTTGTCCACCACGTCCACCACGGCGCCGTATTTGGCGCGCAGGTCAGCCCGGATGAAGATGCGCTTGTCCGGTTTGTCGGCCAGGCGGTCCTTCACTTTGTTGGTCAGCTCGTCCACCTTGATCCGGTCGGTCCCAAAGTAAATCTGACCGTCCCGCATGACCACCACGAGCAAGGCGTCTTCCTTGTCCGCATCCGGCATGGGAGTCGGGTTATTCACTTTGGCCATGTCAACGCTCGCGCCCTTTTGCAGCATGGGCGTGATGACCATGAAGATAATGAGCAGCACCAGCATCACGTCCACCATGGGGGTGACGTTGATGTTGGAATTAACCTTTCTGCCTTCGTTGCGTAGTGCCAGTGCCATAAGTTCAACCTCCTGTCGGCTGGGTTTGACCTCAGCTACAGATGCCAAGTCTCCCAGTTAGCGGCGCACGCTGCGACGCTTCAGGAAATAGTCGATCAGCTCGCTGGAGCTGTTGTCCATTTCCACGTCGAACGCTTCCACCTTGCCGGTGAAGTAGTTGAACATCATGACGGCCGGAATCGCGACGAACAGTCCGACAGCGGTGGTCACCAGCGCTTCGGAAATACCGCCCGCGACGGCGCCCAGACCGGTGGCCTTCTGGGTGGAAATTTCCTTGAAGGCGTTCAGAATGCCGACCACGGTGCCGAACAGTCCGACGAAGGGAGCGGTGGAACCGATGGTGGCCAGGCCTCCCAAACCGCGCTTCAATTCGGCGTGAACGATAGCTTCGGCACGCTCCAGGGCGCGCTTGGAAGCTTCGATCTGCTCGCCGGGAATGTCAGCAGAGTCGCCGTGGGCCTTGAACTCCTGCAGGCCGGCGGTAACTACCTTGGCCAGGTGGCTCTTCTTGTTGCGCTCGGCGACCTTGATGGCTTCGTCGATCTTGCCTTCACGCAGAGCGCCGGCGACGGCGGGAGCAAACGCGCGCGACTGCTTACGGGCGGCGCTGAACGCCATAGCACGATCGATCATCACGCCAATGGACCAGCCGGACATGATGAACAGAATGACGACGGTGATCTTCGCCAGAATTCCCATCTGCCTCCACAGCGAGACGGGATCCCAACCAACGGCCGATTCCTGGAACATCCAGGCGGCAGCCGAGGGCACATGGCTGAGGGCGTAGGTTGCAAGGTTTGCTAAGAACATGAGTTGACTTTTCCTCCTCGGAACTTTCGGTTACAGCAGAACAGCTAGCGTTACTGCAGTGATTTAAACTTTGGGGCCAACGTCTCTTCCGGGGCAGCGGCCCTATTCAGATTCAACTTACATACCATTCGGACTACGACCATGCCGTTTGGCAGCAGGATCGACCTGAAACTTAAATGCCCAACCGTCAACCGTGAAGGGTCACTCCGACAATGTGAAGTTCACATTGATCGTGGTTTCCACTTCCACCGGCTCGCCGTTGAGGTAATAGGGCTTGTAGCGCCATTCCTTTACCGCTTCCAGCGCGGCATTGGTCAGCATCGGGTGCCCGCTGACGACGTGCAGGTTGGTGATGGTGCCGTCCTTGCCGATCAGCGCCTGCAGCACCACCACGCCCTGAATACGCGCCTGACGGGCCAGTGGCGGATACTGCGGCTGTACCTTGTGGATCAGCAGTCCCTGCGACACGCCTTGCGACACCCGCACACGCTGGGGCGTAGCGGCCTTCGGCATGGCGGTGGGGACACTGCTCATCACACTGCCCAGCACTCCGCCCATGGTGCCACCAGGCACTCCGCCAGGCACTCCGCCCACCACGCCGCCACCGAGATTCGGCGGCGTCTCATCCTCTTTAATCATCTGGATCTTCTTGGGGATGGCCGTGGGGGTGCGTAACTGCCCATTGTCCAACTCGCTCTGCATCTTTTTTACGATTACTGGAGCAGCTGCAGGAGGTGGTGGTGGTGGTGGCGGTGGCGGCGGGGCCGTCAGCATCGTCATCAGTTGCTTAGTCGGCAGCGCCTCGGTAAAAATCAACGGCAGCAACACCAAAACGCCGAGAAATATTAATTCCAAGATGAAGGAGACGACGGTGGTTGCCCCGCGCTTGGTCTTGAGCTTGCCACCCGATTCTATAAGGCTGTCTTCAAACATACCTGTTCGCTCCGGAAGAACTCCCTGGTAACGTTAGACACCGGAATCCTGGCATTTGTGCCCTGAAAATCAGGGAAGCCTCGAGAAACATATTTGGGCCCGTGGAAACAACCTGAGACGAGGGCGGTTGTCCAGAACAACAGCGTCCCGCAGTATACACCCCGGCGAGTTAGATAGGGGCCAAATTGCCGGTAATGGGGCAGACCGGGGCCGCACCGCTGCGAGGGACAGCTCTCGCCCGGTGCGGTTTCACTTAACTCTACGCCTTGACCTTCACTTTGTTCTGCGGCTTATTACTACGCGGCGCACTCAGGCGCTCGGCGACTGCCTGGCCGGCTTTCCGGGAGCGCCAGTCCTGATAGGCAACCAGCATCGGCGCCGCCACGGCGATCGAAGAGTACGTGCCGATCAGAATTCCAATCACCAGGGCCAGCGAGAAATCCCGCAGCACCTCGCCGCCGAAGATGTACAACGAGAGCACCGTCAGGAAGGTCAATCCCGAAGTAAGAATCGTCCGGCTCAGGGTCTGGTTGATGCTCTTGTTGACGATGTCGGCCAGCGGCTCGCGACGCAACAGCTTCAGGTTCTCGCGAATGCGGTCGAACACGACGATAGTGTCGTTCATCGAATAGCCGATGAGCGTCAGAATCGCGGCGATCACGGTCAGGCTCATTTCCTTGTCCAGCAAGGAAAAGAAGCCAATCGTAATGATGCTGTCATGGAGGCAGGCCACAACCGCGCCCACGCCATAGATCATTTCGAAGCGGAACCACAGGTAGACCAGCATTCCGCCCAGCGAATAAAGGCTCGCCATGATCGCCTGGTGACGGAGCTGCGAACCCACCTGGGGCCCGACGATCTCGACATTGCGCACCACGAAGTCGGAGGTGAAGAAATCCTGCTGCAGCGCGCTGAGCACCTCTGCGGGCGCCACGCCGCGCAATTCGTCAATCGAAGTCAGGATCCCGCCGCGCTCCTTGTTACGGAAGTCTTCAATCTGCTGCGCAATCGCCGTGTAGCGCTGCTCGGCATCGGTGCCCAGGTGCATGGGGTCCTTCTGCGTCAGGTACGCCTGCAAACTGGACGAGCCGGTGTTGTTCAGGTCCTGCTTGCCGGTGGCACCTTGGGGCTCGAGGGCGCGGACGATCGTGTTCTTGCCCTGGTCGAGCGCAGCCTCGCTGGTCTCCTGCATGCCCAGGTCGACCAGCACCTCATTGTTCGACGCCGGACCGAAGTTCTGGATCTTGGGATCGTGCAGGCCCGCACGGTTCAGCTCGTGCCGGATCTGGTCGAGGTTCGGGGTCTGCGCAAACTTCACATAGACCAGCGTGCCGCCGCGAAACTCCACGCCCAGCGGAATGTGGTGCCAGAACAACATGGAAGAGATTCCGGCGACGCTGAAGATCAGCGAGAAGGCGAGAAAGTACCACTTCTTGCCCAGGAAATCGATATTGGTATCGCGAAATAACTCCACGCTAACCCCTTGCGAAAATCAGTAATTAGCAGCTAGCAACTAGCAATTAGTAATTGCCGGCCACTCCTTGTGTCGAAAGTCGCGGGTGCAGCCCGCCAGACTTTCCAGTCCCTGTTGATGTCCCGAACTCCTGCGATTCCAGAAGCTAATTGCTAACTGCTAATTGCTGCCTCTAAATGCTGAGCGCTTCGCCACGCTGATGGCGGTTGAGAACGGATTCGAAGATGACGCGCGAAACGAAGACCGCAGTAAACAGATTCGCCGCCAAACCAAAGCTCAAAGTCACGGCGAAGCCCTTCACCGGTCCGGTTCCAAACAGGAACAGGATGATGGCGGAAACGATCGTCGTAACGTGGGTGTCAAGAATGGTGGTCCAGGCGTGAGCGAAACCCTGGTCCACCGCCGACGACGGCGTCTTGCCGTGGCGCAGCTCCTCGCGAATACGCTCGAAGATCAGGACGTTGGAATCCACGCCCATGCCGACGGTGAGAATCACGCCTGCGATTCCCGGCAAGGTAAGCGTCGCCCCGCTGAATCCCAGAAATCCCAGCAGGATCACCAGGTTCAGAAGCAGTGCCAGGTCGGCGTTGATACCGGCGGCGCGGTAATAAAACAGCATAAAGACCAGGACCACGGCGATGCCGATGATCGCCGCCCGCACGCCCTCACGAATGGAGTCGGCGCCGAGCGACGGTCCCACCGTCACTTCCTGCAAATACTTGATTCCCGCCGGCAGCGCGCCGGAACGTAGAGTCAAGGCCAGATCGCGCGTCTCCTGTTCGGTGAAGCTGCCGGTAATGCGTCCCTGGTCGTGAATCTGTTCCTGAATGGTCGCCACCGACTTCACTTTGTTGTCGAGCACCACGGCCAGTTTGTCGCCAACGTGCGCCCCCGTGAACGCGGCAAAGCGGCGTCCGCCCTCGCCGGTCAGAATGAAATTTACGTCCGGCCGGCCATTCTCGTCGGTACCCGCATCGGCCGAGCGGAGATCGCCGCCGCTTACCGCTGAGGCGCGGCTGATGAGCCAGTAGGCTTCGCCTTCGCTGGTGTCATCCTGGCCATGTACGCCGGTGCTGCCTTTCATCAGAATGGCGTCCGGCGGCAGCACGCCGTTGTTGGCCTGCATGGCGGCCTGCTCGCTGGCATAAGGACCGCCTACAGCCTGCCGGATCTCCAGCATGGCCGTGGACTGCATGATCTCTTTGACCCGGGCAGGATCGTCAACTCCGGGCAGTTGCACCAGGATCTGATAGTCGCCCAGTCCGTGTTCCTGGATCACCGGCTCGGAAACCCCAAGCTGGTCGATTCGGTTGCGGATGGTTTCGATCGCCTGCTCAACGGCCTTCTTCCTGGTATCGCTGGCCACCGAAGACTTCATCGTCAGCGTCCAGGCATTTTGCGCACCCGAGGTCAGGTCGTACTCCGGGAACTTGTCGCTGACGATGTGGCGCAGGTCGGAAGACGATTCCGGCGGCACACCCTTGATCGCGACGACCTCGGGATGCTGCTGCGGGTCGGGCTTGGAGATTTCGCCGTACGCGATGTTGTCCTTCTTGAGCTCGTCCTTCAGCCGCTCGACCGTGCGGTCGGTGTCAGCGTTGATGGCATCGTTGACCTGGACTTGCAGGATCAGGTGCGTCCCACCCTTAAGGTCCAGTCCCAGATGAATGCGCTGCTGCAGCGAGGCCAGCAGGCCCTTTGCGGTGAAACTGCTGGGAATGCCGACGATGCCGAACAGAAAGATGATCAGCACGGCGATAATCAAAATGGTTTTGGCGAGAAGGTTCTTATTCATGAGAAACAGTTACCCTGCTAAGACTGGCGGTCCTCCGCGGTCGTTAAAGTGACAATCGAGGCGCGCGTGACTTCAATCTTGATGTTGTCCGGAGGAACTCGGAGAATGACGGCATCGTCCTTGACCGACATAATGGTGCCGGTAAGGCCTCCACTGGTGACCACCTTGTCGCCGGACTTGATCTGGGCCAGCGTGGCCTGCCACTTTTTCTGGCGGCGCTGCTGCGGCATGATTAACAGCAAATAGAAGATTGCGAAAACCCCAACCATCGGGAGCAGCATGGGAGCCGATCCGGCAATCCCTTGCGCAAACAAAGCTGCTGCGATTCTTACCATGAGTTAACTTTCCGTACCTCGGGACAACGCAATGCCAGCACACAAAGCCGTCCCTGCCAGCGGGATGCTTGGGATGTTGGGGACTTCCACTGAACACCGGGAATCTCCGCCGCACTCCGCAACTGGTTCCCGCGGACTGGACGGTCATCGACCAACGACCAGCGCGACTCGGAAGGGTTTTCCCTGATCTGCTATTCTATCGCGCTTTTCGAAAAAGCGGCAGTGCCCGGGAACGAATTGTCCCGCCGGGCACTGATTCGCCGGTTTGACGGCGTTCTGTCGCGGTTAGTTCTGGTCATCCACCAGCGGCGCGAACAGGTTATTCGCCTGGTAGGTGCCGATTCCCGTAGCCAGGTCATAACCCAGGCCCGCGTCGCAATCCAATCCGCAGTCACCATTGTTTCCCGACCTTATGTCATGGAAGTCGGTGCTGTAGTTGTTGCTGTAATAGATGTTGTAGAGGTCCTGCGCCGCCTGACTGAGAACAGGCTTTCCGGCAAGCACCCGGGCGGAGTTGACTAAAGTGAAGAACGAAGACCAGTCGGGCGCCGCTATGCTGGTGCCGCCGACCTGCAGCCACCCAGCGTAGCTGTAGGTGTCGTAGACGGGTATGCCGGGGGAAGCACTGGCGTCGGAAGCGATATCGGGTACGCATCGCATCCCGTTCGGCTGAAACTGCGAGCACGCCGTCACTTGCCACGACGGCTCCGTCTCCTGGCTGCTGATTCCGCCCGAGCCGTATTGCCACGCTGACTCGTTGCCATAATTCAGCTGCAGCGGATTGGGCAAAGGCGTTGCGGTGGACAAAGCCAGGGCGGTACCGCCGGCAGCCACCACACAAGGTGACGTAGAGGGGTAGTACGTATCATGCCCGCTGTCGCCGGTAGCGGCGACGAAGGTGACCGGCTGCCCGTTACCGTTCGTGATATTGCAGAGGTAGCTGTCGTAATCATTCTCTCCCGAGAACTCGGCGCTGCCCCAACTCATGGAAACTACGTTGGCGTTGTAGGGCGGCGCGACCGCAACCGCAACCGCATTAAAGAGGTCCGGGTTGCTGTTGGTGGCCGCCTCGACCAGAACAATATTCGCCTGCGGCGCCAAAGCACAGGCCTGTTCCACATCGAGGGACTGCTCAAGGTCCCAATTCCCACCGTAAGCAGTACCTAGTATCACCACTTGAAAATTACAGGGTTGCAGATGAAAGTGGTTGGCGTAATACGCAAGGTCAGAGGTGATATTGGGATCAATGTAGGCGTCGACCAGGGCAATGGTCATGCCCCGCCCTTGATTAGGGACCTGATTGAATCCGTAGGCCGCCTTGAACTCTGCCGGCAAAATGCCGGTCGGGTTGGACTCAAGCTGCCGATCAGGGTTGACCACGACGTTGGTATGCGCATACCCTGTGGGCGCCTCCGGCATCTGCGCCAGCAACGGCAACGAGGCGACAAGCAGAGCAAGCCCACCAATTGACAAGGCAAACAGTTTCTTCATGTATGTATTCCTCATGCGTAGGGGTTAGAAGTGAATGAATGAGAGCGGCTGAAGACGCCATCTCGCGGCTGGTACCGTAGAAATGCCCGGCATATCTGAGCGACAGGCGGTGGAGCGACAGGCGGCGACCGCAAAGAAGAACTCCTGGCTGAGAACAACTACCGATGACCCTTCCAAGGCAGCAGCTAATGCTATACCGCGTCCGCCGGACAGTCTACTAGCAAAACGGCGGTGGCCCGGTTTAGAATTCGAGCGCTTGCCGGTGTCGGGTGGAGCACGCCTTGAGGCGTGCATATTGCGGCCCGCTTCGATCCGCGCTTTAGCGCCTGAGGTAACCCGCATTTTACCTCAGCGGCTGAAGCCGAGACATTTAGAGGATCTCAACTGCACGCCTGAAGAGACTGTGTCACGACCGGAAATCATATTTCGCGGTGGAACAAACACTAAGAAATCCGGCTCATTCAGCCGCGAAGCGGCGGCATTTGTGTTAGGCGTGGGCGTAAGCCCGCGCTCCAAGTGGGACAACAAGTGAGCCGCGGAGCGGCGACACCAGGTCGTGACACAGTCTCTGAAGGCGTGCTCCGCCCAAGATCACTCGCTCACATTACGAACGGCAGGGTCCTACTTTATCGAATTGGCATATTCCTCGGCAGCCGCAGACTACGAGATATGCCGTGGGCCAACCGTCCTTCAGCTCCGCGATGCGAACGCCCTCGCGCGAATCTGTTCCCGCACCCGCTTCATCGTCCCAAGGTAGTACGCCAAGTTGTGAATGGTGTTGAGCACCTGTGCGAGCAACTCGTTGGAAGAATAAAGATGCCTCAAATAGGCGCGTGAGTAGCGGGCGCAAACCTTGCAGCCGCAGTTCGGGTCGAGCGGGCTTTCGTCGCCGGCGTAGCGCGCGTTCTTGATGGTGATGCGTCCCTCTGAAGTGAAGAGCAGCCCGTGACGCGCCGCCCGCGTGGGCAGCACGCAATCCATCATGTCAATGCCCTGCGCCACATACTGCACAATCTCTTCCGGCGTGCCGACGCCCATCAGGTAGCGCGGCTTGTCCTCAGGCAGGAAGCGGATCGCCTCGTTGACCATCTCGTGGGTCATCGAGCGGGGCTCGCCGACGCTCAGCCCGCCAATGGCGTATCCCGGAAAATCCAGCTCCACCGTGCGCTGCGCTGACTCGCGCCGCAGGTCGGGAAACATTCCGCCTTGCACGATGCCGAAGAGCGCCTGGGTTTCGCCTTCGCCTTGATGGGTTTGGCTCTCGCCTTGATGGGTTTGGCTCTCGCCTTGATGCGTTTGGCCTTCGCCTTGATGCGTTTGGCCTTCGCCTTGATGCGTTTGGCTCTCGCCTTGAAGGGTTTGGTCTTCGCCTCGAAGGGGCACGGCTTCAGCCGTGCCGTCTAGCCCCGCACTAAAATCTTCCGCGGACTTCAGTCCGTGCGAAAACCACGGCACCTCTTGCTTATGTTCCTCGAAGTATTTTTTGCTGCGCGCTGCCCAGCGCAGCGTCATCTCCATTGAGGCTTGAGTGCGCGCGTACTCTGCCGGATGCTCCGTGCATTCGTCGAACGCCATGATGATGTCCGCGCCCAGACCGATTTGCGCCGCCGTTGCGCTCTCCGGACTGAAGAAATGCGACGAGCCGTCCAGGTGCGAGCGAAAGGTCACGCCCTCTTCCGTCACTTTGCGCAGGTCGCTCAGGCTGAACACCTGGAAGCCGCCGGAGTCGGTGAGGATGGGGTGGTCCCACGCCATGAACTTCTGCACGCCGCCAAGCTGGCGGACCATCTCGACGCCCGGCCGGAGGTAAAGATGGTAAGTGTTGTTCAGCAGGATCTGGACGCCCAGTTCTTCCAGGGTGTCCTGCGGCACGCCTTTCACCGTGGCGACGGTCCCGACAGGCATGAAGACGGGCGTCTGCACCTCACCGTGCGGTGTGAACAAGCGTCCGGCGCGCGCCTTATCGTCGCGGGCCTCAATCTGGAAGCGGAAAGACATTGATGTGATTGTAGCGATTCTTTTTCACCACGGAGACACAGAGGTCACGGAGAAAGAAATTAGAACCCTAGTGCGGTTTCTTCGGTCTCGGAAGCGGACATAGCAGAGTATCGAACGCAGCCCTTAGTGTCCCGCCGATGCTGCGCCTTTGCGGCCAACCGTCTTCTTCAACATAAAAACAATCGGGATGCAGGCAAAGCAGACCAGAGCCGTATAGCGGAAGTCATCAACGTAGGACCACAGCCGGGCCTGCGCGGACAACTCGCCGCCAATCAATCCGTAAGCTTTCTGCATCGACTCCACCGGACCATAGCCCTGGGTGTAAAGATACTGCTGCAGTGCCCGCAGTTGCTGTTGGAAGGTCAGCGCGCTGGGCGCCAGCGAGTGCACCAGTTCAGTCTGATGAAGCTGTTGATGACGGGCCACGATAGTGTTCACTACAGATATTCCGATGCTGCCACCCACGTTGCGGAAGAGGTTATACAGGCCGCTGGCGTTTCCAATTTCTTCGTTTTTCAGAAAAGCAACAGCGGTCGCCGAGAGCGGGACAAAAACCGCTCCCGAGCCAAATCCGCTGAGCACGATGGCCCAGGTAAACGACCACTGAGAAATCTCCAGGTTCACTTGTCCGAAGCCCAGGCTGGCGACGGCGAACATCAGAAAGCCGGCAGCGATCAGCCAGCGGTTGTCGATCTTGCTGGTCAGGATGCCGATGATCGGCAAAGCCATGATGGCGCCAATTCCGCGCGGCGCCACCGCCCAGCCAGCCGCGTAGGCCGTGTAGCCCAGCAGCTCCTGATAGAAGAGCGGCAGCAAGGTGATCAGCCCATAAAGGGCGGCTCCAAAAAGTGCGATGAGGATGCAGCCGAGCAGAAAGTTTCGGTGTCGGAAGACGCGCAGATCGACCAGCGGCTTGTCGTGCTTCACCTCTCGAATGATGAAAGCGACAAAAGTGATGATCAGAAGAGCCGACGTCCAGCGGATCCAATTGGCCCCGAACCAGTCGTCCTCCTGACCCTTGTCGAGGATGATCTGCAGCGAACCTAGCCACACCGCCAGCAAGCCCAGTCCAATGCCGTCGATCTTGCCGGGCTTCGCACCCTTGATATAGGGCGGATCCTCGACGAAACGGAGGATCATGAAAATGGCGAAAATACCAATGGGAATGTTGATGTAGAAAGCCCAGCGCCAGGAGTAGGTGTCGGTGAGATAGCCGCCGAGCGTGGGTCCCAGCACCGGCGCCACCACGACTCCCAGAGCGAAAACCGCGAGAGCCATGCCGCGTTTGTCGGGCGGAAAGCTCTCTAGCAGAATCGCCTGCGACAACGGTTGCAGCGCTCCGCCACCGGCGCCTTGCACCGCGCGCGCCAGCAGGATCATCCACAGGCTGGTCGCCGCGCCGCACATAAACGACGACACCGTGAAGATCGCAATGCAGGTGAGCAGGAAACGCTTGCGGCCAAACTTCAGAGAGAACCACGTGCTCGCCGGCAGAATAACTGCGTTCGCTACCAGGTAGCTGGTCAGCACCCAGGTAGCTTCGTCGTTGGTGGCCGACAGGCTGCCTGCAATGTAAGGCAAAGCCACCGACGCAATGGAGGTGTCCAGCACCTCCATGAAGGTCGCCAGCATTACGGAGACCGCAATCAGCCATGGGCTGGGCGCGGGACGGCTAAGGCTAAAGCCCGGCGCGCCGGCGACGGTTGTGCTTGCCATCGGTCTTTCCTCGAATGCTCCTCGTAGTCGGCTTTTTCCTTCTCTGGAGGCAATTGTTCCACGTGGAACAATTGCGAAATATCACAAAGTAACCCGCCAAGCGATTGCAAACAAACAGGCCGTCGCGCTCAGGTGCTAATGAACGAACGCTTGTTCGGGACGCGGAATTCCCCTTCTTACGTCTTCGATGCAAGTTGCGCCACACCGCGAAAGTTCTCAGATGCGCCAGCCGCGGCCAACGATTCCCGCTAAGAGTCTGCCT
>CAWBKE010000035.1:0-113978 GCA_963789245.1 uncultured Acidobacteriaceae bacterium | reverse complement strand
GGCGTCACGGCTTCGACGGAAGTGATTGCGGCAAAGAGGCATACCGGAGTGCACGCATCCGTAATCGTGTGCAAAAACACAATTGCCAACCAAAACCTGGCATACGCAGCTTAATTAATTAAGTTGCCGTCCTCATCGGCTTTGCTCATGGGCTGAGAAAGGGCGTCGCACAGTGAGCTGGCTGCGAACTCTCCGCCTGTGAGTTTGCGGCGAGATCATCAGGCTGGCCTGGCCGCGTTTCTTGTCCATTCTGAGCGGGGCTGGCGAGAGTGCCGTCTAACACCGGCGCATGAATGTGACTAAGTATGTAGGCTCTTTGCCAGTAACATTTTCGGACGCGGGTTCGACTCCCGCCGCCTCCACCATACTCAGCTATTCCTGTCGCCTAGGCGGACTCAAAGTTGCAGCCAACTGCGCAGTTTGTTATTGAGGGACTCTCGATCCACGGCGGTGATGCGGCCGGTCACTTTCACAATCAGTCTCTCTTCGACGGTGGCGAGCTGCGCTTTTACGCCCGAGGCTACATTTAATCCAGCCGCTTGCCATTCCTGAAGCAGAAAATCTGTATTGGATAGAACGGAAGAGATTGGAACCACGAAGAGGTCTGCAGCTTTGCGACCGACGACAATCGCCGGTCGAACCTTGCGGCTGGTCAGATCTGTGAATGGAATCGGTAGAAGAACGACATCATTTCTGAAGCAACTCATTGAAGACTTCGTCGGCATCGTTGTCCCAAACTTTCCTAAGCGATTCCTCGGAGAGTTTTAGCCAGGCCTCACGCTCCGAATCCGTATCGATGATGACCCGGACGTGGGCGTGTTCCGGCAAGGGCAGCGGCTGCTGAAGGACCAGCCTGCCATCCTCGTATACGGCATCAACAGACTTAATCATGACCGAAGAATAGCGCACCAAGACGCCAAATGTCACTCGAACTCGCACTGCCTTTCCGGGTTGGCGGGCGACCCGTCCGGTGAGTCGGACAACCGGAAACACCCGCTTGATCGAGAGCGAGGATCCGCTGACGGGGTTATCACCACACGTGCGGCATAAGGCGGTACCGCACTTTCTCGCGATAGGCCCGGTAGCCTTCCAGGTCGCGTGCCAACAGCCGGTTGCCCCAGCTCTCGTGGTTTTCGAGACCTGGGACTTCTGCACTTTATCGCCGCGGTAGCTGTCGCCGGCAGCGAGCCGAAATTCCAAAAGACAACAGCTTTCCCATGACAGCCGCCTGCATCGGCCCGGGTCTCAAACAGCGCGAGACCCAGGGCACTCAGCCCGTCGCCGTCCCGCGATGTGAAGCCGTGCAAGGGCGCGTTGGCTCCGTTCTCGGCCCGGGTAAGTCATTTAGAAAGACTATTTTGCCTATAAGTCCAATGGGCAGAAGATTTTAGCGGGAAAAATTTGTCATTTCTTATTGTTTTCAATGGGTTGCAGGGGGCATTTAGGGGGGAGTCGACCAGTAACATCGTCGGTTGTCCGTTGTCGACGAAGCCTGTTTTGACGGCCGGAAAAGCGACAACTTCATCGTGCAATCGAGTTTCCGACGAGCTGCTAAATGCGCTGCAGCTCCGCAGCGACTCGCTCCGAGAAATCGCGAACGTCTCCGAGCATTTTCTTTGAGATGAAATCTCCTCCACTCCTTTTCCACTTTGACCGGCGATCCGCCCAGTGAGTCGGATACCGACAACACCTGCCTGATCGCGGCGCGCAGCTTGAAAGACGCTCAAGGCCGGTGTCCAGCTCTGGACGGCGCAATCTCCAAGTGGACATGCTTACAAGAGGAGCGGACATTATCACCCAACACTTGCAGCGACTTGCGCGGGCCTGTTGGGTGATAAAGTTGCAGCAGTTAACGTGGGGAACCTGATCGGGAAAAACGGCGATGCCCTCGTTCGCACAAGACATCCGATATTCATTGCGGCGGCTGCGCAGATCTCCAGGCTTTGCTTCGCTTGCCGTACTGACTCTGGCGTTAGGTATCGGGGCGACAACGGTCGTCTATAGCGTGATTCAGGCTGTGCTCCTGAACAGCTTGCCGTTTCCACGCGCTGATCGGCTCTATGTTTTGTCCGAGAGCCAAAAGGGCGAGGATTTCAGCGTCGCCTGGCCGAATTTCGAAGATTGGCGCCAGCAATCGCGCAGCTTCGAGGCGATGGCGGGATACACGCTGGCGCACTTCCAGTATTTTGACGGAACCCACACCACCCTGCTGCGCGGGGCGCGGGTCTCGGCGGCATTCTTTCCGATCCTGCAAGTACGACCGCTTGTGGGCCGCACTTTCACCGATGCGGAAGATCGTCATGGCGGTCCTTCGGTCCTGGTGTTGAGTTACGAATGCTGGCAGAACCAACTGCACGGCAGCACGACGGCGATCGGCAGCGCGCTCAACTTGAGCGATCAGGCCTACACGATTATCGGCATCATGCCGCCTGACTTTCGTTTCTTCTACGGACACGCGGCCGACTTCTATCTGCCCCTGGGTCCGCAAGCCTCGGAGCCGGGCTTCAACAGCCGCACCGCGCACGGCAGCATTCGAGTGCTGGCCCGGCTTCGACCCGGCGTCTCGGAAGCTGCCGCTCGGACAGAAATGGAAGGCATTGCGGCTCGCCTGGCCGCGCAGTACCCAGCAACTAACGCCGGGCACTCAGTCCTAATGGAACGACTGAGCGATCGGTATTTCCACGACGTGCGTCCCGCGTTGTGGCTGTTGTTTTGCGCGGTGGTGCTGGTATTGCTGGTCGCGTGCGCTAATGTGAGCAACTTGCTGCTGGCGCAAGGGGCAGGCCGAGCGCGTGAATATGCGATACGCACTGCGATCGGCGCAGGCCGATACCGTCTCTTCCAGCAGTCGCTTGCGGACGGTTTGTGTTTAGCGGCCATTGGCGGTGGGTGCGGAGTTCTGCTGGCATGGGCAGCACTCCCGATGCTTCTGCGCTTGGCGCCACAGGACATGCCGCGGCTGGCAGATACTGCCATTCAAACACCCGTTTTGCTGTTCGCTCTTGGCGTTGCTGTGATTGTTGCCGCAGCCTGCTCCATACTGCCCGCGGCAAGCAGCATGCGAATTGGGCCGGAGCTAGCGTTGAAGGCGTCGACTTCGCTGGCAGCTCGCGGCAAAGACCGCGTGCGCTCGTGTGTGCTGGTCGCCGGCGTCGCAGTCACCGTCGTTCTGACGGCCGGCACTGGACTAATGCTGCGGAGTCTGCGGCAGGCGCTCTCGACTGATCCCGGGTTCCAGCCTGACCACCTGCTGAGTCTCGACGTCGTCCTCTCCAGCCCCGAGTATAAGAATCACGACGCGGCAGGGGCTTTTTTCACCGAAGCTGCGGACAAGGTGAAGGCCGTGCCCGGGGTTGTGGCGGCGGGCACAGTGTTTTGTCCGCCCATGGCGGGAGATTGTCTTGATAACTTCTATTCGATTCCTGGACGGATCGACGCCGACGCGCCGCAGTTGCCGATTTCGCTGTTCAATATTGCAGACGCCGGCTATTTCCGTGCTGCCGGGATTCGCCTGTTGCAAGGCAGGGGCTTCTCGTCAATCGACACCGCGGGATCGCCGCATGTCGCGGTTGTGAATCAAACGTTTTCGAAAAAGTGGTGGCCTGAGGGTGGCGCGGTCGGCCACAGTATTCGCTATGGCGGCCGCGGCGAACCCGGATACTCGGCCGAGATCGTCGGAGTCGTCGGTGACGTAAGGCAGTTCGGGCTCGATGCGCCATCCGAGCCCGAGGTATTCTTTCCCGACACGCAGCAACCTCGTGACACGATGGTTTTGCTGGTTCGCACCGCGCCAAATCCCGCTGCCCTGGCGGCCGCAACCGAGGGCGCAATCCACGATGTGGATAAAGAAGTTCCGGTGCGAATTCATCCCATGACCGCGGTGATAGCCGACACTCTGCGTCAGAGAAAATTCCTCACCACGCTGTTGTCGCTGTTCGCCGGTCTGACGCTGTTTCTCGCTGCATTGGGCGTCTTTGGCGTGGCAGCGTATTCGGTCAGCTCAAGAACAACCGAGATCGGATTACGAGTTGCGCTCGGCGCTGAGCCGGACCGGCTGAAACGCTGGATATCAGTTCACACGCTGCGGCTCGTCGCGCTCGGCTGTGTCATCGGAATGGTGGGGTGTTGCTATCTGTTGCGCTTGATGAGCAGCGTTCTGTTTGAAGTATCGCCGCTGGATCCACTTGTCCTTGGTGGAAGCTGTCTGCTGCTGATCGCCGTCTCATTTGCAGCGGCCTGGTTACCCGCGCGCAGGGCGGCGGCAATCGATCCAATCCAGGCATTGCGAGCAGAGTGATTGGCGCGCGAGGCTCGCGCGTTTCCTGTGGTCAACCACACAATCAATGATCTGCCCGCTCTCCAGTGTTGAGCGTTTTGTGCGACCCTGAACAGTCAATAAGTTCCTGCTCTCAACGCGACGGGAAGCTCAACTCCACGACTTCTAATCATCACGGCATCGGCCAGCGCGCTTACCGTACCCAGAATCCGGGAGGCGGTCCGTAGTAGGGCGGAGGATAGCCGAGGAAAATGCCGAACCTTGAAGGTCCAGGGCCCCATAGTCTCTGATCGCGAACGTTGACCCAGTCGTCAAACCCGTCGGGCGGCGGCGCTTTCTCCGCGGTGTGCTGCATGGAAGTTTTGTTTTGAAAGCGCACCTGCTGGCCGGAATTGATCTTCACCGAAGGGCCTTGCCCAGTTGCGGCAATCGAGCCTTTCCTCACGGTCACCAAGGTTTGGTCCTGATCGGGTAGAACATTGACGCGGTAAACTCCAGACTTCATCAGGGTCAGCGTGGTGTTGGGAGTATCGATCTCGTATATCTGGCCGGGAAAGAGGTATCGGACCGAAAGACTGGCGACGCCTTGATTGATCCTGAATTGAATGGTGCCAGGATTGACGGTGCTCAGCGTGAGACTTGTCTCTGAACTCATGCGAATAAATGCGCCGCCGACATTCAGCTCAGCCCGCGAACCCTTGTCGGCCCAGATGCAGATAGGAGCCTGCAGAGGCTGATTAAGAGCGACCGCAGCCCAGTCGTTGCCTTCGCAGGGCGCCGCCGACACTTGCCCCGTCATATACTGCACGCGGGCAATTCTTTGCGGCGGGTTATATGGATAGGGTCTGGCTTGAGCGTGAGCGGAACCAAGCGCAGCTAACATCAGCAGAGTGAGAGGTAGATACTTTAGTCGTACGTTCATCATCGTTATCAGCATAAGCTACTAGTAGGTTGAGTTCCAGATGATGCTTTCGCGGTCAAGCCCACGACCTGAATCGTGGGCTGGTCGCGGTTACTGAATTTGCCATCAGCGACGTCCGCCGCCACCGTGGAAACCACCACCGCCGCCGTGGAAGCCTCCGGCGCTGGCTCGGTAACCGCCCCCGGCGTAACCGTGTCCAACATAGGCTGCGCGTCCGCTGTAGGAACCGCGACCGTAAGATCTGTAGCCTCCGCGGCCATAATAACCCCCGCCATAACCGGCACGGCCATAATAGCCACCGCGGTAATAGCTTCCACCCCAGCCACGGCCATAGTATCCATACCAGGGCCCCGCACCGATGAACACTCCGCCCACAAACCAGTTAGGCCCGTAGTAGCCATACGGGGCACAGGCGTAAGGTGGATATGCGTAGTAGCCGTAAGAGCATACCGGCGGTCCAGTATAGTAGCCTGGATAGTACCCAAGGCCGACACCTATCCCCACGTTGACCTGAGCTTCCGAGTACGCCAATGGAAGCGCCAAAACCACCAGCAAAACCAAATACTTTAGATAACGCATTTGAACTTCCTCTGCTCCAGCTCCATCACTGGCAAACTGCGAGCACCCATTTATTCGAACCCCAAATTAGGAAAAAAGTTGCCAAGCTTCGGCTTGCTGACCCAGCTGAGAATGTGTCGATCAGCGAGGAAGGAAGTTGGGCAGAGGTGGCCTTTAGTGAGTGCGTGAGAACCGTGTCGCCGCTCCGCGGCTCGGCTCAATTTTCCACTCCACCCGGGGCTTGCGAGGCTGTTGCGAAACCACGCTCGCCGCTACGCGGCTCGGCACAATTTCCCACTTGACCAGGGGCTCGCGCCCCTGGCTCACTGCAAAGCCGCCGCTACGCGGCTAATTTGTCGCAGTGCCGTTGCGGTTTGTTCCGCTGCAAAATTGCAATCGTAGTTTCGTAACAGCCTCTTGCGCGCCTGGCTAACTTCATCTCGCCGCTGCGCGGCTGGATCGATCATTTTCCTGACTGTTTATTCCACCGCGAAACTGCAATTCCAGTTGCGACACAATCTCTTCAGGCCAGCGTCCGAGTCGTTTATCTCCCCCGTCGGATCAGCTTCAGCCGATGCCACACAGGAATGCATGTTGACTGATTCCAACTCTGCTGCCGACACCACGGATGGTAACCACGGATGGTAACTGCGCGTTGTTGCGTCTGTGTGGTTGGTGTTATCGTGGAGGCACCCGAGTTCTTCTACACATGCCACGCTTCATGTCGTTCCGGCGCCAGGTATTTTGCTTGCTTGCCACTCTGCTCGTATGCATGGTGCATCGCACAGCCGTGGCGCAGCAGGCGATCGGCGAACTCTACGCCACCGATGCCCGCGTCAAGGGATCAGTGATCCTCGCGGGCTCCGGAACCAGCGTGCTGAGTGGCTCATCCATCCAGGCCGGAGCCCAGGCAGCGACCCTCAAGCTTGAACGCGGAGGTAACTTGCTGGTATGCGAGGGCACCAAGCTGTCCATTACGGCTTCGCAAACCGGACGCGAGATGCTGTTCAGCCTGAACAGCGGCAATGTCGAGATGAACTATCCATTAGGCGCAGAAGCGGACACGCTGCTTACACCGGACCTGCGACTGCTGATGCCCGGACCGGGCACAGTTCATGTCGCGGTGCGAGTCTCAGCGCAGGGTGATACCTGTGTGCAGTCATTGCCGGGAAACGTGGCGGCGATCGTGGTCTCCGAAACTATGGGCGATGCGACCTATCAGGTGAAGCCTGACGAGGCCGTCCTTTTCAAGAGCGGGCACCTGAACCAGGCGAGTTCGTCGAGACAGAATTGCGGATGTCCGGCCTCGCAGCCGGTACTGACGCAAGTCGCTAAAGCCGCCCCACCACCACCTCCTGCTGCAACGCCTAAGCCGCCGGCACCGCGGCCCGCGACACCACCGCCCACATCGCCTGAGCAGCACATGGCAGTCGAAGCGCCGTTCATCTTCCGCGGAAGCGATCCAGCACCTGATCTCAGCGCTAATGTCGCCTTCCTCAGGCTGGAGAACACTAAGGTTGTGCAGTTCGAGCCGACGGTGTTGCCGCCTGCCAACGCCAAGAAGAAATCCGCGCCGAGCAATGCTCAGACAGCCAAGAAGGAGTCGCATGGCTTCTTCAGCAAAATCGGGGCGTTCTTCGCGACTATCTTTCATTGAGGAAGCCGTCAGCTATCAGCTATCAGCCGTCAGCTATCAACTCGTCGCTTTGCGCCGTTGGTGTCTGCATGAAAACCGCGTCGTCCCCGGGGGACTCAGTTGCCTTTTCCACCTAACCCAGCACTCCGCTCCGCTCCGTGCTGGGCTATCATGAGGCCGCGCCTGCGGCGCTGGTTCTTCAAGCTTCTTCCTCCATTGCTCAAAAGAAAACTTACTTCTCACGCAGACTCTAAAGGCGGTCCCCTTCAAAACCCGACTTAATCGTCGCTTCCCTCAGAGCCAGGCGGGTTCGGGGGCAAAGGCTGACAGCTGACGGCCGATAGCTGAAAGCTCTCATCTGCTAAACTTGATTCCTCCTTTATGACCGAACAGCCGCGTTCGCGAGTTTTCCTCTGGGTATTGCTTGGCGGAGGAGCTTTCTTCCTTTTCCTGGTTGCGATCTTCGCACTGGTATATTTCTCCGTCCGCTCCCAGCAAAAAGACACCTTCGGAGGCTTTGGCGACAAGATCGCCGTAGTCGATCTGGAAGGAGTGATTCTCAGTCCCAAGGACGTGGTCGAGCAGCTACGCAAATTCGCCGATGACAGCTCGGTAAAAGCGATCGTCCTGCACGTCAATTCGCCGGGAGGCGGAGCCGCGGCTTCGGAGGAGATTTATCGCGAGGTGCTGCGCATTCGCGATCAGAAGAAGAAGCGCATCGTCGCCTCCATCGAAACGGTCGGGGCCAGCGGAGCGTACTACGTCTCGTCCGCGACCGACAAGATTTTTGCCGACAACGCCAGCATTGTCGGCTCCATCGGCGTCATCGCCGAATGGTACAACTACGAAGAGCTGATGAAGTGGGCCAAGCTGCAACAAATCACGCTGAAGGCCGGTGAGTTCAAGGACACAGGGTCGCCGACGCGTCCCATGACTCCTGAAGAGCGCGCGTACTTGCAAGGGCTGATCGATAACATGCACGTGCAGTTTATCCATAGCGTCGCCGTGGGCCGCAGGATGAAGGACGACCAGGTGCGCGCCCTGGCAAATGGTAAGGTTTGGACCGGCCAAGAAGCCTTACCGCTGAAGCTGGTGGACCAGATCGGCGACTTCCGCGCTGCCATCGAGGACACCGCGAAGTCCGTCGGCATCAAGGGCGAGCCCACCATCGTACATCCTGAAAAGGACCGCAAGAGCGTGCTCGACCTGCTATTTGGCGACGTTTCCGACTACCTGCCCAATCCGGCCAAGCTAATGCAAACTAATGTGGGGTTCTATTACCTTTGGAAATAGTTTGACCGCTCTGCGTCCTGAGTTGGGGAAGAATCAATCGAAACTTGTACTTGCCAACGCTGGAGCAATTTGAGAGTATCCGATGTGCTGGTAAACTTGAGCCGTATCGCGACAAGGGGCGTGCGAGATGACCAAGGCAGACTTGATCGATGAAGTTTCCCGGCTGACCGAGATCACGCGGAAAGACAGCGAAGTCATCGTCGAGACCATCTTCGAAAGCGTGGTGCGCTCGCTGCGCGCCGGCGACAAGATTGAGATCCGCGGCTTCGGCAGCTTCCGTACGCGCCAGCGCAAGCCTCGCGTTGGACGCAATCCCAAGACCGGAGACCGCGTGGAAGTGCCGGCCAAGAAGATCCCATTCTTCAAGCCCAGCAAAGAACTGAAGGACATGGTCAACAACAGCGCTGAGGCACATCCTCAAAGCCCATCCGCACCGGCGCCAGCCGCTGACGGGGGCGAAACCGGCAACGGATAGTTTTCGCCGAAGTTGGCATCTGTTGCGGCTTGGTGTTCTCTTGTTCGACTCAATCCTGAAAGCTGGATATCCGGTAGCGGCCGAAACTTGCGTTGCTGGAATCTATTGCTTCGGCTTTGCCAGCCGAATCACGATGGCCATAACGCAGAGGGTCACGAGGAATGCGCTTCCCCAGGATATAAGCACGATTCCAAGAGGAAGTCCCTGGCGGTAAAGATATACTCCGGCAAACAGGCACGTAAAGAAATTCAGCAGCACTAAGAACGTAATCTTCCTGGGAGTGTAGCTGTTGGGAGTTTCGCTCATTCGCCTATTTTTCTGACTAGAAAAGCAATTCTCTCACGGGCAGCAAATCTCATCTCATCCCCAGGAATTAGGAAAGCCCGGGCCGTTTTGCCCGGGCTCTTCACTTTTCGCTTCGGACTGCGCCAACGTCCAGGTTCTGGCGAGGGTCGCGTTCGTTCCGTTTTCAGGTCAAGCGAATCTTTGTCACCTTGTTCGTCACCTTTTGCCTTCGTCACCTTCCGCGCTCCAGCGACTTACATCACCAGAGCGATGCTCTCCAACTCTCGCTGAAAGGTTTCCAGCGTGCCACCCAGCAGTCCAGCTCTGCATACCGCATTGCGTGCTTCCTCGGCCGAGACACCGTAGCCGTGTCCGGCGAGGAACATCTGCAGCAACTCGGCTGCGTCCCGGGAGTCAAATCCGTGCAGCAGCTCGCTGCGCAGCGCGGCCAACTCTGGAACGGAAAATTTTTCTGCCATCATCGACCTCACCTCCGACCTTCTGCGTTTTGCTTGTTTAGACTCGCTTCCGACTATTTAGTTGCAGGCAATTCGATTGCCGAAACCGAATTATTACCAGCAATCACCCCAGCCTTTGAATATTTCTCAACCCCTCGGTCTCGAAACAGTTGCTGCTGCTGGGTTTATATACGTAGTCAGGTGCGGTTTGTTCCACCCTCGTGGGACGAGTCGCACAACCTCAGTTGTAGCTAGTGGCCAACCGTAGGAATGCAATTGCCACTCGCGATTACATGTTGCTAGGTGGTTCTGGGCGATTTTTACCATTTCGGGAAACGGCGTGAGTTATACCGCGCACTCACCTCTGGACTGAATGCTCATTCAGCTGCCGCCACCCCGCTCACTGTTGCTCGGTCGTCGCCTCGGGCTCCAGCAGGATGGGAATGCCGTTGCGGATGGGGTAAACCCGTTTGCACTCGTTGCACTTCAGGCCGTCTTCGCCGCGCAGCACCAACGGCTTGCGGCATACCGGACAGGCGAGGACCTCCAGCAGGTCAGGAGAGATCATATGCTCCCAATTCTAGCAGCGTGGGCAATCTGTAACTATGAAATCCGGGATTTTCGGATGCCGACGCATCAGAACACGCTTCCGCTTACAGCCTCCAAGTCGCGAGCTAGAACCATCCATTCGCTCATGGGATGCAGCCTTCCACAATCCAGGCATCGGATTGCCGAGAACTGGGCCGCACAGTGCGGGCAGATGGATCGAGTTTCGAAGATGTCGAACCTCGCCTTACACTGTCCGCAAATCCACCGATCTCCCACCGGCGGCGCAGCCTTGCACCACGGACAAGCAAGCCCATCGCGACGCGGCAACCTCGCCAGGCGCAACAATGCTAATGATTGCTTTAGTCCTCCCCAGCAATTCAGCAGGATGAACACCGCGATAACGCCCAACCAAATCGAGCGAATTCGCAAGGCGAGCACGATGAAACCCGCCACGCCGACGAAGCCGATCAAGGTGGCCACCAGCAAGCTTCGCGCGCGTCCCATCACAAACCACAGCAGCGATCGTACGATTTGCCCTCCATCCAGCGGATAGATCGGCAACATGTTGAAGACCAGCAAGACTACGTCGATGAACAGGATTGACCGCAGCAACTCGTACGCATTAGGCATCGCGTACGCCCCGCCTGCGGCTCGGCTCACGGCCACCAGCGCCAAGAAGACCGGAAGCAGCGCCACATTCACCAGCGGTCCCGCCGCCAGGCTCCACAGCGTTGCGCCGGGCCGCGGAGGTGGATCGACGTACGCCACCCCGCCGAGTGGCCAAAGCACGATTTGATTTGCCCGTCCTCCCACCTGTCGACAGGCGAGCGCGTGCCCAAACTCATGCAGCAACACAATAAGAAACAGCACTAGATACTCAACCACGTTCCAGCCGACAGAAGAATACCTTCCAGCTCGGGCGTTGATTTCGAACACTGCCACCAGAAACCACGACCAGTGCAGAAACACGTCAATGCCCGCGAAACGAAACAGGCGAATCGATCCTTGGCGAATGCTTAGCACTAACGAGATTTATAACACGGCACTCCTCGCTAACCGCGCTCTCGACAGGCCATTGCAACCGAGAATGCCCAGCTTCGATCCCGTTGGCTCCTGCTTCGGTTAGTCACTGAGGCGTGCGGCAGCGGTCACTGACAAAGCATCGCCGCAGGCGCCAAATGCGTGTGGAAGAGGATTTCCCGGCCTTTTTCCCACCCGACTTCGAAGGCGCCCACGCGGCGGAGGAACAAGACCTTTCGACCCTCCTTCTCCCAGGCGTCCGAGTGCGCCCGTCCCTCAGATCTGTTTCGATTCGATGGCAGGAGGACAGCCCGATGCAGCGCCAAGCGCGATTTCTCAGTTCCTTGCTCCGCACAGTTTCTTTCGCGGTAATTGCCGCGCTGATAATGATCCTGGCGACGGTTCCCGCCTGGGCGCAGAATTCGGTTCCGCCGACGGCGGTGCAGGCGGCGAAGATGCCGGAGTTCGCGTCGAAGCTGGCCCATCCGGTCAAGCGACCAAGCTCGCCCACATCTCCGGCGCTTGCACGCGCGAAAATGCATCCCGGCCCGCTGCAAGCCAACGACATTTACGACAACGGCCCAACCAACGGCAACACCGATGCCTGGACCATTAATTTCGGCTTCATCGTTAGCGACAGCTTCAACGTTACCTACAGCAACACTAGTGTCACCGGTATGAGCTTCGCAGCCTGGATGAGCCCAGGCGACGTACTGGGCTCGGTGGAAGTGTCCATCACTTCGAGCGAAAACGGAGGCACCAGTTACTTCGATCAGATCGTGAACTTCACCCAGAGCGGCTGCATCGGCAATGAGTTTGGCTACAACGTCTGCACCCAGACGGGCAGCTTCAATGGCCCGGCCCTGAATAACGGCGCCTACTGGGTGAACCTGCAGAACGCCAGCGTTTCCGATGATGACCCGGTCTACTGGGACGAGAACAGCGGGCCTTCTTCCGCTTCGGAGAACACGATTGGCACGATTCCTTCGGAATCGTTCACCATTCTCGGCAACGCGACGACCACTACCAGCACCACGACCTATATCGATAATTATTCCTGTCCCCCTCCGCAGAACGGCTTCCATGATCTCCATGATTTCGGCAACGGATCCTCGGGCGTGGCCATCGACAACGCCGGGAACCTCTATGGGACGTTTGTCGCTGGAGGCAGCGCTGGTCAAGGCCTGCTGTATGAACTAGCGCAACGAGCCGGCCACTGGTTCCTTACCTCGCTGTACAGCTTTCTGGGAGGCAGCAACGGAAGCAGCCCGAACGGCGTCATCGTCGGCCCGGAAGGAGTTCTTTATGGCGCGGCGACCGGAGGCTTCCAAACCTGCGGAACTGACGGAGCCTCCTCTTGCGGGCTGATCTATGAGGCGAAGCCAGCCCCGACTGCGTGTGCCACGGCCATGTGTGGTTGGAACGAGACGACCATTTATCAATTTACGGGTAACACGGATGCCTGGGGCGGCACCGTCACCGCCTTCGACTCCGCCGGCAATCTGTACGGATTCTCACCCACCGGCGGGGCCTACGGGGTTGGCGCGATCTTCGAGCTTACGCCCTCGCAGGAAGGCTGGACGGAAAAGATCCTCTACAACTTCGCCGGACAAGCTGATGGGGGAACACCTAATAGTCTGCTGATAGGCCATGACGGAAATCTGTACGGAACAGGAGGGAGTGGAGTCTACCCCTGGGCGGGGATGGTTTTCCAGTTAGTGCCGTCGGGAGGCATTTGGACGAAAAATACCCTCTATACCTTCACCGGTACTACGGACGGGTCGCAGCCTGCGGGCTTGGTCCAGGACGCCTCGGGCAATCTCTATGGCTTCAGTATCTGCGATAACTGGGGGGAAGACTATTGTGGCTATTTTAACGATTACTACGGCCTGATTTTCTCGCTCCAGCCCTCCGGTAGCGGCTGGATATTCAACGTGATCTATAGCAACTGGAATGATTGTGGCGGATATAAGAACCTCGTCAACGCCTTGACAGTAGATGCGAAAGGGGGGCTCTACGCGGCCCAAGGGGGGGATGATGCATACTGTGTGTTCGGGGGGAATTGTTACCTGTTGCATTGCGGCCAGATCATAGCAGTGGGCTCTCATACCCCTCTAGTCGCCGGCGACGCGAACGTTTTTTGGAACATAACGTCAGATGCCAAAGGCAACCTCTATGGCACTACTAACACGTGTGGAGGGTTAGGAACAACGACCAGAACGAGCGGTATGGTCTGGCAGTACTCGCCATAGGGCAGTCGTCAGTTGTCAGTTGACAACGAGTCCGCATGCCCCACCCAAGCTTCCTCTGCTTGGGGGGGACCTTTCGTTGGATCCCAGAAATCCGCAGTCCCCTCCGATGTCACTTCGCGGTGGGGTGCACATCATTGACAAATCAGAGTTGGAACTGCGAAATTCTGCTTTGTGTCCGGAAGCGATTCCCGGCCTTTTGTCAGTCAAATGTTCGGAGAGGAATGAAATGAAGTTACGTCTGGCATTGATTTCCTTGTTCTGCTTAGTACTTGTCTTTGCGGGCTACTCCACAACCCCTGCTGCCTCCGCTTCCAGCGCAAGCCAGGCATCCTCCGCCGCGGTTGCCGATCCGCTGCCTTCCTGGAACGATGGGCCGGCCAAGCAGGCAATCCTCGATTTTGTCAAAACCACCACCGACAAGCGCAATCCGAAGTTTGTGCCGCCTGAGGACCGCATCGCCACCTTCGATCAGGACGGCACGACATGGGTCGAGCATCCCATCTACTCGCAGGTGTTATTTGCCTTCGACCGCGTGGCTGAACTTGCGCCTCAGCATCCGGAATGGAAGACCAAGCCGCCGTTTAACGCCATCGTCACCGGCGACAAAGCGGCGATGGCAAAGTTCACCCTCAAGGACATCGAAATCATCGCCATGGCGACCCACACCGGCATGACCGCGGAAGCCTTCCAAACCATCGTGAAGGATTGGTGGGCGAAGGCGAAGCATCCGCGCTTCGACAAACCTTACTCGCAAATGGTGTACCAGCCCATGCTGGAAGTGATGAAGTATCTGCGCGACAACGGCTACCGCACCTACATCGTGACCGGCGGCGGCCAGGACTTTGTGCGTACGTATGCGCAGCAGGTATATGGCATTCCGCCGGAGCGGATCATTGGCTCGGCGCTGGATACCCAGTACACCTACAACCAAGAAGGACAGGGCGTCCTGATGCGCGACCCCAAGCTCCTGCTGAACAACGACGGTGCAGGCAAGGCGGAAGATATCTACCTCTTCATTGGGAAGCATCCCAAAGCGGCGTTCGGCAACACTGAGGGCGACCGCGAGATGCTGGAGTATACCCAGGCGAGCGGCGGAGCATCGCTGGAGATGCTGGTCCTGCACGACGACTCCACACGTGAGTATGCCTATGGTCCGGCGAACGGGCTGCCTGATACCAAGGTCGGGGCTTTCAGCCAGGCTTTATATGACGAGGCCAAAGCAAAAGGCTGGACCGTCATCAGCATGAAGAACGACTGGAAGCAGGTTTTCGCCTGGGAAAAATAACCTGCGCCAGCGCGGCTGAGGCCAGGCTAATCGATTCGTGACGCTGACTCACGACACTGACCCGCGATGTGGGAACGACTTCCCTACTGCTGATCCCAGCCGCCACCGAGCGATTGATAGAGCTGCACGTAGTATTGCATTTCCTGAAACCAAGCCTGGGACAGACTCAGTTCCGAGGTGAAGTAGTCTTGCTCGGTCACCAGAACTTCCAGGAAGCTGGTAACACCTCCCTGATAGCGAACGGTGGCCAGGCGCGCGGTTTCCTTGTAGGTAGCCGTCTCCTCTTCTACCTTAATGCGATACTTGCGGGAATCGTTGTAGCCCACCAGGCTGTTCGACACATCGCCGAAGGCGTTCAGCACCGTCTGCTTGTATACCAGCTCCGCCTGGTCGCGCTGCGCCCAGGCCAGACGATACCCGCTTCTGATCCTGCCGCCTTCGAAGATGGGCTGCGCTATCTGTCCGCCGACCGCCCAGAACGTTGCCGGACCTGCCAGGAAACTGCTGATGGCGGTGCTCTGCGCGCCAAACTGTCCGGTGAGTGAGAGCTGCGGAAAGAAGGCTGCCTTGGCGACGCCCACGTTGGCATTGGCGGCGACCAGGCTTTCCTCATCACGGCGGACGTCCGGACGGCGTTCCAGCAGCGCGGAAGGCAATCCCGCCGGCACGTCAGGCATGTGGGGCTGTTCAATCAGACTGAGCCCGCGTGGAACAGAAGCTGGATTCTTGCCGAGCAGGATGCTGATATTGTTTTCCGTCTGCTCGATCGCCTGCTGCAGGGTGATGGCCTGAGCCTCGGCCTGCTGCACCAGCACCTGCGCCTGATAGACATCAGTAATGGCGGCATCACCGCCCTTGTACTTGATCGTGTTGAGTCTCAGGATATCTTTGTCCGCTGCAACCGTCTCGTTGGAGTACTTGAGCTGGGCGTCATACTGCAGCAACAGGTAGTAGTTAGTCGCCACCAGCGAAATCAAAGTAGTTTGAACCAGGTCTTTTCCATAGACCGTGGAGAGCAGAACCGCGCGGGCCGCCTCGGTCGCTCGCCGATACTGTCCCCAGAAGTCGACAATGTAGTTGAGCTGGAGTCCGGCGGTATCGATGGTGGGAGCGCCAGTGAAAAGCGGCGTTGCCTGCTGATTGACGATGGAGAAACTTCCGCCCACCGTTGGAAACTGGTTGGCGCGTGTGATTCCCAGGTTGGCGCTGGCTTGCAGAATGCGAGTGGCTGCAATGCGCAGATCGTAGTTGTTGGCCAGCGCGTCCTTGATCAGGCCTCGCAGCGTGTCATCCTGAAATACCGTTGGCCACTTCTGCAGCGCAAAATCTTCCCCGCCCTGCGGCGGGTTAGTAGCATCGGGAGCCAGTCCGCGATATTGATCAGGAACGGTAAGCGGCGGGCGCTGGTAATTCGGTCCCAGCTTGCACCCACACAGCGCCAGGAGCAACACGATGACGGTGACTGTGAATGTTCTCACGTTAGTCATGTCCCGCTCCTTTCGGCGTGGTACCGGTCTGGTCTGGCGGCGGTGGTGGCTGATCTTTCTTCTTGCCGCCCGCCAGGAATAAGCCGAAGCGCTCGACGACGTCGAACGACACAGGAATGAAGAAGATCGCGAGAATCGTAGCGGCCAGCATTCCGCCGATCACGACCGATCCCAGCACTTGCCGCGAGATGCCGCCGGCTCCGGTCGCCACCCACAGCGGCACGCAGCCCAGGATGAAGGCGAATGCGGTCATCAGAATCGGTCGCAGGCGCAGCCGCGCACCGGTCAGCGAGGCGTCGAGCAGTGTCGCGCCCTTGTCGTACTCCATCTTGGCAAACTCGACGATCAGAATCGCGTTCTTGGCCGACAAACCGATGAGCATCACCAAACCAATCTGGGCGTAGACGTCGTTGTCGAGCTTGCGGAAGTAGAGCGCCACAAACGCCCCGAAGACTGCGATAGGAACGCCCAGCAGCACCGAGAACGGCAGCGTCCAACTCTCGTATTGCGCCGCCATGATGAGAAACACCACCAGGAATGACAGGCTGAAAATAGTGGCCGGACTGACTCCCTGGGCAGCTTTCTGCTGCTGATAGCTCATGCCGCTCCAGTCATAGCCCATCTGGCCCGGCATGGTTTTCTTGAAGACGTCTTCCAGCGCTGCCATCGCCTGGCCGGAGCTATAGCCCGGGGCAGCCGAGCCGTTAATCTGCACGCATTGGTAGAGGTTCTGACGCATGACGAACTCCGTACCGCTGCGCGAATACGTGCTGGTCAAGGTGCTCAACGGGACCATGTCTCCCGCAGCGTTCCTCACGTAGAACTTGCCCAGATTGTCCACGTTGGTTCGGAACTTGCCGTCGGCCTGCACCCACACCTGCCATTGCAGACCGAACTGGTTGTAGTAGTTCACCAGCGCTCCGCCCATGAAGGCCTGGAGCGTCTGGTAGACATTGCTCAGGCTCACCTGCTGGGTCAGTATTTTCGCCTTGTCAACATTGACGCCCACCTGCGGTACGCCGAAGAGCGCGGTGGTCATCACTCCGGTCAGCTCCGGGCGCTTGCGAGCTTCAGCCATGAATATCTGTGCGTTCTTGGCAAGGAAGTCGGTGCCGCTTCCGGACCGGTCTTCCAGAATGAAGGTGAATCCTCCCGAGGTGCCGACGCCGAGAATCGCCGGTGGCGGGAAGGCAAACGCCAGCCCCGAATTGACCTGGGAAAGCGCACGCGCCAGATGGAGTTTGATTCCGTCATAGCTGGTCTCCGGAGTCTTGCGCTCATCCCATGGCTTAAACGAAATGAAGAAAAACGAGCTGTAGGTGGTCTGGACGCCGCTGAGCAGGCTGTATCCCAACACCGAGCTCACGTTCTCCACGCCCGGCGTGTCCATGATGATCTTCTCAACTTGCCGTGCCGCCTCCGAGGATCGTTGCAGCGAGGAGGCATCGGGCAACTGCAGCGCACCGAACACATATCCCTGGTCTTCGTCAGGCAAGAAGCTGCCTGGTACTTTGGATCCGAAGAAGTAGGCGCCAACGCAGAGAATGCCCAGAAGAATGAAGGCGAACCCGGCTTTGTGGATCAGGTGTTTGCAAATGCCGACGTAGCCGTCGGTCGCTCTGCCAAAGACGCGATTGAACCAGCGGAAAAAAGCTGCCAGCGGACCGCGGCCTTCCTTTTTCGGACGTAACAGCATTGCAGAAAGTGCGGGACTGAGCGACAGCGCGTTGAATGCGGAGAACAGCACCGACACCGCGATGGTCACGGCGAACTGCTGGTAGAGTTGTCCCGTAATGCCGGGGACGAATGCCGTGGGAATGAATACTGCGGCCAGAATCAGCGCGATGGCGACGACCGGGCCCGACACCTCCTCCATGGCTTTCTGAGCAGCGTCATGCGGCGTCATGCCCTGCTCGATGTGGTGTTCCACGGCCTCGACCACGACGATCGCGTCGTCCACCACCAATCCGATGGCCAGCACCAGTCCAAACAACGACAACGTATTGATGGAAAATCCGAGAATCGGAAAGACAATGAATGCGCCGACCAGCGAGACTGGGACCGCTAGCAACGGAATCAGCGTGGCTCGCCAGCCCTGCAGGAAGATGAAAACTACGAGAATGACCAGCGCCAGCGCCTCGATCAGTGTCTTCTTGATCTCATGGATTCCGGCGGTGATGGCTAGCGTTGTGTCCAGCGGTACGCTGTACTGAAGATCCTGAGGGAAGCGGGTCTTGGCTTCCTCCATGAACTTGCGAACTTCGCCGGCGGTCTGTAGAGCGTTGGCGCCCGGCGTCAGATAGATCCCAAGCAGCGCCGCAGGTTTCCCGTTAAAGCGGCCTTCCAGGTTGTAGGTCTGCGCTCCCAACTCGACTCGCGCTACATCTTTCAGGCGCAGCACGCCGCCATCAGGAGTGGCACGAATAATGATCTGTCCGAATTCCTCCGGGGTCGTCAGACGGCCCGGGGCGCGCACGTTGTAGGTAAACGTCTGTCCTGGCGGAACGGGCGCCCCACCAATCTGGCCCGCCGGGTTCACCGTGTTCTGTGCCTGAATGGCGCTGATGATATCGGGAACGGTGACGCTGAGGTTCGCCAGCGTATCCGGGTTCACCCAGATGCGCATAGAGTACTGGCCGGCGCCGAAGACCGATACCGAAGCTATGCCCGGCAAGCGCGTCAGCGCGTAATTCAGATTGATGAATGCGTAATTTGCGAGAAAGATGTTGTCGTAGCTCCCGTTGGGGGACGACAACGCGATTAACATCAGCGGCGACGAAGTCGATTGCTGCACGGTGACGCCGGAGTTCAGCACCGCACTGGGCAGTTGCGAGTTGGCCTGACCAGCGCGCATCTGCGCCAAAATCTGGTCGGTGTTGGCGTTCGTTCCCAGGGCGAAGTCAACGGTGAGCGTCATCTGACCGTTGCTGGCGCTGGTGGAATACATGTAGTTCATGCCCGACACGCCCGACATCTGCTGCTCAATCGGGGTAGCGACTGACTCAGCCACAGTCTGGGCGTCGGCGCCGGGGTAAAGGCCCAACACCTGAATCTGGGGATCGGCGATATTGGGAAATTGCGCCGTCGGCAGGCTGAGCATCGCCACCACCCCGACCAGCACCATCAGGATGGAAATGCACATGGCCACGATCGGCCGATTGATGAAAAATTTCGGCATGGTCAGTTGCCCCCTGCCGGCGCTGCGGGAGGCACATAAGGCTTGGCGACGACCGGGATACCTGTCTTGGCCAGCTCAGGCATCTGTGACGCAGCCATCTGAATCTTCAGGAGGCCATCGACCACAACCTTCTCGCCAGGCTGCAGCCCCTCGGTGATGATCCAGTTCGTACCCACCCGTTCTCCCACCTTCACCGGGCGAAACACCGCCTTGTTCTCGGGAGTGACGATGGCCAGCATATACATCGATTGCACTTGCGTAACCGCGGCCTGCGGAACCAGCAGCGCTCCCTTGTTCACGCCGGACTGGATGCGAATTCGTCCGAAACCACCGGGACGAAGCACCGCACCGGGGTTGCGAAATTGCGCCGCCACCTGGATGGTCCCGGTCTGGGTACCGACCTGACGATTGACGTAAACGAACTCGCCCTTTTCCGGAAACGGTTGGTTGTTGGCCTGAATGTATTCGATGTTCTCCGAGTGCGTTGACGATACGCTCACCTTGCCGGTAATGATCTGCGTAACTTCGGGCGCGATGGTGAGGAAGTGGCTCTCGCTGATATTGAAGTAGGCCCAGATGGGATCGACCTGCGAAACGATTGCCATCTTGGTCGTGGTACCCACCAAGTCGCCGATCTGGGAGTTCGAAACGCCCGCGATGCCATCGATGGGCGAGTACACCTTGGTCCAGCCGAGATTTAGCTCCGCGTTCGCCAGGGCGGCTTTCTTGGCTTTGAGCTGTGCCTCCCAGGAGGCTTGTTCCTGAACGTCGTTATCGAGCTGCTTTTGCGGAATGGCGCTCTGCGCCGCCAGCGGTGTATCGCGGGCTACGTCAGCCTGGGTTCGGGTGAGGTTAGCTACGGCCACGGCAACATCGGCTTCGGCCTGATCGACGGAAGCCTGGTATTGCCGCGGATCCAGCTCGAACAGAAGTTGCCCCGCCTTTACGAAAAAGCCGTTCTGGTAATCCTGCTTGAGCAGATAGCCTTGAACTTTGGGAGTGATGTCGGCATTCACCGGTCCGTTCAGTTGCGCCACATACTCGTCAATTATGGGGACATCCTGCTGCAGCGGCTCCATCACTCCGACTTCCGGCGGCCCGGGCTTTGGGGCTTCTTCTTTCTTTTCGCAGCCCACGAGCAACAGCGCGCCCGAAAGCAAGCTCACTATAGTTGCAACCCGCCAGGCATGGCGTCGTGCCAAGTCGGGCTGGTGGGGTATTCTGCCGCCTGCCGGCGATACTTCAGGACAGACAAACTCGGATCCGTTTCGCATTGATACACTCCTGCAGCTTGCTCAGGGAGAATACGGCGTTACTGGTGCAATGTTTTTCAGTTTACGTGGTTAAGTGCTTTTCTAGCTGAATCTCCGACGGATTGCTACTAGTTTTTTCGGTATCTTTACTCCGTCCCCTTCGGACCGGCAATGGCAGCGACCCCAGGGGCCCAGCGCGTCATGCTCAGCCGCTGGTTACAATATGGGAAGCCATGGGCGGCGGACAAGCATGAAATATCGCATCACAGCCGACGGAGTTCTGGAGACCGGGCTCTCCGGCTTCGACCTGATCAATTTTCCCATACTGAATAAGGGAACCGCGTTTACCGAAAGCGAGCGCACCGACTTCGCCCTGCACGGACTGCTGCCGCCGCATGTCGGCGATCTTGAAGATCAGGCCGCGCGCCGTCTTAAAGCGCTGCACTCCCGCCAAACTGATTTCGGGCGCTATGCCTATCTGCGGGACCTGCAGGACACCAACGAAACCCTGTTCTACGCTGTGCTGGTGCGCAACATCGAAGAGATGATGCCGCTAGTGTACACGCCGACGGTCGGCGAAGGATGCCAGCGCTTCAGCGAGATCTGGCGCAAGCCGCGCGGACTGTTTCTCAGCTACCCCAACCAGCACAGAATTCGCGAGATTCTTCGGCATCATCGCTATGACACCGTCCGCGCCATCGTGGTCAGTGATGGTGAGCGCATTCTTGGGCTCGGCGACCAGGGTGCGGGAGGCCTGGGAATCCCCATCGGCAAGCTCGCGCTCTACACTGCCTGCGCCGGCATTCATCCCCAGGAGTGTTTGCCGGTACTGCTCGATGTCGGGACCGACAACGTCGAGCTTCTCGAAGATCCTCTCTACGTCGGCTGGCGTCACCCGCGGGTGCGCGGCGCCGAATATGACGACTTCGTCGAAGCCTTCGTCAGCGCCGTGATCGAGCGCTGTCCCAAGCTGCTGTTGCAGTGGGAGGATTTTGCCGGCATCAACGCGGGACGATTGCTCGAGCGCTATCGCGACCGGCTCTGCACCTTCAACGACGACATCCAGGGAACAGCAGCCGTTGCCGCAGGAGCTCTGCTTGCGGCCATCAACGTCACCGGTACGCCTTTGGCCGAGCAGCGCATCGTGCTCTTCGGAGCAGGATCGGCCGGCATCGGCATCGCCTCCCTTCTGCTTACCGCGATGAAGAACGCCGGACTGAGCGAAGCTGAAGCGCGCCGCCATTTCTATGCGGTCGATAAAGATGGATTGCTGGTGGACGGCATCGCAGATATTCGTCCGGCACAGCAGCCGTTTGTTCAACCCCGTTTCGCGGTCGCCAAGTGGGAGCTGGAGCATAATGATCGTGTCAGTTTGCTCGACGTAGTGCGAAACGCCAAGCCAACCGCGTTGATTGGCGTCTCCGGACAGGCTGGAGCCTTCACCGAGAAAGTGGTCCGTGCGATGGCTGCCGCCGTCGAGAGGCCAGTAATTTTTCCGCTCTCGAATCCCACGTCGCGCTCGGAGGCTACGCCGGCGGACCTGCTGAAGTGGACGGACGGACGCGCGCTCATCGGCACCGGCAGCCCGTTCGCTCCGGTGCACTGGAATGGCCGGGAAGTACCGATCGATCAGACGAACAACTCGTATATCTTCCCGGGAATAGGTCTGGGTATCCTCTCGGTAAACGCGCGGCGCGTCACCGACACCATGTTTATGGCTGCCGCCAAGTGTCTCGCCGAACTTTCTCCCGCCCGGCACAGTAAGTTGGGACGATTGTTGCCGCCGGTTTCGGAGTTGCGCTCGGTGTCGTTCGCCGTGGCCAAGGCAGTCGCGCGTCAAGCGATCAAGGATGGGGTTGCCGACCCGCTCGACGAGCGAACTGTGGAATCTCTCATCCGCGCCAACGTCTGGGAGCCGACCTATCTTCCTTACCGCTTCGACCCTTCCGCATAACGTGCCAGAGGTTGCAAGCGCGCCCGGCGTTGTTCTATGTCAGTGGCCCTATCTTGGAGACAAGTGGGGCAAGCGAAATGAAGCGGGTTACCGCAGAAGCAGATCGACCACCAGGCTCATCGCACCAGGCAATACTAAAAATACATCCTGGTTGACCGAATGCCGTTCCGAATAGGTAAAATGGCAAGGCAGTTGCATTTCCGGCCCAAAATCCTGAATCTGGATAAACATGGGGACCATCCAACCAAAAGTAGCGGAACCGGCCGGCGATGAGTTGGCGCTGGTTCATGCGGCCAAAGCGGGTGACATCAGCGCCTTTGAGCAATTGGTGCACCGCTATGACCGCAATGTTTTCCGGATTGCGCAACACATCACGCAAAACCGCGAGGACGCGGAAGATGTGGTGCAAGACGCATTCCTGAAGGCGTACCAGAACCTGGCGAACTTCCACGAGCAATCGAAGTTCTATACCTGGCTGGTGCGGATCGCGGTGAACGAAGCGCTGATGCGCTTACGCCGCCGTCGTCCGGAGCGGATGGTCTCGCTTGACGAGGACATCAAGACCGAAGAAGATTCCATGCCACGGGAAGTGGCGGACTGGTCGCCGAATCCGGAGCAGCTATACACGCAGGGCGAACTGAAAGAGATTCTGGGCAAGACAATCCAGGGATTGCCACCCAGCTTCCGCACGGTATTTGTCCTGCGCGACGTTGAGGGCCTCTCCACCGAAGAAACGGCGGATGCCTTGGATTTGAGTATTCCGGCGGTGAAGTCCCGATTGCTTCGCGCCCGGTTGCAATTGCGTGAACGCTTGAGCAAATACTTCAAAAATCGCACTGGTGGAGATGGCAAAAAGTGACCTGCTCTGATTTTCTGAAAGAGCTCACCGATTACCTTGATGAGTCTATGGACGCCCAGACCCGGGCGGAATTGGAAGACCACCTCCAGTGGTGCCACAACTGCTACGTCGTCTGCAACACGACGAAGATGACCATCGAGATTTATCGCGACTCCCACCTGTACGAACTTCCCGACGATCTGCGCGGCCGTTTGCGCTCGGCTATCATGTCGAAGTGCAAGGGCCACGAAGGCCCGTGTACATAGAATCTATCCTACCCATCACGACAAGCTGCACGGCACCACGACGAAGTACGCGGCCACGAGGCAATAGCTGCAACGGACCGCTTGTTCACGCCTGAACTTTAAGCGGGAGCGGCCGCTTCAGGCTGTTACGAAACCCGTGTCGCCGCTCTGCGGCTCGCATTATTTCCCACTAGAGCGGGGGCTAACGCCCCCGCCTAACATCATTCCGCCGCGTTGCGGCTATTTTCATCGCCTAACTGGATCGCCTTGATCCACCAACCAATTCTGGCCATGAGTTTCGTAACCGCCCCGCCTGGCCGCTCTTTTTCATTCGCGAAGAGTTCACTGCTCCGCAATTAAATACTGCTCAATTTTGCCGTCCGGCATTTCGTAGATGATGATGACCAGGCTCTTCGCGGGGTACTTCACTTCATAGATACGCGCGGTCATTCCGCCGCGCAGCGAAGAGCGGACCTGACTGAACGCCTGCGGCGCACCCAGCGGTCCCAGGCTGCTCGCGTAATCCTTCAGTGCCTGATCGTTGAAGTAGGAGTTCGCATTGTCGGTGAATAACGAGCGATCGATCTTGCCCTGCTGTAGGCCGTCATAGACCTTGCGCATCAGCTCATCCTGCTTGGGATCTTGCGGATTGGCTGCTTTCACCAGCAGTGCCCGCACCTGGTTGCCAATCTCCGAAGCGGCTTCGGCGGCATCTTGATTGGTGAGCACCACGACCGCGATCTTATCGTCGGGCATCACGATGTTCTCGGCCGTGAATCCTGAAACCTCACCGCCGTGCTCCAGCACGCGCTGCCCGTTAGCGCTGGTTACAAAGACGCCGAGCCCATAGCGTGTTCCTACGCCATTCTTCAGCACGGTTTCCGTTTCCATCTCGCGATACGAAGCCGGCTTCAGCACGCTCTGGTTGATGATGGAGATGTCCCACTTTGCCAAGTCTTCCGCCGTCATGGCCAACTCACCGGCAGCGAACATCCAGCCACGACCTTCTTTGGGAGCAGGATGCAACGGTCCCAGCGCGTAGCGAAAATAGCCAGTGGGATCGGTGGGCGGCAGCTTGTTGGCATTGGTGTCCGCCACGCTCTTCATCCCCAGCGGCATGAAAACCCGCTGGCTAAGCAGCTGGAGCAATTGCTGGCCGGAAACTTTCTCCACAATCGCTCCGGCAATCACGTAGTTCGTGTTGCTGTATTGCCATTTCGTTCCCGGCTCGAAATCCAGCGGCTTGCGCGCCCAACGGTCCATGATTTCCTCGGCGCTGATGGGCTGCAGCATCATCGGCGGCACATAATCCTGCGGCCAGAAATCCTGATAGCCGGAGGTGTGCGACAGCAACTGGCGAATCGTGATCTCGTTGCCGCTGGTCAGCCCGGGAATGTATTTCGACACGGGATCGTCGAGCGACAGCTTACCTTCTTCCGCCAGCATCAGGATGGCGGCAGCGGTGAACTGCTTGCTGATGGAGCCGATGCTGTAGCGCATTTGCGGCGTGGCTGAAGTTTGCGGATCGAGCCGAGCCGCTCCGTAAGCCTGAACGTAGGCGATCTTTCCATCCTGTACGACAGCGATGGAAGCGGAAGGCACTCCAGTGGTCTTCAGTACCTGCTGGGCAATCTCGTCGATGCTATTGCGCAACGGCAGCGCCAGCGACGATTCCGTCTGCGCCTGGAGGGACGATAGGAAAACGAGCAGAAAAAAGGCGCAAGCCAGCCCAGGCTTGCGAACCATACGATTCATGCGATGCATTGACTGCCTCGGAGAAGGAGATTCAAAACTATTACACTATCGCGCGGGGCTCAACAGAACAAGCCCCGTGGATGTCAGACGAGTTCAGGTTTATCGTGCCTGCCGGAGTGTACGCTTAGGCTGGCCGCACCGAACTAGGAACCAGCGCCGGAGCGGCGGGATCCGGCGCGTCTTCAGGAACGGGAGCGGAGGTTTCGGGCGAATCTTCCAGTGGGGGGAACGAATATCCGTCGAGCAGCCGATGGTGCATGCTATAGAGCGCCAGCTCCAGCCGATCGGCAACATGCAGTTTGTCGTAGATTTTGCGCAGATAATTCTTCACTACCTGTTCGGTCGTCCCCACCTCGCGCGCGATCTCTTTATTCTTCATCCCTTGGGTGACGCCGCTGATGATCATCATTTCCTTGTCGCTCAAACGAAGCTGTTGCTGAGGACCGGAGCCCTGCAACGCCTGCGTCCGATAGGCTTCGATCACCCAATTGACTCCCTGCTTGTCGAGCCAGGTTTCGCCGGCCGCGACCTTGCGCACGCAGCGCACTAACAGCTCCGGTGAAACGGCGCGCGCCAGAATTCCACGCACCCCCCGGCGAAGGTAATCCACGGTTTCCTGCTCGCCGGCGCGTTGCGTAACCACCACCAAGTTGGCTCCCGGCAAAGCGCGCGCCGCTATCTCGCTTACGGCGTCAGCCGGACTCGCTGCCAGTCCCACTTCGAAGAGAATTACATTAGCCGGGGTTGCGGCCACCGCCTGCAAAGTTTGCGGCAAGGTCTCGGTCTGCGCCACCACTTCCAGATCTTCCCATTGAGCGAAGATCCGGCTCATGCCCACGCGAAAGATGGCCTCCGAGTCGGCCAGGATAATTCGCACCGGAGGTAGATCGGTGCTCGCGGGCGTCTCCGCGAGCGCCTCACCGGGGGCGCCTGCGCGCTTCGCTTTGCTCCGGCCGCGCTGCTTTGCGCCCTTAGATCCGCTTGAAGTGGTAACCATCGATCACTACCGCAATCGTTCGTCCTGAAGCCTCTTCCGTGCAACGCACCACACGCCCGACACACATCACGCTCACTCGATGACGGCCATCGGACACTTCCGAGGGCATTTCAATAGCAAACTCCACCGGCGATCCCACTTCGATCAGAGAGTCAATTGCGAATGAAATGCCGCCCGCGGAAATATCAGTTGTCTCTGCCTGGTACTCTCCGGCCTTCGTCTTCAGCGTAACTCGAAGGTGCAGCGGGAAGCGGATCGAATTGCGCAAGTCAGACTGGTCGCCGGCGAACATGGTAGTGACGAGCCCAGCATACCTTGGATAGCGCCCGTCTGCCTGTTACCAAAGTAACCATCTCCGCATGGTTACCTCGGTAATCCCGGCATCGATCTGGACATTCTGGTAATTGGGCAGTAGGAGATACTGGACACTTTGTCACCGATGGAAAACGGGGTTCACAGCCTCGCCACATTGCGCTCGCCAGGAGTCGACCGTAACGGAATCGCTCTGCTAGAACTTCGTGGTCTCGGTGAAGTTGAAATCGCGAATCTTCATCGCCGGAACCACCATATCCATTGACTCCTCGCCGGTGGCTCGCACCGGCAGGCCCATGGCCTCCACGTTTTGCAGCATGTGAATCAGGCTTTCATTGAAGCGGAAGTTGCGGATGCCGCACTGGAGCTTTCCATCTTCCACCAGAAATGTGCCATCGCGCGTCATTCCGGTAAGGATTTTCTCGTAGGGATCAACTTCCCGGATGTACCACAAGCGGGTCACAAGAATTCCTCGCTCCGTAGAGGCGATCATCTGCTCGACGGTTTGAGATCTACCTGGCGCAGGACCGCTGAACACGATATTCGTTGGCGCCTCTCCGATTTCGTTGGGCAGGGCAAAACCGTGCCCGGTCGGAGTAACCCGTCCCACGTGACTGGCTATCTCGGACTGTTGCATCCGTCGCGCGTTGGAGCGGGCGTAGGTAACTCCGGTAACAATGCCATTCTCGATCAGCTTAAGCCGGTGCCGCTTCATCCCTTCGCCGTCGAAAGGGACACCTGTCTGCAACGGATGATACACATCGTCCCAAACGGTAATGTTCTCGCCGAAGAGCTGTTTTCCGATACGGTCGTTCAAGAACGAGCGCTGTTCCAGCAAGGCTGCGCCGCCGAAGTCCCAGAACATGAAGCCGACGGCGTCGAGCACGGCAGCGGGCTCCAGGATTACCTTGTATTTGCCCGGCGGAAGATCACGGGGATTTTTCGCCGCGATGGCTTTCTGGGCGGCGATCTCAGCGAGCTGGGCGGGATCCAGTTGGGCCGCATCCGGCGAATTCGCTTTCTGCCATCCTGACGAAGTATCGCCCAGCATAGTGATCGATACTTCGGCCAGAGTCTGTTCGTACCAGTCGGTTACGCCCCGTGAATTGAAGATGCCTTCAACCAGTTCCGCAGTAGAAAAAATGCCGGCCGTGGTCAGACCGTTTCTGGTGGCGACGTTGACCATCTGCGCGACGGCAGTGGCGCGATCATCCGGCGTGATGTGAGCGGTGCTGTCAAAGTAGCGCTGCATGGCTGTCGCGCCCGACTCTGCCGCATTGTGTTTCACTTCCTCCGGTGAGGGCATGGGCAGCAAGTCCGCATCGGGGTTCTGTACCTTGGCCAGCGCCTCGGCAGATTGCACCACACGGCGCAGGCTGTCGTCATCAGCCTTGTTGGTGGTAGCGCGCGCGGTCCGGCCGCCAAAGGAAACACGCACCGAAATGTGGTTGCTCTCTTCCGCAACGTTTTGGTGAATTGTGTTGTTGGCGAAACGAGTGAGCGCGCTGCGGCTGCCGGAGATGAGCAACTCAATCTCGTCAGCGGTCGAGTGCTTGCGCAGCTTGTCGAAGACGTCGGTGGCTTGGTCGCGTGTGATCATGGAGAGATATTAGCAGTCAGCAGGAAGTTGTCGGTTGTCGGTCGTCGGTTGTCAGTTGTGAGCAATCAAGCACTGGCAGTCGCAATGGGCGACAAGAAGAAACGGATGGCACAGACTGTCGGCAGTAAACGCAGGACGAGCGTCACCACGGAGGCGAGAGATCGCAGCCCTGGCTGAGACCGGACACTGACAACCGACAACTGACAACTGATTGCTGGCTTTCTGATATCTTTGCTGATTCAGTTCAATCGAGGCCGCTGAATGCCTGTTGCCGAAACCGCGCGCGAAAGCCGTCCGGAACCCACGAAGTTCTATCGCTGGCTGGTGCTGATGTTCCTCAGCCTGGCCATGTTCGGCAACTACTATTTCTACGACGCGCTGGAGCCGCTGGCCAAGCTGCTGCAAGACCAGCTTCACTTCTCCGCCCAGAACATCGGGATGCTACAGGCAGCCTACAGCTTCCCCAACATCTTCACCGTGGTGCTGGGCGGCATTCTGATCGATCGCATCGGCACCCGCAAGGCACTGGTGATCTTCAGCGTGCTCTGCCTGATCGGCGCCGTCATCACCGCGCTCGGCGCGGCGTTCCCAATGATGGTCGCCGGCCGCTTCGTCTTCGGCATGGGCGCCGAGTCACTCATCGTCGCCATCACCACCGGGGTGGCAAAATGGTTCAAAGGCAAAGAGCTCAGCTTCGCCCTCGGCATCAATTTGATGATTGCGCGCGGCGGCACCTTCCTGGCACAAAATTCACCCAGTTGGGCCAAGGGTGCCTACAATTACTGGCAAAACCCGTGGCTCATCGGCGTGGGCTTCGTGGCCCTGTGCCTCATCGGTGCAATTGGCTACTACATCCTCGAAGTGCGCGCGGAGAAAACCTCGTCGCTGGCGCCCGAAGGGGAGCAGGATAAGATCGTGCTGGCCGACGTCAAGGCCTTCAATCTGTCCTACTGGTACCTGGTGGGACTGTGCGTCGTGTTCTACTCCGCCATCTTCCCCTTCGAGACCTTTGCGGTTACCTACTTCGTCGATGCGAAGCACACCTCGCTGCAGCTCGGCGGATGGATGCTGAGCACGCTCACCATGTTCACCATGATCGGCACGCCCATCGTCGGACTGTTCTCCGACAAAATGGGACGCCGCGCCACCATCATGTTGCTGGGCACACTGCTGCTGATCCCGGTGTTTCTCCTGATGGGCTACACCAACGTCAGCCTGTATGTGCCGATGGCCATGCTGGGTTTCGCGTTTACGTTTGTGCCGGCGATCATCTGGCCGTCGGTCGCCTATCTTGTACCGCAACGCACACTGGGCACCGCGCTCGGCGTCATGACCATGATTCAAAACCTCGGCATGACCGGCATGAACTGGGTGCTTGGCAAGGCCAACGACAGTGCGGGCGCCAGCGCGAGCAATCCCGGCGGCTATCTCGCGATGATGAAGATCCTGACGGTCCTGGGCTTCATCGGATTCGCCCTGGCCTTCCTGCTTCGCCAACGCGAGACCGGCCCCCACGGTCACGGGCTGGAGACGATCACAGGTTCGCACGCGTAGGCCGGGCAGAGCGGGCCTGCAGGCCCGCGTATCTACCGCTAACCCATGCAAGATTTCCTCCTGCTGCCTGACGCGAGCCTAAAGGCTCGCTCTACCATCTCCACGCCGGACGGCCGCCTTTCCCACTCTTGTGGGATTCATTAACCCCACCACCCCAAGAGTACAATCGAAGTCACAGGGAGATGGCGGAAATCATGAGCACGAATGTGACTGCGTCCGACGTTGGCGGGGACGTGAAGCTACCCATCTACATGGATAATCACGCCACCACGCGCACCGATCCGCGCGTATTGGAAGAGATGTTGCCCTACTTTACCGAGAACTTTGGTAACGCCGCCAGCCGCAATCATGAATTTGGCTGGGTAGCCGAGCAGGCAGTGGAGCAAGCGCGCGAACGCATCGCCAAACTGATCGGTGCGACCTCGAAGGAAATCATCTTCACCTCCGGCGCAACCGAGAGCGACAACCTTGCCATCAAGGGGGTCGCCGAGATGTACCGCGAAAAGGGCAACCACATTATCACCCAGACGACCGAGCACAAGGCCGTGCTCGACAGTTGCAAGCGTCTGGAGAAGCACGGCTTTCGCGTGACCTATCTGCCGGTGCAGAAGGATGGCCGCATCGATCTCGACGACCTGAAGCGCGCGATGGATGACAAAACGATTCTCGTGACGATCATGGCTGCGAACAACGAAATTGGCGTGCTCCAGCCCATTCGCGAGATTGGCGCGCTGTGCCACGAACGCGGCGTGCTCTTCCACACCGACGCGGTGCAGGCCATCGGCAAGGTGCCGTTCAATGTTATTCAGGACAATGTGGATCTGGCGTCAATTTCGGCACACAAGTTTTATGGCCCGAAGGGCGTGGGCGCGTTGTATGTACGACGGAAGAATCCGCGAGTGCAATTGGTGGCGCAAATCGATGGCGGCGGACACGAGCGCGGTATGCGCTCCGGCACGCTGAACGTAACTGGCATCGTTGGTCTGGGTAAAGCGTGCGCAATCGCCGGCGAGGAAATGTCCGCCGAGACAACGAAGCTTATCGCGCTGCGCGATCGCCTGAAGGACGCGATCCTGGGCCAGCTTGACGAAGTGTACGTCAACGGCTCGATGGAGCACCGCCTGCCCGGCAACATGAACATTAGCTTCGCTTATGTGGAAGGCGAATCTCTGCTGATGGGCATCAACGATGTTGCGGTCTCCAGCGGGTCGGCGTGTACTTCGGCGACATTGGAGCCTTCGTACGTCTTGAAGGCGCTGGGCGCGGGAGACGATCTGGCTCACAGCTCGATTCGCTTTGGCATTGGACGCTTCAATACCGAAGCCGAAGTGGATTACGTGGCGAAGCGCGTGGTGGAAACGGTGAACCGGCTGCGCGAGTTGTCGCCATTGTATGAGATGGCGAAAGAAGGTATCGACCTGAAGAAGGTCCAGTGGGCGGCCGAGCCGACGCACTAGAGTAGAGCTGGCCTTCAGGCCAGCGTCAAGGCTGCACTTTTCATGATCGAGTCGGCTTCAGCCGGCGATCGGATTAGGAGAACAGCATGGCTTACAGCGACAAGGTCCTTGATCACTACACCAACCCTCGCAACGTGGGCTCGCTTGACAAGAGCAGCTCCGAAGTCGGCACTGGGCTGGTGGGCGCGCCGGAGTGCGGCGACGTGATGAAGTTGCAGATCAAGGTGAATCCCGAGACCAACATCATCGAGGACGCCAAGTTCAAGACGTTTGGCTGCGGCTCGGCCATCGCATCGTCATCGCTGGCGACGGAGTGGGTCAAGGGTAAGAGTGTTGACGAAGCGCTAACGATCAGGAACACCGACATCGTGAAGGAGCTGGCGCTGCCTCCGGTGAAGATCCACTGCTCGGTGCTGGCGGAGGATGCCATCCGCGCCGCTATCGGCGACTGGAAGAAGAAAAACGCGCAAACCCACGACCAGCCGCAGGACAATGAAGTTGAGCAGCAGGCGTAAACGGCGCTCGTACCCGCGCCAGAAAAGAGACTATGAGCACGGTTAACATTGAAAATTCCTCCCAGAACGCCGCGCCTGCGGCACAGGGCATACAGGTAACCGAAAAAGCAGCGACCGCCATTCGCCGCGCGATGGCGAAAGAAAACATCTCGCCGGCGGAAGGCGGTTTGCGTCTGGGTGTGCAGGGCGGTGGCTGTTCAGGCTTGAGTTATGTCATTCGATTTGAAACTGGACCGGCGGAACGCGATCGCATCTTCGAGCACGACGGCGTCCGCATCTTTGTCGATCCCAAGTCGTTCATCTATCTGAACGGCATGGTGCTGGACTACGAAGAGACGCTAATGCGCCAGGGCTTCGTCTTCAACAACCCGAATGCGACCAAATCCTGCGGCTGCGGCACTTCGTTCTCGTGATGAATCACCGAGGCGCAGAGACACAGAAAAGCCTCGATCTCGACATCCTCTGTGCCTCTGTGTCTCTGTGGTGAACAAGAAAATGTCCCAGACTAGTCACGATCATCCCGACAACGGCATCCTGATCGCAAGTCCGAGCAAGCTCGCCAAGGTCAACTGCTGGTCGTGCGGCGCTATGCGGGCTGCGCACTTCTGCCAGCAATGCGGCAAGGTGCAGCCGCCGGGTCCGGTCGACTACTTCACCTTTTTTGGATTGCCCTACAAGCTCAACCTGGAAGCAGCGAACCTGGAGCGCGAGTATTATGCGCTGAGCCGGCATCTGCATCCCGATATCAATGCGAGCAGCAGTTCGCAAGAGCAGCAGTGGAGCCTGGAACAGAGTTCACAACTCAACGACGCCTATCGCACGTTGAAGGACCCCATCACGCGCACCGAGTACTTGCTGCGATTGCAAGGTATGCATCTGGAGGAGCAGTCAACTGCCGCAACCGAGGAGGCGCGGCGCACCGGCAAAACGAAAAAGCAGGTTGTCCCGCCCGATCTGCTGGAGCAGGTCTTCGAGTTGAATATGCAGTTGGAAGAAGCTCGCATGAACAAAAAGATGGGCGAGCCAGACCGCAGCCTTGTGCTGGAGTTGCAAGATACGATGAAACATTTACAGACGAAATACGACGGCATGATGGACGAACTGCGTCGCGCCTGGAACGAATGGGATGCGCTGGTGGACTGTGCCGAGCACGACGGTAACGTTCTGGAAGACGATCGCGTGGCCGTGCGCGACAAAATGCTGGGCGTGCTCAACCGCCGAAACTATCTGCGCAACCTGTTGCGGGATATTGAGGAAGTGCTGGAGTAAGAATCGCCGTTCTCCTCTGGCTTTTCGTTCCTCGTAGCTGGAGCTGCGGGAATCCTGGCGCGGAGAAAGCGCAACGGCCGAATCGGATTGCTTTGTATCAGGGCACGGCTTGAGCCGTGCCGCAAGCGCGAGATTTAGCGGCGGCCTTTAGGCCCTGCGGCGGTCAGCAGGGGCTGAAGCCCCTCTTCAACTAAGCCTCGGTCGGCACGACTGAAGTCGCGCCCTGATACAAAGCTCCCGCAAGGCGAACATCTTACTCAGAGCTAAAGGCTAACAGCTAAGAGCCTGCTAGCATCACACATGCCCACCGAACGCATCGTCGGCATTGATCTCGGCACCACCAACTCGCTGGTGGCCTACATGGCGGGCGACCGTCCGGTGGTCATCCCGGGCGAGGATGGTTCCAATCTTGTGCCATCCATCGTGGCCTTGGACGAGAACGGGCAAATCGTTGTCGGCAATCCAGCGCACAAATATCTGACCGAAAGCGCTGACCACGCCGTGTACAGCGTGAAGCGGCTGATGGGACGCGGCGTTGAAGACATAAGAGACGAGCTGAAACTCTTTCCTTTTCGTCTTGCCGAAGACCTTGCGCCGGGCGAAGTGCTTCGCATCAAGCTGGGCGACAAGACATTCACGCCGCCGGAGATTTCGGCGTTCATCCTGCGTCAGCTTAAGCGCAACGCCGAGCGCTATTTCTCCGCGCCGGTCACGAAAGCGGTGGTCACGGTTCCGGCATACTTCAACGACGCGCAGCGGCAGGCAACCAAAGACGCGGGCCGCATCGCCGGACTCGACGTTCTGCGCCTGGTAAATGAGCCGACGGCAGCGGCGCTCGCCTACGGTCTCGACAAGAAGGAGGCCGCGACGGTTGCGGTTTACGATCTGGGCGGCGGCACCTTTGACATCTCCATTCTCAAGCTTCACGAAGGCATTTTCGAGGTCGTCGCGACGAACGGCGACACTCACCTCGGCGGCGACGACATCGACAATCTGCTGCTCACCATTGCCCTCCACGACATTCAAGGCGATCTCGGCATCGATGTCCGGCGCAACGCTGAGGCCGTGCAAACGATTCGGCAAGCTGTTATCGAAGCGAAGATCGCGTTGTCGGCGAAGGAAAAAACAACGCTTGAGGTTGCACTTCCCGGAAGCAAGCATTATCAGCGCGAGATCACGCGAGCGCAATTCGAGCAACTGATTCGGCCGGTCATCGATCGCACCGTTGGCCCCGTCCGGCAAGCCATGAAGGATGCCGGACTGACGCCGAGTCAGATCGACGAAGCGGTCCTGGTCGGCGGCTCGACGCGCATTCCGCGTGTCCGGCAACTTGTGGAAGAACTCTTCCAGCGCAAGCCGCACTGCGATCTGAATCCCGATGAAGTGGTCGCGCTGGGCGCGGCGGTGCAGGCGAATATCCTGGCCGGCCGCTCGGAAGCGACCAAGGAGATGTTGCTGCTCGACGTCACGCCCTTGTCGCTGGGCATTGAGGCGCTGGGCGGGGTCGTGGCGAAGATCATCCATCGCAACTCGACCATCCCCGCGTCGGCCACTGAGCACTTCACGACGGGCGTCGAAGGCCAGACGAATGTCGCCATTCACGTCTTGCAGGGCGAGCGTGAACTGGCCAAGGATTGCCGCTCGCTGGCGCGCTTCGATCTGAAGGGCATTCCGCCGATGCCGGCGGGGCTGCCGCGTATCGAGGTGAAATTCCTGATCGACGCGAACGGGATCATGCATGTCTCGGCGCGAGAGCTGCGCAGCGGCAAGGAAGCCGAGATCGAAGTGCAGCCCAGCTATGGCCTGACCGACGAGCAAGTCGAGAACATGATTCTCGAGTCGTTCGATAATGCCGAAGACGACTTCCGGCAGCGGCAGGTGATTGAGGCGCGCAACGAGGCTGAGACCATGTTGGCCGCGCTGGAAAAAGGCCGCGACAATCCCGCGTGGGAACGGTTGTCCTCGCTGGAGCAAACGAATATCGACAAGCTGGAAGCGGGGTTGCGCGCCGTGATGGGGGAAGACAATTACCGCGCGATTCGCACCGCGATCGATGCTTTGAATCAGGCGACGATGCGCCTGGCCGAGCTGATGATGGATTCTGCGGTCGGCGCTGCGCTGAAGGGCAAGAGCATGGACACTGCCGACGTCGGCGACGGGCCGGCAGCGCCACATCCCATCGCACAGGCGGGGATTAAGTAAGGCAGTTGTCGGTTGTCAGTTGTCGGTTACTGGTTGCTGGTTGCTGGCTGCTGTTTTCTGTCTGCAGACAAATCCGATTTCTAAAGAGGCGGGAGCTAGCATCGGAGCGTGAAAGACGACGAAGACAGCGCCGCAGGCGCGGCGTCATGATAGCCCAGGACGAAGCGTAAGCGGAGTCCTGGGTAGGCACGAGAAGGATCCGAGTCCCGCAGGGACGGCAGAAGCTCACTCTAGCCAAAGCGATTTATGCCCGAACCAGGAACCCAAAACGCTACCGCGACGGTTGTCGCTGTTTCTCCGAACACTGTCCGTCTGACGTTTCTGCCGGAGAACGTGACGTTTGAGTTCGAACATGGCAAGCTGGCCTATCTGGATCATGGCAAGCCGGAATCGATTCTCGACGTGGCGCTGAACTTTGGCCTGCATCTGGAGCACGCCTGCGGCGGCAACTGCGCGTGCACTACGTGCCACGTCGTCGTCAAGAAAGGCAACGAGCTGCTTAGCGAGATGGACGACGAGGAAGCGGACCGCCTCGACATGGCTGCCGATCTCCAACTCAACTCGCGCCTGGGATGTCAAGCTGTGATTGAGAAGCCGGGCGAGGTGGTGGTGGAGATTCCGGCGTGGAACCGGAACTATGTGTCTGAGGGCGGACATTAGCGGGCTGGCCCGCCTGGCACATTAAGGTCGTGATGACAAATTCAAAGGTCATGAGATACCATTCTGCTGCAACGGTGAGGAACCTCTATGGCTGCTGAATTGAGATGGGATGACGCTACCGATATTGGGATTGCTCTAACGGACAAGTTTCCCCAGCAGAATCCGTTGGAGGTCCGCTTCACCGACCTTCATCGTTACGTGACCGAACTGCCTACGTTCGGCGACGATCCGAAAGCGTCGACCGAAGCGAAATTGGAAGCCATCCAGATGGCCTGGAATGAAGAGTGGCAGGAGCGAACGGTGGGTCCGTCAAGTTAGGGCCGGCTCGCTTTGAAGGGGCATGCCTTCAGGCGTGCCTTTAAGCCAGCCACAAAACCCGGCCTCTGAGGTCACAGACCTCAGAGGCCGCAAGTTCAGGATGCCGGATGACGCGGGTCTAAAGGCCCGCTCTTCCACCGGATTTAACGCCGTGGTCCCCCGCGACCGCCGCCGGGACGTCCACCACGGCCGCCACCCGGACGCCCGCCGCGTCCACCCGGACGCCCGCCGTCATGCCGCGATCCGGCGTGTTCCCGCCGCTCGCCATCGCGATTGAAGTTCGGCTCGGAGCTGGGCTCGTCGGCACGCTCGTGTCCGCCCTCGAAAGTTACTCCGCCGGCCGCTGCGCCTTCAGCGGCACCTTCCGGAGCGGCTTCTCCACCGCCCATCTTGGCGCGCTGTTCTTTCAGAATGGCCTTGCGCGACAGCTTGATGCGGTTGCCATCAACGGCCAGCACCTTCACCAGCACCTGGTCGCCTTCCTTCAGCTCATCGCGAACATCGTTGATGCGATGCTCGGCGACTTCACTGATGTGCAGCAGGCCATCGGTGCCCGGCAGAATCTCGACGAATGCGCCGAAATCGGCCAGCCGCGTAACTTTGCCGAGATAGGTCTTGCCGACTTCAGCGGTCGCGGTGATGTCGCCAATCATTTGCAGCGCTCGGGCGGCCGCCGCCTGATCGCTTGAGGAGACATTGACCTTGCCGCTGTCTTCGACGTCGATCTTGACTCCCGTGGCTTCGACAATGCCGCGAATCACCTTGCCGCCGGGGCCGATGAGATCGCGAATCTTGTCGGTAGGAATCTGCAGGGTGTAGAAGCGTGGAGCGAATTCGCTAAGGGTGGTGCGCGACTCGCCAATCACTTCGTTCATTTTGTCGAGGATGTGCAGCCGTCCGGCGCGCGCCTGTTCCAGCGCTTCACGCATGATCTGCGGCGTGATGCCCATCACCTTGATGTCCATCTGTAGCGCGGTAATGCCGCCGCGCGTGCCGGCGACTTTGAAGTCCATGTCGCCGTAGTGATCTTCCGCGCCTGCGATGTCGGTGAGGACGGCATAGTCGTTGCCTTCTTTCACCAAGCCCATGGCTACGCCCGCGACGGACGCCTTCAGCGGAACGCCGGCATCCATCATGCTGAGCGAGGCTCCGCAAACCGTCGCCATCGAGGACGATCCATTCGATTCCAGAATGTCGGAGACCACGCGCATCGCGTACGGCCAATCGGTGTCGCTGGGCAGCACCGCAAAGAGCGCGCGCTCGGCCAGTGCGCCATGCCCAATCTCGCGACGGCCCGCTCCACGCAGGAACGCAACCTCGCCCACCGAGAACGGCGGAAAATTGTAGTGCAGCATGAAGCGCTTCTTGGCTTCGCCCTCGAAGGCTTCCAGCCGCTGCTTGTCCTCGCTGGTACCCAGCGTCGTGGTGACCAGCGCCTGGGTTTCGCCGCGGGTGAAGATTGCCGAGCCGTGCGTGCGCGGCAGCACGCCGACCTCGATCCAGATATCGCGGACCTGGTCGAACTTGCGGCCATCAGGACGACGCTTGTCCTTGATCACCTGCTCGCGGAAAATCTGTTCGCGCAGAAGATCGAAATACTTGCCGGCTTTCTTGCGCCCGGCTTCGTCTTCTTCCGGGATAGCTTCCTTGACTTCGGTCTTCAACTGCTTGATCAGCGAATAGCTCTCGTTCTTGGGATGCTTCTCAGTGTTCGCGGCGTCGGCCAGGCGCTCGCCGATCTTCGACCGCAGTTGGCCAAGGTAGGCCTCATCCGTCACCACCGGTTCGACCGCGCGCTTGGGCTTGCCAGCCTTCCGCGCCAGTTCGCTGATCGCAGCACAAATTTTCTTGACCTGCTCGTGGCCGTACTCGATGCCCTCGACCACAATTTCTTCGGACACCTCGCGAGCGCCGGACTCGATCATCACGATGCCTTCGGAGGTCCCAACCACCATCAGGTTCAGATCGCCGGAGCGCTGCTCGTCATAGGTGGGATTGATGATGAAGTTGCCATCCACGCGACCGACGCGCACCGCGCCGATGGGGCCATGAAACGGAATGTCGGAGACGCTGAGCGCTACCGACGCGCCGTTAATGCCCGAGACGTCGGGATCATTTTCCGTGTCAGCCGAAAGCACCATGGCGATGACCTGCGTCTCGCAACGGAAGCCTTCCGGGAACAGCGGGCGAATGGGGCGATCGATCTGGCGGCTGGTGAGGATTTCGCGCTCGCTAGGCCGGCCTTCGCGCTTGATGAATCCGCCGGGAATGCGGCCCGCGGCGTACGTGTACTCGCGGTAATCGACGGTGAGCGGGAAAAAGTCGATGCCTTCCCGGGGGTCGGCATTAGCGCAGGCCGTGGCGAGGACGACGTTGTCGCCGATGCGCACAATGCAGGAGCCGTGCGCCTGCTTGGCCAGCTTGCCGGTTTCAAAGCGAATGGTTTTGCCGCCGGGCAGGTCTACGCTGATTTCATGTTTGTGGACGCCGTGTAAGGTGGCTGTCGTATCTTCGTTCATTTCTTAATTTCCTTCCGTTACGAACGCAACCGATCGATCCTTGTTCGCCGATTTGAAGCCCTGACGTAAACAGGCCGCTGAAAAAGTCGGAACAGCAGATCCCTCGTCGGCCCAAAGGCCTCCTCGGATGACAAAAATAAACGGCCTATCGGCACGACTGAAGTCGTGCCCTGTTACAAAGCACCTCAAAGCGACTTTTCATGCCCATTCAAAGCCGCACACGCAATCACGATATGGGAGATGGAGTGTAATAACGTCAGCCGAGAGAAGCTGGACGAATGTTGTGGGCGTGCTTCGCGCCCCAAAGCCTTAATAGTCGAAACCCCGCAAAAGTGCATCCGAGGTCTCCCAGCCAGCGCACAGTGTGCGCGTGCCGGGAAAAGCGATACGCTGCAAGCCTGGCGGTTCAGTGCTCGGCAAAGGTTACTTGCGGATGCCCAGCTTTTGAATGACGGCTTTGTAGCGTTCGGTATCAGACTTTCTGAGGTAGTCGAGCAAACTGCGACGCTTGCTGACCATCATGAGAAGCCCGCGCCGGGAGGCATGGTCCTTCTTGTGGGTCTTGAAATGCTCGGTCAACTCGCCAATCCGGGTGCTGAGGATGGCGATCTGAACTTCCGGGGAACCGGTATCGTTATCCGCTCTCCGGTTGTCGGCAATCAAGGCGGCTTTTTTCTCTCGGGCTAACACTGAATCGGTTGCGCTCCTACTCTTATTATCGTTTGTTGTTACGGGATCAAGGATACCATGCAACGCGGGGAACGGCAAAAGAGGCGCGCACGCACCCACCCACGTCTCGAACGACGCGAGACTTGGGCCACCCGGCGATTGACCGTCAATGAAACGCCCGCCGAAGGCTAAGGAGCCAAGTTACGGCGTGATCTCCCACACCGTGCCCTCGCCACCGGAGCCAAAGACGAACGAGGTGCCGTACATATTTCCGCTGGCGTCAAAGACCACCGCGCCATACGGTTCGGCTCCGCCCCCGCCACTGAACTGGTAATACGGGGTATAAAGCCATTGATTACCCGAGGGCGTCAGCATGAAAATCTCGCCTAGGTCATCGCTACCGCCGTTGGGCAGTGGTCCGTAGAGATTGCCGTGTGAGTCGAAGGTGGGTGAGGCAATACCGCCGAATTCACCCTGGAAAGTTTGCAACAGGGTAAAGGACCAACTGCCGTTCTGCGGCGTCAACTCATAAGCGGCGCCGCCGCCATCCTCATTCCCGGTGATACCGAAGAGGTCGCCGTGCGCGTCCATGATCAGACCGCCTGATCCGCCGCCGTTGTCGCTGCTAGTGAAGGAATAAAGAGTCGTCTCGCTCCATCCCGATTGCGTGGGCGACAACTCGTACACCGTGCCGAGGCGGTTTGAGCCTCCGTAGGTCGTGGTGCCATACAGATTGCTGGCATTGTCGAAGATGACTCCGGCATAGGGAGCTCCGCCGTCGCTGCCACCGTTGAAATTCCAAAGCACGCTTTCCGTCCAGCCGCTGCCAGATCGAGTCAGCCTGAAAACGACGCCGTGGTTCGAGCTTCCGCCGTTGCTGGTGGTTCCGTAGATGTTGCCGGCCGGGTCGAAGATCAGGTCGCCGTAGTACGGATATCCGCCGTCCGCGCCACCGGTAAAGCTGTATAGGATGGTCTCATCCCAGGAACAGACAGCGGTCGTACAGGCGGTTGCTGGAGGCCGCAGGCTGAAGACCGTGCCGAAATTGGCGGCGCCACCTGTATTAGTCGTCCCGTAAAGGAGACCATCCGGGCCAAAAATTACTCTGGCATACGGAGCGGTCCCATCATGATCGTGGAAATTAAAGCTGTAGATGGGTGAGAGGACCCAACCCTCGCCCTCGCGGACGAGACGATAGACCACACCGCTGTCATACCTGCCGTCGCTAGAGGCGGTACCGTAGATCCTGCCTTGCTGATCGAAGGTCACGCCGGCGGTAGGGTACGAGCCGTCGGCCCCGCCGGTGAAGTTGTGCAGGACGGTGATGGTCTGCGCTAGCCCCGGCGACGGCGCGAGCATGGTCAGCACACCAAGCATCGCGAGCACGAACGCGGGAAGTGGCAGGCTCAAAGTGAAGCGTGGCCGAGTTGTCATGAGGATCTCCTTTACGACTGCCGGGGTGCCATTCCGAGGCTGGCCCCTTACCTTTGTCGCGGCACGAATATCGCGCCATTTAGGAAGGTGCGTCAACTTAATTTTGCATTACGGTCTAAGAGGATGATAGCAATGGATTTAGCTAAGTTGTTTCCAGCTGATTGGCGAAAACAGGGGTCTCCCATTATGGGAATTATGGTTACCTTCGTTCCGGAAAATGGGCTTGACATCTAGGCCGCGTCGGGGTTCAGCCTATAGGCTGGTGTCAGGGTGCCAGCGCCCGAACCGCCTTGTTATGCCCGCGAATGACGGCGGGCACGAGTCGGAAATGTTCTTTGAAAAATCGGCGGGCTGAAGCCACAACGCACGGCCCCGCTTACGTCCCGAAGTGTCGCCCCTGAAGAGACTGCGTCGCGACTCGGTATCGCCGCTCTGCGGCTCGCGCTTCCTCCCACTTCGAGCGTGGGCTTGCGCCCACGCCTAACATCATGCCGCCGCTGCGCGGCTGGATTGCGGGTGTTCGAACTTGGTCGCGCACGCCGCATTCGAACGTGAACCAAGGGATGTCACAGAGTTACATAATCTACGCCTTTCCGGGGTATGGCCAGTGCAAAATATTGATTTCAAAAGCTTAAGTATTATCATTTGTTTTCAATACTTTGCGATGAATCTTGGCAAGCCATTGATAACATGTAGGTTACCATCTGTATTTAAGTCTAGTGTTTTTAATATCTTACGGGCAAAATATTCAAAACAAAGATTTTAAAATGCATGGGGGGTGGGGGTGGTAAACCAGTTGCCAGTTGCCAGTTGCCAGTTGCCAGTTGCCAGTTGCCAGTCGCCAGTTGCCAGTTGGCCAGTTGCAGGACGAGCGGAAAAGCGGAAGGCGAATCGGAAAAATAAAGCAAACGCGACGCAGCCATCCGGTATAGGGGCCCTTCGACTCCGGTTCGCAAAGGCGGCGAACCTCCGCTCAGGATGACACCACGGAGGAAGCTGCGGGCCAAGAGCCACAAGCCAGAGCTGAGAGCCCGATGTGCGGAGAAGTTGTCACGCGAACGGCACCACGCTTCGTGATAGGTTGAAAGTATGATTCACGAGATTTTTCCCGTCGGGCCGCTACAGTGCAACTGCTCGGTGGTGGGCGACGAGCAGACGAAGGAAGCCATCGTCATCGATCCGGGAGATGAGATTGAGAATGTCATGGCCATCGTGCAGCGCCATGGCTTGACGGTGAAGCAGATTGTCGTGACCCATGCGCACATCGACCACGTTGGCGGAGCGATGAAGCTGAAGCGGCTGACTGGCGCGCCGATTCTGCTGAATGAGAATGATTACGCGCTGCTGAAAATGCTGGACGTGCAGGCGGCATGGATTGGAATGCGTGCGCCGGAGAAAGTGACGATCGATGCCAGCCTGGGAACCGGCGATCAAGTTCGTGCCGGCAGCCTGGTTGCCGATGTGATGCACACTCCCGGCCACACCGAAGGCAGCGTCTGCCTGTACTTTGCGCCGGAGAAGAAGTTGATTGCGGGCGATACCTTGTTCGCGGGCTCGATCGGCCGCACCGACCTGCCCGGCGGCTCGTACGAGAAAATCATGCGCTCGCTGCATGGGCCGGTGCTGGCTTTGCCGGATGAGACCATCGTGGTTCCGGGCCATGGACCACTGACCACCATCGGCGAAGAGCGCGAGAGCAATCCGTTTCTGGTGTGAGGAAGCAATTAGCAATTAGCAACTAGCTGTTAGTTGCTGGCGAAAGGCGAGGAGCGAAAGGCGAAGAGCGAACGGCCTTCCGCCAGTTCCCGCCTCCACACATTGCGCACAATGAGGGTCTGCGGAATTACCAGCACGAGCAGGTACGACAGAATCGTTCCTCCTATAACGCCCAGCGCTCCAATGTGGCGGACCAACGCTAGCGACAATGCAATATTGATTGCGGCCGCGAGGATCGACAGAACGGCCTGTTCGCGGATGCGGTTCAGCGCTGCCAGCAAGCAGGATTCGACGCTCATGAAGCCATTGACGATCGCCCAGACTCCCATGGCAAGCAGTAGATATGTGCTCGGCACGGCCGCTGGGCCGGCCCAAATCCGTATCAGGCCTCGCCCGAAGAGCATGAGCACTGCCACACACGAGACGTTCAGCGCTACGGTCGCTTTCATCGTTATTAGGAAGGTCCGCCGAATCCAGCCGTAGTCGCGCTTGGCATAGGCTTCGGCGTAGGCCGGCCACAGCGCGGGAAACATAAGCGATTGCAGCACGGCCGCCAGACCGACAACTCGCCAGGTCACGCTGTAAGGCGTTACCTCCGACGCGCCAAGGTAATGGCTGACAACCAGATTGTCGGAGCTGAAGACAACAACCGCAGCGACCTGGATCAGGAAGAAAGGCCAGCCGGAATCCAGAAGCTCCTTGATCGACGAGCGATCGACCAACGACGCGCGCGGAAGCAGCCACGGCTTTTGCCAAGCGACCACCACGATCAGAGTGGCAAGGCTGGCGAACGTGAGGCATCCGGCGGACATGACAAACAGCAGCGGCATGGAAACATGCAGTGCGATACCGAGAGCGAGTCCGCACACGCTGCCGACCGCACCAGCGCAGGCAGCGTAGTTGTTGCGGTGCAGTTCCTGGTATCCGGCGAGCAGCTTGCTCGCCAGAGCGCACGGCAGCGACAACAGCATGAGGCACGCAGCTGCGGCGGCTGTGTATTCCACTTCCGTCGCGCTCACGTTCGGGCTGACGTTGAATAGTCGCACCCAGTCGATCCGGGGAAAGACGAATGCCAACAACAGCCCAACTCCAGCGGCGACTGCGCTAGTGAGCGCCAGCGCATTGGTGAAGTAGCGCGCGGCTGCAGTCTTGTCGCCGAGCGCGTAGGCGCGGGAGATGTTGTTGGTCAGCGTGTTGGCGATGCCGAGGTCGAGCAGATTGATCCACACCGCAGTGGTGGTGATTGTCGCCCAAACTCCATAGCGTTCCGCTCCCAGGTAGCGCACGGCGAGCGGCAGTGAGACCAGCGTCAGCCCGCTAGTCAGCAGTCGTGCAGCCGTGCCGGAGCAAACTGCCTGGACGATCCGGCCATAGCGCGAGGATGAGAGGTTGATCTTCACGGCGTGAACCAGGTCAAACCGGCGTTAGCGGCCGTTCCGCACCGTCGCGAAGGGTTTCGACGGCGCGGCGAACGGCTTCCGCCGAGTGCGAGTGCAACAAGCGCTGTGTCGCCTTTTCCGGCAGCGACCTCGAGAGCGGCGGAATAACGACCGCTCGCGTTTCCTTCAGCATCAGCCGCGCTGCCGCCGCAACCTCTTCCACGGAAACTTTGTTGATGCAATGGGGCTGAGTAGAGCAGCACGCCCGCTTGCAACCGTCGAGACCAGTCGCAGGCTGCAGGACGCGCCCATGAGCACAATGCGGAGCGAAGCGCAACGGACTGTTGAAGTGGTTCGGATCGCCATCGCGCGGATGGCGTGAGATCACGATGACTTTGCAATCCATCGCAGCGGCAAGATGGGCGCAACCGCTGTCATTCCCAAGGAAGAGATCGCATCGTTCCAGCACCGCACATACTTCGCGGAGGCGGGCTCCGCTGACGATGAGCGGAGTACGTTGCAGCAAGGCGGCGAGTTTGAGCGCCTGGCCGAGTTCTGCGGCTGAACACACGATCGCGGGCTGAATATTGTGTTCGCGTGTCAGACAATTCAACACGTCGGCGTAGCGTTCCAACGGCCACCGCCGGCTGGGACTGGCGGCGCCAATTCCCATCGCCACCAACTTGGTCGAGGTCGGGACCTTCGCCAGGAGTTTCGCTGCGTTCCTTCGGTCTCGTTCGGTCAGCTCGATTTCGAGCCTTGCGTCCCCCGACGTTGCACCCACCGCATCCGCGATCGCCAGGTTGCGCAAAACTTCATGCCGCACCGCGCCTGGCGGCAGACAAATGTTGTAGGCGGCATCAAACCCGCGATTGATCCGCTGCTTCTCCGGCGATGTTTTTTCGCTGTAGCCCACTCGGCTTGCAGCGTGCGTCAAAACACAGAGAAATGTTGTCAAGTGCGTGTCCACATCCCAGCGCGGCGAAACCGCAAAGTCGAAATGCCTTTTGCGCAATCGCGTCCAATAGAGCACAACCGCCGATAGCAGCTTTCTGGCGCCCTGCGGCAGCCACAGCGGTCTGACCTTCGGCAGCGTGAGGATTTCGTCGATGTACGGGTTGGTCACGAGGAGCGGCTTATAGCAATCCTGCACCACCACGGTGCAGCGCGATCCAGGATGGGCTTTCTTCAACGCGCGAAAGAGTGGGGTCGTCATCACCACATCGCCCAGCGAATCCAGCCGGAAGACGATAAACGACAACGGCTCATTACGCGACACCCCGGCAATCGGCTCGCGTCGAATGTGCGCGCGCCAAAACATTGCCAGAAGCGTGGGCACGCGGATCGACAAGAACAGCGGCGGCAACATGGGGGCTTTCATGCTGAGAAAGCTTTCGACATCGGATTGGGCGGGACGCTGGCCACCGACTTCGCAATGAGCCGTGTGGTGCTGATATCCCCGGCTAACGGAATCAGTTCCACTCGACCTCCCCAGGCACGCACCTCGCGAGCGCCGACAACGGTGTCTTCGGTGTAGTCTCCGCCCTTCACCAGAACGTCGGGACGGATGGCCTCGATCAAGCGCAGCGGAGTGTCCTGGTTGAAGACGACAACGGCGTCCACCGCGCTCAGCGCCGCGAGGACCTGCGCCCGCTCACAATCTGCGACGATTGGCCGCAACGGGCCTTTGATGCGCCGCACTGAGTCATCGCTGTTGAGGCCGACGATCAGACGATCGCCTTTGCGCCGCGCCTCTTCCAGCAGCCGGATGTGGCCGATGTGCAGGATGTCGAAGCAGCCATTGGTGAACACCACGCGCTGGCCTGCGGACCTCCATGTCGTGACCCGCGACAGCAGCCGTTCCAAGTGCAGTACCTTTTCATCCATATGGAGCGATATCTCTTCCGACAGCGCGCCCAGCAGTTCCTCGCGCTGAATCGGCACCGTACCAACTTTGCTGACCACAACTCCGGCAGCGACATTGGCAAGCTGGACCGCGGTCTCGATGGGCACGCCGCAAGCCATGGCGAGCGCCAGGACCGCGATCACCGTATCGCCCGCCCCGGAAACGTCGTACACCTGGCGCACGACGGCAGGCGCATGAAATCGCGAGTTCCGCTGCAATACGGCAATTCCCTTTCCCCCGAGCGTCACCGCCATGAACTCCACTTCGAGGGACGGTACGAGAGCCTGGCCCGCGCTCAAGAGCTGATTCAGATTGGCTGCCGGTTCTCCCGTCGCTGCCGCCAGCTCCTTCAGATTGGGGCAGATTGCGGTTGCACCGCGATATCGCGCAAAGTCTTGGCTCTTCGGATCCACCAGAACAGAGACGCCGCGCTTGTGCGCTTCTCGAATCACAGCCTGGCAAACAGCTTCGGTGAGCACACCTTTCGCGTAATCCGACAGCACCACCATCGAGGCGTCGGGCAACGCCGCGAAGGCGCGTTCCAGCAATCTTCGGTAATCGGCTTCGGAAAAACCTGGCGCGGCTTCGGTATCGAGCCGCATGATCTGCTGATGGCCTGAGAGAATCCGCAGCTTGGTAGTTGTCGGCGCATTCGGGACAGCCGTGAGCAATGGCTCGATTCCCGCGTCCGCCAGCAGTGATTCCAACGCTTCCTGCTCGCGGTCACCACCGCCGAAGCCCACCAGTGTGACACACGCGCCCAGCCCAGCCAGGTTCATGGCCACATTGGCTGCACCGCCGGGCTTCTCGTCGCGAAACGTGGCCCGCAGCACCGGGACCGGCGCCTCGGGCGAGATGCGATCCACCTCGCCCCAGACGTATTGGTCCAGCATGATGTCGCCGATCACGAGAACAGCAGGATGACGCCAGCCCGACTCGACCAGCGCCACAATGTCAGGCAGCTCCGGGATCATAGGCGCCTCCGCCGCCCGCGACTGCTTCGCGGATGCACGTAGCCAGTTCGATCCATTCGCACAGCATGTGCCCAAAGAGGATATGCGCCTCCTGGATCCGCGCCGGATCGGTTGAGGGCACACGAATGCAAACATCCGCCAGCGTCGCCAGGCGCCCGCCGTTCCGCCCCGTCATCGCCACAGTCAGCCCTTTGAGTTGATGGGCCTTCTGCAGAGCGGCGCAAACGTTCTTGCTATTTCCTGATGTAGAGATGCCGACCACGACATCGCCGGGCTGGCACAGCGCATCGACCTGCCGGCTGAAGACCTCGTCATATCCAAAGTCATTGGCGACGGCGGTCAGGATGGAAGTGTCGGTGGTCAGAGCTATGGAGGGCAGTCCGGAGCGGCGGCGCCGGAAGCGTCCCACCAGTTCGGCGGCTAGGTGTTGTGAATCCGCGGCGCTGCCGCCGTTTCCGCACCACAGCACTTTCTTACCGCGGACTAGCGCTTCGGTGATCAAGTTGGCCGCACGCTCGAAAGCGTCCTGCTGAGCTTCAAGTCGGCGGATAATGGTGATGTGTTCGCAAAGAGCGTCAGCTGAAGACGCCGGCCAGATTCAGAGAAGATGACATTCGCCCCCTCGTGTTACGAGGAATGTGAGGATCTTCCCAAGAACCTGTGGAGAGCTTGTTGCAAGATTATAAATGCGATGGGCAACAGTCGAGCCATTGAATTTCCGGATATCGAGTTCGTTTTCCTAGATCGGGACGGCGTGTTGAACCGCCAGCCTCCCGACGGAGGGTTTGTTACCTGCCCGGAAGAACTCGAATTGCTGCCGGGTGTTGAGGACGCGGTCGCGGCGCTGAACCGTTCGGGACGAAAGGTGATCGTAGTCACTAACCAGCGCGGCATCGCGCTGGGCCTGTATTCCCATGACGATCTGGCGCGAATCCATGGCCAGTTGCGGGAGCGTCTGGCGGCGCGCGGCGCCCATCTGGATGGTATTTATGCCTGCCCCCATGATGAAGGTCAATGTAATTGCCGCAAGCCACTGACCGGGCTCTTCGAACAGTCTTTCCAGGATTTTCCGGCCGCTCGGCCTGACAACAGTCTTATGGCAGGAGATTCTCTGCGCGACATTGAAGCTGGGCTGCGCCTCGGCATGAGAACGGTGTTCATTGCCGGCAATAAGGAGACAAGCGCAACTGAAGCGGATCGCGCAAGGACGTTAGCGCAGCTCTCAGTGGCATCGCTGCCAGAGCTTGTCTATAGCTATCTGTGTCATGAATATCTCTGAGGAATTCGCCAGTGAGGTCCCGATAAAGTCGGCTTCCTCGAAGAGGACGGCCTTCAGAAGCTGCGTGAGTGAGAAGGTTGGTGTTCGGCAGTGGAACATGACTCACGAAAAAAAGAACCCCGAAGGGGTGGACGTGCCGTTAGCCCAGGACGGAGCGAAGCGGAGTCCTGGGTGGGGCGGAAAAGAGTAACCGAAGTCCCGTAGGGACGGCACAGTTTTCTTAGTGGACCAACTGCTCGAGAGCCTGGTGGACGACAGAGAGACTGCCGGGCCAGAGCGTCATCACCGCAATCGCTAATGCCGTCAGCGCGCCCGCGCTGGTAAGCAGGGGCACGAGTTCCCTGACCGGCTTGCCGGGTTTCGTTTGTGGACGCAGTAGCCGCTCCACGCGCTCTGAGAGTTGCTGGTCGCCACCCAGCAGCGAGCAGGAAAGATAGCCAAGCTGCGGCTTCGAGCCCATCTTCGCAACTCGAACCAATGCCGCCGCCAGCGACAGCGCCCGCTGCGGATCTCCCTCAGTCGCCTGATCGTCGGCGGCCCACTCGGTAAATTTCGACCAAGCCTGCTCCATGTTGCGGAAGGTGCGAACAAAGGGCAACACATCCGGCGCCAGCAGGATCATGAAGCGCTTGAAGTTGTCGCCGGCGGCGCAATGCGCGCGTTCATGGCGCAAGGCAGCCTCTCTTTGTTCGGCGGAAAGACCGCGCATGACAGGCCGCGAAATCAGCAGTCGCGGACGGAACACGCCTGCGACCGCCAGCACCGGAGCTTTATCCGCCAGCAGGAGAGCGGGCGACGATTCGCCCGGCATCGTGATTTTCCGCCCATGACGCTCGCAACGGTGCAGGTAACGAGCCGTGCCGCGAAGTGCGCCGATGACTCGCACCAGCGCAGGAATCCACACCGCGACCCCCATCAAGGCGATCAGCATGCAAACCAAACCCACCCGTTCGCCGGTCGCCTCCGGCTCAAGCCACAGATAGCTGGGAATACAGAACGCCAGCACCGCGAACAAGCTCAACACCAGCGGCAAGATGCGGATTGCGAACAGCAAACGAGACGCGGACCTCGGCTTCATGTGCTCGGCAACTCGCATCGCCGTACCTGAGCCCAGGCGCGCAACCATGGCCAGCGCCACGTGGACCATGAAAAATGACGCCCAGCAAAGGCAGAGCAGCCGCATGGTGTAGGGAAGGTTCATGGCTTGGGCGTCCTGGAAAGCTCACGGCGCTTCTTGCGGATCTTCTCTTCCAGTTCGTCCAGCAGCACGGCGTCGTGTTGGCCGACGGCATCAACCAAAGAAGACAGCAGAAGATCGCGTGACGGTTCCGGACCGGCAAGAAACCCGGCCACGAAATCTCCCGCGCGCCGCCGCTCCCAATCCTGGCTGGACAGCGCCGGAGAATAAAGAAAGGCGCGTTCGGATTTCTCTCGCTCCAGCAAACCCTTCTTGAACAACCGGTCGAGCGTAGTCATGACGGTGGTGTAAGCCAGCTTGCTGTTCAATCTCTCCACTACGTCGCGCACGCTACACCGCCCAACGGACCAGGCGACATTCATCACTTGCATCTCGAGCGGGCCGAGCACCAGTTGCTGGCTCTGCCTTCTCATCGGAGTCATAGTCAAGATATTTCCTCGCGTGATCAGGCTAAGGTTCCTACATTGGATTGTCAATCAGATTAAGGCTGCCCTGCCGGTTTGTCCCGATTCGACGTACTACTTAACACTTCCGCAGGAGTTCTCCAATGAAAGCCTCTGCGTCTGGCCGAAAAAGCAATTTGTTGCCAAATTCGGTCATGCACACGGGAAAGAGTGAGACGTTGGTGCCGATCTGAACAGTCAAGAGACTTCAAACCGGTCCAATAATCCATGTACTACGCAATTAATAGTTGCACGCAGTTACTACCATGTGTAATAGTTCAAACACCCGCCTAGGGCCCTGATTCAACAGTTGAAAACTACAAACTTTACGCAGTCCGCTCCCAGAACGTCAAAGACTGCGCTCCATCAACGAAACCTGCTGTCGCGACACGCCTCCGCGTCAGGCGCTCACAGCGTTCTGCCGCGAAGACGATGTGGAGAAAAAGGAGAATGGTAACAATGACAAGAAGTAAATTTCTGGGTGCATCCGTCATCGCTTTATGCGCCCTTTTACTCTGTGGCCTGCCGCTGCTTGCGGCCGACAAATCGCCGCAGCCTCTTCTTAACCATGCCACGGCTTTTGGTGCTGGGCACGTGACCGTCGGGGAAACTCCCCCGCCGTTCGGTCTGCACCTGGCCAACCCGGTTCACCGCGTCTACAAGGCCCCCGCTGCGCGCGTGCTCGATCCCGCTGAGCAGCACACACTACCCTCCAGCATCGAATTTAACCCGGTCTACAATGTGCTCGGCGTAGGCGTGGGCTTCCCCAACTACAGCGTTCCCGATGCTCCGCCGGATACGACCCTGGCGGTCGGCACCACGGAAGTAGTCGAGTGGGTCAACACCTCTTATGTCGATTTAGATAAGAGCACGGGCGCCATTATCCAATTGAATGGCCAGGACAGCACCGAAGGCAACACCGTTTGGGCGAATTTGCTGCCCGGATCGCAGTGCGCCAACCAGAACGACGGCGACATCATCGTCAAATTTGACCGCGCTGCGCAGCGCTGGATCCTGGCACAGAACGTATTCGGTTCGCCTTATGTTGTGTGCTTTGCGATTTCGCAGACCGCTACCTTCTCCGATAACCTTTGGTATGCCTATCAATTCCCCGTAGTCCAGAACGGCTTTCCGGACTATCCCAAGTGGGGCGTCTGGTCCTCAGGCGGCGCCAGCGACGGATATTTTCAAACCTGGAACAACTTCGGACCCCCAAACGGTGGCTGGGAGGGCCCGGTCATCTGCGGTTATGATCGCACCAAGATGTTGGTCGGCGACAGCTCCGCTGAGCAGATTTGCTTCCAACTCGACCAAAACGAAGACAGTTTGTTGCCCGCGGATCGGGATTCGCCAACCGCGCCTCCCTCGTCTGAGGACGAATTCTTCATCGGCAGCGTTGGCGATGTAGATAACGAACACCTGTCCGTTTACTCCATGCACATTAGCGACTGGGCAACCGGCAGTGCAACCATGACCGGACTGGGCAACTCGCAACTGGTTCCCATCGCGCAGTTCACGCCGTCCTGCAACGGCGGATACGGTGGCGACTGCGTTCCGCAGAAAGGCGTCTCGGACGAGGTCGACTCGCTCGGCGATCGCTTGATGTATCGCTTCTCCTACTGGGAAGACCAGCCACTCTCCAATGTCACTGCCAATCCTCCAAAGCCGCTGCCGTCGCAGCACTGGTTTGTCAACTTCGATGTTACGTCGGGGACCGGACAGATCGGCGTGCGGTGGATGGAATTCATCGCTAACTTAAGGACTGTGCCTGTCACCTCCCTCGCGGCATTCCAGCAGGGAACCTATGCGGGATCTCCCGCCGACACTCAGTACCGTTGGATGGGTTCGGTGAGCCGCGACAATGTCGGCGACATACTGCTCGGCTATAGCGAGTCGAGTTCGAGCACCTATCCCTCTATCGCAGTCGCCGGACGCGTCAGTGGCGATCCGCTGGGCACCCTGTCAGCCGAAGACCTGTTTGTGAATGGTACCGGTTCACAGACCGATACGGCCGATCGCTGGGGTGACTACAGCACGGTCGAGATCGATCCTTCTGACAACTGCACCTTCTTCTACACAACCGAATACTACCCGGTTACGGGCACGTTCGGCTGGAGCACAAACGTTTCCAGCTGGAAGTTCCCGAACTGCCACTAAGCTGGCGGCGGTTCTCAGGCTGGATAGTTTGAAATAACAGATAGAGGTAAACCTTCGGGGCATCCTGTAATAAGGGTGCCCCGCTTTTTGTTTGGTCACAAGAAAAAAAGCACGCGAGACGAAGCATGACCGCAATCCCTCCTCTTGCTTGCAAACATTGTTCTCCGGCTAAAGACGTATCGGTCTTACCTCCTCTGGGGGATGTAGTGGATCGCTCTCCGCGCTACTCTTCAGCATGGCCGAAGATATTGGAGGACAAGTCATGGCGACGCAGGAAGCAACGATTTGGCGTCACAGCAATAAATACAGCGCAGAGGCGGCTTGCGAGCACTGCCAGGGAATCGTTCGTCATGAACCCTGGTGCATCACCCGTAGTGAAGTTATTCTCTATGCGTATGAAGCGGTTTTGAATGCCGATGTATTGACGGAAGGCGACAAGTTGATTTTGCACGCCCTGGGAGTGGCCTGGACAAACAACCGGTGCGCCGGCGCGTGCCCGGTGGGATGAGCCCGCTAATGAAGCGCCAGCCGGTCAGGAGCCGATAACGCAACCTCTTCCCTGCCAGCCGACCTGAACTACCTTGCCTTCTTCCACCAAAACAGGGACCGTACGCTGGCCTCCGGCCAGCAACAAGAGTCTTTCCCGCGCCGCGCTGTCGGCTTCAACGTCGTGCTCCACGAATTCGCAGCGCTTCCACTCCAGCCATTCGCGCATCTCCTGGGTGTAGGGACAGCTTTTCGTCCCGAAGAGTTCAAGCCTGGCCACGCTGCAACACCTCCTGCATTTCGCGAATGATGTGATAGATGGAAGCCTGCACCTCCTGAATGCGCGGAATGTAGTCGCAACGTACGACGATGGGCAAATCAGCCAAACCGCGACGCTTGATCTCGCCGCCGTCATAACCCAGAAGTGCAACCGTCAGCATCCTGCGCTTGCGCGCCTCTTCCAGCGCCATGATGATGTTGCGCGAGCCACCGCTGGTCGAGATGCCAATCGCGACATCTTCCGGTTGGGCCTGCGCAATCAGTTGCCGCAGGAAGATCGCTTCCGTCCCGATGTCATTGGCGACGGCTGTGATGTTGGCGGGCTCCATGGACAACGAGACCGCGGGTACCGGCTGGTAACCGGCAGGCGGCAAAACACAGTCGATCGCCCAGTCATTGGCATCCGTAGCCGATCCGCCATTGCCAAAGAGAATCAACTTCCCGCCCCGTTGTACGCGTTCCTGGATCGCGCGTACGGTGGCGATGATCTGCTCGGCTTCTTCGCTGGCAACTTGGGAGCGGAGTTGGCTGTCATCTTGTACCTTCATGACAATCGAAGCTGCCACCTCTTGTGTTATGCCGCCGGTCTCTTGCTTCGCCTGCCCCAGGAAAGGATAAAGAAATCCGGCGTCGCCAACCTCATGTCCCAGCTCGCGATGCTCAAAGAAAACGTGCACCGTCTCCCACAATGTGTGATAAAGGATCTCGATGATTTCCTGATGAATGAAAGGATCGTGTGTCGCAGCTCCCACACTGTAGGACCCATCCCCGCCCGGCAGCGCAAAGGTCATGGCGCCACGCGAACGCGCCTCCCGCAAGGTCTCCGCGACGTCGTCGTCGCCTTCGGGAGGTCCGAACCCCATAACCATATCGTCGGCGCGCAGAATGCTGCGCAGCCAGGGACGATAGACGAGGGAAAGATCGAGGGCCGGCAGGGCTCGTTTGCCGACGATCACGGGATGCACAAACTCAACCGAAACGTGCTGCGCATCGGTCGCGTATGGACCGCGTCCGAAAGCGAGTAGGCGCCCGCCGCGCAGAAAGCGCTCCGACATCTCGCGGCAGGCCTCGGCCAGCCGGGGAGCCTCGCGGGAGAAAAAGCTCTCGCACAAACGATTCCGTTCGAGAAGTCGCTCTTCAACGAGCGTCGCGAGTTCAAGGCCGGCCGGCATGACAGGAGTCCATCAGCAGATCCTCGGCAGAGGATCACCCACGAGCATGTCGACAATTCTACTGCCGCCATAGCGCGTCGTCACCAGGACAGAGCCGGCGGGTTGGTCGTGGACTTCGCCGAGAATCACCGCGTCCTCACCGCCTGGCGCCTGACACAACGCGTTGTACGCGGCATCGGCATACTCGGGTGCCACGACTGCGAGGAACTGACCTTCGTTGGCGATGTGCAGCGGATCCAGGCCGAGCAGCTCGCAGGCTCCGCGAACGGTGTCGCGAACCGGAATCTCGTCCTCAAAAACGTGGATGCCGAGACCGCAGTCGCGGGCCAATTCATTCAGCGATGTCGCTACGCCGCCGCGCGTGGGATCGCGCATCCAGCGCATGCCGGGAGCGGCTTCGCGTGCCATCGCCTCTACCATCGGAAATACCGAACGAGTATCGGAACGCAGGTCTGCCTCGATATCCAGCTCGCCTCGCGCCAGCAGAATGGTGATGCCATGATCTCCGATTGGCCCGGAGAGCAGTACCCTGTCGCCCGGGCGCACCGAGCGAGCGTCGATGCGAATTCCCGGCAGGTACGAACCGACACCGGTGGTCGAGATGTACATGGAGTCGGCCTTGCCGTGCTCCACAACCTTGGTGTCGCCGCCGACAACGGCAACGCCCGCTTCCTGCGCGGCACTGCTCATGGCGCGGACTTCGGCTTCCAGCGTCTCCGTAGGCAAACCTGCCTCAAGGATGAAACTGACGACGATGGCCTCAGGCTTCGCTCCCGACACTGCGAGATCATTGACCGTGCCGTTGATGGCAAGTTCTCCGATCGAGCCGCCGGGAAAGCGCAGCGGTTTCACCACAAAGCTGTCGGTGGTCATGGCCATCCGCACGCCGCCGATCTCCAATGAGGCAGCGTCGTTCAGGCTGGGATTGGCCGATCGAAACAGAAGAGGAGCGAACAGTCCTTCGACCAGGCGGCGGCTGGCAATGCCGCCGGCGCCGTGGGCCATTTCAATTTGCGGCTCGCGGAATCGGACCTTCGATGTCGTGCTGTCAATCGCGACTGCCATGTTTACGCCGGCCAGGCCAGGCTGCTCGCCATTGCCTTCCGGTGTTCGTAATTGTAGTACGCTGCGCACGATCCCTCCGACGAAACCATCAACGCTCCCACGGGATGTTCGGGAGTACACTCTTTGCCAAACAACTTGCACTGCGCCGGCTTCAGCACACCCTTCAGCACCTCGCCGCACTGTGCAGCCTTGGGATCGGTGACGCGAATTCCCGGCACCGTGAAGCGCTGTTCGGCGTCGAATTCGGCGTAGCTGTCGCGAATGCGCAGCGCCGATTGCGAGATGAAGCCCAGCCCTCGCCATTCGAAGTAGGGGCGCAGTTCGAACACCTGATTCATCGCTTTGAGCGCGGCGCGATTACCCTCCCAAGGCACAACCCGCTTGTATTGGTTCTCCACCTTCACTTCGCCGGCCTTCAATTGCCGCAGGAGCATCACAATGGATTGCAGCATGTCCAGCGGCTCGAAGCCGGAGACGACGATCGGCTTGTGCTCGTCGGCGGCGATCCATTCATACGGACGGCAGCCAATCACCGTGGAAACATGGCCCGGCCCGATGAAAGCGTCCAGCCGCATGTCGGGTGAATCGAGAATCGCGCGAATCGCGGGGATAATCGTTACGTGATTACAGAACACCGAGAAATTATGGATTCCCTCAGCCTTGGCGCGCATGATCGTCAGCGCGGTCGAAGGCGCCGTGGTTTCAAATCCGATGGCGAAAAACATGATGTGCTTATCGGGGTTCGCCTTGGCAAGTTTCAGCGCATCCGACGGCGAGTAGACAATGCGCACGTCCATCCCCCGCGCCTTGTGCTCCAACGGACTACCCTGCACGCCGGGCACGCGCATCATGTCACCAAAAGCGGTGAAGACCACGTTGGAATCTTTTGCCAGCGCGAGGCCGTCGTCGATGCGGCCCATGGGCAGAACGCAGACCGGACATCCGGGACCATGAATCAGTTCGATGTTGGCGGGAAGAATGTCCTTCAGCCCGAAGCGGTAGATGGCATGAGTGTGTCCGCCGCAGACCTCCATCAGCCGATAATGACGGCCGGGATCGGCGAGGCGGCGAATCTCTTCCGCCGTTTTGTTGATGACTTCGGGATCGCGGAATTCATCGACAAATTTCATCATCACCTCGTTAACCGCGCGGAGTAAATAAGACCGATCAAGAAGGCTTGGGTTCGTCAGCGTCGTCCAATCCGTATCCTCGAACCTCCTGCATGACCTGCTCGCTCTCACCCAGCATGATCAAGGTTTGCATCTGCTCGAGTGCATCCCGTTCGCTGATCTTGCTCATGGCGAAGCCGACGTGGATCAGCACCCAGTCGCCCGACTCCGGCATATCGCTCTCCAGCAACCCGAGATCGACCTTCCTGCGCACGCCCGCGACCTCGACTGTCGCCAGGTACGGCATTCCAGGAAAGAGTTCGATCACTTTTCCGGGTATGGCTAAGCACATTCGCTACCTCTTTCCGTAACCCTTCACGCTTCTACCGCAGACCTTGGTAGAGCCAGCCTTCAGGCTGGCGTCAAACCAGCGTCATCCCTATGTCTGATTTGATACGCACACGAGACGCGGCGCTGAAGCGCCGCTCTACCCGTTCAGCCTCCTTTGCGGGCTACGATATCGAACGAGAACTTCACCTCGTCCTTCACTTTCAATCCACCGCCAACCGCCGAAACCGGCTTGATATTGTAATTCGACTGCCGCAGAGAGAACTCGCCGAAAGCGCGCAGCATGTCGCCGGTGACTGCAATTCGGACTGGCACCGGTTGCGATCGAGTGACCCCGTGCAACGTCAACTGGCCAAGCAGCACCATGTCATCTTGGCCATCGCTCGCGTTCTTGACCGAAACGCGCGGAGCATCATAAACAATCTCCGGATACTTCGTGACCTCCAAAACCCCGTCACGCATTTCGGTCTCCATCTCGCGCCGATCTTTGTCGTTGACATTGTCCATCACCGACAGCGAATCGCTTCGCACCACAAGGTGCAAGCTGGACTGCTCTACGGCCGCGGGGTTGTAGACTACTTCGCCTTCCATATCGCGAATGGCGATCGTCGGGCTGTGTCCAAAAGCCGACAGCAATCCGCCGGCAAACGCCTTCACCGTAAACCGGCTCACCATTGCGTCGATGACGTACCGATCACCGACAATGGCAACCGCCGCCGGTGCGGCATCACTATCGAGGCTCATATTTTCAGGCAAAGCGTAAGGATCCCCTTTCTCGCGGGATGAGTGGCGTCAAGGTTACAGGCGACTGTTACATCGCTCGCAGGCGCAAATACCGCTCCAGGTCCGGAAGCGCGTCCTTCGCCAGGTTTGGAACTCCGATGCGCCCCAGATATTTCTGTGCGACGGGATTCGACAGAATCAGTCCCGCGCCGAAAACCATCAGGGCGATTCCGCTCAGCATGAATAGCGTATCTCGATCACTGTCGCGTTCCATTGCGTTCGATTCGCGATGCATCACTGCTGTTGCCACTGTCGTATCCTCCTCAATCAGTCAGTCGTTCGTTGCTCAGGACCCGGCCACTCTCCGGCCAGTACCCGATGGATTACAGACTCTACGAAATTCACAGCCTCGGTTACAGCCCGCGCGACGGGTTCGCTCAAACCCATCGCGCCTTCTTCCGGACCCAGAGTCGCCGGCTCGCAGCCGACCAGCAAAACCCGCTTCAGCGGCCCGCCCATCGAGGCCGCCAGCCGAAGAATCTTCACCGGATCCATACTATGAGCGTCGACGTCTGTGCCCTCAGCCTGGTCCGCTCCGAGCGCCGTCAAATCCGGCTCGACGACATACAACGTTCCCGGCTCCTCGCCGCGCGGACAGGCGTCGATGAGAATCGTCGTCTCGTAACCATCCTGAAGCGCGTAGGCCAGGTCGAATCCGCGAATACCGAAGTCGCCGACGCGAACTTCCGCCGGCAACGCGCGCTCGGCAAGCCGGCGAGCCACTTCCACGCCGAAAGCGTCGTCGCCCATGAAGATGTTTCCTATGCCCGCGACCAGAACTCGCGGCTGCGAAGCCGTTTTCTTCTGCGTCTGTTCTTCCGGCGGGAGCAGCTCGACTTCTTCCACGTCAAAAAAGAAGCGATGGCCTGGCTGACGCATGAAGCCAAGGTCGCGCCCAGGATCGTCATCCAGCACGACGCAAACGTGGACCTTGCCCTCATAGTCCTGCTCGAGAGCTTCAATGGTCGCAATCTGACCAGCTAGCGCGATGTCGAATACGTCGCCACCCTGACGAGGCCGCAGGCGTACGCGGTCGCCAACCCGCACCGCCGCACCCGCGATCTCAACCTGCTCGACCGGCGATTTATCTTCCAGCAGTTGCCACTCCCACTCGTTCACCGGGTCTCCTCGTTCACTGGCCGCAGGCCGCGCAATGCGCCATGCATCTTCATGAACTGCTCGGCCGGCAGACACTCGGTCCGTTCCAGCATCTGTCGGGCGCGTTCGTCGGACTCGCGCATCTCGCGCTTTTCTTCGTCGGTCATGGTCATGATGCGCAGAGAGAGAATCTCATCGATCTCCGTGCCATCAAAAAGATCGCCGGCGCTCTCCGCCGCAATTTGCGGGTAGTCGTACAGAATGATGGGAGAAGCCAGCATCGTGTCGCGCTGCCCGGCTTCGCCCACCAGCACTGGAAACACGCCCTGGTTATGACAGTCTTCAATCGCGGGCCGCAGCGCTTCCGGAGGATCAAGCAGCGATACAAACTCTCCGTCCTCGACGCCTAAAACCGCGTGTGCGGACACCAGCGAGCGCAGCAAGACAGACTCGCGGCTGACGTGCGCCGGGTTGTCGATTGGAGTGACATTCTGCACCCGCACCACGATCTTGAAGATGTTCTCCGCAACGCGGTGCGCGGATAGGTGAATCGCACCATCTATCGGGCGCTGGTTTCGTACGATCCGGCCCGCCAGTGTCCCTCGCGTGTCACGAAGATGTTCCTCCGTCGTGTTCGCAGCCAATTGGAACGGATGCTGCAACGGGTGCGGACTGAATGCCGCCAGGTCCGTCGTTGAAATCGCCAGCTCTCGTTCCACCGCTTCCTGCCAGGAGTAGAAATTTCGCTCGTCGACCGTCAGGTTCTTGACCGGACGAAACTCCGCCGCGGAATCGCTCGCCGCGACAGCCTCTTCCACAGAACGTTCCACCAGTTGAAGGAAGCGGACGCTCACTTGCAGTCGGCTGAACCCTGCTCCCTGTACCAGGCACTCCACTTGCATCATGCAAGGATCAGTTCCCTTCTGTGCATCGCTAAAAGCCTGCGGATACAGGACGCCGAAGTTGAAGCGCTGCTGGTTCTTCACCGCCGATGGCCGGTAGGGATACAGCATGTATCCCTCGTAGAGCACGGCTTTGGCGATGCGATCGGCGGCTGCGATGTTCATCGCTTCACTTCCTCTTCGACGCCGCGAAGCAAGCTCTCCAGCGCCTGCTCCCATGTGGGAATGCCTCGCTCTATCTTGTAGCGGTGCAGCCGCTCGAAGGCGTCCCGTTCAAGGCAAAGCCACGCAACGCCCGGGTAGTACGTGTCCATCAACTCCCGCCAGAGTTTCACCGGCAGACGGAAGCGCACCTCTTTGTCCCACGGTATCGGCGTCACCTGCAGCAGCCCGTCCTTATCGCCATAGAAGACGCTGCCGCTGAATTGCATGCAGATGGGAACCTCGCCGTCGGCGAGTCCGGCGAAATACTTAGTCGCCGCAACGTTGAAGTCGAAAGTGCAGGGCACCAGAAGTCTGACCTCGGTGCTGCCTTGAAAAGCGGGAACGATGGTGCTGGTGTGCGTCCACAGGAAAGTGCGCAAGGTCTGGCCCCAGCGCTCAGGTTCGCCAAAGAGATCGCGCAGACCACCCTGCTCGTCCGCACTGTAGGGCCGGCGCGTAGCCTCGATCTGCACCTGGGCCCGCAGCGCGACGCTGTGAATCATTTCATCTGGATTGGCATTCGTCACTCGCAACTTGAAAGCCAGTTGGGGCGCTACCGCGAATGGTTCGACCTCGGCACCCTCGATCTGAAATTGAAGCTCAGGCATTGCTCTGGCCTCCAAAGACCGACGCGTTACGCCGGAGCTCCGCGAAGTACTCGCCAATCTGCTGCCAAACTTCGGTGCCGCCGGAAAATCCGCGCCATTGGCTGCGGATTAGACCGACGAGCTTGAAACATTGGTCGATCGGCAACAGGTAATACTCGGCGCTGACAAAGCCGCGAGCGTGTCCGATGCGGTTCACCAGTAGCGCTTCCACATCGGATTCCATTTGCTGCAATTCCGGATTAACAGCGGCGATCTCGTTCCAGGCCTCCAGCGAGAGCAGCGACTCGGTGGCGCCAGCCGGGCTGGGATACATGGCCACCATTCTCGCGTCCGTACTGCTGCGAAAGAAGAATGCCATGTTGATCGGAATCATGAGGCTGTCCCATTGCGCGTCGGTCATCTGGAAATTCGCCAGCAAGCGAACCAGCCTGGGCACGCGTTTGAAGCGCGCGCGGTCTTGTCCGCTGAACAGCAGCGCGCAGGCATCGCAGGAACAAACAAGCTTGCGCGTGGCTGGATCCAGCAGGTGCGGATGTTGCGAAGCGATCTCCGCGCTGCACAGCTCGCAGCGCTCAGCCGCGCGCGGACGTCGCGCGAACTGCCGCAGGACATCGAACGCCGCGCCGAGGCTGGGCGATTCCTTAGTCGCCATAGTTGGCCACCACAGGCGATGCCGCCGGCACGCTCATCTTCGTAGCGACAGGGCCTTGTCCGGTTAGCTTGTCTAGCGCGACGAACCCATTGGCTGGCTGTCCGTCCAGGCCTTCCACCGTCAGCGACGCCATATCCGGCGCGGCTTCGTAAACCGCATCTTCCACTGTCGACTGCAAAGCCTTGGTTGTGGAACCACAGGTATGCGTACCTGGCGTAACTCGTATGCGCACCACACCCTCTTCGATGCCGAGCAACTCGATCGACGCGCCATCACGCCGCAGTTTGGGCTCAAGCCGTTCCACCGCTTTGTTGACGCGAGTCTCCAAACTTTCCGGATGCAATCCGTACAGTACGAGCAGGCTGCCCACCATCGGATCGCGTCCCAGCTGCTCGATGAACGCCATTCCCGGCTCGCCGCCATTGGCCAGGATCTCGAGTGCCCGATCGAGAGCGGTGCCGTGAAACTCCATCACCAGCTGCACCAGTTGCCGGGTCGAGGTCCGCACCGCCGGATCGGCAATGCTTTCGATTTCCTCAACCAGGGCCCCGATTCTGCGGACGTGCTCCTGGAAGTCTTTTTCCTTTGCCATATTTTCGCGTTCCTTCAAAAGCAGAGAGGAGTGAGCCGGCAAATTGCAAGACAACGAACGCCACTTCGCCACCTACAACTGCGCTACCCACTCCTCCTCTGGCAAACGGGGCACGTTTACTTCACAACGCCGAACATGGGCGAATGCCGGGTCTCCAGCACCTTCCCATTCCCAAGGTACATGTGGACACCACACGGCAGGCAGGGATCGAAGCTGCGAACCGCGCGCATGATGTCAATGCCCTTGAACTTGTCCGGCCCGTTCTCCTCGAAGATGGGCGTGTTCTGCACCGCATCTTCGTATGGCCCTGGAGTCCCGTAAATATCGCGCGGATTTGCATTCCATGGTGTTGGCGGATAGGGATGGTAGTTCGCAATCTTGCCTTCGCGAATCACCACGTGATGCGACAACACTCCCCGCACCGCCTCGTGGAAGCCGCACCCAATCGACTCTTCCGGAACCTTGAAGTCAGACCAGGTTTTCGTCCGCCCGGCGTGCAACTCGCCCAGCGCTTTTTCCACGAAGTGCAGCGCAGCCGCCGCAGCGTAAGCCTGGAAGTAGGTCCGCGCGCGATCGCGCTCGATGGCGTTGCTCCACTTCGGAACCTTCCATTCGAGCTCGACCTCAGGCAACGACGTCGTCTTCGGCAAATAGATCTTGACGCTGTTACCGGTAGCCTTGAGATAACCAATGTCCACCAAGCCCGCTTTCGCCGTCGCCCAGAAGCGCGCGATCGGTCCGCCGCCGGTGTCCAGCGCCAGGTATTCTTTGGTCTTTTCGTGATACCAGCGCGGTGACATGACCCATGTGTACTTGCTGCTGAAGTCGCGCTTCTGCGGTTTCGGCAGCGTCGTCTGGTTCCACGGATGCCGCTGGTCAACGGGATTACCCAGCGGATCCTGCTTCACGAAGGTCTCGCCTTCCTCCCAGTCGTCGTAGTAAGAGCTTCCCAGCAGAATGCGGATGTTCAGATTGATGTCGACGAGGTCCGTCGTTACCAGTTCTCCATCAACCACCACGCCCGGAGTGACGAACATCTTGCGTCCCCACTCGGTCATGTTCTTGTAGGTGTAGTCGCAATATTTCGGGTCCTGGAACGATCCCCAGCAGCCCAGCAGAACGCGCCGCCGTCCGACTTCTTCGTAGCCCGGCAATGCCTCGTAGAAAAAGTCGAAGAGATCGTCATGCAACGGCACGACCTTCTTCATGAATTCGACGTACTTCATCAGCCGGACCAGGTAGTCGGTAAAGAGCTGCACCGTAGGAACGGTGCCGACTCCACCGGGATAAAGCGTGGAGGGATGAACGTGACGGCCTTCCATCAGGCAGAACATCTCGCGCGTCATGCGGCTCATCTGCAGAGCCTCACGATAGAACGCGCCGGTGAAGGGATTCAGCGCGGTCATGATGTCAGCAATGGTGCGATAGCCATGCAGATTCGAATTGGGTGAGTTCGTCTTTTGCGCCTTCGCCCACACGCTGGGGTTCGTCTCCTTCACCATCTGCTCGCAGAAGTCGACGCCCACCAGGTTGTCCTGGAAGATGTTGTGGTCGAACATGTACTCGGCGGCTTCGCCCAGATTGACGATCCACTCCGCCATGTCGGGAGGACGCACGCCGAAAGCCATATTCTGCGCATAGTTCGCGCAGGTGGCGTGATTGTCGCCGCAGATGCCGCAGATGCGGCTGGTGATGAAGTGCGCGTCGCGCGGGTCTTTACCCTTCATGAAAATGCTGTAGCCGCGGAAAATCGACGATGTGCTATGGCATTCCACGACGTGACGGTTGGCGAAATCGATTTTGGTGAAGATGCCGAGGCTTCCGACGATTCTGGTTATCGGATCCCAATTCATCTCCACGATCTGCTTTTGCTTACTAGGGGCTTTTTGCTCGGTTAATGTAGTTGTGCCCATCGCGATCGCTCCTTCAGGTTGAAATTAGGATCTGGCGTGATAACCAGTTGTGAGTTCTGGCCGATTGTGCCGCCACTTCGGCTCCTTGTTGACCGTGTTTTGCGTGATGGAACGCAGCGCTCGAATGGCGCGGCCATACATGGCGGAACTGCCGGTGGAAACGTGCGCGCCCGGCGGCTCGTCCATGAAGGGCATGAACTTGTCCGGGAAGCCCGGCATAGTGCAGCCGATGCAGATGCCGCCAACATTGGGGCAGCCGCCGATGCCGGCCATCCACCCGCGTTTGGGAACATTGCAGTTCACCACCGGGCCCCAGCATCCGAGCTTCACAATGCACTTCGGCGAGCCGTACTCCTCGGCAAAATCTCCCTGCTCGTAATAGCCGGCGCGATCGCATCCTTCGTGCACCGTCGCGCCAAACAGCCACGTCGGACGAAGCTGATCGTCGAGCGGAATCATGGGGGCGAGACCGGCAACTTGATACAACAGGTAGAGAACGGTTTCCATGAAGTTATCGGGCTGAACGGGACATCCGGGGACGTTGACGATGGGAAGTCCGGCTTTCGATCGCCAACCCCATCCCAGATAATCGGCGAGCCCCATACAGCCTGTGGGGTTGCCTTGCATGGCGTGGATGCCGCCATAGGTGGCACAGGTGCCGATGGCCACCGCGGCCAGCGCTTTGGGAGCAAGTTTGTCGATCCACTCGGTGGTCTTGATGGGCTGGTTGGTCGCTGCATCCGTACCCACCGCTGCCCAGTAGCCGTCTTTGCCGTGAATCTTCTCGTTCGGTATCGATCCTTCCACCACCAGCACGAAAGGATCGAGCTTACCCTCCTGCGCCTGGTAAAACGGCTTCATGAAATCATCGCCCACTTCGTAGGCGAGGACGGGATTATGCAGATGTACTTTGGGAAGGCCCGGAATCGCGCCCAGCAGAACATCCTCGATGCTGGGCTGCGTCGCCGCGGTAATGGAGACGGAATCGCCATCACAACCCAAACCGGCGGTGATCCATAGGATGTGGACTTCGGCGACCGGAGATTTTTTTTGAGTAATGCGACCGTGCGGAACCGCTTGCGCTGTCATGCGAAATTCTCCTTTCGACATCGCTTGAATGCGTGCTTCGCCATTAACCCCAATTAACGCTTGCCAGCTTTATCGATGGATGATGCGCCAGCTCGCAAAATCAAATAGCTATTCGTTCACTAGATAAATACTTAGCAGGAACCGGAACGGTGCCCCACGCACCTTGGCCCTAGAATCAGCGAAAGCCGGGGCCTTCACAACCTGATTTGTGCTGCAGGGAAATTGCTGCGGTCGCTATCGGGGATTCCCCTATGGCGTAAGCTTGTAGCGGGCGAAGTGGCGAGTAGTTCGGCGCCCGAGGAACCACTAGCAACAGGGGTATGAGCAGATCCTATGAAATACTGCGAGAATTGTCTTGCTTCGATGAGGAATAGTGATCTCGTTTGCAATAATTGTGGCGAAAAGGCAAAGCCGCCAAATGATCGCGCGAGGTTGATGCCTAGCATAGTGGACGAAGTGCTTAAGGAAATCGGTTCGTTCGACAAAACGGCACCAGACGAAGAGATGGTGCTTGTGGCAGTCGAAGTCACCCTTGCCTTAAAACAAAGCCATCTCTACCCGGAGCACCTAAGGCAGCATGCCGACATGGGGTTCACAGGAGCAATGGCAAGCGCAATTCTTCTCGGCTGGCGTCTGCGGGAAGAGGTGGAGAGCAACCGCTGGGACACGGCACCGAGAGCGTCAGACAAGACTTACACCGAGGCATTGCGGCAAATGAGCCGAGAACTGAATACGAGAGAATAACGTCGCTGCCACGGACTCGCTCCTGCGGCCGGAATTGAGGTCTCCGCCGTCACGGTTGAGTTAAGTTGTAGGTTTTGAGAGGCATCCTCGAACGCTATCGCTTGCGCTTGCTTCTTGGTTTCGCTGTCTTCTCGACGACAAGATTTCTCAACTGGTCAGCAATGCTACGCCGCGAAACCAGGTCCACATAATTATCGCCCAGATCAACTTGCCAGGAGATGGAGCCAGTCATTCCATCAATGCGTCCATATCCAGGAGCCATGGCGGGGACGCGATCCATTTTTGGCACTTCGTGCTTGGCTAGATTCATGCGCAGAGACTCGATGCGCCTGAAGAGCGGCTCTACCCGATTTAGAGCTCGATCCAGTTCCTGGGAGTAAGTGGGCTTCTTCCGTAGATGGGCGAGTTGGTCTTTGTAGTACAACCCTGCAAGGCTCGAACGCCCCGAGTGCGGCCCCGCCGGCTTTTGAGCGTCCCGCTTCAAATCTCTAATGCGCTGGCGCCAGGTGCGCAGAAGTTCATAAACCGCAAAGATCCACATTTGACTCAGGGCAGAGACGACAAGAGTGGCCGGGAGGGGAGTGCGCTCGATCTCGATGAGTTCCCGCAGAAGATCCTGTTCCAGGTCCCGCAGATAAAAATCCACCAGCATCACATTCTGACCCTGCATAGAAAGAAACAGGTCATCGAACAGAGGCAGATTCCATTGCAAGTCCGCAAATGAGATGAATTCAGGCATCGGGAAATCGGCGGAGCCTAATCCGACCTTCGTTTATACGGAGGGAGCCCTGAGCTTGCCGAATCAGTGGACCGGGGCCTCTTTCGATTCAAAAGTTGGCCCATATCCTCGCGGAGCGCAAACGTCGCCGAACTGCGTTGGACTCGGTCAGGCCACGCCCTCATCGATATTCCATTGAATCGCGCGCTGCACCAGCTCTCGCCCAGTCTTCAGCGATAGCTTGTCTTTGATATGGGCTTGGTAGGACTCCACGGTCTTCACGCTGAGATGCAGCTCGTCAGCAATCATGCGGGTGCTGTGACCCTCACCTATAAGCCGGAATACCTCCAGCTCCCGGTCTGACAGTTCTGCAATCGGCGAAATCGTCTCGTTGGCCGAGCCGCTGATGTACTGCTGCAACATCCGATTGGCAATGCGATCGCTGACGTAGACCTTCTGATTGAGGATCTGCCGCACCGCAATCAGCACCTTTTCGGTTGCTTCCTGTTTCATGATGTAGCCGTTGGCGCCGGCACGCAACGCGCGCTCGGCATAGATGGACTCGTCGTGCATCGACAGAATCAGCACCGGCAGGTTGGGAAACCTCACGCGAATGCTCTTGAGCAGGTCCAGACCATCGGGCCCGTTCAGCGAGATATCGACGATCAGGAAATCTGGCCGGGTTGAAATTATTGCCTGCAAGGCCGTGGCTGCTTCTTCGGCTTCGCCGCAAACCATCAGATCGGGCTCGCGGTTCATCATCAGCGACAGCCCTTCGCGCACGATCGGGTGATCATCGACGATGAAGATTCTGCGTTTTCCCTGCGCCTCTGCTTTCGATCTCGTCAACATTGCTTCTCACCCAGTCTTACGCTGTCTGGTCGGTGCTGTATTTTGATCCCTGCCGAGTACAGGAAACATGCAAGTGACCACGACGCCATGCGGAGCACTCGATTGTATGTCCAACGTTCCGCCGATCATCTTGGCCCGGTGGCTCATGATGTGATGCCCCATCCCTTTACTGCTCGCCAGGGTTTTCTTGCACCCCGATCCGTCGTCGCGAATGGTAAGCACACCCCGGTTGTCGCTGGCGGTAAGACCAATCTCGATCTTCCGCGCCTTGCCGTGCTTGATGGCGTTGCTCACCGCCTCCTGCGAGATGTGGTAAAGGTGCGTGGCTAAGCTGACGTCATGAATCAGCACCGGATTCTCGCATTGCAAGCGGCAAGACACGCCGAACACATCTTCCACTTCCGCGCTGAGTTGCTGCAAGGCGGACATGAGTCCATGGGCTTCAGAAACCACGGGGCTCAAGCCCTTCGCCAGTTCGCGCGTTTTGTTGATGGCTTCATTGACCAGCTTGACGATCTTGGTGGCCTCGGCAGCGTAAGGCAACCCCTGCTCCTTGAGTTTTTGCTCCTGCACTTTGGTCATGAAGGCAATGCCAGTCAGGTGCTGACCTAACCCGTCATGCAGGTCCTGCCCGATGCGCCGCTGTTCGCGCGAGCTGATCTCCAGGATCGCCGCTTCCAATTGTTTGCGCTCGGTGATGTCGATGCCGGTGGCGATAACGTAAGCCGGCGTCCCGTCGCCGCCCGGCAACGACGTTCCTGACCAGGCGATCAGCCTGCGGGTTCCGTCGTGCGCCAACCACTGGCACTCGTAGTCGTTCTGCATCTGCCCGGCCCGCATCTTCTCGAACTGCGTCCGGAATCCGTCCGCTTCTTCGTCGGGTATGAACAACTCCCACACGCGTTGCCCGGCGACGTCAGCAAGTGTCTTGCCGGTAGTGCGCTCGCAGGCGCGATTGAAGCGCACGATGCGTCCGCCGGAGTCGAGCACGATCACCAGCGCGCCCACGGTGTCGAGGATGGCGGTAACAACATTGCGCTCCTCTTCCAGCGCTTCTTCCGTGCGTTTCAGATCGGTGATGTCAAATCCGACTCCATGAATGAACCACGGATGCCCATCTTCACGCCGGATCATTTTGGCTTCGCAATGCAGCCAGATGACACGGTTATCGCGCGAGAGGATGCGGTACGCCGAACGCAGCGGCTTGCCCGACAGAAACAACTCGGCGGCTTCCAGGCTCCAGCGTTGCTTGTCGTCAGGGTGGACCTGCGAGTACCAACGCACTGGATCTTGCAGCCATTCCTCTTGCGTGAAGCCGAGAACAGCTTCGATCTGCGGACTGACGTAAGCCTCCCCCACGCCTTCGTCTAGATAAGCCATGAAAACGACTGCGGGAATTTGTTCGACCAGGGCGCGATACTTGGCTTCCAGATTCGGAAGCTGGGTGCTGATCTTCGTCGATGAGACGGCGGCAGGGCTTTGACCCTGCGAGGCAAGAACACTCGTATTCTCGAAGAAAACTCTGGCGAGGTCCTCGAGCACGGCTTCCGCTTCAGCGTAAGTCGTGGCTTCTGCGAGGGCGCTGACTGGGCTGCGGTCTTTGCCGCTTAATACCGGATCGCTGTCAGGCCACGTAGTCATGTTTCACCTCAGCGCGGAGCACTTCATTCCTCCGCGGCCTGCGGCTTACGGCGACTTACTGTATCACTTTTAGAGACATCCAGACGGCGGCGCCAGGCTGGCTCCTTATTCAGCGACGCCTGAGTGAAAGTGCGTAGCGCATGAATTGCTTTCCCGTAGGTCTGGACGGCACTGGCCGACAACAATGATCCCGGCGGCTGGTTCATGAAGGGCATGAACTTGTCCGGAAATCCCGGCATGGTGCAACCGATGCAGATGCCTCCGACATTGGGACACCCGCCAATACCGCTCATCCAGCCACGCTTGCCCACATTGCACAGCACCACCGGTCCCCAGCATCCCAGTTTCACAATGCACAACGGCGATCCGTATTCTTCGGCAAAATCAGCTTGCTCGTAGTAGCCACCGCGATCGCAGCCTTCGTGAACGGTTTGTCCAAAGAGCCATGTCGGACGCAGCTGTGCATCCAGCGAGATCATCGGCGCGCGTCCTGCGGCCATGTAGAACAAATACAACAGCGTCTCCATCATGTTATCGGGCTGAGCGGGACAGCCAGGTATGCACACGATGGGAATGCCTGCTTTCGACTTCCATTCCCAACCCAGGTAATCGGGCAGTCCCATAGCACCCGTAGGATTCCCCAACATGGCATGAATGCCGCCGTAGGTGGCACACGTGCCGACTGCGACCACCGCCCAGGCATGTGGCGCCAGCCGGTCGAGCCACTCGCATGTCGTGATCGGCTGTCCGGTGGCTTTGTCGGTGCCGAGCGAGGCCCAATAGCCCGCCGGCTTGTTGTTCTCGTCCGGAATGGAACCTTCCATCACCAGGATGAACGGCCCCAGCTTGCCCGCTGCCGCTTCATGGAAGGGTTTCAGAAACTCGTCTCCGTTGGCCTGTGCCAGGAACGGATTATGGAAGTTAATCTTGGGGATCCAGGGAATTCCGCCCAACACCACATCCTCGATGCTGGGTTGCATAGCTGCAGTCATGGCAATCGTTTCGCCGTCGCATCCGAGGCCGGCGGTAATCCAGAGAACATCCATCTGCTGGATGCAGCTTCCCTCGCCGTTTTTGACCACAGGTTCTTCCATGCGAACGCACCGGTTGGGACGTTAGAGCTGCGAACAATCGAAGCCGGCATCATGTGATTGCCAGGCCTCTGGAGTCGCATCGGCTGAACGCCGCTACCCCACACCAGATTGCCGCGTATTGTACTCCCTTCGGTCTCCGTTCTCCCTGAAAAAACTGCACCTCAGAGATTCGGAAGGGCCATTTCCCCACCCGGCGTGGTGACATACCAGATGCTGTAGAAGATTTTCGCAGCGACCATGAGCTTCGCAAAAACCAAAGAGCGACCGAGGGAGCACTCGGTCGCCGAAAGAGTAAGGTGGTTAAGATTTGCATTAACGGACGGCTTCGGGCCGCACTCCGTGACCGACTGCGACTGGTCCACGAGCGATTGGCTGCCCTCCGCGGGTTTCCGGTTGTATGCCGTTCGGCGTGGCGACGAAGCCCGTATTGATGGGGGCCGTGCCGTAGAAGCCGACCAGTTTGCCCCTGTCGTTGATGCCATTGACGATGGTGGAACCAACGCCGTTGGGAGCATCAACCGTCGCGAAATCAGCCGTGGCGATCGTGTAGACGAATCCGTGAGTCAGGCCGGCGGCATCCGTGAAGGCGCCAACAACCTTACCGCTGTTGTTCAAGCCCAGGGCCTGGGTGAAGGTGCTGCCGGGAACATCCAGCGGCATGAAGATGCCGCGGTTAATCAACCAGCCGTGATTGACGTTGTTAGCATCGATGAAGAAACCGCAGGTGACGCCCGAGTTGTTGATGCCGGTGGCCTGCGCTCCGCCCACCGCTCCGGGAATCGTGATCACGTGGAACACTCCGCCCACTTCGTCATAGGTGTAGGGGATGTCCGGCGTGGTGTTGTTGATGCTGTTGCTGTAGTAGCCGGCCGCCTGATAGTAGTCGTTCTGGCTCAGCAACTGATTGAAGGAGGTGGCGATTTCAGCGCCGGGATAGTCGACGGTGGTGAACCTGCCATCGCTGGTGCGGAAGAAGCCGTGGGTGATTCCGGAGTTGTCAACATAGAAACCATCCGTGGTCAGGAGGTTGTTGATGCCGATGACCTGGGTCATCATAGAGTTCGGGAAGTTCTCGGTGGTGAAAGCGTTGGGCAATACGAAGGTAAATCCCTGGTTCTGGTTGAAGTTCTGGTAGCCGGCGATGACATCGCTGTTGTTGATGCCCAGCAACTGGGTGAACGGGACATTGGGGGTGTTGGGGTAGTTGACGGTTTGAAAGCTGTAGCTCTGCTGGGCAACCGCGGAAGTGCAAAGCATCAGGGCGAAGGCCAGGACGAAGGTCAGTTGAAAGCGTTTCATGGTAATTCTCCTCTTTTTGGCGGGCTTGGCCGCAAGAATCTAAATTTAGGATTGGGGCTGTCTTGCAGATGTTTGAAACGCCTACAAGCGCCTCCACTTACATATGTGACATTCGCGTCTGGATTCCCTCATGCAGGAGAAAGAAATTTTGTCGAGGCCCGAAAGCACCTATGGGACATTCGCTAGCGAGCTCCCTCATTGTGGTACCTGGATTTCCCGCGACGGCTCGCCGCTGCAAAAAGAGCTAGTGGTAAAGTAGCGAAATTGGGGTATAATTCCGCGCTGAAACCATTGCAATAAGTGGTCGTGGCCGCGGTAATTGTTGGGCTTATTAAAGGACCTTTCATGTAGAGAGGTCCTACGTGGTATGACACCGGCTGGGCCAGGGAATCGGAAATTAATCAATCGCGAAACCTCAAACCAACGTCCAACCTGAGGAAACCCTGATGCCGCCGGACCGGCAAGACGTGACACGGCTCCTCCAGCAATGGAAAGGTGGGGACCGCGAAGCCCTCGACCAGCTGATGCCGATCGTCTACGACGAACTTCGCCGGCTGGCCTCGCGATGCTTGTATTCAGAACGCCCGGGTCACACCCTGCGCGCGACGGCCCTGGTCCATGAGGCCTACATCAGGCTGATGGACGCCGACATCGGATGGCAGGACCGGGCGCACTTCTATGCGGTGGCCGCGCGCGTGGTGCGTCGCATTCTTGTGGAATACGCCCGGACGCACACTCGCCAGAAACGTGGAGGCGGTGAGGAGCTGATTCCCTTGGACGAAGCCATCGTGGTTGGACCAGAGGCCGCGTCGACCGTTTTGGACCTGGACGAAGCCCTGCAGCGCCTGGCAGCGCTCGACGAGCGCAAGAGTGACATCATCCAAATGCTTTTTTTCGGCGGCCTCACCTACGACGAAACCGCCGCAGCTCTCGACATTTCTCCGGCAACCGTCCATCGCGAATTGAAGTTAGCCAAAGCCTGGTTGCATCGGGAACTGGCGCAGAGCCAGGCCTAGAGGATATAGCGCCATGGACACGGCCGAGCGTTGGCGCCGCATCGAGAAGCTGTTCCATGCTGCGCTGGATTATGATCCGCCGGCCCGTGAAGAATTCCTCCAGCAAGCCTGTGGGGGCGATGCCGATTTACTGAAAGAGGTCCAGTCGCTTCTGGATTCCGCCGAGAAACCCCTCGACTTTGTGCCGCAGGCTGTACACGAGGTGGCGCAGAAGTTGTCCGCCGACGAGGGCCACGAAACGTCTGCTGCGGCTGCCCAGTCGGCGCCCTCCCGCGCACCGGTTGTTCCCGGCACTCAGCTAGCGCATTACACCATAGTGTCCATGATTGGAGCCGGCGGCATGGGCGAGGTTTACCTTGCACAGGACACACGTCTGCGGCGCAAGGTTGCGATCAAGATGCTGTCACCGGAAATGACCGGGGACCAGCGGGGAATGCGTCGTTTCGAACAGGAAGCGCACGCCGCTTCGGCACTGAATCATCCCAATATCCTTACCATTTACGAATTCGGCCAGGCTGATGGCCTGCATTTTATCGTCTCCGAGTTTGTTGAGGGCGTCACTCTTCGCCAGAAAATAAGCAGCGGCAGGCTTGAACTCAACGCCACAGTCGACATCGCAATACAAATTGCGAGCGCTCTGGCTGCCGCGCATGCCAGTGGGATCGTGCATCGCGACATCAAACCAGAGAACGTGATTATTCGAGATGACGGGATCGTCAAGGTCCTCGATTTCGGAATTGCCAAGCTCAGCCCCCGGTATACCGGACAAATAACTCGGCGCAGCGTGTTAGCCATCGCTCTTTCGGACAGCGAACCGGGAATGGTTCGCGGTACGGCCAAGTACATGTCTCCGGAGCAGGCCCGAGGCACCGCCGTGGATGCGCGCAGCGACATCTTCAGCCTGGGATCGGTGATCTACGAACTTGTGACCGATAGAGCGGCTTTCGAAGGAGAGACCGCCAGCGATGTGATCGCTGAAATCCTGAAGGTCGAACCCGCATCGCCGACGGAGTTGGTGCCCGATCTTCCACCGGAAATAGAGAGCATCATCGCCAAAGCTCTTCGCAAGGATCGCGAATGCCGCTATCAGTCCATTACCGAGCTGCTGACTGATCTACAGAACTTCAAGAAGGAAGCTGAATTTCAAGCTAAGCTGCAATCTCCGGATCGAGCTGAGCCACCCAAGCCTGGATTGGAGCGCAAGACTCCAGCGCGTTCCGTGGCGCCAGCCCCCGTTCCCGTTTCCTTTTCTGCGAGCTGGTGGCTATGGCGAATCGCGGTGTTGCTGGTGGTGGTTTTTGCCATTGGCTACTTCTTCGCCAGAAAATCGCATCCTGTGCCGACGTCGGAGGAACCGCGCAGTCTGGCAGTCCTTCCCTTTCGCAATCTCACGCCTGATACAAAGACCGATTTCCTGGGATATTCGCTGGCCGATGAGATTATTACCAAGCTTGACTACGTGAACGCTCTGACGGTTCGTCCTTCGTCTTCTATCGACAAGTATCGCAACCAGATCGTCGACCCTAAGAAGGTTGCGGCGGACTTGAATGTCGATACGTTGCTCACCGGTACTTACATTAAGGACGGCGATGATCTGAGGATCACCGCTCAATTGGTCGATGTGAAACCAGATAAGATCCTCTGGCGAGAAGCCATTGACCTGAAGTATGACAACCTGCTGACGGTGCAGGACCGAGTAGTTCAGCAGATCGTTAAAGAATTACAGTTGAATTTGTCGCCCGCTGAAGCTGCCAATCTCAAGGCCGAAAAACCGATCAACGCCGCGGCTTACGAAGACTATCTGCGCGGAATCGATCTCTACTCCCTGAACGATTTTTCGGCCGCAATTGACATGCTGAAGAAGTCGACGGGGCTGGAGCCGAACTATGCGCCCGCCTGGGCATATCTGGGACGAGCCTACACAACCAACGCCTCGCTTCAGTTCGGTGGAAATGAGCAATACGTCAAGGCACAATCAGCTTATGAAAAGGCGATTGCATTGAGCCCGACTTCGGTTGAGCCGCGCATCTTTATGGCCAACCTGTTAACCGATACTGGCAGGGTTGAACAGGCCGTGCCTTTGTTGCGATCGGTTTTGAAAGACAACCCCAACAACGCAGAGGCGCATTGGGAGCTGGGATATGCTTATCGGTTTGGAGGCATGCTACAGGAGTCGGTAGTGGAGTGTGAGAAGGCGCGCCAGAACAATCCTCAGGTCAAGATAAGCAGCGCTGCTTTGAACAGCTATCTCTATCTTGGGGAATATGAGAAGTTTCTCCAAAGTCTGCCTGCCAACGATTCTGCCTACATTTTGTTCTATCGCGGCTTTACTGAGTATTACATGAGCCATCGGGACCAGGCAGCCAAAGACTTCGATCGCGCTTTTGACATGGATCCTTCCTTACTTCCCGCGAACGTAGGAAAGGCGCTCAGCTACTCAATCAAGCAAGACAAGGCCCACGGGGTGAAACTCCTTAAGCAAACGGAAGACAAGATTGAAGAACGTGGAGTGAGCGATCCTGAAGGCATGTATAAGGTTGCGCAAGCCTATGCGGTCCTGGGCGATAAATCTTCCGCGTTACACATGCTAAGACACAGTATCGGCGGTGGATTCTTTTGTTACCCCTACTTCGTTAGCGACCCGCTGCTTCAGAATCTGCGCGGCGAACCAGAATTCGAGGCGCTTCTAAACCAGGCCCGTCAGCGGCACGAACAGTTTAAGACTACGTACTTTTGAATAGGCCTCGAGGCCAGGCTTGTTTTGTCGAGGCCACGCACAGCGCAGCCATGCTGGCCGGTTGCATCGGCATAGGGCTGGACGCGCCCGCCAGTGTTGTGATCAACGAACCAACGACGGTTGCGACGGCCATGAGGTGTGCTACCATCGCGGTTATACCCTTACTTTCAAGGAGTCTTTATGCGGAAGACCGCTATATCGCTGGCTGTTGCTGTGTTCTTCATGGCATCGATGTTGGACCTGCGCGCCGCCAGTCTGGCGGGAGTGACCCTGCCGGACACGCAACAGGTCGGCAACACAAAGCTGGTGCTCAATGGTCTGGGATTGCGAACCAAGTACATGGTGAAGGTCTACGTGGCTGGGCTCTACCTTGAGCAGAAGTCATCGGACCCCAATGCCATCATCAATGCCGACGCGCCTAAGCAGATCGTCATGCAGTTTGTGCACGGTGCCAGCAAGAGCCAAATGACGGATGCATTCAACGAGTCGTTCCATGACAATTCGCCGGGCGCCGTGAAGGCGATGAAACCCGACATCGACCGTTTGCTCAGCGCACTCGATCCCGTCAAGGTAGGGGATCAAATGGTCTTTACTTATATCCCGGGCACGGGCACGACCTACACCCTCAACGGCAAGGAGAAGCTGATTATTACCGCTCCGGCCTTCGGTCCGGTGATCTTCTCGGTGTGGCTCGGACCGAAGCCGCCCAATGCGGACCTGAAAAAAGGGATGCTCGGGCAGTAAGCAGCGGCGTCAAACGGCACCGACCCATCGGCCCGCCCTTCGATCGCTGAGCGTTGCCCTTTTTTGTCTTTCCGATAGGTCGGGCGTCCGATTCCGGACGCCTGGCTCACAAACCCGGACACCGGACATCCAGTGACCGCAGATCTACGCGGGATCCTCCCCACCTGCAACGAGTTACAGTGGCAGAACAGTGGCGCTCGGCTTGCATCTACTGGAGAGTCAGAGGGAAGAATGGCGACAATTCTTCAGGACGTTCGCTATGCGCTGCGACAGTTGCGCAAGGCGCCAGGCTTCACCATCACGGCTGTCCTGACGCTCGCGTTGGGTATAGGCGCGAATACGGCCATCTTCACCCTGGTCCACGCGGTGATGCTGAAGTCGCTGCCGGTGGCCAATCCCGCGCAGCTTTACCGCATCGGCGCCAACGACAACTGTTGTGTCTGGGGCGGACTGCAGAACAACGGCTGGGGACTTTTCTCGTATGGCCTGTATCAATATATCCGCGCCAACACGCCGCAATTCGAAGAAATCGCCGCCATGCAGGGCAATGAACCGGACGTCAGCGTGCGGCGCGCCGGTTCCGAAGCCCAAGCCGAAACCTTCCCCAGCGAATTTGTCTCCGGTAATTACTTCTCCACATTTGGATTGCAGCCATACGCTGGAAGACTGCTGAATCCGCAGGACGACACAGCCGGCGCTCCGCCGGTGGTGGTGATGAGCTACCGCGCATGGCAGGAACACTTTGGCCTCGATCCCTCCGTCGTAGGCGCAAGCTTCATGATCAATGGCAAACCGTTCACGGTTGCCGGCATTGCGCCGCCGGGATTTTTCGGCGACCGGCTGCGCCACGATCCACCGGAGTTTTACCTGCCTCTCGCCTTCGAGCCGCTGCTGAATCAGAACAGTTCTATCCTACATGTGGACACGCAACATTGGCTCTACCTGATTGGCCGCATGAAGCCCGGCGTGGAGCCGTCGCAAGTGGAATCGCAGCTCACCACCGAATTGCGGCAATGGCTGCCAACTATCGCCAGCACCATGCTGCCCGCTACGCGTGAAAAGATCGGAAAACAATTCGTCAAGCTCGGGCCGGGAGGCGCGGGCATTGCCAACCTGAAGGACCGATATCGGGCTGGACTGTATATGCTGATCGCAGCCTCGGCGCTGGTGTTGCTGATTGCCTGCGCTAATCTGGCCAATCTGCTGTTGGCGCGGGGCATGGCACGGCGTCAGCAGACGGCGGTGCAGCTTGCTCTGGGCGCTACACGAGGACGCATCATCCGCGGGCTGCTCACCGAGAGTGTGCTATTGGCCTGCATCGGTGGGGCTGCCGGACTGGCCATGGCATTTTCCGGATCGCGCGCCATCCTGCTGATTGCATTCCGGGGCGCAAACTTCGTGCCGATCGACACCTCGCCCTCGCTGCCAATTCTCGGCTTTGCCTTCGGACTGTCTTTGATCACGGGAATTATTTTTGGTGTAGCCCCAGCCTGGATCTCGTCGCACTCCGACCCCGCCGAAGCTCTGCGCGGCGCCAACCGCTCCACTCGCGATCGTTCCGCCATGCCGCAAAAATCGCTGGTGATAGCGCAGGCTGCCTTGTCGCTGGTTTTGCTGGCCATGGCCGGCCTGCTCACCCAAAGCCTCCGCTATCTGGAGCACTACCACTTCGGTTTCGAGACCCAAGGACGGATGATCGCGCTCATCGATCCGCTGGCGGCCGGCTACACCGAGGATCGGCTGCCTGCCCTCAATCAGCAACTACACGACCGGCTGCGCCAGATTCCCGGCGTGATTGGCGTCAGTTATTCCATGTACAGCCCCCAGGACGGAGACAGTTGGAACGACTCAATCAACATCCAGGGCCGAACGCCGGAGTCGACGCAGGATACGGAAGTGGGATGGCTGCGCGTCAGCCCCGATTACTTCAAGGTCGTTGGAACCCCAGTTTTGCGCGGCCGCGCTATCGGGGAAGAGGATACGGCTACTTCGCGACGGGTAGCAGTCGTGGACGAGAGCTTCGTGCGCAAATACTGTCCCAAAGAAGATCCTATCGGCCAGCACTTCGGATTCGACCGCCCAGGGCATAGCGGAGATTATGAAATCGTCGGCGTGGTCAAAGACACGCAGTATCGCGATCCGACGGACACGGAATATAAACAGAACCCGATGTTCTTTGTTGCCTACTTCCAAGGCGTCAAGTACACCGAGGCCAGCTATCAGCGCATGGAGGCGCAGTCGGAATACACCAGCCGGATCGAAATACAGTTCATGGGATCGGCGGAAGAAATTGGCCCGCAGGTGAGGCGCGTGCTGGCCGGCATCGATCCCAACTTGAGCATCATCGAGATGCACACCTTCGGCGAGCAGGTGATTCGCGTGTTTAACCGGGAGCGGCTGATCGCACGCCTGACCGAGCTGTTCAGTCTGCTGGCGCTGCTGTTGGCGTCGATTGGGCTCTATGGCGTTACGGCTTACAACATCGAGCGGCGCACCAGCGAGATCGGCATTCGCATGGCGGTGGGCGCCGACCGCAAAGACATTGTCGCGATGGTGTTGCGCGGCGCTTTCTGGCAGCTTGGCCTCGGACTGATCATCGGTGTTCCGCTGGCGATCGTCGCCGGGAGACTGATGGCGAGCAAGCTCTACGGCGTGGGCGCCTTCAACCCCGTGGTTCTTGCCGGGGCGATTGCCGCCTTAGGGTTATGCGCGTTCATCGCGGGATTGGTTCCGGCGCGACGGGCGGCTTCGATTGAGCCGGTACGGGCATTACGCATTGAGTAGGGGTTTCGCGCGACCGCCTGCCTGCCTACTGTGAGAAATGGCCGCCTCGCGAGCCGCTCTTACGCAATAGCGGCAACAGATCGCGCTACAATTCAGCTACAATGCCCGTTGTACCAGAGAGCCCGAAGCTCCAGATTGCGAAAGTGGCGGAATTGGCAGACGCACCAGACTTAGGATGAGAATTCTGCTATTTCCAGCGTCCGCGCACCGCTATGCACGCAACAGCAGAGATGCGAAACAGTTAGTAAACATGCTGGTTTCCGCATAGTCTGCGAATCTAGTCTCTCTGCACAGATGCGCATAGGGAAGCACCATATATAAAATCGAAGCGCCACCAGAAGTGCCACCCGTGAAGCATGCTTTTTCCGGCCACCCCATGCCCCCCATGTCGCGCCACCCCCATGCGTCGCGTACCATCTGGCTCCGGCAATTTTTTGCTAAAAGCACTTGCACTGGCTGCTATAGTGGGTCCATGCCCCGCAAGGCCAAGCCGCTCCCGCTGCCATTGGTTGACCCGGCCAGTCATCCGCCGCCCGGCTTTCGCGCCATGCTAATCCGCCGCGTCAAAATTAAATACCCTGAGATGTCCGAGTCGCAGATCGCGCGCTACGTGGGGTGCAGTCCCAGCAACGTGCATCAAGTCCTAAAGAGTTTCCTGGCGTGCCGTCCCATCAGAGTTGGCATCTTTCGATTCTGATTTCCGGTTTGCGTTGCAAACTTGCCTGTCTTACAGAATTCGTCCGCAAATCGCGCCACATAGGAATCGCGCGTCTCCAAGGCAATAATGCAGACGTTTACCGTGCGGTGCAGGTGCGGGCGCTTGGGTCTATTACTAAGGCCAGACCCCCAAAAGCGTGCGGCACTGACGGTGTGCCAGTTGTGGGGAAACGTCAACGCCCCCCACAGACGCTACGGAAAGAGGCTTCCGTCACTCTGAGAGGCGTCCGTCATTCTGGCTTCGCCCCCGGATGCGCCTCAGCAGGCCATAGCTGCCGACAAACATCGCAGCCTTGCAAGTCCCATCCGCGACAAATACGGACTCTTTCCCGGAATCCGCTGTCGGATTCACTGGTTCGCGGGCCTTTTCGACATGATCGATACTCGCAACCACCGCAAACTCCGGAAAGTCCCGATGCTTTTGCAGAAACGCTTGTGCCAATTCCTCCGTGCAGCGAAGGTTATATCGAATATCTTCGTTTCCGACGGTGCTAGAAAGTTGGACGGTGTAGGTCCCGTTCACACGCTTCACGTCCTCTACCCATGCGTAAATCAGGATTGGACGCGGACTAACAATTGCCTTCTCCAGCTCGACGGTAAAAATCTGTGTCGTATTGGATTGCTCGAAGCTGCCCTCCCAATCTGTGATTGCATTCCACCAGAGAGGCCATTTCTTTGACTAGAGCTGCGAGTCGTTTTTCCTCTGCGTCCTTTGCCTGCCGGGTGCGCTCCTTCTGGTCATGTTTCCAAACGGAGTAGGTAGCTGCCGCAACCAAGATCAGGACCAAGATAACCCAGCCTTTTGAAGATGATCTCATCTTATGTTGCCCACAATTCCGATTTGCTTCTTTAAGCCGGACCTGGCAAGAAGCTTGGATTTAGCGACCAAAGACCCCGTAAGCTAGGAATAGGCCAATGATTGCACCGCCAATACTAAAGATAGTCATTCGAAGCAGATACTCTTGTACCAGTTGATATGCGGAGTGCCCGAGAGGATCGCCTTCCAAGCCAACCCTATCCGGTTGTGCTTGTTCAAAAAAACCTTTTGCGTGTGCGAATTGGACCCTCTGAGGCACAACCATTATCGCACCATGAAGCCTGCCGTATAAAGGAATATTGTGGAAATCTCCGGTGGCGACCTGTCTGAACAATTTCTCAAAGTACGCAAACAATCCCATTGCTGGTAAAACTATGCTGATGAGCAACAACCATGGACCTGTTACCTTATCTAGTCTGGAGAAAGCATATGCCACTGATAGTGCACAGAAAACACCGGCCAATCCACAGAGGATACCAGCTATTGAAGCATGGGCCATTCTCGATAGTCTCCTGCGTAGTAAAGCCACAAGTGCTAAGTCAATCAGGCAATAAACACTATAGGTTAGCTGATATCCCAGTAAGAACGCTAGTTCTGAAAGTATGATACACACGATAGAGGAAAGTATCATTCTCATACTCCATCCCCTTCCCAACTGCCCAAAGCCTAGTCGAGTATGGCGATCCTATCCGTCATTGTGGCTTCGCTGGGTGTGCCTGAACCCACTTCTGCACTCGCTCTTGTTCGTGGGAGAGATCAGCAGGCGTCAGGTGAGACGCGGCTTCGTCTCGGAATTTCGCAACCTGGTTCGAGGCCGAGGCGTCCTGCGCGCCAGCAGCCGCCAGATCGTACCAAAAATAGGCTTCTGCGTAGTCCTGGGGCACACCTTGGCCGTCGTCGTACAAATACCCGAGGCTTAATTGCGCGTCAGCGTCACCCTGCTCAGCAGCCTTGCGATACCAAAGCGCAGCCTGAGCACATTGCCCATTGTGCCCATACATAATAAGCTGCATACTAAGCGGGCCGTGGCCGTCGTAGTACAGGTTTCCGAGGGCGTCTTGCGCGTCAGCGTCACCCTGCTCAGCAGCCTTGCGATACCAAAACACAGCTTGCGTGTAACGCCGGTTATAGGGGTCAGCAGAGTTGATCCATGTTCTCCATGCCCTGATCGTGCGACACCAAAACGCCGCTTGCGTGTCGTCCTGGGGCAGGCCGTGGCCCTCCCACTCCTCGTAGTACAAAACCCCAAGGTCGTACTGCGCGTGGGCATCACCTTGCTCAGCCGCCTTGCGAAGAGCGGCACTGGTGCCGGAGACACTGGTTCTCAACTGGTTCTCGGGAGTTGATGATCGCGCTGCGACACTGCCGATGGAATCGAGGCCATGAATTGCACATATGATTAGAGCACCAGTTACCATAGCCTGCCTTGCGAAAGTTGTAATTCCGATTTTGGACAGGACCTTGCTGATTGCACGGGACCAAAGCAGTGCAGCCGATACGAAACTACCAAATGCCATGGCGGACACAACAATCAAACCCAAACCGGAATCCGATGAAGATACGGCCAGAGAAAACCCTACACCCAAGAGCAGACACACCGCTGTCCAAGCAATTCTGTAGAGCGTCGAATCCGTATACCATGCTTGGATACCAGCAAGTATCATGAGGAACAAAACAATCACAACCCAACTGGTATCATCCAGCGAAGATACCGGCAGCAACAAGCCTCCGACCAAGAGCAGACACACTGCCGTCCACGCAATGCTGTACAGCGGCCACTGGTACGCTTGGCCGTCCTGCGAGCTAGTCGGTGTTTCCTGCTGTGGTGCCCGCGTCTGCTGGTAGGCATCAAGCTGTTGGTCGTAAAGACGGCGCTTTTGCGGATCAGAAAGGACTTGATGCGCCCCGTTAATCTCCTTCGCCTTCTCTTGCGCAAGCCTCCTTACTTCAAATTCTCTTGGTCTCTTGCGGAAGAGCCAATATCCTGACCATCCGATTAAGAGAACGCCTAGACACAGATCAATCGGTTGCCACTGTGCCCGCTGCATACGTATCGGCAAGAATGGGTTCAAAAGGAGTGCAACCGCGACAAATATCCATGTCCAAGCTCGCAGCCTGGCCTTGTACACTCTCCACGCCCAATAGACTGCGCCAACCGTGATGACAAGGCGGAGCAACATGTAAAAGCCGTAGGGATGTTTGCCGACCGATGCAATGAGCAGCAACACTGCGCCAAGCATCGTCAGAACTACTTCCAAGATTCGTTCACGGCTCATGATCGTTCCCCGTTGACCGGGATTTGCATTTGGCTTCCCCGTCGCGGCAAGTATATGCGCGCGTGCACCGCTCTTAAACTGCCTGCTCCGCCCCCAGGCCCCCGCCCACTTTTAGGCTGAGGCCATGAAAACAGGCGTAAAGCGTAGCGCCCGGGTGGCTACAGCCTCCGATTTTGTCGGGGTGCTGGAAGTTTTGGAGGGCAAGCCCTCGGCATTCGACCGAGTGTCGCTGGAGTTGTTGGCCCTACTCAGCCCCGGACCGGAGTGGTCAACCGGCTACCCGGAATTGGAATCAGACCGCACCCCGCTTGCCCGCGTAAATTTAGCGCCCGCGCATAAAAAGCGGCCCAGAGCTAGAGTGACTAGAGAGCAGAATTATCTCCAATTATTTCTGAGACTTGCTGCTCTGCTTAGTCTTGGAGTGCGCTAGAGCGCCTAGAGCACGGGATTTGCCCGCTCCCCTCGGCACTCCAGTCCGACCGCCTACTCTCTACCTCTGCTCCAACCATCGGCGGAGCGCCAATTTCCTGAATACACGGCAGTTTACTGCGTTACTCTAGCTGCTCTAGCTCCCAGCCATTGTCCTGATTTTCCTGTAGTAGCCCTTCCTCTCTTTCACGACGACGCCCACCTGTACGCACTCCTTCAGGAAGTTATCTGTAGATGCATCTCCGCGATTCAGCGCTTGCTTGGCCTCCTTATAACGGAACTCTTCGGAGAGCTTCTCAAATGCAGTCCGACGCTCCGGACTGAGCAGGTCTATTCCTGTTGCTTGGCGGTATCCAGCAGCTTCGCCGTCATCATCGAACACGCGCTCCAGCAAGACCAAGGGCGAGTCGCCATAGACCCGGCGTGACCATTTCATCCTGAGCGCGGCAGGCTCGCCGTTGCCCTGCTCCAGCGCAATACGCACATCAGTCTGATTGACGAGCGCACGCGGGCCTTCCATTTCTAGCATCCACTCCGAAACTCTGCCGGAGTTGAGATCACAGTGGGGGCGTGCATCTTTCGGCTTCCGCACGTGATGCACGATCACAAAGCAGACACCATACTTTCGCGCCAGCCCTCTCAGGATATTAAGCCACGCCGCTGCAGCCGGATTATCCCTTGTCGCCTCAGGTGCAAATGCCCGGAGCGAATCAATGATGACCAGGCATGGTTTGACCTCCGCGATTAGCGTCTCCAACGCCAGTGGTGGTTCTGTGGCAAGCAAGAAGTCTTCAGGCGCAACGCCCAAGTCCAGGAATCGCACGAGCGCATCCCTTATGGCTCTGGAGTCGTGGATTGAGTTTTCCAAGTCAAGGTACAGAGCGCGCCCTTGTTTGGTGCTCCGGCCCAAGAATGGGATTCCGGCTGCGACGCATAACCCTAGCTGATACGCGAGCGGACTCTTGCCGATGGTGGAGTCACCCGCAGCGATGCCGATGCTCTTTGCAGGCAGAAATCCATCAACCAAGAATTGCACTCGTGTGTCGTCATCACAGATGCGGTCAACCTCAGCAGGCCAAAGCACTCGGAGGGACAGCAGCTTTTGGTGTGTTAGTGGCTCTTCGGTTGGCGAAGGGTCACAGCGCGGATTTGCGCTCATCCAGATCACCTCGGTTGTCCCGACAGTCATTTGTGGAGGGCTTTATCGTTTCGCTCTTGCGAATCAGCACTACGCGCCCTGACTCGAATTTCAGCTCCACCGTTCCGAAGAAACCGGGATTGCTCCAAACTGCGAAGAAGGTCATTCACTGCCATCTGTAAAGCTCCTCGTTACGCTCGGGTCGCGCTCGTTCATCGCGAGAAGCAGAACCAGCACACTTGCGAACGCAGGATCACGTAATACTCCCTGGGAGACGAGCATGACTGCCGTCGCCTCGCCCCCGGTTTGGGGCGTACCGTTACCGGAATCCGCCGTCATTGTTGCTGCTGCTCCGGCCCGGTGGTGCTAGTCACGTGATCTCGCTTCGCAAACTGCTGAAGGGCCGCGAAGGGGATTAGGGTTCTCCGGCCAATGCGTCGGCAGGGAAGCTCTTTGCGCGCGATAAGATTCTCGACTGTTCTCGCGCATATACCCAACAGGCTGGCGGCTTCCCGTTTGCTTACCAGCAGAGGTGTTTGTGCTTGCTCAGACCGCATTTGCAACTCCCTTCACTTGTTGCTTGACTTCGCGCAAAGTGTCGCATAGAATCGAATCCGCTCGCAACGATAAAGTTGCTTGTAATCGTTTTTGTCACAGGAAACGATGACGGGAGCATGAATCGTTGAAACGCTTAACACCACTTCAGAAAGAGCACGGAAGGCTGCTGGCGCACTTCTTAAATGAAGACCCGGACAAGATCGACCGGATTTTCCAACTCTGCCGGAAGCTCGAAGAGCAGGCGCCGGAAGTGCCGGGCCGCGCTTCGCTGGACCGCCACTCGCTAATTGTGAAAATCAACGCGGAGATCAGACAAGCCCTGGAGTTCGCCATTGTGCCAGAGTTTGAATCTTTCGGCTTGGGCCTTCCAATCGTCTGGCGCCCAGCACACCCGAACCGTGCAAGGCTGGTACTTACGCAGTTCACCGGGCGGGTATTCGGGCCACACACCGCCGTTCAGGTCATCATGGAAATGACTTCCTCTGGGATTCTGAACCGCATCCGCCAGTGTGAAATCCCCAACTGCCGGAAGTGGTTCATGGCCGTCACCACAAAGAAGGTTGTTTGTAGCGATGCCTGCCGCTTCGCCAAGTATCAAGCGAAGCACGGCAGCCGCGCCAACTATGTAGCCGGGTTGCGCAAGTACCACAGAGATCATCCCAAATTCAAAAGACAGAAACGAACCGTCCCGGTCGGCGGGCAGGGTCAGGGCGGGCAAGGCAAGAGCGCACCAAAGCGCGGGAAGGAAGGGCGGAAATGAATGGCGAGAAGAGCACCAGCAAGCGCCGGGGAATCTATGAGAGAGTGCCCGGCAGTGGCGTATGGTGGATTCAGTACACAGATGCTCAGGGCCGCAGACGGCGTGAGAAAGCGGGCCTGTACAGCAGTGCTGAGAAGTTGCTGGACAAGCGCCACACGGAAACCCTGCAAGGTAAGAAACTGCCGGAAACCTTGCGCGCCAAGCCGGTCACGTTTGGCGAGCTGCTGGACGATGCGCTGGAGTACAGCAAATCCGAAAACGGCGTGCGCACGACAACGGAGATCCGCATCAAGTACGACATCTTGCGCCCGGTGTTCGGTACGCGGCCAGCAGAGGACATCGAAAAACAGGAAGTCCGCCGGTGGCTTGTCGCCAGGGCCGCGCAAGAGAATTGGAAGCGCGCAACGATGATGCGATGGCACGCGGCCATCAGTCTCGCATACAGTCAAGGCATAGCGAACACTCGCATTGAGAAGAACCCAGTCGCCCGAATGTTCAAGAAGCGCAAGGTGGACGAGGACAACGGGCGCACCCGGTTCCTGTCCGAAGCTGAGGAAAAGACGATCTGCGCCAAGCTGCAAGAGGAGCACCCGGAATGTGTTCCGGCATTCGTGCTCAGTCTGCATACCGGGATGCGGGCCGGGGAGCAGTTCTCGTTACAGTGGAATCAAATTCATTGGGAGGGGTGCAAGCTGCATCTGTACAAGACCAAGAACGGCACGGCGCGCGACATTGACTTAAACGCGGTTGCCCTGGGTGCGCTTACAACCCTGAAAGCTTGGGCGGGAAACTCGCCATTGGTCCACGTTAACGACAAGGGCGAGAGTCTGACGCGGTATCGGGACTGGTTCAGTGCCGTGGTGGAAAGCGCCGGGCTGAGTGACTACACCTGGCATTGCAACCGGCACACCTTTGCCAGTAGGCTAGTAATGGCCGGAGTTCCCCTGCGAACAGTCGGGGAGCTGTTGGGCCATCGTTCACCGGCTATGACGTGGCGCTATTCCCATTTGGCCCCCAGTCACCGCCAGGACGCGGTTGCGCGCCTGGTTCCGGTGGTGAAGGCTGAGAACACGAAAACCGGGTATATGGAAAACGAAAGCGCCACCAGAACTGCCACCAGCGGTTTGTTCGTCGTCAGATCGGAAACGACAACCCTTGCTAGTGCCTGATTCTTAAGATGTTATCGACCGTGCGAAAGTGGCGGAATTGGCAGACGCACCAGACTTAGGATCTGGCGGGTAAAACCGTGGGGGTTCGAGTCCCCCCTTTCGCACCATAACTACTTTTATCATCAGCATCTTACAAATCGCTAGGAACAGATTGCGCGGATCTTGTAACGGCGGTTCTGCATCACGCCGGCTTCCAAAATCGGGTTGCATGATCTCGAAGACTTTCGCAAAACATGACCTGGTTCTGCCATTACCCGAAGCAACAGGCAGGAGCGGCTGCGGCAGTTCTTCCGTTACCGCTTAAAGCACGGGGTGCACTGACATCGCCGCCGATCACACGCTCCTAAGCAAAACTGATGCTGGTCTACTTCGCGTCGACCATTGGGATCTGCGATGCCAGCTGGAGCTGGACCATGAGGTCGATGCGGTGGTCGATCTGGCAGAACAGCGCCGTCTTCTTCGCCGAGATGACCTTCTCGAAGATCGGAACATACTTCATGCGCAGCGAGATCACCTTTTGCTCGTTGGCCGCTTCGCGCTTGATGTAGTCCTGGGCCTGCGCGTCGGTCATGGTCTGGTAGTTCTTGGCATAATCCTGGATGAGCGCCCAGCGCTCGTCGCCGTTCTTGCTGGCTTCGTTACGGTACTGGTCATAGAGCGGCCAGAACTTGGTGGCCTCGTCTGGAGTGAGCGGCATGTTGGCGGCAGTAATCTGCTTCCGTTGCCCCTGAATGTCCTGGCGGAGCATCTGGATTTCCTGATCGCTGGCGGAACTGGGCTGAGCGCCGGCGCCGGGGACCTTCTGCGCAGAGTTCTGGGCACAGACCGGTAGTGTCGTAAGCAACATTGCGCTGACCACCATCAAAAGAGCTGCAAAATTCTTCTTTGGCATTCTTGTCTCCTGGATTCCGTTGAATTAGTACAACGCGGATTCGTGCTGGCCAGGGGTGACCGTGCCAGACACCCATCCCGGAGGCACGCAGATGGGACGCCGACTCCGCTGTGGTGATGCAGCAGGATTATACCGGAAGCAGGCTTCAACGTTGCGTTGCCGGCTTCGTTGCTGGGGGCGGGTTGATTGCTATAGCTGTGGTCGTCTGGCGAAAGCTGCCCTCGTCGGGCATAGGTTCCAGTGACTAACGAAAAATCCCATATCACAGGTCATCGTGACGGCGGCCACGTTTTGGAGCTCACTCGCGATAAGACCTGTTATCTTGCCTTTTAGTTGCGATAGTCTGACCAAGACGAGGGGCTTCATGCACCGGAGACTGTTGTGGGTCGTCGTCTGCTTTTTGCTGCTGGCCATCCCCAGCAGTGCCGCCAAACGCGCCTTCACCATCGAGGACCTTTACCGCATTCGCGGAATAGAAGACGTACACATATCTCCCGACGGCAAAACCGTCCTGTTCACCCTGCGCACGGACGACCTGCCGAAGGCAAAGCGGGTAAGACACATCTGGCTGATGGACGCCGATGGCAAGAATACGCGCCAGTTTACCTTTGGCGAAAAGAGCGAATCGTCGCCCATCTTCTCACCGGATGGCAAGTGGATCGCCTTCATCAGTTCTCGGGATGGCGACGACAACTTCTACCTCATCTCCACCAGCGGTGGCGAAGCGCGGCAACTCACCAAAATTTCCACGGGGGTTTCCGACCCGCTCTGGTCTCCGGACGGCAAATGGATCGCGTTTTCGAGCGACGTCTATCCGGAATGCGGCGCCGACGATGCTTGCAACAAGAAGATCGACGAGCGCTGGAGCAAGGGGCCGCTGCAAGCCCATATGGCCGATGCGCTGCTCTACCGTCACTGGACGCAATGGAAAGACGGCAAGCGCACACACATCCTGCTTGCCAACGTGTCTACCGGTGCGGTGCGCGACCTGACACCTGGGGACTTCGATTCCCCTCCCTTCCAGCTGGGGGGAGCCTTGCGATACGATTTCTCCCCGGATAGCACGGAACTCGCCTTCGACTCCAATCACGACCGCGACCTCGCTTCGTCCACCAATAGTGACGTGTGGATCGTCCCGCTCTCCGGCAATCAGCCGGCCCGTAACATCACCGCTTCGAATCCTGCTTTCGACGGCCACCCGAAATACTCGCCGGACGGAAAATACATTGCCTATCAACTGCAAAAGCAGCCCGGCTATGAATCCGACCTCTTTCGCCTGGCCGTCTACGACCGCTCCACCGGCACATCACGCGTGCTCACCGAGTCCTTCCACAACTGGGTGGACGACTTCCAGTGGGCCGCAGACTCGAAATCTCTTTACTTCAGCGCTCCTGTCGAAGGCGACAATCCCATCTTCCGCGTGGCGCTCGACTCCGGCTCCATTCAGCAAGTGTTGGTGGACAGGACCATCGACTCCTTCGAACTCTCCCCTGACAACCGCCGCATCATCTACACCCGCCGCTCCGTCGGCGACCCGGCCGAAATCTATGCAGTGGACTTGGCTGGCGATAAATCCTCGAAGCCGCAACGCCTCTCCCATTTCAACGACGAAGTCGTCAATGAGGTCGACATCCGTCCGGCCGAGCGAATCTGGGTGAACGGAACCGATGGAGCGAAGGTCGAAGTATTCATTGTCAAGCCCCACAACTTCGATCCGTCCAGGAAATATCCGCTCATCCTCAACGTCCATGGTGGGCCGCAGATGCAGTGGCAGGATGCTTTTCGCGGTGACTGGCAGATTTATCCCGGCGCCGGCTACGTGGTCGCGTTCGCTAATCCACATGGCTCCACCGGCTATGGCCAGGACTTCACGGCTGAAATCTCTGGAGACTACGGTGGCAAGTTCTTTGAAGACCTGATGAAGGTCACCGACGAACTAATCAAGCTTCCTTACGTCGACCCCGACCGCATCGGGGCCATGGGTTGGTCCGCCGGCGGCTACATGATGGACTGGTTCGAAGGCCATACCAACCGCTTCAAGGCAATCGCCTCCATGATGGGTCTTTTCGACCTGCGCTCTTTTTACGGCGCAACCGAAGAGTTGTGGTATCCCGAGTGGGACTTCAAGGGCCAGCCGTGGAATTCCGACCAATACGAAAAGTTTTCCCCTTCCTACTTCGTGAAAAACTTCAAGACGCCGTGCCTCGTCATCTCCGGCGAGCGCGACTATCGCATCCCCTACACCCAGTCACTTCAGATGTTCACGGCGCTGCAGAAAATGAAGGTCCCTTCCAGGCTAATCGTCTATTCCAAGGCCGGCCATTGGCCCAGTTGGTATGAAATGGCTCTCTATTACACCGCGCACTTGGAGTGGTTCCATCAGTATCTCGGAGGAGAAGCGCCGCCCTGGTCCACGGAACAATTCCTGCGCAACGCCGTCTTCGACCCTGCGACAGGTCAACGTTACAAGTAATCCGTGAGCGGGGGAAAACCAGGCTAGTCTCAGAGCTAGTGTAGTCCGGCAAGCACGGGTAGAGCGGCGCTTTAGAGGCTGTTACGAAACTGTGATTGCAATCTTGGAGTGGAACAAACCGCAACGGCACTGCGACAACTAGCCGCGAAGCGGCGGCTTTGCAGTGAGCCAGGAGCGCGAGCCCCTGGTCAAGTGGGAAATTGTGCCGAGCCGCGTAGCGGCGAGCGTACTTTCGTAACAGCCTCTTTAGCGCCGCGTTTCGCTGCGGACAAAAGAACTGCTTGGGCCGCTGCGGTCAGTGGAGATGACCGCAGCGGCCCAAGCCTTTTATAAAGTGAATTGCATAGACGCCAGCCTGAAGGCTGGCTCTACCCGGTCTACACTAACTCCGAAGCTTGTCTAGATGGCGGAGAGGGAGGGATTCGAACCCCCGATACCCGTCAAGGTATGGCCGCTTTCGAGGCGGCTCGTTTCAACCACTCACGCACCTCTCCGCGCGCGGTTGCCACTGGCCGGAGTTGCCAGGCTCTCTTAGTTTAGCAAAGGAGGGCGAAACCGTTCCTGCAATATAGGTCAGCTCTCGGCCGGCGAGTCCCGGTGCACGACCTTCACGTTGTATCCCGCCTTGAGCAGCCGCTTCTGCACATCTTCGGCGATCATCACCGAGCGATGCTTGCCGCCGGTGCATCCGAAGGCGATGGTCAGATAGCTCTTGCCCTCGCGGATGTAGTGCGGGATCAGGTAAATCAGCAGCTCCGAGATACGCCGGATGAATTCCTTCGTCTGGGGAAATGACCGGATATACTTCGCCACTGCGGGATGCCGGCCGGTGAAGGGACGAAATTTGGGAATGAAGTGTGGGTTGGGCAGGAAGCGCACATCGAATACCAAGTCCGCGTCTTCGGGCACGCCCTCGCGATAGCCGAAGCTGACGCACGAGATCAGAATGTTCTTCTCACTCTTGCCGCCCTTGAAGCGTTCGGTCAGCAACGCGCGCAGCTCGTGGACGTTGAACTTTGTGGTATCCACCACCAGATCGGCCAGCGCCTTCACCGGCTGCAGCCTTTTGCGTTCTGACGCCAGCGAGGCCCGCACCGATGCATTGCGTCCCAGCGGATGCGGCCGCCGCGTCTCGCTATAGCGGCGCAACAGCGCTTCCTCGTCGGCCTCCAGGTACAGCACCGTAGTCTTCAGCATCCTGCGCAGAGAGCTTAGAATCTGCGGCAGCTTGTCCAGCCGCGCGCCTTCGCGGATATCGACCACCAGCGCGGCGCGTTGGATCTCCAGCGTGTCGAGCACCAGCTCGGCGAAGTTGGCGATCAGGCCTACGGGAAGGTTGTCCACACAGTAATAGCCAAGGTCTTCAAAGGCGTTCAGCGCCGAGGCCTTGCCCGCGCCGCTCATGCCGGAGATAATGACCAACTCGTGCTGGTCATGCGCGCGCTGATGCGGCGCAGGCTTCGCCGTCGAAACCGGGGCTCGCTTGCGAATCCGTCGTGGGCCGCTTTGGGCGGGCGGTGTCATGGCGCAGTCTTCCTGTGGGCGAGAGTACCAGACTTAATTGCCTGGCGTCAGCATGGTCTTCCAGATAAAAGATGCCGCTGGAGGATCACAGGACTCGCTCCGCACTCGGAACTCTGGACATCGACCATCGTAATGGCGTACAAGCGGGCTATGGGGTTTTCGCGCAAGATCGCCTGCGTCTCGCTTCTCGCGGTCGCCGTTTGCGCCATCGCAATCGCGGCAGATTTTGAATGGAGCTGGCGCACCCAGGAAGTCATCGGCCGCAACGATCCCAGCGTGGGCAATACCTCGAAGCTGACGGAACCCGACCGCGCCGCGCTGATTGCGGCCATCGTCTTGCGCCTGCAGAAGCCGATGAGCGAACAGGGGTACAGCGACGACCGCATTCGCGAGGTCGCCTCCACTACTCGCGTTCGCTTCGTTGATCCGGGCGCTGAAGGCAAGCCGCTGGTGTTCGCCACCTCGCTGGGTCTGGAGGGCGGCTGCGATGCGCTGGCGAACTGTCCATTCTGGATATTCCGTCACAGCGAGGACGGTTACATCTCGCTGCTTGACACGGTGGCCACAAGCTACACGATTCAGCCGACCAGCACCAATGGATTCTCAGACATTGTGATTGCGCGCCACGTCTCCGCCAGCGAGAGCCAACTGACTCTATACAACTACGCTGACGGCAACTATGTTGCTGCCGGCTGCTACACGGCAACCTGGCCGGCAGCCAAAGACGGCGAAACCTCGGGTCCCGACATATCCCCTTGCAAGGCGGAAGAGAAGAAATAGACTACGAGGGAAAACCTGCTGCATCTGCGTCTCGGTATCTTGCGCCGCGTCTGGCTGTGGCTGCCAACGCTTCCCGGTTTCTCAACGGGAAACCTTCCCCATCCACAACCGCGTCCCCGGATACCGGCAGGAAAACGTCGCGGCGCGCGCCGCCGCCGCTAGCGCATCGCGAAAACTATAGCCCGGCGAACTTGCGTAATAACAGAACACTCCGTGGAAGATGTCCCCGGCCCCGAGGGTGTCAACTGCGTGAATTTTTTCGATCGCGATCCTACCGCGCTTGCCGCCATCGACGAAGCGTATGCCAGAGGCGCCGCGCGTGATCGCGACCCGGCGAATTCCCTGTGCCGCGAAAAATTCCATGAACATCGTCAATGTTGCGGCAGCCCGGGGGTCGGTAGTCGTCCGAGCAAATGGCAATGTCGATGTAGCGCAAGAGCTCGGCCATGCCTTCTTTCCAGCTTCCGCTGTCGAGTACGACAGGAATTCCGCGCCCGTGCGCCAGCCGCGCGGCAGCGATGCAGAGCGGCATGTAATGGCCGTCCACTTGCAAAATCTGGACTCCACACAGCCATCGTGGGTTGAATTCTGCACGCATCGGAGAAAAGACAGCGGCATTGGCCGAGACCACCGTACGCTCGCCCGTGCTGTTCAAAACCATGATGGACGAGACTGGCGGTGGTTCCTTGCGTCGGCGTGCGAGGTCGTGCAGCGCAACGTTGCATTTCTCCAGGTCGGTTCGGATTATCGTCCCCAGCGAGTGCGAGCCCACCGCAGTGACCAGTGCCGCACGCCCGCCGAGAAAGGCAAACGTCACAGCAGCATTTGCGGCCGGCCCTCCGGCTGAGATCTGCTGGCCAGGAACCGAGATCTTCTGATTGCGCCGGGGAATTGCGTCAACCGTGTAAGTAAGATCGACCGTTGCGAGGCCAACAAACAATCCCTTCGGTCGGACAAGTCTTGAGCTGATAGCCACGCCACGCAGCTTAACAGACGCCAAATACCCCGTCCGATTATGGCCTGCGCCTGTAGCTGGAATGGCCCGGTTTATGTTGTAATAGATAGATAACTATGCCAAAGCTGAAGACACATAGCGGAGCGGCCAAGCGCTTCAAGAAGACAGGGACGGGCAAGATCAAGCGCGGTCACGCGTATAAGCGCCACATCCTGACTTCGAAGGGCACCAAGCGCAAACGCCAGCTCGATAAAGACGTGATGCTTGACAAGGCCGACGTGCCTAAGATCAAGCGCATGATTCCTTACTAGCCGCATGGTGCGGCAGCCGGCGTCGGCCACCAGGCGACGACGGCCAACAGCGTGTGAAGAGGTACATCGGCCCCTCGACTATACCCGGGAAATCGGGAGTGGAGAGCGTGGTCACCTTCTTACCTCCAGCCGCTTAACGAAGTGCAAAAGGAGAAGCAATGCCTCGCGTAAAACGTGGTACCAAGCGCCGCGCGCGCCGCAAGAAGATATTAGATCGCGCAAGCGGCTATTACCTGACAAAATCAAAGCTCTACCGTTCGGCAAAAGAGTCGGTGGAGCGCGGACTGAAGTTCGCCTACAGCGGCCGCAAGCAGAAGAAGCGGCAGTATCGCTCTATCTGGATTGTGCGCATCGGCGCCGCTGCCAAGCTGAACGGACTCAGCTACAGCGTATTCATCAACGGCCTGAAGAAGGCTGGCATCGACCTGGATCGCAAGATCCTGGCCGATCTGGCGGTCAACGATGCCGCCGGGTTTACGGCGCTATGCAAGCAGGCGCAAGCCGCCGCGGCCTAGCCCTCACCCCATCGCGCCAAAGCGCGCGCCGGGGACCCCGGTGCCGCTCGTCCCGGGAATTAGCAGTAAGGAATGGGCGGCCCGAAAGGCCGCCCGTTGTGTTTTATTGGTTTGCAAGGGCACGCGTTTAGGCCGTCGTGTTTGTTGGGTCAGGCTTTGAAAGGGCACGGCTTTAGCCGTGCCGCGTTGGCCATTAGAGAACTTGGGCTTTAGCCCATGAGGAGAAGGACGCTCCCGATATCGTTAATGCTCGGCGTGTCCGGACAGCATGGAAGACGAAGTACCTCAGTGGCTAAAGCCACAAGCATTAGAGCATCGTAACGGCACGGCTGAAGCCGTGCCCCTTCAAAACGCCGCCCTATACAGGTGACCTTGAGGGCGCGGCGCATTTGAACTGAGCTGGCACGAGTCTCGCGCAGCGAGACGGAAGATGATAGCCCAGCGCTTCAGCGCTGGGTGCGTCGCATTTAGATCAATGAGCCCCTTCAGGGGCGACACAGGGCGTGCGCCGGCTGAAGCCGGCTCCGAATTAGGAAAGCGCGGCATGACGCGAAACTGAAGGTTCGCTCTACCGTATGCTCGCTGCGATTGCGTAAAGAGACATGTACACGGTTCCCAAACTCGAAGATTACTCGCCGGAGGCGCTGGACCGCGCGGTCGCCGAACTCTTCGGCGCGCTCGACACCGAGACCGGCGCGCTTCGCAATGAGGCCGATTGGAAGGAATTCCGCGATCGCTGGCTGGCGCGCAAGAACGGCATCCTGACGCAGGTCAACGACACATGGCTCAAGGCCGCGCCCGGGCCAGCAAAACGCGATGTGGGCCAGCGCGTGAACGCGCTCAAGGCGCGCGTGGAACTCGCTATCGAGGAGGCACTCCGAAAGCTTATTGCCTATGCGCTGGTGCCGGAATTGCGCGGACCTCGCCTCGCCGCCGCCGACCGCCTCGACATCACCCTTCCCGGCATTCAACGCCCCATCGGCGTGAAGCATCCGGTGCTGCGCGTGATGGACGAGATCGTCGCCGTCTTTAAGGCGATGGGCTACTCCGTCGGCGAAGGTCCCGAGGTCGAGACCGACTACTACAACTTCGAGTCACTCAACTTCCCGCCGAACCATCCGGCGCGCGACACCCAGGACACGCTGTTGATCGCCGGGCAGGAGCACAAGCCCTCGCGCGACCGTCTGCTGCTGCGCACGCACACTTCGCCGGTGCAGATTCGCACCATGGAGAAGCAGCCTCCGCCGCTGCGCATCGTCATTCCCGGCAAAGTGCACCGCAACGATCCGCTGGATGCGACCCATTCGCCCATCTTCCACCAGGTCGAAGGGCTGGCCGTCGATACAAACATCACCTTCTGCGATCTGAAGGGCACGCTCGATCACGCCATGAAGGCGCTGTTCGGCTCGTCGGTCAAGACGCGCTTTTATCCCTCGTTCTTCCCTTTCACCGAGCCCAGCGCCGACATGCAGGTGAGCTGCATTTTCTGCGGCGGCAAAGGCTGTCGCAAGTGCAAATTCAGCGGTTGGATCGAGCTGCTGGGCTGCGGCATGGTCGACCCGAGTGTCTTCAACTTTGTGAAAGACAACGGCTATGACTCGTCGAAGATCAGCGGCTTCGCCTTCGGCATGGGCCCGGATCGAATTGCGATGTTGAAGTACGGGGTTGAGGGGCTGCAGCCGTTTTTCGAGGGCGATGTGCGCTTCCTGGAGCAGTTCGCATGAGGATTGTTCCCGCATGGCTGCGTGAGTTCGTTGACATCGCGGCTGACGACCGCCAACTTGCCGAAGACCTTACCTCGGCGGGCATTGCGGTGGAGTCCGTTCAGGAAGAGAACGGCTCAATCGTCTACGAGATGGACCTGACTACCAACCGCGTCGACGCCATGAACCACTATGGCGTGGCACGCGAGGCGTCGGCGGTCTATGACGTCGAACTGAAGAAAGTTGAGCCGAGGCTGCCTGCCATAACAGCAGGTCCCTCGACTACGCGTCCGCCCGCCCCGCGAAAGAGCGGGTCGGGAAACCTGGCGGACGCTTCGCTCGGGATGACAAACGATGGGTTTCGTATTGTCATCGAAGACGCCCTTGGTTGTGCTCGATATACGGCGCGCATTATTCGCGATGTCAAGATCGGCGCGTCGGCCGAGAAAATCGTCAGGCGCCTGGAATTGCTAGGCTCGCGCTCCATCAACAACGTCGCGGACTCCACCAACTACGCGCTGAATGAGCTTGGCCATCCCACGCATGCCTTCGATCTCGATCTGCTGGAAGGCAGCACGATCATCGTCCGTCGCGCACGCGACGGCGAAGTGCTGAAGACGCTCGACGGCGTCGATCGCAAGCTCACAACCGAAGACCTCGTCATCGCCGACGCCAAGAAGCCCGTCGCGCTGGCCGGCGTGATGGGCGGCTTCGACACCATGATCACCGATAAGACGAAGAACGTGCTGATCGAGTCCGCGTGGTTCGATCCCGCGACCGTGCGCGGCATGGCCAAGCGCCATGGGATGCACACCGACGCCTCGCATCGTTTCGAGCGCGGCGCAGATTACGGCATCACTCCGCTGGCCTGCGATCGCGTGGCCGAGCTGATTCTGGCGAGCGCAGGCGGCGAATTGCGCGGCGATCGCATCGATGCGGTAGCCCGCAAGCTGGATCGCCCGCCAATTCCCCTGCGCCATTCGGAGATCAAACGCAATCTCGGCATCGATATCTCCGATCATGATGTCCAACGAATTCTGACGAGGCTTGGTTTTGGGATAACCGCAGATCCCTCCGCTCCGGCTGAAGCCGTCGGTCGGGATGACAATTCTGAGATAGGCGAGGGCTTCAGCGTGCAGGCGCCCACCTGGCGGCTCGATGTTGAGCGCGAGATCGATCTACTGGAAGAGTCGGCGCGCATCTACGGTTACAACAATTTTCCCAACACGCTGCCGGCCTTTGCCGGCTCAGTAATTGAACTGCCGGACGAGCCTAAGAACGCAAAGGTCCGTGAAACCATGCTCGCACTGGGTTACGACGAGGCGATCTCGATTACGTTCATCTCGGAAGCGGAAGCGAAGACTTTCCTGACGTCTGACGAAAACCCCCGCCTTTCGACAAGCTCAGGGCAGGCTTCAAGCGAAACCGGCTTGAGTGGGGCGCCCGTGGCTGAGCCGCTCGCCGTCGCCAATCCGCTGAGCGACGAATCCGCTTACATGCGCACGTCGCTGTTGCCCGGCCTCATCAACATGGTCGGCTACAACCTGAATCGCGGGACCACCAACGTGCGCCTGTTCGAGGCGGGCGAAGTTTTCGAGAAGCTGGGCGATTGCCATGGCGAGCGCCGGCATTTGGGATTTGCCGCCACCGGCGACCTCATCGCCAAGAACGTTCATAGAGACAAAGCGGAACCCTACACGTTCTTTCACATGAAGGGCGACCTCGAGGAGGTGCTCGGGGCGTTTCAATACAGTTCGCTTGAGTTCGACTCCGACGCGCTGCCTTACCTTCACCCTGGGCGTTCGGCGCGTGCGGCGATGGATGGCGAAACCATTGCGTACTTCGGGCAACTGCATCCCGAGCAGGCCGCCGCGCGCAAGCTGCGGCGGGAGGTGTACATCGCGGAGGTTATGCTCGACCGCCTGTACCGTCATCCGCTGCGCGAGCCGCGCTATCAGCGCATCTCGAAATTCCCAGCCGTCGAGCGCGATTTCTCTTTCATCTTCGATGACACTGTCACCTTCGAGCGCATCCACTCAGCCGTCGCGAAGTTAGGACTGACCGAGTTGCAGAACTTCATCCCGGCGGAGATCTATCGCGGCGAGAAAGTTGGTTCGGGAAAGTACTCCGTTCTACTCCATGCCGAGTTCCAATCGCAGGAGCGCACGCTACGCGACGATGAAGTGGCGCAGTGGTCGGCGCAAATCATCGCCGCGATGGAAGGGCTCGGCGGCGTGCTGCGCGCCTAGCATTTCGCATTCACTAACACCAGGATTGTCATCACGAGCAAAGCGAGGGACCTGATTTTTCAGCGGCGAACGGAAAACAGATTCCTCGCGCCAGAACCCGCGCTCGTAATGACAATTCTTTGCAGGGTGCGATCCCAGCGGCGCGAGCGGCGCGCCTACGGCTGGGTTCCAGTTGCCCAGTAACTGGTACGCGCGAGCACGGTTGCGTCCGGCATACCCTTCAGGCGCACGCTCAACTGATGCAGGCCGGGGCGCGGTTGCGCCGGCTGAAAACTGAGGAGGTAGCGGCTGTGAAGGTGGTTGGCGAAGTCTGTCAACCGCGCATCGAAGCCCTTGGCCGAATCGAACATCTGATATTCGCCACCGCTTTGTGCCGCAATGGCCTTGGCTGTGTTCTTGCGCATCGCCTGCGCCGCCAGCAAAAGAGGGGCGATCAGGTCCGGTTCGTCGTGTACCTCCGTCTGCTCGGGATGAAGGTCGGGATTGTTGTTGCCGCGCAGGGTATCGAGCAGGTTCGATTTCGACGGCGAAAACGCAAGCGTGTAGACGACGGTATTGCTGTTGCCGATCGCTTTGATCACGTCACTGATTTTCGCGGAATGGCTGCCGTGGTCGCGGGTCTCGCTGATCAGCAAGAGCACGCGTTTGCGGTCTTTCGGCACTCCGTCCAGAAGCTTCACCGAGTAGCTCACGGCGTCCAGTACGGCCGCGCCGCCATCGCCCGGTTTTATTCCCGCAAGGTCTCCGGTGATCTCGCTTTCGTCGCTGGTAAAATTCTCAACCGGGTGCACCTGGCTGTCGAAGGCAACGATAGCTATCTTCGTTCCCGGCTGCTCCATCAGCGGCTCCAACATCGCGGCCAGCCCATGCATGCGAGGCAGCTCAAAATCAGCTCGGCGCCCGCACTGGACGGCCACAACCAGCGAAACGGCTTCGGATTCGGCGGCTTCGTCCAGACGAACTGCCTGGGCGACGCCGTCATCCTCAATGATGAAGTCCTTGGCTTGCAGGCCGTAGACCACGTCGCCGGCTTTGTTCCGCACCAGCGCCGGCACCAGCACGACATTCGACTGCGCGCGAAAGGTCGGTTGATCCTGAGCGAGTGCGGCCGGCAGGAAAAACAAGCAGACGAGCCAGATTGTAGTGCGGCCAACGTAACTCATGCGGCGCAACATGTTCCAGCGTCCAATGAAACGACCCTCAGATGTCAGTTTAGTTGCGATACTCCGCCTTGTCTTGACCCCGAACCCGAGTCTAACCCGCCGCCCCCACCCGCAGCGCGCGTCGTCTATCTGTCGTGCCGCATCTAGATAGGTGAAAGCTATGAGTACACAGGTTCAGGACCGTATCTCTGTCGAGCGACGGCTGTTGACGGCGCAGCTCATTAAGTCTGTCTGGTTGTCGCCGCAGACCAAGCATCTGGAACTCAGGATCGGCGGCGCCGATGAATTTCGCTTCACTCCTGGCCAGTTTATATCTATCAAACAGCCAAAGCTGGACGGCAAGGTCCACACTCGTGCGTATTCGATCGCTTCCGCGCCGCGCCCTGATGCTACCTTCGATCTCTGCCTGAACCGTGTGGAGGACGGCTTCCTGTCGAACTGGCTCTGCGATCTGGAAGTAGGAGCAAGCGTGCAGTTTCACGGTCCGCACGGACTGTTTGTTCTGCGGGAGCCTCGGCAGGATGCGGTATTCATTGCCACCGGCACTGGCATTGCTCCCATTCGCAGCATGATCCAATGGCTATTTGGGCGGCCCGACCGCAACCGCGGGCATGAATATTGGCTGGTCTTCGGGACCCGGCACGAGGAAAGTATCTACTACCGCGATGAATTTGAGCGGACAGAAAACGAGAATCGGAAATTTCACTACCTACCTACGCTCAGCCGTTGCGGCAACGACTGGCAAGGCTGCCGTGGATATGTTCAGGACCATGTACGCGCGATCGTGGCCGGCCGTTCGGACGTGCGAGCCTACATCTGCGGGCTGCATCCGATGGTGGACGCCAATCGAAAGCTGCTCCAGGAAGAAATAGGCTGGGAGCGCAAGCGCGTCATCTTTGAGCGTTATGACTAGGCGCCAGGCTAAACCGGCATCAAGTCCACACTTACAAGCTGAGTACTTTAACTATGATCGTGCTGGAATGTGTCTGGTTAGACATATAGTTTCGCTAGTCTCGTCTGCACGCGAAGAAACTATCGAATTCCCGAGGTAAGCCACGTTAAACGTGGTAATATGAGAGAGTGTGAAAGATTGCCCACTGAGCAATGTTGAACAGTCTTCTTTAGCTCTGTTGGCCGATAATTAATTCTAAAGTCCGTTTGACTTGGACGGCATCGCACTGAGATCCAGTGCAACAATGAGCTTTTTGTCCGCCCACTGCCGCGTGTGCAAAAGTGACCAGTTCAGAGCTGAACCTCCGCAGGACTGGATTGAACGAGTCCTTCTGCCGCGCCTGTTCCTCTGCCCGGGACGGTGTGTAGTTTGTCACAAGCGGCGATATCTACCGATATTTCAGCGGTGGACGGCTTTGCCTAACTCCTGGCGATAAGGCAGAGAAAGGGCATTCGGAGCAACGCGCAATCGCAACCGAAGGGACAACAAAATGACGTATTACAGAGTTGAGTTTCTGGCTGACGGAAGCGCGTTCGCCCAGTCAAGAAGTTCCTTACTCAGGAAAAAGCAAGGAAGCATGCCAGGCGAGTTCTTGGCCTGGCTGACGACAGCGGGTTAGTTTCGAAAGTCGCGATCGTCGCTATCAGCAAAGACGGGACCCCAATTTGAACCGGCGTTCCGAACCCAAGCTTGCAGACTGGACGCTAGTCACAACCAGTCTTCCGGCTTATGACTTGGAGAAAGCATGACCTTAGAATGAAATGCCCCATTTGCAGCAGTGAGCTTTCTAAAGTTTGGCAACCCAGCAGCAGCGCTTCTTCCCGAGTCCCACATTCCCAGTGGAAATGCGGAGTATGTGGCGGCACCTTTACCCGGGCAGACTTACAACACATCTCACCAGTTCGGCCAATCCGCAATTAAATTACTGCGGTGCCAATGCTATTTGAATTGTTTCACGAGCTTCATGAGGGACCTGTTTTGCCCATTTGCGAGCAGTAGCCCTTGCGTATTATCCCACCCACTGTAGAGAGGTCCCTTCCTCCGCCAACTCCTTGCGAAACTGTCGCGCCCGTTTCGACGAGAGTATCGCGACAGCCGACAACACTCCGAGCGCAATCCCAGTCGTCACGCGAATTACTGGTCCGCCTCTCATGAAGTAAAGGACCACTCCCATCACGGTTGCAGGCAACAAATAACGCCAGCAGTCCCACGCCAAAGCACTTTGACCAGTAACCAGGTCGAAGGCCGCTAACGCGCCGCCGAGAAACAACAACTCCGTCGTCGCAGTAGCGAATCCCGCTGCGGTAAAGTTGTACAGATGCAGCAGCACCAGATTCATGGCGGCATTGACCAGCAGAGCAACGGTGCCGATTTGCAGCAGCAGCTTCTCCTTGTGGTCTGCCAGCATCGCCGCAGTCAGGACGGTGGTGACGCACACTAGTCCGAGGGCGACGGCGAGCCATCGAAAAGCGCTTACGCAGGACAGCGGTCCTTCCAGATAGCGTCCGCGATAGAGCAGGCTAACCAGGTCGCGAGCCAGCAAGACGCCCGCAACCAGACCGCACGCGCCCAGACCGGCTGCCAGCCCACATGCCTCTCGCACCTGACTCACAAATCGCCGGCGGTCCCTGGCGGCCACGGTCAGCACCGGGACCAGGGGCACCATCAGCAGCCACGGCAGAAGTAACAGCGGATTGATGGGGCGAAATGCCGCCGCGTAGGCGCCAAGTTCCTCTTTGCCGCGCAGCGCGTAAACGAAGAAGACGTCGCAATTGAAATAAATTGTATAAACCAGGCTGGCGAGACCGAAGATCAGCGCCGGTCCGATGAATGTTTTCAGCGCGCGCCCGCGAAAACCAGGCTTAGGATGATAGCCAAGCAGGTGCTCCCCCAGCAGCTTGGTACCCACCAGCGTCACCGACTCGCGCACAATCAGGAGCCACGCGAAGGCTGCTCCGGCAATGCCGAGCCGGTTGAATACCACACTGCCGCACAGCACCAGCAGACCGCCAAAGACATTCAGCAGCGCCGGGGCCCCCTGCGCCTGCCGAACCTGAAACACCGGATCGAGCGCCGCCGGTTCAGTAAAGAGAAGGACCCAACCGACACCCAGCAAGACCGCGCGCTCCGCGACCGACCTCTGCATCAAGGCAAAGACGCAAAGAATCAGCGCCAGCACGACTCCGGCCACGCGACGATACGCCATCATGCCTTCCAGAATCGAGCGCTCGCGCCGGGTGTCGTCCGCAATGTCCCGGGCAGCAACGTTACTGAGGCCAAGGTCCAGGAACTTGCGGGCAAGAATGAAGATGGTGGCGACCAGAGAAAAGAATCCGAAGTCCGCCGCCGTCAGCACCCTCGCCAGAAAAATGGTGATCAGCAGCGCCAGACCCAGCTGCGACAGCGTGCCTCCCAGCAGAACCAACTGCGCCACATGGGGACTGCGAAGCGGAGGAAGTTTTATGCGGTAGTCGGGATCGGAGGCGATAAGAGGAGAATCGGCTATGGCCGGAGAGTCGGTGTCGTCGCTGGACGTCGGCGTGGCTTCCTTACTGTCGTTGTCGGTTCCGGCCATAGTGTTCCCGTTGTGAATAGTACAATGACAGGTTTTTCCGTGGGCTGCTCTGCCGCGCGTGGATCGCGGGGACGGAGGTGTCACGCTTATCGTGAGGGACGAGCCGTTCAGAGAATCAAGGGCCGATCCTGGCTTGCTATAAAGAAAATTCCCAAGCGTTGAATAGCGTTATCCGTGACTCACGACGGAACCGACCCTCTCGCCCATCACCACCCGGTGAATGTTGCCGCGCTGATTGAGATTGAAGATAACGATGGGAAGGTTGTTCTCCCGGCAAAGTGCAATGGCAGTCGCATCCATGACCCGCAATCCCAGCCGCAGCACTTCCATGTAGCTGATCTCATCGAACATCGTGGCGTCCTTCACCACGACCGGATCGTCGGTGTAGATGCCGTCAACTTTGGTGGCTTTCAGGATCACGTCGGCCTTTATTTCCATCGCCCGCAGCGAGGCCGCAGTATCGGTAGAGAAGTAGGGATTGCCGGTTCCACCCGCGAACACTACGATGCGGCCCTTTTCCAGATGGCGGATCGCCCGGCGGCGGATGAACGGCTCAGCGATCTGGTTCATCTCCAGGGCGCTCATGACGCGGGTGAACACATGCTGTTTTTCGAGCGCGTCCTGCAGTGCCAGGGCATTGATCACCGTCGCCAGCATGCCCATGTGATCGGCAGAAACGCGGTCCATCAGCTTGGCCTGCTCGGCCACCCCGCGAAAAAAGTTGCCACCGCCGACCACGATGGCGATTTCGGTTCCCAGGCTGTGCACCTCGGCGAGCTCGCTGGCGATTTCGTGGACCCGGGTGTTGTCTACGCCGAAACCCTGGCCGGCCGCCAGCGCCTCACCGGAAATCTTGAGCAGAATGCGTTTGTAAGCGGGAGCGTTCATGCTTTCCATAAGAAAAATCGATGATCCAGTTTATCAGGATTGCGGAAATGATCAGCGACGCCCGGAGGCTGGGCAATGGTGCGGGATTCGGGAACGGGTCAGTGCCTGAGGCGGCTTTCCACTACCCTTTCGGGGCATCCGCGATACAGTAGATCTGCAAGTTAATCTCATGGACAGCATTGACGATATTCTGCAACGGGTCTTCCAACTCTCGGAGTTTCGCCCTCGCCAGCGGGAGATTATCCAGGATATCGTGGCCGGCAACGATGTGGTATGCGTCATGCCCACGGGCGCGGGCAAGAGCTTATGCTTTCAGCTTCCGGCCCTGATGTTGCAAGGTCTGACCGTCGTCGTCTCTCCTCTGATTTCGCTGATGGCAGATCAGGTGAGACAACTGCGGCGGCTGAATGCTCCCGTGTTGTTTATGAATAGCTCACAGAGCCGCGAGGAACAGCGCGACGTTTTCTCCGAGCTGAAGCGAGGTTTCGCGGGACTGCTCTACGTGGCGCCTGAGCGATTCTCCGCGCCGTCATTTCAGCGCATACTTCCGGAGTTGAAGACTCGGCTGTTTGTGGTGGACGAAGCCCACTGTCTAAGTTTTTGGGGGCACGATTTCCGGCCTGAATATATGCGTCTGGCCGAGGTGCGCGAGCAACTGGGGTCGCCGGTCACCATGGCCTTGACCGCGACGGCCACTCCCAACGTCCGGGATGACATCGTAAAAATGCTTAAGCTGCGCAGCCCCAAGCTGCACGTCACCGGCTTCGATCGGCCGAATCTCACCTATGCGTGCCGGCGCATCGACATGGAGTTTGAGAAAGACGAAGCCTTGCTGCACGGGCTGGCCAAACAGGCAGGCAGCGGCATTGTGTACTGCGCAACCCGTCGATTAGTGGAGCAATTGGCATCGCGATTTCAAGCGAGCTTTCCGCAGCGCACGATTCGCGCGTATCACGCGGGAATGGATGCCGAGGCGCGCAAGAAAGGCCAGGAAGACTTCATGGCCAATCCCGGCGCAGTGGTGGTGGCGACGAACGCTTTTGGGATGGGGATCAACAAAGCCGACATCCGCTTTGTGGTGCATTACAACATTCCCTCCAGCCTGGAAGCGTACTACCAGGAGGCGGGCCGCGCTGGACGCGATGGCAAGCCGGCGCAATGCATTTTGTATTGCAGTCCGCGTGACCGCTTCACTCAAGAATTCTTCATCGCCAAGATTGGCGAGAACAATCCTGCGCTATCGGACGCGCAAGTGGAAACCTTGCAAGCTCACGCTCGCCGGAAACTTGATCAGGTATTCAACTACGCGTACCGGTTGCGCTGCCGCCGTCGTGCCATTCTGGACTATTTTGGCGACATCACTGCCGTCACCCGATGTGTCTGCGACGTTTGTCGCGGAGACGTTCGCACCATGCCACGCGGCGTAAGTGCGTCCTCGCGGAGCAGGAAGCGCCCCAAACCTAAGCCGCCCATTCCGGATGCGGCCGCTCTCGATCCTGCCGCCGCGCTCCGCTACGAACGCCTGAAGACCGTGCGTTTAGAGCTGGCCCGAGAACACAAACAGGTTGCCTTTTGGGTCGCCCACGATTCCGTGCTGCGCGAAATCGCGCGCTCCGCCCCGAATAGCCTGGAAGCTCTGGCCCGCATCAGAGGCATCGGCGAATTCAAGCTGGAGAAGTTTGGGGCCGCGTTGCTGGAGGCGGTCAGGGAGCATTAGAAATGCCAACTAACAACGTCCTCGGCGCACCCGTCAAGGGCGCCGGCGGCGCCAGGCCAAGCCCCGCAGATGGTTGAAATTGACAGTATCAATTCCGGCGCTCTGCAGAGACTGCGATAACGGGAAGTCATCCGTTAGAACGAGGTAGCGGTTCTTCGCAACTGCCGCTATGGCCGCGTCAGTGAGTCCAAACTTGCCCCAAGGATTCCCCATGACAAGTGCGCTTGGGGCATATTCTTCCTCCAGCAGTACCAACCGGCTCGCGAACCATGTGAAATACGCTTCTCTCTTGTTCGCTGGGATTGCATTCGACAGATTGCTAACCTCTGTCAAAATGTTTGGGGTTGTAACCAGTTTCGAAAACGGCTCCAGAAAGCGAGTGAGAAGATCGAAATCTTCCTCAGTAAACATCGAAAGTCGCTTGTTGCTGGTGATCTGTCGCCGCTCATAGTTGCCGAGGAAAAGCAAGAGCAGTAGATTCGAGTCGATTACCACGCCTAACTTGTTGTAAGCTTGCGTAGGTGAGGCGCTGCTCCTCATCTTCTCAAGCTCGGGCTAAGTCTCTTATTTTTATCGATTCAAAGTCCCCGGTCTCCGCTAGCAGCTTCACAACTTTGTAATCCCGGTCACCTCGGCCCGAAAACGCAAAAATCGGGTTCGTGGTTGGGAACGGGGAAGGGTAACTCAGCGTTATCAGCCAATATCGACCGTCTGAGGATCGCTCAACTTCCTCTAGCAGCATGTCCGAAGTTGGGATTTTGATGATGTCGGACAAATAGTGCTCAGCGAGTTCCACGGCCCTTTTCACGTCGATAGCCATATGCGTCCCCTACACAAGCATAACAGGGCGGGAATGTATCCCGCCCTGTCGTTCGACTTATTAGCTCTTACCCGTTACTCGCTTGCTGGATCTCCGGCCTTGCTGACGGCGATGGTCTCGCCCACATCGCCGACCTTGAAGCGGGCGAAGCGGCGCACGGAGATGTTCTCGCCCAGCTTGCCGATCACGGTGGCGATCAGTTGCGAGACGGTGATGGTCTGCTCCTTGATGAAGGGCTGCTCGTACAAGCAGACCTCCTCGTAGAACTTGGCCATCTTGCCTTCGACAATCTTCTCGATCACGGGAGCGGGCTTGCCGGTCGTCGCGGCCTGAGCGCGATAGATGTCCTTCTCCTTCTCGAAGGCCTCAGCCGTCACATCCTCCTTGCGGATGAAGCGCGGATCGGTGGCCGCGATGTGCATGGCAATGTCGTGCACCAGGCCCTTGAAGTCGTCGGTGCGGGCGACGAAGTCGCTCTCGCAGTTGACCTCGACCAGCACCCCGATCTTGCCTCCGGCATGAATGTAGCTCGACACTGAGCCTTCACTGGTGGCACGCGTGGCCTTCTTGGCAGCCGTCGCAATGCCCTTCTTGCGCAGAATGACGATCGCGCCCTCGACGTCGCCCTTGGATTCAGTCAGTGCGTTCTTGCAATCCATCATGGGAGCGTTGGTTTTGTCACGAAGTTCTTTTACTTGTGCGGCAGAAATGTTCACGGTTGTAGTACCCATTTTTCCTTTGCAGCTGTCAGCTATCAGCCGTCAGCTTTCAGTTAAGATCTTGCCTCGCGCAGTGCACTCGCTTCCAGTTGCGCACACTGCACCACCAACTTTGCTTTAGCTGAGAGCTGACGGCTGACGGCTGAAAGCTGACAGACAGCTGAGAGCTAAAAAACCGCCCGCGCTCGATCAACGCGCGGGCTCTGGAACCACTCGTCAATCCAAAATCGATTAGGCGCTGGTATTTTCAGCGCGCCGTCCACCCCGGCCCAGCACCTCTTCCATGCTGACCTCTTCGGAATCATCGATGGTCGACGTAGCGGCTGCGACGCCGTCATCACCATCCGGGCTGGCAGCGGCAGCTTCAGCCGCTTCGCTGTATTGCACGCCCGCCGAGATGTCGGCCAATTGCTTGTCGGTGACGGCCTGCGAGCCTTCCACCACCGAGTCGGCGATCTTCGACGCGAACAAACGGATCGCGCGCAGCGCGTCATCGTTGCCGGGGATGATGTAATCCACTTCGCTGGGATCGCAATTGGTGTCGACCACCGCGACCACCGGAATGCCCAGCTTGCGCGCTTCCTTCACCGCAATCTGCTCTTTGTTGGAGTCGATCACGAAGAGCACGTCGGGCAGGCGATTCAGGTTCTTGATGCCGGCGAGGTTCGCCTGCAGATGCTTGCGCTCGCGCTCCAGCTTTACAACTTCCTTCTTGGGCAGCAGCTCGTAGCGGCCATCGGTGGCCATCTCGTCGAGTTCCTTCAGCCGCTTCACCGACTTCTGCACCGTCACCCAGTTGGTGAGCAGGCCGCCCAGCCAGCGCTGGTTGACGTAGAACATGCCGCAGCGCGTCGCCTCTTCCGCAATCGCGTCCTGCGCCTGGCGCTTGGTGCCGACAAACAGCACCAGCTTGCCGTCGGCCGCCTGGTCCTGCACGAACTTGGACGCTTCCTTGAACATCTTCAGCGTCTTCTGCAGGTCGATGATGTAAATCCCATTGCGCTCGCCGAAGATGTATTCCTTCATCTTCGGGTTCCAGCGTTTCGTCTGATGCCCGAAGTGAACGCCAGCTTCGAGCAATTCCTTCATCGTGATGTTTGCCAAGCTACCTCCTCGGTTGGCTTGCATCCTTCGCCGTGGCTTTCACCCGGCTCAGGATTGCTTTTCCCGTCGGCCCGCCCTATTGCGAGTGCGGGAAGAATTCGTTCCGGTTGATGCTTCGCTCGACTCGCCCCCGGAACCAAAAGGCGAGCGGTTGCCAGTAGTCAGCCGCCAGTTGCCAGTTTTTGCTGGCTACTGACTACTGGATACTGGCTACTAGCGTTTCGAGAACTGGAAGCGCTTCCGCGCGCCCTTCTGGCCGTACTTCTTGCGTTCCTTGCCGCGAGCATCGCGACGCAGGAAGCCTTCGGATTTCAGCTTGGCGCGCAGCTCAGGATTGAACTCCTGCAGCGCGCGGGCCACGCCCATGCGCACTGCACCGGCCTGGCCGTTGACACCGCCGCCATTTACCGTGCAAATCATGTTGAATGTGCCGGCTGTTTCCGTCACGACGAACGCCGATTTCGCCATAATGCGCTGGGCCGCGGTCACGAAGTGCTGCTCGAACGGCTTGCCGTTCACCGTGAGTTCGCCGCTGCCGGGACGAAGAAAAACGCGGGCCACGCTCGATTTGCGGCGCCCCGTACCGTAATACTGAACCAGTTCTGCCATTCGTTATCCGTTGGGAGCAGCGCTCCCGCTTGGTCCTTCCCAAAAATTTGTGCTGCGCTAAGCGCGCTTGGCGACCGGCGCCAACGCTTCCGGCTTCTGCGCCACGTGCGGGTGCTTGTCGCCGCGGTAGACCTTCAGCTTGCCGGCCATGGCGCGTCCCAGCTTGGTGTGCGGCAACATGCCGGTGATCGCTTCTTCCACAATCTGTTCCGGCTTGCGCGCAAGCCGCTTCTTGTACTCTTCGGACTTGATGCCACCCGGGTACCCCGAGTAACTATGGTAGACCTTGCTGTCGGCTTTAAGCCCCGTGATGCGAACCTTGGCCGCATTGATCACGATCACGTGATCGCCCATGTCGAGGAACGGCGTGTACTTAGGGTTGTCTTTGCCAGAGAGGATGCGCGCCACACGTGTCGCCAGCCGACCCAGAATCTGGTCTTCGGCATCAATGACGAACCACTTGCGCGCGATTTCCCCCTTGGGGAAATACGTTGACATCTCTAAACTCTCCCAGTATTTGAAAAAACCGCGAAAGAGCCGCTCGGTTCAGGCGCTGGACGCGCACATCCTTCAGGCGGGCAAACGCAGGACTGCGAAAGATGTAAGAATATCCCATCGCAGCCTGCATTGTCAATGAAACGTGGGTCAGAAGCCAGGTTTATAGTGCGTTGCTACGCCCTAGTCGATCCACAGGAACGGCAATGTTGTGACGAAACTAACGATGGTGGGATCATCCCGATCCTTGCGGGCGTGAAACATCAGTGTTCCCTGATTCAAGGTCAATTCGGTTGCATCTTCGTAGTCCATCGGTTTCTGGCTAGGCGGAAATAACGTTACGGTTGCCATCGGTCTCCTTATGAAATTTGAATGCGGCCAAGCAAGTCGAGAACAGATGGTTTCTATTGTATTCGACGACCACCTGAGAGAACCGCTTGCACGCGAAAACGAGCATTGCAATTCCCTGTTTCAACGGGCCTATGGCGCGCGTGGGGCTCCAAATACTTTTCCCGGAAACATGGTGCGCAGCCGGTTGTATTCGTTGATGGGACGGTCATCCTGCAGTGCCGGCGTCCGCGGGGCCGACGCGATCAGACTCTGCGGCGTCACTTCACGCGACAGCAGGAGATCGAGTTGCTTCTGCGGAGTCTTCGCCGGACCCCATTCCATCATGTCGGCAATGGCCTGCGCAGGCATGCGCGCCAGCAACTGCTGCGCATTGCGGTCGGGGATAGGACTCATGCTGGCAAGAAAATGGTAACTGCGATCGCCCCACATCGACTGATAGACCCTGACATAGGGAAAGACGTCCAGCAGCGCGCGCGTGACCGCCGCGTGGTCGGCATCGTCTCCGTCGTAAAGCCACTGCTGGAGAATTCCACCCGCAGCGAGGTGCTGTTCCGCCAGCGCATAGAAATCGCGAGAATAAAGCAGACTGGATCCCGCAGCGTCGAGAGGCGGCGGCGGGTCAATAATGATCGCGTCAAACTTGTCGGCCGTGCGGTCGAGAAAGCGCCGGCCATCATCGATCACTATGTGTGCGCGCGGTGATGCCAGCAACGGTCCACCGTCGGGATGATAGAACGTGAACAGCGTCGGCACGCTGGGCACAAGTTCCACCGCGGTCACGGGAACTCCCCATGACATCGCCGAGCGAAACGTCGTCCCCATCCCAAAGCAGATGATCAGAACGTTGCGTGGCGGCTGGGCCAGATGGGCGAGCGTAAAGTGCGCCATCATCTTCGTGATAGGCGTTAGAGAAGTCATTCCGATACCGTTGACCAGCAGCGTCTTATCCATGCCTGTTCCGGAGGCGATAACGGTGGCCGTGCTGTCCCGCCGTATGATGCTGCCCTGGTAGAAAAATTCGTAATCCCTGGTGAAGAAAAACAGGGTGATGGCAGCAATCAGCAGCGCGGCACTGGCCGCCATTTCCCGGCCGGACTCGTTTCTGGTTGCGCGGACGATCGCCATCCCAAACCACGGCAGAACCAGGATGAGCATCGACACGTGCTCACCAACCCAAGGGAGCAGCAGGAAGCCAGCCACCAGCGGCCCTGCGATACAGCCCAGAACGTTGATTGCATAGGCGCGTCCGGCACGATCAGGATCGCCTCCCGACCAGCGGTCCACCAGCATCGGAGTTAAGAATCCCACCACCGCCGCGAAGGGAGCGATTCCCACGATGACTCGTAACAGGGGAATCATGTGCAAGCGGCCGTCGGCGGTCAGCAACGGTAGCAGGCCAAGCAAAGCAAGCGAGACCCATAGAAGCGGCGATTCGCTCTCGCGCGGACGCCGGCTCCAGACGCGATACAGCTTCGTGCCAGCGAATGTGGCTGCCAGATACGTAGCCAGAATTTCAGCAAAGGAATAGACCAGTGGGCCGACGAAAAACGTATACAGCCGAATCCAGATCACCTCCATGCCCATCGTCGTCAGGCCGGTAGTGAAAAGCAGAAGAAGGGCTGTGTTGCCGGAGCTAACCCGAAGGATTGGATCTGCCGCCGCTGCCGCCGCTACTGCGACAGAGGCGCGTTCAGAGGAAAACAAGCTGAGCGCCAACGCCGAGACTGCGATCAGTCCATTCAGCATCGCGACCGTGCGCAGAGTGCCGTGGAATCCATAGAGTTCAACCAGCGCAGGAGCGACCACTGCGCCGGCCACTGCGCCGATCACGTTGGCGAGATAAAGAAAGCTGAAAGAGCGCTGTGATTCGTGCCGTGGGTCACGGCGAATGGCGAACATCGCCACCGGGATAGTCGCGCCCATGCAGGCGCACCAGGGAATCAACGTGAGTGCCAGCCACGCGCCCGACATCAAGTAAAAACTGCCGGAAGAGACAGAAGCCTGTCCGGCTACGCGTTCCAGCCAGCGGCTGCCCCACGCCAATTCCAGCGGCACCGTCAGGGCTGAGATGCCAGTGAGCAGCTCGATAACGCCGTAGAGCCGAAGTGCGGGAAACTTGATGCGATCGCCGTAACGTCGAGTGGCCCAGCCGCTAATCCATGAGCCCGCTCCCAGGCCCGCCATGAAGACCGAGAGCACGATGGACACCAGCGCCGTGGTGACGCCGAACTTTGCCATGGCCAGGCGCAGCCACACCAGTTCGTAAACAATGCTGCATAGCCCGGATAAAAAGAAAAAGATGGCGAACCAGGACATGAAAGATAAGCACTGATGGAAGATTTGAAAAGTGCAAGCCAGTCTAGCACTGTGCAAACGGCAGGACGCGAAACGTTACACGGCAGAAGAGGTGCCCGACGATCAGCGATAGGCTTCGCGGCGATGCAGGACGCGGCGAACTTCGATCCCGTCCGCAGTGGCAACAAAGAAGAGCCTATGATCGGCGATGCGGAGGCGGAGCTCATCTCGCCCACGAAGTGCCTTCACGTCGCCTTCGCCAGTCTCAACAAAGCGTTGCAGAGCGGCGAAGATGCGCATGGCTATGGACTTGTCGAGGCGGCGAACATCGGTCTTTGCCGGTTCAGTCCAGACAATCCGCGTCATCGCGGTTTGTTACAGCGGTCAATCTCTTCCTGACTAATCCCGAGTTCCGCCAGAACCTGCTCGTGGGGAATAGGCTCATTATGCTTCAGCCACTCACGGGCTTCATCGAGCGCCTTGATCTCCTCCTCGCTGATGGGTTCGTCTTCGATGGAGGCGTTGGCGATAGCGCGGGCAACGGGATCAATCATGATTTCCAGCAGGCGAACCACGGCATCCAGCTGGCCACCATCGAGTCGGTCCACCAGTTCGTGCGCGTGCTGTTTTTGTTCGGCGGGCGACATCAGGAATAGTTTACCAATTTGCCTAAGGCAGCCGCGCAACCCGATCCTGAACCCAGGTCAGCGTCCAAGAGAAGGACGCGAAACCGGGGCACCAGGCACCAGCGGTTCTATAAAATGAAAGGCAAGCCATGAGTGACCAATTGAAAACCATTTCTTACACCGGTGAAACAGCAAAGGAGATCGTCGAGAAGTTTTGTGCTCATGTCCACTGGCTGGTAAGAGTCCGACACACCTTCAAAGTCCTTTTTGAGGACGAGCAGCCGTCCTGCCGGACTCTTATGGAGCAAACAGCATCGTCGTTCTTCGCTGATCTAAACAAGATAGGTGATTATCGGCTTGACAAAGTAAGGCCGTTGTGGGAACTTGTACGCCAACGACTGTTAACTTGGTGGGACATGGAAGAAACCTACGGCGGCGTGCTCCCTTATGCTCTCGACATCTTGGCGCGTCTCGAATGTAAGCTTTCGAAATTGCCGCCGCCTACAGGGGTCTCCAGCTTTTCGCGGGTTACCGTTCTTACGCCCGATCAGCGCGAGGGTGCGACTAACTCTTTAGAGTATGTGGAGACGGTTTTTTCTCAGGCTGGCCTCGTCGTGTCTGGGAGGGGCGTGAGCATGGTTCGTATTTGGTTAGCGTACTACGAGGGAGCGCCCCCCCGCGAAGAACTGCTAAAACGCCTTCGCGAGGCGAGGAACACCGTGAAGAACGAAATGGAAAGTGTCGCCCTCATGGTTGTTCGCCCGGAGCACGCGTGGTGGTATCAGTCTCCGGAGCGCAACTGGGAAGAGGCTATTGATCGTTGGCCCAAAATCAGAATTGATGTTGAGGAGATGGGTCGATGCTTCGCCTGCGACCGATACGCGGGAGCTATTTTTCACGCTCTGCTCATCGCAGAGTTTGGCCTTATACAGGTCTGCGACCTGTTTGAATGCAGCGGTGATAAGCCCGGATGGGGTTGCTTAGAACGCCTGCAACGCATTCGCGACAAGAAGCCAAACGAAAGGACAGACTCGGAGGCGCGGAACTTCAAATTTCTGGAGGACACCGTCCCACTCCTACAGACCGTGAAGGATTCATGGCGGCATAAGATCAGCCATGTGGATAATAGGCTTGTTTGGCTCGATACGGATTTTAGCGCACAAGTTGCTGAAGAAATTATCTTCGCAATTCGCGGACTGATGCGACGCCTCGCGCACGACTTACCGGCTTCACCTTAGAAGCACGTCGCTAACACCTTGTCCATGAGGTTGAACTGGTCACGGTTATTGAAGCGGAAAGAAAATTCGTCAAGGTAGAGAGGTAGGTACTTCGCAGAGACTTTATGGAACACGCCCACAATCCCGCGCTTGAACAAGCTCCAAACGTTCTCACAACCATTGGTGTGAACATCGCCGTCAACGTACCGCTCGGAGTGGTTCACGGCATGGTGTGCAAACTCGGAACTGTCGAGCCACAGATAGGACGAAAACTCATCGGTGTGCATGGTGCTCCCGGGAGCAACATTCTCACGGATGAAACTAGCAAGCACGCTGGCGGAGACGTTCTCGACAGCCTGCATACGGACTTTGCCTGATGTTCTCTCTCGGACGGCAATTACGGGAACTTTACTGGCGGTGCTTCTGCCGCGTGGACCTTTTCCTTTCCCGCCTACATAGGTTTCGTCAGCTTCGACGATCCCGGAAAACTTCTCGCAGAAGTGAACATCTTCGGACATAGCGGTGCGAATGCGATGAGCCATGTACCACGCAGTCTCGTAGCTGGTTTTCAGTTCGCGCTTGAGTTGCGCCGCACTGACGCCCTTCTTTGCCGAACAGATCATGTAGATAGCGAGGAACCACTTGGTCAACGGAAGATGCGAGTCATGAAAGATGGTGCCAGTGGTCACGCTGTACTGATAACGGCAGTCAACGCACTCGTAGAGATGCCGCAGCTTTCCGGTTTTCCCGTGCGAGTCGAACTTCATGACTCGCTCGGAGTTGCAACGCATACAGCGCAAGCCATGAGGCCAGCGGATGCGCTCGAAGTGGGCGATGCATTGTTCTTCGGTGTTGAACTTGTTGAAAATCTCGAAGATGGAGGGCTGTTTCTTGTTGGCCTTCATGACAAGAACATCATGGCATGAAATCCTTACTTTGTCAAGCCGATAATCACCACAAGATATTGCAGGAATA
>CAWBKE010000034.1:0-35318 GCA_963789245.1 uncultured Acidobacteriaceae bacterium | reverse complement strand
GTTAGGCGGCTAAAGCCGGGTTCATTTGCTCGACTTTGCGGACCGCCTGAAGGCGGTCCCTTTCAAAGCAGTACTTAATCGGAGCTTCCTTATGGATTTGATGACCCGACGGCGTGCATCTGCCTCGGTGCCTGATGCGTAGGCCAGAAGGTGAATTGCAGCCCGACAGCGACGTTGGTCTGTGGAGTGGGGCTCACCAGAGGGAAGTCGAAGCGTTCGTACTGGACCATGGGTGAGACCTGTAGCTCGCGCTTCAGCAACCAATCGACAGTGATGGAGAAGTCGTTGAGTCCGCCTCCCCCGAGAAAGACTGGATCATTATACTGTCTGCGATAGCTGACCTGAATCTTTTTCTCGCCCGAAAACCAATAGGTGCTCCAAGCCTGTATGCCATCGCCCTGGCGGCCGATCCAGCTACCAATTATGTCGCCATAGGTGCGCCAACCTTCTACGTAGTGCTCGTTGAAGTAATAGGGACCTACTCCAGGGTAGTTTGGAATATTGGTATAGATGCCTTCGACGCGGAGATCCAGATTACGCAGTTTGGGAAGTTGCGGCAGATAAATACCGGGATTCCAAGCGGACTGCTTGTAATAGGCGATGGGATTAGGTTCGTCGTTGGCCATACCGTCGGCATAGAGCAGCAGCCAGTTACGCAAGCCGGGGATATGATAAGAGAAGTTAAAGCCAGTGAAGCGCTTCCCAGGGTCGACTGGCTGAGCGTTGCCGTGACTGGACCAGGTGTGCAGCCAGGTAGCCAAAGTAGCTGGTCTGCCTTCGCCCGCCCACATCACAGCAATGGTGACACCGATTTCAAAGTTCGGCGTCATCTTCAGGCCAAGCTTATCTCCCCACATATAAGGCTGAGGATTGACCAGCTGAATTCCATTGCCGATGAGGGGAAACTCTGGATAAGATCCGCGTAGGTAGTATTGGCCGCCAACGCGCCCGACAAACACCTCATTACGGATCATGCCCAGCCAGGCAAGCGGACCAGGAAGTTGATAAGGAGTGATACGCCCGATGCTCAGCATGGGCATGGCCTGCGCGTTATTGGATAGCATAAGCGAGCCACCGGCGTCTGGTCCCCAGGATAGGCTTCGTTGACCGAACGCCATTTGCCAGTTAGCCATGTTGAGCGCTACGTAGGCCTCGATCGTGTTGAATTGATTCTCACCGTAAAATGTTGGAACAGAATTCAGCGGCATCTGGTCTACATTGGCAATGGCTTGCGCAGTTGAGGGACTGTAGGGCGCGATCGACGTGGAGTGCTGGTATTCTCCCCGAATGTAGAACGCCAGCGGTCCAGCCTCGGTGCGCATGGAGGCTCCAACCACGGAGTTAAAGCCTTGACCATAGGGACGACCGTAGTTGTTGTAGATGGTCTGAGCAAAATGGTAACTGTCGTCCAGAGGCATCCCCATGATTTGGGTAGCGCCTACATAGGCAGATTCCAACTGGATGCCAACATTGGAAGCACCCTCTAGATTCGCCAATTCAATAGCGAACTCGCGGCGCAGCTCTGCCACCATTCGGGCTGACTCGGTCTTAACGTCGGGGTAGCCGGTTTCTTCCTGAGCTTGTAGCGTGAGCCTGGCGCATTCCAGTCGCGATATCGGCCGAATCGCTTGCACGAACTTAGGCAGATAGCCCAAAGCCGCAAGACGATCCAAGGCGGGATATATCCAGCTATCGAGAGGAACGTAAGTTGAACCCATAAAGCCTGGATCGGGGACCGTAGCTTCGGGATCTTTCACGAAGGTCCCCCAATTTGAGGCCTTAATCTCGTTTGCGGCACGCGCGCGGTAAATCTGGCGTCCCATGTACCAGCCGAGAGCGCTTCCGACCACAGCGTCAGACACCCAATGTTTCTGGCCAACAACGCGGGCGACACTGACGCCAGCTGCGGTGCCATAAGAGAACAACTGAGTGAGCGGGCCGGGATATTCGTGAGCGATAACAGTAGCGGCGGCCCAACTGACGGCGGAGGTATCGGAAGGGAATGAGTCGCGGCCGGAAAAGAAGTTGCCGCGGTCGTTACCGGTGCCGGGCCGCTCACGTCCGGCAATATATTTGAAAGCAGTGGCGTCGATATAAGCGTCCAGCGCGGCTTCGCCGGCGAGAAAGCCAGTCTCCCGCTCGTGTTCATCCTGATTCTTTTCGCCCAACAAGAAGAGTCCGGCGCCTGCGCCCAGCAGGGCAGCCATCCCAGCATTTGAGGCGTTAGCCGCAAGATTGATGGTGCTGGTGCTCTTGGGAAGATGAGCTTCTATCTTAGTGTCGCTTCCGACCAGGATGGAGGTGGCGAAGATGGCGGGTACAACGAAGAAAAGGTTCTCCGACTGCATGTGAAACGGAGCAGTGAGAAATGCCTTCTGGTCTTGCCAAACATTTTGCGGCAGAGACTTGAGGGTCACATGGGACTCGCCATCGTCATTGGATGTGGGCTTGGCCGCTTGAGTTGGCGGCGCAGGGTTGGGCACTGCCGACTGCGCCCGCGCATAGCCCGCGAGCAAGCAGCAAAGCAGCGCGCCTATCAGTCTGGATGGACAGCGAAAGACCATTTAGAAGTGGACGGCAACGGCAGCGGCGACAGCCAGATTCGCAACCAGCTGCGCCGTTTCCAAAGTAGTCTTCCAGGCCGTGGATCCGCCCAGCGCCTTCTCCGGAACTACAAGAACATCTCCAGGCCGCAACTTTGCATTCAACACGCCGCCCTTAAACCATCCACTGCCCTGAGAAGAGACGACGGAGCCATTGGCACGGATAACATAGATGGCCTTCTTCAGGGCCATTTCAGTAGGTCCGCCCGCCTGCGCCAAATACCACTCGGCAGTCTTTCCGGGAACGTAGGTGATGGCCGTGGGATTGTAGACCTGTCCATAGGCCAGGACGAAGTTAGGTTTGCGGGGGATGGTGACTACGTCTCCTGCGCGCAGGTAAATGTCCGCCGGAGTATTCTCCCATTCCGTGATATCGCTGGAGATGGTTATCACCAGCCGCCCAACCGCCGGTTCGGAGCGCAGACGGGCGAGGGTTTGGGATTGCTGCTGTTGTAAGGCCTGCAGGATGGCTGCCTGATCTTGTCCGGTACTGGATGGAGAGAAGCGCACGGTGGACGTGGAAGCTTCGATGCGGCGAATCAGCTCCTGCCGGCCTTTCTCTTCCAACTGCCGAACCTCGACCCGCTCCAGCACCGCGCCGACCGGATAGGCCGTTTCACGGAATCCACCGGCGCGCTTGATGAGGGAGCTCAGGCGCTCGCCTTCGTTGATCCCGTAGCTTCCAGGAAACTTCACTTCACCCTTGACGGTGGCAGCGCGTCCGATGTCGGCCCATCCTGGAATCTGGAGGATGGTAAGAACATCACCGGGCTTAAGCGCAGCATCAGCCGAAGTATCGCCGGCGACGACTGCGCCAATCTTGATCTCCTGCTGGTTGGTGACAACTTGCGCGCCATTTTCGACTTTGTAGCTGGCCAGGTCCGCGGTCTGAACATAGGCGCTCCTTCGGAAGCCACCGGCCATTTTGACCAAATCCCCCGCTGTCATTCCGCCGCTCATGGGATATTCGCCAGGACGAAGCACATCTCCATAAATCCTGACTCTGGGCGGATCAATTTCATACCGGCCGAAGATCCAAATGGTGTCGAACTGCTGCAGAGTGACGGATTCATCTCCGGCAAGTGCGCTCGCCAGGTCGACTTCAATGGTCAGCGGACGAAAATCGGGAGGCTCCAGACGAATGATTTCCGCGTGGTTCGAAGGCTCGGGCAATACCTCCTGGTAGGAATGGATCACGTCGGTGATCTTCATGCCCACTTTGAAGGGATAGGTGCCGGGACGATAAACGTGACCTTGCAGGTACACGGCCTTGTCGCTATAGGGAAGAATGGGCGCAACCGAGACGCGGTCGCCATCCTGCACCGCGAAGGGTTGCACCAGGGCGCTCTGCGACTTCTGGTCCGGGGGCGCGGCCAGCTTTGCGTCCAGGACCACCCGCTTCTCGTGCGCTTCGATGCGTTCCACTCTGATCTCACCCAACGCCGCTGCGACCGACACACCACCGGCCATGGCAAGCAGATCGGAGAGCTGGGTCTCGCCTTTGAGTTCGTACACCGCGGGCCGGCGCACCATTCCCGAGACCGCAACGAGCGGCCCAACGGTGGGGACCAGAATGGTATCGCCCGGCTCCAGATGTTCGATGGCCTTGCGTACGCCATTCAGCAGCAGCTCGTAGAGATCCATCTCGCTTATGAGCTGTTGGCCGCGGTAATGCTTGACCACACGCAGCGAGCCAGTAGAAGTAGGTCCGCCGGCGGCATACAGGGCATTCAATGGCGTGGAGAGCGAGCTGATGTCGTACGCTCCAGGGCGCTGCACATCGCCCACCACGTAGACCCTGACGGTATGCAGACGAGTGACGGAAATATCGACATGGGCGTCGTGATATTGCGGCTCAAGCGCGGCTTGAACGACTTTCTGGGCTTGCACCAAGGTGAGGCCAGAAACTACCACCGGCCCCGCATCGGGTAACGAGATGCGGCCTTCGCGGTCAACGGTACGGGTTATCCGTTGAGTGACGCCTCCCCAAGTGTTGATGGTCAGGCTGTCGCCGGGCCCCAGAACATAATCCGGGCCGGCAGGCATGTCCATGGGGAAATTGCGCATTCCAACATTGTCTGGGCGGAAGATGTCAGCGCCGAAGCGTTTGAGGGTCTTGGGTTGCTGAGGAAACTGGGTATATAGGTCGCGCGTGGAGGGAAGGCTGGGATACGGGTTCTTCTTCCGGATGGTCTTGGGATTCAAGCTCGAATCGTCATAGCGCGGTTGTGGAGGCTGTGCGCCCAGATTACCTGTGGTTCTTTCACCCTGCCGGGTCCCACTTATTCCCGCACCGGATATCCCCGGCTCAGACACCCCCGAAGGAGTTCCTTCCGGGTTGTACCCCTGGGCGGTGGCTCCCTGAGGCGCCGTTTCCGGATTGATGTTTTCGCGCTCTTCCGCTTGCTGCGGCAAAGCATTGGGCCCGGTACCTCGCAGAGTTCTCGCCTCGTCTTCTGAGATGTACCCCAGCTCCACCAGCGACCGAATCGCATCGTCTCTGAAAGCAGGGTCAGTTTGCAGCCGCTGGAATACTGCGTCGTCGGTGACCGACTGTTCGTCAACCAGGGTACCCTCGTCACTCATGCGCTGAATCAACAGGAGCCTCAACTGGTCCATGACCTCAGGCCGGTTTTGCAGGAAATTCCGCAGCGCTGTATTCGAGCTATTGGCGCTGGAAGCCATGGGATTGGCGGAAGATGAGCCCTGCTGGCCCGGTTGGCTTTGGGTATCGGTGATACTCGGGGTGGCTGAGGAATCCTGGTCGGTATTTTGTCCGTAGATTGCCGTGGCCGAGAGACATAAGACCGCGACTATAAGAGCGATAGGGTAGGTGCGCAAAAATCTCATTCCAATGTTTCCTCGCGTCGCAGCTCCGCTAACGTGCCGTCGCCGTCGCCCGAAAAAAACAGCTTCTGGCAATCGTGCACCAAGGGGGAAATAGCGCGACAACCGATTGAATTGTGGCTAGAGTAGTGTGCTCGAAAGCTTATGTTAACAAATGTTGATCGTCAAGAAAAAAGCTGGCGCCGGCGTCCCCGGCAGCTCTTACAGTTGCCCGGCAGAATACAGATCTACTGTCCTGTCGCTCCTACTGAGATCGGAAACCCGATGAGCGATGTACGAATGGCGCTCCAAGGTCGCGGGCCAGCGCACGGTGCTAACCTGTGTACAGGGGGAACAATGTCTCTGACTGCGGTTCTGCTCGGAGCGATTCTGCTGGCTATTGGCTGCGGTGGGATATTCCTATATCGAATGCTCGTTGCGATAACAAAAATGCTGGAGGCGATCATAAAGCTGCTCGACTCGATCGACCACAAACTGCCATCGTCTCGATTGCTTACTTCACTCCTGTCATTTTGACGGGCTGCAAGCGAAGCGCGGCTATCTGCCTGATAGCACAGCAAAAAGTAGTGGCAGCGAAACGGCGGCGACGAGTTACTCCGTGGGCCTCTCGAAGATCTTGGGATCGACTACGGGGTTTACCTGCATCGCGGTAAGAGTCATGCTCATCTGCGGCTGTCCGGCTTCGCCGAATAGATCATACTTGGTGGGATAGTTGAGCCCGCCGAAACTTTTCCAGTCCGAGTAGGTCATCGTCTGGAGGGTCCCGCCTGCCTGGGTCATGTCGGAGTAGCGTTCCTGTAGGAGTTTGCCGTCGGCGGCGATCCACCAGCGGGTGGGAACGCCAGCAGCCTCGACATCGACCACGGTCGCTTCGGTATTTCCTGTCTTCTCCCGGCCGGTCGCAACGAAGACGTATTTCGGGTCGTTGATATGTTGCAGAATGTTGATAAAGTCGTGCTTCAGCGCAGCATCCAAAGCGGCTCGCTGAGCAGTGGGAAGGTCCTCGATCCGCCCGCCCACAACCGTGAACGCGTCGCTGGGAGTTACCACAAGTGAGGTTTTGCCCTGAGGCAGGGTCATCTTCTGCGCCTGCTTGTCGGGGTAAACAATGCTCTGCTCCAGCTCCACCCGCTGTCCCTGGCGCAGGGCAACCACGGTCTGCCGCAGAGTTTTGACCGCGTTTACCGTAGCTGGCCCTCCCATCGCTTGTAAGAACCGGTGGGCGGCTGCCTTGCCTTCGGCGTTACTGGCCGTTGGCCCAAAGTTCAGAGTGAGTTGCGAACCCGACGACTTCTGCGGCTGCGCGGAGGTTTGCTGGCAGATCAGTGAACCCAGTGGCAGGATACCGAGGACGAGTAAGAAAACAATTCGGCGAACGGCAGTCATGAGTTATCCTCAGACTCAATCATACCCGTTGACCGATTTCCTGTCGGGTGCCGTTCGGTTCTTCAGATACCTCTGTCAGCGTAGCTGCTCTCTACACGCCAGTAAATTACGGTGTGATCTCGAAGATGACTCCGCATCCTTGGTATCCCTCGCATTGTTGATCTCCGCCTAAGCTCGTTGTTCGCGGGACACAGTTCTATTGGCATCTCCGCCCGGTACGTTCACCCGTCTGAGGATGCCGTGCTTTCGGCCATGTCCCGGCTAGGTGGGCACAATTCTGGGCACAGTGAGATTTCAGCGGGTGAGAACGAGGGGAGCAAACCCCTGCTATCAGCTTGATACCGCGAGAGTTGAATGGTGGGCAGTGCAGGGCTCGAACCTGCGACCTCCTGCTTGTAAGGCAGGCGCTCTAACCAACTGAGCTAACCGCCCTTCGCGCGCGGCGGGGGAAGATGGGAACATCAAAAGCGACTAAGGTCGAGTGTACATGAGGTGCTTGACCGCGGTAAATAACTCTAACCCTAACAGCAGATCCCTCGCCGACTAAAGTCGGCTCGTGATGACAAATCAATAAAGACTTGTAACGGCGCAGCTAAAGCTACGCCCCTTCAAAACCAACATAGTCAGACCGCGCCTTAGGTCCTTTGGGTGAACTCCACCAGCAATTGCAGACGCTGGCGGGCGTGTCCGCTGTCGATGGCATAAGCGGCCAGGGGTACAGCGTCGCTGATGCGATCAGCGTGGCCTGCGGCCACCAGCGCGGCTGCGGCATTCAGCAGCACGACGTCGCGGCGCGGGGAACGCTCGCCATCAAGAATCGCGCGGATGATGGCTGCGTTTTGCTGCGCATCGCCACCGGCAATATCCTCGAGCGGCGCGCGCGCCAGGCCAAAGTCTTCCGGCGCGACTTCATAGACGTGCACCTGAGCGTTGCGCACCTCGGCAATCTTGCTTGGCCCGGTGATGGTGATCTCGTCGAGTCCATCGCGTCCATGGACAACCAGCGCGCGGCGCACACCCAGTTCGCTGAGCGCCTCGGCCAATTTTTCCACCAGGTCGGCGGAATAGACTCCCACGACCTGTGCCGACGCCTTCGCCGGATTGGTGAGCGGGCCCAGCAGATTGAACACCGTGCGCAGCCGCAACTCGCGGCGGGCGGGCTGGACATACTTCATGGCCGAGTGCATGGCCGGAGCATAGAGAAACGCGATGCCCGTTTCCTGCAGGCAGGCGGCGACGCGCACCGGCGGCAGGCCGATGTTAACGCCGAGCGCCTCCATCACATCGGCGGAGCCGCATCGGGAGCTGATGCTGCGGTTGCCATGCTTCGCAACACGGACACCGGCGCCGGCAATGGTCAGGGCCGTCGCGGTAGAGATGTTGAAGGTGCCACTGGTATCGCCGCCGGTGCCGCAAGTGTCGACCAGGGCATCGCGCTCGGTGCCGCTAAGGTCGAGCGCCTCGCCATCGTTGGACTGCAGCGGCGTGGCTTCCTCGCGGATGGCTTGCGCGAAGCCGACGATCTCCTCCACCGTCTCGCCCTTCATGTGAAGAGCGACCAGCAGCGCCCCGATCTGCGCGTCGGTGGCCTCGCCGCGCAGGATTTGCGCCATCACGTCACGCGCCTCTTCGCGGGTGAGGGAAGTGCGATGGTTAGCGAGTTTGTGCAGAGCGTCGAGGATCATGGAGGTCCTCAGCTAGCTTAGCATTCAGCGGCTACGCTCTTCGCTGCTCGCTCTTCGCCTTTCGCCAGGCGCGGAGGCTGCCGGCAAGGGTCAGCAACTTGTCGCCGCACAGTCTCGTGTTTGTGGTTGAACATGCGATATTGGTACCGTGGGATACCGCGCTACATTGCTGCTGGTGCTGTTGACTGTCATGGATGTGAGCGCGCAGGCCCAGCACACCTATCTTGGCATGGATCGCAATGACTATCCCGGCGATGCCGACATGATTTCGTTACGCAAAACATTCGCGTTCACCGGATACTGGCTGAACATTCCTCCCGGTGCGAGTCGCAACACGTGGCGGGGCAAGCGCAAGTCGATTGAGACCATGGGCTACGGTTTCCTGTTGCTGTTCAATGGACGCGAATATGCGGAGCTTAAGGTTTCGGGTAATGCCGCGCGCGTGGGAAAAAACGATGCGGCTGCGGCCGTGCGGGCGGCGCAACATGAAGGATTTGCGAAAGGCGCAATCATTTTTCTTGATCAGGAGCAGGGCGGCCGCATGTTGCCCGAGCAGCGGGCCTACATTCATGCCTGGGTAGATGGTGTGACCCGCACAGGATACGGAGCTGGGGTTTACTGTTCGGGAATTCCGTTTCGCGAGTCAGCCGGCGTTTCGGTGGTGACGGCCAATGATATTCGCGAGCACGCGGGCGGGCGGGAGATACATTTCTTTGTCAGCAACGACCAGTGCCCTCCGTCTGCAGGCTGCGTTTTTCCGCAGATGCCTGCGAGTCCAGCCGATAGTGGAGTGCAGTTCGCCGATGCGTGGCAGTTCGCGCAATCGCCGCGGCGTCCGGCGATGACGGCGGCCTGCCACCAGACTTATGCGCGGGATGGCAATTGCTATGCGCCGGGCTCAAATGTGTATGTTGATGTGGATACGGCGAACTCGGCTGATCCTTCGCACACGGGGAGCCGATAGGGTGCCGTAGGAATTGCGGCAGCTCGAGGGTGGAGCACGCCTTCAGGCGTGCATGATGATCGTGAAAAATGGGATCCGCGCTTTAGCGCCTGAGGTAATGTTTTTCTTACCTCGGCGGCTGAAGCCGATTCATCGGCAGGTCCCCAAACTGCATCGCTGAAGCGGTGCTCCACCCTTTACCTGATGTTGGAGGCGGGCAGGGCGAAGTGGCAGGCACTCAGTATCCATCGCGTGCTGAGATCGAACACGCTGCGGCATTGTTGCGCGCCGGCAAGCTGGTCGCGTTTCCCACGGAAACCGTGTACGGACTGGGCGCCAATGCGCTCGATGCGGCCGCCGTGGCACGGATATTCGAGGCCAAAGGCAGACCGAATACCAGTCCGATCATTGTGCACGTCAGCGACATGGAAATGCTGCGCGAGGTTGTCGCCGAATGGCCGGCGGCAGCTCAGATCCTGGCTCAAACGTTCTGGCCGGGCCCACTGACGCTGGTGTTGAAGAAGCAAGCCGCGGTGCCTGCACTGGTCACTGCTGGATTGGAGACGGTCGGCGTGCGCATGCCGTCGCATCCGGTGGCGCTGGCTTTGATTGAAGCGGCGGGGTTTCCCATAGCTGCGCCCAGCGCGAACCGCTTCACACAACTCTCGCCGACCACGGCAGTGCACGTGCGAGTGGGACTGGGCGATCGCGTGGATTACATCCTCGACAGCGGTCCGTGCACGGTCGGCATCGAATCGACGGTGCTGTCGCCGGCTGATGGAGCTGCCATTCTACTGCGCCCGGGCGGAGTGTCGCGCCAGCAGATCGAAGCCGTCATTGGGCCGGTTGCGCAGCCGACGAAAGTGATGGCCGAAGCCCATCCCTCGCCGGGAATGCATCCGCGACATTACAGTCCGCGGACAAAGCTGCTGCTGGTGCGCGACGGTGAGGTGCCGCAAGAAGGCGGTGGAGGGTATCTGCAATGGCTTCGGCCACCGAGGAGGGAAGTGCGCGAAATCATTGTGATGCCTGTGGATGCCGCTGAATATGCGGCGCAACTGTATCGCGCGCTGCACGAACTGGATTCGCGAGGCTACGACTGGATTGCCGTGGATGCTCCTGAGAACACGCTGGAGTGGGAGGCAGTTCGGGATCGGCTGAGGCGCGCAGCGTCGGATGGCTAGTTTGCCTCGGCGGCTGGAGCCGAACGCCCGAAGAGGCTGCTGAAAAAGTTGCAGTTTGTTATTCATGTGCCGCCGGCCCAAGCCGGCTTGGGAAGAAAATAAAGAGCTAATCGGCACGACTGAAGTCGTGCCCTGTTACAAAGCTTCCGGAAGCGGACTTTTTCAGCGGCCTGTGAAGGCGTGCTCCACTCAGCAGCATTTTTCGAATGGCTCAGGCCGAGCCCGTTGACCACGCGCCCATGCTACAGTCGAGAGCTTAAATTCACAGGCCCATTCCGCATTGACCACATCCTCTTCCAACTCGAAGCCGCAGGAAACCTCCTCGGGGCTGCTGCGGCAAGTCGGACTGTTCGACGCCACCATGATCGTGATGGGCGGCATTGTCGGCGCCGGCATCTTCATCAACCCGTACGTGGTGGCGCAGCAACTGCACACGCCTGTACTTATCCTGGGCGCCTGGATCGCGGGCGGCGTTGTGGCCATGTTGGGCGCTTTCGTTTACGCCGAGCTGGCGGCGCGCAGGCCCGCAGTCGGCGGCCAGTACGCCTATCTGCGCGAGGCGTTTCATCCCGCAGTCGGCTTTCTCTATGGATGGGTACTGCTGCTGGTGATCCAGACGGGAGGCATGGCCGCAGTTACGGTGACCTTTGCCCGATATCTATTGGAGCTGACCGGGTGGCAAATTTCTGAGCGCGCCGTCGTCGTGGTTACGATCGTCGCGCTCACCGTGATCAATTGCCTGGGAGTGAAGCTGGGCAGCCGCATGCAGAGCGTCCTGATGCTGCTGAAGATTGCGGCCATCGCGGGCTTGATTGCCGCGGGGTTGTTTCTGGTGCGCTCGCCGCATCCGTTGCTGCATCCGCTGCTCGATCGCGCCCCGTCATTCGATCTGCTGACTGCGATTGGCGCGGCGATGGTGCCGGTGCTGTTTGCGTTCGGCGGATGGCAGACCACGAACTTCATTGCGGAAGAGATCAAAGAGCCGCGGAAAAATCTTTCACGGGCGCTGGTGCTAGGCGTGGCAGGCGTGATTGTGCTTTACGTGGGCGTGAACTTCGTTTGCGTCCGGGTGCTGGGGCCGCAAGCCTTGGCCGACACGCGCGTCCCGGCGACGGCGGTCATGCGAGTGACCATGGGCAACACCGGAGCCCGGCTGATCGCGCTGGGCATCGCCGTCTCCACGCTGGGATTTCTGAGCCAGTCGGTGCTGACCGCGCCGCGGGTGTACTTTGCCATGGCGCGCGACAAGCTGTTCTTTCGCAGCGTGGCCAGCGTGACGCGGCATACGCACGTTCCGGCGGTCGCGATCATGGTGCAGAGCGCGTGGACCATTGTCGTTGCACTGTCTGGCCGCTATGAGCAGATACTCAACTACGTGGTCTCGATGGACTTCCTGTTCTTTGGGCTGACGGGAGCGAGCCTATTCGTGTTTCGCAGCCGGGAAGCGAAATCTGCGGCGGATGGGAAAAGTGGATACCGTGCGCCGGGTCATCCCTTTACCACGGGATTGTTTGTGCTGGTATCGTGGCTGGTGGTGATCAATACGGTTTACAAATATCCGAAGAACAGCCTGTTGGGCATGTTCATTTTGCTGCTGGGGCTGCCGGTGTATGCCTTCTGGGCGGCGAAGCAAAAGACTGGAGAAGGGAAGGCCTGATGCCATCTCGCACAGACAGCGGTTCGCCGTATATGCAGTTTGCCAAGCTGCGCTCTGAAGCGAAATACAACCTGGCGAGCAGCGGGATCATGAGCTATCCGCTGAAGGAATTGCCGGTGACGCTGGAGGATCTGGAGATCTGCGGGCCCACGCTTTACGGCTACGCTCCGCTGGTAGAGCGCCTGGCGAAGCGGAACGGTGTTACGCCGGATTGCGTAGTGACGGGGGCGGGAACGTCGATGGCGAACCATCTGGCGATGGCGGCGACGTTGGAGCCTGGCGAAGAGGCACTGGTGGAGTGGCCAACCTACGAACTGCTTGTTTCCACGCTGGAATATCTGGGCGTGACCGTGCGCCATTTCGATCGCCGGATGGAAGACGGCTTCCGCGTTGATCCCGAAGAGGTGGAGCGGAAGATGACGCCGCAGACCCGGCTCATCGTGCTGACCAATCTGCATAATCCTACTGGGGCGCTGATTGACGAAGGCACGCTGCGCGCAGTCGGCGACATCGCGCGCAAGAACAGCGCGCGCGTGCTGGTCGACGAAGTGTATCTGGAAGCGTTGTATGAGCAGAGGCCGCGTCCGGCGGTGCACCTGGGTGATCACTTCCTGGTGACGAGCAGCTTGACCAAAGCTTATGGGCTGAGCGGGCTGCGTTGCGGATGGGTGCTGGCCAACCCGGAAGTCACGCAGCGCATGTGGCACATCAACGACTTGTATGGCGTGAACGCGGCATTTCCAGCCGACCTGATGAGCGTGATCGCGCTGGATAATCTGGAGCGCGTTGCGGCTCGCGCCAAGAACCTGCTGGAGGCCAATCGCCCGGCGCTGGATTCGTTTCTGCGATCACGCGACGACATTGAATATGTTCGCCCTGAGTTCGGCACGATTGTCTTTCCCAAGCTGCGGGACGGAACGGTTGAGCCGCTGGATCGTGTGTTGCGAGGGAAGTATGAGACCAGCATTGCCCCGGGCAGCTATTTTGGGATGCCGGAACATTTTCGAGTTGGCATTGGAGGCGGTCCCAAGATGACGCGGGTGGGGTTGGAGCGTCTGGGATTGGGGCTGGACAAGATGCGGGGGCAGTGATCCCAGGCCGGTGCGCTTACCTTCTTCGCCAGGAATGCCGGTCGGCAAAGTCGCGATAGTGCCGCCGCTGCCGACTTCCTGCATCCCACGTGAAAGCTCCCTTTTGCAGCGTGAATCGCGGCTGCTCTCCTGTATCCGACGCGACAATACTGAGGATGTCGAAGCGGCAGGATGGCTGGCGATCGCCGGGCAAGCGGCGGAGATAACGCCGCGCGACGGAAACAATGTTGCGCTGTTTGTGTGGCGTCACGGCAGTTGAGGGCGGAGCAAAACTGTCGTCGTGGCGCGTCTTGACCTCGACAAAGCAGAGGGTGCCGTTGTCCCAGCCGATCAGATCGATCTCGCCGCGGTTGTGCGGCACGCGGAAGTTGGTCGCCACAAACTGGTAGCCGAGGTTCTTCAGGTAAAAGTAGGCTTCGGTTTCGCCTTGCTTGCCCAGCGCCAGATGTTTCGGCTGGCGCGAGCGCGGTGTGATCGCCTGCAGCGCATGAATCAAGAATTGGGTAAGGCGCGCCATGGATATTGGAATCGCTTTCAAACTACATGGCAACTTTAAAGTGAAGTCGGGCAGCGGCGTAGTGATCTCCGTCACGCGCGCGCGTGCAAGCGGCTTAGACTGCGCTTGGTATCAGGGCACGACTTCCAGTCGTGCCGAAAACGCGCAAAGGCATCAGCCTTTAGGCCCTGAGGGGCCTTCCCTCAGCGGCTGAAGCCGGATTTTTCCGGATGGTCTAGCGGCACGCCTGAAGGCGTGCCCCTTCAAAACGGGCCCCGTCGATTGTGGAATCACGTTAGCCGTGATTTCATAAAATGGAAACGTGGGGAACCTCGACAAGCGAGAGAAGGACATACTGAAGCTGTTGCCGTCGCCGAAGCGGCCTCCCAAGCTGACCGCACGGCGCATCGGCATTCACACCTCGACGGCGGGCGGCGTGGCGAATGCCGCCGAGCGCGCCTACCGGCTAGGGTGCAATGCATTTCAGATTTTCTCGTCCAGCCCGCGGCAATGGAAGCCGTATGAGCTGGCCCGCGCACAGTGCGAAGGGATGAGCCGGCTGCGCCAGCGCTATGACCTGAAACCGCTCGCCATTCATGCCAATTACCTGGTCAACCTCGCGGGCGGAAATTCGGAATTTCATGCCAAGTCGATCGTGGCCTTTCGCGGCGAAGTGGAGCGCGCTCTGGCGCTGGGCGCGGAGTTCCTGGTACTGCATCCCGGCTCGTTTCGCGGCAGCAGCCGCGAAGAAGGTTTGCGGCGGGTTGCTCTGGCGATTGAGCAGGCGGTCGAAGGCCTGGATCTGGCTGGCGGCAACTTGCGCGTGCTCATCGAGAACACGGCCGGCTCGGAGTTTTCCCTCGGCGGCAATTTTGAGCAGGTTGCGGAGCTGCTGTATTTGCTGGCGAAATTCGTGCCGTCGGGAGCTTGCATCGATACCTGCCACACGCACGTGGCTGGCTACGACATTGTCAGCGAAGAAGGACTTGCGGACACGCTGGATCAGCTCGATCGCACCGTTGGCCTGAAGAACGTTTACGTTTGGCATTGCAACGATGCCAAGGCCGCGCGCGGCTCGAAGCTGGATCGGCATCAGCACATTGGGAAGGGCAGCATTGGATTGAAGACGTTTCGGCATTTGTTGAATGATTCGCGACTGGCGCACGCGGCCTTCATCGCCGAGACGCCGATTGACGAGCCGCTGGACGATCTGACGAATGTGAATGCGCTGAAGAAGTTGGTGGGACGCGATGGACGGTCCGATTCGGGAACGGCTCCTAAATAAATGTGATTGTCTAATCTCCGCGAGCCTAGAATGAGGTCAGAATCCTGCGCCAGTAAGCGTGGGATTCGTGTCGACCAAGTTGAACTAAGAGGGGTGCGATGAAGAGACCATTCGCGCTCTGGTTTGTCCCCGTATTAATTGCTATCGGTCTGCTTACGAGCTGCGGCGGTGGTTCGAGTGGGCCCGCAAATTTGCAAATACAACTAACGCCCCCGGCCCCGAGTCTAGCGGTCAATTCGTCGGTTTTGATCAGTGCGCAAGCTGACCCTGCTATGTCGGGGAATACTGGAACGATGACGTGGAGTGTCCAAGGCTCCTCCGGGTGTACAGAGGGCGTAGTAGATGCCCAAAACGCGCCACCTCTATCTCCTTGCCCCAATGGCTGGCTGGCGTGGGACCTTACGCCCCCGCCAGTGCTTGCCCTTGCTGTGTACTACTTCGCGCCTGCCACCGCGGGAACTTACCAAGTCAACGTTCAAGGACAAATCACTAACGGGTCAGGGACGGTCGTAAATCAGGGAAACGCGACGGTCACGGTCACGGTGACGGCGCAGTAATCGCGCTCGCGAATAGTATCTCTTCTCTGTACTTCCCCATTCCGACCTTACGCGCGCCAAGACGCTGAAATCCATCAGCGGCCCACGTTGTAAAATCAAGGTTTACCCCAAGCTCATCTAAAGAAAACTTATGGCCGACTCCAAAACCGAAGAGCCGAACGCGGAAACGCAGACCCAGGCTGCTGCGCGTCCCGATCGTTACGATCCGCAGGCTATCGAGCAGAAGTGGTTCGCGCGCTGGGCACAGAATCCCGATCTCTATCGCTCCGAGCCTTCAACCTCTTCCCGCAAGAAGTATTACGTGCTGGAGATGTTGCCGTATCCTTCGGGCGCGCTGCACATGGGACACGTGCGCAATTACGCCATCGGCGACGCCCTGGCCCGCTACATGTGGATGCAGGGCCACAACGTGCTTCACCCCATGGGCTGGGATTCGTTTGGGCTGCCGGCGGAAAACGCGGCCATTGCCAACCAGACGCCGCCGCGCGAGTGGACGCTGGGCAACATTGCCAAGATGAAGCGGCAGATGAATCGCCTGGGCTTCGCCTACGACTGGTCGAAGGAAGTGACCACCTGCCTGCCGGAATACTACCGCTGGAACCAGTGGTTCTTTCTGAAGTTCCTGGAGCGGGGGCTGGCCTATCGCAAGAAGAGCAAGGTGAACTGGTGTCCGAAGTGCGCCACGGTGCTGGCCAACGAGCAGGTGCTGCCCAACGGCTGCTGCTGGCGCCATGAAGACACGCTGGTGGAGCAGCGCGAGCTGGAGCAGTGGTTCCTGCGCATCACCAACTACGCTGACGAACTGTTGCAGGGCCTGGACAGCCTGCCGGGCTGGCCGGAAAAAGTGCGCACCATGCAGCGCAACTGGATTGGCCGCAGCGAAGGCGCGCTGGTGGACTTCAAGCTGGACGGCGCTGCCGGACTGGCGGGCGACAAGATATCGGTCTTCACCACGCGCATCGACACCATCTACGGCGCGACCTCGTTGCAGTTGGCGCCCGAGCATCCCATGGTCGCCGATCTGATCGCCAACAATCCCGCGCTGCTGCCCAAGGTGGAAGAGTCGATTGCCCAGCAGCGCAAGGCGAAAGAAGAAGGCAACATCGGCGCCATCGAGAAGCATGGCTTCTTCAGCGAGCGCTATGCGCTGAATCCGTTTAACGGCGAGCAAGTGCCCATCTGGGTGGCGAACTACGTTCTGCTGGACTACGGCACGGGCGCAATCATGTCGGTGCCGGCGCACGACGAGCGCGACTACGAGTTCGCCAAGAAGTACGGCCTCGACATTCGCGTCGTGATTTTGCCGCGGCGCGAGGGAGACGCTCCCGATGGCGAGCCCAACGAGCCGGTGCTGCCCTTCGTCGAGACCAACAGCCTGCTGATCAACTCCGGCGAGTACAACGGGCTGCCATCGGACGAAGCGATTGCCAAGATGTCCGATTTCGCCGAGGAGCACGGCTTCGGCAAGGCGACGGTGACGTTTCGCCTGAAGGATTGGGGCATCAGCCGGCAGCGCTACTGGGGCACGCCGATCCCGGTCGTCTACTGCGAGGCGTGCGGCATTGTGCCCGTTCCCGAGAAAGATTTGCCGGTGTTGCTGCCGGAGAATGTGGAGATCACGCTGGCCGGTGGCTCGCCGCTGGGCAATGTGCCGGAGTTCGTGAACGTCGCCTGTCCGAAGTGCGGCGGCCCGGCGCGCCGCGAGACCGATACCATGGACACCTTCGTCGATTCGTCCTGGTACTTCTATCGCTATACCGATCCCACATTGTCAGACAAGCCGCTGGACTCTGACACTGTGGGATATTGGTTCCCCATCGACCAGTACATTGGCGGCGTGGAACACGCCATCCTGCACCTGATCTATTCGCGCTTCTGGACCAAGGTGATGCGCGACATGGGAATGGTGCAGCAACTCCGAACCGGCGGAGCGGCTGTTCACCCAGGGCATGGTGATCAAGGGCGGCGCCAAGATGTCGAAGAGCCTGGGCAACGTGGTCTCGCCGGACGACATGGTGGCGCGCTACGGCGCGGACGCGACGCGCATGTACACGCTATTTGGCGGGCCGCCGGATCGAGACCTGGATTGGCAGGATGCCGGAGTCGAGGGCATCAGCCGGTTCTTGTCGAAGGTGTATAGGTTTGTGGTGCGGAACGCGCCCACGAGCGAGGCGGGTAGCGCGGCGCTTGAGCGCCGCGCTAGCGGCACCCCCTCTAAGAGTGTCATCCCGAGCGAAGTCGAGGGACCTGCTGTTTCTTCCGCCAGCGACAGCTCTCGACAGCTCTCGCCCGCGGCGCGCAAGATGCAACGCAAGTTGCACCAGACCATCCAGCGCATCACTGAAGACTTCTCCGGCCGCTGGCACTTCAATACTTCGATCTCCGCCCTGATGGAGTTGGTGAACGAACTGCATGACTACGAAGACAGCGTGCAGCGTAGTGGCCAATCCGCGACGCTGGCGTTGCTGGCCGACGCGCAGCGCAAGCTGGTATTGATGCTGGCGCCGTTTGCGCCGTATCTGGCGCACGAGTTGTGGGAGATGCTGGGCGAATCGTCCGACCTGTTGCGCGCGCCGTGGCCGAAGTACGATCCTGCGCTGGCGAAGGAAGAAGAAGTCGAGATCGGCATTCAGGTCAATGGCAAGATACGCAGCCGGATCGTTGTTGCCGCCGATGCGACAGACGATCACGTGCGCGAGCTGGCGCTGGCCGACGAAAAGGTCAAAGTCGCGATTGAAGGCAAGGAGATCGTGAAGGTGCTGGTGGTGAAGGGCAGATTGGTGAATATCGCGGTAAGACAGTAAATGACTCTACCAAGGGAAGGCTTCGGTCGCACCCGTCACGAAGGATTTGGAGTTTCTCGATGACTGACGTTCACCCTACTGTTATCGTGCAGTACGCCAAGTGCCCCGACGAATCTGACAGGAAACACTGGATGGTATTTGACCTGAGCACTAATGTCCGCACCCGGGCCCGGTGCTTGTTCTGCCCGACTAGCCCCGTCGTGGAAATTGGTATTGTTGGTAAGGGATACGTCAGCCAATCGGACAGCGATCAAGGCTACACCTTATCCGAGCCGAAGCCCTGTTGACTGACTTCTGTCTGTCTTTCGGCGCGCTGCCGAGCCCGGCTCTTTCCGCCTGGTGCACTCCCTTCGAAATTGCTCACTCGCTCGCGTGACTAGAATCACTGCATCCCAAGATTATTCCTATCAGAATTGGTTAGCCGCACTGATCACCTCGGAAGGAAGCACAAATTATGGGTACTCGGAGATTTGTTTTTCTGACGTTACTCGTCCTAGCAGTTCCTCTGCTTTACGCACAGACTGTTAGTACCAGTTGTGCTCTCTATCCCGGTGCTGTCTACTGCACTAGCATTGGATCCGATAACAGTGCGGCTACGGTTGCACGGCAACAGCAATATGAGACAGGGCAGGCGATTGGAAACAGTGTCGGCATGGCGATTTTTCGTGCCCATTTTCCGGGATGGCGACGTAAGTACTGTTCCGCTCACCCAACCCTGCCGTTCTATTACGGCAATGCCGCCGGCGACTCGATCACCGGAACGTGCCCAACGTTGCAGGGGTTGTCAAACGAAGCTGCGGCTGAGTTCGTCGCTAAGCACCCGGGCGCAGTAGCGTCCCCGGACCAGGCAGTCGCCGTTGATAAGTATATTGCCGAGAATCACCTGCCCCCTTGGCAACCAACGAGTTACGAACGCGCGATCAAAGCGGCATCCGTCCCGGTTGGCACGAACCCGCAGCAGCCGACGCAGAGCGTATATCAAAATCCCACTCAGGACGTATTCGTGTGGTTCGATGAGCCATTTCCAGTTGCTGGTACGCTTCTGACCGAGGTTCTTGTCACTAGTCACGCTTATGATGGCGCAGTCGCACTGTTGCGTCAGGCGCGACAGGGAAACACGTCAGTGAAAGCTGGTATGAGCGTCCTTGATACCGACTACCACCCGGCGACGGCGAGTTTGGCTTCTTTCCATAAGAACAGCCCTGACCCAGCACTGACATTGTTCTACTGGCAAGGCGAGAAAGTGGAGGATACAACGCCGGTGATGCACTTCCGTATGACGAAGCGCGCCTATGAACAGATGCTTGCGCTCATGGCAGGTACGGACCTTAGGGCGCAACTGCCCCAGCGCTGATGCGCTGGGCTATGATATTTCACGCCTACGGCGCTCGACTTTAGGCGAAAAATGAGGATGAATCAAGAAGCCGATAAATCTGAACGCGGGCTTCAACAAAGCCGATCCGGTTGGCTAGAGTTTCTTGATCTGGCAGACCAAATCGAAGTACCCGGCGATTTCCTTTCCAACCGTGGAGACGCACGTCCGCAACAACGGGATCTTTTCGTTACGAATGGGTCGCCGCTTCGCGACTCAGATTAGTTCGCGGAAAGCTTGGTCAACTATCCGATGCCGAGGTCCTCGGGCATCTCCAGTGGCGTGCCGCAGACGCGGCAGATCACAGCCGAGCAGTCGCCGCAGGTGAGCGGATCGTCCACCTCACGCGCGCAGACGGGGCAGTAGAGCAAGGGATGGCTCTCGCCGTTCGTCGGTGGCTGAGGAGTTTGAGCCATGAGTTTCCGCGACTGTACCATAGACACAAGAGATATTTCACCACGGAGGCACTGAGGACACAGAGAAAATCAAAAAAATCAGAAGATCAAGAAATCAGGAAATCAAGAAAGTAAGCGAATCAGCAGAAAAGAAACTCTGTGTTCTCTGGGTCTCTGTGGTGAAAACGATTTTCGCAGCCTAGGGCGCAGAAATAGGCGAGGAGCGAATGAGCGACAACAAAACAATTTCCGTCGACGAGCAGATGCGGCGCGAGTTCAACCAATGGGCCGAAGCCGGCCGTGGCGAGGAGATGGAGCAGCACCACATCAGCATCACGCAGCAGACGCTGGCGCTGATGGGACTGAAGCCGGGCGAACGCGTGCTCGACCTGGGCTGCGGTGCGGGATGGGCGACGCGGCTGCTGGCGCAACTTGTTGCCGGCGGCGAGCGGCCCGGGCAGGTGGTTGGCCTCGATGTGTCGGACGAGATGGTCAGGCGGGCGCGCGGCGCATCGACCCAATATGACAACATGTTGTTCGTTGTGGGATCGGCGCAGCAGATTCCGTGGGAGGAAAACTTCTTCGACAAGGTGCTGTCGGTGGAGTCGTTTTATTACTACGGCGACCAGGACCGCGCGCTGGACGAGCTGTTTCGCGTGATCGCGCCCAAGGGCGAGCTGTTCATCCTGATCAATCTCTACAAGGACAACGCGTATTCTCTGCGCTGGGTCGACGAGCTGAAGGTTCCGGTGCAGGTGCGCTCGGAGCAGGAGTACATCGAGTTGCTGAAAGAACACGGGTACGAAGATGTGCGAGCGGTGCGGATTCCGGACCTGACGCCGACGCCGGAGGAATACAGTGGCAAGTGGTTCAAGAATGCCGAGGAGCTGCGCGACTTCAAACAGATTGGCGCGCTGTTGCTGATCGCGCGCAAGCCGGACGTGGTGTCGCCGCCGAGGGGATACGAGCTATCTTAGCCGCGAGCGACTGGTGTCCCGTAACGAAGGTCCCTGAATAAATCGCCAGCCTTTTATTTGCTCTCGCCGGCAGCTACTCCAGGGGCTAAAAAGCCCGCATCTTCCTGGGCATCGGTACACCACGGCTGAAGCCGTGCCCTTTCAAGGCGCTCCTACCTATCCTTCGAACTTCAGTTACAGGCTACTAGCTACCAACCGCGGCAACAAAGGTTTTGACCAGCGGGTGGCTGCGGCCGGCAAGCGCGGATCGCTCCGGCTGGAACAGTGTGAGGAGGAAGAAGGGATGCGAGGGCAACTCCAGGGCCCGCGCTTCACCAGCGGGGCCCGTCACTCCCACGCGCATTCCGCCAGCGACCAGGCGCGGAACGTATTCCGGATTCATTCCGTAGCTGCAGCGATACGTTTCGCGAATCTCGTCCGCTCCGTAAATCTCATGCAGACGAGTTCCCGGTACCGGGTGCAGCACCTCGCCGGCTTCGATGAGGGAGCAGGCGAGACTCGTTATTACCGGTTCCGGAGTTGAGGGATCGACCTCCGTGTGTCCGGCATTGGATATGTTCAGGACGTTGCGGGCAAATTCGAGCACCGCGTGCTGGCATCCGCCGCAGGTTCCAAGAAACGGACGGCCCTGCTCGCGCGCGAAACGAATGACGCGAAGCGCGCCCTCCATCGAGCGGTAAGGACTGGCCGGAACGCACCAGAATCCAGCGTAGGAATCCAATTCGGCCTGCGACGCAGATTCGGTATCGAGCCATTCCGGCTGCACGTCAGCGCCATCAGCAGCCAACGCCAGGGCCTTCGGAATGGCCTGATGCGCGATGACGCTGGGGTCGTAATCGCCGATCAAAGCAATGCGTGTGACGATTGTCTCCTCACCTTTCTGTCAATACCTGACCCGGACCAGCAACTAGCAACTAGTCACTATCCTATATTCGAGGTCGCCTCGCACGACATTTAAAACAGCGCTCTTGCTAGTTGCTAATTGCTGATTGCTTTTTCTCCCAGTTTCCACAACCCGATTCCGCCTGTTACACTTGGCTGCTCTAATTTCCTTCCATGAGTGACGCGGTTTCCCCGGCAGGTTCTCCGAAGATTCGGCTTGTGCTGCTCTGGCACATGCATCAGCCGTTTTACAAAGACATGGTCACAGGCGAGTATCGCCTTCCTTGGGTGCGGCTGCACGCGTTGAAGGATTACTTCGGGATGGTCAAGCTGCTCGACGAATTTCCCGATGTCCACCAGAACTTCAATCTGGTGCCGTCGCTGGTTGCCCAGATTCAGGATTATGTTTCCGGCGACGTGCACGATCCCTTCTTCGATCTCGTTCGCAAGCCTGCCAATGAGCTCAGGGCTCGCGACCGCCGCTTCGCATTGCAATATCTGTTCCAGGCAAATCCGGTCAACATGATCGGCCGCTATCCGCGTTATCGCGAGCTGTGGGAGAAGTACCGTTCGACCAGCGAGCGGCCCGAAGGTCCTGAATCCTACTTTGCGACGCGCGATTACGCCGATCTGCAAGTGCTGTCGCAGCTCGCGTGGTTCGACGAGTTCTTCCTCACGGAGCCGGACATCGCCGCTCTGGTGCAAAAGGGCGAAGATTTCACGCGTGACGATCAGCAACTCGTCACCGCCAGAGAGCGCGAGCTTCTGGCCAAGGTTCTGCCGGCTTACGCCGAAGCTGTGCAGCGTGGTGGCATCGAGCTTTCCGCGACGCCGTTTTATCATCCTATTCTGCCGTTGCTCTGCGATACCAATGTCGGCGCGGAATCGTCGCCGGGCTTGCCGCTGCCAACGCGGCGCTTCCGCCATCCTGACGACGCTGCGCTCCAGATCCAGCGCGCGCTCGACTCGCACCAGACGCTCTTCGGCGTGCGCCCGAAAGGCTTGTGGCCGTCGGAGGGAAGCGTCTCTGAGGAAGCGCTGAAGCTCGCTTGTCGCGAAGGCATCGAGTGGATGGCGACCGATGAAGGTGTGCTGGGCCGCTCGCTCGACTTCAACTTCGCTCGCCATAACAGCGATCACCTGACCGTCGACGGCGCTGAGCGTCTCTACAACATCTATCGCTATGAGAAGGACGAGACGCGGATGCATCTGCTCTTTCGCGACCATCGTCTCTCCGATCTCATCGGCTTCGTCTATTCCGGAATGCCCGCGCAAGACGCTGCCAATCACCTCATCAAGAACATCAAGGACTCGGCGCAGCCGCTGCTCGACCAGGGCAAGAATGCGGTCGTCTCGATCATCCTCGATGGCGAGAACGCGTGGGAATACTATCCGCAATCGGGCCGCGAGTTTCTCCGCCGCTTCTACGACGCGCTGCAACGCGATGAGCAGATCGAGCCGGTCACGATCAGCGAAGCCATCGCGCGCCACGCCGAAGCCGATTTCGGCCGACTTGCATCGCCTGGTTCCGGGTTCGTGGATCGACGCCAACTTCAACGTCTGGATCGGCGCTCCCGAAGACAATCACGCCTGGGACTTGCTGGCCGAAGCGCGCGACTACTACGATCGTCACGCCAATCGCGTCTCCGAGGCGCAACGCCAGATCGCCTGGGAAGAGTTGCTCATCGCCGAAGGCAGCGACTGGAATTGGTGGTATGGTCCAGAACATCACTCGGCCAACGATCGCGACTTCGATGAGCTTTACCGCAAGCATCTCTCCAACGTCTATCACGCGCTGGAAGGCATTCCGCCGGAGGAGCTGAGCACGCCGATCATCAGCGGCGTGCTGCGGCCAAGCTACATTCCGCAGACCGCGTATGTGCGCGCCCGCGTCGACGGCCTGGTCAGCGGATACTTCGAGTGGATGGGCGCGGCCAGTTACACCTCCGATCAGCGCACCAGCGCGATGCACGGCAAGCAGTTTCTGCTCGACGCGGTTTACGCGGGTCTCGACGCCGATTCCGTTTCCGGCCGTCTCGACTTTCATCACGACATTCCTGAAGACGCTTATCGGCTTGGTAATCAACCTGGAGGTCTGGCGCGAGAAGGGAAACCTGAAGGCTGCGCCGGATTCTTATCGTCTCACCGTCGATGCGCGAGGCCGCAACGTGCAGCGATGGATTCTGACCAACGGCGCCGAACGCAATCGGCTCGCGATCTTCTCCGCCGATAACGGCGATTCCAATCCAAACGGAGTCGAGGTCGCGTTGGATCAAAATTTTCGAAATGCGCGTGCCCTTCGAGCTGATCGGCGCGCAGCCGGGAAGCCGCATCCGTCTTCGCTTCGCCATCTGGCGCGAGCACTTGCCCGTCGACTCGCTCCCGCTCGAAGGCTGGATCGATCTCCACGCCCTCACCGAAGCAGAGCTGGAGACCAACCTCTACAACTTCTCACCGCAGGACTGAACCACACGAACGGAGAAAGCCATGCATACCTTAACCTACTCACCAAGGAAGATAAGCTTTGCGCAAATGGTCTCCATCGTCTTTGTGTTTTCCACCGCGATAGCGATCACTTCGCCCGCACAGACCCTGACCACTTTGGTAAGTTTCGACGGGAGCAACGGGGGAAACCCCATTTCACCTGTCATCCAGGGCACCGACGGGAACTTCTACGGGGTAACTCCGTTTGGCGGGACCAATGACGATAGTACGGTCTTCACAATCACCCCCAGCGGCACGCTTACCACGTTGCATAACTTTGACGGAGCTGACGGGCGTGTAGCTGTAGGCGGCCTTGTCCAGGGCACCGACGGTCTCTTCTACGGGACAACTGCGCATGGTGGTGCCAATGGCGATGGTACGGTCTTCACAATCACCCCCAGCGGCACGCTTACCACGTTGCATAACTTTGACAATACGGATGGGTATGAGCCTTTCTACGGCGGGCTGGTGCAAGCCAGCGACGGGAACTTTTACGGGACAACCACCCAAGGAGGGGCCTACTCCTCCCCGTACTGCTCCGGCTGTGGCACGGTCTTCAGAATCACCCCAAGCGGCACCCTGACCACTCTTTATAGCTTTTGTTCTCAACCGAATTGCGTTGACGGCGCATTTCCCCAAGCGGGACTGGTGCAAGGCAGCGACGGGAACTTCTACGGGACAACCTTTGGAGGAGGGGCCAATGGCAATTGTGCCGGCGGCTGTGGCACGGTCTTCAAGATCACGCCAATCGGTGCGCTGACCACGCTATACAGCTTTTGCTCTCAACCGAATTGCGCCGACGGCGATGAGCCTCTCACAACGCTGGTACAAGGCACCGATGGTAACTTCTACGGAGAAACCCAGCTTGGCGGCGCCTACTGTCCCCCCAATGGATGTGGCACAGTCTTCAAGATCACCTCGAGTGGCACGCTTACCACGCTGCACAGCTTCAACGGCGCAGACGGCTGTTGCATTCCAGACAATCCGCTGCTGCAAGCCACCGACGGTAACTTCTACGGGACAAGCGCCTCTGGCGGCGCCAATGGCACGGTCTTCGAAATGACTCCGAGCGGCACCCTGACCACACTTTACAGTTTCGAGGGCGCGGATGGCGAAAACCCTTACGCAGGGTTGGTGCAAGCCGTCGACGGGAGCTTCTACGGGACAACCTCAAACGGTGGGAGCGGTGGCGGAGGCACGGTCTTCCGTTTCGCGCTTCCGGTACAGCTCGTTCCAGTGACGCCATGCCGCGTGGTAGATACCCGCGGGCCCACTGGCATTTTCGGCGGGCCGCCGATTCAGGGTGGCGCCTACCGAAGCTTTCCCATTCCTCAGAGCGCTTGTAACATTTCCGCCAACGCCGCCGCCTACTCGCTGAACGTGACGGTGGTGCCGCACGGAGCACTGGGATATCTGACGATCTGGCCGACCGGCGACAGCCAGCCCTATGTTTCGACAATGAATTCACCCGATGGGCGGATCAAAGCCAACGCCGCCATCGTACCGAAGGGAGCGAATGGCGCAGTCAGCGTATACGCCACCGACACCACCGACGTCATCCTCGACATCGATGGCTACTTTGCGCCGCCTGCCAGCGAATACATATCAGTTCTATCCGCTGACGCCTTGCCGCATCGTGGACACTCGCGGCGGCGATGGAGGAATGCTCCAGCCGGGCGTAGAACGTGATTACCTGATCGCGGGAAATTGCGAGCGTTCCCAGCGACGCGGCGGCCTATTCGTTCAACGTGACGGTCCTGCCGGCTGCAGGCGGGCTGGATTACCTGACCGTGTGGCCCCAAGGCGAGTCGCAACCCGTTGTCTCCACTCTTAACGACAACACTGGAACGGTCGTAGCCAACGCGGCCATCGTGCCCGCGGGCAGCAATAATACGACCGCTTTCTATGCTCACAGCAACAGCACCAACCTGTTGGTAGATGTCAACGGCTACTTCGCCGCGCCGGGGACGGGTGGCTACTCGCTCTATGCCGTGCGCGCCGTGCCGCGTGCTGGACACGCGCCAGTAGCGGCGGCTCGTTCATGGGCGAGAAAACGGTAAATGTGATCGGCAGCACCTGCGCTCCGCCCAGCAACGCGGCGGCCTACATCTTCAACGCGACGGTCGTTCCGCCGGGCTCGATGCCGTTCCTCAGCTTGTGGCCGGATGGCGAGAACCAGCCCGTGGTATCGACCCTGAACGCCTACGACGGCTTCATCACGTCTAACATGGCTATTGTGCCGACGACGAACGGCTCCATCGACGCCTACGCCCAGGCGCTGACGCAACTGATCCTGGACATCTCCGGCTACTTCGCGCCGTAAGAGGAGTCGTACTGGCGCGGCGTCGCAAAGGGCAATTCCGGATGATCGGCAGATCATTGCTGACGCGGGACCAGCAAAGTCTCAAGCAATTCCTTGACGGTAGTGACAGTTTCCTCGGCAGCGCGTTCGATGAATGTAAACTGTCGCGCGCGCCAATCCAGGCTGCGGATCTGGTCTGCGAGAACGACGCCCCTCACGCGCTTCGACGTGAGACTGACTTCAAAGGGATAGCCCTTCACCTGGCTAGTGACAGGACAAGCAAGAGCTAAGCCGACTTTTCCGTTGTAACTGGCGGGGCTTAGCACCAGTGCGGGACGCCGGCCAGCTTGCTCATGTCCTGTCTGTGGATCGAACGATGTCCACACCAGATCGCCGGCCGCCGGTACATAGCGCTGGCTTACCACGCTTCTTTCCCTCGCGGCGTGCCCCACTCCGCTTCGCCGTGCACATTCTCGGGTGTGACCTTGGCCAGCAAGTCCTCCAAAACGGGCTTTGTCTTAACGGGCTTGGCAATGATCGTACCGCTTCTTACGGTAAGCGAGAGAGTGTCGCCTTCCTGCAGGTTAGCATCGCGCAGAAGCGCTTTAGGAATGCGAATTGCCATGCCATTACCCCATCGCACCAGTTTGCGTGCCGGCATATGCACCTCCGGCAACAATCATAACACGGGGTAGATACTTTGTATCTACTCCGGCCGCAGATCACGGCAGGGGGCTGCGCTTTCGCTTGCTTATTCTTCCCGAGCGCGTAACAATAATCTTGTTCGATGCTTGTCGCGCCGGATGTCACTCCATTGCACCGCGTCGAGGAATGACGCGGTTTTCAGTTTTGTAACAAATCCGCCGCCCAGGTCATCGAATGAAGTGAGTTGTAAAGAAGCGTCAACTGGCAGCTTCAACATCCCCGTAGGTCGGGCGCGTAAGCGTAGTGGATCTACTGGAGCCGCGAGTCAGCTTTCAACATCCCCGTTCCGGGCCGTGCTCCTCACGCCGCCGGGACTGAAGGCAGAGACAGAGAGATGGCTACAGCACCGGTTACAGAAGCGGCATCTTGCTCGCTTGAAAATTACCTCGTACTGCCCGACGGCTCCATGGACCACAGCATTGCCGTGGCCAAGGAAGCTTTGGGCGACGAGTGCGTTATCCTCGGCCACCACTATCAACGCGACGAAGTCATCCGTTTCGCCGATTATCGTGGCGACTCCTACCGCCTTTCGCAAATTGCCGCGCAGACCAGGGCCAGCTACATCGTTTTCTGCGGCGTCCACTTCATGGCCGAAAGCGCCGACATCATGGCTCGCCCTGGCCAATCCGTTCTGCTTCCCGATCTCAATGCCGGCTGTTCCATGGCCGATATGGCTGAGATCTCGCAGGTGGAAGACGCCTGGGAGCAGTTCGTGGGCCTCGGCCTCACCGACGATGACGGCAACGGAATCACGCCCATCACCTACATGAACTCGACTGCCGCGATCAAGGCGTTTTGCGGCGAGCGTGGCGGCATGGTCTGCACTTCATCGAATGCGAAAGGCGCGTTTGACTGGGCCTTCACCCGCAACGAAAAGATCTTCTTCCTTCCTGATCAGCATCTGGGCCGCAACACCGGATTCGCCCGCGGCATCCCGTTGGATGAGATGGTCGTGTGGGATCCGTACATGCCGCAGGGCGGCCTGACAGTCGAACGTCTGCGGAAAGCCAAAGTCATACTGTGGAAGGGACACTGCTCGGTGCACCAGCGCTTTCTGCCGGAGCATGTGGACAAAATTCGCGCCAACTACCCGGACATGCAGGTCCTGGTTCATCCCGAATGCCGCTGGGAGGTCTGCCAGAAAGCCGACGGAATCGGTTCCACCGATCGCATCATCAAATTGGTGCAGCAAGCGCCTGCGGGATCGTCGTTCGCCATCGGCACGGAAATTCATCTGGTCAATCGCCTGGCGAAGGAAAATCCTGGCAAGCACGTCATCACCTTGGATAACTCGGGCTGCCTCTGCACTACTATGTTTCGGATTTCGCCGCAGCATCTGTGCTGGGCCCTGGAGAACCTGGTGGACGGCAATGTCGTCAATCAGATAACAGTGAAAGATGATGTTAAGAGGTGGGCGCGCGTGGCACTTGATAGGATGTTAGAGATCCAGTGATTATTCGCAAGCGTCCTCGGGAGAAATTCTTACGGCGGGTACCACGCTATTGGTCTGACGTGCGTGCCCACCGCCGTCGTGTTATGGCGCGCCATGGGGCGCAAACCCTGGCCGAGCTGGAAACCATCGATATGTCGCGTACCTTTACTGTTGCTGAAGCTGAGACCCTGTTACCCGTGCTGGAGTCGTTGCTGCGCTCCGCCATACAGGCGAAGTCGCTGATTGAAGAAGTGGACGCCGAGCAGCAGGCGCTGGCCAACCGCATCTTTGTGAACGGCGGCACGCTGGTGGACATTGTCTCCGTGGCGCGGCGCAAGGCCGAGCGCGAGAAGGCGCTGCAACGCGCCAAAGATGCCGTGGCCGAAATCGACGCAACCGGCGTTCAGGTGAAAGACCTCGACATCGGCCTGCTCGATTTTCCCTGCGTCGTCGGCGACGACGTCATCCTGCTCTGCTGGAAGCTGGGCGAAAAGAAAATTACCCACTGGCACGGCACCCAGGAAGGTTTCGCCGGCCGCAAGCCCATCGACGACCGCATCCTGCGCAGCCAGAAGAAGAGCAACTAGCTGCGAGCTTCGAGCCACTAGCCATCGGCTTCCGAATTGTTGCAGAGTTAGATTCCGGTGGAAGAGCGGCGCTTTAGCGCCGCGTCACAGCGAGCAAGCAGGTAGAGCGGACCTTTAGGTCCGCGTCTCCGCACTAATTTTAGAATTGTCATCACGAGGAGGCCTTCAGAGACTGTGTCGCGACTGGAAAACAAATTTTCTGGTGGAACAAACGGCCCGAACAACCGATCAAACTAGCCGCGCAGCGGCGAGATGGGGTTAGGCGTGGGCGTCAGCCCACGCTCAAAGTGGGACAAAACGTGAGCCGCAGAGCGGCGACACCGGGTCGCGACACAGTCTCTTCAGGCCGACGAGGGATCTGCTTTCTGCGCGCAGTGTATGAAGGCTGGCAGCATATGAAGAACGCATTTCGTATGGTAGCTGCTGTTGTGGTGCTCTTCGTCGCAAGCGAAATCTACGCGCAAGCCCCGCCGTTTTCGTTGAAGCTCGATGTGACACCAAGTAATGCTAAAACGGGCTCCAGCTTTTTCATGGAAGTTGATCTTACAAATACCACGAAGGAGAGGAAAGAACTCGCAATTTGCCTGGACGTGAGTCAGGAAGTGGCCTGCGATTTTGCGATTTATGTGCGGGACAGTCACGGCAATTCACTGCCCGAAGCCCCGCCGCCGCTGGTCTCGAGCCTCGCAGACACGTCTGTCGAACCCGGTCAAACTATAAAGTTTTTCTCGGACCTATCGAAGTTGTTTGATCTCAGCCGTCCTGATCGCTACGAGATTCAAGTGGAGAGAGGGGATGCTCAGTCCAAGAGGACCGCGCTGTCAAATGTTGTCCACATCAGTGTGTCTGCGCAGTAATTCAGGCGGCAATGACTAACTGCTCCCTTATGCTTCGACCAACATCATGATCCAGCTCTCCTCCGCCGGCAAACGCTTCGGCCCCAAGCTTCTGTTCGACAACCTGGATTGGCTCATCACCTCCGACGCCCGCGTCGGTCTGGTGGGCGCCAACGGCACCGGCAAATCCACCCTGTTGAAGGTGCTGTGCGGCATCGAATCGCTGGACTACGGCAGTATCGTCTCCGCCAAAAACACTACCTTCGGCTACCTCCCGCAGGATGGCCTGCAACTCTCCGGCCGCACCGTCTTCGACGAATGTATGTCGGTCTTCTCCAACCTGCGCTCGCTGGAGCAGGAGATGGAAGACCTCACCCACAAGATCGCCGAACTCGATCACACCTCGAACGAATACGCGCAGGTGGCCGATCGCTACCAGCGAATCCTCACCGAGTTCCGCGTGAAGGACGGCTACGCGCTCGATTCGCAAGTCGGCACCGTCCTCGACGGCCTTGGCTTCCGCAAGGAAGATTGGACGCGCTACACCGAAGAATTTTCCGGCGGCTGGCAGATGCGCATCGCCTTAGGCAAGCTGCTGCTTTCCAGGCCCAATCTGCTGCTGCTCGACGAGCCTACGAATCACCTCGATCTGGAAACCCGCAACTGGCTGGAGCAGTATCTGCTCCAATATCCGTTTGCCTACGTCCTGATCTCGCACGACCGTTACTTCCTCGACGTAACCGTCGAACGCATCGCCGAAATCTGGAACAAGCAAGTCCAGTTCTACAGCGGCAACTACGAAAAATATCTGGCGCAGAAGCAGGAGCGCCGCGACTCGCTGGTCGCTGCGTACAAGAACCAGCGCGAGCGCATCGAGCAACTCGAAGCGTTCATCAACCGCTTCCGCTACCAGGCGACGAAAGCCAAGCAGGTGCAGAGCCGCATCAAAGAGCTGGAAAAGATCGAGCGCATCGAGATTCCGGCGGATGAGAAGACCATCCACTTCACCTTTCCGCAGCCTAATCCCAGCGGACGGACGGTTGTCGAATCGACCGACGTTGCCAAGAGCTACGGCCCGAAAGAAGTTTTTCGCGGCGTCAACTTCACCATCCAGCGCGGCGATCGCATCGCGCTGGTGGGCGTGAACGGGGCAGGGAAGTCGACGCTGATCAAACTGCTGACCGGCATTGAGCCGCTGACCGAAGGCAGTTTGAAACTCGGCCACAACGTCGAGCCGGACTACTTCGCGCAGGATCAGTACAAAGAGCTGGAGGCTTCGCGGCGCCTGCTCGACGACTTGTCTGACGTCGCGCCGCAGAAGTCGATCACCGAATTGCGTGGCGTGCTGGGATGTTTTCTGTTTTCCGAAGACGACGTCTTCAAGCCGATTGGCGTGCTCTCCGGCGGCGAGCGCAATCGATATGCGCTGGCGCGAATGTTGCTGCATCCGTCCAACTTCCTGTTGCTCGATGAGCCCACGAACCACCTCGACATGCGCGCCAAGGACGTGCTGCTGGAGTCGCTCGAAAAATACAACGGAACGGTAGTCTTCGTCTCCCACGACCGCTATTTCATCGACAAGCTGGCGACGCGTGTATTCGAGATCGGCGATGGTCGCGTCGAAGTCTTCCCCGGAAATTACGAAGATTACCTATGGCGCAAGCAGCGCGAGGAGTCCGGCGAAAGCGAGGCGGAACAAACCGCCTGGGCTCCCACATTGTCAGACGTACCTGGTTACAATGGCCAGAAGTCGCAATCGCAATCGAAGAAGCGCATCAATCCCATCAAGCTGAAGCAGATGCAGGAGCGCCATCAACGAGTAGAGCAGGGAATCGCGCGATTGGAAGACGGCATTGCCGAATGCGAGCACGAATTGCAGTCCTTCGTCAGCGCCGAAGAAACCGCGCGCTGGACCGAGCTGCTGGCCGTGCGGCGCACGGAACTCGAAGGGCTGATGTCCGAGTGGGAAGGCCTGTCACAGGAGCTCGAAGAAGCCAAGGCCTGAAATCTGTCAGTTGTCAGTTATCGGAGGGCAGGTTGTCAGTTACCAGTTGTCAGTTGTCAGTGCGCGGATTGTACGTTGCCCGCGAAAGCGAAGGCTTTCCCCACAGTTGTGTCATCCTGAGCGAGTGCGCCTGATTTTGGCGCACGAGTCGAAGGAACCCTATAAGCATTCGGAAACCATGTGTCGCCGGCTTGGCTCAGAATTTCAATACGTAGATCCCAGGACTCCGCTGCGCTACGTCCTGGGCTGTCCTGATCACCGTCCTAACGGGCTCTGCCGTTTTGTCGACCCGCACCGATGGGAGTTTGCATGTTGGCGACCCAGAATGCAATCGCCGCTGACGCCGCCCCCACCGGCCTTCAATCAACTAAGAACTGACGACTGGCAACCGACAACAGCTTTTACGGTTTCATCCCCGCGTTCCACTTCGGCGTGAACTCGCTGTTTGCCAGCCAGCTCACCGGCGCGATCATCGAGCCCACCGCGCTGTCGAGATGCTGCCAGTCCACCTTATCTACCGTATCTGTCGGCTGATGATAATCCTTGTGCAAGCCGTAGCTGGAGACAGTCTGCGCGATGATGCCATCCTTCGCCAGCGCATAATTGTCGGAGCGCGTAAAGAATCTCTGCTCGGGATGCGGATCGCCCACTAACTGCGCGCCGTGCTCCGCTAGCGCCGGCCCCAAATCGGTGCGCTCCCATCCAGTCAACCAGAGCTGATTTGCCAGCACCTTGGGGTCGGGCCGGGCAATCATCTCGAATTCGAGATTGGCTACGATATTCTTCAGCTCGAAAGTGGGATGCTTCAGGAAGTATCGCGCGCCGACCATGCCCAGCTCTTCGCTGCCCCACAGCGCAAAGAGAATCGTCCGCTGCGGCCGAGGCTGTTTGGCCAGCGCCCGCGCCAGTTCCATCACCGCTACCGTGCCCGACGCATCGTCGTCCGCTCCGGGATAGGTCTTGCCGTTCTTCACGCCAAGATGATCGAGGTGAGCGCTGAGCAGGATGATCTGGTCCGGTTTCTTGCCCTCAATCTTCGCCAGCACATTCCAGGTATGCGAAACCTGCCCCGGCGCGGCATCGGCATGCGGCACGGTTGGAGACTCGATAGTCGCTGCCTGGATGTACTCACCATTTCCGGCAGCCGGAGCCAGCCCGTATCGCTTGAGCTTGGCCGCGATGTATTGTGCGGCGTGATACTCGTCGATGGTTCCGCTGCCTCGGCCATGCAGCGCGGGTCCGGCGAGATACTCAAGATTGCCGCGAATGCAGGCCGCGCAGACAGCCGGTGACTTGTTGCTGTTTTGCGCGCCGGCTGCCAGCATCAGAAGCAGTAGCGGCAGAATGAAAAACGTGCGTCGCATTCGCAAGAGTTTCAAAATGTTGGATCCCCGCTCGCCGTTCCGGTCATTCTGCTGAGAGTTGCATCAGTGAAAAGTCTTAGATTTGTCATCACGTCTATAACGACGTTGGACTTGTCAAGGTAGACGGGGGCGCCGACGCACAAAAGAGATGCGCCAGTTCGCTCTCGAGGAAAAGGTTTTTTCTTCACCAGAGGCCCGTCTTCCAATCTAGCGGCGAGCTCAGCTTCGCCACCCATCTATTCGGCCACCTACGGCGACCATGATTGCTCTGCGAACTCCCGTGTTCACGGGAGGCAGGCTGCCCATTCAAGCGGTCGGCGCTCTACTTGGCGCCACGTGATGACTCGGGCTTGCCTGCCCCACTGCTGGATAGCTGCGCATAGTTCCAACCATTGCGCAGCATCCAGTACAACCTTGTCGCCAGCCGCCGGGCGATGGCCACCTTGGCCTGCGCCCGACTGCGCCGCAGCGCCAGCCGCACATAGACCCGTTTCAACTCCGGATCCCAGCGCGCCGCGCTCTGCGCCGCCTCCACTAGCAGAAAGCGCAGAAACGGCGAGCCCTGCTTGCTGATGTGCCCCAGCCGCTGCTTGCCGCCCGAGCTGTACTCACGCGGAATCAGCCCCAGGTAGCTGCTGACCTGCTTGGCCCGGGCAAAGCGCTGCACCTCGCCCAGGGTCAGCACGAAGGCCAGGGCCGTCTGCGGCCCTACCCCAGGATGGGTCATCAGCCGCACCGCCTCCGGCCGCTTCTGCGCTTCGGCCCGCACCCCCGGGTCCAGCCCTGCGATCTGCTCGTCCAGTTGGTCTAACTGCGTCAGCAGCTCGTCGCGCCGCCGCGCCGTGTAGGGCGGCAGCACCAGCTTTTCCAGTTGCTCGCGCCCCGCCTCCGTCCAGAGCTGGCGCTGCCGGCGCAAGCCCTGGTTCAGCGCGATGGCATGCAGCTGGTTCTTTACCTGCGTCCGCATCCGCACCCCCTGATGGCGATGCATGAGCAGTTGCCGTACATCGCGCTCCCCCGCACTCGGCACCCATAGCCGGGGAAAACGATTCTCCACCAGCAAGTGCACCATGTGCTCGGCATCGCGCTGGTCCGTCTTCTGCTGCCGCACCACCGAGGCCCGGATCTGCGCCGCGTCTCCTACCCACAGCTCGTGGCCGGTTTCCTCCACCAGCCGCTCGAACCATTGCGAGAAGCCGCAACTTTCCAGCCCCAGCAGCGCTTTTTCCTCCAGCCCACGGAAGAAGGCTCCCGCTTCTTCCGGCGTGCGCAGCCGTCGATAGCTGATTTCTCCTGTTTGTTTGTCAAAGATCGCTAACTGCTGAAAGCCGGGGTGAAAATCACAACCTATAATCAACATAGCGTTGGCTCCTTCCCCGAGCCTCTGGTTTTTTTCCTACTTCAGAGTACTCGCTCGGATCGAGCCAACGTCGTTATGA
>CAWBKE010000033.1:0-40412 GCA_963789245.1 uncultured Acidobacteriaceae bacterium | reverse complement strand
ACATGGTTGCGCGTCGCTGGCCCGATGGCGTCGAGTGTCCGCGCTGTGGCAGCAAGAATGTTCTGTTTCTCGAAAAGTATAACCGCTGGCATTGCCGCGAGAAGCACGACGCTCCACAGTTCACGCTCAAGACCGGCACGATCTTCGAGGATTCCCCTATCGGTTTAGACAAGTGGCTCACCGCGATGTGGATGGTGGTCAACTGCAAGAATGGCGTAAGCAGTTGGGAGATTCATCGCGCGCTGAAAGTCACACAGAAAACCGCTTGGTTTATGTTGCAGCGTTGCCGTCTCGCGCTACAGGATAGCCCGACAACAAAGCTAGGCGGAAACGGCGCTCCGGTCGAAATCGACGAAACTTTCATTGGCGGCAAGGTTCGCAATATGCACAAAAGTCGCAAGCTGCGTATCGCGCGTGAGCGCAGCAATATGCGCAATGCGGAAGCGATTGTCTCTGAGCGGTACTGGGGCAAGGTTCCTGTGATGGGCATGTTGGAGCGTGGCGGCAAAGTGCGTGTTGTAGTCGCGAAGAACCGTAGAGCACCAGTCGTGCAGCAGATCGTGCGCGAGTGCGTAGAGCCGGGGTGCGAGATTCACACAGACGAGTTTGTCGGTTATCAGGGTCTTGCTGGCGATTATGTGCACGAAGTCATCAACCACCTTGACGGTTACGTGCGTGAGCATGTCAGCACGAACGGAATCGAGAATTTTTGGTCTCTGTTTAAGCGCGGCTTGAATGGAACATATGTGAGCGTTGAACCGTTTCACTTGTTCCGCTATGCAGACGAACAGATGTTCCGATTCAACAACCGCGCTACAAAGGACAATCCATTGAACGATGCAGACCGCTTCGATGCCGCCATTCGTCAGATCGTCGGCAAGCGGCTCACGTACACGGAATTAACGGGCAAGACTCAGGTGCAAACAGCAGAACCGTTCTAGTCATCTGAGAGAAGGAAGACGAGGGAGGACGCCGAATTTCAAGACTTCTAAAGCTGCAAAAGATCAGCCTCCCCGCTGATCTTTGCGCTCAGACCTTTATTGCCGGGCGACGGCTGGGCACCGGAGCCGACGGGAGAAGTGTATCATGAGCCCTCGCCCGACGCCCCAGACGATTTTTTTCCGTGTTGGCAATAGCGATACCATAACCCTGTCCGCATTTATAAGCGGTCTGCGTAACTTTCTCGGCATTCTTGAAGATGTGGATTCTGCCGTCTCACAGAATTCCGCCGGGAGCGTGAAGTGGGAGCTGACTGTTCTGGAAAAGAACAGCCCTCCAATTGTCGGCGTGACTCCTCACCTGCGACGTCTAGCGGCCGAAGATGTCAGTTTCGTTATCCAATCCCAGGTGCTGGAGAACATTCATTCGCTTACTAGCAGTGGCGAACGAACGAAGTTTATGCCCGATGCTGCGCTATCGAAACTAAAGAATATTGCGCGAAGCAGCAAGCGTCTTGGTCCGTCGGTGGCCTATGTACAAAATCACCGCGAACCACGGAAGGAAGAAATTACCGAAACTACCTATAAGAACGTCTCTGAGCTGACAGATCCGAAATATTCTGCCTATGGTTCTGTTGTCGGCAAACTTGAGGCGATCTCCGTACATCGCGGCAACGAATTTCGCGTGTGGGATAAGAATACTGGCCGTCCCGTAAGATGCCTGTTCTCTCCTAATCGCGAAACTGAGGTAAAGGACAGACTTAGGGACACCGTTCTTGTCGCTGGCATCGTGCAGTTCAATAGCGCCGGACTTCCTATCAGCCTAGAGATGGAGGACTTGGAAAAATACGCCGAAAAGGAATTGCCTTCCATCGCCGAGATGTCGGGTCTCGTTGATGATTTCACGGGCGGTCGAACGCTTAAACAATACCTAGAGGATATGGCGGATGAGTAATCGGAAGGTGTACTGGGACACCACCTGCTTCATCTGCTTTCTCAACAAAAAAGAAGAGGAGCGCAGACTCATCTGTCAAGATGTGCTGTATAAGGCGAAGGATGGCGAGATAGAAATTTGGACATCTACTTTCACCATCGCCGAAGTAATTCGCCCGAGACGTGCGAATCCCACGATTCCGCCCCTGCCCGAGTGGGCAATCAAGGCGATAGCCGCATTCCCCGAGGCGGAACGCCCCGCAATAAACCGGCAGATTGCTGAAATCTGGGAATACTACAATAAGAACACCGCTCCCTACGAGAAACTAACAAAAGTGCAGGTTAATAAGATTTCCGAAATGTTTGAGTGGTCGTGGGTTAAGAAAATAGTTGTTGATGAGCGGCTCGCGAATAAAGCCGTAACCATCGCGAGGGACTACGATATGAAGCCAGCGGACTCTATTCATGCTGCCAGTGCAATTCTGAAAAAAGTCGATGCCATCCAGAGATGGGATAAGGATTTCAGCAAGGTGAAAAGCCTCATCGCGGAAGAGGAGCCGTTTAAATTGTCGCTGCAGGTTGACCTCATTCACGATCATCGTGCACTTGGTCCGCATCCAGATGATTTTGAACCAAAGAAGGACTCGCAATGAAACCATTACCCGCCCCACACGTTCCCGGCAAGACCGAGTTTGAGCGATTCGACAACGCTGTACGCCGAGTGCTCACGATCTCAAAGGAAGAACTGCTCAGGCGTGAAGCCGAAGAGAAGCGAACGCGGGAGCGCAAGAAACGCCGAAAGGAGTAGTGCGACACATGGAAACGAAAGCTAAAGCAAAGTGCCCTCACTGTGAGCAGAACCACAGTTTTACGCGTGCGCGTCTGAAAACGGGTTTATGGCCGTGCTGTGGCAAGAAACTCACCACAGAGGAGCAAGAGGAAATAGCGGGCCAACTTGATGCCCGCAAAGTCGGTTCGGTACTGCTTAATCCCCAAGCAACCAAAGCTGAACGTGAAAAGTGAGGATGAATCCCGCCTCTTCCCGCGATTTCCCGCCTTATCCCGCCATTTTGCGAAGTATATTATTGCCCCTATATTCTATGCGTTCTCAACAAGATAACAGTTTCGCTTTTCTTTCTCTCTTGCCAAACAGCAAGCGCTTGCTGTAATATGTATTCATGAATTGCCGAGACTGCAACCGGAAATGTAAGAAGCGCGGAAAGCATCGCAACGGCCTACAGCGCTTCCACTGCACGCAATGCGGCAAGTCGTATACCGAAGATCACGCGCGGCTGTTCGCTCCCATGATCGTTCCCGAAGATAAAGCGCTGTTGGCGATTCAACTTTTGATAGAGGGCACCAGCGTCCGCACAGTCGAGCGCATCACGCAGTTGCACCGCGACACCATTCTTCGACTGCTGGTGCTTGCTGGTGAGCGCTGCATGGCCCTCATGGACACGACGATGCGAAACCTGCACTGCGAGCGGATTCAGGCCGACGAAATCTGGAGCTTCGTCGGAAAGAAAGATCGCAACCTGAAAGTTGACGATTCCGAAGAGCTTGGCAATGCCTGGGTGTTCGTGGCGATTGATGCTCAGACGAAGCTGATTCCGTCCTACGTGGTCGGCAAGCGTGACCACGCTACCACGTATGCGTTTCTCACCGATCTGCGCGACCGCTTGGCGGAAGAGCACCGCTTCCAACTCACGACTGACGGTTTCGTATTCTACCGCCCCGGTGTCGAGGATGTATTCGCGGGACAGGCCGACTTCGCGCAGATGATAAAAATATACGGCGATTACGGGCAGCACGATGCTGCTGGACGCTACTCGCCTGGTCGAATAATGGAAGTCATAGTCAAGATACGCGACGGACGCCCAGACCCGCGCCACATTTCGACCAGCTACATCGAACGCCAAAACTTGACGATTCGCATGGCAATCCGGCGTTTCACGCGGCTGACCAATGCGTTTTCAAAGAAACTGGACAATCACAAAGCGGCTTGCGCTTTGCACTTCGCGTATTACAACTTCTGCCGGATACACAAAACTCTCCGCGTGACGCCAGCGATGGAAGCTGGGGTTACAGACCACATCTGGAGTCTGCGAGAACTGTTGTCCTAGTCACACCAAAGCGGCATGGAAGTTGTGATGCCCGCCACATATCCTTGTGATCTCCGGGGGCATTATGTCGCACATGCACTCAGTCAGGTTCTCCGCTTTTGACAACTCTCCGGCTTACGATGAGGATAGCCGGGTTGTCATAAAATCCACCTGCCGAACGTGCGGAGAATTCAAACTGGTGAGCGTGCGGGACGGCTCCCTTACAAAGTGGGAATCGAGACATATCTGCCCAACAACATTTCACCCGAAGATGCCGCCACGAGTTGCAGATTGAGGTAGCGCCCAGTCTGGCCGGAGAGGGGCCGGGGTTCGGAGACAGCACGGCCCCCCTCAAACTTAGCACCGCAACTTTAGGACACTACCCAATTTTGCGGGATTTACGGACGGCCTGAAGAGCCTGTGTGGGAACCGTGCCGTCCCTACGGGACTCGGTTACTTTTTTCCACCCTACCCAGGACTCCGCTGCGCTCCGTCCTGGGCTAACTGCACTTCCACCCCTTCGGGGTTCTTTTTTCGTGTGTCATATTCCACCGCCGAGGGTCAAACCTAGTTCTCACGCGGACACCGAAGGCCGTCGCCTTCAAAGCCGGACTTAATCGGAGTTTCCTTAGCACGCGGCGGCGTGGTGACCTTCATCGCTCTCCGACTGCATTGTTGTCGGGTGGTCTTAGGCGGTGACGACTCGCTCAAACTCTTCCGCAGTGCGTTGCCAGGGAGTGTCGCCCTGATATTCCATCGCCTTGTTATAGCCGCCCGCTCCCATGCGCTGTCGCAACTCAGGATCGCTTAGCATCCTTTCGATTGCCGCGGCGAGTTGCTGCGCATTGCCGAATGACGCGATGACTCCGCCCTTGCTGCTGATGATGAGCTCGCGTGAGACAGCGATATCAGCGGCGATAACCGGCTTGCGATTCGCCCAGGCTTCGATCAGGACGAGGCCGAGAGATTCCACGCGCGACGGCTGTGCGACGACGGTCGCTGAGGCAAGGAAGTCGCGCTTCTCGGTATCGGCAAACGGCGGAAGGTTAAGGAGCATGGGACAATCTTTTCCAGCCGTCGCGATATAGCTATCGAAAGTAGAAAGGCTGGGACCAGCCATCACCAGCCAGGCATTCGATCCTCGCGCCCAAAGGATCTTCATGGCTTCGACCAGCGTCTCCGATCCCTTCTCGAAGGCTTTCATCCCGAGATGCAGGACGACCGGCCCGTCCACGTTGTACTTCTGCCGTAGAAATTCCGGATTGCCGCCAACCGTAGATTGCCAGTCGATACCGAAAGGAGTGACGGCTAGTTTGTCAGGCGACAAGCCTAACTCTTGCAAACGATCGCGCTCGGTCTGAGTCATGCAAAAGACCTTCGCGCAATGTTGCAACATCGCGACCTGATGCGGCTGGAGATAGTGTTGCTCCACCGTGTTGTTGCCAGGCTCGCCAAGATGAGAACACGGCGTGGCTACCACTGGCACTCCGCGGAGTTCACCGGCATGCAGCCCGGCATACATCAGACTGTTGTACGGAAGCGGACCGATGTGAATGAGGTCGGCATCGCTGGCACGCAGCGCTTCCGCCAATCCCGGGACACGAAACGAAGGCCGCCAGTATTGGGCCTTCCATCGCCAATAGGGCGCGAGCCCCAGCAGGCGCGTAGCGCGGCGCCGAAGCGCGTTGTAGTCGATGGGGAAGCGGCGGACGACTACGCCATCGACGGAAATCTGCTCTTCGGGAAAAGTCTTGAAACCGGGGAGCCAGAAGGATTCGAGGTCGTCGGCGACGGTGGTGAAGACGGTGACGCGATGATCGTGAGCCGCCAGATACTTGGCCAGCGCCAGCAGCGAATTTTCGTATCCGCCGCGATAAGGAAAAAAGCGAGGAAGCACCAGGGCTACATGCATCGCAAGCGCCGCTAGTGGGCGGCGACAACCTCCGGAGCCAGGAGCGACTTGTACATGGCGATGGCCTCGTCCGGGCTTCCGTCCACGATAAGGCTGCCGTGGTCGACCAGGATTGCGCGATCGCAGTGCTCCTCGACAACGGTCATGCTGTGGGTGACCAGGAGAATGGTTTTTCCGGCTTCGCGGAAGCGGCGAATTCGCTCGAAGCATTTTTGCTGGAAGCCCATGTCGCCAACGGCCAGAATTTCGTCGAGCACCAGGATCTGGGGATCGACCTCGATGGCCACGGCAAAGGCCAGTCTCATGTACATTCCGGAGGAATATTGCTTGACCGGCGCGTCGATGAATTCGCCGATATCGGCAAAGTCGATGATGGCCTGCTGCCGCTCCAGCATGTCGCGTTTGGAGTAGCCCATCAGCAGGCCGTTGAGCAGGATGTTCTCGCGCCCCGTCAGTTCGTGGTGAAATCCCGCGCCCAACTCGATCAAAGGCGCCAGCGTGCCATTGACGGTGACCGTGCCCTTGCTGGGCCGGTACACCCCCGCGACGATCTTCAGCAGCGTGCTCTTGCCCGATCCATTGCGTCCAATGATGCCGACCGCCTGCCCATGGGGCACGTCAAACGAAACATTCTTTACCGCTTCGAAATCGTGGTAGCTGGAGCGGCTGCGAAAAAGTTTGGAGAAAAGTTCGCGCACCGTATCCGGACGCTCATGGATGACGCGAAAGCGCTGGGTAACGTTCTCCAGCCGGATTACGGGGTCGGTTAAGGACATGCGCAGCTCAGACGTAGAAGACAAAGTTGTTCTGATATCTCCGGAATATAGCAAAGCCGATGAACAGGCTGACAAATGCGCAAGCGAAGGACGCTATGATGGACGGCGCTTTGGGAAGTTGACCGTAGTACACGGACAGGCGGAATCCATTGATGACATAAATGATGGGGTTCAGCTTCAGTAGCCACTGATAGCGCGCCGGTATGGCGTCAAGCGGATAGATGATCGGCGTCAGGTAGAACCAGGCCGACAGCACCACCTGCAAGATGTGCGAGACGTCGCGATAATACACATTGGCGGCAGCGAAGAAGAAGGTCATTCCCAGGGTAAAGATGGCCAGCGCCAGCAAAGGAACCGGCAGGTAGAGCCAGGTCCAGTAAAAAGGATGGCGCAGCAGCGGAACCAGCAAGGCCAGTGGAATCAGGGAAAGCAGCAGGTTGATGATGTTGGAGACCACGGCGGCCATGGGAAACACCATCTTGGGGATGGCAACCTTCTTGATCAGATCGCCATTGGTAACAATCGACTCGACCCCATAAGAGAGCGTTTGCGAGAAATAGGTCCAGGGCAGCAGCACGCTGAGCAGAAAAATAGCGTAGTGCTGAATGCCTAAGCGCATGATGGTGGAAAATACCAGGGTCAACACCAGCATCATGAAGGCCGGATTCAGCAGCGCCCACATGAAGCCGAGCACCGAGCGCTTGTAGCGAATCTTGAGCTCCTTGATGGCGAGCGCCCAGATCAGCTCCCGGTAGCGATAACTATCGCGAATTAATTGCGTCATAGGTGGCTTGCGCCAAATCGCAGCCAGCTCCCACGCATTCGAAAACCGCGAATGAGCGGGGCACCCGCAAATCTAGCGAATAGTAAATGTTAAATGATTTTGGCTGGAGGCGCTGAGGGATGAGAAGATGAGCTAAAGAGTCTGAGCGAGAACTCTGCCGTCCCTACGGTGTCTGTGTCATAGCTGCAACTCGCGCTGAGCCGTGGGACGAACCATCGCATTTGCGATCAAACTAGCCGCGCCAGCGGCGGCTATGAAGTTAGCCCGGGGCGTAAGCCCCGGGTCTAGTGGAAAATTGACCCGAGCCGCGCAGCGGCGGCACAGCTACGACACAGGCACCTACGGGACTCAGCGAATTTTCCCACTCTCTGACCTGCTCCCCGAGAAATAGGCCATAGGAAAAGAGACTTCTTCCATGTAGGATGGCCCGCCAGGGCCAGAGGAGGAGTCGTGAGAAAGAGTCGATTCAGCGAAGAGCAGATCATTGCCATCCTGAAGGAGTCGGAGGCCGGGGTGGAGACGGGAGAGCTGTGCCGGCGGCACGGGATAGCGAAGGCGTGTTTCTACCGGTGGAAGAGCAAGTTCGGCGGGCCGGAACTAAGCGAGGCGAGGCGGCTGCGGCAACTGGAAGAGGAGAACCGGCAGCTGAAGCACATCGTGGCCGAGCAGGCGGTAGACATCCGGGCGTTGAAGGCGGTAGTCGCAAAAAAGTGGTGAGCCCGCAGGCGCGGCGAGAGGCGGTGCTGGTGATGCAGGCAGAGGCGGAGCTGAGCCAGCGACGGGCCTGTGGGCTGATGGAACTGTATCGGGCGACGTGTCGCTATCGGAAACGCAGGAGCGAGGACCAGCCTCTGCGGGTGCGGCTGCGCGAGTTGGCGGAGGCCAGGCGTCGGTTCGGTTACCGCCGTCTGCAGATTCTGCTGGAGCGTGAAGGCTGGCAGGTGAACCACAAGCGGGTGTACCGGCTGTACGTGGAGGAGAAGCTGTCGCTGCGGCGCAAGCGTGGGCGGAAGCGCAGCACGGTGCGTCAGCCGCTGCCGGCAGCGGTGGCCGCCAACCAGGTATGGTCGGTAGACTTCATGAGCGATACGCTAAGTTCGGGACGGAGGTTTCGCACCTTGAACATCGTGGATGACTACACGCGGGAGTGCCTGGCGATCGAGGTCGATACCTCGCTGGGCGGAATGCGAGTGGTGCGGGTACTGGAAGAGCTGAAGCAAAAACGCGGACTGCCGCGACAGATTCGCAGCGACAATGGACCCGAGTTCGTGAGCCGGGCGGTCGATCAGTGGGCCTATGAGCAGGGATTGCAGTGGCACACGATTCAACCCGGACGACCGATGGAGAACGGCTACGTGGAAAGTTTCAATGGACGTTTCCGCGATGAGTGTCTGAATGAGAACTGGTTTACCAGCCTGGCTGACGCACGCCAGAAAATCGCGCAGTGGAAGCAAGACTACAACGAACTTCGACCGCACAGCAGCTTGCAGTATCGGACCCCGGCGGCATTCGCAGCACAGTCAGCAGCAAGCTTCGAAATCACTGGTGTGGGGCAAGGGACCTCAAACGCCGGCCCCTTGCCCCACGCCCCATTCCCCGCTACCGACAGAAGTATGTGGGGCCAACAAAAACCGGAGAAAGTCTCATTATCCTTGGACTAAAGATGGGGGGCAGGTCAACAATTCCCACAATGGGAATCCCGGGTCTCCGTTTGACGATCAGAGCGGCAGCCCGCGCCCGCCAAACGCGAAACGACCAACGGCTTACGGAGTTATCTCAAAGACAACGCCACAACCTTGATAGCAGTTCGTTGAGCCGCCGGCGCGGAGTGTGGTGCCGTAGAGGTTCCCATTGCCGTCGAGGATAAGCGCACTTACTGGATTTGCACCGTCGTCACCGCCGGTGAAGTCGTAAAGGTCGGTGTAGGTCCAGCTGCCGTTGGAGCGTGTCAGCTTGAAGACGTTGCCGTAGTGATAGGCGCCGTTCCCATAGCTCGCACCGTAGAGATTGCCCGCCGAGTCCATAAGCAAGGTCCCCCAAGATCCGGAGCATCCAGGGGTATTGAGCGCAATCCAACAGTATGGATAACCGTTGGGCAAGGCATAAATCGCATGGTAGGTCCAGCCCCCGCCTGAGGTGACAACTCAAAAACCGTTCCGCCGCTTAGAGCAGCATTCCATTTGGGTGAAGGAAGTTGGGTAGAGCTGGCCTTCAGAGACTGTGTCACGACCTGGTGTCGCCGCTCCGCGGCTCACTTGTTGTCCCACTTGGAGCGCGGGCTTACGCCCACGCCTAACACAAATGCCGCCGCTTCGCGGCTGAATGAGCCGGATTTCTTAGTGTTTGTTCCACCGCGAATTATGATTTCCGGTCGTGACACAGTCTCTTCAGGCCAGCGTCCAAGCCGTTTATCTCCCTCTCAGAGTCGGCTTCAGCCAACGGCACGCAGGAATGGCATGTTGACCGGAATTTCCGTTTTAGCTCCCAATAGCCCCGCACTAGACACCCGCTTACGCACTTCTTAAGCTATTGCACCTGCGTTCGGCCACAATGCCCAAGTAATATCCTCGGCGACCGGGATATAATTTCCGCCGCAACCGTTTCGCCAAACAGGTTCAGATGCTTTCATCAATCAATTTCTGGATGTGTCTTGCCGGGCTTGTCTATCTCGTCGCCGGAGTTTTCATACTTCGAAAAGAGATCAGCGCGGCCCGCGGCTGGGACAAGCTCATTATCTGGGGCCCTATCTTCATCGCCGTTCCCCTCGCGGTATTCGCGCCCGAGCATTTCGGCGGCCCCATGCGAGTCGCGGATATGGTCCCGTCCTGGATGCCGTGGCACTTGTTCTGGGCCTATTTGGTTGGCTGTGCGCTGTTCGCGGCTGCTACCAGTCTTACGGTGAGGAAGTTCGTACGCCTGTCGTCCACGCTGCTGGGATTGATGTTCTTTCTATTCGTCTGCATGATGCATATCCCAAATGCGCTCGCGGATCCCAAAGATCGATTCGCGTGGGCCTACGCGCTAAGAGATCTCTCTTTTGCTGGAGGCGCATGGGCCCTCGCCGGACTGCATAGCCGCGCCTCGTCGCCGCAACTATCGAGGTGGATGATTTCCTTTGGGCGCATCGTCATAGCGATCGGCGCTATCTTCTTCGCCGTAGAATTTGTTCTTCATCCCGTGTCTGCGCCCGGCTTTCCTTTGGAAAAGATGACACCATCATGGGTCCCATTCCCCAGCGTATGGGGATACCTCACAGCAGCGATCCTGCTGGCCGCTGGAGTCGGCTTGGCCCTGAACAAGAAATCCCGGATGGCCGCAATCTCGATTGGCGCACTCATGACCGTTCTCACGCTATTCCTCTATCTGCCTATTTGGTTCCTCGCCCGCGGCGGAACAACGCCTGAGATCATGGAGGCGATCAATTACGTCTTTGACACCTTGCTCTACGCGGGAGCAACACTCGCCCTGGCATCGGCATTGCCGCACGGTCCTGCTCGCGTGGAGAAAACCTAGCGTCCCGAGGATTGGTAGTGGGGCAATCTGAAATTGTGGTCAAGTGATCCTGGGTGGAGCGCGCCTTCAGGCGTGCAGTTGAGATCCTCTGAATGTCTCGGCTTCAGCCGCTGAGGTAAGGGGGTAGATTTACCTCAGGCGCTAAAGCGCGTGTCGAATTGGGGCTGCAATATGCACGCCTCAAGAGCCTGCCCTGAGCTTGCCGAATGGGCGTGCTCCACCCAACGCGGGTAGCGTGTGAACTTCAAACTGACCCACTACCGAAAGATTCTGGCTTTCACGAGCAAGCGCGGCCCTTCATCCCCCAAAAAAAGCCCCTCGCACGTGCGAAGGGCTGGCCAGCACTAGACTGACCTCAACCTATTGCTGCGGCGTATTGCTCGCCGCGGCGCTGGACTGCTGCTGCATCGGAGCGGACTGGGACGATTGATGCGGAGAACCGCTGTCCTCAGGGCCCATGCCGGCGGACATCTCTCCGTTCGGCGGCGTACTCGAAGCCAACTGGTCGACGTTGTTCTTCATCAGGCTGATCTCTACTCGATTGCCGGCCCGCGCCGGAGCACCGTCGTCAGCGGGCAGCTTCGCATTGCCCATGCCCATCACGAAGACGCGGTAGACCGGGACGTCGTTCTTCTCCACCAGGTAGCGCACCACCGAATTGGCCATCGCCTGCGAGCTTTGGATGCCGGCCTGTCCCGCGCCCCGCGAGAAACCCTGCACCTCGATGATGTAGCCCTTCTGATCTTTCAGACCGGCGGTCATGTCATCCAGCGCCTGCCGGTCCTTGCTGCTCAAGACCCTCTGGCCGGAGCGGAAGCGGATTTCGGTCTGGGTCGCCGGCTTGTACTGATCGATGTTGCCGACGACTTGCTCAACCGTATTGAGGCGGTTGCTCGCCTGGGTCGCAGTGTCATTGGCTTGCTGGGCGCGGTTTTGGGCCTCGACTGCGTGCTGATCGGCCAGCGTGGCCTTGGCATCCGCCTGGCGAATGCCTTCCTGCGCGCGCGCGTCCACATCCTTGATCTGCCGCGCGTTCGCGGCCGTCAGCTCGTCAAGCTCGCTGACCCGGTCACGAATTGGAGTGAGCTGGCGCTGCACGTACTTCTTGCGGGCGAAGGGATTCATCTTGCCCCAGAAGCCTTCCCTCACCTCGGGTTGCAGGGGCTGGCGCGCGGACAGGTTCTGCTCCGAGCTGGCAGTCGAAGTGGTCTGGGCGGATTGCGAACTGCTCTGGCTCGCCTGCGCTGTGCTCACTGTGGACGCAGCCGCCGGCTGCTGACTGTCATCAGATGTCGTCCGTTGCGCGACTGCGGGTAGCACCAGCGCCGCAGCTAGAGGCAACGTCAATAGCATCGAGATCTTCATGGTACTAACTCCTGTGAGAATGGTTGCGCATGGCCGTCCAGTTTGTTGTTACAGGTCGGTTGCCAAACTCCGCGTCCGGAAGCTGGTCTCTAACCCGTTTGCTTTCAATGGGACATATTGGGGAGCTGTTCAGCTGTTGAGTAGGAAGGAGCAGTGGAGAGTAATTGTTACCGCAGGAATCCATTGGAACCCTGGCCTTCGCAGGCCGGCGAAGAACTCTGGTTGTGCCTTGCTCGGGTAGAGCCGCGCTTCAGCGCCGCGTTCAAGCCTCTTGTTTCCTATCCTGAGCCGGCTTCAAGCCGACGGCACGAAGCCCTTTTTGACTTCTCAGCAGTCCGTAAGTCTGCGCCTAAAAAAAGAAGGCCTTCGAAGACTACGCCTGCACGACGTCGCGCCGCTCACCGCTGCGGAGAACTCCTGCAAGGTACGACTGCTGGAGACGATTCCCGCCTTTTGACACGCCTTTGACCTTTCGCCCTCCGTTACGTCCAAATAAGGTATTCGCCACAATTTCGGCGGTGTTGAACCCATCCTGCAGTTTGTCTACGAATCGTTCTCCCGCAATTAGGGAATAACGGCTAGAATATATGTAGACTCCAGTGTGAGGCGCGGCATCCAATCGCTGTAGTGTGGGCTGGTCCTGAATGATCCTAAAACGCATCCGTGTCTCTATTCTGGCGCTGTTGTTGGCTGGCTCCATTGCCGGCGTCGCGCAAAGTTCACCCGCTAATTCCACGCCAAAGCCGTCACCAACGGCTCCGGCAAAGGCGCCTGACAAGGCTGCCGCTTACTACCACTTCATGATGGCGCACATGTATGAGGAGATGGTCTCGATGTATGGCCGCTCCGACTACGCCAACAAGGCCATCGATGAGTACCGGTTGGCCATCGAGAATGACCCGAGCTCCGATTATCTGAATGCCGGGCTGGCTGAGATCTACGCCAAGATGGGACGCATTCGCGATGCCGTCCTCGAAGCCCAGGACATTTTGAAGCGCGACGGCAATAATCTTGAAGCACGTCGGCTGTTAGGCAGCATCTATCTGCGTTCGCTGGGCGATATGCAGGCGGGCACCCAGTCGCAGGAGATCCTGAAGCTGGCCATCGAGCAGTATGAACAGATCGTCAAGCTCGATCCCAAGAGCATTGAGGACCATCTGCTTCTGGGCCGTCTTTACAGGCAGAACAACGAGCTGCTGAAAGCCGAGAATGAGTTCAAAGCGGCGGTCCAGATCCAGCCCGATTCCGAAGAAGCGGTGAGCACGCTGGCTTACCTCTACAACGAAGAAGGCGATTCCAATCGCGCCTTGCAGGTGCTGAACGCAATTCCTGAAACTGCACGGACAGCGAAGTTGTACTCCGCGCTCGGCTACACCTATGAGCAGCAAAAGGAATACAAGCAGGCGGTCGAGGCTTATCGCAAGTCCGCGGAACTGGACCGCGACAATCTGGATGCGGTCCGCGGCCTGGCTCAAAATCTGATGAATGACGGCCAAACCGATGCCGCGCTGGAACAGTATAAGGCCATCGTCGATGCCGATCCTTCTGACGCGCAAACTTACATGCTGATCGCCGAGATCGATCGTCGCGATGGCCAGTTTGACCAGGCCATGGACGCGTTGAAGAAGGCCAGTTCGGTAGTTCCGGATTCCCTCGAAGTGCAGTACAACATCGCCATCGTCGACGAAGCCCAGGGCAAATACGATGAGGCCATCCAGATCCTGAATCAGTTGCTCCAGAAGACCCAGCACGATGACGTCGAGTACACCGCGTCGGACAAGAACAATCGCGCTCTGTTCCTGGAGCGCCTGGGCACCATCTATCGCGAAACCAACAAGAACCAGCTCGCGGTCGACACCTTCCGCAAAATGCTCGACCTCGGTGACGACAACGCTATCCGCGGCTACCAGGAGATCATCGAAACCTATCGCGACAACAAGCAGTGGCAGTTGGCGACGAATGTCGCCGAGGAAGCGGCCAAGAAGTATCCCGACGATCGCGATCTGCAGATGGTTGCGGCCTCGCAACTGGCCGACATGGGCAGCAGTGGTCCAGCCATCGAGCGCGTGAAGTCGCTGCTCAAGGGCAATCCGGCCGATGATGAGAAGGTCTACGTTGCCCTGGCGCAGATGTACAGCCGCATCCAGGATTGGAGCAACGCAGAACAGAACATCAACAAGGCGATTGATATCGCGACTAAGCAGGAAGACAAGGACTACGCCATCTTCGTCGCCGGCTCCATCTACGAGCGGCAGAAGAAGTACGACAAGGCCGAAGAGGCTTTCCATAAAGTGATCGCTGACGATCCGAAGAACGCCATGGCCTTGAACTATCTTGGCTACATGCTCGCCGACCGCGGTACGCGGCTGGATGAGGCGCTGGGCTACATTCGCCGTGCCGTGGCCCTGGAGCCGCAGAACGGCGCCTATCTCGACTCCCTTGGCTGGGCTTACTACAAGATGGGCAACTACGAGCTGGCGGAAGAAAATCTGCGCCGTGCCACTGAGCGGACGACGGACGATCCCACCATTCACGAACATCTCGCCGATCTTTATCAGAAGACTGGTCGCCTGAAGCTGGCAGCGACCTATTGGGAGCGCTCGCTGGAGGAGTGGAACAAGACCATTCCCGCCGAGGTTGATGCAGACAGCGTCGCCCGCGTGCAGAAGGAACTGGAGACCGCCCGCGTCAGGCTCGCGAAACAGAATGCCGCGAACCCGTCCAAACCATAAAGCTTGCTTCGGTCAAGTCTTGCTGCTGCAGGCGCGGCCTCTCTCGATTTGAACGGCCGCGGCCTCGGCGTTTTGTTTTTGTCATAACGAGTCTACTTTGGCGAGTTTTGAAGGGGCGCACCTTTAGGTGCGCCGTTCAGGTCCTTTAAATTTGTCATCACGAGCCGACTTCAGTCGACGAGGGATATGCTTTTTCGGACTACTTCCGCGGCCTGTTGTGGGGAAACTCCCTGGCGAAGGAGAACTCTGGTAGAGCCGGCCTTCAATGTCTGCGTGAGAACTAACTTTTCTTTTGGCAAGTGGAGTAAGAAGCTCGAGAAACGAGCGCCGCAAGGCGCGGCATCATGATAGCCCAGCACGCAGCGGAGCGGAGTGCTGGGTTACGTTGGAAAAGTACCTGAGTCCCCCGGGGACGACACGGCTCTCACGCATTCACTGCAGGCGAGCGTCTGAGATCCTTGTTTCTCTTCCTGAGCTGGCTCCAGCCGGCGACACCACTACCCGGTCCTATGTGTCCTCGACCGAGCTTTGCCCGTGTGTTAGATTACACTTTCGTTCCAATCGAGTTGCGGCCCTGAAAAGTCCCGCAGTTCTTCCGGCCATTCAGTGAAACTGCTTAATCCCAATCCTCGAGAGAAGAAGCTTTGCGGATCGCTGGCTGTATAGCCCTGATGGTGGCCGCCATTCCCGGCGTGTACTACCTGCTGGCGATCTACAGCTCTGTGCATTACTTTCGCGTGGCCCGGCGCGAGAATCCCCCGAACACCGACTTCACGCCGCCTATAAGTTGCCTGAAGCCGATCCGCGGGCTCGACGAGGACGCCTACGAGAATTACGCCAGCTTCTGCCGCCAGGATTATCCCGAGTACGAAATCGTCTTCTGCGTCGATCCCGGCGACCCAGCGCTGCCCGTACTGGAAAAACTGGTTGCCGACTTCCCCGAGCGCAACATCCGCCTGCTGTTCGGTTCAGGCCGCGACGCCATCAACGACAAAATCGGGCGGCTGGTGCGACTGGTGCGCGAGGCGCAATACGAACTGCTGGTCATTACTGACGGTGACATTCGCGTCGGCCCCGATTACTTGCGCGTGGTAGCCCATCCCTTCCGCGATCCCAAGGTCGGCGGCGCAACGAACCTCTACATTTCCACCGAAGAGACGACCTTTCGTGCAGGAACTGCAATCGGTGGGCATGATCTCCGACTTCTTCGCCGGAATCCTGGTGGCCTGGCAACTGGACGGCATCCACTTCATGTTCGGACAATCGATTGTGACCACGCGCCAGCGCATCGCCGGCTTTGGCGGATACGAGGTCATTGAGAACCGCCCCGCGGACGACCTTAACGTCGGCCGCCTGGTGGCGGCGCAGGGGTATGAGGTTAAGCTGCTGCCTTACACCGTGAAAACCGTTGCCGACTTCCAGTCGCTGAAGGATTTGTTCTACAAGCGGGTTCGCTGGATGACAGTGATGCGCCTGATGCGCCCGTGGGCACATCAGGGCCTGATCTTTACCTGGGGCCTGATCTGGGCGCTGGTTGCGGTGGCAATCCATCCGACGCTTCCCATCGTGATCGGATACCTGGGCACTTATCTCGTGCTGCGCGTGGTGCTCACTTGGCTGATTGGAATCCACGGGATGCGGCAGAAGGGATTTTGGCCGAAGATGCTGTTGATCCCGCTGTGGGATGCAGTGGCGTTCATGATCTGGGTTGCCAGCTTTGGCCGGAACGTCATCCGCTGGCGCGGCTATGACTATTACATTCGCGATGGAATTCTGGTGCCGGTAAATCCCGCAAACTCGCCGCGCGGAAAGTAAAAGTTTCGAGTTTCAGGTTTCGAGTGGCGATCCCAGGCGGTGAGGACGTGCTCCATCAGGGATGCTGCACCCGGCTCGAAACTGGAAACTCGAAACTGGAAACTCGAGCTGATATCAAATGAGCTCTCATAAATGGAAGATCGCAATTGCCGGTGCTGGAATTTACGGAGGCACCACCGCCATCCGCCTGGCCGAGCAGGGCCACGACGTTCACCTCTTCGATCCGCTCGGCATTCTCAACGCAGCCTCTGGGATCAACCAGTTTCGTATTCACTCCGGATACCACTATCCCCGCAGTCCCGAGACCATCGAGGAAACGATGGGAGCGCGGGCAGAATTTCTCCAGACCTTCGCGCCGGCCATCGTCCGCCATAGCCGGCACTATTACGCCATCCCGCATGAAGGCTCGCAGACCCCGCCGGAGCTGTTTGAGCAGGTGATGGCCGAGCACAACATCCCCTTACGGCCCTGCCGCCCGCAGTGGATGAACTTCGATTTCATCGACAAGTGCTACCAGGTCGACGAGCAGATTTACGATCCGGAAATTCTGCGCGATGTCCTGACGAAACAGATTGGGGCGCTCGGCATCAGCTTCCATCAGCAGGAATTTATTCCCTCGATGCGTCCGCAATACGACTTCGTGGTGTGGGCGACCTACGGGCTCGGCCCTTCGCGCGGATTGTTCGAGTCGGTGAAGTATCAGGTCGCGGAAAAAATCCTGATCCAGTTGCCGCCGCAGTTGCGCGGCGTCTCGCTGGTGGTAGTGGATGGCCCGTTCACCGCCTTCGATCCCTATGGCAGCTCGGAGCGCTCGATGTGGGGCTCTGCCAAACATAGCAACCACTGGACCACGACTGATTCCAATGATCCCATCCCGGAACAGTACCGCGCCTTGCTGAATGGCCCCGGTTTTGCGCCGATCTCCTGGACCAGATTCGGAGCGATGCGCCAGGACGCGACGCTGGCGGTGCCTGCCTCATCGGAGGCGGTTTATCTTGGATCGCGCTTCACCATTCGCGTGGTAGAGAACAACCCCGAGCAGGATCGCAGGACGTTATACGTGCAGGAAACGGCGCCGGGCGAGATTCACATCTTCTCGGGCAAAGTGGTCAGCGCGGTGAAAGCGGCCCGCCTGGTGAGCGAACGAATCGTCCAAGGCTGAAAGTTATGCGGCGGAATGATCGCTCGAAATTTGCCCCAAACTAGCCGCGCCGCCAGGTAGTTGCATAAATCGGGACTTTAGCCCGCATTACGCCAGCAATCTTGCCGCTTCCTTGGCGAAGTACGTCAGCGTAATCGACGCTCCCGCGCGCTGGATACACAGCAGCGATTCCATCATCACGCGTTCGTAATCGATCCAGCCGTTGAGCGCGGCGGCCTTGATCATGGCATATTCGCCACTCACCTGGTACGCAGACAGCGGCACATCGAAGCGCAGACGCGCTTCGTGCAGCACGTCGAGGTAGGGCATCGCCGGCTTCACCATGATCATGTCAGCGCCTTCGTCCAGGTCGAGTTCGATCTCGCGCATGGCTTCGCGCAGGTTGGCAGGATCCATTTGATACGAGCGGCGATCCCCGAAGTGCGGCGCCGAATCTGCCGCCTCGCGGAACGGTCCATAGAATCCGCTGGCGAACTTCGCGGCATAGGAAAGAATGGGCGTGTTCTGGAAACCGTTTTCATCCAGCGCCGTGCGGATGGCGTTCACCCGACCGTCCATCATATCGGAGGGCGCGATGATGTCCATGCCCGCCTTGGCCTGCGCAACCGCAGTTCTAGCCAGCAACTCCAACGTAGGGTCGTTCAGGATCTCGTACTCTTCGGCTGAGGCGGTCATGATCCCAGCGGCGAATACTGCCGCCGTAGCGCTCGCCGACTGGGCGGTGATCACCACGTTCTTTCCCTTCGACTTCAGCTCATCGACAAACTCCAGCGCCTCGCGCCGCGCCTTCGCATTGGCATCCGACGTATCCACCAGGCCGCAATGTCCATGCGACATGTACTCGCACAGGCAAACATCACCCATCAGCAGCAGGCCGGGTACCTCGCGCTTGATGGCGCGCGCCGCCTTCTGCACAATGCCGTCCTCCGCCCAAGCGCCAGTTGCAACCTCGTCCTTCGACTCCGGGAGCCCGAACAGAATGACGCTGGGAATGCCCAGCGACTTCACTTCGGCGCACTCCTTCACCGCCTCGTCAATCGACAAGTTGTACACGCCGGGCATGGAGCGCACTTCCTTGCGAATACCTTCGCCGGGACAGACAAACAGCGGATAAACAAATCCTTCCGGGCTGAGGCGGGTTTCGCGGACAAAAGCGCGCATCGCTTCCGATCGACGCAGGCGGCGGGGACGATCAGTTGGGAATGCCATAACACTAAAATTCTAGCACCGCGAGACTGGCGGAAACTGCGAAAATGACGGGGGAAAGACTCTTACATATTTGTGATGGAAGTCACTGACCAGGCCTTCTAACGTTCAGCGTCAGAAAATGTCCCAGCTTTTTACTGGTGACTGATATCATTCTGTGCGTTCCAGCGTGAACGCGTAGACGAAGGGGGAACGCCAATGTCTAGCAGTCCAAGTTCGATCAACATCGGGATAAACGCGCTCATTCAGTACGCCATGCTGGTAGAGTTTGCGGAAAACGTGCCGACAAACCAGACTGTCTACACGCCGGGCAAGACTTTCAACGTGACGTACGGCCCGGTCAACGTGGCCTACACTGCTGTGACGACGTTCTATGGCAACGATCTGGCGACCGACAAGAATCCCGCGCGAGGAAATCAGATCGTATCGTTCGGATTCGTGGCCCAGGATGCCGCGGGCAACGTTGTGGTAGCTATCCGCGGAACCGAGGGTATTTTAGAGTGGGTACAGGACGCTCGCTTCCTCACCGTCAAATGCCCTTTTCTGGCTGGGGCCGGCCAAACCGAGGACGGCTTCACCGCGGTCTACGAGTCGCTGCGCAGCGCTTCGGACTCGTCGTCGGCGCGCCTGGTAGACACGCTGCCTACTTTGAAGTATCCCAAGCCGGTCACCTCATTGACGATCTGCGGACACAGCCTGGGCGGCGCACTCGCCACCTTGCTGGCTTTGGACGTTGCCGCCAATGCCGATTTCCCTCATCCCACCGTCTACACCTATGCCAGTCCGCGCACCGGTGATCCCTCGTTTGCTGACACCTATAATCAGGTCGTACCTAATACCTGCCGCGTTGCTAACCGGTTCGATCTCGTTCCCAAGCTGCCATTTCCGCCCGAGTATCAGCACGTCCTGGGACTCTTCGACCTAAACCCGATGTTAAAGGTGAAACCTGACTTGATCTGCGAGCACCACACTACAACCTACTTGTATTTGCTATCTCTGCTGGGTGGTGGAGCAGTCCTGCCGCTGGATCAAGGTTGCCAGGGAGTGTAACAGAGCTTCGCTAGTGGATCGTCGAAGCTGCGCGGCAGAAAAAAGCTGCATGCAAAAGAAAACGCCCCGGAGCAGGAGGCGCCTCCGGGGCGGTTGATCTACGTTTCGATCTAGGTCAGAAAGAATTCGCGAGTGATCTTGGTCCACTGCTCGTCGGGCATGGTGCTGGCCAGATCGTCGATTGCCACGCCGCCGTCCTGCGCCAGGGCTCCGAGTGCACTCGGCATCACTCGTTGCAGCCGCATCGAAGATTCCTCGGTCCACCAGCGGGCCAGCGCTCCACCCAGCAGGTTGCGGAAGTTGGTCTTCGAATCGGGAGACTGAACCGTTATCATCCAGCCGTCACCGTATGGGTCCTTAGTCGCCAGCGATGGATCGTTGACTACCGCTTCGTTGATGTCGGATACGCTGCCTTCGATCGGCGAAACCATGTCGACCTTTACGCCATTGCGTATGACGCTCCACACCTTTTGTCCCTGGCGAATCCATTGCCCGCGTTGCGGCAGCGTCACATGCTCCACTTTGCCGACCAGCTTCGAGGCGAAATCGTCGATGCCGATTCGTACCAGGTTTGGACTCTCGCTCAGCGCCCAGGTATGTCCGGGATGATACCGAAGGTTATCAGGTACCGAGAAACCGCCGACCAGGCTGGGTCTTAACCGCGGAGCAGTTGCCGCCTCTTTGCTCATTGCAGGGGCGACCTGCAGAGCGGGATGCTTGGCTTTCGCGTAGAAGAAATCGATGGTCAGAAAGATGGCGAACATCATAAGAACGAGTAGGACTGTCATGGCGTGCCTCCTGTTTATTAACCTTGTCGCGCTTTCTCTTTCCTGCGCTGACACCTTTCATAAGGCATTCGTCGTACCAAAGCTGCCGGAGGTGAAACCTGTGGTAGTTCGCTGCTGCAACTTATGGAAGCTATAGGGGTTGCTTGGCCATGTTGTGAAATTCATCAGGGCGCAAGCTGCATTCTGCATCAGCGGCTTTTGTTGCATTCTTTAACGGCGATCCGCACGCGAGCCGATTTCATCCCAAGGATTGTGCAGTTGCGACTTGCTAAATCAGTGAGTTACGTCGTTTGTTGAGCCGCCGGAGGACTCTGTTGCAATACGCATCGGCATCGATGCGATTTGCTACAACAGCAACGAAGGACCACAGGCGCATGGAAACATTTTTTTCGGCAGGTTGAGTGCTTAAGAGAGAAAGTCAGGATTGAGAGCCATGCCCGTATGATTTCCATCCTGCGGCGGGATTGATAACGCAGCGTGTACAGGCCGGCGGCCAGGCAAGGTTACGGTCCACAAGAGATGGCCTCAATCCTTAGCGCGTCGCCCTTGCCGTTCCACTGCCGTGATTGTGCAACCGGGAAGCCTCGCACCCAGACGATTTCGTTGTCGTGGACGGCGACCGGCCATTGCGGACGCTGCTCCGCCGCAATGTGCTTCTCCGCGAACAGGCGTTTCAGCTTCTCCTCAGAGCGGCTGTGGGCGGGCCAGAAGCGGTCTCCCGGGCGCCAGTTGCGAACAACCAGTTCCGGGCCCAGCAGGTCGGGGTTGAGGAGTTCTTCCTGCGGTAGTTCACAAGCGAATTCCTCCGGCACAAGCTCCGCTCGCAATGTCAGTCTCAGCTCGGTGATGTGAATTTCACCGGGAACCGGCAAGCTGTAGCAGTACGTCGAGGCAGCGTGCTGCCCCGTCGCACGCCACTGCAACGAAGCTCCTCTGCGCACCACCACACGGCCGCCTGGGAGTTCTGCCCTGGTTACCTCGCCCAGAGCGCAACGGTGCAGTCTTTCGACGTGCGCAAAGTCCAGCGCGACGCCTTCACTTTCAGCGAAGCGCTTGAGCACCCGCCGCTGTAGGGCCAGAGGCAATTGCGCGAAGCCCGCCAAGCTGAGCTGGTTCGGACTCGTCCGGGCTGCTGCCTCGCGCGCGGCAAGCTCTCGCCAGTAGTCCTCTTCGGCGCGCGAAGTATCGGCAACATCGTTTAACAAGCGACGGATTTCCGGGTTGTACTCGCGTTCCAGCAGGGGCAGCAATTCATGGCGCAGGCGATTGCGCAGGAAGCGATGGTCGAGATTGCTTTCGTCCTCGCGCCAGCTCTGAGCCTGCGCAGTAAGGTAAGTCTCAACTTCGTCCCGCGAAACGCCCAGCAGCGGGCGGACGATGCGCACCTTCCACTCGCCGTCCGCCACGATTACCGGATAAATCCCCGCCAAGCCCTTTGTTCCCGCGCCGCGCAGGAACTTCAGCAGAACGGTTTCGGCCTGATCGTCCAAAGTATGCGCGGTGGCAATTGAATCCAGGCGCTGTAGCCGGGCAAGCTCTGCGAACCAGCGATAACGCAGCTCGCGCCCCGCCGCCTCGATGCCCAGCTTGCTGGCAAAGGCGTAGTCGGCGACGTTGCCATGCCCGGCAAAGAAGTCCAGGCCGTGCTCTTTGGCCAGCTCCGCGACGAATGCCTGGTCCGCGTCCGATTGCTCGCCGCGCAAGCCGTGATTGAAGTGCGCCACCATGAGCACGATGCCCAATTCCGAGCGAAGTTCCAGCAGCACGCGCAGGAGAGCGACGGAATCCGCGCCGCCGGAGACGGCCGCGGCCAAGCGGTCGCCCGCCCGCATCTGGGCTTGTTCGCGGACATATAGCAGCACCTTCTCGCGCACGGGGTTAGAAACGTCCGATGGAGGCTGTCTTCGAGATCATGCCGCAAACTTCAAACAACGAGCAATCGATGGAACTTAGTTCCCGACCCTATCAGGCCCAGCACGTCGAACATGAAATCGCCGAACTTGTTAGCTTCTCTTCGGTATTCTCGACTTTTGTCGCGGTCCAAGAAAATCTTGACGAGTTCTTCCTCTGCTGCATCGGTGCTTTTCAGGAAGGCTTCGTAGTGCCCTATCAATTTTCCGATTACATCATGCGCTTTCTCGCACGCTTTCTGCGTGAGAAGCCATTCAAGGCGCTGAGTGGGTGTCAGATACACCATCTGCGTGACGTCACTGGGGCTAACAGTATTGCGCTCTGAATAAACGCAAAGCAAATACAGAATCGCTGAATAACACGTGAGAAGTCGACTGTGCTTCAACTTGTAGTTCTTGAGTTTTCTCTTAGCTCTTTTCTCTTCGGGCTCCCGTGAGGTTCGAGCCTCATAATTCACGCAAAACGTCCTCCAAAGGCGGAGAATGTCGTTTGCTAGGAATGCCGGCATAAACTCGCTCTTGTTATTCTCGTAATCTTGCCAGTACGCAGCGAGGACTCCTTCAATAACATCCTTGTAAACGGCCGCATCTAGAAGGGGGTAGCTCTCTAGCAAGAGCAGTAGTCGCGCTGTAAAAGTGTTGTTAGCATCGTCTTCCGGGGTCCCGAGCGTATCAACGAGCTGCTTAATCGTGTAGTGCTCAAGATATTCCCCGCCGCGAGAAAAATCTGGAATACCGAGATCGCGGGCGGCCTCTATTAGGTCTGCCTTTACACATATTTCGTCTAGCGCGCCAAGTCTTCTCTCTCCATCTTTGTCGGCTTGTCCAACAATGAAAAGGTCTAGATCGCTGTGTGAGTTCGCTTCACCCCGAGCGAACGATCCAGTCGCATACACACACGCCTTTCCGGCACACAGCTGCTCGGCGGCGGCGAACTTCTTTTGGATCTCTTGAATTCGCCTTGCGGTGTCTTTGCATCGGTCGTTAAGTAACGCGCCCATATACGCCACTCCATTCGAATACATTCGCGAAGATTTCGGCCTGCTCGATGGCGTCGTCGAGAGCGTTATGTGTGTGCGATCGATCAGGACGAAGACCGGGAAAAACATTCGATAAGCCGGCTTCCGTCATCGGGACAGATGCCTTTACAGCAAATGCGGTTTTGATATCGAAACACCGAGAATGACCGAAAGGAGAGCCTTCGAGGGAATACCTTATGAAATACCAATAAAGAAATGTCCAGTCAAAGCTAAGCGGATAAGCAACCATGACCGGGGTTCCCTGACCAGCCACACCTCTGATCCATCTAGTGGCCTCGGTCATGGCACGCTCGGGGAGGGCCCCCTCCCGGACCAGCTTCTCTCGATCCAATCCATTAACACGCAACGCGTCTGTCTCGAATCGGTCAGATATCGGCTTCAGTTCTCGGTAAAAAGTTCGGCCGTAGTCCTTAGGACGCTCAAAACGAATTCCATCGAAGTTTCCAGCATAGACGAGCGCGAACGACAGAATAGAGAAGGGACCAGGAATAGGTCCATCCGTTTCGACATCAGCTGAGAAATAAACGTCCACCTGATTTCGCTATCACCTCGTTTTGCAATCTGGAGAACTGACCTTTGTTCGTGCTGCCAGCTTCCGCTTCATCTTAGCAGCAAGCCCTCCGCACTTTTCAACAGATCCGGCTCAAGAACCTCGCCGAATCATTTTGATAAGCTACCGAGCGCTGCGCGGAAGATTGCATCGAAGTTCTCCCGTCCGGCGGCCTGCACGGCGCGCTCGACGGCCTTCTCGGCAATCGCACGCTGATAACCCAGGTTGGTCAGCGCGGAGATCACATCTTCTTCCACCGCAGAATGCGTGACCACCGGCTGGGGCGCGCCGAAGCCCTCCAGCTTGTCGCGCAGCTCCACGCACATGCGCTCGGCGGTCTTACGGCCAATGCCGGGAATCTTCGTCAGTCGTGCGAAATCGTTTCCCCGGATCGCGCCCACCATGTCGGCCGTCGCCATGCCGCTAAGGATGGTTATCGCCAGCTTCGGCCCGATGCCGCTGACGGTAATCAGCTTCTCGAAGAGCTGCTTCTCTTCCGGGCGCAGGAATCCGTAGAGCGCCAGCGCGTCCTCGCGCACGTGAGTGTGAATGTGCAGCGCGACCTCGACACCGGTCGCGGGCAGCTCGGAAAACGTCGGAATAGTAATGGTGACGTCATAGCCGACGCCGCCAGCCTCAACGATTGCTTGGTTGGGATGCTTGGAGATGAGTCTTCCGCGTAAATGTGCAATCACGCGCTCATTGTAAACGGCTCAGACAAAAAGCGGTTCACCACAGAGGCACAGAGAACACGGAGTGCTGAAGAATTATAGGGGTGTTTCGGCTCCGCCCGCGGCGGGCTTCGCTAAGCATCACACAGCTTTCACTGACAACCGGCAACCGACAACTGGTCCCTACTGCCTTCTCCGGTGGTAGACCGCAAACTCGAAGCCCGGATTCGTGGGAAATAGTTCGTTGATCTTGCGCAGGCGCTCGGCCAGCGCTTCCGGGGCCAGCAGCGGATAGTCGCGCTCGCGCAGGTCCTGGTAATCCACGTCGAGATACACCGCCAGCATGTACACCGCGATGGAGTCAGCAAAGGTCGCCAGCAGGTACTCGTGGCGTGCCTTTTCAGCCTCGGGGCCGTTGGTGGTTGCAACCTTCCGCAACTCATAAGCGTCAAGCGAGGTTTCGCCGCGAACCCGGCCCTCCACCTGCTTCCACGCCAGGTCGGTAAACTCCTGCGAGACTCCGACGCGGTCAACGAAGTTGTGCCCTACATTGATGAAGAATTCGAAGGCGATAGCGAAGCTGTCTTCCATCAGCCGGGTGGAGATGAAAACACACTGCGAATCGCCCAGCGTCTGGTTGCGATGGCAGACCGCGCTGTCAGAGAGCTGTACGTCATAGCGATCGGCGATCATCGTCTCATCGCCCAGGTTCAGGGTGAGCGGGACGAAGTAGTAGGCTTTGCGATCGAGCGCTGCGGCGATAGTGCGCGGCACGGTGTTCACCATACGCTCCAGATCGGCGACGCCGGCGGTCATCTCTCCCATCACCGAGTAGCAGATGCCGTTTCCGGCCTGGGAAACCGGTGCCATCCGCACTACCTCAGCGGGGGTTCGGGTTACGGCTTGCGACGTCGAGGACATGAATATTTGATTGTAACCCACGGCTTAAGCAGCCGCGTCGGGCGGCCTTCCCACCCGCTTCTCAAACGCCTTTTCGCCCACGGTTTGCGATAGAGCATCGTCGAAAAAGCGGCGCTGGCACAGAAGAGATTGCTGGTTATTCCCGATTTTGTGCTATATATGCAAACCAAACCATTGTCACGAAAGGGAGTTCGAAGTGCCCACCCCAGATTTCGTGTTCGATAAGCCGATTGCTTCGCGTCGAAGCCGACTTGCAAGAGACGGACGCCGAGCCGGGCTCGGCTTGGGTTGCGCGGTGTGGCTGACGTTCGCGTTAGCGCGGGCGCTGCCAGCCCAGGTACTGTCGCCGCCGCCTGTGATAGCGCCGACGGTAGCGGCGCTCGACGAATTGCACAAGTGCGGCCAAAGCATCTCCCACAACGCGCCCGATGTTTCCTCGCAGATCCTCGACGCGCAACAGCAACTCTTCTTCGGCCTGGCCAAGGGCGGCTACACTCAGTCTGGCGGTGGGGGAGGGGGCGGTCGCGGATACGGTCGCGGCGGGTATCAGGGTGGCGGCTACCAACGCAACAGTGAGTGGCTGCTCACTCCGCCTCCTAAGGACTATGTCGCGGACCTGCAACACGAAGCCGCCTGGTGCCTCGAAGTGGCCAACATCCTCAACACCGATCCTACCCGCAAAGAGGACGCTAAACAGGTGCTGGCCAGCATTGCCAAGGACCTCGAGATCAAGGCGAAGGACTGCAAGGACTGGGGCGCGGGCAGGCTGGTTACCGTGATCGCGAGCACCATCAAGAATGGCCAGCCCGACCCTGGCTGGACGGTGATGTACAAGTGGGTTTCGGTGAGCGGGCTGAATGCGATGGACCTGGCGTTTCCGCAGATGAGCACGCCGACATCGAAGGGACTGCCACCCGGAGTGTACTCGCTGTACGCAACCAAACAGATTGGCAATAACGTAACGAAAACGCCGCCCATTACGGTGTCGGCATTCCAAAACCAGAAAGTGAAATGCGAAATACCAGTGCCGTGAGCCCAGTCCTAAGCAAATCGGAACCTCATGAGCCGGCGCGCTTCGCGGCCTTCGCGCAGTTCTTCAAGGCGTACATGGGAACGGCATCCGTGGTCACGGCGTCACTACCCATCCCGGTCGCTGCCTTCCATCTGATACCGACCTACGCCGCGCAGGAGAAATTTCTCTCCACCTATACCTCGCTGTTTTGTTTCCTCGCGCTTGCCTATCTCTTCTATATCCGGCATTGGCTGGGGCGATTGATGTTCTATACCCGAGCGGATGGGCACGTCAGGTTTCGCACCTTCGTCGCTTTTGTGCCCCTGTTGCTGATCCTCTCGTCGCTCAGCCTGGTGGCGCTCTATCACCATTACCTGATGGAATCTTTGCTGGTGTTCACCCAACAGGGCGTGATGAGCACCACCACGGACATATTGAAGGCTGTGGACTACCGCGAGATTCCCGATAGCCTGCAACTCACCGTGTGCTATCTGGGAATGTTTCTCACGGCCGAGTCGGCGTTCATCCTGATGGCGCTGCGCGAATACCTGCAGGATGTGCTGAAGCTCCAGGACGCGGCGCTGATTCGAGTGCCGCGGGCGAAAGTGACGGAGAAGGAAAAGGTTACTCTGGCCGCGGTCAACGACGCCCAATAGCTCGCTGCTCCTCAAACACCTGACAGGCGCGCCTCATCCCGTTAGAATCTAATTAAGTATGCCGTACAGCGACGCCATGCCCGCTCGCCGCCGCTCCAAGTTTTCCATCGCTTTCACCTCGGCCGTGCGCGTGCTGTTCACCACGCTTTTATTCACCGCGGGAGGCATGGGCGCGGGACTTTTTTTGGGTATCGTCGGGACAGTGCTTTATGGCATGATTAGCGGTAGCAAGATCGATATGACCAACGCCTACAAACACGTCGCCATTCCAATCGCCGTTCTGACTGGATCCATCGCGCTCATCGGATCGGTGGTGCTGGAAGTGCGCTCCCGCCGAACACGAACATCCCTGTAGCGATCCGACTTCTTCATTCACCGCTTCGCGAAAAACCCAGTGAATCTCATAGACAACAGGTACAGGAAACCTGTACGCTTAAGTGAGGAGATCAAGATCATGCCGGTCGAGACAACTTATACAAGCCTGCGCGAGCGCTTGGCCTCGGTGCTGGATCAGGTAGCCAATGATCATGAGGTCGTCATCGTTCGCCGTCGCGGCGCAAAGGATGTGGCTCTGATCCCAGCCGACGAATTGGCCGGCTTGCTGGAGACAGCGCACCTACTGCGGTCACCTCGAAATGCGGAGCGGCTAATGGCGTCGATTCACGAGGCCCGTCAAGGTAAAGGCAGACGAATGACTCTGGACCAACTGAGGCGGGAGGTTGGTCTCGATGCGGAGGACTGAGCGCGAAGCCGTTTTCCAATCGCGCTTCCTCGAAGACCTCTTGTATTGGACAAAGACGGACCGCAAGACCGCGGTGCGCGTATTGGAATTGGTGCATGCCGTTTTACAAGATCCATTGACCGGAATAGGCAAACCCGAACTGCTTCGATTCGGGCTGTCTGGTTTCTGGTCGCGGCGAATCACTCAAGAACATCGGCTCGTTTACGAGGTATCGGAGAAGCAGATTCGATTCCATCAAGCCCGCTATCATTACTAAGATTGTAAAAACCGCGCCAGATCGCCGCGGGATTGGACTACATCATGGCTGAAACTATTCATGTGAAATTGCCCGACGGCAGCGTCAAAGACGTGCCGCGCGGGACCTCCGCTCTCGACATCGCCAAGAGCATCAGCCCGCGTCTGGCGGATGCTGCGCTGGCCGCGCAGATCAAGCCATTTTCGCCGAATGGCAGCGGCAACGGGCATCCTCCGGCTTCCGCGGCCAACGAAGCGTCCACCGCCGCCGCTCCCGCCTCGGCCCACGCACCTTCCGCCGACGGCCCGTGGCTCGTCGACCTCGCGCGGCCGCTGGAGCAGGATGCCGAACTGCGCATCCTCACCGATCGCGATCCCGAGGCACTGGAAGTTTATCGTCACTCCTCGGCGCACCTGATGGCCGCCGCAGTGCTCGAACTTTTCCCCGAGACCAAGCTCGGTCACGGTCCCGCAACCGAGTCCGGCTTCTTCTACGATTTCTATCGCGAGAAGCCATTCACGCCCGAAGACCTGGAAGCCATCGAGAAGAAGATGCAGGAGCTGGTGAAGCAGGACCTGCCTTACGCGCGCGAATTTCTGCCGCGCCAGGAAGGACTGGAGCGCTTCAAGTCGGAAGGCGACTTCATGAAGTGCCACTTCATCGAACAGTTCACCGCGCCCGACGAGAAGATTTCCATCTACAAGACCGGCAAGTTCACCGACTTCTGCCGTGGGCCGCATATTCCGTCCACCGGGCGCATCAAGGCCTTCAAGGTGCTTAGCATCGCCGGCGCCTACTGGCTGGGCGACGAGAAGAATCCGCAGCTGCAGCGCATCTACGGCACCTCGTTCTTCAGCAAGAAGGACCTCGACGACTACCTGCACAAGATCGAGGAAGCCAAGAAGCGCGACCATCGCGTGCTGGGCAAGCAGCTCGACCTGTTCTCCATTCAGGAGCTGGCCGGGCCGGGGCTGATCTTCTGGCATCCCAAGGGCGGCATCATTCGCAAAGAGATGGAAGACTGGATGCGCGAGGAGTATCTGAAGCGCGGCTACTCGCTGGTGCACACGCCGCACGTCGCGCGCGTCGACCTGTGGAAGACCTCCGGCCATGAAGGCTATTACGCGCAGAACATGTTTACGCCAATGGAACTGGACGACGCCGAACTATCGCATGAAGCCGATGAACTGTCCGTTCCACATCCTGATTTATAAGGACTCGCTGAAGTCCTATCGCGATCTGCCGGTGCGCCTGGGCGAGCTGGGCACGGTCTATCGCTACGAGCGCTCGGGCGTGATGCACGGCCTGCTGCGCGTGCGCGGCTTCACCCAGGACGACGCGCACATCTTCTGCACGCCCGAGCAGATCGAAGACGAGATCATCGGCTGCATCGATTTCGCGCTCGCCACGCTGCACACCTACGGCTTCGAGCAGTATCCAGGTCGAGCTTTCCACCTGGGATCCGAACGACCGCAAGACCTTCATCGGCAGCGAAGAACAGTGGGTACTGGCCGAAACTTCGCTCAAGAACGTGCTGGAGCGCCGCGGCATTCCGTATAAACTTATCCCCGGCGAGGCCGCATTCTACGGGCCGAAGATCGATATCAAGCTGGTGGACGCGATCGGCCGGCTGTGGCAGCTTTCCACCGTGCAGTTCGATTTCAATCTGCCCGCAGCGCTTCGATCTGGAGTACGTCGGCGAGGACGGCAAGCGTCATCAGCCGCTGATGGTGCATCGCGCGCTCTATGGCTCCGAAGAGCGCTTCTTCGGCGTGCTCATCGAGCACTACGCCGGAGCGTTTCCGGTGTGGCTGTCGCCGGTGCAGGTTGTCGTCGTGCCGATCGGCGAGAAACACCACGCCTATGCCAACGAAGTCGGCGACAAACTGAAAGCTGCCGGCGTGCGAGTCCACGTAGACGTGCGCAACGAGAAGATGAACGCCAAGATCCGCGAGCACGCAATGCAGAAGGTTCCGTTCCAACTCGTCGTCGGCGACAAGGAAGCCGAGGCCGGCGAGGTCAACGTCCGCGTTCGCGGCCAGGAGAAAGCAGAGGGGTCGGTGAAGGTGGAAGCGTTTGTGGGGCGGGTGAAGGGGTTGATCGAGAGCAAGGCGGCTGGCCTGTAAGACCTAATTCTCCGAACTGCCACGTTTTACTATGTTAAGCCGCTCAAGGAACCTCACGGCATTGTCCAGCGAGTCGGGAGTTATCTCCCAATCGAATTTCTGCGCCTCCCTTACAATCTCCTGCGTCGACATTCCCTGTCCGCGGTTCCTGAGAATAAAGAACGCCTTTGCCGCAATAGACAAGGTAACATAATTCGGGTTACCCGCTGCGATCATGCGTTCGGCAGCGTCGGTTATTTTCTCGTAGTCAGCGGTGCCCTTAATGCGACTGGCAATGAGTTCCCCATCTGCAGTCAGCCTATAATCGTATCGCTTCATTTCGAAGCCGCCCCGGACGACGCCGAATCCCGTGTTCTCCTCGTTGACGAATCCTAGCGCCTTCAACCGTCCGAGCGTGTTGTCGACCGTCGCAGAATACGGCCCGTAATAATGAGCATCGAAACGCAATCCAGGATCTATTTCGGTCAGCAGGGATACGAAAAAACCCGCTTCTGAAGGAGCGTTCTTCCGTCTACCTGCCCGCCGAAGGCGGAGATAACTGACAGAAGAAAATCCATTGAATTCATTTTCCCTCTCCCTCGAGCACCGCAAGCGACTGTTGCGGGTTCAGTATTTCACAGATCATTGCTGAAATCTCAGTGTAAAACGTATGCTCTTTTTGGTTCTTTTCTCGTTCGTCCCGGTATTGAAAGGGAGCGTAAACGTCCAAATACTGCTCCTGTATCGATTGATTGACCGAATTGAAAAGCACCGATGCATCTCGGAACAGCTTCTTACCTGAGGGGCCCACGACAACCACATCGCTTTCGGTTTTGGTTAACCTGATCTTCTCCTTGCAGTTTGAGCGGACGGTGAACCGGGACAACACGGCAGGCGCTGTGGAAAAGACGCTCCGTGGAAAAGTCCCAAAAACGACTTTTCCACCGCGCTTGGGAATCCCGCCAAGTACGCGGGGTTCCCACTTTCCCACAGCCACGACGGCTACTAGTTTATGAGTCAACCCAAAAACCAAAACCGGACATTTCACTTGCTACAAAAAGCGGACATTTTAACTTGCTACGAACAGTTGACTTGCCGCGTGGCCGCTCTCATCGCGAGGCATTCTTTCGCCGCCGCTGCTCGCTCTCCTGCATCATTTCGTTCAAATCCGCAACCGGTCGTATCTCAATCGGTCCCAGTCCATACTTAAAGCCTGGAAGCTGCGAGACCAGCTGAATGGCGTGATTGAGGTCTCGCGCCTCAATGATCTGAAGTCCGCCAAGCTGTTCCTTGGTTTCCGCATAGGGGCCGTCGGTGGTCGCGACTTTGCCGTTTTTCCAGTACAGAGTCAACGCGGTCTCGGGAGGCTGAAGCGCTACTTCGGCAACCAGATGTCCGTTGGCGCGCAGATGGTCATTGTGCGCAAAGCATTCGTCGAGCACGGCGTGGCGCTCGTCCTCGGTCATCCCTTCGAATTTCCCGGGCTCGATGTATCCCAAACAAATGAATTTCATGAATTCCTCCTTGTTTGCTGCGACTCCGTGTTTCCTGTGAGTCAGAGGCACAGCTCACCGCTCTGTTATCAGATAGTCGTTCGGGAGACCGAAAATCGACAGCTGCTCCATCTTCTTAGCCTCGTTCGGAGGAATCTGCGAACGACTGATGCGGGTGCCCCACTCATTCGCGGGGTTCGAATGAGTGGGTTCCGCGAGTCGCAGCCTTCGGGTCCGATCTGGCAAAAGCATTTTCTCCGGCGCGGGCGCTGGCATGCTGGATCAGATTGTTGCGACGGTGTTGGACCGACTGCTACGATCCTTTCCGCGGGCGGGCCTCTTGGAGTGCAGGACGAAGCCGGTAGGGGGTGCGAAATGGGCAGGCTGGTGTTCGGGATGATGCAGTCTCTCGATGGATACATTGCCGCTAAGAGTCAGTTTTTCGGAACGTCGACAGGCTCCGAAGTGCCGGGAGGACCGGTGTTGCCGCCTCCGGGACCGGCGCTGCATCGCCATTTCAACGATCATGTGCGTGGGCTTGCGGGAATGTTGTATGGAAGACGCATGTATGAGGGGATGCGTTATTGGGATGAGGACCAGCCAGATTGGGACGAGGGTGAGCTCGACTTTGCGGCGGTGTGGCGCGCGAAGCCGAAATGGGTTGCATCGCACTCGCTGAAGTCGGTTGGGGCCAATGCCACGCTGGTGATGGGTGATGTGGGAGCGTTCGCTGCGCGGCTGAAGGCGGAGATCGATGGCGAGATCGACGTTGCGGGGGCGGAGCTTGCGGGGAGTCTTACCAGGCTTGGTCTGATCGACGAATATCGTCTTTATTTGCGTCCCTTCGTGCTGGGCGGCGGCAAGCCATACTTCGCCGCGGCGCGTCCGCCACTGCGCTTGGTGAAGAGCGAGGTTGTCGGAGAAGATACGGTGAGGCTGGTGTTTGTGCCTGCATAGGTTTTTCCAGACAAAGGAACGACGGGAGCGGGTAGCCCACCCCGTCCGCCGGGTGCCGGGTGCCCCACACATTCGCGGGTTTCGAATGTGTGGGTTCCGCGAGTCACAGCCTTCGGTACGCCCCATCACAGACGAAAATGATTTGCCCCCGATACTTTCGGGGTATGACGAGAGGTTTGGAGCGCTGGTACGGTGGGCACGACCTGCACTTCATTACCTGCAGTTGCTATCGGCGCCGTCCGCAGTTTGACAGCGGCGAGCGCCGTGACCTGTTTCTGCGTGTCTTGGAGCGCGCCCGGCAAAAGTATCGCTTCGTCGTAATCGGCTACGTGGTAATGCCCGAACATTTCCATCTTCTGATAACCGAGCCGGAGGTGGAAAATCCTTCTGTGGTGATGAAAGTGGTGAAAGAGCGATTCACGAAGCTGCTTCACCACGGCGGCATGCGCACGGGCCCGATCTGGCAAAAGCGTTTCTACGACTTTAATGTGTGCAGTACGGAAAAGCGCATCGAGAAGCTACGCTACATGCATCGGAATCCAGTGAAGCGATGTCTGGCAGAAAAACCCGAAGATTGGAAATGGAGCAGCTTCCGGACGTATGCTTTCGGCGAAGAGGGCCTGGTAAAAGTGAATTGTCAGGAATGGCCGCTCAGGATAACGTATTCCGCCTCGCGGTCCCTCTCATTCGAAACCCGCGAATGAGCGGGGCACCCGGGCAGGTGGCTCTTGAAACGGACGCGGGTTTAGCGTAGCGGAAGTGGCAACTGTGGCATCCGATAGGGCCGTATCATGCCGTCTTCCATTGGGCGTGGCGAAACTTTTTCCTTCGCAAACCTGGGATTACCTGGCGGAATCTCGTCGCCCCATTGCACCCATCCTCTTCGCGTGGTTCTGGCAAAAAGTTCCAGGAATGGGTCGGGGCTGCAATGTTCAATCATGTCGTAGAGCTCGTCCGGTTTCTGGGAGTGGCGCTGTTTCATCGTCGCAATGACATTGACCATCCTCCGGCCGGCTTGTGCGGTTCGTAGATGACCCCGAGTTCCGAATAAAACGAGCTCGGTGACGTTGCGGTAGTAAAATCCGACGCCGCGCCCGTCTGGGCCGCCATCCTTTCTCACCTTCAGCCAAACGATATTGGTCTTGTATTCGAAGCCCCACGCCTTCATAGTTTGAAGCCCCCACGCAAGGAGTGCGTTTGGACACCAAAGATACAGGTGGGATTTTTCCGCCGCAATTTTTGAAATTGGAAGGCCGCAGATCTCTTCGATAGTCATCGTCTTATAGCGGTGGAGCCGTTTATGTTCCGGCGCCATTTTTCCCGTTCGGTTGGCAAAGCGCCACGGCGGGTCAGCGAGGATAGTTCCAAATCGCCCGGCGTACTTTCCCAAGGATTCCGGAGTGAGCGTCATTGTCTTAAATCTACCTCGAATCGCAGATCTGTCAATTCACGCATGGGCGTCGTATTTCTTTTTTGTAATGCCCAATGCAAGAACGGGACATCCTCCGGATGCCCGATTGTACATCTTGGGGATCAGTTTCGACATGTGAGTTGTCGACATGCCTGCCGCAGTGAGTTTCCCGAGTTCGATGAAGAGTTCCTGAAGTTCGTCGGCACGGGTAATGATGATTCCCACACTCAAGACGTTGAGTTCGAAAAGAAGCCGGAAGGTAGTGAGGTCGCGGTCGAAGAATGGATCTTTGTTGTTCCATTCGGTTTCGACCGCTACGCGATTCTTGTAATAGTCGACGTGATGGGTGGGAGCGAGGGTCTGCGCCCCGTCCGCGGTAACTTCAATGTCGAAGCTCTTCTCGACCCATCCACGTTCAAAGAATAGGCCGTCAATGGCTCGGGAGATCGGCGATTTGTTGCCGCCTTTTTTGGCGATGTCAGTTTTGCGGAGCTTGAATTCCCGGAGCACGCCGAGTAGATCTTTCCATTGTTGAGGGAAGTCAGTCTTGAGGATTGAGCAGGCGTGATGACGCTCCTCGATCTGATAGGTGTCGCGGATGTCCTTGGGAAGCAGGCTTTTCCCCAATGGTTGCCTCCGTTGCTGCCAAAGAGGCAATTGTATGCCGCCACAAAACAACTGAGTCAAACAATTAGGTCTTGAATAAAGTGAGTTAACTTAGAACCTTGGATTCGAGGGCTGGCCGGGTACCCACCCATTCGCGGGTTTCGAATGTGGGATCAGGAGTCGGTCGAGCTACTTGCACTCCCACTCATTCCAAAAGCAGGAATGAGTGGGGCACCCGAATGTTTAAAGACTTCCGGTGGGGACGGCGCGGGCACGCTCGTAATTGACGAGAATGACGCCTTTCGGGGTGACTGTGCTTTCCGTCACCTTGAAGGCCGCCGGGATCGTGCCCTCGTCGCGCCGGCCCGGCCTGTTTACTTGCTTTCGCCTTGTTCCGGAGCAGGAAAGAATAGAAGCTCGCGCACCTCGCCGGCCACTTCGCAGGCGATGGCACCCTTCTTCGCCCATGCCAGCGCCTCGTCCATATTGGCCGCTTCCAGTATCCAAAATCCGCCCATGTGCTCCTTGGTCTCGGTGTACGGCCCGTCGGTGACACGCACCGTGCCGTCGGACTGCTTCCGCACCGTCTTGGCGTTGGCGGCCGGGGAAATGCCGCAGGCGAACTTCCTTACGCCGGCAGCAATCATTTCGCGGTTGAGCGCGTGGATCTCCTCCATCATCGCTTCGGTTACGGTGGACGGGTCGAAGTCGTCGGGGAGGTAGTTACAAACCAGATATTGTGGCATGAGTTCTCCTTGTTGTTTACCAGTCTTCGGGCCGATTGCCCTGCCTTCACAAGATAGTCGAACGGCCGGAGCGGAATCGACAGATCGACCAGGAATTTTTCTTCTTGCGCGCCTTAGAGTCTGTGTGAGAACCGTGCCGTCCCCGGGGGACTCGGATTTACTCCCCACTTCACCCAGCACTCCGCCTTCGGCTACGTGCTGGGCTATCATTATTCCGCCCTTCGGGCTCGATTTTCGCTCGATCCGTTCCACGCGCGAACCAACGTTCTTGTTCTCACACAGACTCTTTAGAACTATGCTGTGCCCCTAGTCATCTCAATATCCGGTTGTAGGCCAGATTGAAACTCGGCGGTCGAGGGTGGAGCACGCCTTAAGGCGTGCATATTGCAGCCCCAATTCAGTGCGCGCTTTAGCGCCTGAGGTAAATCTACCCCTTACCTCAGCGGCTGAAGCCGAGACATTAGAGGGAGTATCCCAGGTGCACGCCTGAAGGCGTGCTCCACCCAAGCTCACTTGCCCACTATTTCAGACGAACCCATTGCCGATTATCGCCAATGATTGACAATCCTTGCCAATCACAATACCTTGAAAGCTGAACGGACTGGACCGTCTTGACACTCAATATCAACCTGACCCCGCAGCTCGAAAAGCTGGTTCGCCAGAAAGTCGAATCCGGACGCTACAACTCCGCCAGCGAGGTGGTGCGCGAAGCCCTGCGCCTGATGGAGACGCAGAACGAGCTGCACGCCCTTCAACTCGAACGGCTGCGGCGCGACATCCGCCAAGGCCTGGAAAGTGGCCCGGCGCGCCCGTGGAGCGTGGCCGAAATGAAGCGGCAAGGCCGCAAGCTCCGCGCGTCCCGCAAAGCCGGCTCTAAATAAAATGCCGTCTGTTGTAATACGCCCGAAGGCGCTGGAGGACCTCGCCGAGATTTGGGCCTACATCGCCGAGGACAGTTCGCGCCAAGCGGGTGCCCCACTCATTCGCGGGGTTCGAATGAGTGGGTCTGCGAGTCACAGCCCTCCGTACGTCCCATCACGGACGGGAATGATCTGCCCCCGATATTTTCGAGGCATGACGAGAGGTTTGGAGCGCTGGTATGGTGGGCACGACCTGCACTTCATAACCGGCAGTTGTTATCGGCGCCGTCCGGAGCTGGGCAGCGACGAGCGCCGTGACCTGTTTCTGCGTGTCTTGGAGCGAGCCCGGCAGAAGTATCGCTTCGTCGTAATCGGCTACGTGGTGATGCCCGAACATTTCCATCTTCTGATAACCGAGCCGGAGGTGGGAAATCCTTCCGTGGTGATGAAAGTAGTGAAAGAGCGATTCACGAAACTGCTTCACCACGGCGGCATGCGCACGGGCCCGATCCGGCAAAAACGTTTCTACGACTTCAATGTGCGCAGTACGGGAAAGCGCATCGAAAAGCTACGCTACATGCATCGGAACCCGGTGAAGCGAGGTCTGGCGGAAAAACCCGAAGAGTGGAAATGGAGCAGCTTCCGCACGTATGCTTGCGGCGAAGAGGGCCTGGTAAGAGTGAATTGTCAGGAATGGCCGTTGAGGATAACGTATTCCGCTTCCCGGACCCACTCATTCGAAACCCGCGAATGAGTGGGGCACCCGGCTTGACGTCACCCTTGGTGAAGGTGAATTGTCAGGAATGGCCGCTCAGGATAACGTATTCTCCCTCGCGGTCCCACTCATTCGAAACCCGCGAATGAGTGGGGCACCCGGCTGCACGCTCTTCAACTCGAACGGCTTCGACGCGACATCCGCCAAGGTCTGGAAAGCGGCCCGCCGCGCCCGTGGAGCGTGGCCGAAATGAAGCGGCAAGGCCGCAAGCTCGCCGCGTCCCGCAAAGCCGCCTCGTAACAAAATGCCATCTGTTGTAATACGCCCGAAGGCGCTGGAAGACCTCGCCGAGATTTGGGCCTGCATCGCCGAGGACAGTCCGCGCCCAGCCGACGCCTTCGCCGCTGCCATCGATCGCGAGATTCGAAGCCTTGCCCGGCGCCCCTTGATCGGACGCGCAAGGCCAGAATTGTTAACTGATCCGAGAAGCCTTCCCTTTGGCCGCTACGTTATCTTCTATCTGCCGCGCAATCGAGGAATCGAAGTCGTACGCGTGCTCCACGGCGCACGCGACTTGAAGCCCTTGTTTGACGAAGACGTTTGAGTCTTTTTTATTTCAGCTGCCGAATCCGCTCGCGGTCCCACTCATTCGAAACCCGCAAATGAGTGGGGCACCCGCGCCATTTCCCTCCCGTCAGAGTCACATCAAAATCACATGGCCAATGGTATACTCACGTGTTCTGAGCGCGGATCAAGGACTGAACGCGGTATGGCCCAACCCGATCAGCATCAGGCTGCCGCGGAAGCAGCTCGCAGAAAAGACAGACCTGTCCGCCTAATCATCGCAGCTTTGATTGGTGTCGGAGTGTTGGTATTTATCGTCATAATTGGACAAGTCTTTGATTCCAATGTGAGCCAACCAGCACCCATAGTCAAAAGACCTGACCACAACGAGGTTCCTAGCCGCACAGTTGCGAACAGGTCCGGTGACGCAAAGACGCCCGTTGTCGCTTCCCCTGAGCCTACATCCCCAACTACGGCAGCCAGCGCAACCGGGGATGCTCACACCGTCACGGCGCATCAGCAACGCCTAGCTGCCCTCCGAGAGAAGCAAGAAGCTGCCGAAATGAAAATTGCAATCGAACGCGAAACCATTCAGAGGACCATTCAGGAATACGGCGTCGAAGGCGTGCCCGAAGACGAACGTGAGCGTGTAAACCGTCTGATTCAAGAAAAGGAATCAATAGACGCCGCAATCAAAGAAGAAGAACAAGAAGACGGCAGCGAGCCAGTTCCTTCTGGACCCGCCGCCCTTCAGACTTTGGCACATCACCAGATCGGCGCAACGTTTTCTATTGGTTATTGGGCGTATCGGTGCGATTCCATTCGCTGGTCACAAATGCTCGGTAACGGCAGTTCGGAAATGGGGCGGCCAGATGCAGCGTTTGCGGTCATCCATCTGATGATGCGAAATGACGACGACAGTGCAAGCATAATTCCACCCCTCAGGTTGTAGATTCAGGAGGGCGAGAATACGAGCCGAGTCCTAAGGCGGTGCTTCAGAAGGATGCGCTTGATTTGACCACACAGGTAGATGCTAAGGCGTCTGCCGTAGGATCGGTCATCTTCGACGTTCCGCAAGAGCGCACTTATTTTTTGAAGGTTTCAGGTGGCATGATGTCCAGCGAAGCAGCCCTAATTGACCTAGCGCCACCATCCCAGACCCAGCACTAAGATCGCGGAATTTGCGGGTACTAGCGCGGTGAAATCGCATAGCGGTAGCGCCGGGACGGTGAGGAAGAAACTGGGGACAGACGGGACGTTCACCAACTTCCATTCGTCGAAGGATTGGGGCACGTTCCGTCTGTCCCCGGTTTTTCCCCCAGTAAAACTAATAGCAGCCCAAAGGCAAGTCTGCTCATGGGCTAGGATTGTAGTAGGCGAGTCAGCAAAAGAGAAGCTAGGGTATCTAACGCGGCTCCCGCTGCGCTCCTCAACGTTTAGGGAATGTAGCCTCCGGCGAAGAAGATGGACGAATACACCAGGCTATGAGGCAAACGCCCCTTATATGACCCCAGAGTGTTTCTTGGAATGGTTGAAGGCGCTCGGAATACCGTTTCTAGCGGTAGTTGTATCCGGTGCGAGCGTCCTTGTCGTTGCCGCCTTTTCTTGGTGGCAAGTGCGCATTGCTCGGGAAAAGCTCCGCCATGATCTATACGACCGCCGATTTACGATCTACATGGCGTTTCATGAGCTGCTTGTAGCTGTTTCCGAAAAAGACGACGTGGACCTTGAGCTAAGAAAAGCGAATGCCGCTCGGGCACACAGCCCTTTCTTGCTTGATACACAGCTCGGCACCTACCTGGAGGCGTTGCACGCAGAAGCGTTTAGTCTCAACGCAACCAATAAGCTCGTCCATAACCCGAGCATGTGGACACCGATTGAACGGACTCAGAGGGCCGCACAACATGGGACAGACAAACTGGCCTTCGCCAACAAAGTGACGGAACTGGTCCAAGAGTTCGAGCATTTCCTGAAGTTGAAGGATTTTTCGAAAGCACAAACGTAAGAAACGATGATCGGACGTTCCTGCGGAAAATTTTGGAACTTTCTGCCCCAAGGCAGGGGGGCATCGTTGAGTGTGGGGACAGACGGGACGTACACCGCTTTTCCCATAACGATGCGCCACCGGACTTTTTATTGCAA
>CAWBKE010000032.1:0-34611 GCA_963789245.1 uncultured Acidobacteriaceae bacterium | reverse complement strand
TTTGCGATCGCGCAAGTCCGCATCTTCTTCCCAAAGCGGAACTTGTACCATCTCGAATTACCGGTCACGTCTCAACGTGATGTATCGCACGGTAGTCCTGCCATCCGCCGTGAAATCCTGAGTCAGCAAAGGACTGGTCAGCAGCGCGGCGGGTGATCCGACTTTCCCCAATCCCATTGAGCCGGGAACGCGGCTGCAAGTCCACTGAGTGCTGCTCTCTGTCTAGGAAAGGAGCGCCAGACACATGGCTACCGCGCAGATTTCTCTCGACACCGCCGAACGGGCCTTCATCGACCAGATCATAACCAAGAACAGCGGACGGCCGGGCGAATTGCTCGGCATCCTGGAGGCGGTGCAGGAGCGCAACCCCCACAAGTATCTTGCTCCCGAGACGCTGGAATACATTGCCGAGCGGCTGGACATTCCCCTGTCACGGCTCTACAGCGTGGCGACCTTCTATGCGCTGTTCAACCTGGAGCCGCAGGGCGACAACACCATCTGCATCTGCCGCGGCACGGCTTGCCACACCCGCAACTCCCGCGCCCTGCTGGAGAGCCTGCGCCTGGAACTGGGTCTGGGGATGGACGAAGGCGACGAAGCGGCCGAGGCCGACAAGCTGACCCTGACCACTCCCGACCAGAGATTTACCGTGCGCACGGTGGCCTGCTTCGGGCAGTGCGCGCTGGCCCCGGTGGTGGAGATCAACCATCGCATCTGCGGACATGTGAACGAACGGACCCTGCAGCGCGAAGTCCGCTCGCTGGAACGGGAGAATGAGTGATGCCGCGCATTGAGGACATTGGCGTATTTAACGCAGTCCGCGAAGCTGGGCTGGCGAAGCTGGTGCCCGCGGTCCCGCGGATCGCCATTGGCATGGGCACCTGCGGCCGCGGCAACGGCGCCGAAGGCTTGTATCACGCTTTCGTCGAAGTGCTGGAACGCAGCGGCACGAATATGTATCTCGCCAACGTCGGCTGCTTCGGGCCCTGCTGCCAGGAGCCGCTGGTGAACGTGCACGTACCCGGAGCACCTTTGATGGTCCTGCGTCGCGTGCAGGCCAACGACGCCGACCGCATCGTTCACGACATTACCACCGGCAAGATCGGCCCCGAACTGATCTACTGCAAGATCGAGGACTGGGACCACATCACCGGGACCATTCGCTATGGCCACGGCTACCCCGAAGCGCCGGCGTGGAACGACCTGCCGTTCTTCAAAGGCCAGAAGAAAATCGTGCTGCGCAACTGCGGGCTCATCAACCCCGATGATATCGAGGAATACATTGCCGTCGGTGGCTATCAGGCGCTGTACAAGACGCTGATCGATGAGAAGCCGGAGACGGTCATCGAGCAGATCAAGGCCTCCAAGCTGCGCGGGCGCGGCGGCGCCGGATTTCTCACCGGCAACAAGTGGGAGTTCCTGCGCAAAGCTGTTGCCGACCAGAAGTTCATCATCTGCAATGCCGATGAAGGCGATCCTGGCGCCTACATGAACCGCAACGAGATCGAGAGCGACCCACACGCGCTGCTCGAGGGAATGATTATCGGCGCCTATGTGATGGGCGCCACCCAGGGAATCATCTACGTGCGCGCCGAGTATCCCCTCGCCGTGCATCGCTTGAATCGCGCCATCGAGCAGGCCCGTGACTACGCCCTGCTGGGCGACAACATCCTGGGCCGCGGATTCAACTTCAATATCGAGCTGGTGGAAGGCGCGGGAGCCTTTGTCTGCGGCGAGGAGACCGCGCTGATCGCGTCGCTCGAAGGCGAAGCCGGAAGGCCGCGTCCGCGTCCGCCGTTTCCCGCGCAGAAAGGCCTTTGGGGCAAGCCCAGCAACATCAATAACGTCGAGACCTGGTACAACATCGCGCCCATCATTACCAAAGGCCCGGCATGGTTCACCGAGACGGGCAGCGCCAAAAGCTCAGGCACCAAGGTTTTTTCGCTGGTCGGTAAGGTACACCACAGCGGTCTGGTTGAGATGCCGATGGGCACGCCCATCAAGACCTTCATTTATGACATCGGCGGAGGCGGGGTTGAAGGCCGCGCCATTAAAGCCGTGCAGACCGGCGGGCCCTCCGGCGGCTGCATTCCCAGCGAGATGTTTGACACCCCGGTCGACTACGAAAGCCTGGCGCAGCTGGGCTCCATCATGGGCTCGGGCGGCATGGTGGTGATGGACGAAGACAACTGCATGGTTGACGTCGCCCGTTACTTCGTGGAGTTCACTAACTCGGAGTCGTGCGGCAAATGCATTCCCTGCCGCGTCGGGCTGAACAAGTGCCTGCGCATCCTGAACCGTATTACCGATGGCGCTGGACGCATGGACCATATCGAGCGGCTGGACGAACTGAGCCGCTACATTCGCGACTGTTCGTTGTGTGGGCTAGGGCAGACCGCGCCCAATCCGGTGCTGACCACGATGCGCCATTTCCGCCAGGAGTTCGAGGACCACATCGTCGCCCACCGCTGCATTGCCGGTATCTGCACCGAACTGGCGCTGTCGCCGTGCGAAAACAGTTGCCCGCTGCACATGAACATTCCGCGCTTCCTGCAGCTTTATAAGGAAGGACAGCTGGAGGAAGCCTTCGAGTCGGTGATCATGGACAACCCGCTGCCGTGTTCCACCGGCCGCGTCTGCCAGCATCCGTGCGATGAGCGCTGCCGCCGGCAGACGGTGGACGATGCCGTCAACATGCGCGAGGTGCACCGCTTCATTGCCGACTACATCCTCCTGGGTGACCACTTCGAGGACGCGGTGAGCCGCGTGCTTGCGCGCAAGCTGGCGGCGACGGGACGCAAGATTGCGGTGGCTGGCGCAGGGCCCGCGGGATTGACCGCCGCGTTCTATCTGGCTCTGCTCGGCCACGACGTGACGGTGTTCGATTCCTTGCCCGCGGCTGGAGGGATGCTGTGTTTCGCGCTGCCGGAATACCGTCTGCCCAAGCCGGTGTTGCGCCGCGAAGTGGAGCTGATCGAGCGGCTGGGCGTGCAATTCGTCTTCAACACCCGGATCGGCGTCGATATCCCGCTGAACGATTTGGACGAACAATTCGACGCGGTCTGCCTGGCGATCGGAACGTGGAAAGAGTCGTGGGTGTATTTACCAGGCACCGAGCTAAAGGGAGTCTTGCCGGCGCTGCCATTCCTGGAGTCGGTAGCCAAGGGCGAATCTGTGGCGCTGGGCCGCAAGGTAGTGGTAATCGGCGGCGGCAACGCCGCTATCGACTCGGCGCGGACCGCCCTGCGCCTGGGAGCGAGCGTCACCGTGGTTTATCGCCGCGAGCGCAAGGACATGCCCGCCATCGAGGAAGAAACCGCGGCGGCTGAAGATGAAGGAGCGAAGATCGTCTTCCTGTCGGCGCCGCACCGCATCATCGGCGACGCCAAAGGCAACGTAAAAGCGCTGGAAGTGGTGAAGACCCGGTTGGGTGAGTATGACCGCTCCGGACGCCGCAAGCCGATCCTGACCGACGAGGTGCAGCGCTTCGAGTGTGACTCGGTCGTCCTGGCCGTAGGCGAGACGGTTGACCTCGACTTCGCCAAAGCCTCCGGCCTGGAAATCAAGGAGAACGGCACCATCCAGGTCAATCACTTCACCCTGGAGACCAGCCGGCCGCGCTTCTTCGCCGGCGGCGACCTGGTGACCGGGGCGTCGAATGTGTCGAATGCCATGGCCTCCGGCAAGCAGGCGGCCCAGGCCATCGACGAACAACTGATGGACAGCAAACGCTGGGAAATGCTCTTTCGGCCAATGCAATATGAGCAGACGCCGCCCAAGCAGCCCAGCGAGAGCAGCCGTCACTACTCGCGAGTACTGCCGGCTCGCGAGCGCGCCCATACCTTCGAGGAAGTCGATATTGGCCTCTCGCCGGAAGAGGCCCACGACGAATGTTGCCGTTGCCTGCGCTGCGACGTGACCGTTGCGGTTTCGCGTTAGGACGGGTGTGGGTGCAAGTTGTTTGCTTTGTCAGTGTGTGATGACGACGGCCTTATGTCAGCAATTGGTTTGTATCAGGGCACGTCTTCAGACGTGCCAAACATTGGCCGCCTATGCTTTGGGCTTTAGCCCCTGCGCCCTGCCTGCAGGGGCTGAAGCCCTGCACCTGAAATTATGCTCGTGCGGCACGACTGAAGTCGTGCCCTGATACAAACCCGGATGCTCGATGAAATGAGTCGCTGCGCCGTGGCGCGATGACCCAGCGCGTTATGCGGGGAAAAGGAGTCACCTTGCCGCAAAAGAAAATCTCACTGCGTATCGATGGCGAACTGGTGAACGCCGCCGAGGGCCAGAGCATTCTCGACGCGGCGCGCGCCAGCGGGAAGTCGATTCCGACGCTCTGTTTCCTGGAGGGCCTCAGCCCGGTGGGCGCATGCCGTCTCTGCATGGTCGAAGTGTCGGGCGTTGAGCGGCTCTTCCCCGCCTGCACTACGCCAGCACAGGACGGCATGTCGGTGGTTACGACATCGCCGCGGCTGTCGCGTTATCGCCGCATGACCGTCGAACTGCTGCTGGTGGAGCGCAATCACGTCTGCGCCGTCTGCGTCTCCAATGGCCACTGCGAGCTGCAGGACATGGCGTACACCATGGGCATCACCAGCGTGCGTTTCGCTTACAACTTCCCGCGCCTGCAGGTGGATTCGTCGCATCCCCGTTTTGTGCTCGACCACAACCGCTGCATCCTGTGCACGCGCTGCGTGCGCACCTGCGCCGAGATTGAGGGAGCGCACGTGTGGGAGATGGTGGCGCGCGGCATCCACGCGCGTATCGTCTCCGACCTGAATCAGAGGTGGGGTCAAGCCACCACTTGCACCGACTGCGGCAAGTGCGTGCAGGCATGCCCCACCGGCGCTTTGGCCGCGAAGGGCAAGGCGGTGGAGGAGATGGTGCACTCCACCGCGCACATCACCGCACTGGCCCGTCACAGAGGAGCCCGCATATGAAAAAGCTGAGGCTGGCTACGGTCTGGCTGGATGGCTGCTCGGGCTGCCACATGTCGCTGCTCGACTTGGACGGCGCGCTCATTCCCATCGTGCGCAAAGTCGACATCGTGTACGGGCCGCTGGTGGACGCGCAGGAGTTTCCCGAGGACGTGGACGTCACCCTGGTGGAAGGCGCCATCAGCACGCCGGAAGACGTGGAGCGGCTGCAAAAGATCAGGGCGCGCAGCAAGATGGTGGTCTCGCTGGGCGACTGCGCCGTCACCGGCAATGTGGCCGGCCTGCGCAACGTGATTCCGGTGAACAAGCTGTTACAGCGGATTTACGTCGAGGGCGCTGACGCCAATGGCTGCATCCCCCATGATGGGCTGCCGCAATTGTCGAAGCTGGCGCGTCCGGCGCAGGACTTCGTCAAGATTGACGTTTGCCTCCCCGGCTGTCCGCCGCAGAACAAAGTGATTGCCGGCTTCCTGAACAACCTGCTGGAGGGCCGCAAGCCCGAGGCGAACCAGAAAATCAAGTTTGGGTAAACGAAAGACCGTTATCACCACGGAGGCACGGAGAGCACGGAGAAGAAAAGACAAGAAAAGAAGAAATAAGAAAAGAAAGAAAAGAAAGAAAAGACCAGATTCAAAAACTAACTCCGTGTCCTCCGTGGTGAAACAAGGAAATTTCCTATGAAGCGCATCACGATTGAGCCGGTAAGCCGCATCGAAGGCCATGGCAAGATCACCATTCAGCTCGACGATGCCGGCAAGGTGACTGACACCAAGTTTCAGGTGACGCAGGTCCGCGGCTTCGAGAAGTTCACCGAAGGCCGCCCATTTTACGAGATGCCGGGCATAACCTCGCGCATCTGCGGCATCTGTCCCATCAGTCATCAACTGGCCGCATCCAAAGCCTGCGATGCCATCATGGCGGTGCGGATTCCGCCCGCCGCGCAGCTGCTGCGCGAGATCATTCATTGTGCGCAGGTGGTGCAATCGCATGCCCTCGGCTTCTTCTACCTCTCCGCGCCGGACCTGCTGCTGGGCATGGACCACGATCCTGCCACTCGCAATGTGGCCGGACTCATCGAGGCCAATCCTGAGCTGGCGCGCGCCGGCATCGAGCTGCGCAAGTTTGGCTTGCTGGTGATCGAAGGGCTGGCTGAGGAGCGTGTCCATCCCTCGTGGATCGTGCCCGGCGGCGTGAAGTCGCCGATGACCGCGCAGGCGCGCGACCGCTTCCTGGCCGCAATTCCTCAGGCGCTGGCGACAACGGAAAAGACGCTCGGCATCTTCAAAGGCGTGCTCGACTCGTTCACCGAGGAGATCGCCAATTTCGGTTCCGCGCCCACCATGTACGCCGGGCTGGTCGACAGCGCCGGCAACATGCAACTCTACGATGGCTTGCTGCGCTTCCGCGCTGCCGATGGCAGCATCGTGCAGAACGGCATCGCCGCCGAAGACTATGCGAAGTTCATCGGCGAAGCCACGTTAAGCGACTCCTACCTGAAGGCGCCGTTCTACCGGCCGCAGGGCTGGCCAGAGGGAATTTATCGCGTGGGCGCGCTGGCTCGCATCAACGTCGCCGAGGCCATGGGCACGCCCCGCGCCGACATTGAGTTGCAGGAATTTCGCCAGCGCTTTGGCCGCATGGCGCACAGCTCGTTCCTCTATCACTATGCGCGGCTCATCGAAGTCCTGTATGGCCTCGAGGCCATTCAGCTTCTGCTGCAACAGCCGGATGTCCTCGACACCCACGTCCGCGCCGAAGCTGGGGTCAACGCGCTGGAGGGTGTCGGCATGATTGAAGCGCCCCGCGGCACCTTGATTCATCACTACAAGGTCGACGAGAACGGCGCCATCACTTGGGCGAACCTCATCGTCGCCACCGGCCACAACAACCGCGCCATCGGCGACGGCGTGCGCCAGGTCGCCGAGCACTTCATCCACGGCGACAAGCTGGAAGAAGGAATGTTGAACCGCGTTTCGGCGCTGGTGCGGGCCTACGATCCCTGCCTGAGCTGTTCCACTCATGCGATAGGTGTGCCCGCGCTGGACATCTCGCTCATCGATGCAAAGGGAGTTCTACTCGACCGTCTGCGCAGCGAATAAAGGCCAGCCGGCGCCAATTTTGCTTCCCGGCGTCCAGCCACGGCAGAGCCAGCCGGCATCTCACCCTTCGAAGGAATTTCCTTCCTGCGGTTTGCGCGGTTGCCTTGTTTTGCCGCGGGCCGAGGGAATGAATGGACAGTTTGCCGCTACAACTTTAGGACAGTATCGGCAAACTTGCAGGTGCCAGTTTCCTGCGCCGCCTGCTAACATATAGGCAAGTGCCCGCATCCGCCGTGCGAGAGCGGGACACGGAGAGGAACACGAGAGCCATGCGATGGATGTTACGTTCCAAAATTCATCAGGCCACAGTTACCCAAGCCGATCTTGATTACGTGGGCAGCATCACGATCGACGAAGAACTGATGGAGATGGTAGGACTGCTTCCCGGCGAGCGGGTGCTGGTGGTCAGCAACACTAGCGGCGCCCGGCTGGAGACATACACAATTCCCGGCCCGCGCCGCTCCGGCGCGATCTGCATGAATGGCGCAGCGGCCCACCTCATCAAGCAGGGCGAAGAAATCATCATCATGGGCTTCGAGCTGGCCGATAAGCCGGTTGTGTCCAGGCAGATCGTCCTGGGGCCGCACAATGAGTTTGTGCGCTGGCTGGCGGCCGAAACCTACGACACCCGCCTTGCGGAGTTGGTCTCTCAGCCGTAATCACAACGGTTCGATTGGCCTATCCGTGTTGAAGTATCGCTTGTAGGCCGAAATCCAGTCGGTGGCGAGATCGCGCTGCGCCGTAACCAGATTGATTTTGCCCTGGCAGACCAGTTGATGCAGGCGACTCTCCAGCGCGTCCTTCGCATCCGCGTTCCATGCCGTCGAGGACTCAGGTTCCGGCCAAAGGTTGCGCACGTCGTCGGTGCCTCCCAGCTGCGGGCTGATGAGATAGTCCAGTTCATAGCCCTGAGCTCGCGCGCCCGCCATACCGTACGCTTGCAGCACTCGCTGTTGAATCGAAGCGGGAAGCAGCCGGGCATCGTCGCTGTAGTTGACGTTGCAGACATCGCTTGCGCTGATTGCGCGCGTAGCACCGGGCGTTAGCCGAGGGTCAGGAATGGCGCGGACCGCCCCTCGTATGGTCGGTGGCGACGACATATAGTTGTATCCGATGAACGTACCCAAAGCCGCGGCCAGAAGCGCGGCTCCCACATAGGCAAGTTTTTCCCCAGCGAAGGCCCGCTGGAGCGAGTGCAGCCAGCCCGCTTCAGAGGCGGCTGCGGACTCTGCCAGTCGCGCTTTCAGCAGCGCGCGCGGACCGGCACTGGGCGGCAACTGATGATCGAGGGTGCGATGGTGAACATCCACAAATTCGGCAATCGTCCCTTCCAACTGCCGGAGGCGAGTGCGGCACTCCCAGCACGCCTCAAGATGTGCGTTGCTTTCAACTACGTTCCGGGATGAAAGCTCGCCATCCGCAAACCGAACCAATTCTTCGTCCGACAAATGAGCGTACTTGCCGCTCATAGTTTCACCTCCCATCGGCGCGTCCCAGGCGCGCGAGTGAGCGAGCCAACGAGGCTGATACGCTGCCCAGCGAAATACCCAGCACCTCGGCAATCTCCCGATGTCTCAGACCCTCCGCTCGCAGACTCAGGCAGCGCTGGTCCTGGGCAGGAAGGACTTGCAGCACCGCCAGCAGGCGGCTCTGTCGCTGTCTGAAGGCCAGCTGTTCCTCCGGGTTGGGACCTAGATCAGGATGGGCTTCCGCGCCCATCGCGCCCGGGTCGGTTGTGTCCCGGCGTCGTTCGTTTCCTGACAGTCTTTTCAGCGCCAGATTGTGAGTCACGCGAAACAGCCAGCCGCGAAGATTGCGGCGACAGCGCTCTTGCTGAAGGTGTCGAAAGAGGGCAAGAAAGGTTTCCTGAACAATCTCCTCGCCATCCTCACCGGAAAGCCCGAATGAGATCGTGTACCGAAGGAGACGCTCCCGCAGTTCGTCGAAAAGGCATATTACTTCCTCTTCCAGTTCAGAAGGGCCAGCCGATCCCTCACGGATTCCTAGCGACGAGAGCGATAATACAACCGCCTTGGAGGTTGCAGGGGTCACCGCTTTTCCGCCTTCACTAAGTACATTCCGTACGCCGCTATTTTGTTCAGCCTTTTTTTGTTGATTCACGTCTCCCCTGAGATCTCCCAGAAATAAACCCTGTCTGCACCCTCCGATCTCGCAAGAATAAACCCTGAACAAATCGGGGGTTCGGGGAATATTCTAGTTGGAGCCAGAATCGTGCTGTTTCCGCGCGACCTGCCGCTCCCAAGAATCTAACCTATGAGCAGATTGCTGCGGTCGCATTTCCTCCTTAGCTTCTTTGTGATAGGCAACCTTGCTTTTGGACAGAGCAACCGGGGCGAGCTGCGTCTCACGGTAACCGATCCGTCCGGCTTGGGCGTGAAATCAAGCATTCAGATCGTCAGCGAGGCAAATCAATATAACAATACCCTGACCACCAGCGATCAGGGGACGCTCAGTGTGCAGCGCCTTGCCTACGGACTCTACCAGCTCGCCATCCAGCAACCCGGCTTTGCTCCGGTTTCGGAGTCCGTTGACATTCATACGAACGTACCAATCGACTATGCGATCAAACTGAAAGTGGCCGCGGTACAAGAATCGGTAACCGTGAAGGGGCAAGGAACGTTGCTGGATCCCGATCAGGCCGGCTCCGTGAACCAGATCGGAACTGCGGCGATTCAGGATCGACTTACCTCCCTGCCGGGCCGCTCCATCCAGGACCTGGTGAACACGCAGCCGGGCTGGCTCTACGAAGGCAATGCCGTGCTGCATCCGCGCGGCTCGGAGTATCAGACGCAGTTTGTGGTTGATGGCATTCCCCTGACCGACAATCGCTCGCCTAGCTTCGGCCCGGAGATTGGCGCTAACGACGTCGATTCCATGACCATCTATACTGCGGGATTTCCCGCCGAGTACGGCCGGAAAATGGGCGGCGTGGTGGAAGTCAATACGCTGCGCGATCCTCAGGCCGGCTGGCATGGGCAGGTCGTATTGTCTGGCGGCAGCTTCGACTCGGCTGGCGCCTTTGTGCAGATGCAGTATGCCGGGGGCAAGAATGTTTTCGGCTTTACCGCTTCCGGAGCCGAAACCGCCCACTATCTGAATCCTGTCGTCCCGGAAAATTACACCAACACCGGAACCATCGGCGATTTTTCCGTCAATTTTCAGCGCGACTTGACCCCCAATGACCGCATCGACTTCATCGCCCGGTATGAGCTGTCGCGCTATCTGCTTCCCAACGAAATCGTGCAACAGAACTGGTGCTATCCCCCGGGCGTGACCACTGGCCCGCCTTGCCAGCAGCAAAATGCCAACAATTTCGAAACCCTGGGTGCGCTTTCCTACCGGCACATCTTCTCCACCAATGTGATCGGCAATTTTCGCGCCATGTTGCGCAATAACGGCAACGACTTCTACTCCAATGCGTTGTCCACTCCGATTATTTTGTTTCAGCACAACTGGTTCAACGAAGGTTATTTCGCGGGGACAGTCTCCATCGACCATGGGCGCAACGAATGGAAGATGGGCGTCGAGTCAGACAACACCTTCCTGCACGAGAATTTCAATTACACCATCACCGACCCTTCGCAGTTCGACCCCGGCACGGCGCCGAACTTCACCTTCCCGGGAGCTTATCCCAGCCAAGGCCAGCGGCCAGACCTGGAGCAGTCGGCGTTCGTCCAGGACCAGATTCGCATGGGAAACTGGACGGCAAACCTGGGCCTGCGTTATGACCACTACCAACTGGTCCTCAACAAGTGGGCCGTAGACCCCCGCGTGGCGATTTCGCGCTACTTCCCGGCGATCGGCTTGCTCGCGCACTTCTCCTACGACCGCGTTTTCCAAACGCCGTCGTTTGAGAACCTGTTGCTGGCGAGCTCGTTTGAGGTTGAATTCATCAATCCGGATGTCCTGCGCTTGCCAGTTATACCTTCCCAAGGCAACTATTACGAGGCTGGAATATCGAAGGCGTTCAGCAACAATCTTCGCGTGGACGTGAACTACTATCTGCGAGAGGTCGCCAACTACGCCGACGACGATCAGATCGACAACACGACCATCAGCTTTCCGATTGCCTTCCAGAAGGCCATCATCTATGGCGCGGAAGGAAAAATCACGGTGCCGAACTGGCACAAGATTTCCGGCTTCGCCAGCTATTCCTACATGGTCGGCAACGCCTGGCTTCCAGTATCGGGCGGACTGTTTATCGGAGCGGACGCGCAGGCGGCAATAAGCCAAACCACCGGACATTTCCCGGACTCTCAGGACCAGCGCAACACGCTCTTCACTCGCTGGGTCTATCAGGTCAAGCCGCGCTTCTGGGTCGCCGGCGGCATCCAATACGGCAGTGGTCTGCCCTTTGACTTCCAGGGCACCGAGCAGGAGGCGCTAGCGGAATACGGGCCGCAGGTGATCAGCAGGATCAATTTCGCCCGCGGCCGCATATATCCTTCATTACTGGTCAGCGCATCGGCGGGAGTGGACGTTTACAAGTCCGACAAGATGGATGTTCGCTACCAGATCGACGGGCAAAACCTGACGAATGTGCTGGACGTCATCGACTTCGGCGGGCTTTTTTCAGGCAACGCCATCGGACCTCCGCGCAGTTTTTCCATGCGCCTCACCACCAATTTCTGAAGCTCGATTGGACCCGGTTACGGCTTGCCGAAGAGGCGGAAATAAATTTTCAACAACGCTGATCTTTCTTGCGGAGGCCGCGCTTGATGCCACTCATAGATCTGGCGCTCCGAATCCCGTAGCCGTTCGAGAAACTCGTCGTCACTTATTCGCCGCTTGGCGATCAGTTCGCGATGCTTCTCTCGCATCGTGCGACGGCCGCGAAGTCCCGCTATCAATCCGCGCAGGTAGACGCCCGGCGTCCGGTTGCGCAGCGCAAACATCAGCCACAGGCATTGATACGTCACGATCCGCGGCAGCAATCGCACGAACACGTGTCGCGGGTAGTCCTTGATCAGGAGATAGACCTGGTTGCGCGTGATGTATTCGATGACGCGCGGATGCAAAGTATCGCCCAGAGTGGCGCTGCCGATGTGATAAGCCACTGCGCTCGGCAGGTACACTCCGCTGTATCCCAGAAGCTGCACGCGCAAGGCGAGATCGAGATCGTCGAGATAAGCGAAGAAGTCGGCATCCAGTCCGCCGCTGGCGAGAAAGGCCTCGCGCCGATACAGCACGGCTGCGCCACAACCCGCCAGCACCGGCATGGCGCGATCGAACTGTCCGGAGTCGGGATCACGATTGCCCAGCCGATACGCGCCACCCGCCATCAACATCGCGTCTCCCGCTCCGTCGAGATGAGTGCGCTGCGTAGCCCGCAGCAGCTTGCCCGTCGCGAAGCCAAGCTTGGGATCGGCATCGAGCGCTTCGACCAGCTTCTGGAGGTAAGCAGCCGCAAGCTCGACGTCGTTATTCAGTAGGAGAACATAACGTGACTCGGTTGCCGATACCGCGCGATTGATGGAGCCGGTGGTGCCTTCGTTGCTCGGGAGCTCAATGCGGCGCGTATTCGGGGGCAGCGGATCGGGAAGGACCTTTCCCGGCGTCGCCTCGTTCTCGACTACCACGATCTCCCAATCGTCCGCCGGAAGGGTCTGCTTCAGGATGAAATCAATACAGCGAGCGGTGAGATCGGGGCGATGCAGCGAAGGAATGGCAATGGCGACGGTTTTCACGCGGCTCTGCTCGCGATTGTACACAACCGACTCCCGTAACCACCTGCTCCCAACTTGTAATTGTTGGAATTCGGTTGCAGTAATGTTTGAATTACGTTGCAGCGTTTTCGAATTAGGCTACAGTGACATGCGGCTGACGGAGCTTCGGAACTCAGGGTTATCCCATCGTGGGAGGCGTCAGTTGTTTGCAGACGTGGAGGCGCCCGTTCCTTCCCGACGAACCACAGACCATTTCCCGCCAGCTCGCTTGAAATGAAAATTGATTGTGTGGTGCACCGGGGTTGTTTGGGGCTGTCCCTTGATGAAGTAGGTTATAGTCTCTTTGCAGGTCCACTCCGCCGTGTCGCCAGAAATTGCGGGCGAACCCTCGCAGTCATCGTTCAACCGGATCGAGGTCAATCCTACGAAAGTGGTTTTGATTGCGTCCGCCTGTGTCTGGGTTAGAGACGTCCATTCTCGCTGCAGTGCATTGGTATCCATGGAATCGTAGGCGCCCTTAAATCTAGCCAAGGTTTCTTTAATGCCTTGCACATCCGCGGGGTTGGGCGCGACCGCGATAGCAACCTTGGCATTCGTGCTTCCGCCGCTCCCTTTTGCTGTCAGCAAGTAAGTAGTGGTCTTTGCGGGTGAAACATCCTGCGAACCGCTTGCTGAAATCGTACCTATCCCGGGATCAATTCGAATTTCTGTCGCGTTCTGGGTTGTCCACTTGAGGCTGGCTGTCTGCCCCGGGGTAATTTTCGATTCACTGGCAGCGAATGACGTAATAATCGGAGCGGATGGCTTGAGGTCGGCAACGAGGTACGTCTTGCCATTTGCCTTGGCCGGTACGCTGGAAGAATATGTTTCGTATCCACTTAAACTAGCCTGCACCTGATGTTCGCCAGGATCAACCTTGACCGGGAAAACTCCATTACTATCCGTGCTGCCTATCACCGCACCATCAATCTCGACGTGCGCTCCCGGTTTGGACTTGATAATCAGGTATGTGTCGGCCTTGGCCGGTGATGCCGGAGTTGCCGAAGCCTCCAGTTTGAAGCTGACCTCGTTCTCGTGCTGGGAGTCAATTTCAATTGCCTGCTCTGGAGGGTCCTTATAGCCTGACTTCTGGAGCTGAACTTTGTAAGAGCCTTCGTTCAACTGCATCTTCGCCTGGTTATCGCGCCCGGTAAAGCCTTTCAGTTGGCCATCTACTAAGATGTCCGCCCCGGCAACGTTGCTTCGTACCACCAGGTCTCCTAGTCTGGCGGGAGGCGGCGGTGGCGGCGGAGGCACAGGGTTCAAAGCAGCAACAACACTCTCACGCTCGCCAGGGGCCACACTAATGCGAGTGGAATAGGGCACATACCCAGTCAAGCTCAAAGCCAGGGAATGCTCACCGGGAGGGACCTTGACTGTGATTGTCCCATCAGGTTTCACAGTACCCGACACCTTCTCATCAACTAAGACCTGCGCTCCAGGGTTGGATTGGAGTTTCAGATAAGCGATGGCGTGCTCCCGCGTCGTAATTCGCCACCCCACCGCCAGGGCCGTCATCACGATGATTGCCAAGGCAACCGCGGCAAAAGCCCAGCTTCTCTTCTTCCGCGGCGTCAGCGGTTTGGTCTCTGGTCGAAGTACCGGTTCTGCCGGCTGGTGCGCAACTTCAGATAGCGTTTGGGTGGACTCATCATCGGTCGCCAAAGGAGGTGAGAGACGCGAGTCGCGCCTGACACGCTGCAAGTCAGCTCTCAAGTCCGAGGCAGTCTGGTAGCGGAGAGCGCGGTCCTTCTCCAGCGCCTTACTGATAATGGATTGCAGAACCGGCGGTATATTCGGGTTCGATGTGATTAGCGGAGCAGGATCCTTGTGGAGAATCGCATCGACCGTTCCGGCCAAAGTATTTCCGGCGAAAGGCTGCTTGCCGGTCGCCATCTGGTATAGAACTACGCCAAAGGAGAACAGGTCCGTGCGCGCGTCCAGTGGCTCACCCAGTGCCTGTTCCGGAGACATGTAGGCGATTGTGCCCAAGGGCACGCCGGGCATGGTGAGATCTTGTCTCGCCATCGCCTCCGGGGACATGGTCTCCTCGGCTGCGGTCTCCAGTGTTCCCTTGCGAGCAGCGCTGAGCTTGGCTAAACCAAAATCCAGCAACTTCACATATCCCTGTCCCGTAACGAATATGTTTGCCGGCTTGATGTCGCGATGGATGATGCCCTCCGAGTGAGCGGCGTCAAGCCCGCAGGCGATTTGGATCGCGAAGTCCAGGAGCTGGTCAAGCGACATCCCATGGTGACCAATCCCATCTCGCAGAGTCTTCCCCTTCAGTAGTTCCATGGCTATGAAGTGATAGCCTTCGTGGTCGTCGATCTCATATATGGTGCAGATGTTGGGATGATTGAGGGCTGAGGCTGAGCGTGCTTCGCGTTCAAAGCGGTGAAGGGCAGCCGGATCACGGGAGTATTCAATCGCCAGGAACTTAAGCGCCACTTTGCGACCAAGCTTGAGGTCCTCGGCGGCGTAAACGACACCCATCCCGCCGGAGCCCAACTTTTCCAGTAGGCGGTAGTGCGAGATGGTCTCGCCGGTCATGCGTAGATCCGTTGCCCGAATGGTAGCCGTCGTTCCGACACCGGTCAATAGCAGGGCTCTCCGTCTTGCTGCCCATGCGCAAGGTTTATACTCCAACCGATTTTGAAGCACTTTCGGTGCTCCTGAGCGGCACTCTCGCTTGCTCAAACTCCTTACACCTGCGCGGCGCTGGGTGCTGTGTGGTCCGGCACGTTAGCGCCACCATCTAGACCACCTTGTTTCAAGTTGACCTGGATCGCGCCGCGTGATCGGCAGCTATCCGAATGTGTAGTCTCCTATCCATTCGGACAGACTTATTCAGGCGAAGGAACAAGCGAGATTGGTTCCCGGTACCGTATGTCGTTGCGAACACAGGAAAGTGAAACAGCTTCCTGCCATTTCCGCTCTGGCCACTATCGTGCGATAGGTCTGTGCGTCGTTCGCAAGTTTTCCCGGAAGCGAAGGCGACGAGAAAAAGCTTGTATTGCATCCGTGGAGTAGGGCAGAATCAGTAACCGTCCTATATGTCTTGGGAGTCAACTGCACCCCGGCTCACGGCGTTCAGCGCAGATAGTCTGTGTTGAAGCAGCGAGCGGTGTGGTGAGAGTTGTGCCGTTTCCGAAGGGCACACGGCAGCAGGTTGCTCCGCGGACCCTCCAGTGCGCTTTCCCAAAGGTTCTTGTCGAGGGAAAAAGTCATGAACTCTTTGCGAGCAATCGTCGCATCCAGTGTTGTCGCGCTAGTCCTAGCTTCTTGTCCGGGAGCACAAGCCCAGGACGCGGTCAGTATCCAGCAGAAGTTGATCGCACAGTACCCGCTAACGAAAGCGACTGCGGATAGGACCGACATCGTGACTGCGGGCGCGGTCTTGGTCCTTGAGAAAGACAACTTGCTGATGTACACCACCACGACGACTGTCGAACCGCAGAACACGTATAAGAATGGAAGGATTTCCCAAGGTGTATTTAATGCGGCGAAGAAGTGTGCGTGGTGCGCGTTTGTGCCCGGTGTGTCATCGGCGGCAGCCGCAGTGCCGAACGTGGATCAGCGAACTTTCGTGTCCGGCGAGAAGTTCTGGGTGACCGGGATCGAAGCGCATGACGATGGAATCGTTTTCGATCTGCTGAGCGATCCTTACAACGACGTCCGGTACTACTCGAAGTTGAAGTTTCCGTACCCTAAAGGGTCGAGTCCTTCGGCAGACGCAATGATGAGTGCGGTTGCGGAAGTAATCAAGGTTGCGCCGTCAGACGATTCCGCAAGTTCGGCCAGTGATGCCAAGCAGTCATCCGGCTCAGCGAGCGCGGCGCAGCAGTCATCTGCGCCGGCCGCACCTGCGGGCCAAACCGCGCAGGCGCCAGAACAACAAGGTTCGATGGCGCCCATACCACCACCCCCGCCTCCGCCCGACGCCCCGCCGGCAGCGCCGAAAACCATTGAAAAAGGACAGACGAAAGAGGTGGTGGTGGCAATCCTGGGACAACCCTCAAAAGTGGTCAAGCTGAGCGGTAAAGAGATCGATGTCTATCCGGACATGAAGGTTACGTATATCAATAACAAGGTCTCGGATGTTCAGTAGTCTCTGCCGGTTCTGGATACGTCTTGGAGGAAACGAGAGAGGAGATCGCAATGCATAACTCATTCGTTCGCACGGTTAAGCGTTTCAGCTATCTGGCAATGGTGTTAGTTCTGGGCTCGGTATGCCTCATGGGAAGCGATAAGAAGGCCGCTGCTCCGGCTGCCCCGGCCAAGCCTGCGGGGGCGGCCAGTCATCCAGCAGGGGCCGGAGGCGCGGGCGCGTCCCATGGGCCAACCACCGGCGGCGCGTCCCATGGCCCAACTACGAGCGGCGGGAGCCATGGCCCAACGACCAGCAGTCCTCACGGCGCGACGACTACCAGCCACGGTCCGACCACCAGCAGTCCTCACGGTGCAACGACTACGAGCCACGGTCCGACGACGAGCAGTCCTCACGGCGCGACGACCACGGGCCATGGTACGACCACGGCAGGCGGGACTCATGGCGCTTCGACCTCAGCTGCTAATCGCGGCGCTGGTAGAGTCGGTGCCCCCAGTCGCGGCAATGCAAATGCTCCTCATGCCGGAGCACCTGCTCCCAAAGGAAGCCACACCGTTCAGACCGTCAAAGGCAACTCGGTCACCACGCGCTCTAACGGTAAAGTCAGTGACATGCACGTTGCCAACAAGAACATGGACATCCATCACAACCTGAATGGAAGCCGGACCGTCTCCGTGAAACGGGGCGACGGTTCCCGCGTGGTCGCCACGCGTGGCGGGCACGGATATGTCGAGCGCGGATACGGTTACCACGGCCATGACTACGCCCGCCGCAGCTACTATGCCAACGGACGTTACTACAATGGCTACTACCGGGGATACTATTACCACGGTTATTACGGGTACGCGTACGCACCGGCGTTTTACTATGGGCCCGCGTACTACGGATGGGCGTACAACCCATGGCCGGCGCCGATTGTCTACGCGGGCTGGGGATGGGCGGGCAATCCCTGGTACGGATATTACGGCGGTTGGTGGAATCCTTATCCAGTCTATGCCGGAGCCTCGTTCTGGCTGACCGACTATCTGATCGCGCAATCGCTGCAGGCCTCCTATCAGGAAAACCAAGCCGCTGCCGCCACCGCTGTTTCCACCCAGGCCGCAATGACGCCGGAGGTCAAGCAGATGATCTCCGACGAAGTAAAGAGGCAGGTTGCGCTGGAGAACCAGGAAGCCCAGGCGACTGCGCAGAACCAGGACATTGATCCGCAGTCCAGTGGAATTGCCCGGATGCTAAGCGACAACCAGACGCATGTCTTCATTGCAGGAAGCAGTCTCGATGTAGTCCAGGTCGCTAACCAGGCGGAATGCGGCATCAGCCAAGGCGATGTACTGGAAGTGACCGCGGCGCCTCCGGCTAGTGCGACTGCGGCGACGGCTACCGTCCTGTGCAGCAAAGGAGGAAATGAGTGCGGCAAGAACGCCCAGGTACAGATAGCCTTCACCGATTTGCAGGAAATGCAAAACCACATGCGCCAGACCATCGACCAGGGTCTGGGCGACTTGCAATCGAAACAGGGACAAGGCGGTCTGCCCACCGCACCGCCGTCGGCCAAAGCTCCGCCAACTCAGGCCGCCTTTGTGGCAGCCGCTCCTGCGCCGGAGCAGAATGTGGCCGCCGATATCAAGCAGGAGTCGCAGCAAGCCGACCAGTCTGAGCAGGAAGTAGCGCAGGAAGTTCCGCCGCCTAATCCAGCCGCGCAAGGTGCCTCCAACTCCGCCTCGACCGGCCCGGTGACGGTCTCACAGGGACAGACGGTTGATCAAGTGACTGCGACCTTGGGACAGCCCAAGAGCGTGGTCAAGCTGGGAACCAAAGAAATCTATGTGTACCAGGATATGAAGGTAACCTTCAAGAACGGTACTGTGAGTGACGTGCAGTAAGGCAGAGCGGTGTGGCTTGGGTGAACCCGGGTGCTGTGAGCTTGCAGCACAGGTTACCTCGCGACTGTGAGATCAGAGCGAAGGACATCCTGGGCGGTCTACATCACGAATACTGGCTGGAACAGCGCGTCGCCTGAGCCGTTCGAGGTTGTTGTGGAGGACGGCGTCGTTGAGGCGGTTGTTCGCATCGAGCCACAACCCATCGCGGCGCCGACCGCTCGGAGAAAGTTACCGAGGACCTGCCATCAGGCGCTCCCGCACGTCGTGATTTGTCGCCAGGTCGATGCAGGTCCACGCCATCGCCAGAGCGCCATCCGCCAGCGCCTGGTCTGCGTCCGCAGTTACGCAGTGCGCGGTGAACTCCGGCTGGTGATTGACGGCAGGCAAAGAATTGATGCCAATCATGGGATGGATGGATGGGATGGCGCGGGAGACGTTGCCCATGTCGGTGGAACCGGTAGGCCGGGTCTCCCACTCCCCGAGATTCGGGAACGGCCGGCCCAGCGCCTCCGAATTGCTGCGATAGAGGGCCGCGATGTCCCCGTCGTGATGCATCTCGGCGTAAGGCTTGTCGCCTCCAGTGATGGCGACCTTCGAGCCGGTGGCCAGACCACCAGCCTCAAAGCAGCGGTAGACCTTGGGCTGCAACTCGGCAAGTTGGTCCAGGGTTTCGGAGCGGATGATGTATTTGGCCGAAGTGTGCGCGGGAACCACGTTGGGAGCAACACCACCGTTAGTGACAATCCCGTGGATGCGATCGGTAGAGCGGATATGCTGACGTAACAGGCCCAGAGCCGTTTGGGCGATGGTCAGTGCATCCGCGGCATTCACGCCCAGCTCCGGAAATGCTGAAGCGTGAGATTCCTTCCCGGTGCAATGCACTTCAAACATGGAAGCGGCGATGATCTTTGCCCGCAACATGTCAAACGGCGCCGGGTGCACCATCATGGCGGCATGGATGCCCGCGAACGCGCCTCGCTCCAGCAGCAGAATCTTTCCGCCGGCATTGCCCACTTCTTCGGCGGGGGTGCCGATCACGTGAACGGTGAGGCCAACTTCGTCCGCAACTTTGGCCGCGGCGAGTGCCGCTCCAACCGCCGATGCGGCGATGATGTTGTGACCACAGGCGTGGTCGATATCCGGCAGCGCATCGTATTCAGCGCAAATGCCGACGTGCAAAGGACCGGATCCGGCATGGGCGCGGAACGCGGTAGGAAGGTCACAAATACCCTTCTCCACCGTGAAGCCGGCGTCGGCCAAAGACTCACAGAGCCAGGTGGAGGCTTGCTTTTCCTCAAAACCCAGCTCCGGATGAGCGTGGATGCGATGGCTGAGTTTTATTAGCCCGTCATAGGCGAAGTCGAAACGTTCTCGCGCTGCGGATTTTGCGTCCATGAGCCCTTTCGTTTCTTTGGTTGGGATTCCTGCCGAAAGATAACACGGCGACTCTTAGTTATGCTGGTTGCCCCGACTTCCACCGATGGGCTAATCTTGTGCCCTTAATGACACCGGGTTTAGAGGGTGTCTGCAGGGAGATGGCTTCAAAACTATCCCCTCGAGACAGGAAAAGGCGGCTTCATGACTAAGTCCCCGCTCAGCTGGCCAAAGTTGCCCCGCGCCGTAGCCGGAGGTGGCCTCACCGGCAAAGTGCTGTGGTTCCTCGCGATGGCGGCGTTCGCGCCGTTCGCGCCCGCGCAAGCTCCGGAGAGGGTCCCGGCGCCGAACCGCCCGCTGAACGTCATTCTGGTACTGCGCGATCAAACGCGTTATGACTTACCGGTTGCCGCAGGTTACAGCATGCCGGCACTTGAGCGGCTAGCGCAACATGGCTTCACCTTCCGCAACCACTATGTCGCCTCGGCGATGTGTACGCCCTCCCGCGCGGCACTCTGGAGCGGACAACCGCCCCAGGTCAACGGGGTCTTCGACCAGATGGAGGCCGGCTATGTGCCGAGTCTGCGAACCGACCGGCCCAACATGGGCTCCATGATGAAGAAGCTGGGCTATCAAACAGCATTCTTCGGCAAATGGGAGATGCAGGCCGACATCATCCCTCCCAAGCCGACGGTCAACTATAGCGAGGCACTCCGGCCCTACGGTTTCGAGATTTACCAGCCAGACGGCGACAAAACGGGTGCTCCCGACCAGGGCTACAAGACCGACGTGTATACCGCGAGCGAAAGCGTTCGCTGGCTGCGAGGCAATGTGCCCAGGCTGCGCCAGTCCGGCCAACCTTTCTTCCTGGTCGTGAGTTTCGTCAATCCGCACGACATCATGTATGCAGATGCCAATGTGCCGGGAACGGAGCAGGCACAAAAGGCCGTGGTGAACGGCGTGCTCACCGCGCCGCCAAGAAATTCGCTGTATAGCAAGCAGTGGAAGACCGCTCCCTCATCGACGATGCAGGAATCGCTGTCGGCCCCGGGAATGCCCGCGGCGCTGACCGAGTACCACCTCGGTTGGTCAGGGTCCCTCGGCTTCATTCCGGTGAATCGCCCGGACATGTGGCAGGTGTTTAATGACTACTATCTGAACTTGATTCGTGACACGGACCTCAGCCTGCAACAACTTGAAGATGGCCTCGACGAGTTGGATCTATGGAAGGATACCGTGGTGATCTTCACCGCCGACCACGGCGAGATGGCAGGCGACCACGGCGGCATCCGAGGCAAGGGTCCCTTCGCCTATGAAGGGAATGCCCATGTGCCGTTGATCATTGTCCACCCCAGTTACCCCGGCGGCAAATCGTCCTACGTTCTCACCAGCCACCTGGACCTGATGCCGACCCTGCCCGGGCTGGCGGGAGTGCCCGAAGCACAGCGGCGCGAGGCCGTCAAGGGTTTGCCCGGCCGCGATTTTTCCGGCATCCTGGCAAAAGCCGAGACCGCATCTCCGCAAGCCGTGCGCCCCGGCGTCCTGTTCAACTACGTCGCTCCCATGACCATTGATTCAGGCTATCTTCTGTCCAGCATGACCCAACTACTCCAGAACAAACCGTCGCCGCCCCTGACCGAGCTTCAACCCAAACTCGATAAACGGGGGTTCCTGAGTTTTGCTTTCGACGGACGATACAAGTTTGCCCGCTACTACGCCCCCGACAACTTCAATACGCCGGTAACGCTCGAGCAAATTCTGCGCGACAACGACGTCCAGCTCTTTGACCTGAAGAACGACCCGCTTGAGACGCACAATCTCGCCCTCGACCCGGAAAAGAACCGAGACCTCATCTTGCGCATGAACGCCTTGCTGAACCAGCTCATGGCCAAGGAAGTGGGCACGAACGACGGTAGTTTTCTGCCCGCCACCATCCGCCCCAAGTCACAGCGGTAACGAGTGCCCTGCATTCCAGAGCTAAGGGCCAGCCGCGAAACTATTTTTCTTGCTTGCCTACCGGCTGGATCTGCACGAACTGCCAGCCGAACCTTCCTTTGATGCAAAGGTTGCCGCGAGTCACGCTGTGGTCAAGCGGCGAGGTGACGCGAACAATCTGGCCATCCTGCTGTAGCACAGTCAGGTCGCAACCTACGCCGCAATAGGGACAGATGGTGTCAGTCTGAGTCTGGCGGTCCTCGTTCCAGGCGCCGGCCTGGCGCATGTCATATTCGCTCTTAAACATCAGCGCGCCTGTTGGGCAGACGCCGATGCAGTTGCCGCAGTAGACGCAAGCCGAGTCGGGCAAGGGAACGTCAAATTCAGCGGCGATGTGGGCGGAGAAGCCGCGACCGGCTACGGCAATCGCAAAAGTATTTTGCGCGTCCACGCCGCAGGCTTCCACGCACTTGTAGCACAGAACGCATTTGGAGTAGTCGCGAACATAAAGCTCATTATCAATTTTTACCGGCTGCGTAACTGTGGCGCACGATGGGCCGAAGCGCTCAGGATGGGCGTCGTAGCGTTCCATATAAGCCTGCATCGAGGGCGCGGTGGAAAGGTCTACCGATGACGCCAGAAACTCCAATACCAGACGGCGGCTCAAGCGCACGCGCTCTGAATCCGTCTTGATGGACATATTGGGTTCGACCTTGCGTGAGCAGGCGGGAACGAGTGTGCGCGAGCCTTCCAACTCCACCACGCAGACGCGGCAGGCGTTGACGGGTGTGAGGCTCTCCAGGAAACAGAGCGTAGGAGTGTCGATACCGAGTTTCTTTGCGGCATCCAGGATTGTAGAGCCCTCGGGAACAGACACAGGCTTGCCGTCAATCTCGATTTCAATGGAGCGGCGTTCGCGCGGCGGTGGCGCTTGCGGCACGGGGCCGCGGGGAACAGGAATGGTGGGCTGGGGCGCGTCGGGCGATTGCGAAATCTTGGCGGCCAATTGACTCATGAGAACAGACTCCATCGCTGCATCGCTGACTCCAGCGCGCTGGAGGCGGTCTGGCCCAGACTGCAAATGGAGGCGTCGCGCATGGCTTGCGCCATCTCGCGCAACATTGCGATTTCCTGCGCTGCCGAGCCCAGCGGTTTGGCGTTTACCAGGCGCTGCAGCGTTTCCTGCTGACGCACGACACCGACGCGGCAAGGAACGCATTGGCCGCAAGTTTCATGGCGGAAAAAGCCGGCGATGCGCAGCAGGATTCGGCGAAGATCAACCGTGTCGTCGAAAAGCATAACCACGCCGGAGCCCAGAGTTGCTCCGATGGCGCGCGTGCCCTCAAAGGTGAGCGGCGTATCCAGTTCCTGAGGCCCAACAAAAGTTCCGGCTGCGCCGCCCAGAAGAATCGCCTGGAGTTTGCCGCTGCCGGCAACACCTCCGGCAAGATCGATCAGTTGGCCGAGCGTGGTTCCCATGGCGAATTCGTAGACACCTGGTCTCGCCACATGTCCACAAAGGCAAAAGAGTCGAGTACCCGCGGAGTCTTTCGTGCCGAGTTTGGCGTAAGCAGCGCCGCTCTCGAGGATGATGCCGGGCACGTTGACCAGCGTCTCCACATTGTTGACGGCCGTCGGCTGACGAAACAGTCCCGACTGTGTGGGGAACGGCGGCTTGTTGCGGGGTTCACCGCGATAGCCTTCAATCGAGTTGAAAAGCGCGGTCTCTTCGCCGCAGATGTACGCGCCAGCGCCGCGGCGAAGTTCAATGTTGAAGTGCAGGCCGCTGCCCAGTATGTTGTCGCCCAGGAAGCCGTGTTCCTTAGCCGACTGGATGGCTTGTTGCACGCGCTCGGCGGCCAGCGGATATTCGCCTCGCACGTAGATGTAGCCCTGGCGCGCGCCGGTCACAAAGGCCCCAATCGTCATGCCCTCGAGCACCGCGAAAGGATCGCCTTCCATCAGGATGCGGTCCTTGAAAGTTCCAGGCTCGGATTCATCGGCGTTGCAGACGAAATAGTGTGCGCGGCCAGGCTCCTGCTGCAACAGGTGTCTCTGCAGGAAAAGAGCCTCCCATTTCTTGGCGGTGGGAAAAGCCGCGCCGCCGCGGCCCAGCAGTCTTGAAGCGGAGAGCTCACGCAGCGTGCCTTCAGGACCAAGCTCCAGAGCTTTGCGCAAACCTCCATAGCCGCCGAGCCTTTGATAGGCTTCCAACGTTGGCGTACCACCTTCGGCGATGCGATGGAGAAGTCGCAACGGCACGGATTGGTTTTTTTCGACTGCTTGGGGCACGCTGGTTTCAACGTTCAGCACGTCCGGCTCAGCGGGCAGACGATTGTGGACAGCATCGTCTACCGAAGATTGCACAGTTTTCGCCGAGGCAGGCGCGAGCACTCGTGCTCCAGATTTTTCCCCGGCTGAACTGACCAATACCGCGGGAGCGCGCTCGCACAGGCCCAGACACTGGCTGCGGAGCCATATCGCGCGTCCGCCGGCGCAAGGGGAAGCTGCGGGACCAAGCGCGCCTTCGAGTTCGGCACAAAGTTTGTCGGAGCCACGCGTGACACACGCAATGTCATCGCAAACGTGGGCTACGACCGCAGGACGCGGCTGGAGGGAAAACATTCCATAGAAAGACGCCACGCCATGAACTTCCGCGGGGGCAATGTCCAACCGCAGCGCGACATAGTTGACAGCGCCCGGGCTAATCCAGCCGATGCGATTCTGGATGGCATGGAGCACGGGCAAGAGGCGATGCCGCCGGCTACGAGCGGCGCCGTTGAACGCTGCACGCGTGTCTGCGGTTTGCCGTTGGCCGCCTTGCCAGCTTGATTCGGGCACGCCTAGATCGGAGTCAACAGCAGCGCGCTCTTCTGCAGTCGCTTGCGCGTCGGTTAAATGAAGATCCACTCAAATCCTCTTATACTTTTTCGATACGAATGGCCGTTGCCTTGAACTCCGACGTTCCCGACTTAGGGTCCACCGCGTCAATCGTCAGCTCATTGGTTGCCAGTTGATCGTGAGCGTGAATAGACAGGAACGCCAGGCCCGGACGCAACGCCGAATCAAAGCGCACGGGTGCGACGAGCGAGCCGCGCCTCGACGTCACTCGGACCTTTTCACCCTCCCGCAACTTATAATGCCGGCCGTCTTCCGGAGAAACATCCAGCGCTTCTTTGCGCCGCAGCGGCGACGAGTACTTTCTGCTTTGAACGCCGGTATTGTAGTCGTCGAGTCGGCGTCCGGTGGTCAAACGAATGGGATATTCCTCGTCGAGCCGATCCACTGGCGGCTCAAATTCCACCATGCTAAATGGTGCGCGAGGACCAATCAGCGGCTCACTCCACAGCCGTCCGTGAAGAAACATTTCTCCGGGGTGCGACTCGTCATAGCACGGCCACTGAATGCCGCCCATTTCTTCCAGGCGACGGTAACTCATGCCGCTATGCATGGGACTCAAGGTGCGCAACTCATTCCAAATAGCCTCGGGATCGGGCGTGCCCCAGTCATGGCCGAGGCGGCGGGCCAGATCGAAAATGATGGCAAGATCGTCGCGCATCCCAGCGGGAGGCGGCATAGTGCGGCGGACGCGCTGCACGCGACGCTCGCTGGAAGTCACAGTACCTTCGCTTTCAAAAGCGCCGGCTGCGGCGGGCAGCACAACGTCAGCGAGTTCAGCGGTCCGGGTATAGAAAAGGTCCTGGACCAGAAGGAATTCCAGCCCGCCCAGCCGCTTCAGGGCGCGATGCCGGTCGGCTTCGGAGTCGGCTGGATTCTCGCCCAGCACGTACAGCGTTGTGAGCTGGCCGTGCTCCATGGCCTCAAACATATCGCTCAGGTGCCAGCCGCGTTTGGGTGGAATCTTCACCCCCCAGGCTGACTCAAACTTGGCGCGCAATTGGTCGTTCTCAACGTGTTGGAAGCCGGTAAGGTGGGTCGGAATCGCGCCCATGTCGCCGCCGCCCTGAACGTTGTTCTGTCCGCGCAGAGGATTCACGCCGCTGCCGTAGCGCCCCACGTGTCCGGTGAGAAGGGCAAGGTTGATAAGCGCCACCACGTTGTCCATGGCGTTGTGATGCTCGGTGATGCCCAGAGTCCAGCAGAGCTGGGCGCGCGGAGCACGGGCATAGGCGTGGGCCATCTTGCGGATAGCTTCAGCAGGCACGCCAGTCTCACGCTCCGCCCGCTCCAGCGTGTATTTCTCCACGTGCGCTTTGTAGGCTTCAAATCCGCTGGTGGCGTGCCGGATGAATTTTTCGTTGGCCAGTCCGGCGGATATGATCTCGCGGCCCATGGCGTTAGCCAACGAAATGTCGGAACCCACGTCCAGGCCCAGCCAGAGAGTGGCCCAGCGCGCGGAACTGGTGCGCCGCGGATCCACGACATAAAGTTCCGCGCCGTTGTGCAAGCCTTTCAGCAGGTGATGGAAGAAAATCGGATGCGTCTCCCGGGCGTTCGATCCCCACAGCAGGATCACATTGGTGTCTTCAATCTCACGATACGAGCTGGTCCCGCCTCCAGCTCCAAATGCTGCCGCCAGACCGGCGACGCTTGGGGCGTGTCAAGTCCGGTTGCAGCTATCGATATTGTTGGTGCCCATGACGCTGCGGACGAATTTCTGCGCAGCGTAGTTCAGTTCGTTAGTGGTCTTGGAACAACTGAACATGCCGAAGTTTCGCGCGTCCTTCTTCGCGATCGACTTCTGAAACGCCGTAGCGACGCGCTCCATGGCTTCATCCCAGGTAGCAGGACGATGCGAGCCGTTGTCGCGCACCAGCGGCTCGGTCAAACGGCCTTTCCGTGATTCCGGCATCAGGTCACCCCCAAGAATGCGTCTTGGGAAAATCGTAACATTGTTTCGCTGATCCCGGACCCGCTGCGACGGCTTTCGCTGTTGCCACGTTGATGGGGCTGAGGAAAGGGAAGATTCAACGGCTGCTTTGAGTTCGCCAGCGATAGTGCGGGGAATGCGGCCAAATGCGACGCGGTCGCGCTGGGACCAATTACTTCTCTGATAATAAAGACTTCATGGCGGAGAGGGGGAGCCTAATCCGGCCAGTTTCAATACTCACAATAGCACTGGTAAAATCGCTTATTTCTCCAACGTTTTCAAAAGTTTACCTGCCCGCCGAACGCCAACCAACACCTGCGAACAGCAGCCTTTGACAGCCCAATTTTAGCCTCATTTCGGTAGCCACGGTAGCCAAGAAAGTGCAGCAGGCAAAAACTCAAAGGGAACCCGACCACCTGGTTCGGGACCAGGGGGTCGGAGGTTCAAATCCTCTCTCCCCGACCAATATTTTCAATAACTTGAACGCCACTTCTGGTTTTGCCGCTACATTGCTGTAGTCGATTTTGTAGATGGTCATGTTTTCGGGGTTTTCAACTGCATTTCGTCGGAGAACGTTAACAGGCGAACTTGCGGACCGATCGAGGCGACTTCAGCGAGCGACTTAACCGGAATCTCCGACTAATCGCCAAGGCTCACGAACTGCCGGTGCGCGCCAGGAATTCATCGAATGTTTCGTAGGCACTCTTCCCGCTTGCACATAGAATTCGACCGGCCTTCGAATTTGTAATGCGCTCCTGCAAGTATCGGCTGGCATTTTCGAATGACTCCAGCGGAGTCTCAGCAACGTTGTATCCCACAAATCTCCTATAGTGGATCCAAATAAGCTGAGGACGCATCCGTTCTTCTCCCACCTGACGTTCCTTCAGTTCGTTGAAACGGTGCCCGAGGTATTTGAGATACCCGAGTTTTTGGGGATCGTTCGATACGACCCCCGAGACGTAGATCATCGGCCGACCGGCACGCGTTGTACGCACATTGAAAGTGACCCGCTCTGCGGCAATGTTGCTTATATGTTGCGCTCGCTGACTGCCGACCGTGACGGCGTTCCTGAGGGAGACGTCAGCCGGAAGGAAGTAGTCGGTCAAGTCGGAGTGCGTTGCGAGTAGCTCGCCGAGTTTGGTTACACCCCAGACTTCCATTCGTGGCGCTTAATCGAGTTGCGGAAAACACCATCAATGTAGCGGCCAGAAATAGTATCGGGCGCAGCACTTTCACAGCTTCCTCCGGTTTCTAGCAGAACCAAGCTCAGGGGGCATATGGCTCGTTTGGTTCGATGAGAACTCCCGCTCATTAAACAAGTACTAAGGCTAGAGCAGATCCAGAGGCCCTAAAGGAGTGGCTGATGGACAGCAATTTCGAACCTCGGAGTAGGGCAGAAACGGCGTAACCGGAAGCAGCATCTCGCCTATTTTTGTGCGCTCTGCGTCTGTTTCTCCACCAGCGTCTCTAGTCGTGACAGCCGCTGTTCCAACTGCTCAATCTTCTGTTCCTGCGCTTCGATAACCTCCGCTTGCGCTGCTGCGCGGCGGTATTGCTTTTGTAGTTCGTTCAATAGCATCGTGCTCAGGTATTGATAGCGTACTGAGTACGGATTTCCATCATGGTCGTAGGCCACCAGCTCGGGATAGACCTGAGCGACTTCCTCAGCGATCAGCCCGTACTGCAACGTGCGCTGGCCTTTCTGGTATTCGGGCTTGTAGAGAAAGGTAACAGGCCGCAGCTTCATCAGGCCGTAGCTGGAGTCCCCCATGTCACGCACCTGTTCTTTGAAGCGCAGGGATGAGGTCTGTGTGCCCAGTTGGCCGTCGGAGTTGACATAGACCGGAATGCCCCCAGACGACGTTGAACTGTAAATGCCCGCAATGTAAGTAGCTGACTGACCGACACCGATGCGGATCGTCGAGGATTCGCTGGAATCTGCGCCACGGGTTGCGTTGCCCATGAAAATGTCGTCGCTGCCAGTAGCGTTGTTGCTGCCGGCGGAGGCCCCGATAAAGGTGTTGCGCGCTCCGTCGGTATTGTCGAGGCCAGCGGAGCCCCCGACAAAGGTGTTGCCGTTTCCGGTAGTGTTGTCTTCGCCAGCGGAGGCCCCGATAAAGGTGTTGCGCGCTCCGTCGGTATTGTCGAGGCCAGCCGCCGTGCCGGTGAAGGTGTTGAGGCCTCCTGTGGTATTGGACCGGCCAGCCAAGTTGCCGGTGAAGGTGTTACCGAATCCGGTGATGTTCTTTGCGCCAGCCGCGTTGCCGGTGAAGGTGTTGCCATCTCCGGTGCTGTTGTTATAGCCAGCCGAGTCGCCGGTGAAGGTGTTGCTGCTTCCGATGGTGTTAAGGTAGCCAGCCCGGGAGCCGGTGAAGGTGTTGCTTAAGCCTTCGGTGTTGTTATATCCAGCCTCGTAGCCGACGAAGGTATTAACTTGTCCCAGACCGGTTACGTTGCTCTGGCCGGCTCCGGGCCCGAGAAACAGATTAAAGTCACGCGGACTGCCAATGTTCACTACATTATTGCCGCCGATCTGGTACGTGGTTGCGGCGTTGATGTTGCCATTGACATCGAGCACAGCCGTTGGGTTGGTAGTTCCGATCCCCACATTTCCACCGCTCGCCTGATAAACCACCGAACTCAGTAGGTAGTTGCGGGTCGCCCAAATGGGAATGTAATTGGGAGTGCCATCTCCGCCAATTATCGGTCCGGGCGGTGACGTTGGGCCGCCGCTTCGGTCTGAATTGGTGGAGGCGTTGCTGGCTGTCTGCTGCGCTACACCAGTAGACGCTAGTAGGATGATCGTCAGAGCGGCGGCGACTTCGATTCGGCGCATACGGCACTCCTTTCGCGAGTGAGTTGTGGGAGCACAGTGGCCTGTTCAGTTGACCACCTGGACAACTGTATTCGACGTGCCGCCCGTGAAATTTCTGTCGCCGCCATAGACAGCCTGGATATCGTCGGTCCCCCTTGGCAGCGTTGAGGTGTTGAAAACTGCCATGCCATTCTCCAGGATTACATTAATCCAAGGCCTGCCGTTGAGGGATAGGGCTGCTGAACCCGTAGGTGTCCCGGAATACTGCGGCGTGATTATTAGCGTGAACGTGACCGTTTGACCGTAATTGGATGGGTTGGGCGAAGACGTGAGCGTGGCCGTGGTGCTGGCTTTTCTAGCGGTTTGCGCTAATGGCGTTGAGGTGCTGGAGTTGTAGTTGCTGTCGCCTGAGTAGATGGCGGTGATGGCACTAATGCCCACGGGCAACGCTGCAGTCGAGAATGTCGCCATGCCATTCGAATTGAGATTGCCGAAGCCCAAATTCACGCGAAAACTGGCGGAAAACCTGACCGAACCTGTGGGTCCTACCGGCCCGCCGCCCGTCACCGTAGCCGTGAAGATGACCAATTGGCCATAGCTGGAAGGGTTGGGCGAAGAATTAAGTGAGGTGGTGGTATTGGCCTTGTTCACGACTTGCGATAGCGGGGCCGATGTGCTCGAGTTGTAGTTGCTGTCACCGTTGTACGTGGCGGTGATGAGATGGATGCCCGCGGGTAACGCTGCCGTAGAGAATGCTGCCACGCCTGAATGTAATTTGCGGAGCCCAGAATTGTGGAGTCATTGAAAAACGTCACTGAACCTGTCGGCCCCGTCGGCCCGCCGCCCGTCACCGTGGCCGTGAAGGTAACCGATTGGCCATAAGTAGAAGGGTCGAGCGAAGAGGTGAGGGCGGTCGTGGTAGCGCCTCGGTTGACGACTTGCGTCAACGGGGTTGACGTGCTCGCGTTGTAGTTGGAGTCACCGTTGTATGCGGCGGTGATGGAATCGTCGCCCACAGGCAATGCTGTGGTAGACAGTGTTGCCACGCCCGAATGTAGAGTACCGGAACCCAAATTTGTGGTGCCGTTGAAAAACGTCACCGAACCAGTAGGCCCCATGAGTCCGTCGCCCGTCACCGTAGCTGTGAAGGTGACCGATTGGCCATAGCTGGAAGGGTTGGGCGAAGACGTGAGTGCAGTCGTGGTAGCGGCTTTGTTGACGACCTGCGTCAATGGGGTTGACGTGCTCGCGTTGTAGTTGGAGTCGCCGGTATACGGCGTATGGAATCGTCGCCCGTGGGCAATGCGGCCGTGGAGAGTGTCGCCACGCCATTCGAATTCAGACTTCCGGAGCCCAAGTTTGTCGAGCCGTTGAAAAACGTCACCGAACCTGTCGGCCCCACGGGTCCGCCGCCGTTCACCGTGGCTGTGAAGGTGACCGATTGGCCATAGCTGGAAGGGTTGGGCGAAGACCTGAGTGTGGTCGTGGGTAAAAGCGGGTTCGTTGACGACTTGCAGGAGCGGGTCCGAGGTGCTCGGGGCGTAGTTGCTGTCGCCGTTGTACATGGCAGTAATGGAATTGGTGCCTCCGGGCAGTGCAGCCGTGGAGAGTGTCGCCACCTCCGAATGTAGATTCCCCGAGCCCAAATTCGTGGAACCGTTGAAAAACGTCACTGAACCGGTGGGACCTACCGGTCCGCTGCCCGCCACGGTCGCCGTAAGGGTAACTGATTGGCCGTAGGTGGAAGGGTTAGGATCTGACGTGAGCGTGGTTGTGGTGGGCACTAGGGCTATAACAAAAAGATAGGATGAAATGGTACCTAATCAGTGGGCTGCTTCCGCCTCCCTTAGTAGTCATGACAGATGTGGCGTCCTGTCCGTCGGTGGCATAGGCATAGAGGATGTGGATGCCAATCGAAAGCATCGGAGCCGTGCCCGTGAAATTCCCGCCACCTGTTGACGTTGCGGGAACCCACGGCCCCCGCCAAGTATCAAACTGGAAGTAGAGACCGTTCACCGGCGGCGCAATGGGCATGAAGCCGCCGCTGGCGGAAAATCGAACCGTTGTCGGTGGCTCTGGGTAGTGTTGTCAACCAGTGGGGTGACAGTGTTGGTCAGTGGGATCGGCTGTACCTGCTGCTCGGTCAAAACAGCAACTGAGTCGCTCTTATTATTGGCCACGTAACCCTGTTCGTCACCAGGTTCACCGCCGCGCCTGTGGGGCTAATTCCGGTCGTCAAGGTCGTGATGGTGTTCGTCGCCCCTTCAATCACCGTCACGGTATCGCTGCCGGAGTTGGTCACATAAATCTTGTTCGTCACCTGATTCACTGTCACGGTCGCGGGTAGCGGCCCAACCGCTACGGTCGTGGTATTGTTTGTGGCTCCATGATCACCGTGACGGTGCTGCCGAGTGATTCGCCACATAAATCTATTCGTCGCGGGATTACCGCCACAGCCAGGGTACGCTCCAGCCGGGACGGTCGTAGTGTGTTCGTTGCCCCATCAATCACCGTTACGTTGTTGGTGTAGGCATTGGTCACGCAAATCTGGTTTGTTAACTGGTTCACCGCCACGGCTGAGGGTGCCGCCCCACTATCACGGTCGTGGTCGTATTCATGACCCCATCAAGCACCGTTACGGTATTGCTGCCAGAATTGGCTACATAAATCTTGTTCGTTTGCGGGTTCACCTCCACGCCCCTCGGGTACATCCCGGTAGTCACTGTCGTCGTACTGTTCGTGGCACCATCAATCACCGTCAGGTTATCGCTGCTCAGATTGGTCACGTAAATCTTGTTCGTCACTGGGTTTACCGCTATCCCAGTGGGATTCGACCCGACCCTCACCGTCGTGGTATTGTTCGTGGCCCCATCGATCACCGTCACGGTATTGCTGCCCGAATTGGCTACGTAAATCTTGTTCGTTAGCGGGTTCACCGCCACGGCGCCGGGATTCGACCCGACCGTCACCGTCGTGGTATTGTTCGTGCCTCCATCAATCACGGTAACCGTGTCGCCCGCAGCATTGCTCACATAAATCTGGTTCGTCACCGGGTTCACCGCTGCCCCGAAAGGGCTTGGGGTTGACGCCACGGTCGTGATACTGTTTGTGACCCCATCAATAACGGTGACGGTGTCGTTGCTGTTGGCCAAGTAAATGTGGTTGGTCACCGGGTCCACCCCCACGTTTATGGGTCCCGAGCCGGTCGGCAGCGTTTTGGTATTGTTGGTGGCGCCATCAATCACCGTCAGGTTATCGCTGCTCAGATTGGCCACATAAATCTGGTTCGTCACCGGGTTCACCGCCGCAGCTTGGGGGACCGACCCGGCCCGTGACGGTATTGTTGGTGGCCCCATCAATCACGGTTACGTTGCTGCTGTTCCCGTTGGCGACGTAAATCCTATTTGTAACCGCATTCATCGCCACTGCCCTGGGGCTCAAACCAACCGCTACCGTTGTCGTATTGTTGGTGGCGCCATCAATCACGGTCACGTTATTGCTGCTTCCGTTGGCCACGTAAATCCTATTTGTAACCGCATTCATCGCCACTGCGCTGGGGCTCAAACCAACCGCTACCGTTGTCGTATTGTTGGTGGCGCCATCAATCACGGTCACGTTGTTGCTTGCTCCATTGGCCACGTAAATCTGATTCGTCACCGGATTCACCGCTACAGCTCCAGGGTTCGATCCAGCCTCTACAATCGTGACTTCGTTCGTCGCCCCATCAATCACCGCTACGGCGCCGTGCGGGCCACCGATACTGGTCACATAAATCTTGTTCGTCACCGGGTTTACCGCAACAGTCGTGGGACCCGGCCCGACCGTCACCGTGGTGGTATTGTTCGTGGCGCCATCGATTACCGACACGGTGGCGCTGAAGTAGTTGACCACGTAAATCTTGTTCGTCACCGGGTTCACCGCCGCGGCTACGGGTCTCACACCGACTTGCACGGTCGCGGTGTTGTTGGTGGCGCCATCAATCACGGTTACGCTATCGCTTCCAAGGTTGGGCACGTAAATCTTGTTGGTTGCCGGGTTCACCGCCACGGCATAGGGGGACAACCCGGCCGGGATGGTTGCCACCACGGTTTGCGAATAACCGCGCATCGGCCCACCCAACAATATGACCATCAGAGCAGCGCACATGCTCAGCGCGCCGGAATGCCGCGTCCATTTTGCGCGGCGCCTTCCGCCGGAGACCGCAGTCCTCCTCAAGCCTTTTTTTTCACCGCAAGCCGGAAGACGACGATTAGCAGCACCGCTCAGTGAAGCCGGCGTCATTTCGAAAATGCGGGAGAACGCCTTTGCAGAGTATGAGCCTTTCATGGCAAACACTCCTTTCGGCGAATGTATTTCGAGGGCCGGGAGACGCAACGATGTGAAGCTGTTTGAAGACTCGGTTTTCAGGAAAAATTCTGGCGACAGTGCTTACCGATGCTACCAGTGCTTACCGATTGACCTGCACAGAGCTCGGACCTATCCTCGCTTGCACATTGGGAAGGGTAGCTCTGCAACATGGGGCTTATAGACAACCTCCAGGTTGCAATGTCAAGCGAAAAAGTGTGTCGCTCGCACAAGATCTGTCCGGTTGAGAAACCGCATGAATTGTTCGCTTTGCTGGCAAAGCTGTGCAGAGGGCAGGAACTGCCAACACGGCGATATCGAGGAGCGGGTGTAGATAGAATGGCGTCCACACCAAAAGGAAACATTCCATACCCTGCATCCGGCCTAGCTTTGAATGTTGTGCGCAATTCCAAATGGTGCGCCTGCAAACCTTGAACAACATATTTCGCCGTTAGGAAGTAGCCACGAGGCATCCGCAGCAAACGCAGTTCCTAAGATATTCCATCGACGACTCTGCACGGAGCGCCAAGGCTCGAATCTTCAACCATGGCAA
>CAWBKE010000031.1:0-59868 GCA_963789245.1 uncultured Acidobacteriaceae bacterium | reverse complement strand
TATGGCGGAGAGACAGGGATTCGAACCCTGGATACCCTTTCGAGTATACACGCTTTCCAAGCGTGCGCCTTCAGCCACTCGGCCATCTCTCCGCGCAGCACTGATTGTATGGTGCGAATGATGGAACCGCAACCTTGACCGGTCAGAATGGGATTGTCGTCCTCTACGGCGCGAAATAGCTGGAGATATCCAGGAGCAGTTGCGTCAATCCGGCGGCATAGGCGTCGATGGAGCCGTTGGTTGTAGGCACAATGGCCAGGTTGGAGGTGACAGCTCCATCCCAGGCGTTCAAAGTCGACGCCAAGGGTTGCGGTTGCCCATCGGGCCACAGCGTCAGGTAGTCGAGCACACCTGTCGGCACGACGGTCGCATTCAGCACGTAGGCCTGGGCGCTGCTGGGAGGCGCGCACGCGCTGCCGGTTACGTTGACCGGAGGATTCAGAGCGCCGTTGAAGGCGCCGTTGCCGTTGCGTGTGTCCAGCACGCGGCACGGCGCGGCGGGGTACAACGACAAACCACCGCTGCCCGGAGCCGCGAAGTAGCCGTCGATGTCGATCAACATGTCGGTGGTGTTGTAGGCGTAGACATCGATATCGCCGCCCGCGCCCGCGGGTACGATGACAGCATTGGCCACCACCGTCGCCGTGGGATTATTCAAGCTGGAGACCGTGGGCTGAGGTTCACCCGCCGGCCAAATGGTCAGATAGTTCAACGGCTGTCCCGAAGGGTTCGGCACCACCGTGATATTAAACGAATAGGCCGCGGGGTTGACGCCTGTAGGGATACAACTGCTCATCAAAACGGGAAAATCGCGCGTCTGCATGGCTACCAGGCGCGGACCACCGAGGTTGCCATCGGCACCGCGGGTATCCACCACGCGGCAAGGAGTCATGGGATAGTACTGATACGTCCCCGAGGCAGGCGGCGCGAAGTAGCCATTGATGTCGAGGATAACGTCGGTGGTATTGCTGGCATAGACGCTGAGATTGTCCTGGTAACCGGCGGGAACGATGGCGGCATTGGCCTTGGTTCGCCCGTCCGAGTTCATGGTGGAGACCGTAGGTTGGACTTCGCCGGTGGGCCAGACGGTCAGATAGCCCAAACTACCATGCGGGACAACGGTGACATTCAACGAGTACGCGGCCGCCGTCGTGGGAATGTTGCAACCACCAAGTTGCGGAACGTCGAAGTTCTGCGAAGTACCGCCTTGAATGGGATCGTTGGTCTGGCGTGTGTCGACCAGACGGCACGGGGCGTGGGAACGAATTGCCAGGCGCCGAAGTTGTCGAATTGGAAAGCTACCAGCTGGCTGCCCGAAGGGACGACCAACAGACCAGCACCTGCGCTAAGGCCAGCTAACGGCAGACTACCAGCCTCGGAGCACGAAATTGCCTGGCCGAGATTTGCCGAGAACAACTCGCTGCCTGTATCGGCCGAGTAACCGTAAAGATTTCCCTCGGCTGTCCCTGCGTAGACAACTCCGTTCACTACAATAGGGGCGCAGGAGTAGCTGTCGCCGTTTTGTGGCAATTCAAGCCATAGGAATCGCGAGGTGGTAAGGTCGAATGCCGTGAGGTAGCTGGGCTCGGTGTAAAAAGCTAAATTCTGCCAAAACGCGGGGGAGTACGTGCTGTTGAAGCCGCCTACGTAGGAACCGTTGGTGGCACTAAGGGTAATCCCATCGGTAGGGTAGTCGATGATGTCGCGAACGTAGACCATGCCCTGGTACAAGGCAGCGCTCGCTCCACCCCCGCCTTCGCATCCGCCGTTGTAATGCCAGATCAGTTGTCCGCTTGTAGGATTGAACTTGTACGTCTGGGGACAGACGTAGGACACGTAGACGCCATCCGAACTGACCGCCGGCGCAGAGGAATCACCGTTTGCGACGGGTGCGGTCCACAACACTGCTCCAGCTGCCTCTTGTACTGCGTATACGGTGCCACCATAGCCCGCCCCACCCGTGTAGACGATGCCATTGAAAGCCGTTGGTGCGGATGTGAACAGATATTGGCTCGGAAGAGTCGTATTCCAAATCTGGTGACCGTCAATGGCGGAAAAAGCAAACATGGCTCCGCTAACGAAGCCGGGAGTTTGATACGAAACAACGAAGAGCATCCCGTTATCGTAAGTGGCGCCCGCCCAGCCGCCGTAGCCCGCAGGACTCGGCTGCGTCCAGAGCACGCTCCCAGTCTGGGCATCGAGGGCGTACAGGGTGGACGTGGTTCCCCCAGTTACCACAAAAATCCTACTTCCCACAACGATCGGATAGGAGACTGTGCTTCCGAGGTTGACAGACCACTTCTGCGACAACGGAGGTGACATGCTGGGGAAATACAGACTGGCCCTCATGATCTGGAGTGATCTGAAAGCCCAGCGATTGCGCCACGCAAACCGGACCGGTTGCGGCCAGAAGGCAAATCACCAGCAGCAACCGCCAACGGCCGTAACTTCTCACCGAGTTTCCTCCGCCGCTTTGTTCACGTCGAAACATTTCACTCCACTCGTCACGCAATTGTCCATCTCTCCTACGGTGCGAAATAGCTGGAGATATCCAGGAGCAGTTGCGTCAACCCGGCGGCATAGGCGTCGATGGATCCGTCGACGTTGGGCACGATTGCCAGGTTGGAGGTGACAGCTCCATCCCAGGCGTTCAAGGTTGACGCCAACGGTTGCTGCTGCCCATCGGGCCAGAGCGTCAGGTAGTCGAGCGCACCTATCGGCACCACGGTGGCGTTCAGCACGTAACCTTGGGCAGTGCTCGGTACCTCACACGGACTACTCACAACGTTGACGGTAAGCTCGTCGCTAAACGCGCCGGTAGTCTGGCGCGTGTCCAGCACACGGCATGGGGCGAAGGTATACAACGACAGTGGCTGGGAGCCGGAAGCGGCCGGCGCGAAGTAGCCGTTGATGTCGATGACCAAGTCGGTGTTGTTGCCGTACGGGTAGACGTCGATATCGCCGCCCTGCCCGGCGGCGACAATGGCAGCATTCGCCGTGGCCGTTCCGGTGGGCGCGTTCAAGGTGGAAATCACCGGCGGTGGTCCATTGTTGCTTGGCCACGTGGTCAGATAGTCCAGCGGGGCGCCGTTCTGCGGAATCGCCGTGTAGTTGAAGGAGTAGGCTTGCGCCGTGCTGGGGATGTTGCAGGCGGTAGCCTGCAGGACGGGGAAGTCGCGAACATAGCCATTGGCCAGGATGGGCCCGCCCAACGGCGCGTCGGCATTTCGAGTGTCGACGACACGGCAGGGCGTCAGCGGGAAGAACGCCAGGGTTGAACTGCTGGTGGGCAGGAAATAGCCGTCGATGTCGAGCAGAAGGTCCGTGGTGTTGGTGGCGTAAATGCTGATGGCCGCGCCATCGCCTGCCGGCACAATGGCGGCATTCGCTTTCACCCGTCCATCGTAAGAATTGAGCGTCGAGATCAAAGGCTGGGTCAGTCCGGTTGGCCACACGGTGAGATAGTTCAAGCTGCCGTGAGGAACAGCGGTGACGTTGAGAGAATAAGCAGCCACGCTCGAGGGAATGCCGGAACAAGGGCCGCTGGGTATGGCGAAGCTGCGCGCAGCGCCACCACCCTGCAGCGGCGGAGCACCAAAAAGACCGCTCGGCCCGCGAGTATCGACCACCCGGCAAGGTGTCATCGGTACGAATTGCAAAGCGACAGGGATATTGAAAATGGCGGTGACAGTGCGGGCAGCGGTGACTGTGAGAGTACAGGTCAAGCCGAAGCTCAGATCGCAATTTTGCCAGCCGGTGAAGATGGAGCCCTGCGCCGGCGAAGCCGTCAAGGTTATGGGTTGCTCGTCGTAATAATTACCCGAGCAGGTGCTGCCGCAATTGATTTGGCCGTCGCTGCTGGTGACGGTGCCGCTGTCGGTGCCGGTCTTGGATATGGTCACCGCGAACTGCTGGTTTTGCTGGATGGTGAAGGTAGAGAACACATATTGCTCGATATTGCCGGCAACGTCGACGCTATAAGCCGTGACCTGATGAAATCCCGGCAAATACACGTAAAACGGAGCGGAATAAGTTTGGAACTGGCCGCTATCGACCACGTAATAGATGCCGGCGACGCCGCTCGCATTGTCCGTGGCAGTGAGTGTAACCAGGACCGGGCCGTTATAGCCGCCGTTTTGCAGATTGCCGCTCAGCGTGATGGCCGTAACCGGCGGGATATTGTCAAAGCACAGCGGCCCGTAACTGGAGAGAGCTGAGTTGCCGGCGTTGTCCCACGCTCGCACATAGGCGGCATGACAGCCTTGCGAGAGTTGCGCCAGCCCATTCTCCGAGCCGCTTGCGCCGTAAGTCTGCAGGCCATAGTAGCTGTTGCCCGCGCCGGGCGTAGGTTCGCTGTAGGGATTGCCCGGATCGGCATCCCAGGCTGCGCTGAATCCCGCCGCTCCGTTAGGCCTGTGACCATTGCGAGTGGTGTCAGTCAAGGTCCAGCTCACGGTCTGGTCGGTGTTGTACCAGCGATCCGCCGGCGGACCAGTAATTGCCGCCGAAGGACCACCGCCATCGCCCGCGAGGAAGTAGTTGATGGTCCACGCAAGCTGCAACATGTTGGCCGAGCCCCATCCCGTCACCCGGTCATAACCGGCGCCGGCGCAAAAGTAGCTCAGGTGATACTTCTCGGTAATGTCGTTGTTATTGCATCCGGAGGTGATGTCGTAAAAAGGATAGTGAGGAGCGGACGGAGCCAGGCCTTCGCTATAGAGATAAGGGTTAGCTTCGCCCACAGGTGCGCAAGGCGCCGATAGAGACGGGCCGCAGGTATCGCCAACGAGGTGCTGAATGTACAGCAGGTAGGCATTTTCCTGAGCAAGGAATCCGGTCATTTCCGGTGTGGCAATGCTGGTGCCGCCGGTCGGTTGCAATTGGCCATCGAAGAAAAAGTTCTGCGGCGCGTAAACCCAGTCGGAATTCAATGCTACATCGGGAACGCTGCGCATATTCGAACTACATGCCGTGCGGCCTTGATAGCCCGGCGCCGAGACATACGCGCTGCAACCGCCGCCGGTCCCGCCATCGTTGTTGGCACAATCGTAAGGTCCGCCGGTCCAGGTGACTTCATGGCCAAAGCCGGATTGGCTGGTCGCCAGCGACGTTCCGCCTACGGCAGTCACGTCGGCATCCGAGGCGGGATAGCTTGCCGACACGCGCTCGCAGTCCGTGGTAGAGCCGGCGTCACCGGCAGCGGCCACCAGCGACCAGCCCTCCCCGATCATCTGATTGAATACGTTGTGATAGTCCGCGATGGTACTGTCACCATAAAGATATTCTCCGCTCCCCCAGCTCATGTTAAGGACGCGCGCGTACCCGTCATTCAGCGCGTGCTGTATCACGTCCAACAGCATGGTTTCATCGTAGCTAGTACCCTCATAGACGTGGATCTCGGCGGTACTGGCGGAGGATCTGAAGCTATTGGACATGGCCGTGCTCCACTCCAAATCCAGCGTGGTCTCGGCGTTGCAGCATGGGGGCGTGCCGTCAACAAAATGCCTCTGCACGTTGTGCGCGAGATACGGGTAGTTCGACAGGAAACCGGAATAGTCCGAATCCCTGAAATCGCCCCAGATAGCGATGGCAATGGAAGATGTCGGCGGCGAGTTGTCGGGGTTGTCCAGCGGATTGCAGCAATGGCCCAGCTTTTGCAGCGCTACATAGTTATAAGCGTAGGAGCTGTAAATATCCGTGGGGTCATAAGCGCCATTAGAGTAATCGTGGTTCACACCCGTCTGGTGCGCTGCCATGGCAGTGTCCAGCTTCTTCTGATTACCATCGCCCTGTAGGTGTGTGCCCAATGCGTAGGCAGGTCCCGGAGAATAGACAGGATAAGAGGTTGTGTCCTTGATGTTGGAAGATGGGTGCACCACCTCGATGTTATTGAGGCCGAGCACGGAATGAATGACACCCGCCAGCGCAGCGGGAATCGAAGGCCCGCGATCGTTGGAGAAATATGTCGATTCGCCGACCTGGTAGGAATTGATGCTGACGGCAAGCGCGTTTTCGATGACGGCCACGGGAGCTTCAACATCGACGACTAAGCGATTCGGAAAGCGTTGAGTGATGGTCAGCCCCTGGGCTTGCGCCCAAGCCGCTACGGCCTGCTCGTCCTGCGCAGAGGGCGCGAAGCGCTGGTTCCACTCCGCTGCACTCAGATACTGGTGAAACAGCGGCGATGCCGGGTCCTGCAGCTCGCGCAGGAATTGCTCTTCCTCGTCCAGATGCGGCGGCTTCAGCGCGACGGCCAGGCGCAGCATCTGCTGGGGATCGTAATGTCCAAGGTAATGGGCTGAGCCATTCTGCACCGCGAGCGGCACCTGCGGGATGGAAACCGTCTGCTGGGCAGCGATGCTGCCGGGCACACAGGCCGCCAGGCACGCCAGCAAGACGCCACAAACGAAATTTCGCGCGCGCCTTACAAAATATGGGGGCTTGGAAGCACAGTGGTACGAACCGCGGCACCGCATGAGTGCAACCCCGGAATAGGATTCGGGCGTGGGAGCGAGGTCTGTTGTCGAGCTGGCCGGTCAACTGAACCGGAATTCCCGTTTTGTCCAGTCGAGAGTGATTATTTCCCGGTCTGGTTGTGAAAACAAGATATTTCTGCTTCGACAGCGTGCCGATTCCGGAATTAGGACGGTGATTTTCTCGCGGAGATTGCCGACGGAAGGACGTCGACCCAGACATCCTAATCGACAAGCAAATGAAAGAGGAGTACGCGAAGCTAAGGTGGCTGGCCGTCCCTACAGGACTCGAGTTTTACGTTTGACGAACCCAGCACTCCGCTGCGCTGCGTGCCGGGCCAAACTGACGCCGCGCCTGACGGCGCTTGATTTTCGGGCTTCCAAATTCCACGTCGAAGCCGCAATTCCAGTCGCGACGCAGCCTCTGTTCCAGTCGCGACACAGTCCCTGAAGGCCGTCACCTCCAAAGGCCAACTTAATCAGAGCTTTGCTAATTACCGGCGTTCTCGTCGACTTCGAAGACTCCGAAGGTATTACCTTCCGTGTCAATGTAATACCCTTGCCAGCATCGACCGGGAACCGCGAACTTTGGCAGGGCGACGGCTCCGCCAAGCGCGAGTATCTTGCGCTCGGCTGCATCGTAACTTTCGACCTGAAACGAGCAGACAAACGCATTCGTGCCGCACGGACCCGCAGGTTTCGGCGCTGGACCTCGCAATAACCCTCCTTCCAAGCCGTTCGCTGCGATTCGCCAATATTCGATTGGAAGGTCCTTGACCGCGGAGACTTGCCATCCGAAAATTTCCGAATAGAATCCCATCGCGCGGGCCGGATCGTCGGCTTGAATCTCGAAGTATATGTTAGTGCGATTTGATCGCATAGAGATCTCCTAGATGTGCTGCAGTTTGGCAACGGTCCGCTCATTCTCAACGTTGCCGGTGTTGAGCGTGGTCTTCGGCTCCAGCAGCATCACTTGAGTTTCCTCGGCGGCGGAAGGAAAGTGCTCAACGCCGCGCGGGATGATGATGAACTCGCCGGGACGAACCATGAGCTCGCGCTCCGCGCCATTTTCCCGCACCTTCATGCGCATCTCGCCCTTGATGACGAGGAACAACTCGTCCTCGTGGTCGTGGTGATGCCACATGAAGTCGCCCTGGAATTTCACCAGCTTGACGTAGGAGTCGTTGAGTTCGCCCACGATCTTCGGGCGTAGTGTTCGGAGAAGAGCGAGAACTTCTGCGCCAGATTGACCTTGTCCAAATGAACCTCCGGAAAACGATGCTGGGCTGAGTTAGCCGCTAAACAGGGCGAACAATTCGGTTTGATGAGCAGGCGGACGAATCAGGTTCAGGTCAAATCCTAGGCTGGCCGAGGATTCGGAGGCTGCCTTAGGGAGGCGATTATTTTTCCCCCAGCGTGTATTTCTGCTTTCCATTGCCAGCGAATTCGGAATATACTCGCCTTCGCTCCTCGCTCCCGGGGCAAGCATTGGCCAATACAGCCATGCTGAGGTGCTTCCGAGCTCCTCGCCGGCGAGGCGGTTGCGTCCTTCAGTCACGGCCTACAGGAGGCACTAATGGCGACCATCCGCGACCTCATCAGTAATCGCACCATTCACTATGTGCAGCCCAATCAGACGGTTTTTGAAGCCGCCAACTACATGGTGAACTGCAACGTCGGCGCCGTGCCGGTGCTGGATGACACCAAACTGGTTGGTATTTTCTCCGAGCGTGACATCATGCGCCGCGTGGTCACCGAAGGACGCGACCCGCTCACCACGCGCATTAGCGACGTGATGAGTACCGACGTGCGCATGGTCGCGCCCAGCGCCAGCTCCGAAGAAGCCATGTGCCTGATGCAGACGCACAGTATCCGTCACTTGCCGGTGTGTGACGGCCGCACTCTGGTCGGCTTTCTGTCGTTGCGCGACCTGCTGCGTTGCCATCTCGACGAGAAGTCGGGCGAGGCGGACGCGATGCGGGCCTACATCCAGACCTCGAGTTAGCGCGATTCCGACCGGCACTGTGCGCGCCGAGGAATTTGCTGGAGCGCAGCGAATTTCCAGATGCTACACTGACGCTGTGCTTCCATGAACCTGCCTGGAGTGGTTGACGATCTCCGCAGAATTGTTGGCCGCGACGCTGTTCTCGACCGTCCTGAAGATCTGATGCTCTACGAGTACGACGGAGGTGTGCGCAAGAGCACTCCGGGCGCTGTCGTCTTTCCGCAAAATACCCAACAAGTTTCTGAGATCATGCGGCTGGCTTCGGCGGTCCACATTCCCGTGGTCGGCCGCGGCGCGGGCACCGGACTGAGCGGCGGCGCAATTTCCCAGGCTGGCGGTCTTGTCATTGCCTTCTCGCGCATGAACCGCATCCTGGAAGTCGATGTGGAAAATGCGCGCGCCGTGGTGCAGCCAGGTGTCGTGAACCTGCAGTTGTCGGAGCATGTCTCGCATCTCGGGCTGTATTTTGCGCCCGATCCTTCCAGCCAGAAAGCTTGCACCATCGGCGGCAATGTCGCGGAGAATTCCGGCGGGCCGCACACGCTGTTGCACGGCGTCACCGTCAATCATGTGACCGGAGTCGAAGTCGTTCTGCCCGGCGGTGAAATCGTGCATTTCGGCGGCAAGGCTGCCGAATCCTACGGCTACGATCTCACGGGATTCTTCGTCGGCTCGGAGGGAACAGTCGGCATCACCACGGCGATCACGGTGAAGCTGTTGCGCAAAGCGGAGCAGGTGGCGACATTGCTGGGCATCTTCGAATCAGTGGACGATGCAGCGCGCACGGTTTCTGCCATTACGGCTGTTGGCATCACGCCGGCGGCGCTGGAGATGCTCGACGGCTGGACGTTGCGCACCATCGAAGCTTTCTGCCATGCCGGATTTCCGCTGGATGCCGGCGCAGTATTGCTGATCGAGTTGGAGGGACTGCGCGAAGCAGTGGAAGAGCAGGCAGTCGCGGTGAGCGAAGTCTGCATGAACCAGAAGGCGCGCGAGGTGCGGCGTGCCAAGACGGAAGACGAGCGCGCGCTGTTGTGGAAAGGCCGCAAGATGGCATTCGCGGCTCTCGGGCGCGTCAGCCCGTCATACTACACGCAGGACGGCGTAGTGCCGCGCAGCAAGATTCCCGGCGTGCTCCAGCACATTGGCGAGGTCGCCAAGAAGTACGACCTCATCATCGGCAACGTCTTCCACGCCGGCGATGGCAACCTCCATCCGCTCATCCTCTTTGATATGCGCAACGCCGAGCAGTATGAAATGGTGCTCGCCGCCAGCCGCGATATTCTCCAATTCTGCATCGATGTTGGCGGCTCCATCACCGGCGAACATGGCGTCGGCATGGAAAAGCGGGACATGATGCGCCAGTTGTTCAGCGACGAAGAGCTCGGCGTGATGATCAGTCTGCGGAATGCTTTCAATGGCGATGAGGTTTTGAATCCGGAGAAGATGCTGCCGATGCCGCGCATGTGCCGGGAAATCATGGGCGCATCGCACAATGCCGTGCTGGCGCAGGAGGGCATGTGAGCATTGCCACTACGCCCGCGCGCTTCACTCGCGAGCTACGCGAAATTTGCGGCGCGGGTTCCGTCATCGAAGATCCGGCCAAGCTGGAGCAAGCGCAGATCCTGGGCGTAACTCCGGCAGTCGCCATCGAGCCGGCCTCCGGGGAAGAAGTTGCAGCCGTCTTGCGTTTCGCCAACGAGCGCGGCCTGAACGTCATTCCCGCCGGCGGATTCACTCAGCAGCAAACCGGGAACACTCCCAGCGCGATCGATGTTCTTCTCTACACCACGCGACTCACCGACGTGGAGCATTACGATCCTGGCGATCTTACCATCGGCATTGGCGCAGGCTGGACCATTGCGCAACTGTCGTCGAAGGTTGGCGCAGACGGACTGCTGTTTGCCGGCGATGCGCCAATTCCGGAGCGAGCCACGATTGGCGGATTGCTGGCCACCGGAATGACGGGCCCGCTGCGCCATGGTTACGGCGGGCTGCGCGATTACTGCATCGGCATAAAGTTCGTGACCGGCGATGGCCGCAAGGGCAAAGGCGGCGGCCGCGTAGTGAAGAACGTCGCCGGCTTCGACATGATGAAGTTGCTCATCGGGAGCCAGGGAACGCTGGCCATCATCACCGGAGCCGGCTTCAAATTGTTCCCCGCGCCGCGCCAGACGAGCACCTTCGTTGCCGAATTTGCGACCGCAGCCGAGGCAATCCAATATCGCAATACCGTGCTGCACTCGCCGCTCTCGCCGATCTGTCTGGAGCTGGTCTCTCCGCAAGCTGCTTCGCTGTTGCCGGGCAGGGAACGATCCGGCAAAGCCTGGTCCGTCTACCTGCGCGCGGCGGGAAGTGACGCAGTGCTGGCTCGCTATCGCAGCGAACTTGGAGCTGCGATCTCGCGTGAGGTCGACGGCCACGACGAGCACGAAGTGTGGCGGGCGATTGAGGACTTTTCGAACACTCTGTCTGAGCGCAATCCGGCTTCGGTGTTGATCTCACTGTCGCTTCCGCTGGCTGATGTGCTGCCCGTGCTGAACGAATTGGAGTCCGTCGCCGCATCGAACCATCTGACGTACGCAGTGGTCGGCGCGGTGGGAGTTGGCCGTCTATTGGCTGGGTTGTGGCCGGCAGGCGAGGAGGCGAGTCTCGGCGAAGCAGTTTCCGCCTTCCGCGAACGGCTGCCGCGCGACGCTAGTGTAAGCATCCTTCACTGCCCGGAGGATCTGCGCCGGCAATCGTCAGCCTGGGCGAAAACGCCGACCCACTCCGACAGCATGAAGGCGGTCAAGCAGGCTCTCGATGCCAAAGACATCTTGAATCGCGGGAGGTTTCTCTTCTGAGCTTCGCAACTCCCATTGTCGACAATCCCTCCTGCAACTTCACGCCCGGCGAGAAGCCCAGTTGGGACCTGTACTCCAAGTGCGTGCATTGCGGCCTGTGCCTGGACCAATGTCCAACCTATCGCGCGCTGGGCACGGAGATGGATTCGCCGCGCGGCCGCATCTATCAGATGCTGCAAGTTGATGAGGGCCGGCTGGCGCTGGGCGATTCGTTTGTTACCCACATTGACCGTTGTCTCGGCTGCCTGAATTGCCAGACCGCGTGTCCCTCCGGCGTGCAATACGGACACCTGCTGGAGAAAACGCGTGCGCAGATTGAGCAGAACTACCAGCGTTCGCGGTGGCAGCGCAAGCTGCGCGAACATTTCTATACCAGCGTGCTGCCGTCGTTCGGCAAGCTGTCGCGCTCGGCGAAGTTGCTGCGCTTCTATCAACGCTCGGGCCTGCAGGCTCTGGCGCGCGCTACCGGACTGCTGAAGGCGATGGGCCTTGCCGAACTCGATGAGCTGTCGCCGCGAATCGAGAGCAGCTTCTCCTTTCGCGATCTGGGCAAAGTGTTTCCGGCGGAAGGTGAGCGTCGCGGGCGCGTCGCGCTGCTCATCGGCTGCGTCAGCAGCGTGGCCTTTGCGGAATTGAATCGCGCGACCATCCGCGTCCTCACTAAGAACGGCATTGAAGTTTGTATTCCCGAAGCGCAGAGCTGCTGTGGCGCGTTGCACGCCCATGCGGGATTTCTCGATCTGGCGCGAACTCAGGCCCGCAAGAACGTCGATGCGATGCTCCGTCCGGAGTTCGACGCGATCGTCAGCAACGCCGCCGGTTGCGGCGCGACCATGAAGGAATACGCCGTCCTGCTGGAGCACGATACGGAGTATGCCGAGCGGGCGCGCGAGTTCGTCGCCAAAGTTCGCGATGTGACGGAGTATCTCGCCGAAGTGGGTTTGCGCGAGCCCAAGCGCAAACTGAAGACGCGCGTCACTTACTCCGATCCCTGTCATCTGGCGCATGCGCAAGGCATTCGCAAGCAGCCGCGCGCGTTGCTGAAAGCCATTGGCGCAGAAGTGGTCGAGATGCCTCGCGCCGATTCCTGCTGCGGCAGCGCCGGCGTCTACAATGTGGTGCAGAACGAAATCTCGATGAAGATCCTCGACGAGAAGATGGACTTCGTTGCCATGGTGAAGCCCGAGGTCGTGGTGACCGCGAATGTCGGATGCATGCTCCAGCTCTCCGCTGGAGCCAGGCGCAAGGGCCTGCACGCCGAGGTGAAGCACGTGATCGAGCTGCTGGACCAGGCCTACTAGAAGCATCTGTCATTCAGGTAGGGCTGGCCTTCAGGCCAGCGTCTAAGCCATTTTTTTCTCATCCTGAGCCGGCTTCAGCCGGCGACACTAGGCCCCGTCTCGACTTTTTTCGCGAGCCGCTAGGGGATCGAGAACAGCTTCCAGCCATCGGCCTCGAGATTGAAGATGAAGTCGATCAGCTTGCCGTTGGGGCAGCGATCGTTCTGGATCCGCGCCACCAGCACCGCTTGCTGCACTCCGTTGCGAGTCATCGCACTGGCGGCCGTGCGCACCTTCTGCGAATGCGTCAGCAGTTCGCGATAGGAGCAGGCACGGGCGCTGTTCTCCAGATTGATGGGCGCATCGATGCAGGAAGAATCGAAGAGCCTGCAATACAGTCCGCGATGAGCGAGGAATTGCTGCTCCACTTCCGCGCGAGTGGCAGGTTGCGCCTCGGGCCCCAGATTCACGCCGTGCTTCGGGACGTACGACAAAACTTTCTTGGCGTTGTCTTCACGAATCGCGGTGAAAAAATCCTGCTCCAGCGCAGTTGGTGTTGGCGCACTGTCTGACTTGGCCGAAGCCGGCGAGGACTGCGCCGAAATTATTCCGGAGCCACCAAAGACAACGCCGGCTGCCAACGCACAACCGAAGAGCAGGCGATGGCCCCAGATAGTTTTCATCCCTGCTTGCCCGCCTTCCGGGCGCGCGCCTTACCGGCAGGCTTCGCCTTCTTAGTCTGAGTCTTGGTCTTGCTGGCGAGCGTTGCTTTTTTCGCCGCCGGTTTGCCGCTCTGCAATTCCATCTGCCGTTTCTTGGGCAGCCGCTCCCACACTAAGCGGTAAGATTCTGCGATCAGATCGCGTAGCTCCGGGTCAGGCAGCGTGTTGAGCTGTTCCAGGCTGATCCACTGCGCGCGCGCCATATACGGCGCGGGACGAACTCCGGGCCGCTCGCACAACTCGGCAAAATTCTGGGCGCTGCACTTGAACGACAGGCGCACCGGCGCAGGCTCCAGCGGCGTCACCAGAAACAGTTTGCCATCCACCTTGAAGCACAGGTCGCATCCCCATTGCACATTTTCGGTGGCATGGGGAAACTGGAGGCAATAGCGCCGCAGTGCTTCAATGTCCATGGGCGTCATTCTCCTTGGCCGCCGGAGCGTCGGGCCACTCGCGCATCATGAGGCGGCCTGATTAAAATCCAGCTTGGGCGGAGCGTGCCTGACAGATTGTTGCTTGGAACAGTCCATTGCCGCAACTATGGTCGCAGCGCCCACATCAGGATAGCTCCCGCAATGAGCAGACACCCATGCACCCAACGCGGGTAGCTGCGCTGTTGCACCCGAATCGAGTTTTGCGGAAAGCCAAGCCTCCACGCGCCCGATGCGGCCAGCCCGGCAAACAGGGTCCAGAAGTACCAACCGCGCCACATCAAGCAGGGAATCGCCAGCAGCAACAGCAGCGCGCCTACGGAGCGAACAACGCGTGGGTCGCTCATCCACCGTTCCGTCAGGGCAGGTGCGGCGATGTGCCAAAGCCCGGAGACGAGTAGGCTGGCCACCACGCTCCAGAAATAGACAGTCTGTGCCATGGTGTCAGCCTACACCCGCGTAAGTTCGGGCTGCGCGAGCCATCCCGCTGCGCCTTGCGACTGCAATGCCAAGACGTGTGTTAGTTTTTTCACATGACTCTAGCTGAGCCCAGGTTGTCGCTCGATGGCAAGATCGCTCTCATTACCGGAGGCTCGCGTGGAATCGGCGCGGCTACGGTGCGAATGTTTGCCGGTGCGGGCGCCCGAGTGGCGTTCAATTATCTGCGCGCGAAAGCGGAAGCCGAGCGGCTGGTGCGGGAATGTGGCGTCGATCGCTGCCGCGCGGTGCAGGCCGATCTCACCGGCACAGCCGGAGCCGAGTCGCTGGTGCAAGCTGCAGTCGATCGCTTCGGCGCGCTCGACGCCTTGGTGGTCAATCACGGCATCTGGCCGGCCGACGACACTGCCATCGATCAGATGAGCGACCGGCAGTGGCATACCACGGTCGCCATCAACTTGGACAGCACCTTCGCTCTCGTCAAACATTCGGTGGCGCAGATGAAGCTGCAGGGAAACGGCGGGAACGTTGTGCTGGTCAGCTCGACTGCCGGACAGCGCGGCGAAGCCGGCCACTGCGATTATGCTGCCACCAAAGGCGCTGTGATCAGCATGACCAAAGGACTTTCCACCGAGCTTGCGCCCTTCAACATTCGCGTCAATTGCGTTGCTCCCGGCTGGGTCGAGACCGATATGACCGCCAGTACGCTTAGCGATCCTGGAAGCCGCAAGAAAGTTTTCGATGCCATTCCCGCCGGACGCGTCGGCACGCCTGACGAGATTGCCGCGCCCATCCTGTTTCTCTGCACACAGCACGCCGCCTTCATCACCGGCGAAGTGTTGAACGTGAACGGCGGCGCAGTTCTGGTGGGTTAGATAGAAGGGGTTATCGCAGGGCTTCACAGGCCGCTAAAGGAGTTGCTTTTGGATTGTTTTGTAACAGGGCACCACTTCAGTCGTGCCGAGAAGTCGGTTATTTTTGTTATCCCGAGCGGCCTTCAGGCCGCGAGGGATCTGCTGTTCCGACGTTTTCAGCAGCCTGTTTAGTCGTGGGCTTGGGGGACGCGGTCGCTCAGGAAATCCAGAGATCTTTGCACTGGCGTGATTCGTCCTTCTTGTCCGAACTGGTAGGGTTCGCCGCGCCACAGGAATTTGTTGCCGGTGAAGCTGGCGACCCAGGTGCAAAAGCCGAGCAGGTCGCGCAGCGGATAGAGCCAGCAGAGCCATAAGGAGCGCGGGTCGCGCAGAATTCCCCAACCCACTACGACCGCCAGCAGCATCCGATTGAGCCACGCCATCGCGAACAGCGCCTCACCGGCATGAATCCTGTGTTCGTGACCCAGCCCGAGCAATAGCGCCAGCAAGCCGAAGGGAACTGCGTACGTCAGACCGGAACCAACATGTCCCAGAGGCCGCGAGAAGCGCGTGCTCTTCATCCAGCGCGTTTGGTCGCCGAAGGTCCGCAGAAAAGAACGTACTGCCAGAACGTGACCAACCTTGTAGTGCGAAAGCTCGACCTGGAAGCCGGCCCCGGCAATCAGGTTGCCGAGCACAAAATCGTCGGAGTAAAAATCGGCAGTCTCGCGTATCCCGCCAATGGCCTCAATCGCATCACGGCGCACGGCCATCGCCGCTCCCAGCGCGAACTTCATGCCCTCAACCATGTCGGCCACCATCACTCCCGATGGCATCTCCACCGACATGCCCAGCGCCTCCAGTTGCGACCAGAAGCCGCTCGCCGGAATCCCCTGGTACAGGCAAGTAACCAGGCCAACCTTGGGATTCAAAAGCGGTGGTATCACGTTGCGTAAGAAGTCGGGCCCAACCAGAACATCGCTATCGCTGATGACCAGATACTCGTTGTCCGACGAGGCGATCATTTTAGCCAGCGAAAAAACCTTGGCATTCGGCCACGATGGCTCGCCGGAAATCACTACCTGGGTGCGGACACTTGGATACTTGGCGCGAAGTTTATCCACTATTACCAGGGCTTCGTTGTCGCGGCTACGCGCCCCAAAGATGATTTCGTAATCCGGGTAATCCTGCCGAAAGAAGCTCTCCAGGTTTTCTTCCAGCTTGGGCTCCATGCCGTGGACGGGCTTCAGGACGGTTACCGGCGGCAAACTGTGCCCGGGAGTGGCCTGTACCCGAGCCCCGGGCCGTCGCGACAACCGCCCGTAGCGGAAGGCCGCCACCATCACCATGCCGAAATAAACTGTGGAGGTGAGGGACCCGAATACCGCCAGATACCACAAGAGGTGTCGAGCGGAATGTTCCAGCAGTCCGGCGCCTGCCCCAGTCAGGAATGTTACAAACATAGGAATTGGTATTGTACCTGCTTAAGGGCGGAAATCTACGCGTCAAGCACCTCGTGCGGCAATCCCCGGCGGGCTTCCGGCGAATGCTGCCAGGGCCGCTTGTCCCAGGCTGATGCCGCCATCGTTCGGCGGAACGGCGTGGTTGGTCCAAATCGCCAGCGGCTCTCCGCTTAGCAGATCGCGCACGTCCCGCAACAGCAACTCGTTCTGGAAAACGCCGCCAGAAAGAACGACTGTATCGACCTGTAATTCCCTGGAGAGCGCTCTTATCGCCGCACACAGTCCCTGAGCGACTCCCCGTTGAAATGCTCGCGCTATTTCCGGTTGCTTGCGGCCGCGCTTTCGCTCTTCGGTGACGGCTTGCAGCAACGGACGAAAATCCAGCTCGCCATTCACGAACGGAAAGGGATACGCTTCTGCGTCATTGCTTTTGCGAGCCAGAGCTTCCAGCCACATTGCCGCTTGTCCTTCGAAAGTTATGGCGCGAGTGAAGCCGAGCAGGGCTGCGGCCGAATCGAAGAGCCGCCCGATCGAAGTGGTGGTAAAGCTGCGCACGTCTTTGTGCACCAGCTCCAGCGCATGCTGGTAGCGTGAAGGAAAGTCGAACGGCGCGGCGCTCAGGTCAGGCAAATCTTCAATCTGCGCCAGGAATCCGGCTGCGGCCTGCACCGGATGTTGCGCCGCCGCATCGCCACCCGGAAGACTGGCGCGCCGCAGATGGCCCACGCGCTGGAATCCCTCGCGCACGCTTCCAGCGAAAAATTCGCCACCCCAGATGCTGCCGTCATCGCCATATCCAGTGCCGTCGAAGCTCACTCCCAACACGCGCTTGTCCCACTCGCCGCGCTCGGCGAGCACCGAAGCTATGTGAGCGCGATGATGTTGCACCGCGCGCTTCTCAACGGCGGGTAGGCTTTGACAGTAGGTCGTCGAGAGGTACTGCGGATGGGCGTCGTGCACCGCCAGGAGATCATCCCAACTCACCTCATACATCGCGACCAGATCGCGAATCGTCTCCTGGAACGCCTGAAATGCCTGGTAGTGGTCGAGATCGCCAATGTGCTGGCTGACGAAGGCCTGCCCATCGACCACCAGCGTAACCGAGTTCTTCAGATCGGCTCCGACAGCAAGAAGCGGACGCGCAATCGGCAGGTTCGCCACTGCGCCGGGAGCGTAGCCACGCGACCGCCGCAAGATCGCGGGACCGAAAGTGCCGGCGCGCGCGACCGAATCGTCGACCCGCCGCGCGATAGGCCGCTCGCCCACCAGGAACGCGTCAGCCACGCCGGCCAGCCGGTCGAAGGCATCCTGCTCATCGTAGGCAATGGGCTCGCTGGACCGGTTGGCGCTGGTCATCACCAGAACCTCGGGCGCGCCGGCCGCGAACAGCAGGTGATGCAGCGGAGTGTAGGGAAGCATGACGCCGAGATCGTCATTGTCTGGCGCCACGCCCGGCAGCTCTGACTTCGCAGCAGCCAGAACGATTGGACGCGCGCCGGAGGTGAGCAGCGTCTCCACCTCCGGCGAGACCTCGACCACGGTTCGCGCAGCATTCACATCCTTGACCATTACCGCGAACGGTTTTTCCTTGCGATACTTCCGTTCCCGCATCGCGTCTACGGCGGCGGGATTGCGAGCGTCGCACGCCAGGTGATATCCGCCCAGCCCCTTCACGGCGACGATCTTGCCCTGCCGTAGAAGCTCGACGGTGCGCGCAATTGCCGCATCATCGCCGCGCGTCGTAGCTTCCGCATCCTGCAAAAAATAGTGCGGACCGCATCGCGGACATGCGACCGGCTGAGCATGAAATCGCCGGTCCGCTGGATCGTGATATTCCGCATCGCAGTAGGCGTCCAACGGCCACGCATTCATCGTGGTGTTGGGGCGGTCATAGGGAAGAGCAGCAATCACGGTGTAGCGCGGTCCGCAGTTGGTGCAGTTGATGTAAGGATATCGATAACGCGGATTGGCTGGATCAGACAGCTCTTGCAGACACAGATCGCACACCGGCAGGTCCGGCGAGATGCGAACCGTGGGTCGCTGGCGGCGCTCGCTCTCGCGAATGGTGAATCCGGTTAAGCCGCTGGGCTCGGCAGGCTGGACTTCGATTTCAGAGATGGCAGCCGCCGGCGGGGCTTGTGTCCGTATCGCTTCGATGAATGTTGCCAGTTTCTGTTCCGGACCCTCGGCATAGATCGCGACACCGTCTTCGCCATTCAGCACCCAGCCGGCGAGTCCGTGCTCCTGCGCCAGGCGATAGACAAAGGGACGAAATCCTACTCCCTGAACCACGCCGCGGACCCGAATGGAACGGGCAGATATCATCCCAACATTTCCCTGGAAACTTTCTTTAGCGCGCTACCGGCACAACGGCTGATAGGGCAAACGTTGGCCTTCGACAATCGCCCCCGGATTGTAGGTGACGAGGGCCTCGGCAACTTCATGTCCCGCGAGCTCGGCCACGGCATTACGCGCCAGGGACATGACCGGCTTGCGACGGACCGGGTCGTGCGCGTCGCTGGCGATCACGTGTACCGCCTCGCGGTGCAGCAACCACTCCACCATTTTTCTGGAACGGCTGCCCCACGCGCCCGTCACCGCATTGGCAGTTATCTGCACCAGGCAGCCTTGCTCCACCAGCTTCAGCACCAGATCGGGGTTCTTCAGCAAGGGCTGATTACGTTCCGGATGAGTGATGATGGGAACCATGCCTCGGCTGGTGATGGTAAAGACGTCCTGCATCACGCTGGGCGGAATGCCGTAGTCGCTGAACTCGATCAGCAGGTATTGCGAATCGCCGATGGTATAGCGCCGCGGATTCGCCAGCGCGTCCTGAATGTTGTCGTAGGAGAAATGGAAATCGCAGCCCAGGCTGAAGCTGAGTTCGCCATTAGCGGCGTCGTGAAGTTGTCCCAGCATCTCCGTGAAGCGCTCGCGATCGTACTCATACATATCGTTGCTATGCGGAGTGGCCACGATGTGCGTGATGCCGTCCTGGATGGCCAGGCGACACATTTCGGCAGTCATCTCCCACGACTTGGAGCCGTCGTCGATTCCCGGCAGAATGTGGCAATGAATATCGACCATGAGTTGCACTGCTTTGAAGACGTCCGAACGGCGCATGGCGAACGTCGGCGCGATGGTCTCGTTCCCGCGTGGCACTCGTCCCGCGTCAGCGGGACGACTCAGTTTAGCCCAGGACGAAGTCCTGGGTAGAGTGCAATAAAACACTCCCTAGTCCCGGCAGGGACGCGCCTACTTGTACCGCTCTCGCATAAACTCCGTCATCGCGTCATAGGCCGTGCTCAAATGTTTTGAAAGGGCACGGCTTCAGCCGTGCCGCTTGCTCCAGTATCGCCCGGCTTTAGCCGCTGCGGAAACGCCTGCCGCCGACTGAAGTCGGCTCAGCATCGAGAGGCCATCCCAACGGCACAGCTAAAGCTGTGCCCCTTCAAAGCTCTCTTACTTGTACCGCTCTCGCATAAACTCCGTCATCGCGCCATAGGCCGAGCTCAGCACCGGCTCGGGCGGCAGAAACACGATGCGGATGTGCCGCGTGCCCGGCTTCTCGCCAAATCCCGACCCATGCACCACCAACACGTACTTCTGCTTCAACAGGTCGGTAACGAACGTCAGATCGTCTTCCGGAATCTTCAGCGTGGGGTACGCGTAGAATGCGCCCTTGGGCGCGACCAGCTTCACATGGGGCGTATGCTTCGCCCACTGGACTGTGAGATCGGCGCGCCGCTTCAGCTTGCGCAGCACTACGTCAATGTGATCTTGCGGTCCTTCCAGCGCAGGCTTGATAGCGTGCTGGAAGGGATGCGGCGCCGACAAACGCGCGCGCAGCAGGCGGTGCACGGCTTCCATATAAGGATGCAGCACCTCGCGCGGACCGGTGGCAATGGCCCATCCGATACGCCAGCCCGGAACCAGATAAGCCTTTGACAGTCCGTTGAAAGTGACGATCGGAACATCGGTCGCCAGTGTCGCGATAGAGACGTGCTTCTCCGAGGGATCGAAGATCAGCTTGTCGTAAATCTCATCCGCGAAGATCATCAGCCCGTGCTCTCGCGCCAACTCCAGAATCTTCTCCAGCGTCCGCCGGGAGTAAACAGCGCCGGTGGGATTATTGGGCGTGATCAGCAAAATGGCGCGAGTGCGGGAGTTGATCTTCCGCGCGATATCGGCGACATCCGGCTGCCAACCGCTGTCCTCGTCAAGCTCGTAAGCGTTCACTGGACAATCCAGCTTGGCCAAAATCGCGCCGTACAGCGGATATTCGGGACTCGGCGTTAAAACATTGTCGCCGGGATTCAGCAGAGCAGTCAGGCAACTGTCGATGACCTCGCCGCTACCGTAGCCGATGAAGATGCTCTGAATGTCGCGAAACCCATCGCGCTCGGCCTGGTTGCGAATGGCCTCAACCGCCGAAGGCAGGCCAAGCGAGTGGGCATAGCCATTGTGCCCATCGACCATCGCCTTCAGCACGGCTTCTATCATGTGCGGCGGGGTGTGAAAATCGTACTTGCAGGGATCGCCGATGTTGAGATAGAGAATTTGGTGGCCTTCGCGCGCCACTTCTTCAGCGGCGACGGCCAGATCGCGAATGGCGTACCGCACGTTGATCATGCGGCTGGCGGCCATGACTTCCGCTACGGCTTTGGTGACCATAAGAACGTTCCTTTGACCTGTCAGCCTCGGTTCTTTGGCCGTCAGGGCCAGTTAATCGCTTGCCTTCGTATAGGCAGTCTTCTTCATCGGCAGTGCCTTGAACATCCCGTCGAAACTGCTCTCGAGCCCAGCCGTCAGTTTGCGGTAAATGTCCTGAAGCGTTGAATCCTCGGCAAGACCGAGGCGGTCCTTAACGCTAATTAACATTTTCGACCGCTTGCTTGACCCTATTAGGTGTTTGAACCCGACCCAGAGGTCATAGAGGACGAATAATGGCAACATAGTCTCAGCTGAGTCCTTGAGATTAAGTCGGCGCTCCAGCCAGAGCTGGAGAGTTCTTAGTCCCGCCAGTTTCTCAACCTCTTCCATTTCCTTCTGAGTAACGCACCCGCGAAGGTCCGTCTTGAGCACCGACGTATTGATTCTTTCAATCAACAATTTGGTTAAGGCTTCAACCGAATTCCCGAATTCCACCTCGGTAAAATGCAGCGGGGGGCGGACGCCCGCTATAACAGAAAGTGATTCTGCGTCCATCAGCAAGAGTTTTAGCCCCGAGAATTGCTCGAACACTTCGCCTGCAAAACGTCCTTGAGCACGGATAATCCTGCGCTCTTGGGATAACTCCGTGAATTCTGCCTCAATCTGACCCTCGTAAAACTCGGACGCTAAGTCATGGTCTGACTCGACGGAGTGAACGGCCAGCAGGAGAAGGTCCTTCCTTGGAAGGTCATTAAGATCTCCCAGCCACATGATCAGCTTCCCGTTTCGGTTAAGGCCAAAAGAGATGTAATCTCCGCTCTTCTTTCGAAGCGTCCCGTACGTATCTGACGCGAACTCAATACTATAGTCGGGGTGGTGATAGAAGTACGTCAAAGCATCCTTCGAAAAGAAGACGGGGGTCAGGAATCCTGAGCCTCGATAAAGGCCGGGAATATAGTAGTAATCAAGTGCCGAATAATTAAGCTCAACCCCATCGCAGAAGCCGAATCGCTTTTGCGCAAGGTCCCCACGGGTGACATCTACACTGACTCGGTCGGTCTCGCGTTCCACTGCCTGACGAGCAATATTTTGCATCGCCACCTTTGCTCGCTGCGGAAGGACACGGAGGCAGCAGGCATCACAGGAGAGAGTCGGAATTCGCCCGCTGATTACAACATCGTCAACTGATAAGTCGACGGGATCAAAGGTCAGCCTTCGCCAATTGCCACATGTGCAGCCAAGGCGCTCGAGAGCTTGGTCCGACGTTGCAAGGATCATCCTCAATCAGCGTCCCCTCCTTATTCCGCTCGGTCGATCTGCGCTCTCTGCAACGTGTCGGAATAATCCACGTACACCGACTTCCACTCGGTATAGAAATCGATCGCGCCGATTCCGCCTTCGCGATGGCCGTTGCCTGTGGCCTTCGTCGCCGCCAAACGGCAGATGCACCTCGGCGCCAATCGTCGGCGCGTTGATGTAGGTGATGCCGGCATACAGATCGCGCATCGCGGTGAACGCCTTGTTCACGTCCTTGGTGTAAATCGACGACGACAGCCCGTACTCGATGTCGTTGGCAATCTCGATCGCATTCTCCAGCCCGTCGCACGGAATAATCGAAACCACCGGTCCGAAAATTTCTTCCTGCGCGATGCGCATCTTCGGATCGACATCCGCGAACACCGTGGGCGCAACGAACCAGCCGTGGTTGTACACCTCGCCTTCGAGTCGATGTCCGCCGCACAGCATCCTGGCGCCTTCGTCCTTACCAATCTTGATGTACTTCAGATCAGTCTCCATCTGCGACGAGTTCACCGCCGGGCCCATGTCCACGCTCTCGTCCAGGCCGTTGCCGATCTTCAGCTTCTGAGCGCGCGCCACCAGTTCATCGACAAACTTCCTGTACACGCCTTTCTGCACGATGATGCGGCTGGTCGCGGTGCAGCGCTGTCCGGTGGTGCCGAACGCGCCCCACAGCGCGCCTTCCAGCGCGAGCTCAAGATTGGCATCATCCAGCACGATCATGGGGTTCTTGCCGCCGAGTTCCAGCGAGCAATGCTTGAAGGTCTTTGCCGCTTCGGTTCCAACGACGCGACCGACTGCCGTCGATCCCGTCAGCGAAACCGCGCGCACTTCGGGATGCTCGACCATCGGCGTGCCGACCTCGCCGCCGAATCCGGTGACGATGTTGACCACGCCCGCCGGAATCCCACCATCAGTGAGCGCCTGCACAAAGTTCAGCGTCGACAGGGGCGTGTCCTGCGCGGGCTTGATGACCGCGGTGTTGCCGGCGACCAGGGCAGGGAAGAGCTTCCATGACGGAATCGCCATGGGGAAATTCCACGGCGTGATCATGGCGCAAACGCCCAGCGGCTGGCGGATGGCCATGGCGAACTTGTTGGGCAGCTCCGACGGGACGGTCGGACCAAACATGCGGCGGCCTTCGCCGGCGGTGTAGTAGCCGCAGTCGATGGCCTCCTGCACGTCGCCGCGCGTCTCCTTGATGACCTTGCCCATCTCGCGCGTCATCAGCTGCGCGTACTCTTCCTTGCGCGCGATCAGGATCTCCGATGCCTTGTACAGCATCTCAGCGCGACGCGGCGCGGGCACCAGCCGCCACTTCTTGAATGCGTGCTTGGCCGCGTCGATGGCTGCGTTCACATCTTCGCGATCGGATTTCTGGAAGACGCCGACCACCTCGCGCGTGTCGGCGGGATTCAGGTTCTCGAAGGTGCGGCCGGTGCGGCTCTCCACCCACTCGCCGCCGATGAAGTTCTTATAAGTTTGCGGCTGAGCGCCGGTGCGGACGCTCGGCGTCTTCTGTTCCATGGTTGCCATAGATGATTGCCTCCTGCAGAAAAGTCCGAATATTTAATGCTAGCGGGTGACGCGGAGGTTGTCACTTCCGGGAGCTGTCAGCTATCAGCTATCAGCCCCGGGTCTCACGGTGTTTGAGACCCGGGCCGGTGCAAGCAGCGTTGGACGCGGTAGTAACCAACGCTCGGTTCATACCTGGATTGGAGAAGACGCGAGCGCGGTGATGACCAGAAAACTCCCGGGTCTCGAAACCCGCGAGACCCAGGGCACCCGCCGCTTGATTAATCTTGATGCCTCCGGCCTCACGTCGCATCCAATTGTCGTTGCAATAATATGAGGCACTCCTTATGCGCAAAATTCTCGGAATCGTAATTCTTATCGCCGCTGTTGCCCTGATCGCACCTCGGTTTACGCGAGCTGACGCTGTCCCCGCCGTCGGCAGCACTGCGCCCGACTTCACTCTCAACTCCCAGGACGGCAAGCCGGTCACGCTCTCACAGTATCGCGGCAAATGGGTGGTGCTGTACTTCTATCCCAAGGACATGACCAGCGGCTGCACCATTGAGGCGCACAATTTCCAGCGCGATCAGCCGAAGTACGAAGCCAAGAATGCGGTCGTCCTCGGCGTCAGCGTGCAGGACAGCCAGTCGCATCAGCAGTTCTGCGCCAAAGAAGGTTTGACCTTCAAGCTGCTGGCTGACGTTGAGGACAAAGTTTCCGAGGAATACGGTTCGCTGAAGAACTATGGCGTTGCCAAGTTTGCCGCGCGCCACACCTTCCTGATCGATCCTCAGGGCAAGATTGCGAAGGAGTACATGGACGTCGATCCCAACAATCACAGCCAGCAGGTCCTGGAAGAGCTGACTGCGCTACAGAAGTAGAATTCGCCTGATCCCACTCTTTTCGCAACAGCGGCGCCCCGCTCATTCGCGGTTTTCGAATGAATGGGAAACGTAAACCGGCATCTCTCGCGAGACGCGGAGACCTCTTAAGTGGTATAACAGTTATACTAATGCGCACTTAGTAACTCTATGGAAAGCGACGAGGCAGGAGCAACAGCTATATGAAGAACATTCGTGATCGCAAGACAGCCGTTTCTGCCGAGGCAATTGCCCGCCTTGCAGATCGAGGGGAGGACGTCTCGCGTTTCTTCAACAACGCCGGACGGATGATGCCGCCCATCCAGCGAGTGAACGTCGACTTCACCGCTCCTATGCTCAGCGAACTCGATGACGCCGCAAAGGAGTTGAACATTAGTCGGCAGGCACTGATTAAGACCTTACTCCGGCAAGCCCTCGATCAGCGGTATCTGGCGCGCAACGTCGCCCCCCGGTCGAGACGAGCATAAGCCGCCGCACTTATGGCCACTACTCTCCCGCGTAATATCCCTCTCGCGTCTGCACGATGTAGTCTTTGTTGGTCGTGGTCAGCTTGATGCTGTGATAGCCCGGCGTGGCGTCGGCCTTGGCGGGCGTGAAGCCGAGATTGTACTGGTTACGCAGTTCTTCTTCGATCTGGGTATAGATCTCGTTGATCGGCTGCTTCTTGGTGACTTCGAAAAAGCGCCCGCCGGTTTCTTTGGAGATACGCTGCAGAACTTTCTTGCCGTCGGCGTGCGGCTGTTGCTGCGGGTATCCACCACCGCCGCCAGGGTATCCGCCGCCTGGATATCCGCCGCCGGGATATCCCATGCCGCCGTGACGATGCATGCCGCCGGGATTGCCGCCGAAGCCCTGGTGCCCGTAAGCATCGGGGTCGGCATACAGGATGGAATACACCAGGGTGTTGGCCTTCTGGGCTGTCTCGATGGCGCGGTCCAGGCTGACCTTGCTGCCGATGTCAACGCCATCGGTGAGGAGAACGAGCGCCTTGCGGCCGTCCTGCTTGCGCATCAACTCATCGGACGCGAGAAAAATCGCGTCATACAATGTGGTACCTCCGCCGCGGTGTCCACCGCCTCCACTGCTGGCTTGATTGAACTCCGGCGTGTCCAGCTTCTCCAGCGCGGCCTCCAGCTTCTCGTGGGAAGTGGTCAGGTCCTGAAGCAGCTCAATGTCCCAATCGAAGTGAATGATGAAGGCCTTGTCCTTCTCTACGCGCATCAGATCGTTAAGAAATCCGTAGCTGGCGATACGCTCCTGATCGATGAGCCGCCGCTGGCTCCCGCTGGTGTCCACCAGCAGGCCGAGCTTAAGCGGCAAGTCGGTGTCCTTGGCGAAGTAATGGATGGTCTGCGGATGGCCGTCCTGCTCCAGCTTGAAATCGTCCTTGGTGAGGTTGCTGATGATCTGGCCCTTCTTATCGCGTACGGTAGCCAGCACGTTCACTACTTTAACGTCGGAGGAAAAAGTCGGCGTCTGGGCCTGCTGGTCGGATGTTGTCTGCTGACTTTGTGTCTTGTCGTTTAGCGTAGGCTTTGTCGTCTGTTGGCTGGGCAGGGACGGAATTGCCAGGAGAAATAAAATCGCGGATAGGAACCAGCGTTGGTATGGTTCGACGGACACGGGTCTCCTTGTCAGGGTTACTAGAAGAAATGGTGCTCGTTTGAGGCGAAGATTACAAGCAACAAGAACCCTGCGGAACCAGGGAAGTTGTCGAACGCAAGCGCATGCGAGATTTTGGAACTTTTAGCGGCGAAAAAGTGAACTGCGCAGCACTGCGCTTCTCCGCACGATCCTTCTATAATCATACTTTCTCATGCCCCTTACTTCTGCTCCTGTGCGTCCGCCAAAATCCAAATTCATTTTTCGCGCGGTAATTGCCGTTCTCGTACTGCTGTTGCTGGCGTTTCTCGGCTTTGACTTCTGGTTCTATCGCGCGGTGCGAGCGTCGCTGCCGCAACGCGATGGCACCGTGCAGCTCGCCGGGCTAGCGGCTCCCGTGATCATTACTTATGACGCGCTCGCCGTGCCCAACATCTCCGCCTCCAACTTGCCTGATCTTTTTTTTGCGCAGGGATACATCACCGCGCAAGACCGCCTGTGGCAAATGGACATGACGCGCCGCTTCGCTTCCGGCGATCTGGCGGTGATTCTTGGATCGAAATATCTGAAGTACGACCGCGAGCAGCGCATCCTTGGCCTGCGGCAGGTTGCGGAGCAGGCGGCAAGCAGGATGGATCCGCAAGAGCGGGCGCACTTCGAAGCCTACGCAGCGGGCGTCAATGCTTACATCGAACAGCACCGCAAAACCTTGCCGCTGGAGTTCCGCTTTTTGGGCTATGCTCCGCATGTCTGGACGGTGGAGGATTCTCTTCTGGTCGGGCTGTCGATGACGGAGTTTCTGAATCACGGCCTCTACAAGGACAAGCTGGAGAAGGAAAAAATTCTGGCGCAGCTTGGGCCGGAGCTGACGGCTGACCTCTTCGTCAAAACGTCGTGGCGCGATCATCCTCCGGGCGCCGATGGCAGTCCGATTGAGCTTGAGACTCCAGGGGAGACGACGCCGGATGAAGAAGAGCAGTCGCCGCAAGGGCCGAAGCAGACGAGCGGCGAAAGGCAGGTCCCTCGCGGGCAAAGTGGTTTGCTGCAGAACCCGGACAAGCAGATCCCTCGCTTCGCTCGTGATGACAAAACTTCTGGAGATCCGCAACACGCAGACGACCAGCACCTCCGTCCCGGCTCCAACAACTGGGTCATCTCCGGCGCTCATACGGCGTCGGGCAAGCCGCTGCTGTCCAACGATATGCATTTGGATCTCGAGATCCCCAATGTCTGGTACGAAGCTCATCTGACGGCTGGCGATTTCGATGTGACAGGCGTGACGCTGCCCGGCGTGCCTTACGTCATCGTTGGACACAATCGGCGCATCGCATGGGGCTTTACCAATCTCGGCCCCAATGTCGAAGATCTCTACATCGAGAAGTTCAACGACCAGGGCGAGTACCTGACGCCCCAAGGTTGGGTGAAACCCGAGCATCGCCAGGAAATCATCCGCGTCAAAGGCGCGCCTGAGGTCACGCTCGACGTGCTGACGACGCGGCACGGGCCGATCATCAGTGACCTGATTCCCGGCGAGTCGCGCAAGCTCGCGTTGAAGTGGACAATCTACGACCCGCAGGCCACGCGTATTCCTTTTTTCGCGGTTGATTCGGCACAGAACTGGCAGGAGTTCGAGACGGCGTTTTCTCAATTCGGCGCGCCCGGCCAGAACGTTGTCTATGCCGATGTGGACGGACACATCGGCTATCAAGCCACTGGGCTGATACCGATTCGCGCCGCCGGTGACGCTGACGTTCCTGTGCCGGGCGATGACGATGCTCACGAGTGGACCGGCTATGTCCCTTATGACAAGCTGCCCAGCGTCTACGATCCGCCGTCGGGGATCCTGGCCAGCGCCAATGGCCGCGTCACGCCCGACGGGTATCCCTACGAGCCCAGCATCCAGTGGATGTCTCCTTACCGCACGCAGCGCATCTACAAGCTGCTGAACGCGCCGAAAAAGTTCACTCCGGCGGACATGCTGGCCATCCAGACCGATGTTGTCTCGCCCTTCGATCGCTTCTGCGCCGAACGCTTCGTCTACGCCGTCGACCATACTGCCCACGCGTCGGCGCGTGCGAAATCGGCTGCGGAGCTGATGCGCAACTGGGACGGCACTATGGACGTTGATTCGCCCGCGGCCACCATCGCGGTTTTCTCGCGCGATAAGCTGAAGGAACTACTGCTCCAGCCTCGGCTGGGTGAAGATTGGAAGGACTACAAGTGGTTCATGAGCTCGGTGTGGCTGGAGAATGTGCTGGACCATCAACCGCCGCGTTGGCTGCCGCCGGGCTATACCGGTTATGACGAGCTGCTGACCCGGGCGGTAGAAGAGGCGGTCGACGATGGCAGCGCCACTCGCGCGCTCTCGCTGTGGAAGTGGGGACGAGTGCATCGCGTGGACATCCAGCATCCCTTCTGGAGTCACTTTCCAATTTTGAAGAAGGACGCGGGAACCGGAAGCCTGCCGCTCTCAGGAGATGAGCAGACGATCAAGCAGGTGGCGCCGCACTTTGGGCCGTCGGAGCGCCTGACCGTCGATTTTTCTAACCTTGATGGAACGACGCTGGACATCGTGAACGGCGAGTCGGGAAACATCTTCGACGATCACTTCAACGATCAGTGGGACGCTTATTATCACGGACGAACGTTCGTGCTGCCGTTCTCGCAAGACGCGGTGCAGCGCGCCGGAGTGCATCATCTGCGGTTGGAACCACAATAAGGGCGAATCGGCGCCCAATTGCTAATCCGCTTGCACGATCCCATAAAGAGCGCCGGTAAAGATGATTTGGGTGGCCTGCAGGGTATCGGTATCCGTGTCGTAGATGTTCATATACCCGCCTTCAATTGCGTAAACCACGTCGCGTCCGCTGATTGCCAGCAGGGAAGTGATAGCTCCTCGCGGCGGCAAGGGGGGATCTGCTGTGTTGCTGCTTACGTTAACCACGGAGAGGCAGCCGGTGGTGGTGTTGGTGCATGAGCTCGCGCCGATATAGAGCTTATTGTTCTGCGCCAGCGCCATCGTAGTGTGAAAGCCGTCGGAAATGTTCACCGAGTTGGCAGTCAGGCGGGTCATGTTGGCGATATTCACCGCGTCATAGGTGGAAGCCGTTCCTGGAGGCACCGGACTTCCGGCAACGTAGAGAGTTGTGCCATTCAGCAAACCTACACTGGCGCCGCCAACCGGCACGGTGGCGGCAATGGTCTGCGTAGTAATGTCCAATTCTGCCACCGAGGCCGGCCCACTGGAACCGCATTCCGGACCGCAATTTATGACATACGCAGTATTGCTGTCGGAGGTGAAAAATGCATTGACCGGCCGGGCGAAGCCGGGAATGCTTACATAGGTGGTTGGGGTGACGGTGGTGTCAATCACGGAAACGGAATCGGAGTTGTTCGAGAACACAAGCAGGTATTGTCCATTGGGACTGATCGCGACGGAGTTGGCGCCCGCAACCGTATAATTCGTCGTATTCGTGGGGCCCGCCACAGTCCATACCTGCACCAGACCGGCGCGAGTGCCGCTCACCGGCGCGCTGGGTACCGGTGCGTACACGGTGCTGCTGTCCGGCGAAAACAGCGCCATCGAAGCTGGGCCGGCCAGCGGCATCTCGCCGGATGTCGTGTCTGTCGAATTGGTCACGGTCCACAACGTATAACCGTCGGGATCGTAGACCACGGTGGTGCTTTTGTTTGGGCTCTCCACCTCGAAGGTTACGGAGTCGGAGACGGTAACCGTCACCGGCGCTCCCGCCACAACCTGCCCGGCCGAGTTCGTAGTTTCCTGCGTATAGGCAGTGGTATCGTTCTGCGTATCGACGATTTGCAGTTGTCCCGAGTAGGTGTTGCTGACGAAGGCGGCATTCTGGACGCCAGCGGCCGTGGTGGGGAGGCTGCTGCCGCCGCACGCCGCGATTCCGAGGACGGTGAACAACGCGGGAACCAGGACGGCAACTCGCTTTAAGCGCTTGCCTGATAGCACATTATGATTCGACATGAGCTGCTTTGAACGGTTGGATTATAACAGAGCCGAGCATCAACTTTGGTTGCGCTTGAATAGCGCTTTCCCCCGATTTGCGATAAAGTTTCAACAAGCTTTCCGCTCTGACAATTTCGAGACACCATGTCATCAGGATTCCTCTCCCGGTTGCAGAAGGGCGCTGTTTTATGCGACGGCGCCATGGGTACCCTGCTGTACGCCAAGGGTATCTTCATCAACCGCTGCTACGACGAACTGAACCTCTCGGCCCCGGACCTGATCCGCGGCATTCATCAGGACTACCTGAAGGCCGGAGCTGAGGTCATTGAAACAAACACCTTCGGCGCCAATTCGTTTCGGTTGTCCAAGCACGGATGTGTGGACAAAATTGTCGAGATCAACCGCCAGGGCGCGCGCCTGGCCCGCGAGGCGACCAAGAATTTCGATGCCCTAGTCGCCGGCGCAGTCGGACCTCTGGGAGTGCGCATCGAGCCGCTGGGCAAGGTTGCCCTCGCCGAAGCCCGCGACGCCTTTCGCCAGCAGATCGCTGCTCTCAACGAAGAGGGTGTCGATTTGCTGATTCTGGAAACGTTTGGCTATCTCGAGGAATTGCATCAGGCCATTCTTGCCGCGCGTGACGTAAATCCTGAGCTGCCCATTGTGGCGCAGGTGACCATCGACGAAGACGGAAATTGCCTGGACGGTTCCAGTCCCGAGCACTACGGGCCGCAGATGGAAGCCTGGGGAGCCGACGTTGTCGGCTGTAATTGCAGCGTTGGTCCGGTCGCCATGCTCGACGCATTGGAGCGGGTACGCGCAGTCACCACGGCGCCACTTTCTGCACAGCCCAATGCCGGAATTCCGCGCTCCGTCGAGGGCCGCAACATTTATCTCTGCTCGCCGGAGTACATGGCGAACTACATGGAGCCGTTCGTCAACATTGGCGTTCGCCTGATTGGCGGCTGCTGCGGCACTACGCCGGAGCACATCCACACCATGAAGCTGTTCCTCAAGGTGGGCGCAGCGCGAGCATCGTCGTACAAGGTCGCCAGGACCACCGAAACGAAGCCGGTGGAGCCGCCGCCGTTGCGCGAGCGCTCGGCGCTGGGCCGCAAAATTGCCGACGGCGAGTTCGTAACCATGGTGGAGATTGTTCCGCCGCGCGGTATCGACGCCAAGCGCGAGTTGGAAGGCGCGAAGTTCCTGAAATCGGTCGGCGTGGATGCAATCAATATTCCCGACAGTCCGCGCGCCTCGGCCCGCCTCAGCAACCAGGCGCTGTGTCTGCTGGTGAAGCAGGAGGTGGGAATCGAGCCCGTCCTGCATTACACCTGCCGCGACCGCAATGTTCTGGGCATCCAGTCGGACTTGCTGGGCGCCAGCGCCATCGGCATCCGCAATTTGATTTGCATTACTGGCGATCCGCCGAAGATGGGTGACTATCCCGACGCTACGGCCGTCTTCGATGTGGATGCAATCGGTCTCGTGAACATCGTCCGCAATTTGAACCGCGGTCTCGACATCGGCGGCAATCCTACAGGAAACTCGACCGGCTTTGTCATCGCGGTTGGCGCCAATCCCGGCGCCCCCAACATCGACGAAGAGGTTCGCCGCTTCGAGTACAAGGTGGAAGCGGGCGCGGAGTTGGCGGTGACTCAGCCCGTCTTCGATATTCACTTGCTGGAGGAATTCCTGCGTAGGATTGAGCACTGCCATGTTCCGGTGGTAGCCGGCATCTGGCCACTCACCTCGACCCGCAATGCCGAGTTCATGAAGAACGAGCTGCGAGTTTCGATTCCCGACGAGATCTTCACTCGCATGGCGAAGGCGACGACCGCTGACGCCGCCCGCGCCGAGGGCGTGGCCATTGCGCGCGACATGCTCGCCGCCGTCAAAGATATGGTGCAAGGCGCGCAGATCAGCGCTCCCTTCGGGCGATATTCCTGTGCCGTGGACGTGCTGGAAGCGCTGGGCGGGGGCGGGTCGAGCAAGCGCGCGGCGGTGTAGGAAGCCCACGCACGGCGCGTGGCGACGGGTAGAGCACGTTTTTTTGGGCGCCGCCGAAAAAGTCGCCTTTGAAGCGCTTTGTAACAGGGCACGACTTCGGTCGTGCCGATAAGCCTTGTATTTTCGTCATCACGAGCGGCCTTCAGAGACTGTGTCGCGACCCGAAAAAAAATTTTCTGGTGGAACAAACGGCCCGAGCAACCGATCAAACTAGCCGCGCAGCGGCGAGATGGGGTTAGGCGTGGGCGTCAGCCCACGCTCAAAGTGGGACAAAACGTGAGCCGCACAGCGGCGACACCGGGTTGCGACACAGTCTCTTTAGGCCGACGAGGGATCTGCTGTTCCGGCTTTTTCCGCAGCCTGTAAAGTCGTGCCCTAACACAAACCTGGGGCTGGCAAATTTCGCCTCTATAGTCACGATTTGAACTACAATCGCGTGGGGAGTTCGACCGTGCCTAAGTTTGAAGAGTGCCTGGAACGGCTGGAGAAGATCGTCGCGGAACTGGAGAAGGGCGACGTGTCGCTCGACCGCGCGCTGGAACTCTTTGACGAAGGGATGAAGCTCTCAGGTTCCTGCCGAAAAGAGCTGGAAGAAGCTGAAGGCAAGGTGGAAGTGCTGCTGAAGCGCAATGGCAAACTGCAGCCGGAAGCCTTCGAATCCGCGACCCAAAGCGGAGATGAGCGCGAGTAGCAGTCTGCAGCCGGCGAACAATCCGCGGACCATCGCTTCACCCCAAATTCTTGCGCCAGTCGGTTTCCTCGATGAACTGCCTGGAATCGCGCCAGCCCGCCTGCACTTTCACGAACAGCTCGAGAAATACTTTCGTGTTCAGCAGCTTTTCAATCTGCAAGCGCGCGGCGGTACCGATTTTTTTCAGCGTGGCTCCCTGCTTGCCGATCAGGATTGCCTTCTGGCCCTCGCGCTCGCAATAGATCGCCGCCGCGATGCGGGTGAGCCGTTCGCCCTCCTCGTACTGCTCGATGAGCACGGTGGTCGCGTAGGGAACTTCCTGCTCGGTGGTCAGCAGCACCTGCTCGCGAATCAGTTCGGCTACCAGGAAGCGCTCGGGTTGATCGGTGAGCTGATCTTTGGGGAAGTATCGCGGGCCTTCGGGCAGCGCTCTCACCACCGTATCCAGCAGCATGTCGAGTCCGTCGCGCTTGAGGGCCGAGATTGGAATCACTTCGGCAAAATCGTGCAGCGACTTGTACTCCGCGATCAGCGGCAGCAGCTTCTGTTTGTCCAGGGCGTCAATCTTGTTCAGCAGGAGGATGCAGGGCTGCCCACTTTTCTTGGCGATGTCGAGCACGAACTGGTCACCGCTCCCGAACTTTGCGGTCGCATCCACGATGAGCAACAGCAGGTCGCAGCCTTCCAGCGCGTCGTAGACTTCTTTCATCATGCGGCGGTTGAGCGTGTTGATGGGCTTGTGAATGCCGGGGGTATCGACCAGCACGATCTGTCCCGCTGGGCGTGGGTGCCCCACCCCAGCTTCTTTTGCTTGGGCGGGTTTCTTGCGTTCGATGTTGATGATTCCCTGAATGCGATTGCGGGTGGTCTGGGGTTTGCGGGTGACGATAGCCAGCTTCTCGCCAACCAGCGCGTTCAGCAGTGTGGACTTGCCTGCGTTGGGACGTCCGATGATGGAGACGAAGCCGGAGCGGAATGCCATCAGGCCCCGACCTGCCTGGGCTGGAGGCTGACGCGGACGCGGTCGACACGGCGCTCGGTGGATTCCAGTACCTCGAAGCGCAGGCCGTTCCTTTCGAATACCTCGCCGGCTTTCGGGATGTGTCCGGCTAGCTCGCTGACCAGGCCGGCGATAGTCGTCGCTTCCTTCTCGTCCGGCCGGACGCCGAGCAGCTTGTCCAGCAGATCGACATCGGTATTTCCGTTGAAGATATAGGAAGTGTCGCTCTCTTTAACAACTTCTGCCTTCTCGTGCTCATCGCGGATTTCGCCGACGATCTCCTCCACCAGATCTTCGATCGTGACCAGTCCGGCAACGCCCCCGTACTCGTCGATCACGATGGCCAGGCGTGCGTTGTCGCGCTGCATCTCGCGCAGCAAGTCGCTGCCCAGCTTGGTTTCAGGAACAAAGTACACGTCGGGCTTCATCAGGTCACCCACCGTCCGGGTGTGCGCCTCGACATCCGCAACCTGCAACACGTCCTTGGCGTAGACCACTCCCTTGATGTGGTCGATGTCACCCTCGTACACCGGACTGCGCGAGTAGGGATATTTCCTCAGCAGCTCGGTAAACTTTTCTACCGTGGTTGTTGCCGGAACGGCGACGATCTCCGGCCGCGGCGTCATCACCTCGCGCACCGTCTTGTCTCCGAATTCCACCACCGACTGGATAAGGTCGCGATCGCTCTCTTCCAGAATTCCCTCTTCCTGCCCAGCCTCGATCAGAGCGTCCACAGCTTCAGAGGGATGCTCGGGCTGTTGTTCGGGGTGCTCCTTGCTCAATGACGCTACGGAAAGCCCGAAGCCGAGAATCAAGGTCGCCGGCAGCGCCAGATAGATGAGCCCTCGCAACACAGGCGCCCACCTGGCGAGCCACTCGCCCCTGGTGCGCACGAAGAAGAGGTAAGGCAGCAACTGATGGAATATGACGACGATGAAGATCAGGCTGACGGCAGCCTGCACCAGATCCAGCACCACCCAGCGCTTCTCCATGAACAACACGTAGCCAATGAGCACGCCGATGCTGGCTGTACAGAGTTGCGTCAACACCGCCATGGAGAGCGCGGCGCGTTCCCGGCTGACATGCAAACGCGGTTCGACGCGTTCTTCGTAGGCGTCGATATTTTCCTGGAAGTCGCGCGCCAGGAACTTGCCCATCTCGGCATGAAGACGGTCCACGTAGGAGACGAGGGTCAGCAGCCCCATCAGCACCAGCAGCAGGATGGCCAACGGAAGGCTCATCTCCGGCTGCCTCTACGGGAACGGGGGGCGGATTTGCGCGGACGAGAAGTCGCGTGCGCGCGTTCGATGAGGCCCACCGGTAGCTTGAGTAGCTGGCGCAATTCGGCTTCGCGCGCCTGCATTTCGCCGCGATCAGTCTCGTGATCGTAGCCGGCCAGGTGCAACAGTCCGTGCAGAATGAGGATCTTCAGCTCAGTCTCCGTCGAGTGTCCGAGCTCGGCGGCATTGGCGGCTGCTATCTCGGCGGAAATAGCGAGATCGCCTGCCGTGTTGGCCTGCGTCGAACGCAATTCGAAGGTCAGAATGTCGGTGGCCTCGTCCTTGTGCCGGAATCGCCGGTTCATCTCGCGGAGTTCCGCGCTGGTGGTGATGAAAATCGTGACCTCGCCGCTCACTCCGACAGCACGCCGGGCTTTTCCTGCAAACAGAGCCAGCGCCCGTTCGCGAACATCTCCAGGTTGGTGGACTAACAGAAGCACCTTCGTCTCAAGAATAAATGGGAGGGCAAGATAGCCCTCCCACACTATGGTACCAATTTTCTACTCGGAAATGCGATCTGGCGACGGCGGAGACACCTCAGCAGGAAGCGGTTCCGACAGAGGAGCTTCGCGCTCGACGCTAGGGGCGTAAATCTGGCCGTCACTGCTGCGCGCGCTCGCGTAGCCGCTGCCATTCTTAAGTTCCAACGAAAGCGAGAGTTGTTCGTTGCGGCCTTTGTGGTCCTCATAGGCGCGAATGATGCGCTGCACCAGGTGATGGCGCACCACATCGCCTTCGTCGAAGTAGCAGAAGTGGATGCCCTCAACTTTGCCCAGAATCTCCACCGCCTCAACCAATCCGCTGCGGTTCGCATTGGGCAAGTCAATCTGCGTAACGTCACCGGTGATGGCCGCCTTGGAGTTGAAGCCCAGCCGGGTAACGAACATCTTCATCTGCTCGGAGGTCGTGTTCTGCGCCTCATCCAGAATGACGAAGGCATCGTTCAGCGTGCGGCCGCGCATGAAGGCGATAGGCGCGATCTCGATGACGTTCTTCTCCAGATAGCGATCGACCTTGTCGGGCTCCAGCATGTCGTACAACGCGTCGTACAGCGGACGAAGATAGGGATCGACTTTCTCCTGCAACGTTCCCGGCAGAAATCCCAGGCGCTCGCCGGCTTCCACCGCCGGGCGCGCCAGGACGATGCGGTTCACGCGCTTCGACAGCAGCGCCGAAATAGCCATCGCAACGGCGAGGTAGGTCTTGCCTGTTCCCGCCGGGCCAATGCCGAAGACCATGTCGTGCTTCTCAATGGCTTCCAGATAGCGGCGCTGGTTGATGCTCTTGGGCTGCACCGTGCGCTTGCCGAACGAGCGTTGCTTGCCGGCTTCAGCCAGACTGCGCAGAGTGGCAGTGGAGTCGGCGGTCAACACGCGAATCATTGCGCCCAGGTCGCCGTTGACAAAGTTATGACCGTTGCGCAACAGGTGCTCGTAATCGGCAAACACCTGCTCGGCGCGGCCAACGTCGATGGCAGCACCGGTGATTTCGACGGAGTCGGCCCGCAGGTTGATGGCGACGTTCAAACCGTTTTCCAGCAGGCGCAGGTTTTCGTCTCGGGTACCAAACAGGGTTGCGATATTCGGGCTTATTTCAATGTTCTTCTTCATCTTTTATTCAGGGTCGGAAGACAGCCTCCAGTGGTGAGGAAGAGACCAACTCGCGCGGTTGTTGCGCGGAGAGGTTGATTGAAACCGATGACCGAAAGCTGATGGATCACGAGCAGACCAACTTCGGTCTGACATTGAGGTGCGCAACAAGGCGATGCGATGGAGGAAGGGATTGCGGCCGGAAGTTCGTCCAAGCCAAAAACAACTCTCATTGGCCGCTAGCGTAACCCCGATTCGGGACAGAGTCAATGCTGCTAAAGCGCCATTCCGTGTTGTTTGAGGTACGTTTCTTGAACTCTGTGTCAAAATTCCTTCCACTATTTTAGATGACAGGCCGCGGCAAAAGGAGCACTGGGATTGGCCAGGCCTTGTCCTCCTCGTCGAATCGACGGCTGGCCGGGCTCGGCCACCAGACCAGGCTAGCAGCATCCTATGAACAGGAAGTAAAAGATATGGAAATTGAGCGTGTGATTTGGAAGGCCCGTCAACAAGCCGGGACGTGGCCGTTGTCCTGGTGCTGTTCCGGGCAGACCAGCAGTTTACTCGTCAGCCACATCGCTCAGGTCGACACCGTGCCTCAAACGCACGATATGGATTTTTCTTTGATCAGCATCTTCCAAGGGGATCGGAATCCGAATCCGAATCGGATTCCACGGCAGACCTGCAAGCCGGAAACGCCGCTCAGCAAGCTAACAAAGACAGCAGCGGAACTGTTCGAACAGCAACTCGAATTCGCCGACTTCATCGTGGGAACTGACCCGGATTTCAGATTCATAATCCCCGCCCACCACCCGGGTAGCGACATGAATGATGTGCTTAAGACGACGAAACACCAGGCGGTTGAGCAGCATCAGCACGGACAGCATGCCCAGGGTCAGGGCCACGACGGTCATTAATACGAGCACGTTCTGGGTATGTTGCATCGCCAGATAAAACTCCGAGATGTCCCGAACGACGAATATTGCGCCCACGGTTTTGCCGGAGGCGTCGCGGATGGGGAAAATGCCCCGCACGAAAACCGAATTGGCTTCCTTATAACGCTCCAGCACCTGCCCCTGACCTGCAATCGCCGACAAGTCGCCTTGGAATCGGATGATCGCATCGGAACCGGTAGTCCGGTCGGCTACAACGAAGCTGGGGTTGTCGTTCCAATTATCGCGACGCTTCCACACCGCACTCGATTCGGCCCACATCTCCCGGTTCAGGGAAGTTCTTGCCGAGCAGCAAGTCCATAGTCGTTGCCGGTCTGCTGTTGCATGGCATGAATGAACTGGCCGAACTCTTCGCCGAAGCTCCACATAGCCGATGACGGTACCGTTCGCGCCGTAAACCGGGCGGAGAATTCGCAAAGCAAACCCCGCCTTGGCCAATTCGTTTCCAACCACGATGGCGTGGGTACGCATGACTTCTCTGTCCATGAAGCGATTGAGGTGATCGCCGAATTTCGGAGGGTTGTGCAAGCGGAGCAGGACCCGCATGTCGGGCTCCGGGGTGTGAAACATCCAGTTGGTTATGCCTTCGGCTTTCAACTGTTTGTACAACGGGGCGTTCAGCTCAAGCAGGCGGGCCCGATCCTGGCTTGCCAGGGCATCACGAACCTGGGGATTCATGATCAGGGTATCGCTGACCGCGGTCATTTTGCTGACTTCGCGGGCTTGCAGGATGGTGAACAGCTTTTGCGCATTCATGACCGACTCGGCCGCCAAGGCCTGGGAGTTGCGCTCGAACCCGTAGCGCATCATGGCCAGAATGCCGCCCACGCCGATTACAAGACAGGCCAGCAAGGCGGCCAGCACCTTGGTCCGAATCGAGTTCCATTTCATCTGAACACCTCTTACAAGTTCAGGTTCAGCACTTCTCTGGCTGCGAGCTTGAGTTTGGCAATCGCCTGGGGATCATCGGGAGTGCTGGGAGAGATCAGCGCCAGAAGTCTGCCTGAGCGCAATCCGATTTTGCCTTTGATCTCCATCGGATCAAGGCCGGCGCTTTTGATCTTTTCCTCAATCCGCAATCGCAGATCATAAAGTTGGCTCACGATGCAATTCCCTCCATGGCAGCATGGACGCACGGGCCGGGCCCCTTACTGAGCGCGGTCCGTCATTAGGTCTTATCGGGAAGAATTTGGCAAACCTTAGTCTGCTGCCGAAGGAAGCGGCGGTGGGGTGCAGCGAATGGCTTTCAGAACAGCGGCGGACTTGCCGCTGGACGGCACCTTCCGGTAAGATCAAGTATCCGGCTCACGTCGAGATTCTCAGCAAGGATTACAGCAAAGCATGGCAGACCATTTTTCCGCGCTCAAGCGTGCGCGTCAAACCGAGACCAAGACAACCACCAACCGCGCCAACAAGTCGCGCCTGCGCGGAGCGCTGCGTTCCCTGAAAGAGGCCATTGCCAAGGGCGACAAGGAAGCTGCCCAGAGCGCCTATCGCGCCACCGTTTCCGTGGTGGACAAGGGCGTGCAGAAGGGCGTTCTCCACAAGAACACCGCCAGCCGCTACAAGTCCCGCCTGAGCAAGCGCGTGAAGGCCGTCGCAGCGAAGTAGGGCTACGAACTAGATCGAAGGGAACGGCAGCATTTCTGTTCCCCTACCAGTCTGCAACGACCCGGATATTCCCAACCCAAGCGACAAGCTTCTTCGCTACGGCGAAAGAAATTATCTGTTGGCCAGGGTTCGGACTTCCGCCAAACCAAGCAGTCGCTGATCCGCGGTCGCCAATATCAATCCCAGAACTTGCGCGGTGGCCGCCAGCATTCGATCCGCGGGATCCTGATGTAAGGGGAGGCGGCTGGCTGCCAATGCGATCTCGTGCGTTAGCGGAGCTTCATTCGTAACCGCAGTCGCATCCCGCAGCCATTGCGCTATATCGGCGGGAAGCGAGATTCGACGTTTGCTATGCAGGGTTAAGGCTTCCCAGGTGCTGATTGGAGACAGCCAGAGCTCGTTCGCCGGACTCCGCAGTTCGCGCAGAAGCCTCGGCCCAAGCCGTCGCGGTTCAAGATACGCCCATAGCCAGATGTGGGTATCGAGCAGTATCTTCAATCGCGCAGCGCCTCCCAGTCCCCTGGCTCGCTAGCCGGAGAGATGATGTCCCCAAGGATCTTCGCTGTGCCTTTTCCGGAGCCAATCCAGGCGTTTCGATTCACCTGAAGGCCGGCAGGAGGGATGACGTCGGCAACCGGCTTGCCGAAGCGGGTCACCCGAATGGGCTGCTTTGTCTTACACACCTGCTGGAGTAGCGAGAGGCACTTGGCCTTGAATTCGGAGATGGCGATTTCCTGCATATCACTATTAGACCACGATTTTAACCATAGTCATAGCAATGGTCAATCTTCCAACCTCGATAACGGATAGCGCCGGGCGCATTGATTATGCGCTGAGTGCGCCCTACGCCGGAACGTACCGTTTGATGGCGATGTCGCGCGCGTGCTTTCGCGTTCTCGCCACGTCGTAGGCAAGCTGCATGCGCAGCAGGTGGTCCATGTCCGGGCCAAACGCCTTTTCGATGCGGAGCGCCATCTCCGGCGTCAAAGCCGCTTTTCCGTGCAGAAGGTCGGAGAGCGTGGCACGCCGCACCCTCAAAATCTCCGCTGCCTTCGATATGTTAAGGCCCAGAGCTTCGATCATCTCGGTTCGGATCAGGTCGCCCGGATGGGGCGGATTCTTCATCGGCATTTTTCCCACCTAATGATAGTCAATCAAATCTCATCACCAGGCCATGGTGTACGGTTATACCGTACACGTCAAGCGCTGCGGCTCCTAAGTTCGGGTAAAGCGACGCTCCAATTTACTTTGCCGCTGCCACCCGTTCGGCGTGCAATTGCTGCAGCGCGTAAACTTTGGCCTCGCCGCGTTGTAAGGCTGCGATGCCGTCACAGGCTGCTTTCGCTGCGGACAAGGTAGTGATGGTGGGAATGCGCGCCATTACGGCGGCGCGGCGGATGGCCTTCTCGTCGAACCAGGGCTCGACGCCGTGCGGCGTGTTGATGATGAGCTGAATGCGCTCGCCCTTGATCAGATCGACGACGTTCGGCCGGCCTTCTTTCACTTTGTAGACGCGCTCAACGCGCAGGCCGGCGTGTTCCAGGACGCGCGCCGTGCCGTGTGTGGCGACGATGCTGAAGCCCAGCTCAACGAAGCGCCGCGCCAGTTCGGGCATAAAGGGCTTGTCGCGATCGTTGCCGCTCATGAAGACGGTGCCCGTTGTCGGCAGCGTCTGTCCCGCGGCGGTTTGCGCTTTGGCGAAGGCTTCGCCGAAGTTGTCGGCCACGCCCATCACCTCGCCGGTGGACTTCATCTCCGGGCCGAGCACGGTATCGACGCCGGGAAATTTACCCCAGGGAAAGACGGGCGACTTCACGAAATAGAAGTTGCCGGTGTCGAGGTCGCTCTGGCGCTCGATGTTTTCCGGCAGGAACTCGCGCAGCTTGCGGCCAGTCATCAGGCGCGCGGCGATCTTTGCCAGCGGTATGCCTGTCGCCTTCGAGACGTAAGGCACGGTGCGCGAGGCGCGCGGATTGACCTCGATGACGTACACGCGGTTGCGCTGAATGGCGTATTGGACGTTCATCAAGCCGATGACTTTCAGCGCACGGGCGAGCTGAAAGGTGTATTGGCGAATGGTGTTGAGCAGGTGCTTGGGAATATCGACCGCCGGCAGCACGCAGGACGAGTCGCCAGAGTGGATGCCTGCTTCTTCGATGTGCTGCATGATGCCGCCGATGACGACGTCCTCGCCGTCGGAGATGGCATCGACATCGATCTCGGTCGCCGACTCGAGGAAGTGATCGATGAGCACCGGACGCTCCTGCGAATACTCGACCGCTTCCTTCATGTACTGCATGAGCGAGTCGTCATCATAGGCGAGCACCATGGCGCGCCCGCCGAGCACGTACGAGGGCCGCACCAGCACCGGATACGAGATGCGGTTGGCATTGGCCAGCGCTTCTTCCAGACTCGTCGCGGTCGCGCCGCGCGGTTGCGGAATGGAAAGCTCTTCCAGCAGCTTGCCGAAGCGACGGCGATCTTCGGCGAGGTCGATGTTCTCCGGCGAGGTGCCGATGATGGGCACGCCCGCGGCTTTGAGCGGCAGCGCCAGGTTGAGCGGCGTCTGCCCACCGAATTGCACGATGACGCCAACGGGCGCGCCGCCTGACGCTTCGTGCTCGTAGACAGCCATCACGTCTTCGTAAGTCAGCGGCTCGAAGTAGAGACGATCGCTGGTGTCGTAGTCGGTGGAGACGGTCTCAGGATTGCAGTTGATCATGATCGTCTCGTAACCGTCTTCGCGCAGCGCGAAGGCCGCATGACAGCAGCAATAATCGAACTCAATTCCCTGGCCGATGCGATTGGGCCCGCTGCCCAGGATGATGACCTTCTTGCGGTCGGTCGGCGCTGCCTCGTCTTCATCTTCGTAGGTTGAATAAAGGTACGGCGTGTAGCTTTCGAACTCGGCGGCGCAGGTGTCGACGCGCTTGAAGACCGGGCGAACGTTGTGCTGTTTGCGCAGCTGATGGATTTTCTCGGCAGCAGCACGGCCGTTCTTCATGTTGAGCGCTTCGCCCAGACGCGCGTCGGAGAAGCCCATGCGCTTGATCTCGCGCAGGCGCTCGGCATCGATCGCCTCGGATCCCAGCTTGGACTGCACATCGGAAATCTCTTTGAGCTGATGCAGGAACCAGGGATCGATGTTGGTCATCTGCGCGATCTCGCGGACGCTCATGTCCTGCGATAGCGCGTAGCGAATGTATTGCAGTCGCTCGGGGTGCGGTGTGACCAGGCGTTTGGTCAGGATGCGAGGCTCGATCTCGTCGGCGTCGACACGCTTGCCGGTCTCCAGCGAGCGCACAGCCTTCAGCAGCGCCTGCTTGAAGGTGCGGCCAATCGCCATCACTTCGCCCACCGACTTCATCTGCGGGCCAAGCGACTCATCCGCGCCGGGGAATTTCTCGAACTGCCACTTGGGAATCTTGACCACGACGTAGTCGAGCGTCGGCTCAAAGCAGGCAGGCGTTTTGCGCGTGATGTCGTTGGTGATCTCGTCGAGGGTGTAGCCGACGGCGAGCTTGGCTGCGATCTTCGCGATCGGGAAGCCGGTGGCTTTCGATGCCAGCGCCGACGAGCGCGAGACGCGCGGGTTCATCTCGATGACGACCATGCGGCCGTTGTGCGGATCGACGGCGAACTGAATGTTGGAGCCGCCGGTTTCAACGCCGATCTCGCGAATGACGGCGATGGCGGCGTCGCGCATAGCCTGGTATTCGCGATCCGTCAGCGTCTGCGACGGGGCGACGGTGATGGAGTCGCCCGTGTGCGTGCCCATGGGATCGAAATTCTCGATGGAGCAGATGACGATGACGTTGTCGGCGAGGTCGCGCATCAACTCGAGCTCGTATTCCTTCCAGCCGAGCACGGATTCCTCGAGCAGCACTTCGTGGACGGGCGAGAGATCGAGGCCGCGGGCGAGGAGTTCCAGCAACTCTTCGCGGTTATAGGCAATACCGCCACCGGTGCCGCCGAGGGTGAACGACGGCCGCAGGATCACCGGGAAACCGATTTTGCTGCTGAAGTCGATGCCGTCTTTCAGGTTGTTGACCAGCGAGGATTTCGGGACGTCGAGGCCGATGGCGGTCATCGCATCTTTGAAGAGCAGGCGGTCTTCGGCCTTCTTGATGGCGCCAAGCTGCGCGCCGATGAGTTGCACGTTGTACTTTTCGAGGACGCCGCCGTCGGCCAACTCGACCGCGAGGTTCAGCGCGGTTTGTCCGCCGACCGTGGGCAACAGAGCAAATACCCCGGTGCGGCCCTCGGCGCTCAGCATCTCGGCTTCGACGCGGATGATCTCTTCGAGATAGGTGCGGGTGAGCGGCTCGATGTAGGTGCGGTCGGCCATCTCCGGGTCGGTCATGATGGTGGCGGGGTTGGAGTTGGCGAGCACCACTTCGTAGCCTTCGGACTTGAGCGCCTTGCAGGCCTGCGCGCCGGAGTAGTCGAACTCGGCCGACTGGCCAATGACGATGGGCCCGGAGCCGATAATGAGCACTTTCGCGATGTCGTTGCGGCGTGGCATCGTTATTCTTTTCCGCCCTTCCACTCCTCCATCATCTTCACAAAGTCCTTGAACAAGTAGTGCGAGTCGTGCGGGCCGGGCGCGGCTTCGGGGTGATACTGCACGCTGAACAGCGGCAGCGAGCGGTGCCGCAGGCCTTCCAGCGTATTGTCGTTCAAGTCGATGTGCGTCAGCTCGACCTCGCTCTGTTTCAGCGAGTCGGGATCGACGGCGAAGTTGTGATTGTGAGCGGTGATTTCGACTTTGCCGTTGGCCAGGTGCTTTACCGGATGATTGCCGCCGTGATGGCCGAACTTCAGCTTGTAGGTCTTGCCGCCGAGCGCGAGGCCGATCAGTTGATGGCCAAGGCAAATGCCGAAGATGGGCACGCGGCCCATCATCTGGCGAATGCTCTCCTGCGCGTAGGTCACCGGCTCGGGATCGCCGGGGCCGTTCGATAGAAACACGCCGTCAGGCTTGAGCGCGAGCACGTCTTCGGAGGTGGTTGTGGCCGGCACAACGGTTACGCTGCAACACTCGCCGACCAGGCGGCGAAGAATGTTGTGCTTGATGCCGTAATCGTAGGCGACGACGTGGAACTTCGGCGGAGCATCTTTTACGCCGACAATCTCGGTTGGCTCGTGCGAGCGCACGCCTTCGTCCCACTGATAGACACTGCGCGTCGTCACTTCTTTGGCGAGGTCGGTGCCATCCATCTTCGGAATCGAGCGCGCCTTGGCAATCAGTTTATCGGTGTCTGTCTCAAGCATGGAGATGACGCCGCGCATGACGCCGTGATCGCGCAAGTGACGCACCAGCGCGCGAGTGTCGATTTCAGCGAGCACGGGAACCTTGTAGCGCTCCAGATATTCTTCCGCAACCTCCTGCGAGCGCCAGTTGGAGCTGACACGCGAAAATTCCCGCACGATCAGACCCTCGATGTAAGGCCGCGTGGCTTCGTTGTCGTCGGAGTTGGTGCCGTAATTGCCGATTTCAGGATTGGTGAGGACTACGATCTGGCCGGCGTAGGAGGGGTCGGTGAAAATTTCCTGGTATCCGGTGATGGAGGTGTTAAAAACAACTTCCCCGTAACATTCACCTTTAGCTCCGTAGCCTTTGCCGCGGAAGATCCGTCCATCTTCCAGCGCAAGGATTGCCTGCATTCGAACTCCGGGGAGTGGATTTTTAAGATTTTATCAGGGAATGGGCGCGCGCATAAGAGGCGAGGCGCAAGAAATCGCAAAGTGCACAATCTGTCGTGCAGATCGGGCAAGGCAGGGTTGCTCGGTGAGTTCTATTTCGCCAAAATGTGGAGCAGTCCTGCCAACCAGGCGACAACGCAAGCCGCGATTACGGCAATCAGGATTGTCAGAGAGATGCCTTTCGCGTCGCCGGTGACTTCGGACTTGCGCTTCCAGGGCTTCAGGATCAGTGCGGTAACGCCAAGGAAAAGCGGGCCGCCCAGCAAGAGCAAGGCATTTTCCAATGTCTTGCCGAGGTTGGAGTGCCGGGCGATCGCCTCGATGATCTCGATCGCGAGGAATCCGACGATGAAGACTTCCAGCCACTCGAATCTACTGCGGAGTCTGCCGATGAGGTTTGAGCGCTCTTCCGTTAGCCGTGCCTGCTCGGCCAGTTGCTGACGGCGCAGACGTTCGGCAGCGGTGTGATTCAAGTCATGCAAGGTCGCGAGAAGTTGCTCGAGACCGATTGCTTCGGAGAAGCGGCGAAGGACATCGTGGTCCGGCAAGGTGAGAATGTGTCGGAGTTCGGCGGCGCGGCTAATCAGTTCCTCGCCATGGGCGACGATCATCTCCAGGGAGGCAGAGGTGCCGTTTTCTGCGGATGGCCGAGCGGAGGGAGCCGAAGTCTCAGAAGTGCGGCTGAGTAACTCTCCGTCGGAGGTCAGTTGGTCGATATCGCGAGCAAGCGAGACGATACCCGCGAAATCGTCGCGCGCCGTTTGACTGTTCGCAGGCGAAGCGGCACCGACGCCAGAGAGATGCTTCTGCGCTACTGCAATGCCTCGATCTCCCCAAACTCCGACGCAATCCGATGTGACAGCCAGATGGCGCGCCGTGAAGTCGGAAGGCGTTGCGCCCGGCCGATCGGGATAGAGCACCTGCCAGAGGGTCTCGCCAATTTGCTCAGCCAGACTACCCCGCCCTAGCCAACCGCAGGCTAGAACGGGGCACCCTCCAGAAACTTCTCCTGCAAGGATTGGGACGTCAGCCCGCAGACGGATTGAGGCAAAACGAAAATAGCTTTCCCGCGGCGCGGGGATTTGCAGCAGAGCGTTGAGATCGAATTTACGTGAGACCTCGTCCCGATGATTTTTCGAGGCGGAGAAATCGACGACCGTCACTTGCGGTCCGGCGACCAGGGACTCCGCGGAGTAGATGGGGTTCTCAAGCTCGGTGCGAACTTCTTCGGCGATGGCATCGTCGCGCAGATCGCTGCGCGTGCCGGGCGGGCCGATCACGGTACCGTGGTTCGGCGTCCTGACCAGCGTACCGGAGCTGTTCGGTCCGCCGAACCACGGATCGGCAAGCAGCGTGCCCGTCGCGACCTGCTTGTCGACTCCTCGTGCCACATAGAAAGCCACAGGCGAATCGGATGGCTGCTCGCGCGCTCGCAGCGCCTCCACTTCTTTGGTCTGGAGGCGCGACCAAACCGTGTAGAGATGCCGACCATTGGCTCGCTCGGGATCGATAGAAAAAACATAGTCCGTGTGGTTGACGCCTCCGCTGGGGCGTCCGTTGGACGCGGCGATTGCGGTGAACTCAAAACCTGCACCGAGAGAAGAATTCTCCAGGTCGAGCCGGGCCCATTCCTCGAACAACAGACATTCGGGATCGCGAAGATAAATGGCGCTGGTCGGGAGGCGAAAGGTATCGGCCAGCAGAAGATGCTCGGCGTTAGCGTCGGGCGAGTCAATGTGTTCCTGCAAAGGCGCAACATCTTTCGGGCGCTTGAAGAAATTCGGGGACGGCGCTTCGGACTGCGGCAAGTAGACGATCGACTTGCGCGCGCGATGGACGTCCCTCTCGTAGGCTTCGGACTCACGGTCGAGCATGGCGAGCTCGGGAGCGAAGACGGCGCTGCCTTCCAGCACGGAATCGAAAATGGGATTGAGATGCTTTTGCAGAATCGACGCCCTGACCTCGTCGAAGAATTCCGTAGCGCCGCTGGTCTGGCTGAGATAGTCGCGACCGCGTTTCAGCGCAGCGTCGAGAACGGAGTGCAGGGCGCGTAATCGCGGACAAGAGACGCGGCGACGTGAGTCCAGCGCCGAAGCAAGACTGGCAAGAAGCAGAGGCCAGCGATGTTCGGGCGGCACTCGTGTGAGATCAGGGTTGAACCAGTCGATTCTTTGTATGGGCTTCTGCGGGAGTGCTGCTGTCTGCGGCAGGTCGAGCCAGCCATCGGTATGCAAACCGTAGGTCTGCCAATCAGTGACGGCGTCTGGCGACTCGATGATCCAGCGCGCCAGATACATCGAGCAGAAAGCATCGAAGTCGGGAGGCTGGTGCGTGACCAGCCAGAGAGCATCGGATTGCTGCTGCGCAAATCGGCCGCGGATGAGTTGTGCCTTGTGCAGTATGGCGGCTGAGGCCGAGGGAAACTGGCCATCGCTGGGGAAGTGATGATCGATGACGGCCAGCGGTTCGTTATTGCCCCAGCAGGTGCCGCCGACATCGACTGCGAGTTCGTTGGCAAATAGCGTCCGCGGAGAATCGGCCGCGGTTGTAACGCTCCGAGACCGAGGATCGCCAGTGAACACCGTCCCGAAATCGACGTAACGATATCTGAAGCTGGGCGCCATTTCTGTGACTCAGGGGGAGCAACCTGGGCGGGAAAAAGATTTTAGCATGTGAGGCGGCGGGAGTAGATGAAAATTCGCGTAAAGGACGGGTATATGTGGGGGAAAGGCTAGAAAAGCAGTTCCCTCGTCGGGCTGAAGCCCTCCTCGCGATGACAAAAAAATAAGAATGTCGGGCTGAAGAGACTGTGTCGCGACCGGAAATCATATTCCGCGGTGGAACAAACACTAAGAAATCCGGCTCATTCAGCCGCGAAGCGGCGGCATTTGTGTTAGGCGTGGGCGTAAGCCCGCGCTCCAAGTGGGACAACAAGTGAGCCGCGGAGCGGCGACACCAGGTCGTGACACAGTCTCTGAAGCCCTCCTCGTGATGAAAAAAAAATAAGAAAGTCGGACTGAAGGCTTCTTCGTGATGACGAAAAAATAAGAAAGTCGGACTGAAGGCTTCCTCGTGATGACAAAAGTAGAGATTCTAGCTCAGCAGCGACTTGGTAATGTGGAGCCACTCCTGTTCGAGCGAGGTCTTAGCCGCAGTTTTATCGGCACGCTTGTACCAATAGCCCGCATTGGATGAGTCGCCTTCCTTGCGGTGCAGATAGGCGTGGACCCATGCGCCGGCGGGACCTTCGTCTTGCTGCGCGGCCTCGTGGGCGCGATTCCAGTCGCCCTTGGCATCCCACCACAATCCGGCGAGGGCGGAGTTAAGCTCGCGCGGCGGCTCGTCGTGAACCAGGGTGTCGCGGAATTGTTGCAAGGTCATGAAGAATAGATTAGCAGGACAAGATTAATCCAGAGTGAACGAATTGCCTTGGTGTCGCCGGCTGAAGCCGGCTCGGATGCGAGAGATGGATCGTTTCGGACGGCCTTAAAGGCCGTCGCCTTCGAGAACATCGTGTCGGCGGTGGGAACAGCAGGTCCCTCCACTCCGCTTCGCTCCGGTCGGGATGACACGCATTATGGGCGGGCGCTGACGCGTCGCTAAAGCGCCGCTCTACCGTGTGCGACTCTACCGTGTGCGACTCTACCGTGTGCCGCTCTTCTCTCTTAGCCGGCGGGAACTGCGGCGCCGTCGCCGACGAAATCCACCTCTGGTTTGTATGGGATGATGCCGGCAGCGTAACCCATTTCTAACAGTTTGGTTATAGCCTCGCGGCCATCTTTGCCATAATCCAGGGTGCGCTCGTTCACATACATGCCGACGAACTTGTCCACCATCTGTGGTTCCAGATCGCGGGCGAACTGCATGGCATATTGCAGCGCCTCGTCGCGATTGTCGAGAGCGTAGCGAATGCTGTCGCGCAAGGCGGTGCAGCAGGCAGATATCAAGTCCGGGCCCAACTCGCGGCGGATGGCATTGCCGCCGAGAGGTAGCGGCAGCCCGGTCTGATCGCGCCACCATTTGCCCATGTCCACAATCTTGTGCAGGCCTGACTTGTTGAAAGTCAGTTGTCCTTCGTGAATGATGAGCCCCGCTTCGTACTTGCCTTCCAGCACTTTGGGAACGATCTGGTCGAAGGCAACAACTTCCGTCGCAATGTCGGGGGCAAACAGCTTGAGCACCAGGTACGCTGTCGTCATGGTTCCCGGCACCGCGATCTTGAGCTGCTTGAGTTCGTCCAGCGGAATGCCGCGAGTGGCGACGATCATGGGACCGTAGCCTTCGCCAACGCTGCCGCCGGTGGGCATGATCGCGTACTTGTCCTGAATATACGGATAGGCGTGAAAGGATATCGCGGTGATGTCGTAAAAGCCGTCCAGGGCCTTGCGATTCAGGGTCTCGATATCGCAAAGGGTGTGAGTGAACTTCACGTCGGGAACGCGAATTTTGCTGGTCGCCATCCCATAGAACATGAAAGCGTCGTCAGAGTCGGGACTGTGCGCGACGGTGATTTCGCGGGGGCCTTTACCGGATCTATGGGTCATAAGAGTGCAGCCGCTCAGGTGCTGCCTAAGTCCAAGATTACAGGTTGCGGAAAATCACGGCAAATGACGCAGCGCTTACAGGCAGTGCTGCAGTTTGAATAAGGATGCGTGCCTTTTGCGCCCCGGCGCGAATCGGCACGCCCAGATCCCTCTCTCGCAAAATATGCTCGCCCGGGACGACAAACCAAGCTGCACCACTGCCCGCTTACAGCTTTCGACGCAAGCGACCGGCAGCCGCCGCGGCGATCATCACCTTCGACACTTCGGCGAACAAGAACGGATACAGTCCGAAGAATGCAGCCTGGCGCCAGCTATGAGTTATGACTGCGAGCCAGCCGATGCCGGCGATAAACAGAACAACTTCGGCAACGACCGCGGCCGTCAAGTTGCGAATGAAGCTCGGCTGCCCGCGCTCGGCAATCCAGCCTGCGAGAAACGCGATGACCGGATACGCCCACAAATATCCGCCGGTGGGACCCAGCATCTGCGCGAAACTGCCTGGGCCCGACGACGCGAAGACCGGCAGTCCCATCGCTCCCCAAGACAGATAAAGCGCGGCCGCGGCGAATCCGCGACGGCTGCCGAGCGAAAGTCCCACCAGCAGCACTCCAAAGTTGGCCAGGGTGAGCGGCACCGGCGTGAAGGGCAGAGGCAGCATAAGACGCGCGCACACGGCGATGACGGCGCTGGCGCAAATCACGATGGCGGTTTGCTTAGCCAGATGAAGCGGCTGCTCGGCGACCTGCTGATCGATATGAAGTGCTTTTGACATTTTCAGCCTCCCGAATACCAGGACGAAAACTACTCAGGGCGCTTCTCTTCGACGGCGCCGTCGCGGTTGGGACGGGCGTTCCCGGCACGAGCGTTCTCCAGGTGAACGTTCTCCAGGTGAACCTGGACCGCGACCGGCTCCTCCAGCTCCACAACTTCGGGTACAGGATTGGTCGCGGGCTGCTCGCGAAGGTGCCGCTTGACGCGGAAATGTATCGCCAGGCCCACGGCGACAACGGCCGCAGTGCACAGCACCAGGACCGTGAAGAAAACTTTGATTACCACAGATACTTAGGATATCAGAACGCGGAGCAGTTACCGAATGCGAAGGCTCGGTGCCGCGAGGGTAGGAACGGCCGGCGAGGGGGACAAGGGAAGCTCAGCATTCGCGTGCTAAGAAAATTCTTTGCTCAGGTTAGGGTCCAAATGAGCAACGCAAGTCTGGGGCATGCAGCTCCTGGCTGGCGGCGTTACGACGTTTGCGCCTATACTCCGAGACACCTACCAAAGGAGATTATTCGATCATGCGAAAGACCTTGTGCCGTTTTCTCGGTAGCGCCCTGCTGTTGCTGTGCGCCGCCATGCCGACTGCCGTCTATGCCTGCACCCGCGCGGTTTATCTCGGTCCGGAAGGGACCATCATCACTGTCCGCAGCATGGACTGGCAGACGGACCTGGGTTCGAACCTGTGGATTTTCCCGCGAGGCATGCAACGCGATGGCGCTGCCGGGCCGACTTCCATCAAGTGGACATCCAAGTATGGCAGCGTCGTGGCCAGCGCATTTGAAGCGGCCACCGCCGACGGCATGAACGAAAAAGGACTGGTTGCAAACATGCTGTATTTGGCCGAGTCCGAGTATCCGGAAGATCCGCCCACCAGCAAGAGCCAGCCGTTGTCGATTTCCGCGTGGACGCAATATGTGCTCGACAACTACGCGACGGTAGCGGAGGTAGTGGAGGGCGCGCGCGCGGAAGCATTCTACGTGCTGCCGGTGGAAACCCCCGACGGTCACGCCGGAACGGTGCATCTGGCGGTCTCGGACCCGACGGGCGACTCCGCCATCTTTGAATACATCAACGGCAAGATGGTCATTCATCATGGCAAGGAGTACCAGGTGATGACTAACTCGCCTATCTACGATCAGCAGCTGGCGCTGAACGCGTACTGGCAGCAGATTGGCGGAACGACCATGCTGCCCGGAACCAATCGCGCGGCCGACCGCTTTGTAAGGGCGTCTTTTTATATCAACGCGGTGCCCAAGACGGCCGACAACCGGGAAGCCATCGCCAGCGCCTTCTCGGTAATTCGCAATGCTTCGGTGCCGCTTGGCATTTCTACGCCTGGGCAGCCGAATGTCTCGTCCACCATCTGGCGGACGGTCTCCGACCACAAGAACCGGCGCTATTACTTCGAGTCGGCGCGCAGCCCGAATGTCTTCTGGGTGGATTTGGCGGACGTGAACTTCGCTGCCGGCCAGCCGGTGAAGAAGCTTACCCTGACGGGCGGCGCGATCTATGCCGGAGACGCGGCGGCGAAGTTCGAAGATGCCAAGCCATTTCCGTTTCTGCCGGCGACAGGGAAATAAGGGTGAGCCGATGGGGCTGACCTCGAGTCCGTGCACTGGACAGATGGGTCGCGAATCGGTCTAGGCGTCCTTTGCCAGGATTTCTCCGGGCAACTTCGGTAGTTTTAGGCCGCGAGGAAGCTTCTTCATCGGCGCGGGGACAGGCGCAAGCTGATCAGGCGCTGGCTCCGCGTTGATCTCCGTGGCGGCGATTGGTGGCGGGAAGGCCTCGTCGGGGCGAGTGTCGATGTCCAGTTGTTTGGGCAGAGCGAAGTCGGCCTCCAGCGCGGGATAGTTGAGGGCGCGCAAGTTGCTTTCGGGATTGACGTCGAAGCGGCTGCCTCCCATCCATCCCTGGAATGACTTTATGTTGGTGCCCGCCTGTTGCAGGCCCTAGAGGATCAGCCCGGCGCGTTGCGTGTCGAGACAACCAGCGGCCAGCGCCTCCACCACTTGCATGATGGAAGCCTGCACGGCTTGCATGTCCTCCAGCGGAGGCAGATCGAGATTCCAGGGTATGTTTTGCGAGCGGGCGCGCGCCATGCTGAGGCGGCGTCCGCGCCAGCGCAGATGGAAATAACAATATTTGCGGCTCCGCAGAGCGGGTGAGGTGCAGAAGGTTCCGTTTTCTTTGACGTGTTGGCAGTATTTGTAGGGCATGGGTGGACTCCTTAGGAAGTAATTAGCAACTAGCAATTAGCAGTTAGCAGTCAGCAGTCAGCAGTCAGCAGTCAGCAGTCAGCAAAAGCGAAAGGCTAAGAGCGGATGGCGAACGGCGATTTGCGACTGGTAAGGCAGACTCCTTCGGCGAGGATAGAGGGTCGACTACTTGCGGAAGAGCGCCGCTGAAGGCGGCTGCGCAGCGGCGGTAGAAGTGTGTCCCACAATGTGGGACATCCGCCGATACGTCTTCCATTCCCAGAGCCCTCCTCGTGATGACAAAACATAAGGAAGGTTGATGTTTGAGGAAGGCTGATGTTTACTGACGACTGAGAACTGGCAAATGACGACTTACGACTGAGGACTGAGAGCTGGCAACTGCCAACTGACGACTGCCAACCGACAACTGACGACTGACAAGAGACAACTGACAAGTGAGAACCGACGACTGACAACTGACGACTGGCAACTGACAACTGACAACTGACAACTGACAACTGACAACTGACAACTGACAACTGACAACCGACAACTGGCAACTGCCAACTGACAACTGACAACTGCCAACTGCCAACTGCCAACTGCCAACTGCCAACTGACAACTGACAACTGACAACTGTTCTCACACTCCGACGGGAAATGGTTTGGGGCTGCGTTCTTCGGCGTGCTCGCGGACCAGGCTGTCGAAGCGTCCCTGCAACAGCGACATTAATCCGGTGTACCAATATCCGAAGACGAAGAGCACCAGAAACGGCACGGTGATGTAGTTCTCGTTGGCGATTGCGTACCAGACGGTCAGCGCGAAATAGCAGCCCACCAGCAACTCGATCCACGGAACCCAGCCGAGACGTTTGCGATACTTCTTGGCCGCGATGGCTTTGTCGGCCTTGTTGACGACGCGGTACTTCGGCGTACGCGCGAAGGCGGTCTGATGTCCGACGAGCGCTTCCAGCACGGCTTTGCTGTTGGTAAGCGTGAGGCCGATGCCGAGCGCCATCAGCGCCGGCAGAAAGAGAAATGTGCGATACCAGGTCCGGGGAAAGATTTCCTTCTGCGAGACCAGATAGAAGCTGGAGATGGAAAACGTGGACGCCAGAAACAGCGGGATGTCGATGTAGAGCATCTGAAACCATCCCTGATAGAAGCGAATGACCATCGCCGGCAGCAGCAGTACGCTAAGCACGATCATCAGCGGATAGCTGATGTTGGCGGTCAGGTGATACCAGGCTTCAATCTTCTCGCGCCGCGACACTTTGGCGCGCAGCAGCTTGGGCAGATCTTTCTTGGAGCACTGGATCAGGCCTTTCGCCCAGCGTGCCTGCTGCGTCTTGAAGGCGGTCATTTCGATGGGCAACTCAGCCGGACATTCCACGTCCTGCAAATAGCGAAACGTCCAGCCGGCTACTTGCGAGCGGTAGCTGAGATCGGTGTCCTCGGTGAGGGTGTCGTGTTCCCAACCGCCCGCATCGTCGATGGCTTTGCGGCGCCACATTCCCGCAGTGCCGTTGAAGTTGAAGAAGACGCCGGCGCGCGAACGGCCGCCGTGTTCCAGCACAAAGTGGCCGTCGAGCAGAATGGCTTCCACTTCGGTAAGGAACGAATAGCCGCGGTTCAAGTGGGTCCAGCGAGTTTGCACCATGCCGATTGCGGGATTGGCGAAGTGATGAATCACTTTCATCAGCCATTCGGGCTGCGGCATGAAGTCGGCATCGAAGATGGCGACGAACTCGCCGGTCGCGGTCTTCAGGCCGGCATCAAGCGCGCCCGCTTTGTAGCCTTCGCGATTGGTGCGATGGTTATGGCTGATGTTATGTCCCATTGCAGCGTAGCGCTCGACCACGCTGCGAGCCACTTCGACGGTCTCGTCGGTGGAGTCGTCGAGCACCTGAATCTGCATCCGGTCGCGGGGATATTCGATCTTGCAGACGCAGTCGACCAGGCGATCGATAACATACTGCTCGTTGAAGATGGGCAGTTGTATGGTGACGCGCGGCAACTCCGCGAAATGCGACTCGGGCTCGGTGACCTTGTTCTTGCGGTACTTGTAGTAAAGGTAGACAAGCCGGTAGCGATGCATTCCGTAAAGCGCCAGCAGGATCAGAACAATGAAGTAGGGAATCAGCAACAGCATGTCGAAGGCGTTGGCTTGATACAGGCCCTTGAAGGTGGGATCGAGAAAATGGGCCTTCATGTAATGGCGAAACCCGTGAGGTTCCACCAGCAGGCAAGCGAGCAGGCTGACGACAGCGTTCAGAAGCGGACTCCTGGAGCAAACGTCGAAGAACGGCCGAAGCACAGCGCCCGGCCGAAAAGCTCTACAAATCGAAATTGTACCTGAGGCGAAGGCCGGAAGCTCCGTTGTTCCCACCAAAGAGGCATCTGGCAAGCAGACGCACATAATGCTTTCCGGAGGGCTGCGAAGTCGGGTTGAGGCGGTGCAGAGCGCAAGTAGAGCGGCGCTTCACCGCCCGTTACGAAACTACGATTGCAATTTTGGAGTGGAACAAACCGCAACGGCACTGCGACAAATTAGCCGCGTAGCGGCGGCTTTGCAGGTGAGCCAGGGGCGCGAGCCCCTGGTCAAGTGGGAAATTGTGCCGAGCCGCGTAGCGGCGAGCGTGGTTTCGTAACAGCCTCTTCAGCGCCGCGTCCGGCGGACAAAACCGTTGGGCTGCGGTGGTGATTTTCTAATGACCACTGCAACCCGGAGTTAACATCATCCCTTGACGCCAGCCTGAAGGCCTGCTCTACCGCGCGCACGCCAACTTTGTCAGCCGACATCGATTCGTATTCCATTACAATGGTGGGAAGCAACAGCAGCCGGCGCGAGAGCAATGCGTATTCCAACCAAGTTATGCGCACTATTTTGTTTTGTGTTCAGCGGCGTGATCTCGCTGACGGCGCAGACATCGTCTTCTGCCGCACCCGCGGTTGCAACGTCGCAGTCCAGTTATCCCGAACAGGCTTACTTGTCGGCGTCGCGTTACGTCAGCCAATATTTTGACTTCAGCTTCAGTCTTCCGCGCGACCTGCGCCTGCAGCCGATTCCACAAGCGGCTGCGCGCGACGGAAGCATTCAACTATTGGAGCTTGGCGGTCCACCTCCTCTGGATGCCGAGATCTCAATCTGCGCGATTCCAACTGCCGGCGGCAAGAACCAGGATGCGAAGGCGCTGTTGCGCTACGCGCTCGACCAGGAGCTGTATCGCGGCGTGGAAGAGCTGCGCGGATTGTCGAAGACCAGCATTGCGGGCCATGAATTTTATTTGTTCGAAACGCGGCGAGGCATCGAACAGCACTACCTGCTGGCAACCACTTCGGGCGATTACATCCTGCGGATTTTCCTGGCCGCGCATGACGACAAGACGGTGAGGCAATTGGAGTCGTCCTTCGAGCACGTGGTATTTTTCGCGCCCGCGAATTTGCGTCAGTATGTGGAAACCGGCGCGCGGCCTTACGATGGACCATCCATTTCGTCGCATGAGTTGGAGGCGTTGGAAGCTGATCCGCCTGCCAGCCACATCGATCCCGGCACGATCAACGGCGACTTCTACGAAAATCCGACGATCGGCTTCAGCTATCGCATCCCGCAGGGCTGGACGCTGGAGGCCGAAGGCGCGGTGCAGCCGGCCGTCGAGCGCGATCGCGCCAAGGAAAATTTCGGCATGCCTCGCGTGGGCCGCAACGAGCACCGGCTGATGGAAGCCTGCAGCCGAACGCTGTTTTCCGTTTGGGCCAAGCGTCCCGCAGCGGACGGCCAGATCTCCTATGACGAATTTGGCGAGGTGACGGTTTCCGCGATATCGAACGCGTGTTTCCCGCGGATGAAGTTTCCCGACAATGCCACGGACCAGCAGGCGGCGAAGGATTTTCTGCTGCAGTTCGGTTTGACTCATCCCATCATCGACGATATGCGCGACGGCAAAGCCTTCAGCGCCGACGGCAGCGTTTTTCTTTTGCTGCAAGGCACGGTCGGGTTTCAAGTGCCGAATGACGCCCTTTCGCGGCGCTTGTCGGTTGCCATGGCGATCACGCAACGGCGCGGATACGTGCTGACCTGGTTTTTCGCGGCGCCACACAAACAGGAACTGGAAGCGTTAACCAACGAACGCGTAATTTTCGATTTGGCTCCGCCGGCCAAAGTGGTTGAGGCGTCGAAACCTGGAGGCGGAGTCGCGGCGACAACGGCTCCAGCAGCTTCCGATTCAGCTGCCGCGCCGCAAGCGTCCTCGGCTGCGGGCGTAAGCGACTCAACTTCGGCGAATGCCGCGACTTCCGGCGCTGCAAGTTCTGATCAACAGCAGGCCACGGATACAACGCGTCCCTCGCTTCTGCGTCCGGGCGAAACCATGCAGAGCCAGCAGGGAAAAGGCGCACCCATCAACAAGCAGAGGCTGTCGCAGTAGAGTTGCCGGAATAGAGGCGCGCGAATCCGTTGTCTCGAATCCGCTGTCTATCGAGTCTCGCGGAATTAGTGACGAGCTAGTTGGAATTGTCATCACGAGCGACGCGAGGGATCTGCTGTTGACCGTTCGCAGGCATCTCGTAGGGAGCTTAGTGTCAGGGCACGACTTCGCCGGCTGTTCGCAAAAATTCAAGAGCAGATCCCTCGTCGGCCTGAAGAGACTGTGTCGCGACCGGAAAACAAATTTTCTGGTGGAACAAACGGCACGAACAACCGACCAAACTAGCCGCGCAGCGGCGAGATGGGGTTAGGCGTGGGCGTCAGCCCACGCTCAAAGTGGGACAAAACGTGAGCCGCGGAGCGGCGACACCGGTCGCGACACAGTCTCTGAAGGCCTCCTCGTGATGACAAATGTAAAGAGCTTATCGGCACGACCGAGGTCGTGCCCTGACACTAAGCCTTCGATGACCGATTTTTTCAGCGGCCTGTGAAGTCATGCCCTGACACAAAGCAGTCAAACTCGGTTGTAACTTTTCGCCCGTTTCGTGATCTCATCCCTTAAGACTTGACGAGGCACAGATTGCCAGACGAACAACAGCCCGCAGAGGATCGCGCCGAGCAAGCGGATCCAAAGCCAAGCGCGGCCGATGCGCCGGTCGAAGGACCGCTGCAATCCCTCGCGGACGATGGCGAAGCTCCACATCAGGAAGAGTCGAAGCAAGAAGAACCGAAGCAAGCAGCGCCAAAAGAGGAAGCGCCGAAACAAGAAGCGCCGAAGCAGCAAGCGCGGGATCAAGAAGAACCTCGGCCAGAAGAGCCGCAGCCGGAAATCCCCGCTGCCTACGCGGCTGCTCGCTCAGGTCCCGCAGGCGAAGAAGTTCGCGACATGACCCCGCGCGAGCGTGGACGTATCAATCGCCGCGAACTGCTCAAGCTCGTCCCACTCATCGCCATCGGCGCATTTGCCATTCCCAAGTTGCAGGAGCCGCTGTTAATGGGCGGGCTTGGTTTCAGCGATTGGGCTTCCGGCAAGCTGTTCGGCCGTCATCGGCTGGAGCCGACTTACAGCAACAACGCAGTCGCGCCCTTCGACAAGTTTCCCTACAACTACTACGACGTGGTCGATCCGGAAGTCGATCTCAACCGTTGGACACTGACCGTCGAAGGCCTGGTCAAGCGTCCCGGCGAGTACAAGCTGCAACAGATTCAGGCGTTGCCCAAAGTTGTGCAGAACACGCGGCACGTGTGCGTCGAAGGCTGGGATGTGGTCGGAAACTTTGGCGGCACGCGCGGCTCCGATTTTCTGCGCTTCGTTGGCGCCGATCTTACCGCTCGCTATTTGGAAGTTGAGTGTGCCGACGACTACTACGAATCCATCGACATGGCGACGGTGCTGCATCCGCAAACGCTCTTCTGTTACGAGATGTACGGCCAGCCGCTGGACCGCGGTCACGGCGCGCCGCTGCGCCTGCAAATGCCGACTAAGCTCGGTTACAAGCAGGCCAAGTATCTCACCAGCGTTCGCGTGACCAACGTGCTCAAAGGCGGCAAGCGCGGCTACTGGGAAGATCAGGGTTACGACTGGTTCGGAGGGCTGTGAAGCATGGCAACGCGTCCGGCCATAATCGAAAGCAACGAGAGCAAGAAGCCGCAGACGATCACCGTCGCCTATGAGCATCCGCTGATTGTTCGCGTGGCCCATTGGCTGAACGCAGTCGCCGTGTTCGTGCTGATCACCAGCGGGCTGCGCATCTTCCGCGCCTTCCCCAGCTTCGGCCCAAAGATTCCGCAGCAGAACTTCTGGGTTCCTCCGCCCGGAATCACGCTGGGCGGCTGGCTCGCGGGCGCATTGCAATGGCATTTCACCTTCATGTGGATCTTCGTCGGCAGCGGTCTAACGTATGTCGTCTATCAGATCGTGACCGGCCATTGGCGGCAGGTGCTGTTTATGCCGCGCGACATCAAAGGCGTGTGGCCAATGGCGCGGCATTACTTCCTGTTCGGCAAGAAGCCGCCGGTCGAAGCGGCGTACAACCCGCTCCAGAAGCTCGCCTACACGTCCACGATTTTCTTCGGCGCAGTGTCGTTCCTGAGCGGTTTGGTGATGTACAAGCCAGTGCAGTTCTGGTGGCTGACGTGGATGCTGGGCGGCTTTCGTCTGGCGCGCGTCTGGCATTTTATGGCGATGTGCGGATTTGTGGCCTTCATTCCGGGACATCTCATCATGGTGCTGCTGCACGGCTGGAACAACTTCTATTCCATGATCACTGGCTGGAAACGCGATCCCGAATATCTCGACTAAGAGACGTACTCACCACCCTTCGGCTTCGCTCAGGGCAGGCTCCAACACGGGGAGCGCGGAGAAATCAGACTCTGTGAGCAGACCTGAAAGCAGAAACTGGAATGCCCCTCGGATACGGATTTCGAGTGTGCCCAATTCTTAGCTGCGCCCCTTGGTCGTCAGCGTGGAGGCTGCGATCTTCTTTGGTCATGTCTTATGAATTGACTCCGTTCTCTATGCCTCTGTGGTGAAAGAGTTCTGATTTCCTCCGTGCTCTCCGTGTCCTCAGTGGTGCAAACGCCCAATTCGCGCGGCAAGCTACCCGCCTGGAGTCCCATCCGAAGCGGCAATTCAGTCACGATCCAAA
>CAWBKE010000030.1:0-164845 GCA_963789245.1 uncultured Acidobacteriaceae bacterium | reverse complement strand
CAGCCCGCCGTCTGAGTTCCGTTGTGAGGCTAATAGGTTAGTGTCGCGGTCGTGTTCGTTACGGTCGCACCATAATTGCACCATGGAGTGGTTTGACCCTGCGTAACGAAAAGCTCGGCAGCCCAACCCGGACTTGTGATTCGCCGGAAGTAATTGTCGAACAAAGCTACGTTGCTGAACGTTATGGAACCATCCGGCGGAAAGTCGCTGCATTGGTAAATGCTGTAGACCTCCAATACTCCGGATTGGGCCCACACGAAATTCATCAAATTGGGATAGGCGACGTGCAAGGTTGTACTTTGCCCGGTAGTCACGTCTTCGGTCGTAATAGTCCATTTCGAACAGGCCTGAACGAGTACGCCCCCGCAGGCGCTCATCACGGTGCCTGAGATTTGGTCGCCGGGACTAACCGTCACCGGGTCACTATTCCATGTCATGCCGGCGGGACAGCAGTTCCAGCTGGCAATATTCCATGGCCCAACCCCGCTCTGCCCATCCTGATACCCCAACACCGGCTGGATAATTGGTTCCTCATTCGGTGGAGTAAGGTGGTTATGAGTGAGAGCGGGAAAGAAAAACAAAGTCTGGCCGTCATTCGAAGTAGGCATCTGCGGGACGTTCCAAGCGGCTATAACTGCGTCATAGGTAGTACTGGTGACAACCTGGCCGGATTCAATCCAGCTCCAGCTTATACTGAGAGGTTCGGGATTTGCTGAACCTTCGACTACTGGCTCACCGTTGGCAGTATAGTGCGGGAAACTACAAAACGGAGCAACTGTTTCCTCCGTTCCATCCGCAAATTGGATGCGGCCATCGGCCAGCACCGTCTCTCCGTCCTTGGCCGTCCGCACACACGATGGGTGAAAGTAGCCGAACGGTGTAATCACATAGTCGGACGGCACACTGGCTGGACGATTCGGTCCTACCGCCTTCTGGGCGTACAACATTCCCAGCGACATGATTAAAAACAATATTATGCAGAAAGTCCCTTTTGCCCTACTCATCCTTGGCTCCTATGTCATTTGGATTATGATTTGAACAATCAAAAAAAGCGGGAACTGCTGGCTGCTATATCATCCTTGCTGACTCTTGCACCCACTGTGGATGCAGCGAAGCCTCGCCGGTTCCGGGATGTCCCACTCCGGTCACTGCAAAAACATCCAAGCCAGGATTTCCGCTTTGACTGCGACAACTGGCCCCATTGTAGTTCCCATCTCACCTGCTCGCAGCATGCGACATGACTTTCCTCGGGAAAGTTCCCGAATCGGTATGCTTTCTGTCCTAGTGTGTGCGGGAGGCTGGAGAAGGTGTTCGAGAGCCAGCTATCGGCTGTCAGCCGTCAGCCGTCGGCTTGGAACTAGCGGCGGGTTGATTTTGCTAAATGCTAATTGCTAAAGGCCAAGTGCGGAATTCAAGCTGACAGCTGAGAGCTGACAACTTCTTCAATTCACCCACGGACCGCGTGTATCCCCGTTCTTCTTGCGCGGCTCGCGCGTACTGGGATCGCGGAAGTTGCCGGCATCGTCAAAGTAGTCTTCGTGCTTGTAGTCGCCGCGGTCGTCGTGCTTCCGCATGTAGACTTCAAACTTCCGCGCCGCGCGCTTGCGCTTCCAGCGGTAGTAGGAGTTGCGTAGTCCGAACGCGCGCTCCGAAGCGGCATAACCGAAACCACGTCGCGGAACGAATTTCAGCCAGATGTAGCCGAAAAGCAGCCCGCCCAGGTGTGCCATGTAGGCAACCGACTCTCCGGCCTGATGGGCGGACGAGAGCGTGAGGAACACTTCGATGAAGATCAGGCCCATGATAAAGTATTTGGCCTTGATCATGAAGGGAATGGGAAACAGCATGATCTCCGCTTCGGCGTGCAATATGCCGAACGCTAGCAGCAGTCCGAAGATGGCGCCGGACGCGCCCACCGTGGGAATCAACGGACTGCTTCCTAGCAGCCCCGTGAACGATACAACCACGGTCGTCAGCGCGGCACCGATGGCGCAGAAGAAATAGAACTGGAGGAAAAGGTTGTAGCCCCAGTCCTGTTCCAGCTGCGCGCCGAACATCCACAGGGCAAGCATGTTGAACAGAATGTGCCACAGGCCCTTGTGAAGAAATGCATAGGTCAGCAACTGCCATAAATAGCCGCGAAAGACCACCAGAAACGGCACTAGCCCGAAGTGAAGCTGGACCCATCGCTCGCCGCCCGGGACGAAAACCTCGAGCAACGCTACTCCCAGGAACACCACGCCGTTGGCGATAAGCAGTTGCTTCACCGCCCGCGTGAACGGCGGAAAACTCAGTCCCATGCCGGAAGTGCGTCGCATAACTTACCCCGATTAGACCACAAGGCATTTTATAAGTGCTTTGTGTCAGGGCACGGCTTCAGCCGTGCCACATGCAGATCGTGGATGACTTGGGCTTTAGCCCCTGAGACTCTGATTTTACAGGGGCTGAAGCCCAGGCCCATTGATGCACTCAGATCGGCACGACTAAAAGTCATGCCCTGACACAGCCCTTGGACCATGACGGTATGACGACTTATCGCATAAATCGTCGCAGTGCGAATCCGAACGATTCACAAGACAGGTTTCAGCTGCCTCCATCACCTCTCCGCCTGCGGCACCATCGCCAAGCTGCGATGCCCTTTCGCATCCACTGCGCGCACTGCAAAAATCACGTTGTCCTTTGACACCGGCACCGTGACGCGCGTAACGTTCCCGACCGCCTTCACATGCTCCCAGTCCGGAGCAGTCGTATCGCGCCACAAAACTTCATAGCCGCTCGCCAGGCCGCCGGGCGAAACCTTCCACTCTAGAGTGGAATCGTTTTGCAGCTCTTTCGTCAACAGGCGAACATCCACCGGAGGCGCAGGAGCCGACGCCAGCTCCGCCAGCGTGGCCGCGTTCAAGCGCGCCACCTTCGCTGTGTAATCGTAGTCTACGAATTTCGGCAGATCGCCGTATTCGATGCCGTTCTCGGTGCGGACGTTCTGGTGCTGATGATTGTAGTTCTCGCGAAATTCGGTGAAGCGCACCGCCGCGTAGCCCTGCTGGTTAAACGAAATATGATCGCCGCCGCGCAGGTAACGATCGCGTCGGAACACCAGCATCGCCCGGAAATCCTCGGCTGCAAGATATTCCTTTGCGACTTCGCCAACATATCGCGCCAGCTGCCGCGAGGGACCATCGCTTTCTCCGCCCAGCGAGCGGATCTTGCGCAACTCCTCCTCGCTCGCCGTCGAAGAAATTCCTTCAGAAAAAACTCGCACCACATGCGGATCCTGCAGCGTGTCACCCGGCGTGCGATCGCCGCCGACAATGTCGTTGTTCAGCACCGCTTCAATGTCCCACCCCACCGCCTTGGCCATCTTGGCGAAATGCGCGCTGCCGTAAATGCCTTCTTCTTCACCAGCCACGGTCAGGAAGATGATCGTGGCGGGAAAACGATGCTTGCTCAGCACCCGCGCGCATTCCAGGCTGACGGCGGTTCCACTGGCGTCGTCGTTGGCTCCGGGCGCTTGTCCCGCGGCGTCGGTCGGATCGCTATTGCGGGAATCGTAATGCCCGGTCACAACATAAATGCGTCCGGCATTTGCCGGATCGGTGCCGCGCAGGATAGCGTAGACATTCGTGATCGTGGTGGGCTGCGGAATTCTGGTCGCGGGCGGTTGCAGAAACTGGTCGGTCCTTACTTCCAGGCAATCGCCACACTGGCTGGAAATCCGTTGCAACTCGCCCTGGATCGACACCGCCGCGGCGTTGATGCCTTTATCGCCAATGGGGGGCACGTCCGACGAGAGCGTCTGCCGGGTGTAGAAACCGGCCAGCTTCTCAATGGTTTGTTGTATTCGTGCCGGCGAGATTTCGCGCAGGGCTGCAACGATTTGGGGATCAGGTTCAGCAGCCGTTGGGCTGCCGCTCTGCTGGGGATTCGAAGCAACCGCGGGCAGCGTCGCAACCATCAACAACATAACTCCGGTCAGGATAAGCTTTGATATGGGCATAAAACTTTTGAGACCATTGCCACTCGTCGGCGTCCATCACTTGACGATGTCGCCCGGAGAATCTAAATATAAATGCACGGGCGGCGCGCCGTCGTTCCGGCCGTGTGGGATGGAAAGATAAATACCGGAGGCCACTATGGTGATTTGTCCTGAATGCGAGAGCGATCTGGACATTGAAGAAGATGAAGTCGACGAAGGTGAAGTCGTCTCCTGCCCTGAGTGCGGCAGCGACTTCGAAGTAGTTGGGATTGAACCCTTGGAATTGTCACGCGTCGAAGACGAAGACGAGGAAGACGACGAGGCCGCGAAAGAAGAGGAAGAGGATGAGTTTTAGCTGGCTGCGCGGCGGGGCAGGCCGGACTTGCTGTGCTTTCGCAATTTTCCTGTTCCTGATTCTTAAGGCCTTGCCTGCCGGCGCGTGCAGCGCTTTCCCTCCACAATCTACTTCGCACGCTTCGAAAAACGATTATGCCTTGATCTACGGCACGGTCTGGGGGCCTGACGATCGTCCGGTGGCAGGTGTCCCCATCAAGATCCGCAGGGCGACGGACAAAAAAGCGAAATGGGAGCTGGTGTCCGACAGCCATGGCGAGTTCGCACAGCGCGTTCCGGTGGGAGCTGAGGACTACATCATCGTGGCTGACATAAAGACGCCTAAGGGCCAGCCCAAGCCGGAAACGACGGCCCACATCACCAACAACGAGCGCACGGACGTCGGCATACATCTGACCGGCACGGCGTCCACCTCCCGCTGAGAGGATTTAAGGGGAAATGAAATGTACAGGGCATTGGGCACATTGGTCGTCCTGCTGATTGCGTTGAGTTGCCGCGCGCAATTGACAATCCCCATGGGCAGCTCGCCGCCATCGGACAACACCCACAAGACGCGTAGCACAACCCGAACGCTCACTGGAACCGTTCTCGACAAGAGCGATAAGCCCATCCCCAACGCCATCGTCTATCTCAAGAACACGAAGACGCTGACGGTAAAGACCTACATCGCGCAGACCGACGGGACATATCGTTTCCCCGAGCTGTCGCCGAATGTGGATTACGACGTCTACGCCCAGAAAGATGGAAAGCAGAGCAAATCGAAGACGCTAAGTCAGTTCGACGATCGGAACAAACCGAATCTCAATCTGCAGATCGATACCAGCAAGTGAGCTGCCGGCGGCAGGTGAGCCAAGAACATCCTCGGGGATTCTTGCAGGCTCGGTAGAGCCAGCCTTCAGGCTGGCGTCTAATACTTGCTAATACAGACTGGGAGCTGCGGTGGTCATCAACGATGATCACCGCAGCTTCAGATTCACTCGATCACGGTTAACGCGACGCTGAAGCGTCGCTCTACCGGAGACACGAAGCGTCAGGGCTGATCTGAAATACAAAGGCCGCCATCGCTGGCGGCCTTATTTCATCTGCAATCAACTTCAATCAGTTGTTTTCGTTGCTGGCACGCTTCCACGACATGAACTCGCCAATCGTAGACCCCGCTCCAGACGACGAGCTCGCAGCCGGAGCTTTGTAAGCCTCCACATCCGAGCGCGTCGCTTCTTCGCCAACCGCCCGAATGCTGAGCCCGACTTTCTTCTCGGCCTGGTTCATCTTGATGATCTTGAACTCGTGCTCGTTGCCGGACTCCAGCTTGATCGGAGCGCCGTGCGGGTCCACTGCTTCCGAATTGTGGCACAGGCCTTCCACTCCGTCGGCGATCTCGACGAACGCGCCAAAGCTGGCCAGCCGCAGCACCTTGCCATGAATCACGTCGCCTACGCGATGTTGTTCGAAGAAGGTGTCCCACGCGTCGGGCTGGAGCTGCTTCACTCCCAGCGACAGCCGCCGCTGCTCCGGCTCAATCGCCAGCACAATGGCTTTCACCTTGTCGCCCTTCTTCAACACCTCCGACGGATGTTTCACGCGCTTGGTCCAGCTCAGGTTGCTGACGTGGACCAGACCGTCGATACCATCCTCGATCTCGATGAACGCGCCGAACTCGGTCAGGTTGCGGACCTTGCCTTCCACAATCGCACCCACGGGAAACTTCTCATGCAGCGTCTCCCAGGGATTGCTCTCCAGTTGCTTCAGTCCGAGGCTGATGCGCCGCTCCGTCGGGTTCACGTTGAGCACAACCGCTTCCACCTGGTCGCCTACGTTGACCAGCTTCGACGGATGCTTCATCCGCTTCGACCAGGTCATCTCACTGACGTGGACCAGGCCTTCAATGCCCTGCTCCAGCTCGATAAACGCGCCGTAGTCGGTCACGCTGATGACCCGTCCGCGAACGTGCGCCCCGATGGGATAACGCTCAGACGCATCCAGCCACGGATCGGGAGTCAGCTGCTTGAATCCCAGCGACACGCGCTGCTTGTCGCGATCGAACTTCAACACCTTCACCTGGATCTGATCGCCCACCTGCACCAGGTCACGCGGGTGTGTCAGGCGTCCCCAGGACATGTCGGTGATGTGCAGCAGTCCATCGATGCCGCCCAGGTCGACAAATGCGCCGTAGTCGGTCAGGTTCTTCACCGAGCCGGTGAGGATGGCGTCTTCTTCCAGATGTTCCAGCGTCTTCGTCCGCTTTTCAGCCTGCTCTTCTTCCAGCAGTTGCTTGCGCGAAGCCACGATGTTGCCGCGCTTCTTGTTCAGCTTGATGATGCGGACCTCGATCTCCTGGCCCTTCAAGGCCTCGAGGTTGCGCACCGGGCGCAAATCGACCTGCGAACCGGGAAGAAACGCGCGCGCGCCCATAATGTCGACGGTCACGCCTCCCTTGATGCGATCGATGACCCGCGCTTTGACCGGGCTCTTCTCGTTGAAGGCCTTCTCGATCTCGTCCCAGGAGCGCAGGCGCTGCGCCTTCTGGTGCGACAGGTGAATGTAACCTTCTTCGGTGTGGCCGGGCTCGCGCATCACGGCGACTTCGTCGCCCCGCTGCACGGTCACGTTGCCTTCGTGGTCCTGCAACTCTGCCACAGGAATCACGCCCTCGGACTTGTAGCCGATGTCCACCACCACATACTGCGGCGTGACCTTCAGCACCGTGCCGGTGACCACTTGCTCTTCGTTCAGGGCAGCTTCGGTCTGGGCTTGTTCCTGCTCAAATGTCTCTAGAGCGGTGGCGAAATCTTCCATGCCGGGCTCTTTTTCGGAGCGCGGCGTGGGGAGTGCGGTCGTCTCGACCGGATTAGGAGCGGCTTCGGTACCTTGCTCGGGTTGGGGCTGGACAGCGGCCTGCGGCGTTGGCTGTTCAGCGGGCTGGACTTCTGGCTGCTCGGCAGCGGCGGTCTCTTGCGTTTCGGTAGTCGGAGCGTTGTGGGTTTCTTCGAAGGACATTGGTTTGCGTACGCACACTCAGCGCGTTTTGAAAACACGCCGAGAGCCTTAGAATCACGGACTGCTGGCTTGAATCGACAGGTATGATTGTCCCGCTTCCAGCGGGTTTGGACAACCCAGCGGCCGGATCCGATGGAGCTGGCTGTGCATCCATGGAACTCCTCGACTATAGCAACCCCTCTGTGGCAGTGTCAAACACCTAAGTGGGCCGTCCACGTTGATTTTGCAGGGTTTTATTGAACTTTTAACCTCCGCGTCAAGGCGTTCCATCACCGCTCAATGTGACAAGAAATTCGTCGCTTGGGCACGCCCAACCGGGGTGATACTCTGCCGACTATGGATTATCTGTGGACTCCCTGGCGCTACTCCTACATCACCACGGCCGATACCTCCAGCGACGGCGGGGCCTGCGTTTTTTGCGAATTGCTCCGCCTCGGCGATGACGCGAAGGCCCTGATCGTTCATCGTGCCGAGTACAACTTCGTCGTCCTCAATGCTTTTCCTTACACCTCCGGGCACAGCATGATCGTCCCCTACGAGCATGTCGACCGCCTGCACAAGCTTGCCCAGGCAGCGTCCGCCGAGATGATGGCGCTCGCCCGGCATCTGGAACTCGCGTTCCTCGACCTCTACCGGCCCGATGGCGTGAACATCGGCATGAATATCGGCAAAGCTGCCGGAGCGGGCGTCGCAGGCCACATCCATATGCACGCCCTGCCGCGCTGGGTTGCGGACGCCAACTTCATGACCGTGATCGGCGAGACCCGTGTGCTGCCGGAGTCGCTAGAAACGACCTACCAACGGCTGAAGGCGAAGTTTTAGCCGGTTGCCGAAGCCTGCTCTGAAGGCGACACCTGACTACTGGCTACTGCCACACGCGGCTGCCCTTTTATCGCGAAGAAGAGAATATACAGGTAGCAAAGCACCGGCAGAACAAAGGCATGATGCAGCCCGATGCGATCTGCCAGCAGTCCTTGCAATTCAGGAACGATCGCCCCTCCAACGATTGCCATGATCAGCAGGCCGGAGGCTTCGCCGGTCAGCGGCCCCAGCCCTTCAATGCCAAGGGTGAAGATGCTGGGAAACATGATCGAGTTGAAAAAGCCGACCAGCAGCAACGTCCACATGGCGAGGTGTCCGAAGCTCAGCATCGAGAGGCACACCAGAAGGGCTGCAACCACTGCGTTGCATCCCAGCACCGCCCGCGTGGAAACCTTCTGCAATACCGCCGAACCGATGAAGCGGCCGATCATGGCACCGCCCCAATAGAACGTCAGGTATTTGGCAGCGACTTCCGGCCGCAGGTTGCCGACCTCCGGCAAGTTCGTGTAGTTGACCAGGAAGCTTCCAATCGAGACCTCCGCGCCCACGTAGCAGAAGATGGCAACCGTACCGAGCAGCAGATTCGGATGACGCCAGACCGTGTCATTGGCAACGGCGTGTCCGCCTTCAGCTTCGGGAATGTGCGGCAAGCGGAATTTCGCAATGACTACGCCGAGAGCAATCAACGCTAGCGCAATGACAAAATACGGCAGCTTCACCGACGAAGCTTCCTGCAAGCGATAGGCATGAAGCGCCTGCGGCGTCATCGCGCGGATCTCGTCTGCCGTCCTGGGCGCGAGCCCAGCGCCCAAAATCAGCAGTCCGCCGAAATAGGGCGCGACGGTTGTGCCCAGCGAATTAAATGCCTGCGTCAGATTCAGCCGGCTGGAGGCTGTGCGCGCGGGACCCAGCACCGCGACATACGGATTGGCCGCAACTTGCATTGCGGTGATGCCTGCGGCCAGAATGATCAACGCCGCCAGAAAGAGCGGAAACGACGGAACGCTCGCGGCCGGGACGAACAGCAAGGCTCCCAGTCCCATGGTGAAAAGGCCCGCGACCATCATCTTCTGATAGCCGATGCGCTCGATGATCTTGCCCGACGGAATGGAAAAAACGAAGTATGCCGAAAAAAAACAGAACTGGATCAGCATCACTTCGGCATAGTTCAATTCGAAAATCGATTTCAGGTGCGGGACAAGAATGTCATTGAGGCAAGTGAGAAAGCCCCACATGAAGAAGACCGTCGTGACCATCGCCAGCGGCCCGCGATAGCTTTGCTCCGCGCCCACGGCGGTGACGGTCGTCGTGTTCTGTTGTGCTCCCAGTGCCATGCTCACCCGCGAAAGCTAGAGTATCTCACCGTGGTCGTGCCCTGTTTCGAAAAGGACATGACCTTATGAGACGTGCCCTGTTTTGAAGGAAGATGCGCCCCGTTTTGAAGGGGCACGCCTTCAGGCGTGCCGTTAAGCGTTCATTCTTGTCCTCACGAGCCGACTTTAGTCGGCGAGGGATCTGCTTTCCCCCGCCTTTTCAGCAATCTCTTTTTTCGCGCCCCCGACTCAACTTCCCTTGCTTTGTCTTCGGGCGCGACTTCTCTTGCTGCGTATCCCGGCGCGACTTCTCGCTTTGTATCAGCGGTACGGCTTTCTTGCTTTGTATCAGGGCACGACTTCAGTCGTGCCGAATGAGACCGCCACAAGAATAGGGGCTTCAGCCCCTGTCCGAGATTTACCACGTCCTCCGCATGGGATGGGCTTCCGTGTTGAAGACGACCTTGTGCAGATCGAGCGTCGACTTCGGCGCATATAGCAAATACAAATATTTCAGCGTCTCGGCCAGGAAGAAGCTTTCCATGTCGTCGCGTTTTTCCTTGGTTTCAACATTCAAAAGCGCGGCAAAGCCCGCGTCTGTCTTGCAATACTTCTCCAGGCTGTCGAAGAACGTCTTGCCCATGTCAAGATATCGCGGCTTGCCTGTGAAATAGTACAAGTAATAGGTTGACTCGATGATCTCCGGACGAAGCTCGTAGCCCGGCGACGTGATCTTCATCGTGGAATAGTCCATCTCTTCCGGCTCAACGCCGAACGTGGTCCACATCTTGTAACTGGATTCCTGCAGCCGTTCTGCGCGGTCCAGATCGCCGGAGAGCGCCAGTTCAGCCGGGAAGAACGCATCGAGCGCGCCGTAGTGCGTTGAAATTCGCGTTCCGGTATTCATGTTGACCTGCGCGTACCACAAGCCATTCGGCGTTTCGTCTGCAACATACTTGTTGAGCGCGGCGATGCTGGTCTTCCACATGCGCTCGCAATCCTTATCGCCGAACAGAATCGAGCACTTCAGAAGATATTCGTAGTAAGAATCGATGCCGCCGCTGATGTGGCTGGTTGGGTCCGTCCACTTGCCGGTTTCCACGTTGATGCTGGAGCCGACGAGCCCGATGGGCGAGCGCCGGTTGTAAACCTCTACCAGTGCATGTTTAGCCTTCTCGTAATAAATCGTCTTGCCGGTCAGCTTGCTCAGCGTGCCGAACTCGATGAGGAGCGATCCAATCTCCGCAGGATTACTTTCCACGCCGCGTACCACGCCCGTCCTCAGATTCACGAAGACGTAAGGCATGCCGGTCGGCGAGTTGAACACCGGAAGCAGGCGTTCGCCCAGATCGTCGGCCAGCGCCAGCAGGCGCTTGTCGCCGGTGAGCTGATAGCTGCTCAGCAGTCCGCCGAGCAGGCGAATGGTGATTTCGAAATTCTTGACGTAGATGTCCTGGTCGAACGAGAGTTGCTTGTCGATCAGTTGGCGATCTTCCTTGGCTTCTTTCTTCAGGCCCATCAGGACCATGGTGTCGAGCGCGTCGACCGGCGTCATCAGCAGCGAAGTGCCGTACCAGTCGCGATAGCTCTTGCTCAGCGGCTTGAGTTCGTCGTGTCCCCAGGCGTATTGCTTGTAACCGCTCCAGGCGTGCAGGAAATCGCGGCGGACGGAGTCGGCCATCTCCGCTTTCTGCGGCTCGATCCAGGCGGTGGCTGAGGGGATCGGCTGGGGTTGCTTACCGGGGAGTTTGTCTTGCGCTAAGCAGTCGATACCCAGCAGCATCAGCATAAACAGCAGACCATTTGCGCAATATTTCGAGCATCGCCTTGTATCAGGGCGCGGCTTCAGCCGTGCCGCGGAAGGTCTTACAACAATGTGGGCTTTAGCCCCTGTCCCCCAGCGGCTAAGGCCGTTATCTTCGAGCGCTGCGGCGGCACGACTGGAAGTGTGCCCTGAGCGCAGCCGAAGGGTCGTGCCCTGATACGAGACTTGGACTACCTTTAGGAAACGTGCCAGCGGGTATGCGAGGTTGCGTCGATCAATTGTCACCGCGCTATTCTACTTCTCCGCGGAAAGAGATAAGCTCACCTCATTAAGATTCTCGCCGTCACCGCGGAGGCGATCATGACCAGCTCAGCCACTTTCGATTCCTATTTGGAACCTTGGCTTACGGCACGCGTGCCGCGTCTGGCCGGCTACTCCAGCCAGCTCGCCGAATTCCATGACTGGGTGCGCACCGAAGTCGACGCTCAGGCGAACTACACCGACCGCTACGCGCCTCCCGCGCTGGAGACCTACGATCGCAACGGCGAAGTGGTCAATCGCATCGTCGCCAATCGCTGGTACGACGATCAGCATTGCGAACTGTATCGCCGTGGCATCATCGGATTGCCCTATGCGGAAAATGCTCCTCACCTGCTCACCTTCACCATGGGCTACATCCTCTCGCAGGCTGACATCAGCCTGCATTGTCCGGTGACGCTCACCGGAGCGGTGGCTTATGTGCTGGGCTCGCACGCGCCCGAAAAAATCCGCCAGCAATTTCTTTACGACGTGGTCCGCATGGATGGGCTGGCAAAGACCGGCGGCACATGGGCGACGGAACAGCACGGCGGCAGCGATGTTGGCGCGACGACGACCCGGGCCGCTCCCGATGGCGACCGCTTCGCGCTGCACGGATTGAAGTGGTTCACCAGCAACGCTAACAGCGGACTTGCCATCGCCACCGCGCGTCCTGATGGCGCCGCTCCCGGCTCGGCTGGACTCGGATTGTACCTGGTGCCAAGTCATCTCGATGACGGCCAGCCCAACCACTATCGCATCCGCCGCCTGAAGGACAAGCTGGGCACCAAGGGACTGCCGACTGGAGAAATCGATTTGCTCGGCGCTGCGGCCGTCGAGATCGCGCCTCCGCCGGACGGATTCAAGCTGATGATGGAAGCGCTGGAGTACAGCCGCGTGCACAATGCCGTGGGGGCGGCGGGAGTGCAGCGCAGAGCGTTGGCTGAGGCGCTGGCTTGGGCCAAGTCGCGCCACGCCTTCGGTCACGTCCTGGCCGACTATCCCATGGTGCAGGACGACCTGCTGCGGATGCGGGTGGACTTCGAAGCCGGAGCGCTGCTGGCATTTGAAGCCGCGATTACCTTCGACGAAGTGCAGCGAGACGCCGAACGCCGCACTTGGTTGCGGCTTTCAACCGCGCTGGCAAAGTATCTCACTGCCGAATACGCGATTGCTGCCAGCCGCGCCGCACTGGAGTTGATCGGCGGAAACGGCTACACCAGCGATTATCCCGTGGCCCGCTTGCTCCGCGATGCGCAGGTGCTGACGGTGTGGGAAGGCCCGGCGAACATCCAGGCGCTGGAACTGCTGCGTCTGCTCAGCCCGCGTTATCGCGGATGGGAGCAGTATCGGTCGCGTGTGCAGGGTATCTGTGGAGGAATTCCGGCCGGGCTCGGCAGGTTGCAGGATGCGTTGCGAGCGAGACTGGAGAGCGATAGCGAAGCGGTTGCGATTACTCTTCGTGACGAGCAGAGTTCGCAGCGTCACGCGCGCAAGCTGCTCCATCGCATGAGCCAGAGCCTAGCGTTTGGATTACTGTGCGAGGCAGCCGGCGCGGCTCATGCCAACGGCGATCCGCTGCCGGCCTGTTCTGCCTGGCGGTATTTCGAGGAGATCGAGCCGCGCGCGTTCGGAGCGGAAGATGACGTTGCGCGTCGAGGCGTGCTGGAGTTGTTGCAGGACCAGTCGCTGGTGACGGCAAGAAACCGCTAACTGCCTTCGCTCGGCAGTACCGATGGCTGGCGTGCCGCTGTGATCTCATCCCAGCGCACCCATGCGATGTACAGCACGACCAGGATGTTGATGCCGAGGATGACCCAATGGAACTCGTTGGTGTGACGGATTAGCTGATAAATCTCGAACGGCAGATAAATACAGCCGGAGACGATGGCCAGCCATTCCGCCCAGACCCGCTGCCGCCATAGGCCATAGCCCTCGACAAACCGCAGCGTGGCGTACACCACCGCAATGCCCATGATCATTGCAATACTGGTGCTCGATACCTTGTCAGCAGCGTGGAGAAACTGCTGCGTCAAACGGTAATGAGGGTTGATGTGGAGGTGGAACAACACGTGCTCGGCGGCCTCGCCGAAGTCCACATCGCGCCGGATCATCCGGATGAAGACGTAGGCTCCCAGCAGCGCCAGCCCGCCTTTCAGCGCTTCCACAAAGGCCACGGTGCGCAAGCCGGCCCGGTGAGTACGGCGCCGGGCCATCATACGATCGTGGGTGGTAGGAGTAGCGCTCATCGCTGACTGACGCGACTTCAGCCGTTCGGCCTTATGTACATTATCAGATGATGGGAGGGCCTACTGTAGTTTCATCGCTGGCGCAGGGATGAATGGCGCGTTTTCAAGCTGGCCGGGCCTCCGGCCCCACAGCCGCATCCAGCATCTCGTCCGGGCTGGTGAATTTTTCGCGGCAACGCCCGGCGGCGGCCCGCGCCAGCTCCACCAAATCGATGCGCCGCCAGCCCAGGTGATCCACCCATCGCACGTTATGTTCTTGCAGCAGCTTCCGCAGGCCCGCGCGGCCACGCCGTTCGCCGCTTTGCGTTTCCTGGGCGATCCGCTGCGCCAACGGCTGCGCCTCGACACGATTGGTGGGGATGGTCCCTGACGGGCCGCGCTTCGCCCATCCCGCCGCGTAGAGCCGCTCGGCGACTTTGCCTCCCTGGTTTGCGAAGACGCCATTCGCCGGCACCGCCGAGCCACACGGCACGGCCTCATAGCCAATGCACGTGACAGCTAGCTGAGCAGGCAGTGTGATCGTCTCGCCATCCGCCGAACGAAACTGTACTTCTTGAAGTTTGCCGGCGCCGACAAATGCCGTTGGCGTGAGATTGAAATGAAAGTTAATGGTGACAGGCGTCTCGCGGGGACCGCTCTCGGCAAAACTGCGCAGCGTTTTGACGACAGCCGTATCTCCGGTGAGGCTCGCCGGATCGCTGACCACCGGCCGCGCCCGCTGCAATGTGCCGAGTTCTGCGAGCTCGTGGTCCGCAAACCTGGCTTCCGCTGCGCCGCGACGGCCGACGACGTGGACCGTCTCCAGAGGTTGCGCCGTAAGCCACGCCAGGAATTCGCCGGCTACGTCGGAGCCGGTAAATTCCTCCGGACCTTTCGCGAGAATGCGGGCCACGTCAATGGCAACGTTACCGTTGCCAATAATCACTGCCGAGTGTACATCGCGCGCAACCGGAGCCTGAGCGCGCGGATGGCCGTTGTACCAGCCAACGAACGCGCCTGAGCCAACAACACCGGGCAGATCTTCGCCCGGAATTCCGAGCCGGCGATCGCGGGCCGCTCCGGTCGCCAGAACGACGGCGTCGTAAAGGGACATCAACTCATCGAGCCGAACGTCGCGGCCGACTTCGACATTGCCAAAGAAGCTGACAGCATCGCGCGCCAGCACGCGATCGAAGAGCCGCGTCACGACCTTGGTGCTCTGATGGTCGGGAGCCACACCGTAGCGAACCAAGCCGAAGGGCACGGGAAGTTTTTCCACAACATCAACGGAAGCGTCGGGAATCACCCGGAGCAGTTGGTCGGCGAGATAACAACCCGCGGGACCGGAGCCGATGATGGCGATGGATTTCATAAATTAGCTATCAGCCGTCAGCTCTCAGCTATCAGTTAAACTTCGCCCGCAGTAATGACTCGGCTTGCGTGAACGTGTGTCGCATCCGACGCTTGCGTCCGCGCAGGTTCAAGCCGACAGCTGATGGCTGATAGCTGACATCTGCTTTAATGCAGCTTCACGTACTCGTAATCCACTGGATTGTTGTTGATGCCGCGGTCGGGAGGCGCAATCCAGGCGGCCATCTTGGCCGGCTCGTGCACGCCGTGCATCAGGCTCAGGATGTAAGCCCGGTCGCTTTCGCTGGGCAGCCAGCCCCCAATCCGGGCGTTGAATTCTTCCTGCGTGATCGGCTTCCCGGTTGTGTCCGTCGGCACGCCTGCCCACGTCCCAATGTTCCGGCGAAAGCGCGTGGAGGGCAGCGACAGGCGGAACGAATGGCCAGCCTTCTCAATCAGCCGGTTCCAGCGGGTGACGCCAATCTCGCAATCTTTGACGTAGGATCCGCGGGTGACGTCGTTCATCGCGTTGCGCATCGGGATCTGCTCGGTCTTCGTGCTCCCACTTCCGTCGGGAACTTCCAGCGCGTACATCTGATCGGCCGCGACATGGTCTTCGTAGCGCCCTTCGTCGGGACGTCCCTTCAGCCCATTGGCAAAATAAGACGCTGCGTTCGACGAACTCTCCGAGCCAAACAGATCGAGCGACGAGCTGAACCAGAAATTCAGATAACGCTGTACCGTCGGCAAGTCGATGGCGCCGGCGTGACGAATGGCCACAGGATCGTCGGTGTTCAACTCCTTCATCACCTCCAGCGCACGCCGAACTACGCGATTGATGCCGGTATCGCCGACGAACATGTGGTGCGCTTCTTCAGTCAGCATAAAGGAACAGGTGCGGGCCAGCGGATCGAAGCTCGACTCGGCCAGCGACTTCAGTTGGAACTTGCCATCGCGGTCGGTGAAGTAGGTGAACATGAAGAAGCTGAGCCAGTCGCTGATGGGTTCGTTGAACGTGCCCAGAATGCGCGGCTTGTTGGCGTCGCCGGAGTGGCGCTCCAGCAACTCTTCCGCTTCCTCGCGGCCATCGCGGCCAAAGTAGGCGTGCAGCAGATAGACCATCGCCCACAGATGGCGGCCTTCTTCGACGTTCACCTGAAACAGATTGCGCAAGTCGTAAAGAGACGGAGCGGTGTGGCCCAACATGCGCTGCTGCTCAACCGACGCGGGCTCGGTGTCGCCCTGGGTGACGATAAGGCGGCGCAGCGTGGCGCGATACTCGCCGGGAATCTGCTGCCAGACTTCCTGGCCGTAGCTATCGCCGAAACCGATGCGGCGGTCGGGATTGCGGTCGGCGAGAAAGATGCCCCAGCGATACTCCGGCATACGGACAAAGCCGTACGTCGCCCAGCCTTTCGCGTCGACCGAGGTTGCGGTGCGCAGGTAAACGTCGGCAACCTGGAAATCCTTGGGACCAAGTTCCTGCCACCAGTTGAGGAATTCGGGCTGCCAGTGCTCCAGCGCGCGCTGGAGGGTGCGATTAGAGCCGAGATCGACGTTGTTAGGAATGCGGTCTTGATAATTCATTGTCATGATGTTCCTCGAAGGGGCGCAACTTCAGCTGCGCCGTTGTAAATTTGTATGTTGTCATCACGAGTCCGACTTCAGTCGGGCGAGGGATCTGCTGTTCGCCTCAGCCGGTCGGAAAGCAGATCCCTCGCTCCGCTCGTGATGACAATTCTTAATTCCACTGCGCCGCCGAGGACGCGGCGCTAAACCGCCGCTCTACCTACACCCGTTCCCACGTAAATCGCGCCTTCGATCCCGTTCCAAAGAGCTTGAGCGCGCCGTGCTCGCCGGTTGAGTTGGGGCGGATGAACACCCAGTTCTGCCACGCCGATAACCGGCCGAATACCTTGGTCTCCAGCGTCTCGTCGCCGGGAAAGCGCAGGCTGGCTTCCATGCCGGTGAGCGCATCCGGAGACAGGCTGACCCGTTCCTCGATGGCAACGCGAACCTCGTCTTCCCAATCGAGATCGTCGGGCGCGACGGTGACCAAGCCGAGTCGCAACGCCTCGCCGGGCCCCAGCAATTTGCCTTTGGCTTCTATCACGGCAGCCATGTCCCGCGCGTCGCTGCTGAAGCGAGTTTGCAATCGGCTCTGGTCGTTCACCGCGGGAAGCAAATCGAAATTGAAATCGTCGACCGCGATCCTCGGCGAACCGCCTTCCTCATCCGGCAGCGCGAGCATGTAGCTGCGATCCGCGGCCAGCGCGAGTTCGAACAGCAAGCCCGCGAAACACGAACCCGGTTCGAGGATGGCATACATACTGCGGGACGAGACGTCGAGGCGAGCCAACGTGCGGCGCAACATTCCAATGGTCTCGCGCACCAGCCAGTCGTTGCGGTGCTCCAGCATGACGGCATCGGCGGCGAGAACCGCTTCGGGACTGCCCGCGGTCTTCAGCAGGAGCAATCCAAGCTCAAGCTCGTTGACGCGCAGCATCAGGATGGCATCGTCCAACTCACGCGCCATCGCCAGCGGCCACCACTGATCGCCGGCGGCATGAATCTCCTCGACCGTCGCGGGCTGATCGCCTTCGGGTGCGCGAACTGTCAGCGTTGCGGTTCGCGCGTTGCGGTCGAAGGTCACTTCGACATGCCGATAGTGATACCCGCTGTCGTCGATGGTGCGTTTCAGCGGCGTCAGCTTGATTCCTTGCGCACTCGCGGGCCGGGTCGAGTCCGCGACCAGCCTCTCGGCGCGGCCGCGAACGACTTCCGGAAACTTCGCGGGCACGGCGATGTCGTCCACCAGACCCCATTCTTTGGCGCGCTCGCCCTTCACGCCGTCGGGATTGGTGCAGAACATGTCGGCGCGATCGCGGCGCACTTTGCGCTTGTCGACCACGCGAGTGAGGCCGCCGGTTCCCGGCAAAACTCCAAGCAGCGGAACCTCCGGCAAACTAACCGCGCTGGAGCGATCGTCGATCAGCATGATCTCGTCGCAGGCCAGCGCGAGCTCGTAGCCGCCGCCCGCGGTCGTCCCATTCAGCGCGGCGAGAAACTTCAGCCCGTCGTGACGGCTGGAATCCTCCATGCCATTGCGGGTCTCGTTGGTGAACTTGCAGAAGTTGACCTTCCACGCGTGGGTGGACGTGCCGAGCATGTAGATGTTGGCGCCGGCGCAGAACATGCGTTCGCGAGCGCTGGTGAGGACGACGCAGGCAACCTCGGGATGCTCGAAACGAATGCTTTGCAAAACGTTGTAGAGCTCGATGTCGACGCCGAGATCGTAGGAGTTGAGCTTAAGCTTGTAGCCCGGTCGCAACCCGGCGTCCTCGTTGACGTTTATGGCCAAGGTAGCGATGCGGCCATCGATCGTCAGCCGCCAATGGCGATAATCTTGGGAAGCCACGTCAAAGGTGACGAGCTCCGCTTCTTTGGTTTGCACATCAGGCATGGCAGGTGAAATCTCCTCAGGACAGCGCCGAGATGGCGGTCAAATCCCCACGTAGATATATGCATTATAGTGCATTTTCCCGCTTCGGCGCGACAGGAAGTATTATGCATGAAAAAATGTGGCTAGAAAAAAATACACGGTGTGACATGGAAAAATTTACACAGGCGCAGAATCTGATTCTTAGTGAGTTCCCGCTTGCCATTCATCACCTGGGAGACCGTGCTGCGTGCGCCGAAGATACTCACCAAATCCTTTTGCCGTAGACCGCGTTGTTCCATCAGAAATTCCAGAGCCTGAACCGGAGTAGCGCGCGGCAAGTTGTAACGCCTATCCTCGAAGTCTTCGATCAACAAAGTCAGCAGATCGGCAAGTTCCTTTTCTTCGCGACTCAATGAACGCTTCTGGTCGAGCGCGTACAAGGCTTGGGTATAGTGTTGGTTCTCGGCCTCACTGCGAATGACTTTGGGAGTTGTTTCCGCCAACAGACGTGCATATACCGGACTGCTCGCCAGCGCGCTCACTTCTGCCACCCTCCCTTGTCGTACTCGGCGTGCGTAAGCACACGCCGAACAAAAAGTCTGCCACTGCGGTAATTGATTTCTACAAGCAGGCGATACGAATTGCCCTTGATGTTGAACACCGTATATTTGCCAACCGCGTCCGCGGACGGGAAGACCTGCCGCACTTCAGCCAGCGATTTCCATTCCGCGCCCTTCGCCACGCGATACCAGACATCCAGCGGGATGTCCAGATCGGAATACCGAGTCGCAGCGTCGAGAAGCCTCTTGCGACTGATAACATGCACCTCCCATCATGTTCGCAAAATGCAAACAAGTCAAGCAAAGCATTCCGGGGAGAGTTGTGAGGTCAGAATTCCTGAATCGTGCGATTCAGTTTATCCACTTTTTGCTGGGTCGTCGAGCCGCTGGTCTCAATGGTCACGTCGGCCTTGCGATACAGCGGCTCCCGTACTTCCAGGATGCGCTTCAGGTCCGACATGGATTCGCGATTGTCGGCCATGGGCCGCATGTCGCCCTGCGCGATCACGCGCTGCATATGCTCCTCCGGCGCGGCCCGCAGCCAGACGGTGAAACACATGGTCAGCAGACGCTCGAAGGTTGCTGGCTCGGAGACGAGGCTTCCGCCCGTGGCCAGCACGAAGCGCGGATAGCGCTCGATGACCTGGTCGAGGCAGCGGCGTTCCAAACGGCGAAACCCGCTCTGCCCGTAGAGATCGAAGATGGCACTCAGGCTGACGCCGCTCTCCTGCTCAATCAGGCGGTCGAGTTCGATGAAAGGGACTTCCACGCGATCGGCCAGCATTGCGCCCAGCGTCGATTTGCCCGCGCCGCGCAAACCGATCAGCGCGATCCTGCCGCGGCGCGCTTCCTGATCGACGCCGCCGAAATGCTGCACCAGCAGCAGGCGAGCTTCCGCCATCTCACCCGCGGACAGACGCCGCAGAAACTCCGTCGTGTGCACCAGGTCGACGGGCGGTTCGGGCCCCGCCAGCACGAGATCTTCGACAGGAATGTCGAGCGCGTTGGCGATCTGCCGCAGCAGCAGAATAGAAATGTTGCCCTGGCCGGTTTCAAGCTGCGCGAGGTAACGCTCGGAGACGCCGGAATCGCGTGCCAGAAGCTTGCGCGTCATGCCGCGACGGGCGCGGGTCGCTCGTACGCGTTCGCCCAAGCGTTTGAGATAGTCGGAATCCTCGGCGCTGTCCGTGCCGCCGCGTGAAGAAGTAGGCTCGGCGAGAACCTCCGCAGGCTCGTTTTCCTCGAAATGAATCGCGTCGCGTTTTCGGGCCACGGTGGATGCATTATACTTCTGCAACGGCACGTATAATACTGCGAAGGTGCGGCGGGCATTGCTACAGCAAGCTGGCGTCGCTGTGGGCATGAAAGCATGGGCGTAGACATTACGATCCTGGTGGGCACCATGACCGGCACTGCCGAGATGGTGGCGCAGGAGGTCCAGCAGGCCCTGGAGACGGCGGGACACCAAGGCACCATCCAGGTGATGGACAACCTCGACGCCGAAGTTTTCCAGCGCGGCGGCAATTTCCTCATTTGTATCTCGACCTACGGCAACGGCGACGTGCCGGACAATGCTCAAGCACTCTTTAATAGTCTGGAAACTAAGCGACCGAACCTGAGCAACGTGATCTATGGAGTGATCGCGCTCGGGGATACGACATACAAAGATACGTTTTGCCAGGGCGGCATACGCTTCGACAAAATGCTCGCGGAGCTTGGCGCCAGGCGCGCCGGAGAGATGCTGATGCACGACGCCAGTTCCGGTACGTTGCCGGAAGAACTGGCGGCACAGTGGGTCGTACCCTGGGTGGAGCAGCATCTGGCGCCCCTTCAGCAAACTCAGCGCAAGCTTACATCGGAGATGGCATAAATTATGGCTACTACTGTTGAGAATCGAATTGGATCGGATGCCAAGGTGCTCGAGAGCTACCTCGGCGGCAAGTGGCAGGCGGGCGCGGAGCAGGGCTCGGCACTGGTGAATCCCACAACGGGGGACATCATCGCGTGGGCGAGTTCCAAGGGCCTGGATCTGGGTGCCGCATTGGGGTACTCCCGCAATGTGGGAGGTCCAGAGCTGCGCAAGCTGACCTACGCTCAGCGCGCGGAGTTGCTGGGCAAGATCGCCGACGCCCTGGTGGCTCGTCGCGAGGAGTGGTTCGAGATCGCGCGCAAGAATTCCGGCAACACCAAAGCCGATGCGGCGATCGACATCGATGGTTCCATCGGCACGCTGAAGTACTTCGCAAAAATCGGCGGCAAGCTGGGCGACGCACATGTGCTGCGTGACGGATCGCCCATGCGTCTGGCGCGCGACCAGAACTTCCAGGGCCTGCACGTCGGCGTGCCGCTGGATGGCGTAGCAGTCCACATTAACGCCTTCAACTTCCCAGCATGGGGACTGTGGGAGAAAGCCGCAATCAGCCTGCTGGCCGGCGTTCCCGTACTTGCGAAGCCGGCGACGTCGACTGCATGGCTGGCGCAGGAGATGGTGAGTGCGGTGATCGCCGCCAATATTCTTCCGCCGGGAGCGCTGTCGCTGCTGTGCGGCTCGCCCAACGATCTGCTCGATCATCTGCAACTGGGCGATGTTGTCGCCTTCACCGGCTCGGCTGAGACAGGCGAAAGCATTCGCCAGCACCCGCGGGTTCGCAAGCAAAACATCCGGGTCAACATCGAGGCCGATAGTTTGAACGCCGCTCTGCTCGGCCCTGATGTGCAGCCCGATTCCGCCGCATTCGGATTCTTCGCGCGCGAAGTAGCCCGCGAGATGACGTTGAAGGCGGGACAGAAATGCACCGCGATTCGCCGCGTGCTGGTTCCTGACTATCACGAGCAAGCCGCGATTGACGCAATCTCGGCGCAGCTGAAGATGACGGTTGTCGGCGACACTGCTAACGGCCTTGTTAGCATGGGCCCCGTCGTCAACATGGCGCAACGCAAGTCGATTGCACAAGGTATTGCACAACTGAACACGCGAGCGGATGTCGCTTATGAGCCCGACAACTTCGCGCCGCTGGATGTTGACACCGGACGTGGTGCGTTTGTCGCTCCCATGCTGCTGCGCGCCCGTGAAAAGGGCAACGATGACGTCATCCATGAGATCGAGGTCTTTGGGCCGGTGGCGACGGTTGTTTCGTATCGCGATAAAGCCGAAGCGTTCGCGCTGGCGCGGCGCGGAGGCGGCTCGCTAACGGCATCGGTTTTCAGCGGCGACACAGCGTTTCTCGCCGAAGCCGCACTCGCGCTGGGAACGACTCATGGCCGTCTGCTGCTGGTCGATCCCGCAATCGGCGACAGCCACACCGGACATGGAATCGTGTTGCCATCGTTAATGCATGGTGGTCCGGGACGCGCGGGCGGCGGCGAAGAGCTCGGCGGTCTGCATGGACTATGGTTCTATCATCAGCGCGTCGCGCTGCAGGGATCGGCGACGACTTTGTCCGCCGTTGCCGCGCAGGCGGCGGACCCGGCGGCGGAATAAAACTTGACCACATCGCAAACATTCACGGAACGCGGTGAAGTCGTCGTCGATGGAAAGCGTCTGGAGACGTTGTGGATCGGACCGCGGCAATCGGGTCGCGGCACCATCGTCATGCTGCACGAAGGGCTGGGATCCATCGCGCTGTGGAAGGATTTCCCGGAACTGCTGGCGGCGCGCACCGGCTGCGGCGTGCTGCTCTATTCGCGTTACGGACACGGCAACTCCGACCAGCTGATGGAGAAGCGGCCTGTGACGTTCATGCATCACGAAGGCGAAGTCGTGTTGCCGGAACTGCTGGACAAGTTGGTAATCGAACAGCCGATTCTGCTGGGACACAGTGATGGTGGGTCAATCGCGATCATCTTCGCGGGAAAGCCTCCCGATGCGGTTCGCGCTCTTATCCTGGAGGCGCCGCACGTGTTTGTCGAAGACCTGAGCGTCGCCAGCATCACCCAGGCCAAGGTGAACTATCAGACCACCGATCTGTCGCGGAAGCTGTCGCGCCATCATGCGCATGTGGACGCGACGTTCTGGGGATGGAACGACATCTGGCTCGATCCCGATTTTCGTTCCTGGAACATCGAGGAGTATCTGGCGGCGATTCGCTGTCCCGTTCTCTGCATTCAGGGCGAAGAGGATGAATACGGAACGATTGCGCAGGTGGAAGCAATCAAAGCGCAGGTACCGCAGACGGAGATCGTGATGCTGCCGAAGTGCAGGCACTCGCCGCATCGCGACCAGCAGGAGCGGACGCTGGAACGGATGGTGGAATTCGTCGCGCGGGTGGAGAGGGAGCCAATGGCAGCTCCAGAGATCGTCAATGACGACGGGAGCCGCAGATCCCTCGACTCCGCTTCGCCGCGCTCGGGATGACAGGGTAAGAGTGTTCCTTGGGTTCCGGATGACAGGAGCGATTGTTTGGAGCGACGGTCTCTCGTCGGAATAGGGGTCCTTCGACTCCGCTCGGCGGCCTCGCTGCGCTCACGATGACACAGCGAAGAACGAGAGCGGGAAGCAAAGAGCGAAACGCGACATTCCAGAAAGGCATTTATGGCTGAGTGGGTGCACACCTTCAAAGGCGCGATACTGGCTTCGGAGTATGACGTTGCCAGCCACATGAACTCGCGAATGTACGTCTCGCGATTCGATCAGGCGACATGGTTTTTGCTGCACGCCATCGGCGTCACCCCGGCATCCATCAAGCAGCAGAACCTGCGGGTGGCCATCGTCCGCCAGAACTACCAGTTCCTGGAAGAGCTGCGCGGCGGCGAACTGGTCGAGATCAAGAGCGGCTTTCTCGCTGTCGGCGAAAAGTATTTCCGCTTCCTGCATCAGATGTACGACGACGAATCGGGCAAGATGGTCGCCACCTGCGACAGCGTCGCCGTGCAGGCCAGCCTGGAATCGGGAAAGAGCGTGCCGTTAACGTCTGCGCTTCAGGAAAAAGCCAAACGCTACCTGGTGACCTCCAACGTAACCGCAGACGAAGCCATCGGGTGAGCCAAATTCTTCCCGACAAGCCTACGCTTTCACAAAATGACATATAATGAAGGCATGGCAATGACTTCTCTTAACATTTCCCTCCCCGATGCGCTGAAAGCGTATGTGGAGGGACAAGTAGCATCCGGAGATTGGAGTACTCCCAGCGAATACGTCCGGGAGCTGATACGGCGTGACAAAGAGCGCCGGTTTGCAGAGCTTGAGCAGGGGTTGTTGCAAGCTGCCAGGGGAAAGAGGCTCGACGTACCCGTGTCAGAAATCAAGAAAAAGGGACTAGTCGCCGCTCTTCGGGAAGGCATCCGCCGCCGGTGAGAGCGCCCCGAGCTGCTTTCCGAATAGCGCGTCCTATCGTCCCGGTTTGAAGCCGACGCTCTCCCACAACGGAGCCGGATCGTACAACACCCCATCAGCCAGCACAGAGCTTACGCTGCGAATGTTGTGAATGTTCTCCAACGGGTTGGCGTCGAGCACATCAAGATCGGCGCGCTTGCCCACTTCCACGCTGCCGCTGTCGTGCTCCACCGTCATGGCGCGCGCCGGGACAATGGTCGCCGCCTGCAGCGCTTCCATGGGCGTGAAGCCGGCCTGCACGTATAGCTCGATCTCGCGGTACACAGAGAATCCCGGCACGGTCTGATCCGTTCCGGCGACGATGGGCACGCCGGCGCGATGCAGCGCACCGATGATCGCCAGGTAGTTCTCTCTGATCTTTTCGCCGTAAGCAGCTGCCTGGGGAGGCAGTCCGCCGCTGACCAGTTGCTCGCGCAGCTCGGGCGCGACGCGCGCGATGCCGGGCTCGACGTTCGTTGCCGGCTCGCTGGCCGAGCGCAAACTCAGATCGAACAGGGCCATCGTCGGATCGATCACGGTCTGGTGCTGCGCGAAGAACGCAACCGCCTGCTTGCCCGCTTCGGAATTGATGTCAATGGAGGCCATCACCTTAAGCCGTTCCAGGCCCTTGACCTTCTTCGGGTCGAAATCCTTCGGCAGCAGCAGATCGGCAATGTAATGGATGTGGTTGATCATGTCCATGCCGTCGTCGACGCCCTCATACGCGTTCATGCCGTTAGGGATGTGGCCGGTGACGGTCATGCCGACTTTGTGCGCGTCGGCGCAAATGGCCTTCACGTTGTCGGACTTCACGGAGCTGTAGATCTTGATTTGCTGGAAGCCGGAGTCGTGATAGCGCGTGACCCACATCTGAGCATCGGCGGGCGAGTTAACGCGAGTGATGCCAATGGCCATCGGGCTATCGCCGTCGACGATGCCGGCCAGCAGCATGTGCGGGCCCAGCGCTTTGCCGCTGTTCACGGCATTGCGCACCTGGGTGATGAAGTCGTACTCATTGCCCACATCGCGCACCGTGGTGACGCCGGCGGCGAGATAAATCGGCCCCCACTCCACCTGCTCGTAGTGCGCGTGCATGTCCCACAAGCCGGGAATAATGTACTTGCCGGTGACGTCGATGCGCTGCGCACCGGCTGGGATCTTCACGTCGTTGCCGGGGCCGACAGCGACGATCTTCCCGTCGCTGGTAACGACGGTGGCATTTGGAATCGGCGCTTTGCCCGTACCGTCAATCAAGGTTGCGCCAGTGAAAGCGAATGTCCCGGTGCGCCGTCCAGGAAGCTTCTGGCTCATCTCGCTGAGCGCTGCCATCTCATCGTGCGCGGCGCTGGCGACAAAGGCAGCAAGAGCAGGTTCGTAGTCATCGCGCACCGCCTCGAAGTGGTCGAACTCGGCGTCGGTGGAAACCAGCGCGGCAAGATTGTTGGCGCTGTCCATCCACAGCGTCTCCATGCCCCAGATCAGCCCCTGCACGGTATAGCGCTCCACCTGAACGTCGCGGCCTTTGATCTGCATCTTCTCCGAGCCGCGGTCCTGGATTCTCACCGCACCGATGGGCAGCGTAGCCATCTGCGCAGGCGAGCCATGCGTCCGCCAGTAGCGCATCATCTCCATCTGCACCGCAACCGGAGCGTAACCGGAGATGGTGAAGAAGGTCTGCGGCGCCGCGGCTGTGCGCGTGTCCTTGACTTGGCGGATTGTCGCCTGTCCGTTACTAACTGTCACCTCGGTGTCGATGGTCGAGCTGCGCGAGGTCTGGCCCTTGATCATGAAGCTCTGCGGCACGTAGCTGTAAGAAGTGCGCAGCGTCGCCGTCAGCGGGACTGCCGTGCCGCGGTCAGTGAACTTGAAGTCAGTCTTCAGCGTCAGCGTACTGGCGTCAGCTGTGATGCTGTAGCTCTCCTCGCCGATGGGCTGCTCGAATTTGTGCAGCCGAAATTTGCCGGACTCGTTTGGCGGTGTGGTTTGGGAAAATGCGATGGCAGGCGAGAGGGCAAGCAGAAAAATGCACAGACGAAGACGATTCACTCAGACAGCTCCTTTTCGACCCGTTAAGCGCAACGCGGCGCTCGCCGGTTGCCCTGGAAAGCAATGAAGATTACAACACAGTTAAACGCAAAGCAGCGAGCAGGGGTTCCCTGAGATTAGGCTTTTCCTGTCGGCGCGTGGGCAACAGCGCAATCAGGCATCAGGCTTTCTTCGTCGGCTTCGGCTTCAGCGTCTTGACGTATTCATAGCTGAGATCAAGATACCTGGCGAGTTCCTTTGTCTTAGGCAGAAGACTATCGGGTACAGCCACGAACTCCTGCATGACGGCTCCGTAAGCCTCGAAGAGCGTGGTCTTGTACTTCTTCATAAACTTTTCACGCTCCGCTTCGGACAATCGGATCGCCAGGTGCCCGGGCGGATTCAACAGGGTGAACATGTGACCGTTGAGAGAGGTGTAGGGATGGGTGGCGCCTTTGCGTTCGATCCTGGGATTGGTGGCGATGAGCCGGTTGTAGAACTCAAGCGTTTCGCTCGGGATGGTGCTCTTCTTCGCGGTGGCCAAGATTGCTTCCTCTGCTGACCGATCGTCATAGAGGATACACCCGATCCATCACCTGTCTGTACTTCTTGGATTGCACAGCAGGGCGTACTTTCTCGCAGCCTTAAAACATCATCCCACCCTGTTCGCCTTTCGTCGCGAGCAGGGTGAGATGGTGCTGATGAGACACGGCATGCTATGGCGCGAAGTAGCCAGAGATGTCCAGGATCAACTGCGTCAGAGCAGCGGCGTAAGCATCGATAGAGCCGTTGGTGGACGGCACGATCGCCATGTTCGACGTGATGAATCCGTCCTCGGCGTTCAGGGTCGAGACTGTCGGCTGCATCTCGCCGTTAGGCCACAAGCTCAAGTAAAGCATAGGGCCCGGCGGCACCACCGTGGCATTGAAGATGTAGGCTGCCGCGTTACTGGCTGGCGAGCAGGCGCTGCCCACCACATTCACGGTTTTCTCGCCGGTGAACTGACCGCCGCTCTGGCGCGTGTCCAGCACGCGGCAAGGCGCCTGTGGATACATGGACAGCCCACCCGTTCCCGCCGGCGCGAAGTAGCCATTGACATCAAGTAACAGATTCGTGCTGTTGCTGTGGGCGTAGAAGGCGGTAGCGGCCTCGCTGCCCGCCGGCACGATGGCAGCGTTGGCTACGATCGTTCCGGTGTTGTCGTTAAGCGTAGAGACCACAGGTTGCGGCTCACCCTTGGGCCACACGGTCAGATAGTCGAGCCCGCCGGCGGACGGGAGGACGGTGACATTGAACGAATAAGCCGTCGCACTGCTGGGAACGTTGCAAGTGCCCGGAATCGGGTAGTCCCGTTCCACGCCCGCGTGCAGTATCCCTCCGCCGCCGCTACGGGTGTCCACGATGCGGCAAGGCGTCAGCGGAAAGAACTGATAGTTTCCAGAGGCAGCGGGCGCGAAGTAGGCATCGATGTCAAGCAGGACGTTGGTAGTGTTGCTGGCGTACACGCTGACCGCACCGCCCACGCCCGCCGGTACGATGGCCGCGTTGGCCTTGACCCGGCCGTCGGTCGAGTTCAGCGTGGAAACCGTCGGCTGGTTTTCCGGGGTGGGCCAGATGGTCAAATATCCCAGCGTACCGTTGGGTACAGCCGTGACATTTAAGGAGTATGCCACCGCCGTCGTGGGAATGTTGCAACCACCAAGCTGGGGAACGATGAAGTTGCGCGACGTACCTCCTTGAATCGGACCACCGCTTGAGCGGGTATCGACCAAACGGCAAGGAGTCACATTAACCAATTGCAGCTTGGTAGCGCCGCCAATGACGGAGACGGTTCCATTGGTAGTCTGATAATCCTCTTGATTCGGAACATAGATTTGATTGGTGACGGAGTTCACCGCCGCAGCGCTGGGAAAGTCGCCGACCGCGATTGGAGTAGTGGTGTTGGTGGCGCCGTCCAGCACCGTGACAGTGAGCCCGCTTGGCTGTGACGGCGCAGTGACGCGCGTCACACAGGGGAAGTAAATCTTGTTGGTAGTAACGTCGACTTGGATGTCTGTAGCGGGATAATCGTCTGCCCTGCAAATCGGGACCGTCGCTGTCACAGCCAGCGTGCTACCGCTGATCACGCTCACCTCGGGCGGCGCTGTACAGGTGGCTTCGCTACATTGGTCGCCCACATAGACCAGGTTGGTATTCGGATTAAAGACCACTGGTGAGGGGAAGTCCCCGACGTTGATCGTCGCTTCAACGCTATTGGTAGCGCCGTTGATCACACTGACGGTCCCCGGAGTCCCACTTCCGGTGGCGCCTCCGTTGTTGACCACATAAACCAGGTTGTGGACTTCGTCCACCGCCGCAAACTGCGGGTAGAAACCAACGAATATCGTGGCGACGACCGCATTGTTATTGCCGTTGATCACCGTCACGCTTCCGGGGAATTCGCCGTTGCAAAGAAAATAATTCCCGCAGCGGTTTATGGCGTAGATCGTGTTGGTCGTGCTGTTAACAACCGCACTCCAGGATCCGCCTTGGGCATTAATGGTTTGGGGGGGCGCGGTGAGGTTGCTTCCGCTGAAGACGGTTACGGTCCCGTCGCTGAAGCAGTTGGGGTCATTGCACTCGTTGACCGCATAGACGTTGTGCGTCACCGGGTTCACCGTCACCCAGTCGGTGTAATATCCGGTGGCGATGTTGGTCGTGGCCTTGGTCGCGCCGTTGATGACCGTGACCGTTCCAGGGCTCGCGCAATTGGGGTCGGTTCCGCACGTGCCCGTATAGATTTGGTTGAGACCAGTATCAACTTTTATGGGGTACGGGTAGGCGTCCACCGTGACATTCTGCGTAGCCAGGGTTGCGCCGTTGATGATCGTCACGCTGCCCCCACCTTGCGAGCAAGTGTTATCGCTTCCGCAATTGTTGGCGACGTAAATCAGGTTTCTGGTGGAATCAACTGCTGCACTGGCTGGGTTCACCTGCGTGCCAATCGTCGCTGTGACTACTTGAGCGTCCGTCGGTAGAACCGTTACAGCCACGATGGCTACAAGCACAAACCAATAGAGATGTCGCATGTTTTTGGACTCCTGGCCAAATTCTTACTGGTGGTCGAGCGTTAGTCTTGGGAGATAGCGTGGAGAATCGCGTCTAGCTCGGCCAAGGGTTCTACCTAACTTGGTCACTTTCATGCGCACCAATCCCCACTGATAAGCCCCAGGACGGTCAACACGGAAGTGGTTTCTCTTTCGTTCGCCCCAAGAACTAAGAGCACAACTTTGTAGCGGAGCAGTTGCGATGTGGCTTATACTTGACCACCTCCAATCCGTTTGGGCAAGTGACAACAAGGGACATCAGAGGACATTGCGCTCCATGCCAAGCGTCCAGGAAGTGAAAACTCCGAATAGGCGGCTTGACTCGTGGAAAGAGATTGCCGCTTTCTTCGACCGGGATGAACGTACGGTCAAACGGTGGGAGAAGGAACGGTCCCTGCCAGTCCACCGTTTGCCGGGAGGCTCGCGAGCAAGGGTCTTCGCATTTACCGGCGAGCTTTCCCGCTGGATGCATTCCCTGGATTCCTCCGCGGAGACGGAGAAGCCGGACAATTCGGACTCGCCTGATCCAGGCCTTGATTCTTCCGCTGCCGTCTCATTCGGCAGTTCTCGAAAACTATGGCCGGCAATCCTTGCTGGGGCGCTGCTGCTGGCGGCGGTAGGGACGGGGCTGTCCCTTGTCGTCGCTCATCGTCGTCATGATGTATTGGCCGCCGCGAACGAAAAGTTGCCTTTAGACGGATTGCCTGCGAAGGCGCTGCCAACTCCAGTGCCCGATCCCGCGGCTCAGGCGCTCTACTTAAAGGGACGCTACTTCTGGAACCGGAGAACTCCGGCGGACCTCACCAAGGCCCTCGACTTTTTTACTCAGGCGATCGTCCGCGATCCTAACTACGCTCAGCCTTATGTTGGAATGGCAGATTGCTACAACCTTCTCCGCGAGTTTGCCGCCATGCCGTCCGAGGAGGCCTTCCCTCGCGCCCTGGCGGCAGCGAAGAAAGCGGTGGAACTCGACGACTCTTCCGCTGAAGCTCACGCTTCTCTCGCCTTCGTCATGTTCTATTGGAATTGGGACATTGCGGGAGCGGAGCGCGAGTTCCGTCGAGCCATCGAACTCAATCCCAGCTATGTCGCAGCCCACCACTGGTACGCCACCTACTTGATGGTTCTTGGACGCCTTCCCGAAGCCATGAAAGAAATCGAGCGTGCCCAGGAGCTCGATCCTTCCTCAACGGCGATCCTGGCCGACAGAGCGCTGGTTCTCTTCCACATGGACCGGCCGGATGAAGCCGCCGCTCTCCTGAAACAGATAGAAGCTAGTCAGCCGGCCTTCTTCTCCACTCACAAATATCTTTCCTACATCTATCTGAGTAAGCGTGACTATCCGAACTATCTGGCGGAGGCGGCGGAGGCGGCCAGGTTGTCACAGGATAAACAGGAAGTGGCCATCGTGCGCTCGGCCGAGCAAGGCTTCAAGGCGGGCGGTGATCGGGAGATGTTGGAAAACATTCTCCAGGTACAGAAGAGGTTCTATGCCGAAGGACAGCTGTCACCCTATTTTGTCGCCCGGACAGTCTGCTCGTTTAGGACAAAACGACGAGGCGCTCCGGTATCTTCAGGAGTCTTACCAGAAGCACGATTCCTTTCTCTTGTCGTTACGTGCGGACGAAGCTCTGGTTTCTCTCCACGACGATCCCTCCTTCCAGAAGCTGGTGGCGCAGATCGGGTTGCCGCCGCTACCGTAGACCGTTACCATACCGCCCAGCTTTGGCCAGGAGAAGCGTCGTTCCCGCCGCGCAGAGAAATTGAGGTGAACCGTCACGGTTGGTGATTGTGGCGCTACTTGGGGTAGCTGTCAACGATGGTTGTTGCCTGAGATTCCGCTTTTCCTGTCGGGGCGCGGCAACAGCGCCGTCAGGCATCAGGCTTTGAGATATAGCGCGCTACGGCGCGAAGAAGCCGGAGATGTCGAGGATGCAGTTGCGTCAGTGCTTGGGCCCAGGCGTCGATCGAGCCGTTGTTTGTCGGCACGATCGCCATGTTGGAGGTGATGAAGCCATCGTAGGCGTTCAGGGTCGAGACTACGGGCTGCAGCTCGCCATCAGGCCATAACGAGAGGAAAGGCATCGAGCCCGGCGGTACAACCGTAGCGTTGAAGATGTAGGCTGCGGCGGTGCTGGCGGGCGCGCAGGCGCTGCCCACTACATTCACCGTTTTCTCGTCCATGAATTGGCCGCCGCTACTGCGCGTGTCCAACACGCGGCAAGGCGGTGCTGGATACATTGACAAGCCACCCGTTCCCGCCGGCGCGAAGTAGCCGTTGACGTCAAGTAACAGGTTGGTGCTGTTGCTGTGGGCGTAGAAGGCGGTTGCGTTCTCGCTGCCCGCCGGTACGATGGCAGCATTCGCCACGGTCGTACCGGTGTTGTCGTTAAGGGTAGAGACCACAGGTTGCGTCTGACCCTCCGGCCACACGCTCAGGAAATCGAGACCTCCGGCGGACGGCAGGACGGTGACATTGAACGAATAGGCCGTCGCGCTGCTGGGAACACCGCAATTGGGAGGAATCGCGTAATCACGTTCCACTCCCGCCTGCAGCATTCCTCCATCGTTGCCGCCGCGTGTATCCACGATGCGGCAAGGAGTCAGCGGATAGAACTGATAGGTACTGGAGGTAGCCGGTGCGAAGTAAGCATCGATGTCAAGCAAGACGTTGGTGGTATTGCTGACATACACGCTGACCGCGCCGCTGACGCCTGCCGGCACGATGGCCGCGTTGGCCTTAATCCGGCCATCTGGCGAGTTCAGCGTGGAAACTACGGGCTGTATCTCCGGCGTGGGCCAGATGGTCAGGTAACCCACCGTGCCGCCAAGGGGCGGCACAACTGTGACATTCAAGGAATAGGCCGCCGCCGTGGTGGGAATGCCGCAGCCACCAAGCTGGGGAACGACGAAACTGCGCGACGTGCCACCCTGAATGGGACCACCGCTTGAGCGGGTATCCACCAAACGACAGGGAGTGACATTGACCAGTTGCAGTTTCGTGTCCCCGCCGATCACCGAGATGGTGTTGTCGAGAAGGTTAGGCGTGTACATCGTATTGGTCACTGAATTGATAGCAACATTATTCGGCTGGTCGCCGACAGCAATCGGGAGGGTAGTGTTCGTTGCGCCATCAATCACGGTGACGGTTTGGCCCGGCGTCTGCCCAGTGTTGAAATTTTCGCATGGTATGTAGATCTTGTTGGTTACGGCGTTCACTTCCACGTCGCCAGATATTTCCTCGCCACAAACCGGTAGTGCGGTAGTAGAAAGCGTTGTCCCATTGATCACGGTGGCGTTGCTAGTGCAGGTGCCACATTGATTGGCTACGTAGATGTTGTTCGTACCTGGGTTAACCGTCACCCACACAGGGTAAGTCCCTGCGGAGACGCTTTGCGTGTTCAGCGTCCCACCATTAACCACCGTCAGCGTTCCGCCGCTTTGACACGTTGGATCGTTACCACAGACATTGGTCACATAGATCGCATTGGTTACCGAATCAACCCCAACGTCATAGCTGGAAAATCCTGTAGGTACGCTCTGGGTGCCGAGGGTAGTCCCATTGATCACTGTCAGGGTTCCATTGGTACCGCTGCTATTGGTATTGTTAACGGCATAAATCATGTTGGTTACAGCGTCTACGCCGACGTCAGCCGTACCGCAACCAGACGGGACGCTTTGCGTGCCCAGCGTGCTCCCATTGATTACGGTGACCGTGGCGTCGCAGGTTGTGCAATTAGGCCAGCCTCCGCCCGAGCAATAATTCGCCACGTAAATTGTGTTGGTTGTCTGATTGATTGCAATACCGTGGATGGCGTTGCCCGGCGCATAGCCGACGGTCACGGTTGTGGGCTGGAGCGTGGTGCCGTTGATGACCGTCACGGTGCCCGGACTCTGACACGTGGAATCGTTACCGCACAGATTGGCCACATAGATCGTATTGGTCATAGGATTCACAGTGATGTCTCCCGGGCTGTATCCTATGTTGACGGTGCCTACGATGTTATGAGTGACGCCGTCAGTTACCGTCACCGTCCCCTTGGTAGAACATGGGTATGAGTAGCATTGACCATTGATCGTATAAATCTGATTCGTCGCAGTGTTAACCGCGACCGCAACGGGGGAGTTCCCGACCGGCAGCGTCGCGGTCGTTACCTGCGCGAAGGCCGACAGCGAAATCATTGCGAGTGCAAGAACGGACGACAGACGAAGCAGCGTACGCATACATTCCTCCCCAAGCGGCCTGGGAGCAGACCGTTTCCTCTTACAGGTTATTTGTTCACTTCCTGTTGGCCGGTGCGTCAGCAGAGCGAATGACGCCTGAGGTGCTTTGGCAGCTTATCTCCGCGCGTGCGACTGTTCGCACGGGTATAGTAGCATCTCTTGCCATTTTTGCAACAGGTTTCTTGGGGATAGTTGTTCCTGGTTACTTGGTGAGCCCGAGATATCGGGAATCGGTTGTTCTGCCCGCCGCTTCGTGCTACAAGGTTTCAGACGCGTAAACTGAGTGGAGTTTTGCTCGAAACTTGAAACCCGAAACTCGCAACTAAGTTTGAATGGCTGAGAAGAAAACACGCCGCAAGAAAAGCTCGGGCTCCGATCCGGTGATTCCGGACAAGCTTTACTTTCGTATCGGCGAGGTCTCGCGTCTTTGCCGGCTGCAGGCTTACGTGCTGCGCTTCTGGGAGACCGAGTTTCCGCAGCTCAAGCCGGTGAAGAGCAGCACCGGTCAGCGAATGTATCGCCAGCGTGACGTGGAAAACGTGCTCCGAATCAAGAAGCTGCTTTACGAAGAGGGCTATACCATCGCCGGCGCGCGCCAGCAGTTGAAGGATGAATCCAAGACGGCGCGTCAGCAGTCAGGTCTGCCTTTTCCCAAACAGAATCCCGCCGACAAGCTGAAGAAAGTCCGGCAAGGGCTGCAGGAGATACTTGGGATGCTCTCAGCGCCGCGGCGAAAATGACCGAGCGCGGTCTACTTCACCACCGTGACCTGGAACTGCACCGGAATGCTCCGCGGAGGATAGCAGGCGCTGTGATCGCAAGCCTGAAAGCGCAGCTCGCCCTTCACCAGATAGGTTCCCGTCGAGGCGTTGGCCGGCGTCTTCAGCACCGTACTAATACTAAAGTCGCCGCTATAAACGCTCAGCTTCTCGTCGGGTGAGAAAGCGAAGGTCATGTCCTGCCCGGCAGGATACTTGACATCGGCGACGGTCACCTGCTCCGGCGCAGTCAGCTTCAGCGCTGTAGGTATCAGCAAGGGAGACTTGGGGGTGTGGGAATTGATGTGGAACTCGGAGCCGATTCTGAAGTCCAGGCTGACTTCCTTGCTGGCGCCGGCCCGCACCTGCACGTTACCGATGGGAGCCAGGATCACGGGCGGCTTATCGCCAAAACCCTGCGCCAGCGCCCAGCCGGCCAGCAGAAGCGCTGCCGCAAGAAGAGCAGTCGTTCGCTTCATCGTGCGGCGTCCCTGGAGGCAACCTCTTTCACCGCTACCGCTTTCACTTCGGCTTTGGCCTGGTTTTGCGGGATGCTGCTGGATCTGTCCCCGGTGTTCAAGGTCTTCTTAACTGCCTGCTCGATGTCCTTGCGATCAAGCAGACCGGTCATCTTGTCCACGATGGCTCCGTCGCGGCCGATATAGAAAGTAGTTGGTAGATACTGCACGTCGCCGTAGTCGTCGGAGACCTTGTCGGTTCCCAGCAGCACCTGGTAGTTCACTCCCAAATCGCTGGCGAACTTTGCGATGGAGGCAGGTTCGGAATCGTCCATCGCCACGCCCAGGACCACCAAACCATCCTTGCCATACTGCTTTTGCAGGTCCTCAAACCAGGGCATTTCAACCTTGCAGGGCGGACACCACGTCGCCCAGAAGTTCAGCAGCACAGCTTTGCCGCGAAAATCCGACAGCTTAACCTGGCTCCCATCCAACGCCTGCAGAGTGAAATCGGGCGCGGGCATGCCTTGTACATTGCCCACCAATGTAATAGCACCGTGCTTGCGAGTGCGATCCAGGTATTTCCCGCTGGCCAGCATCGCCAGGATGGCCACAAACAGGGCAACAAAGACTAATGCATTTCGTTTCACTACCACACCCCTACAATGCGAACCGGTTGAGGAAGGACAAGTAGCCGGAGAGCAATCGCAAGTTGTTTAAGAAGATCAAGACTCCAATGGCGATTAGCAGTATACCGCTGCAGACCTCCACCGTGTGCAGATGCCTGCGGAAACGGCTGTAGAACGCCAGGAATCTGTCGACTCCCAATGAAGTCAGCAAAAACGGCACCGCCAGGCCCAGGGAATATACCGCCAACAAAATAATGCCTTTCAGCACAGTCTGTTGGGCGCCAGCCAGGACCAGGATTGTCGCCAGGATTGGACCGATGCACGGCGTCCATCCGAAGGCGAAGGCAAAACCTACGGCGAAAGAACCCACCGCACTGGAGCCGCCCTTGACGTCGTGCATTCGCTTGTCGGCATAAAGCGCTTTGATTTTCAGAATGCCGGTCAGGTGCAGACCAAACACAATCACAATAATGCCGGCGACCTTGGACAGCAGCGAGTGATACTGAGTGACCAGTTGCCCCACGCCGGTGGCCGCTGCCCCCAGCGCGATGAATACCACGCTGAATCCCAGGACGAACGTCACGGAATGCAGCATCACCGTGCTCAACATCCGGCGCTCCGATGCTTGCAGGTCCTCGACCGTGGCTCCCGAAATCAGCGACACATAGCCTGGTACCAGCGGAAGTACGCATGGAGAAAGGAAAGATAATATTCCCGCCAGAAATGCAGCGAGCGGAAGGGGCAGATTATGCATACATTTCATTGTAACAATGCCATTGCCGGGCAATTGTTACGAATTTGTCAAGGATGAGACGACTGAGGGCTGAAAAGGTACGTTAAGGTTAACGGACTTTGTTTCTGTCCGCTGGGGTAAAACAATGGTCGGCTTCCGCAAACCAGACCAAGTCTCGGAAATGACGATGGAGTCGCCCGGGTTGTGTGGGTCGTATTTGACCGAGGCCGGCAGGCCTAGCCGGCAGGAGTAAAGATCGATGAACTGCCGCAAATGGGTCACATCCTGCGATGCTTCGTAGGTGACGCCCGCCACGTCGTAGGTGTAGACCAGCAGGATCATCTGCTGCCCACTGACATCCTCCTCCAGCTCGAGAACGTCAATGACGTTGCCATCGATGATGCGGCCGCCGCGGGCCAGAGCGGTCCGGCGCTCCAGCTCCAGGTCGTCCGCCGGCTTCTTGTTCTTGCGCGACAACAAGGCGTAGCCGATGATGGCCGCCGTGGCACCGAAAGCGAGAATGGGATAGAGCCGAAATGAGTTCATGGAAATCCGCTGTGAAGTTTGATAAGAAGATAGCGGGATCAGATGCGGAAGGGAACAAGAAAAATTCGGCGGTGGCGTAATCACTTTGAAACTGGGGCCAGCTCGTGTCATGGCGCGCCCTCACCGGCGGCGGGAGAAGTTACATTTCGATCTGCTCTTCGACGTTTCCAACAGAGTGTCGAATGATTGCGTGACTGCTGAGGCTTATGCCCCAGTCCGCGAAGCGGGACGAAAGATGATAGCCCAGCGCTTCAGTGCTGGGTGGGCGTACAAATCCAACCTGAGCCCCTTCAGGGGCGGCACAGACTTACCGGCTGCCCTAAAACCATGTGACGGGCAAATCTGGCGCTCGGCTTTTCGATTCGAGTCGCGTTCGCATCATTCCCGATCGACCACCGGATTGCGCAGCGTGCCCACACCTTCCACCGTTATCTCCACCACATCTCCGGCCTTCAGAGAACCCACTCCCGCAGGCGTTCCGGTAGCGATGACATCTCCGGGCTCCAGCGTCATCACCTGGCTGATAAAGCGGACCAGCACATCGAGCGGGAAGAGAAAGTCGGCGGTCGTTCCATTCTGCCGAAGCTCGCCATTGACCCGGCTCTGGACGCGAACGCCTTTCCACGGATCCAAGCCCTCGGCCACTACCGGGCCCACAGGACAGAAGGTGTCGAAACCCTTGGCGCGCGTCCACTGCCCATCCTTGTTTTGCAGATCGCGGGCGGTAACGTCATTCAGGCAGGTATATCCCACAATGTAGGACTTAACATCGTCGCCCTCGCGCAAGCAGTAACAGCGCTTGCCGATCACCACGGCCAATTCGCCTTCATAATCCACGCGCTGCGAGAGTTCTGAGGGCCGGCGAATCTCATCCTCAGGCCCGATCAACGACGACGGAGGCTTCACGAAAATCAGCGGCTCGGTCGGGATGGGATGATCCAGTTCCTTGGCGTGCTCGCGATAGTTGCGGCCGATGCAAACGATCTTCCCCGGCTCCGCGGGCGCCAGCAGGCGAACGGCGCTCAACTGCAACTCGCTTTTTTCCGCCCGGTCGAATTCGGAAAACGATTGCGGAGCATGGGTCAGCGTTCGGGTAATCATTTGCTTCCCGCCAACGTCCTCAATCAGTCCATAGCGCGTCGCATTGTCATAAAGAAATCTGCAATATTGCATGTCAAGCTCCGTCCTGATTCGTTAACAACTCACCTGGCAAGGTGATCTGGCTTTGTATCAGGGCACGACTTTCACAGGCCGCTGAAAAAGTCGGGGTTGCCGCGTTTTGAAGGGGCGCAGCTTTAGCTGCGCCGTTGCACGTCCTTTAATTTGTCATCCCGAGGAGGCCTTTAGGCCGACGAGGGATCTGCTTTTCGAGTTTTTCAGCGGCCTCAGCCGCGCCCTGATACATACCTTTCCCAACTTCCGTCCGAAAACGACCACTACGTCAACCCTACTTGTTCGAAACCGTCTCATGCGCCTCGGCGGAACGCGGACTCTCGTTGCCGCGCAGGTCCACCGCCGAAACGGCATAAAAATAAGTTTTACCTGCTTCTACATTTTCGTCACGGTAGGACGGAACCTGCACCAACTGCGTATTCAGTTTCTGAGGCTGCCCGCCCTGCAACCATCGGAAGACGTTATAACCCGCGAGGTCGCTCTCCATGTTCGGCGCCCAGGTCAGGTCGATGAACGGCTTTTGTCCGACGCTGGAGAAGACCGCCTGTACTCCGGCCGGTTGCGCCGGCGGATAGATGTCGCGGGTGAAGACCTCGGCTGACGGGGAATCGTCGCCTTCAACCGCGGCATTCACGCCATTCGCATTGACCTGACTTAATGGCGTAATGCGATACTCGTACCTTTGCTCCCAGGCAAAGGTTTTGTCCAGATACGAACCTCTGGCAGCCGGCTCAATATCATCCAGCGCAACATAAGCCGGAGCGCCTATAGGCCGGCGCATAATGCGATAGCGATAGGTGACTCCGGCCGGTGGCGCCGGCGGCGCGGACCCGGACCATCCGATCCGCACGCCGTCGGCACTCACCTCAGCCGTTACCTGGTCGGGCGCGGCGATCGTTGGAACAACGGGAATCGGCACCTGATTCGATATTCCGGCGCTGCGCCCATGCGCATTGACCTCTTCCACGCCATACATCACGAATCCCGCCGGGTTGTCCTGCCCCAATTGCGGCGGCAGAGTGTCCTCGTAATGAATCCGCACCGCTCCGGGCGCCGCTTCGTTTTTTTGCTTGGATGCCGGCTTCGGCGTGGGCGGTGTCACCTCGGCCACCACTGCGCAGTGAGCCATCAGCGTAGTTCCCTCCTGGCGGCAGATACGGCTGGTGGGATTGTGTTTGATGATGGTGCGGTCTGTGTTCTTGCGCGGCAGCGTCCAGTCCAGTTCGACTTTGTTTCCACGCCGCGACGCGGTGAGATCGGTTACCGGAAGCGGCAGGTTCAACGACGGCAACGAAGGCGCGCCGGTCGTTCCGCACCCGGCAAGCGCTGCGAGCAGCAGAAAACTTCCGATGAAGCCAATAAGCCGCTGTAGCATGGAAGCTACAGGGTAACAAATCGCGAAGTTCACAGCTCGGGCAACCAGCGAATCGCATTGCATGTTTGCGAGCGGTCTGCGAGAATCCGCTTTCGGCAACGGAATCCGGGAGAAGTTTATGCGCCGGGGAATTATTGCGGTCTTCCTGCTTGCTCTTGCCCTGCCTGGCATCGGACAAAAGGCCGCGGTGCCACCATCCACGGCTGCTTCGAAGCCAGTAGCGGCGGTCGACAAAGCTTATTTGCAGAGCATCTGGGATGGCTGGGCCTCTGCCGATCTCGACAAGCAGGGCCAGTTCTACGCCCAGGGTCCCGGCCACTTGTTCTTCGATGTTGCGCCGCTGAAGTACAACAGTTGGGACGAGTACAAGGCGGGCGTAGCTCCCTCGCTCAAAGACGCTCCCAAGGTCACTTACACCGTGAACGACGACGTGCAGATTCATCCCGAGGGAAAAATCACCTGGGTGGCGGGGACTTTGACGATGGCGGGGATGTCGCCGCAGGGTCAAAAGGAGAGCCTGCTGTTGCGTTGGACTGCAGTGCTGGAGCAGCAGAACGGCCGCTGGGTCATCACCCACGAACATGTCTCCGCACCCGCCGAAGCGCCCCAGCAGTAGCGCAAGGAGTTGGGTATTGCGTCAGGGTACGACTTTACAGGCCGCTGAAAAAGTCGCTTTGGGGATGCTTTGTATCAGGGCACGACTTCAGTCGTGCCGGTAAGCCGTTTATTTTTTCTTCCTGAGCCGGCTTCAGCCGGCGGCACGATGTCCGGTTTCCGAGTTTTTTCAGCGGCCTCTTTTAGTCGCGCCGAAAATGAGCCCTGTGAAAACGGGGCATTAGCCCTGCTAGCAGCGGCTAATGCCCCTCAGTTTCTTGGCAAGCGGGCGGCACAACTAAAGTCGTGCCCTGATACAAAACTTTCATTCTTGCCGACGCAGGGACTTATTCAAGCTGTCGTCAACTGCTCTCTTCGAGCTTTTTCGCCAGCAGCTCGTTGACCAGCGTGGGATTGGCCTGGCCTTTCGAAGCTTTCATCACCTGTCCCACAAAGTAGGACATCACGGTTTTCTTGCCTCCGCGATACTGCTCCAACTGTTTGGGACTGGCCGCGATCACCTCATCGATCAGCTTCTCGATTGCGCCACTATCGGTAATCTGCTGGGGCTTTTCCTTTTCGTAGATCGCGGGAAAATCTTCGCCGCGCTCGAAGGCGAGATCGTAAAGATCTTTCAGGATTTTCCCGCTGATGGCGCCACTCTCCACCAGGTCGGCCGACATGGCCACGCCCTTCATGGAAATTGGCGACTGTTCGATCTCCAGCCCCTTGGCCTTCAGGCGTCCCATCAACTCGCCCTGCAACAGGTTCGCCACACGTTTGGGATTCTTCGCAGCCGTCGCTGCTTCTTCAAACTGGTCAGCTAATGAGCGGGTGCTGGTCAAAGTCGCCGCGTCGTATTCGGTGATGCCATATTGCGCGACCAGCCGGGCGCGCCGCGCCTCCGGCAATTCAGGAAGTTGAGCGACGATCTCCGCGCGCCACTTTTCATCGACCACCAGCGGCAGCAGATCAGGCTCGGGAAAATATCGGTAATCGTGTGCCTGTTCTTTCGAGCGCATACCGTACGTCTTGCCTTCGGCCGCGTTGTACAGGCGCGTCTCCTGCTCGATCCTGCCGCCAGACTCCAGCACCTGCTGGTGGCGCTCAATCTCATACTCCAGCGCGTGGCGGATGAAGCGAAAGGAATTGACGTTCTTCACTTCGGTCTTGGTGCCGAACTCCCGCTGGCCGCGCGGCCGGATGCTGATGTTGGCATCGCAGCGCAGCGAACCCTCTTCCATGTTGCAGTCGCTGACGCCGGTGTAGAGGATGATCTCCTTCAGCCGCGTCAGGTATTCCCAAGCTTCGTCGGGCGACGCGATGTCGGGTTCGCTGACGATCTCAATCAGCGGCACGCCGGAGCGGTTCAGGTCGATGGAAGTCCATTCGCTGCTGTCGGGCAGGCCGTCGTGCAGGCTCTTGCCGGCGTCCTCTTCCAGGTGAACGCGCGTGATGCCGATGCGCTTGAGGCCGTTCGCTGTCTTGATCGCGATGTAGCCGTGTTCGGCCAGCGGCTTGTCGTACTGCGAAATCTGGTAGCCCTTGGGCAGGTCGGGATAGAAATAGTTCTTGCGCGCGAAAATCGAAGTCTCGTTGATGCGGCAGTTCAGCGCCGTCGCCGCCAGCACCGCGAACTCGACTGCGCGCCGGTTGAGCACGGGCAGCGGTCCGGGAAGTCCCAGGCACACGGGACAGACGTTGGTGTTGGGCGGATCGCCGAAGTGGGTCGAGCATCCGCAGAAGATCTTCGTCCTGGTCAGCAGCTGGACGTGGACTTCCAGTCCGATGACGGGCTCGTACTTGGAAAGCGCCGCGACAGGGGCTTCCGGCGTTGTGGCCATAGATTGATTATATCGACGGGAAGAGCCGCGCAGCGGCGACACTTGAGTTAGCCGTGGGCGTGAGCCCGCGATAGCGTTGCGTTAGTAGTGAGGTGAGCGCGCCAGCGGCGGCAGCTCAGGCTAGGGCGTGAAGTTCAGGCTGCACCAGAATGCGCTGCCCCAGAGAACGAATCCGGCGAGGCCCACTATCACATACAGCCGGCGCTCGAAGGCATTGTGCAAAGTCGGCAGCGGCAACGGAGATCCCAAACTGCGGTGGAAGGAAGTTACCAGCAGACCGCCGAATCCGACAACGGTGACGGCGCCGCCGAATGCCAAGCCGGTCATGATCAGCACGTATCCGAGGGAGAACACAACGCACCCCAATGCTTTCCCGTAGCCTAGACCTTCGGGCGGGAGTTGTGCAAGAGAGCAGCCGTCAGCTTTCAGCCATCAGCTAAAGCAAGTTCTCCATCAATCATTTTGGAGTTGGGGCATCCGCCGCCTTAGCTGACGGCTGAGTGCTGGCGACTGACAGCTTCTTCGCCATGGCCCACTTCAACTCCTCGATGCCTTCGCCGGTCACGGCAGAAATCGGAAACAATTCCAGCCTCTTGCGCTTGCAGTAGCGCTTCAGTTTGGTGAGGTTGTCTTTGTTGGCGATGTCCATCTTGGACGCGACGACGATGGTCGGCTTGGTGTCGAGCCCACTGCCGAAGCTGGCCAGCTCGCGGGTAATAACTTCGTAATCCACGACGGGATCGGGCCGTCCGCTGGCATCCGAAACATCCACCAGATGAGCCAGGACGCGCGTGCGCTCAATGTGCTTGAGAAATTGCGTGCCCAGGCCGGCGCCTTCGCTTGCGCCTTCGATGAGTCCAGGAATATCGGCGACGACGAAGCTGACATCGTCCGGCGGCTCGCCCATCACCACTACGCCCAGGCCGGGCTGCAACGTGGTGAAGGGGTAGTCGGCAATCTTGGGCCGCGCGGCCGAGATGCGCGAGATCAGCGTGCTCTTGCCGGCATTGGGATAGCCGACTAGCCCGACATCGGCCAGCAGCTTCAGTTCCAGCCGCAGATCGCGCTCTTCGCCGGGGCGACCTTCTTCATGCTCGCGTGGCGCCTGGTGGACCGAGGTCGCGAAGCGAGCGTTGCCGCGTCCGCCTCGTCCGCCGCGAGCGATAACAACCCGCTCGTCAGGATGCGAGAAGTCGTGTACCACCTCGCCGGTGAGCTCGTCATAAACGATGGTCCCAACGGGAACCTTCAGCACGATGCTTTCGCCTTCGCGGCCGGTCTTGTTGGAGCCCTCGCCGTGACGGCCACGCTCGGCTTTGTATTCGGGATTGAAGCGGAAGTGGACCAGCGTGTTGTGGCGCTCACTGGATTCCATGATGACGTCGCCGCCGCGACCGCCATCGCCGCCCGAGGGTCCGCCGCGCGGCACGAACTTCTCGCGCCGGAAGGCCATGCAGCCGTTGCCGCCGTCGCCTGCCTTGACTCGGATTTTCGCTTCGTCGACGAACATAAAGGCAGCAATTAGCAGTTAGCAGTTAGCAATTAGCTCGAGCCACGAGTCTCGGATTGCCCGGGCGTTTTGCCTGAGTTCCGATACTAGAGGCTCGACAGCAAACCAACTTCCGGGTGCAGCGAAACTCGCTCCGCGGCAGAGCTCAAGTCCCACGCAGTGGGACGGAAGATGATAGCCCAGCGCTTCAGAGTTTGTGTGAGAACCGTGCCGTCCCCGGGGGACTCGGATTTATTCCCCACTTCACCCAGCACTCCGCCTTCGGCTACGTGCTGGGCTATCATTATTCCGCCCTTCGGGCTCGATTTTCGCTCGATCCGTTCCACACGCAAACCAAAACTCTTGTTCTCACACAGACTCTTCAGCGCTGGGTGAGATCAGTAACAAACTCGGAGTGCTCGGGCACAGCACTCCGGGACTCAACAACAAAGGCCTCGCCGCAACGAGGCCTGAACTTGATTGGTAGAGTACTCGATGCCGGCGCCGGAACACATTGGCAAACGGTTTGCCAAATGCCAAATGCCAAATGCCAAATGCCAAATGCTAATTGCTAACTGCTTCTTCCTGTGGAACCACCGACACGAACTTGCCCATCGAACCGCGGTCCTTGAATTCAACCACGCCGGTGACTTTGGCGAACAGGGTGTCATCTTTGCCGCGGCCGACGTTCAGACCCGGCTTGATACGCGTGCCACGCTGCCGCACGATGATGGAGCCACCCGGTACCAGTTGGCCGCCGAACGACTTTACGCCCAGCCGCTGCGCATTCGAATCGCGCCCGTTTCGCGAACTACCTAAACCTTTTTTGTGTGCCATAAAGATGTCCTCAAAATCTGTCGCCGGCTAAGCAGTCTGGCGAAACAGTCGAAAAGCATATCCCTCGGCGGCTGAAGCCGCCTCGTGATGACAAATCTATAGAGGCGATCCGTAACGGCGCAGCTAAAGCTGCGCCCCTTCAAAACACCTCAACGCAGCGCTACGTTTCCTGCAAGTCAGAGCCGTCCGATTTAACCCGCGAGACGAATCGCCGTATGCTATCCGGCACGCCCAGCAGGACCGACTCAAAGCGTTTGACGGTCGCGACCAGCACCTGCATGAACTGATGGAGCAGCATTGGCGGTTAAGCCAAATCCTTGCCGTTCACATTGATGCCGGTAATCTTCACGGCAGTAAACGGCTGGCGATGTCCATTCAGCTTCTTGTACTGCTTCTTGCGCTTGTAATGGAAGACGAGAATCTTGTCGGCGCGGCCCTGCTCAACCACCTGCGCGGTGACGAAGGCTTTGGACGGCTTACCCAGTTCGCCTTCGGAGCCGCTGACCGCCAGCACCTCGTCAAACTGCACGTTTTCGCCGCCAGTCTGCGACAGCTTCTCGACCTTGATTACGTCTCCGGGTGCGACGCGATACTGCTTTCCCCCGGCGCGGATCACCGCGTACATGGCAATGCCTCCCAAGAACGGGCCGCGCACACTGCCGCGCGCAACCGGCTCAAATCTTTTGTGCGCTTGCACTTACCCCAGCCAGGAAGGAATTCTTCAGCGGGGCATCCCTGACGGGACATAGTAGTACAGGCAAACCATAGAAGTTTAGCGTGTTTGGGCGTGGAAGGTCAAATGCGGAGCGCCAATTCCGCATTACTGACTGTGACTGCCCGTGCCGGATGACGCCGGCTTCGCCAACTTTTCAGACATCTTCTCGGCTGCCGCTTCCATCTCCGGTAGATGCTTCTGAATGATTGGGTTAACGGCTTGCATCGACTCGGTCATCATGGCAGGCATCTGCTTCAAGTACTTCTGTCCGACGGGAGAGCTGAAGAAATCGATAATACCCCGGACATCTGCGTGCGTCAGATGACGCTGGTAAATCGGGACAATCGCAGCCATGAGCTCATCAATCGAAAACGCCTTGTAGCTTTCCTGCATGTATTGCGCGGTCGCTTCGGCGACCTTGCGAAGCTGCGTGGGCGTCGCGCCAGGATGCTTACGATGGTACGCATCTGCGGCCATGGTTGCGGCTTGCTGGGCCATCACAGCCCACATCTGTTGCACGCGTCCCCGCGTGCCGGTCAATTCCATCAGCTGCCGGACATCCTCTTTAGTCGCTGGGACCCAATCCTGTTGGCAAAGAGCCGGGATACAGCTGGACAGCAAAACGAGACAGGCAATTAGAGCGTTCTTCATGGCAGGAGAATTGTCAGGCAGGCTGACGCGCCTGTCCACAAGTTTGTGCGGTTCACAACCGGAAAAGCGGATCGGTAGCTCGGGGAATGCCTTGATCAGGGATGGCAATAAAATCGGGCCTTAGAGATTGAGGCTTGGTAGGGGTCCCTTCGGCAAGCTCAGGGCAGGCTCTTCGGCTCGTCCGCGGCGGACTCGCTCAGGATGACACCTCTCGCGTTGCTCGCTCAGCATGACATCCCGAACACGGAGCAAACTCTTCTCTGCTACTCTTCCATGCACTTCGACTGGTGCTCAACGTACTTCTGCAGCCTGCCTTGTTTCTCCAGCGCGAGGAGATTGTCGAGCACGGGATATTTGGCGGAAGGATCGAAGCGCAGAATGGCGCGATAGGCGCGCAGCGTGCCGGCAAGTCCGGCAGCCTGAATGGTGGCGGAGTTGGTTACGTCCGGATGCTCCAGTTGAAACGCGGCCTGCGAGTACATAGCCTGCATGCGCAACTGCTGGGAATAGGTGTTGTTGACCTCGTCGAGCGATTGCAGCTCCTTGCAGCAGACGTCCACCGTGACGTCGGGGGCTTTTACGATCCACTCGGTCAGCCACATGCGCTTGGCCAGGTTGTCCTTGGCGAGGGGATGTTCTTCCAGACTATGAGCGTAGTCAACCACGCGCTCGCGATCTTCAGGTGTAAGCGTGCGCATCTTTGCCGCACACGGCAGAGAAACCGCGGCAAGCACAACCAACACGGCGAGTAGTTTGCGAGCCATAGTGCTTTCCCCCACAAACCTCAGAATGCGGCTACTAGTTTTTAGATCATACTCCCTTTCGGGGTAGACAAAGCAAGGCAGAATTGCAATGGTCAACGGTTCCACGTGCGCTTCGTCCCGTAAAACAGGCGACTTGTCCCATTTGAACAGTTGGAGAATCGCGCGGTGCGCTTGCTGGAGAACCTAACCAAGGTTTTGCATTACGGAGGTTCTACGTCCAAGACCGTCTGGTGCGGAATGGATAGTGCGGGCAATCCTTTTGGATAGTCGAGCCAGGCAAAAGTTACGGCCGCGGAAGCAGCGCTGATTTCGCAACTTGTATCTCACTGGAAACTCAGCGTGGTGAAAGTTGACGTGCTCAACGGGAGACTGGCACGTCGCTTGCAATATTCAAATGCGTTCGCAGCCAGACAAAAACTGGCAGAATAAATGACGAGCTGAAGTAATTGCTACGTCAGGCGATGACAGGACCCGGGGAAGGGAGCGCCCCGGGTCTTTTTGCTGTCGAAATACCTCCGGCGGTTCGTGGGATAATCAGGCCTACGGTTGTCCTATTCTTATGACGCGAATTGTCCACGCGGCGTGTCCCCACGATTGTCCGGACGGTTGCGCCGTGCTCATCACCGTGGAAGATGGGCGGGCGACCAAACTCGAGGGCGATCCGGAACATCCCATCACGCGCGGATTTCTGTGCGGCAAAGTTGCCAAGTATCTGGACCGGGTGTACTCGCCCGATCGCGTTCTCTATCCCATGCGGCGGGTGGCAAACAAGGGGTCGTACGGCGACGGCGCGTTTCGGCGCATCACCTGGGACGAGGCATTCGACGAGATTGTCTCGCGGCTGAAAGAGATCAGCGGCGAGTTCGGGCCGGAAGCGATTCTGCCGTACTCCTATGGCGGCAACATCGGCGTGCTGAACGGCGGGTCGATGGATCGGCGCTTCTTTCATCGGCTGGGCGCGTCGCAACTGCATCGCAGCATCTGCTCGCAGGCTGGCGAGGACGCCATCATCTCCATCTATGGCCGCAAGATGGGCACCGAGCCGGAGCAGTTCCGCCGCTCCAAGTACATCATCGCCTGGGCCGCGAACATTCACGGCAACAACATTCACCTCTGGCCGTTCATCGAGGAAGCGCGGCGTAACGGCGCAAAGCTGGTGGTCATCGATCCGTACCGCACGCGCACCGCCCGCATTGCCGACTGGCACATTCCCATCAATCCCGGCACGGACGCAGCGCTGGCACTGGGCTTGATGCACGTGATCGTGCGCGAAGGCTGGCACGACGCCGACTACATTGCGCGCTATGCCGAAGGCTTCGAGGAGTTGCGGAAACGTCTGCCGGAATACACACCTGAGCGCGTGGCTCAGTGGACGGGCATCGCAAAGGAAGGCATTGAGCGGCTGGCGCGCGAGTATACGACGACGCGGCCGGCGGCGATCCGTTTGAACTACGGCATTCAGCGCTCACAGAGTGGCGGCGCGGCGGTGCGCGCGGTCTGCATGTTGCCGGTGATCACCGGATCGTTCAAAGAGGTCGGCGGAGGATTGCAGCTCTCCACCAGCGGCGGCTTTCAGTTGGATCGCGCAGCCATGGAGCGCCGCGACTTGATGCCGAAGAGTCCGCTGGGACGCGTGGCGCGCACGGTGAACATGGTGCAGCTGGGCAAGGCGCTCACGGAACTGGACGGTCCTCCGATCAAGGCGCTGGTGGTGTACAACTCGAATCCCGCGGCGGTGTGCCCGGAGCAGCACCTGGTGCGGCGTGGGTTGCAGCGCGACGACTTGTTCACCGTAGTGCATGAACAGTTCTTCACCGACACGACTGATTTTGCCGATATCGTGCTTCCTGCAACCACCTTTTTCGAACACAAAGATTTGGTGCAGGCCTATGGTCACTACTACCTTCAGGTTTCGCATCAGGCCATTGATCCCATAGGCGAGTGCAAGTCGAACGTGGAATTCTTTCGCGAGCTGGCCTTGCGTATGGGATTCGAGGATGAGTGCTTTCGCGAGCCAGTAGACGCGCTGATCGACGCTGCTCTGGCATCGGGAGCGCCGCAGCTCGCAGGCATCACCCGCGAGCGGCTGGAGAGCGATCCGCATGTGCGGCTGAATCTGAATCGCGATGGTGATGGCAGGCCTTGGCTGCCGTTCGCTAATGGTTTTCCGACGCCCAGCGGCAAAGCGCGTCTCTATGACGAAGAGTTGATCGCCCATGGAATGGATCCGGTGGCGGCGTTCTCTCCACCAGAGGAGTCGCGGCACAGCCCTGCCGGCAAGCGATATCCACTTGAGCTGTTGGCGCGCAAGGCCGACAACTTCCTCAATTCGACATTCGTCAATCTGCCGACGATCCAGAAAATGGAATCGCATCAGGACAAGCTCGAAATCGCCACGGAAGACGCGACCCGGCGCGGCATCGCCGACGGCGACCGGGTCCGCGTCTTCAACGATCGCGGAGAAATCTTTCTGCAGGCCCAAGTGGACGGCGCAGTGCAGGCGGGAGTGGTAGGCGCTCGCCTGGGCTGGGCGAAGTTGTCGGACCGAGGCCTTAACATCAACGTGCTGACTTCGGCGCGGCTCACCGACCTGGGTGGTGGTGCTACGTTCTATTCCACTCTGGTGGAAGTGGAGCGCGCTGATCGCCACGCCGCTGCGCGCAATGGCGACGCGTGCCCGGAACCTCGGCGCGCAACTTCCAACGGCTGCGGGGGTTAGCCCTAGCTGCAGCAGCGCAATCCGGAAACTGTTTTGGTTTCAGACCGGAGCGCGCGTACCGTATAATTGCGCTTTCATAAACCTTAAGCAACTGAGGTTCTGTCATTTCTTGCCACCGTCAGGGAAGACTCGCGAGGCTGTTGGTTCGCGGGACACGTGATTGCGCCAGGGCGATCAGTTTCTTCCTAGCACTCCTGTTGCTGGCCGGGACGGCCGTCGCGCAGCAGGACGTGATCGCCGAAATCGTCATTCACGGCAATCGCCGCATTCCGGCGGAAACCATCCGGGCCCGCATGTTCACCAAACCGGGAGACGTATACGATCAGGCGTCGTTGGAACGCGACTTCAACTCCCTGTGGAACACGGGATATTTTGACGATCTGCGGATTGAGCGGGAGCAAACCTCCAAAGGCTGGATCATTCACGTTTATGTGAAGGAAAAGCCGACCATCCGCGAGATCAAATACGTCGGCTTGAGTTCGGTTTCGCAAAGCGACGTGCTCGACAAGTTCAAGGAGCAAAAGGTTGGCCTTACCCAGGAAAGCCAATACGATCCCACCAAGGTGAAACACGCCGAGGTGGTGATCAAGCAGTTGCTGGCGGCGCACGGGCACCAGTTCGCGACGGTGACATCGGAAGTGCGGCCCATTCCTCCCGCGGCGGTTTCCCTGACGTTCGTGGTGAAGGAGGGACCGAAGGTCAAGGTCGGCAAGATCAAGTTCGAAGGCAACAAGGCGCTCAACAACCGCGAACTGCAGAGCGCGATGAAGAACCTGAAGCCCATCGGCATTCCGCACTCCATCTTCCTGGAGAACCTGTTCGCGCGCACCTACGACTCCACCAAGTTGTCGGAAGACGCGGAACGCGTGCGCTACTATTACCAGACCAAAGGCTACTTCAAAGCGCTGGTCGGCGATCCCAAGACGCAGATTCACGACACCAGCGGGGTTCGCTGGTATTTTCCCTTCAAGCCTTCGCCGGGCAAAGCGGTGGACATTACCATACCCGTGGAAGAGGGACAGCGTTATCGCCTGAAAGACATCACCTTCACCGGCAACAAAGCGGTGACGAATACCAAGGCGCTGCGCTCGCTGTTCAAGATCAAGGACGGCGACATCTTCGACACGGAAGCGATTCGTAAAGGCCTGGAGGCGCTGCGCAAGGCGTACGCCGCGCTGGGGTACATCAACTTCACGCCAGTTCCGAACACCGATGCGGATGACGAGAAGCGGCTGATCTCTCTGCGCATCGATGTGGACGAGGGCAAGCAGTTTTATGTTCGCCGGATTGAGTTTGAGGGCAACACAACCACGCGCGACAAGGTAATTCGCCGCGAGCTGGCGCTGGAGGAAGGCAACATTTACAACGGCAACCTGTGGGAGCTGAGCCTGCTGCGCTTGAACCAGCTGCAGTATTTCCAACCGCTCAAGCCGGAGCAGGATTCCGAGATCAAACAGAATGTGCAGGACGGAACGGTCGATATCACGCTTAAGGTAAAAGAGAAGGGCAAGAACAGCATCGGCCTGACCGGCGGCTTTAGCGGGTTGGCCGGCGCTTTCATTGGCCTCAATTACACCACCAACAACCTGTTCGGCAAGGGCGAGAGTCTGACGCTGACATTCCAGGTGGGGCAGTATCAGCGTAATGAGTCTCTGTCTTTCACCCAGCCGTATCTGTTCGACCGGCCACTGCAGTTTGGCTGGTCGGTGTACCACAACAGCTACAACTACAACCAGGCGGCATTGACCCAGATCCAGCTCAACCAGACGGTAAACCTGCCGCAAAGCTACCAGGCTTTGTTGCAGAACTTCACGCAAACCAGCACCGGATTCACCAGTTCGCTGAGTTATCCGATTAAACGCTCGTTCAAGCGCGTGGGCATAACCTATGGGTTCGACGATTCGTCGGTGCAGACCTACAGCGCCGCCTCCACGGATTATTTCGAGGCGTTGGAGTTCCGCGGCATCTCGGGTCCGAACGCGCTTAACGGAATTATTACCAGCAAGGTCGTCCCCAATTTTTCCTACAACCGGATTGATAATCCGCAGCGGCCACACAAAGGGCAGAGCATCTTCTTCTCCACCGAGATAACGGGGCTGGGCGGCAACGTGAAATACGTGAAGCCGGTTACCGAATACAAACGCTTCATCCCCGTGAACAAAGGCCGCAATGCGATCGGCTTCCGCGTGCTGGGCTCGTGGATCACCGGGTATGGAGGACAAGTTGCGCCTCCCTTTGACCGCTTCTATGCGGGCGGCGATACCGATATCCGCGGCTTCGACATCCGCGCCATTTCGCCGGTCTCGTTCTTTCCTACCGAGGTGACGGTCGCGCTTCAGAACCCGGACGGTACCTCCGTTCCTCTGAATCCCGCGAACCCGCGCTACGGAACCTATAACATCACGGTTCCGGTATCGCAGATCATCTTTCCCGGCGGCGACACCAACGTCATCACCAACCTGGAGTACCGAATACCGATTGTCGGACCGGTTACGATTGCCCCATTCGTCGATACCGGGTGGGACTTCGTCTCCGAACCGAACCAGTTGCGCATTGCGGGAGACCAGGTCACCACACTACAAACCACGGTGTTCGGCTGTCCGGCGGTGAACTCCAGCTACCAGTGCGTCGGCGGCAGCACCCTGCCGATTAACCCCGTGCTGAAGATCGTTCCCGGCACCAACTACCAGACTCGCATGTCAACCGGTTTGGAGTTGCAGGTCATTGTGCCGGTGATCAACGCGCCTTTTCGCATCTATTGGGCCTACAACCCAATGCGCATAAACGAAACCGTAAGCTCACCGAACCCGATTACCCGCGCCATGTTCCCGCCGGGCGCTGCGGGCGATTTCACGTACGCCCAGACGATTTCGATTTACCAGCCAAAGTATTATCTGGCCGAGCCGCTGAAGACCTTCCGCTTCACAGTGGCGACGACATTCTAGGAGAAATTTCCGTGCGCAGTGTTTCAGCCGCAATCTTACTGGGCTTGCTGGCGAGTGTTTTGGCCGTGGCGCAAGCAGCGCAGCCGCCGCAATCCGCACCGGCGCCGAGCCCGCAAGTGCAAATGATGAATTACTTTGCCGGCGACTGGAAGCTCAGCGGCACCACCAGGATCAGCCCCAGCACGCCTGGCGCTCCGTTCACCTCAACCGAGCACGGGGAGTGGGTGCCGGGCGGCTTCTTCCTGGAGATCCATTCGGTAATGAAAGGCCCGCTGGGCGACGTTCACGGGGTGCGCATGATGGAATACAACGCCGCGGACCACGTCTACACTTACAACGCCTACAACAGCTTGGGCGAACATCAGGTGGCCATCGGCAAGGCCCAAGGCAACACTTGGACGTGGAATGCGGAAGAAAAGATGAATGGCGCCGCCACCAAAGGCCGCTACGTCGTGACCCTTCTGTCGCCGGACTCCTACACGTTCAGGTCGCAAGTGCAGAAGCCGGGCGGAGCATGGGTTACGGTTATGGAAGGCACGGCCACACGCGCGCCCCGGTGACGTGCTGCGAAAGTGGCATTCCCCCGGTTTGACGCTGGGAAGCGCGTTTCCCTATAATCGGGGAATCCGCACCGCCGAATTTTCCGGCCGGGAAGCGCAGCGCGCTGTATTCCAGGCAGAGCGCCGTAACCTGGCAGTTCAGATAAGACGCAGTTGCGTTCCTCTCTGAAACACCTGAAGAATTCCCGGAGCAATTCTAAGGAGCTACGCCATCTCAATGAAGCGCACGTTCATAGGTACAGCCATGTTCGCCCTAGTTCTGGCCATCGCGGGCCTGGCCCAATCGACTCCGGCCGCTGCCTCGGCCACTGCCGGCGGCGTCAAAGTGGGCATTATCGACATTCAGCAGGCGATCATCGGCACCAATGAAGGTGCGCGGGATTTCGAAGCCCTGCAAAAGAAATTTGAGCCGAAGCGTAGTGAGTTGGCGGCGCAGAACACCGAGATCGATAACCTGAAGAAGCAGCTCAACACGCAGGGCGACAAGATGAACGAGGAAGCGCGGGCCACGCTGGTGAAGTCGATCGAGACCAAGCAGAAGAGCCTGCAGCGCTCGGCCGAGGACGCGCAGAACGACTATCAGCAGCAGCAGAACGAGATCGCCCAGCGCATTTTGCAGAAGATGGCGCCGGTGATCGACAAGTACGCCAAGGCGAACAGCTATGGCCTGTTGTTCGATTCGTCGAATCCCTGGCCGCAGGGCCCACTGCTTTGGGCAACCGCCGGCGTGGACCTGACTAAGACGATTGTCGACGCCTACAACGCGCAGTCCGGCGTTGCCGCTCCTCCCAGGCCTGCTGGCGCGTCAGCCAGGCCACCTTCAGCGCCGGGAATGGGAACCAAACCAGCCACCTCGCACTAACGTTTCCGAGGTTTGAAAAAGGCCGCCGAAAGGCGGCCTTTTTCGTTGCTCAGTTCTGTCGCGCTGAGGCTTCCACAGCTCTGTGGGAAACTTTGTGGAAGATTACCTCCGCGACTGGCGCAGCGTCCCTTCTTTCAGATACTTACACACCTTGCCCATGAATTGCTGCACATCCAACTCCCAATGGAATGAGCAACATAGGGGAAGCGTTCCCAAAACGGTACAAAGATGCCGTATTTTCTGCGGAATAATGGGGTTGGGAGGTTTTGCACAATCTTAGTACCTTCGTGGGGGTGCGAATCGGCTCAAAGAGCGATCACGATCCCGAGCCACCCTCGAACACTTTTTTCATGTCGTACGGATAGACGCGATAGAGACTATAGCTGACGCCGACGTCAGAGTGTTGCCGGAAGAGCAGATCGCCGCGTCCATTGGCGTCGGCGTCGAGGGCGTCGATGATCTCCATGCGGGCGAAGGAGTCGAGATGATTGCTGTCGGTCACCGAGCTGAAGATCTTGATAGGCGTGCCATTGATGTCCTCGTGCGCTACCACGGTGACGAAGTAGCTGAACGGGCCACCACCGAGCGCCTTGGCCGTGCCGACCGCCAGGGTCGCGGTCAGCACGAAGGTTGGTGAGTTGCTGAACTCCAGGTCGAAGGCGCGCAGATCGTAATCGGTGATGGCGGCGTTTTTCAGCAGCGCCGGAGTCTTGCGCTGCGCGATGAACTTGCGGATCTCGTCCATCGCCAGAGCGGTGAGCTGCTCCGACTTGTCCGAACGCTCGGCGCTATTCATGGGGTAGAGCAAGGAGCGCGCCTCACGCGGCGTTGCGTCGGAGACAGCGGGATAGGAGTGCCGGCCTGGAGCGTTTAAGGCAGTGAGCAGCTTGGGTTGCGACTGCGGGGTCGTTGGCGTTGCCGACTGAGCAGCGCTGAACGGTTTCGGCTCCGGCGTGGCCTCTGATGTTACCCCAGGCTTGCCGTGTCGCAGGAGCGGACGGTTGGGATCGCTCTCGTCTGGCGATGATGTGGCTGCGGGCGATGCGGGCGCGCTGTTGGCCGAGGCCGGCGGCGAGGATGCGGCGGTATCGGAGGGCGCGGCGGAAGTTTCCGAGGAAGGTTTCTTTAGCGTAGGGCGGTCGGAAGGTTCATTCGGATTTGGAGTGGTGCTGGCCGACGAATTGGAACTGCCCGACGATGCGGTTTGCGCAGAGCCCGAACTGCTGGAACTTCCGGAGCTCGAGGAGTCGCCTGATCCCGCGGCGCGATGCAGCACAGGACGATCGTCGGCGGGATTGTCTACGAGCTTCGGCTTGGGTTGCTTGGCGGCTTGCTGCGCAAGCTTCTTGTCGAATGGGAGCTCCGGCTTCCAATGGCCCGTCCCGACCCAGCTTCCCTTGACTTGCTCGGGCGTGGTGACGGTGAAAAGCCCGGTGGGCTCGCCGTAGTCGGTGGCCTCGTAAACCGTCTCAGGTTGCAGCGCCATGGGCTCGGGATTGGCGCCATAGAGGCTGGCATCGTAGAAGCGGTCGTCGATCCACAACGCGACGGGCACCAGCCGCGCACCGCCGCCAGGCAGGAATTCAAGCACCGCGATGGCACGCGGTCCGCGCTTGCGTCTTCTTTGGAGTGACTTTGCGTCTGGCTGGGCTGCTGATCGTGAATGCTGCGTGCGATCGCGAATCTGTGCTGGGCTGAGTACGACCAGCAACCAGAGCAGGAGCACAGTTGCGATGGCCCGACGGCCGAAATTGCGGTATAGATATTGCAGTCATGGAAATCAACAGCAAAGCTCCCAACTTCACTCTGCCCGACGAAAACGGAAACCCGGTTTCGCTCGAGCAGTTTCGCGGCAAGAACGTGGTCCTGTTCTTCTATCCCAAAGCCAACACGCCCGGCTGAACCATAGAAGCGCGCGGGTTCCGCGACGCATACAGCAAGCTGCAAAAAGCCGGGTTGGTGGTGCTGGGCATCTCGCCCGACACCCCCAAGGCGCAACTCAAGTTTAAGGAAAAAGAGGACCTGCCGTATACCTTGCTGGCCGACGACAAGAAAGAAGTCGCTAAGAAGTTTGACGTGCTGAAAGAGAAAAACATGTACGGCAAGAAGGTGATGGGCATTGTCCGCAGCACGTTTCTCATCGGGCCGGACGGGAAGATCGTGCACATCTTCTCGCCCGTGAAGCCCGAAGGCCACGCCGAAGAGGTCCTGGCGGAGGTAAAGGCGCGAAAGTAATCCCTTGCGCCTAGTCATGCCTCTTTTGGAAGCCCATCACCTCGCGAAACTGTTCCACGTGGAACATTTTCTTTCTGATTTTGGGAGTGCTGCCGGAGTCCGCGCGGTCAACGACGTCTCGCTGACCATTGAAGCCGGCGAGACGCTAGGCCTGGTCGGCGAATCCGGCTCCGGCAAAAGCACCCTGGGACGGATGCTGCTGCGCCTCATCGAACCCGACTCCGGCGCGGTGACCTTCGACAGCCACGACGTCTTGCGCGCCGGCGGATCGGAGCTGCGCCGTCTGCGCCGCGACATGCAGATTGTCTTTCAGGACCCGTTCGGCTCGCTCGATCCCCGCATGACGGTGGAGCAGACCGTTTGCGAGCCCATAGCGATTCACGGCGGCCAGAGCGATCGAACCCGCCGCGAACGCGCCACCGAAGTCCTGCGCGCCGTCGGCCTGGACGCCTCGGCCCTGCGCCGCTATCCCCACGAGTTCAGCGGCGGCCAACGCCAGCGCATCGGGATCGCGCGCGCCCTGATCCTGCGGCCGCGCTTCATCGTTGCCGACGAGCCCGTCTCCGCTCTGGACGTGAGCGTGGGAGCGCAAATCGTCAACCTGCTGAAACAGCTGCAGCGGGAGTTTCAGCTGACGTACCTGTTCATCTCGCATTCCATGCCGATCGTGCGCTACCTCGCCGACCGCATCGCCGTCATGCAGCGCGGAGAACTGGTGGAGGTGGGCACGACGGAACAAATCACGACTGCCCCCCGGCATCCGTATACCAGAACGCTGCTGGCGGCGACGCCGGAGATGGGCTAGTACCACAATGGGGTATATACCACGATAAGTTATATGTCACATTGTGGTATAGCTTCACGGATACGGGCCACCGATAGAGACTAAGTTACGGAATGGTGGTACTATTCCGTGCTAACCGAGGAGAGAGCTATGCCTCATTGCACGAAGTGCGGAAGGGAAGTCCCCGTCAATGCGCAGTTCTGTCCCAGCTGCGGGCAGCCGCAGCCCCCGGCGCCGGTCCCTGCGCCGTCATGGCAGCCATCGCCTCCCGTGGCGCGACCCGGCATGTCGGAGAACACTGCCGCTGCCTTGAGCTACGTTTTGGGTTGGCTCACCGGGATCATCTTCTTCCTCATCGATAAGCGTCCCTACGTGCGCTTCCATGCCGCTCAATCGATCGTTACTTTCGGTGGCCTGCACATCATTCGCGCGGTCCTGGCGATGATCTTCGGCGTCGGACTTCTTTTTGGTCACCATGGATATGGACACTGGGGCTACGGCTATGGCGGATGGGGCAGCTTCGGACTGGGCATCGCGCTAGTCGGTTTGGTGGGGCTGCTGACTTTCGCCCTGTGGATCTACTGCCTGATCAAGGCGGGGACGGGACAGCGCTTTATGCTGCCCATTGCCGGCCCGCTTGCGCAGAGCCTCGCCGGACAGCAGTAGCCGGTTGCCGGTGACGACACAACCCCTTACGGAATCGCCTGCGGCCGCTGCGCCATCAGTTCTTCGAAGCGCTTGTCGGTGCGCAGGGTAGCAAACTCGCTCTCAGTGTAGACGTCGTTGATGTGCTTATAGCCATCTTCCATGGCCTTGCGCAGATACTCCAGCGAGCGATCGAAGTCGCCCACTTTCGCATACATCCTGGCCACCATGAAGGAAAAGGCGGCGCGATCTTCCGGCGACGTCGCCTGCGCCATGATCCCGGTGTGGGTGACGCGCGTGAAGATATCGGGATCCAGCGAGAACGCGTGCGCGTATTGCTTTCCCGCATCCGCATAATCATGCTTGCCGAAATATGATGACCCCATGTTGTAGTAGAACACCGCGTCGTCGGGGCGAAGTTCTATCGCTTTCTTGTAATAACTGATTGCCTTGTCGTACTTCCTCTTCATCTGCTCCACGTAACCGCGGTTGTTGTAGCTCTCCGCAGCATGCTTGTCGAGCTTGATGGCATGGTCGAAGCACTTGGCAGCCTTGTCCGGACGCTGCAACAGCAGGTAGGACATGCCTTCCTTGTTCCATAGCAGGGCCGATGGCTGCTTCTTCAGCGCGATGTTGTAGTAGTCGATGGAGTCGAAGTAACGCTTCTGGGCGCGCAACTCATCGCCCTGCTCCTCAAGAACCGCGGCAGAGGCGCTGCCATCGGGAATGGGCGGCGGCGTAATCTGCGTTGCCGGTGAGGTAGCTTCAACCGCCGGCGATGTCTGGCCATTTTGTGGCCATGCCAGCAGCGAAAAGACGGACAGCAGAGTTACGAGGCTACAGATGGGAAGCAAGACCCGAGGTGATCGCGGACAAGCCATGGCCATCCCCTTGCTCCGTCCACATTACTTGCGGCGCTTGCGTGCAACGAGGACAAGAGCGCTTTCTTGCTCAATATTAGACCTAATTAGGGGTGGTATTGTTCCCATTCTGCCCGGGATTCGTCCCGGAATCTTGCTGTTCATCACGACTGTCGTCATGGCCAAAAAAACGTAAGAAGAAGCCTTTCTTCTTTTTCGGCTTCTGCGGCTGCGCCTGGGCGGCCTCAGCGTTGGCCGGAGCTTGCCCTTGCGGATCGCCCGCTGCTGCTGAAGAGACTGGGCCATTGGTGTCCGGGGGAGGCGAAGCTACAGGCGGCGCTCCCAGTCCAAGAACCTTGGTGAAGAATCCGCGATGATCGCCGGATGCCTGCTCGCAGGTGTCCTTCGGCTCCGTACCCGCGATGAAGGCGACGGTGTAGTCCTCCGGGCACGATGGCGTCGCCAGGCGGTTGGTCACTTTGTCCAGCTGGACCGTCACCACTCCCTCAGGCGCCTTGAAATCGCTTACATCCGCGTACTGCGGCACCTTGATCGCGCGCTTCATGAATTCCGCCCAGATGGGCGCGGCCACCGCGCCGCCCGCCAGCTTGATGTCGGTGTAGTCGTCGTTGCCCACCCAGACAACGCACAGCAGATTGCTGGTGTAGCCGGCGAACCATGCGTCATGCGAGGTCCCGGTCTTGCCCGCGGCCGGCGCTTCGAATCCTCGCGCCCGCACTGGATAACCGGTGCCATTGTTCACCACGGCTTCCATCATGGTGGTCATGACGTAGGCCACTCGCGGGTCGAGCACTTCCTTGGTGTCGGTATGGTAATTGTCCAGGACGTGGCCACGGGCATCGCGCACCGACGTCACCATCAACGGCGACAGCCGCGTTCCGCCGTTGGCGAACACGGTGTATGCGCCTGCCATCTCTATGGGCGTGGCGTCATAGGCCCCAAGGGCAATCGCCGGCGTGGCACGCACGGTGCTGATGCCCGCGGCCTTGGCTAGCGCCGCAACTTTGTCGAAGCCCACCTCCTGCCCCAGCCGGACGGTCGCGTTGTTCAGCGATTCCGCCAGAGCATAGCGCGCCGTGACTTCGCCGTGGAAGGCCTCGTGATAATTGCGCGGCTCGTAAACCTGATCGCCGCCATTGAGCGGAATGCTCACCTGCGCGTCGTCGATCAGGCTGGCCGGCGTGAAGACACCATCGCTGCTGGTCGGCGCTTCTGTGTTGGAATCGGTATCGGAATCGGGGCTGGTATCGGTAACCAGCGTCTGTCCCGTTACTGCGGTATTGATGGCCGCCGCGTACACAAACGGCTTAAAGACGGAGCCCGTTGGACGCTTGGCCATGGCGTGGTTCAACTGGCTCATGCCATAATTTCTGCCGCCTACCAAAGCCAGTACCTCGCCGGTATGCGGATCGATGGCCACCAGCGCCACCTGCGGCATCGGACCCGATTCCACCTTGACCTCCGTCGTCGCGTCCTTGCCGGTGCCAATCTTGATCTTGTGAGTGCGGCGCTTGATTACCTGCTCATCGACAATCTTCATCCCAATATCGACGGCCTCAGCGGCGGCGCGCTGCAGATCGGGATCGATGGTGGTGTAGATACGCAGCGCGTGATTGTTCAGCTCGTCCTCGTTGAACTGGCTTGAGAGTTGGTCCTTCACCAGGTCGACGAAGTAGGGCGCGTCGCTGGCCTCCACGTTCGGCGTCGCCAGCGTGAGTGGTGCTGCTTTGGCGCGTTCGGCTTCATCGCTCGTAATGGCGCCGGTATCGACCATCGAGTCCAGCACCAGGTTGCGGCGCTCCAGCGCGCGCTTCGGGTTCTTATAGGGCGAAAGATAATTCGGACGCTGGATCATTCCCGCCAATAAAGCGGCTTCCGGCAGGGTGAGGTTCTTGACGTCCTTGTTGAAGTAGGCGTGTGACGCCTCGCCAAATCCGTTGATAGTGAACGAGCCGCGCTGGCCGAGGTAGACCTCGTTGGCATACATCTCAAAGATGCGCTGCTTGGAGAACTTCTGCTCCAGTTCCATGGCGAGCATCATCTCCGTCAGCTTGCGCTTCAGGGTCTTCTGAGGAGTGAGGAAGAATCCGCGCGAGAGCTGCATGGTGATGGTCGAGCCGCCCTGCTCGTGCCGGCCTTCGCGCAAATCCACTGCGGCAGCTTCGATCAGGCGAAAGTAGTTGACTCCGCCGTGCTGGAAAAAACGGCGGTCTTCGATCGCCAGCACCGCGTTCACCAGTACCGGCGGTATGTCCTGAAACTTGATGAGTTCGCGTTTGGAGCGGTCCTGGCCTTCAAACAGCGCGGTCACCAGTTGTGGCTCCAACTCGTAACCTGCAAGCGCCTGATAGCTGCCGCCGGCCGCGCTGATTGATGAGACCTTGCCGTGATCGAAGCGGATCACCGCGGCGGAATCGGGGCCGTGGAACGATTGCGGTCCCGGGATCACGTGCAGCCCGTCGGGGCCGAGGTGATAGCGACCGATGCGTGAGTCGCCGTCTTCGCTGTAGCCGGCGCGCCGCAACTCGGCCGTCACGTCCGCCGGGTCGATCTTTTCGCCGACTGAAATGGTGCGCGGCCGCGCATAGATCTGGGCCGCATTGCTGAAGATGCCGCCGGCCACGCGCCGATCCACCACCCGCTCGTACTTCACGTACACGTACGCGAAGATGCCCATGAAGACGATGCCGGCGATGAGGAAGCAGGCGACGAACAGCTTCACCAAGGGATCGCGAAACGAGAAACTCCTGGTCCGCGCGGGTCGAGCGCATTTCGACGCCCGCACCGCCGGCCTTCGATCAGGTACTTTGACTTTGATTGCCACGTTTATGAATACGCAGAGAAGCCGCTATAATTCTTCCACACCGACGCGTGCAACGGCAGCGCGCGCCGGGAAACCGGCTCTTGAGGATCAGACGGCAGAGCGGCGCTCAACGTTATCTTATGATGCCGTTTTGCCGGCGAAATCCTCGGCCCTTCAAGTGCCTTCGTGGCCTCCAGGCGCAAGCGAAGCGCCTGAGCAGACGAGGGTAAAGACGACTGCCAAAGCAGACTTTATTGTAGAACAGACGACCGGCTGCAAGTAAGCGGAGTAAGCGGATGGTTAATAGTGGGGATGAATCCGGGAAGCCTGACGCGGCAAGTTGTTCGGTGCGCGCAGCGCCTCAGAACTCCTCATCCCAGCCCCTCAGCACTTGCCAAAGGTTCTTTTGATGGCCGAATAGGACCACATCACCAGGCTCAGTGAGATCGGTACTGGCATCGCCGCAGGTATTCTTAGCAACCACGCCGGCCTTCATCGCGTCAGCCACGGGAAAAGTTTGAGGCGCAAAGCACTCGATCAAACCATTCGTCAACAGTATTACCTTTACCGTGTCAGGAACGGGATCGGGCAGCGTAAATTCGGCGGTACCGACGGAATCCGTACGAAGGCACCATCGTGGCTGGCCTCCTGCGGTTGGATTCGCGCCTTTATTATCTGGAAACGATATACAGACCTGCTTCCAGTGCAATGGATGTCCGGTCTTACTGTCAAGAACAACGATCTTAAGGTCAGCGGCATAACTGATCTGGGCGAGGCCGATCAGTAATACCAACCCTGCGGAAATACGTATGGAAAATCGCATGGGATCTCTGACCACCGTACTCTTCGCTGTGTTATCGGTCGCGACAATAACCGTCAGGAGTGCAGGCTCTCCAGCTTCTTCCACAATGAATCGAGCGCTACCGTCAGCCGGGGATTTGCGATCACGAACGCATCTACCGGATGCCACGCTTCTGTACGGCAATCGAATGCCCCGCGATGCTGCGGATCAATCACCCAAATGTGCGGAATCCCGAAGTGGCGATAGTCCTGAAGCCGGCGCTCATACCGGTTCATGTGGTCCTCTGGCGAGAGGATTTCGATTACGACCACGGGTGGCCTGGTCAAAACGGCTTCGTAGGCTTCATCGACCCGGAGCACTGCAATGTCGGCGACACGCACCTGCTGCGGAGAAACCTTGATTCGAATCTCCGGATAGGCTTCCAGCTTATATTCCTCTTCGTGGGCGGCAAACCATTTCACAAAGAATGCCTGCACAGCCGAGTGATCTTTCTCGCCCACGTTGCGCTCCTCCAGTTCGCCGGCTACGTAATCCCGATCCGGTCGATAGCTGGACCTAAGATACTGATCAAGAGAAACCTGGGTGGTTGCCATCGGGGCGCTCCGAGGCTGAGTATAGCTCACTAGTCGGCAGCGTTGAAGGATCAGTTTCAGCCTTGATATACGCTTGCCGGATGGCCGTCCCGTTTGCAGGCTGCCGTGCGCGCTTTCCTCACCGGAATGCGTGATAAGCCTCACTTCCAAGGCAGGCCCGCTCGCTGCCAGCCCGAATAACCCCCAACATGGCAATCACTTACGCGCCTCCGCAGTTGTGGCTGCTGATTTGCACCTATCACCTTGCTCACGGGAAGGAGCGAGTATGGCATTTAGCCTTCTGTCCGTACCCAAATGGATTCATAAGACTTTTTCAAACCTGCGTACCGGCGTTGTCCTATTAATTTCGGTTGGCCTCGCTTCAGCCTTAGGTACCTTCATTCTGCAGCGTCCAACAACCGATCCCGAAAAGATTACGCGCGCCTATTCGCCCGCCACGCTGCAATGGCTCGATCGCCTCGGCCTCACCGACGTTTTCCACACGTGGTGGTTCCTCACGCTGCTCGGACTCGTCAGCTTGAGCATTGTTCTAGTATCGATTGATCGCTTTCCCAATGCCTGGCGCTTTTACGCCCGGCCTTATCGCAAGACGGATTCGCACTTTCGCTCAGCTCTCCCCAACAAAATCGAGTTGCCAATCAACAACTCTGAAGATGGTCTCAACGCTGCCGAACGCGCCCTGAAGAAGTCAGGCTGGCCGGTCGAGCGCATCGCCAACAGGAACGAACCCTCCTTATATTCCGAACGCCATCGTTTCTCGGTTATGGCGGTGTACCTCGTCCACGCCAGCCTGCTTTTGATCTTCGCGGGCGGCATCATCGACGGCGTCTTTGGCTTCAGCGGATTCATGGCTCTGCAGAAAGGCCAGACCAGCAACACCATTGAGCTGCGCACCGGCGGCACCAAACAACTTCCCTTCGCCGTGAAGTGCAATGGCGCGGGACAAGAGAACTACGCCGACGGCTCCCCCAAACGCTGGTGGTCGAAGCTGGCGGTCGTGGAGAACGGCCAGGATGTGGAAGCCAAGGAGATCGTCGTCAACGATCCTCTGATTCACAAGGGCCTGCGTTTTTACCAGGCGAGCTTTGGTACCACCGGCAAGCTCGAGGGATTAAAAGTTGCCGTGACTCCCGAACAAGGGATCCCGAGCGAGATGACGCTGACCATGAATCAGCCGGTTCAACTCGATCCCAAGACAACAGTCACCCTTGCCGAATACATTCCCGACTTCTTCGTTCGCGACAATCAGATCTTCAAGCGCTCCGACGATCCGGTGAATCCGGCGTTTCGTCTGCAGGTGAAGAACGCCTCGAACGGCGAGGACGCCAAGCTATGGATGTTCCCCGCATACAACGCCGCCGCGCAGGGCCAAGCAACCAAGTACAAGTTCGAATACCGCGATATGCAGATGGTGAACTATACCGGCCTGGAGGTTTCGCATGAGCCCGGACAATGGCTGGTTTGGGGAGGTGTCCTGTTGATGGGAGCGGGCCTGTTCGTGGCCTTCTATCTGGTACACATGCGGGTTTGGATTGCGGCAGTGACGGATGTGCGCGGCAATCTGGTGCTGTGGATTGGCGGGCAGTCGAATAAGAACCGTGATCGTTTCGAACAGAAGTTCAACGAACTGGTCGACAACATTCGAAGCGAATTAGAAAGCGCGTCGGCGATACCGTTCTCCGCCAAGCAGGAAAAGCCGGAGCTGACGCTGGCCGGCGTGAAGTAGGTGGTAGAGCGAACTCTTAGGTTCGCGTCCGGCGAGACCTAATAAAGAGCACGGGGCTTTAGCCCGGCGGCACGGGACACCGATCAAGAGCAGAGTCCCTCAGCGGCCGAAGTCGCAATGGATATGCAAGCTACCGGACGGCCTGAAGGCCGTCCCCTTCAGAAGAGTAAGACGGAGGAAAGACATGGCAACCCGGGCACGAGTGGTACAGATGGAGCAGCCGGCCACAACTGGCGGCAATGCGCTGCTCATCCTCGTAGGCCTCTCCATAGCGTTTCTGCTGATTGTGGCGCTGCTGGGCGCAGCCAAATCCGGCGGCAGCCTGTACAGCGAGAGCAACCTTCTATATGTGGCGCTGATCTTCTACGCCGGCGCAGGCGCGCTCTACATGGGCTTCGGTGTCACCGGCACCGCGCGTTATGTGAAGTTCGCATCCACTGCGACGGCGATTGGCCTGGCCGCCAACACACTGGCGATTGCGCATCGCTGGTATCTTTCCGGGCGTCCGCCGTTCGCCAGCATCTACGAGATGCTGCTGAGCTTTGTCTGGGCCGTAGCCCTGCTCACCCTAGTGGCGGAAAAGAAATTCGGAGTCAAGATTATCGGCAGCATCACCATGCCGCTGGCCGTGGTCTGCGTCATCCTGATGCAGTTGTTGCCTTCGGAAGTCCGGCCGCTGGTTCCGGCGCTGCAATCCACCTGGCTGCATGTTCACGTCACCCTGGCGATGCTGGCATACGCCGCGTGCGCCTTGAGCTTCGCGCTCGCCATGATGTTTCTAATCCAGGACGGCCTCAAGACTGAAACCTTCCTCGCCTGCACCAGCGCGACCGTCGGTGCCATCTACGTCGCCATTGTGGCCACGCGCTTCGAGAAGTGGGGCGGGCTGTCCGTGACCGCATGGGACCCGACCACCAAGTCCGACATGTTTCTGGGTAGGGGAATGCGGCTCTTCGTCACCATTCCCGACCTCGGCTGGCTTTTCGTTATTGCCGGCCTGGCCGGGATCGTTCCGCTGGCGCTGTATTTTGCCGGCCGCGCGAAGAAAGCCGAGTCGTTCTTCGGCATCGCCAACAGGGCCGTGTTCATCGGCATTCTGTTGCAGATTGTTGTCCTGGCTGCCTTCGCCCTGCGGGTGCGCGATGCCAGTTACCCGTCACCCGACCAGGACGGGCTCTTCCCGACCAGCCTGGCCGCCAGCCCATTCTTACTTGGAGGCATGGTGACGGGTATTTTCGCTTCTCTGTTGTACCTGATGATGCTGTGGCGGCGCACCGACCTGCAAGGCATGCTGCCGTCCGCCGACACCCTCGATCGCGTCACCTACAAGACGATTTGTATCGCCTTCCCGCTGTTGACCGGCATGATCGCCACCGGCGCGTACTGGGCCAACCGCACCTGGGGTTCGTACTGGAGCTGGGACCCGAAGGAGACGTGGGCCGCGATCACCTGGCTGGTTTATGCGGGCTACTTGCACATGCGGATCACGCGGGGATGGCGCGGACGTAGGGCCGCGTACTTCGCCATCCTGGGCTTCGGCATCGTGATCTTCACCTTCCTCGGCGTCACGTATTTGCTTCCCGGCTTACACGCGTACGCATGAGGAACCCAGGGCTGAGCGCCGCGGACCTGAGGACTAAGATGGCCCCAAAGAATCAGCTCCAAATCGCTCGGCCTTGGATTGAAAGGATCGCCGGTTAGGTTTGTATCAGGGCACGACTTCAGTCGTGCCGAAACGTAGCTGTTGTGAACCTCGGACGTCGGGGGTACCCTGGTCGGCACCTCTGAAGACGTGCCCTGATACAAACCTGCTCTCATTAAGAATAAGGACCAATGACCGCTTCCGCCACAATCCGCATGTCCGAAGCCGAGGTCGCAAAGCCCGCGCCGGATTCGGTGCCCGTCGTCCGCAAGCGCCATATCAACTGGGCGCTGAAGGCCGCGCTGCCCATCGCCGCCGTCTTGCTGAACGGACTGCTTCTGTTCATCCTGGTCTCTTTGTCGTTGGCCGCCGGCGAACGGCATGAGGTCATTACCATCGCCACCGCGGGCGCGTTCCTCATCTGCGCCGCAGTCATTATGGTGCTGGCGGTTTCCGTCCGCCGTCCCATGATGGAGCTGCAAGACAAGATCGCACGCGTCACCCTGGGCGACATGGAGGCTTCCGTCAGCTTCGCCGAGCGCAACGACGAGATCGGCGACCTGGGCCGCGACTTCAACGAAATGGTGGCGCAGTTGAAAGCCAGCCGCGAAGAGATTCAGCTCCTGCACCAGACGCAGATGTCACGGGCCGAGCACTTTGCAACCTTAGGCGAGTTGGCGGCAGGCCTGGCGCATGAGATACGCAATCCGCTGGCCGGAATCGCCGGAGTCATAGAAATCGTCAGCCGCGATCTGCCGCCCGGCAGTCCCGCTCGCGCCGTTATCAAAGACGCAAAAGAAGAAGCGGTGCAGATCAATCGCATCCTCACCGATCTGCTGGAGACTGCCCGCCCTAAGCCGCCGCAATTTCAGGTGAAAGACATCGGTGCAACCGTCGAACATGCGGTGCTGTTTGCCCGCCAGCAGGCCATCACCAAGCGCATCACCATCGAGTGGAACGATGACGAAGAGATTCCGGCGGTCGATCACGATCCCCACCAGATCAATCAGGTGCTGCTGAACCTGTTGCTGAACGCGATTCAGTCGATGGATAAGCCGGGCACAATCTATGTCACCTTGCGGCGCGACAAGGACGCCGCTCTCATCACCGTCGCCGATCAGGGCAAAGGCATTGCGCCCGAGACCATCCCCAACATCTTCCGGCCATTCTTTACCACCAAGGGACACGGCACCGGCCTCGGCCTCTCGCTAGCGCGACGTATTGTGGAATCGCACCGCGGAACGATCAGCGTTCGCAGCGAGGTGGGCAAAGGGACGCAGTTTGTAATCCGTCTTCCTATCGCCCACAGCCAGACGCAAGCATCCTGAGAGTAAGTCCTACATTGTGGGATATCACATATTGTGGGATGTTGCATTATGGGGACACTGGCATAAATCCCAGGCAAGTGACCTAGAACGCCAGCAGTCATCTCGCCAGGCAGTCATCTCATAAATGGTCCTGGTTTGTATCAGGGCACGACTTCAGTCGTGCCGAAAAGCCGTTCATTTCTCTTCCCGAGCCGGCTTTAGCCGGCGGCACGGCCCCGCTTCGACCTTTCCAGCAGCCTCTTCAGTCGTGCTGATCAAAGCGCCAAAAAAATGGGCGACTTAGCCCCTCCGAAAGGCTCCAGGGGCTAAAGCCCGAATTCCTGGCGGGCCGGGCGGCACGGCTGGAAGCCGTGCCCTGATACAAACCGATTCATGGCTTAGGCTCTGGTACCGCTCTTGCCGTTCACAGTTCCATCAACTCCTTGCTCACCGAAGTCAGCACCTGGCAGCCCGTCTTCGTAACTAACACCATATCTTCGATGCGAATGCCGCCCTTGTCCGGGACATAGACCCCCGGCTCGATGGTGATGACCATTCCGGGTTGCAGCCGTTCCTCCTGCGTCTTGCCAAGCCGAGGAGGTTCGTGAATCTCCAGCCCAACGCCATGCCCGGTGGAATGGGTAAAGAACCGATCCAGCTTGGCGCGTCGCAGGACTTGACGCGCTGCGTGGTCCACCGCGCCGGCCGTCGTTCCCGGCTTTACGGCAGCAATTCCCGCCAGTTGCGCCTCCAGAACAGCGTCATACCATCGCCGCTCTTCGCGGCCGGCGCGGCCCACATGCACGGTGCGCGTCATGTCAGAGCAATAGCCGTGCAGCACAACTCCCGAATCGACCACCACAAAACCGCGACGAGGGATTGGCTGGCTGGAAGCTCGCCCATGCGGCAGAGCGGAACGCTTGCCCGCCGCGACGATGGTGTCGAAGGCCATGCCGTCGGCCCCTGCCTGGCGCGCGGCAAACTCCAGCTCACCGGCGATCTCCGACTCCCGCACTCCCGCACGTATCGACTGCAGCGCGCGCTCGTAAACCGCCGCTCCCATGTTTACTGCCTCGCGGATGATCCTCAGCTCATCGGCGTCCTTAATCATTCGCAGGCCCATAATCAGGCCGGAGGTCGGCTTCCATTGGATTTTCTTGCCGGCCAGCTTGCGCATCTCAGCTGCCGTTGCCACTGTGGTATGGTCGCCCTCAAAGCCGATAGCAGCGGCCTTCAACTCCCCAATCAGCTTGCCCGCGGCCTCCAGCAGCGGGCCCTTGGCGATGATTACGCGTGCGCCTCGCACTTCGTCGCGCGCCTGTTCGGTGTAGCGTCCGTCAGTGAAGAAGACGCGGCGCTCACGCAGGAAGAGCAGCAGCCCGTTGCTCCCGGTATAGCCGCATAAATAGCGCAGGTTGGACGGATGAGTGACTACGAAACCGTTGAGTCGTTCTGCGTCCAGCGTCTGCTGGAAGGTCTTCTGGCGGAATAGGTAGTCCATCGTTTCCCCATACCTATCGTTCCGACTGCGTAAGAAAATCATTTCACCACAGAGACACGGAGGACACGGAGTTATCTTTACAGAAAAATCCCGGTGATCTCTGTGCCTCTATGGTGGACTTTCATCAACTAATACTGCGCCACTTTGAGCGGCTCGGAGGTCTGCTTGCTGGCGCGGTAGATGTGATGGTGATTCGGATGATGCGCCGCCGCGTCCAGCCGAACGTAATACGTTCCCGGACCCGGACCCGAGCCGAAGGGAATGATCTCGCTGGTGGACTCGGGAGCGAGCTTGAAGTGCTGATAGCCCAGCGCCGTCGCCCGGCCAATCTCGTTCACGGCGACAATGACCACGGTCAAATCAAGCTCCTCTGTCGTTTGATTTGAGACTATGGCGGAGCCGGAAATTGTGGCGCCATTAACCTTGGGTGGTTCTTTCCAATCCACGGTAAGCCCGGCGATCACATGGATGGTTACATCACGCTGGATCTGAAATTTTGGAACGCCGGAATCTACTACCACGACGGTGAAGCGGTAATCGCCCGGAGTCGTCGGTGTCCCTTCGATCTTGCCGGAATGCGGGTGCAGCTTGAGTCCGGGCGGAAGATCGCCCGCCGCCACGTGCCAGGTGTAAGGAGGACTGCCACCGGTCGCAGCCAGAGGCAAAGTGTAGCTCTGTCCCACGATGGCGACCTGAGCGGGCAGTGCGTCGATCTGCAAAGCCTGCCCAGCCGCGAGGCAACTGGCGAGAATGACCATCGCGATGAGCGAGCAAATCCGCATGTGGAAACATTATAGGGGCTAGGAGCTCGGGGCTGGGGTTTAGGGGTTAGAGGCCCGCCGGCTTTGCGCCAACAGTCAAGGTAGAGTATGGAGGCGACGGCGCCCGTGCGCAAGGCCGTCGGCATGATTCACCACGGGAGCCACGGAGGTCACGGAGCTTTTCCCTGCTTTCTTTATCTAGTCTGCTCCGTGTTCTCTGTGTCTCCGTGGTGAAAGTCTTCCCGCTCGCCGCTGGTGGGTCGCGGCTGGGACCGCACTCCCGCCGAACTGTGCCTTGTGTCAAGCCTCACTTACGGAAGTTTCGTTCAGCGTATATCATCGTTTGTTCAGCCGGAAAGCGCTGGCTGAGCGGCAAAACCATACTATTCGGCTCATCGCGCGCGCAAGCGACAGGCGAAGAGCTGAGAGCGAAGAGCTAACCATGTCCCCGGATCGCAAAATTCGAGTACTTGTCGCCAAGCCTGGCCTTGACGGCCACGACCGCGGCGCCAAAGTAATTGCCCGCGCTCTGCGCGACGCCGGTATGGAGGTCATCTATACCGGCCTGCGCCAGACTCCCGAGATGGTGGTCACCGCCTCACTGCAGGAAGACGTGGACGTAATTGGACTCAGCATTCTTTCCGGCGCGCACAACGCCATTGTGCCGCGCGTGATCGAATTGCTGAAGCAGAATCATATGGACGACGTCCTGTTGCTGCTAGGTGGCATTATCCCGGACCAGGATGTGGAGACGCTGAAGCAGCAGGGCGTGGCAGCGGTGTTTCAGCCGGGCACGCCGATGGATTCGATCATCGACTTCATCCGCGCCCATGTGAAGGCGCGCGGCGTCACTGCGGCTGGCTGATTACCCTGGGGCGCGTTTAGTCAGTTGTTTTGCACGACCTCGCACCAGCTTTATCGAGAGGCGAGGCGAATTTCTTCCTCTGAGGCAGACATGCGTATTCTCTGCTCGTTCTTACTGCTGGTTGTGACCACCGTTTCGGTAGCTCAATCAACCCCACCATCCAGCTCTTCTGCATCTCCCAAAGAAATCCCCAGCTTCGATCTCACCGCGATGGACAAGACCGCCGATCCCTGCGTCGACTTCTATCAGTACGCTTGCGGCAACTGGATGAAGAACAATCCCATCCCGCCCGACAAGTCTGCCTGGGGCCGTTTCAACGAACTGGCGGAACACAATCGTTACATCCTGCGCGGCATCCTGGAGCAGGCGCAAGCTCCCGGCAAGCGCACGGCAATTCAGGAGAAAGTAGGCGATTACTACGCTGCCTGCATGGATGAAACCAGTATCGAGAAGCTAGGCACCGAGCCGCTCACTGCAACCATGAACCAGATTGCAGCCGTAAAGAACAAGCAGGAAGTCATCCAGCAGGTCGGCGTAATGCAGCGCAACGGAATCGAGGTGTTATTTACCTTTGAGCAGATGCCCGACCTGCACGATTCCCGGCAGACCATCGCCAACTTGGACCAGGGCGGACTCACCCTCCCCGATCGCGACTACTACATCAAGGACGATGCCAAGTCGGTGGAGACGCGGCAGAAGTATCTGGAGCATGTGCAGAAGATGTTTGAGCTCGCGGGCGACAAGCCGGACGTCGCTGCAGCCGAAGCCAGGACTGTACTCGCCGTGGAGACCGGTCTGGCGAAAGCTACCATGGATCGCACCGCTCGCCGCGATCCCAAGAATCTCGATCACATGATGCAGGTTACGGAGATCGCCGCGGCCGCGCCCAACTTTGACTTGACGGAATATTTTGCCCGCAGCGGAGCGCCGAAATTCACCAACCTCAACGTCAGCAATCCCGGCTTCTTCAAGGTCGTGAACCAGCAGATCAGTTCCACTTCGCTCGACGACTGGAAGACCTACCTCCGCTGGCGCGCGCTCGAGACTTATGCTCCCACTTTGCCCAAGGCATTCGTCGACGAGGATTTCCAGTTCAACGGCGCTTACATGTCCGGCCGGAAGGAGATTGAGCCGCGCTGGAAACGCTGTGTACGCTCAACCGATCAACAGCTTGGCATGGCGCTAGGGCAGCTCTATGTCGACAAGACGTTTGGTCCCGCAGGCAAAGAGCGCACGCTGAAGATGGTGGAAGCCATTGAAGCGGCCATGCATGAGGACATCGGGCAGTTGACCTGGATGTCGGACACGACCAAGCAAAAGGCCTACGAGAAGCTCAACGCCGTCGTCAATAACATTGGCTACCCTGACAAGTGGCGCGACTACAGCACCGTCGTGGTGAAGCGCGACGACTATGCCGGCAATGTCACCCGGGCCAGCGTCTTCGAGGTGCAGCGCGAGCGCAACAAGATCGGCAAGCCCACCGACAAGACGGATTGGGACATGAGTCCGCCGACGGTGAACGCATATTACCGCGCCGACATGAATGACATCACCTTCCCTGCCGGAATTTTGCAGCCGCCTTTCTATGGCCAGACGATGGATGACGCGGTGAACTATGGCGCCATCGGAGTCGTGATCGGCCACGAGTTGACCCATGGCTTCGACGATCATGGGCGCAAGTTCGATGCTGACGGCAATCTGAAAAACTGGTGGACGGCCGAGGACGCCAAGGCATTTGAGGAGCGCGCCAGTTGCACCGCCGATGAGTATTCCAGCTTTGTGGCGGTGAAGGATGACAAAGGCGAAGTGAAGCTGAATGGCCGCTTAACGCTGGGTGAGAATACTGCCGACAATGGCGGCGTCAAGCTGGCGTATATGGCGCTGATGAACATTATCGGCAACACGCCGGTGAAGCCCATCGACGGCTATACGCCGCAACAGCGCTTCTTCATTTCGTACGGGCAGGTCTGGTGCGAGAACGTGACCGATCAGCAGGCGCGGGAGTGGGCGATCATCGACGGCCATTCGCCAGGGCGCTGGCGCATCAACGGAGTGGTGCAGAACTCAGCCGCGTTCGCGCAAGCATTCGGGTGCAAGGCTGGCCAGCCCATGGTCAGCAAGAACGCCTGCCGGGTGTGGTGAGTGGGAACAGCCTGACAATCCGTCGCCACAGGTTCTTTGTGGGCGTCGCCTTGATAAAATCAAGCTAATCGCCGGATGTACAGTCCGTTTGGGGATCTTCTTCTTTGCCGTTGCAATTCACAGAGAGCTACGACGTGGTGGTGGTCGGCGCCGGTCATGCCGGTTGCGAAGCCGCGATGGCTTCCGCCCGCATGGGGCTGAAGACCGCTCTGTACACGCTCAACCTCGATCTCATCGCGCAGATGTCGTGCAATCCCGCGGTCGGCGGCATCGCCAAAGGACACCTGGTGCGCGAGGTGGACGCGCTGGGCGGCATCATGGGCGAGGTGACCGATGCCGTCGGCATTCAGTTCCGGCTGCTGAATACCTCACGCGGGCCGGCCGTGTGGTCTCCGCGAGCGCAATGCGACAAGCAGCAATATCGCCTGAAGATGCGCGAGATGCTGGAGGCGGAGCCGAAGCTGCACATCAAGCAGGCGGAAGTGGCGGAAATAGTTGTCGAAGAGGTTGTCAGTTGTCAGTTGCCAGTTGTCAGTGAAACCGAGGACCAGGCTGAGCCGACAACCGACAACCGACAACCGACAACTGTTTTGGACAACCGACAGTTGGCAACTGGCATTCGCCTGCGCGATGGCCGCACCGTCGCCGCGCGGGCCGTCATCATTACCACCGGAACATTTCTGAATGGGCTGATCCATTGCGGCGAGCAGCAATATCCTGCGGGCCGCAGCGGCGAGCCGCCCGCCGTGCTGCTGGGCGAGGCGCTGAAGAAGCTGGGCTTGCGCGGCTGCCGCTTGAAGACCGGCACGCCCCCGCGTCTGGATGGGCGCAGTATCGATTGGACAAAGTTCACGGTGCAGCCCGGCGACGAAGATCCCACGCCGTTCAGCTTTCGCACCCGGCGGGTGGCGCATCACGACAAGCAGGTGCCGTGCTACATCGCCTTCACCACGCCGGAGACGCATCGCATCATCCGCGAGAACGTGCATCGCTCGCCAATGTATAGCGGGCAGATCCAGTCGATCGGGCCGCGCTACTGCCCTTCGATTGAGGACAAGATCGTCAAGTTCCCCGACAAGGAGACGCATCAGCTTTTCCTTGAGCCCGAGGGCCTGAACACGCACGAGATTTACGTCAACGGCATGAGCACTTCGCTGCCGATTGATGTGCAACTGGCAATCATCAAGTCGATCCCAGGCCTGGAAACGGCCGAGATGCTGCGGCCAGGCTACGCCATCGAGTACGACTCCATCGACCCGACCGAACTACACCGCACGCTGGAAACCAAGAAGGTCGAGCGGCTTTATCTCGCTGGACAAATCAATGGCACCAGCGGCTACGAAGAAGCGGCGTGCCAGGGACTGATGGCCGGCATCAACGCCGCGCTGAAGGTGAAGGGCGAAGCGCCGCTGATCCTCGACCGCACCGAAGCCTACACGGCAATCCTGATCGACGATCTCATCAGCAAAGGAACGAACGAGCCGTATCGCATGTTCACTTCGCGAGCGGAATTTCGTCTGCATCTGCGCATCGACAATGCCGACCGCCGGCTCACGCCGCATGGCCGCCGCGTGGGACTGATTCGCGATGCCGATTGGAACGACTACCTGGCCAAGCAGGAGCGCATGAAGACGTTGCGCGAACTGCTGGAGCGGACGCGAGTGAATGAGGCAGTTGTCGGTTGTCAGTTGTCGGTTGCCGGTGAGAGCGGTGCCCAGACTTTAGAGCTATTGAACGAAGCGAGGTCTGCAGGACTGACGCTTGCGCAGCTTCTCAAGCGGCCGGAGGTGGGGATCGAGGCGCTGATTCCAGTGCTGGCGCGGTTGATGCCCACGTTCTTCGAGCGCGAAGGGATTAGGATTCAGGGGCCGGGGATTAGTAATGCTGGTGTCATCCTGAGCGAAGCGACCGAAGGGAGCGGAGTCGAAGGACCCCTACTTTGCGATGATGATAGAGGTCCCTTCGGCAAGCTCAGGGCAGGCTCTTCGACTCCGCATTCGCGAAAAGAGCGCGAATGCTCCGCTCAGGATGACACCTTCAAACTGGCCAGTGACCACTCGTCACTGACAACTGATTTCCGCCTCTCGGCGGAAATCCGCAACGAGCTGAAGTCAGTTGAAACCGAGATTAAGTACTCCGGATATCTTGACCAGCAGACCAAAGCGATCGAGCGGCTGAAGCGCTCGGAGCAGCGCACCATTCCGGAGTGGTTCGACTATGGCAAGGTTTCCGGCCTCTCGCGCGAGATGAACGAGAAGCTCACCCGAGTGCGCCCACAGACGCTAGGCCAGGCAAGTCGCATTCCTGGCGTGACTCCCGCCGCGGTCTCGCTCATCAACGTGTACATCGAGATTCAGGCGCGGCGGCAAGCCAGCCCGACTTCCCAGCTCTGACGACCGCTCTGGCGTTGTTTTTCCCCGGCCTGTTATGCTTCTGGTTTTGGAGAAGCCCGATGCGTCATTTCGTTGCAGCTCTTGCTCTCGTGTTTTCCATCACAAACGTCTCCCACGCGCAAAACGCGCGGCATCCGTTTACGATCGACGACGCCGCGACGCTGCATCACGCCCGCGCGGTTGCGGCTTCGCCGGACGGCAAGACCATTCTCTACCGGGTCAGCTTCGGTGGAGCAAAAGGGCATGACAACACCGAATGGCATTTGATCGCGACCTCCGGCGGCGAGCCCCGCCATCTGAGCATTCCGGAGCAGTTCAAGCCATCAGGTTTCACCGGGGACGGCAAGGCGCTTTATGGAACGCTGGAGGCGAACAAGACGGGGCAGTTGGCGACGCTGCCGCTGGCTCCCGCGGATACTCCGGCGGCCGCGGCCGCAACGCCTGTGCCGCTTACCGCGTTGCCCAGAGGAATCGAGGGTGCCTTGATTTCGCCCGATGGCCGGCGTTATGCCATCCTGGCCGACCCGCGCCTACCCGATCCGCTGGCGGATCTACACAAGGTCATCGAGGCCGCATCCACCAGCATTTATGTCGTCAACGCCGACGGCACTGGCGGCGCGTGGTGGTGTCCCACATTGCGGGACATCGCCGGAGGGGGCGTCGCATGGTCGCCCGACGGCAGTTCTCTTGCAGTTCTTTCGCAAACACCGAAGATCGGCTTTCACTACATCCATTCCGGCATTGACGTGTGCACGGCTTCCGCGACACGCCACGTAGCCACCGTCGACAACGCGGGCTCAAACATTGGCTGGATCGACGGCGGCAAGGACCTCGTTTTCCTGAGCACCACGACCCAAGTGCTGACACCGGACCACGTTTGGACGGTGCCCGCTGCCGGCGGCACGCCGCAGGACCGCACACCGGACTTGCCGGCCAGCGCTATCCGTCTGGATGTTGACCCGCTGGGGAATGCCTGGGTGTGGGTCGCTCGCGGCGTTCAAGTGGAGATCGATGCCTTCAAGGACGGCTCGCTGACGCCCATGTATAAGTGGCCCGGCGGCAACGTCAACAGCATAGTCACGCCGCAGATCGCATCCGCACCCAGCGTGCGCGTCTTCACTGTGGGAGATCCGCAGCATGCCTCGAATGTAGCCGTGGCAAACGGCAGCACGCTACAGCGAATCACCAATGAAGGCGATGACCAGCTTGCGAAGATCGCGCTCGGCGAGGTGCGCGCTGTCCACTGGAAGAGCGCGGAAGGCATTGCGCTGGAGGGCATCGTGACCTTCCCGGCGGATTACAAAGCCGGCCAGAAATACCCGTTCATGGTTCTGCCCCACGGCGGACCTGAAGCCAATGACACGCTGGGCTTCGACTGGTTCGCCAGACCGTTCGCAGGCATGGGTTACGTGGTGTTGCAGCCGGAGTATCGCGGCTCGACCGGCTACGGCAGCGAGTTTCTGAACGCTATTTATCAGCACTTCGGCGATCGCGCGTATCGCGATGTGGACAGCGCCACCGACTTCGCCATCGCCCAAGGCTGGGCCGATCCTCAGCGCCTCACCATCTTCGGTTGGAGCGCGGGCGGCTTCATGACCGCGTGGACAGTGACGCAGACGAACCGCTACAAGGCCGCGATTGAAGGCGCAGGAATTACCGATTGGCTTAGCTTCATCTGGACCAGCGATGTGCAGCAGTTTGACTACGATGCCCGCTGGCCGGACAAAGATCCCGACGCGTTTCTCGTTTTCTCCGCGGCAATGCATTCGGAGAATGTCACCACGCCGTTGCTGATCCTGCACGGTGCCGCCGATGAACGGGTCCCAACCTATGAGGGTCGCGAGCTGTTTGAAGTTCTGGCGGCGCGCGGCAAAACGACTCGCATGGTCACGTATCCCGGCTCACCGCACTTTCCCATTGTGTGGGAGCAGATCCACGACGTGTTTCGCGAAGTTGCCGGATGGCTGGCCCGCTACAATCCTTGAGTGACAGGTTGGGAAGCGAGGACGCGACCAGAAGGTTGGGCGAATAAGCCGCGTCTGACGAACTGGCCGCCTCGTCTAAAGAGCCTATGCAAATTCAGGAGCGCTACATGTTCGGCGAAACCATTCAAGGCAAGCCCAGCCGGTACACGGGGTGCGGCAAAGAACTGGCAGACGGTCTGGACGGGGTCATTCGATTCAAAGAGACGATGCATCGCGAGACAGTGGAGATTATTCGCCATCTCGGAGAAGACGGACTCAACCGCAAGTGCACTACGCCCGACGGCGCTTCCATAACGGTGTGGAAGTGGCTGCGACTGATGGTGGAGCACGAGATCCACCATCGCGGCCAAATCTATCTTTATCTGGGCATGCTCAATGTGCCGACTCCGCCGCTCTACGGCCTGACATCGGAGCAGTTGAGCGAGCGCGGGAAAAGGATCTAAGGAAACCCTGATCAGGTCAGGGCCAACTACCTCAGCGGCTAAAGCCGGGCTCATTTGCGCGACCTTGCGGACCGCCTGAAGGCGGTCCCTTTCAAGGCCATACTTAATCAGAGCTTTCCGAAAGTCGCTAAACTACTTCGCCGAGCCGGAATGGAAGTACTGCTTGATCATAGGCATGATTTGTTCCCACCAGGCTCCTTGCCAATTGACAGCCTGCTTGGGCAGCGTCTGTACTTTCGTCTGGCACGCGTCGGCCTTGGCCGGATCACCCATCTGGCGATAAATGACGGCCATATTGTCCAGCGCTTGAGTACTCTGGGTCGAGTTCCACGCCTCTTTCAGCACCTTCTGGTAATACTCGAGAGCTACCTCGGGGTTGCCGTGCGTCTGCTCGTATCCAGCGATACTCATATTGATAAATGGGTCGGTAGGTTCGATGGCGGCGGCGCGGAAGAAGTGTTGGGCGGCTTCGTCATGCCGTCCCGCTGCGTCCAGACGCCCCACCAAACAGATATTCCGCCTTCCAGTTTCCGGTGGTGACTTCCGCCGAGTGGCCCCACAAACTTATGTCGTCTTGCCAGTACCCGATCTGGCGATACGTAACCGCCGCCAGCGCGGCGAGCACTATGATACTGACGGCAGGCAACAGCGCCTTGGGCAAATGCCGTTCGGCAGCCCAGTCAGCCACGCCCCAGCAGACCATCAGGAAGAGGCCAATAAAGGAAACATAGGCGTAGCGGTCAGCCATGCCCTGCACATCGGCCTGCACTAAACCAATGCAAGGGACCAGCATGATGAGAAACCACAGCCATCCCACAATGTAGTACCTGTGCCGCCGGGCCCGCGCCGCCAGTATGGTGATGATTGCCAGAACCGCGATGGACGACCACACCTGCCACCAGTGCAGATACTTGCCGGGATGCGGATAGTAGAGCGCAAGGTTTGTGGGCCAGAAAGCTTTGCGTATGTAACGGGTGTAGGAGACCAGCGCGTTCTCAATTCTGATCCACAGAGTGTAAGGCTGCTGTTCGCCGGCAACGTGTTGCGCGATCATGGTTACGCCCGCGTCCACGATGCAGATGAAGAACAGCGGAAACTTTTCTTTCACCAGCCACCAAAAGCTCTTTGCGGGAATGCCGCCGGCGGTTGCATTTGCCGGTTGATCGCCGGCAAACATCCGCTGCAGCGGCCAGTAATCCCACAGCAACAGCGCGAGCGGCAGCATGATGATTTGCGGCTTGCTCCACAATCCCAGAATGAATAAACCCGTCATCACAAGGTAGCGGCCCACGCCCGGCTTGCCGGCATACCAGCGATACGCAGCCAAGGCCAGCAGGCAAAACAGCGTGCTGAGCATTGTCTTGCGCTCAGCTAACCATGCCACCGATTCGACGTTGAGAGGATGCAGCGCGAACAGCGCCCCGACCATGAGACTGCGCCCGGCATAGCCCGTCGCCCATTTCAGCACCAAGAACAGTAAAACTGCGTCCAGCGCGTGCAGGAGCACGTTCTCGTCGTGATGAGGAGCCGGGTCAAACCCGAACAGCTGGATATCAATGGCGTGCGACACCCAGGTCAGCGGATGGTAATTCCCGGCGTAGCCATGCGTGAATGCCCAGAAAACTGCCGCACCAGTCAGGCCGTTCGCGATGTGCGGGTTCTGAGTGACGTACTTGGGGTCGTCGATGTTGGAGAAGGGGTGGTCGTGGACCGGCGAATAGACTGCAATGGTCACGATGGCCAACAGCAGGCCGAAAAGAGCGGTACGAAGAGCCGAGTCCTTGAAGAGAAAGCCGGGTTGCGGGTGCGCTGCTGCTTGAGGTTCGACGCCAACGGAAGCCACATGTCCCCCTTGTCCGCGAAAAGTATATCCGATAGGTTTCGGCGAGGCGGAACAATTTTGCGTTGAGCGGCCGGATCGCGCAATGATCTCGTGATTCTCGATAAGCGTCTAGGTGTGTTCCGCGATCACAAGAACCCGTCCCACGCTCAGTGGTACGGGAAGCGGGGCGTGCCACGTCCATGGTTCGCCGCTGAGATCCTGCGCCGATTTTGCCTGGCCGGAACCGATGAGCAAGCACAGCTTTCCGCCTTGCCTGACCAGCGCCGCAGCCACCGGCAATGCGCGCTCGAATTGTTCCACCGCGCGCAGAGTCACGAGATCGGCCGTTTGTCCCCACTGCTCGGCGCGGCCACAGAAGACCTGCGCGCGATCGAGCTTCAGGGTCCGCAAAGCTTCGCGAAGGAACGTGGCTTTTTTGTTTTGCGATTCGATGAGCGTCAGTTCGATGCGCGGCGCCCACAACTTGATGGGGATGCCAGGGAAGCCCGCACCGGAACCGACATCGGCCAGAGTAGCCGGCTCCGCAGTTTGCGCATCAAGCATCCGCGCCGCGAATAGCGACTCGCCAAAATGCCGGGTCACGATCTGCTCGGGATCGCGTATCGCGGTCAGGTTAACCCGCGCGTTCCAGCGCAACAGCAGATCAAGGTAGAGTTGGAACTGCTCGAGCATCTCGGGCGGAAGTTCCGCGTCGCCGGTGAACGGACGCAGCAGTTCGGCAATGCGAGCGGGATCCATTCAAGATTATTGAGGCCGATCGAGGCTGACGCGAGAAGCTTGTTCTTCCAGCGTGCCGAAGAATCGTTCCACCTCTCTTACATCGGCAGTTCGGCCGTATTTGGGCAAGCTGTCGAGAAACACGCGCCCATACTGCTTCTTCAAAATGCGATTGTCCAGCAGGCACAGCAGCCCGCGATCGTGCAATGAGCGGATCAGCCTGCCAAAACCCTGCTTCAGGGAAATGACCGCGCTGGGCACCTGATATTCGTAGAAGGCATTGCCGCCGTCATCGTCAATGGCGCGGACCCGCGCGGCAACCACGGGATCGTTGGGAACTGCGAAGGGCAGCTTGTCGATGATGACGCAGCTTAGTTGTTCGCCCTGCACATCCACTCCTTGCCAGAACGACGAGGTGGCAAACAGCACCGCGTTAGGCGTGAGGCGGAATTCTTCCAGCAGCGCATTCTTGGGGGCGCTGCCTTGCAGCAGCATGGGAAACGCGAGTTCGCCCAGCAAGCGCTCATAGAGCTGGTTCATCAGCGCGTAGCTGGTGAACAGGCAAAACGCACGCCCGCGCGTAATCCCCAGCAGTTGCCGAACCCGTTGCGAAGCCTGCTCCACAAAGCGCGGGTCGCGGGGATCGGGCAGATCGGGAGGCACGTACAGCAGGGCCTGACTCTCATAATCGAAGTGCGACGGCACCACCAGCTCCCGCGCGTGCTGAATGCCCAGCCGGTTGCGAATGTACTCAAACCCACCGGTCACGGCGAGGGTTGCGGAAGTGAGCACCGCCGATTCCAAAGGCTCAAACAATACCTTCTGCAAGATCTGCGACACCGTGATCGGCGTGGCTTGCAGGAAGACATTGTGCTGCCCGCCGCGACGGTCGCCTCGACGGTCAATCCAGAAGACGGTGTTGCGGTCCTGCGCTTCCAGGATGAAGCCGAGCTGCGTCTTCAGCTCGTCGACACGCCGAGCCATCGCGTGAACTTCGTCGGGCTTCTTGGGGATGGCTTGCAACTCGGTGTAGAGGCGCAGCAGCGCATTCTGCAATCCGAGATACTCGTCGCCGTTCTCTTCCAGGAACTCGGCGCGATTGTCGAAGGCGAAGCGGCCGTCGCCCGGTGGAAGCAGCGAGAAGAAAAACTGTGAGTGCTCGCGCACGTGCGCCGACGCCTGCAGCACATCCGCCAAAGGAATGTCAGCGCGCCGCAAGGTGTTCTCGACATCGCGCAGCAGCTCATCAACCTTGAGATTGGAGACGGTCACGCCAAAGTAGTCGGTGGCCACGTCTTCCAGCTCGTGCGCCTCATCGAAGACGACAATGCCTGCGTCAGGCAGAACGCCCGCGTCGGCGTTGCGATCGGTAGCGGCCTTGATCGCCAGATCGGCGCAGAAGAGATGATGGTTGACGATGATGATGTCGCTCTCGGCGGCACGGCGGCGCATCTCGGTAATGAAGCAGCGGTCGAACTGCTGGCACTCGCTGCCGATGCAGCGGTCGGTGCGGGCGTCGAGTTTAGGCCACAGGTGGCTGGTCTCGGGCAGATCGGATAGCTCGGCGCGATCGCCGGTCTCGGTTGTTTTCTCCCAATCATTGATGATGCGAAAATGGCTGATCTCCTCCAGCCCGTTCAACACCGGCTGAGCGGTGAGATCATAGAGCTTCTTGCGGCAGAGATAATTGCCGCGGCCCTTCATATAGCACACGCGCAAGTCGCCGAGGTGCTGCTTCAGGAAAGGAATGTCCTTGAAGAAGAGCTGCTCCTGCAGGGTCTTTGTGCCGGTGGAAATGATGACGCGCTTGCCGGAGCGGATGACCGGCAGCAGATAGGCCAGCGTCTTTCCTGTACCAGTTCCAGCTTCGACGATGAGATGACGGCGTTCCTGGAGTGCCTGCTCGACGGCTTCGGCCATCTGCAGTTGACCGCGGCGAAACTCGTACGCCGGATGAGTGCGAGCCAACAAGCCACCAGGACCGAAGAACTGGTAGAGCGACGGCAAACGCGCGGCTGTGGAGGCTGGGCTGGTGGACGAGGAGGACATTTTATGTCGATCTTACGCGCAACCTCGAAGGGTTTGGGGCTGACCATACGCAGCAAGCAGTTAACCGGGTCAGAAGACTTCAAGTTCTAAGCCGGCGATGCGGCGGAAATGGGCATCACGCGAGAGCAGGGTTAATCCATGTTGCCGGGCGATGGCAGCAATCCAAATGTCGTTCTCCGGAATCGGCTTGCCTCTCTTACGCAGACCAAACCGAATGTCGGCATAGTGAACGACGGTTTCCGCATCACAAGGCAACACCGGTATTGGAGCAGTAAACCGCTGCAGACGCGCTAGATTCTCGACCACTCGCGAGGAAGCCAATGCCCCGTAGCGAAGTTCTCCCACAACGTGAACGCATAGGAAAACCTCATCGTCAGATTCGAATCGCTCGGCTGCCGCGGGCTCACCAGTGAAAAGTGCGATAACTGCGTTAGTGTCGAGCAACAACCTACCATTCATTCAGATCGACTCGCTCGCAATCCTTGATCGCTTCTTTCATCCGCTCCAAATCGTAGGCCGGTATCAGCCCGATGAACTGCAGTAAATCCCGCGCGCGGCTGGACGGAACCCGTGGCTTACGACGGCTGTAGTCGCTCAGATACCAATCAACCAGACTGCGATAACGCTCGGGAATGTCTCGTTTTTCGGGGTGGGTCTTGCCTTTGCGCTCGGGATGTACCGGGTCGCCGGAGCGGTAAAGCCGACGCCGACCGCGCGCGCTGCCGTGCAACATGCGATACTGAGCTGGGTTGGGGCGATTGGAGGCAACGCAGTGACTCACGATGTGCTGCCAAACCCCCGGACGGTTGTCGTGAAACTCACGCCGGGCACGGTCGCGAATATCGTCCAGGCTGAAGTCTTCGGCATCGGGATGCTCCCGATGCAAAAGCGCGGTGGCCAGCCATGCCTCGTCCGCTACTAAAATATTCATTATGATAACCTACTAGGTTCTAAGTTATAACTAACCACTTAGAGCTTGTCAAGGAATCTTGCGGTGAGCCGTCGAGTGCGATTTGAATCCGATAGTACCCGCCAAGGCGATCTTCCGGTCGACGGTACTCTTGCCATCGTTGGCCGGCCCAACGTTGGCAAGTCGACGCTGTTCAACCGGCTGGTGGGCTCGCGCCGCTCCATCGTCGGCGACGAGCCCGGCATCACGCGCGACCGCATCTATGGCGAAACTGAATGGGCCGGACGCAAGCTGCGCGTGGTCGACACCGGCGGCATCGTTCCCGACGACCAGGCGCTGATTCCGGCGGAGATCTTCCGCCAGGCGCGGGTTGCGCTGGAAGAAGCTGACGCAATCGTTCTGGTGGTGGATGGCCGGACCGAGCTGGCGTCTCCGGACATTGATCTGGCGCGGCTGCTTCTGCGCACCGGTAAACCGTTGGTCCTGGCGGTAAACAAAATCGACACCACAGCGATGGAGCCTTACGCAGAAGAGTTTCGCCGGCTGGGAATCAAGGAATTGTTGCCCATCTCCGCGGAGCATGGAACCGGAGTCGCGGAGCTGCTGGAGCATGTGCTGAGCGTGATTCCGGAGCGGAGGAACGAAGCCGGCGATCCTGAACATTTGGGAACAGACGACGGACAGCAGGTCCCTCCGCTCGGACTAAAGTCCTCGGTCGGGATGACACTAGAAGAAGATGGGGACGCTAAAGAGGAAGGCGCTGACAAAGACACTGAGCCGCGCGAGACCAAGGTCGCAATCATTGGTCGTCCCAACGTCGGCAAGTCAACTCTGTTGAATGCGCTGACCGGAACGACGCGGGCGATTGTCTCGCCGGTTGCGGGCACTACGCGCGATGCGGTTGATGAGGTGGTGGAGCGCGATGGCCTGACTTACCGCTTCATCGACACCGCCGGAATCCGCCGCAAGGGCAAGACGGAGCTGATGGCCGAGAAGATGTCTGTGGTGATGGCGCGCAAACATCTAGAAGCCGCGGACGTTGCCCTCATCATTATCGATGCGACCGAGGGCGTCACTGCCAATGACGCAACGATTGCGGGCTACGCCCACGAGAGCGGCCGGTCCGTGATTGTGGTGATCAATAAATGGGACCTGGTCACGGAGAAACGAAGCGACGGCAAACCTCCCGCCGACCGCAGCGTCTATGAAGAGCAAGTCCGGCGTCATCTCAAATTCCTGTCATATGCGCCGGTGGTGTTCGTTTCGGCGACCACGGGAAAAAATCTCGACAAGCTGTTTTCCACGCTGGAGCTGGTGGCGCGCGAACGCCGCAAACGCGTCGGCACCGGCGAGATGAACCGCTTCCTCAGCCACATCGACTTTGAGCGAGCTTCCGTGCCCATCGCCAAGCGGGTGAAGATCTTCTACATGACGCAGGCTGCGGTCGCACCGCCCACGTTTATATTGTTTACCGATCGCCCGGTGAAGCTGCACTTCTCCTACCAGCGATTTCTGGAGAACCAGATTCGGGCGGCGTTTGGCTTCGTCGGCACGCCGATATGGATCAAGAACCGGGCGCGGAATGAACCTCGGGGAAAGAAGTAGATGTCCGAGCGACGCGAGTAGCGATACGACTGGCGAAGCGAATGGATGAGCCAGCGTCATCTGGCCGCCGCGTGACCAAACTGCGCCACTGCCCAACAGCGGGTAGTGGCTGGTGACGCCTGCAATGGAGGCAGGTGTCTCAGATCACGTTTGGTCTATTATGGAACTGGTATCATTGCTGAGTAGCCGACCTGACGAAAAGGCGGCATAAGACTAGAGTTTCATTGACGGCCACGAAGCCCCGCGCTACCCTAGCACGTCTAACAGTTATTGATGTCGCGAAAGTTGGATAATATGTCTCCACAAGCGACTGCACGCGTCAAGGCGCTTCGCTCGGCTCCGCTGGATTCGTGGATTGCCTTGTCTGATGACGAAACTAAACTCGTTGCCACTGGAAAAACCTACCAAGATGTTGCCAGTGAGCTTGATCGCGTAGGGGACGACAGCGCAGTCATCATAAAGACTCCAACCTGTTGGCTCCCCTTCTCCGTTTGATGCGCGCTCCCTATCGAGCATATCCCGACGACGATGGAACGGTTCGCCTATATCCTCTCATCCGTGTGCGAGTAGGAAAGAAACGCGGCTCCACGACGAGATATTTTGAGGCGCTGGTAGACTCCGGTGCTGCCGATTGCATGTTTCCTGAAAATATTGCTACCGCCATCGGAATCAGTATCGAATCAGGCAAGAAAACTCAAAGAACCGGAGTCGGGGGCCCGCAGGATGTTTGGATACATCCTGTGCTGCTGTATGTAGGAGAGCACGCCCTGAGCATCAATGCAGCTTTTGCCAAAACGCTACCAGTCGGCGGTCTTTTGGGCCGCGCTGGCTTCTTTGAGCACTTCAAAATCACCTTCGACCCCACGAGCGACCCTCCCGGCTTGGAGCTGGAGCGAGTTCACAAGTCTTAATTTCAAACTGAGCCACTACCCACCAGCGTCTTAATTTGCCGATTCCGTACCCAGCCTCTACACTTAGGACTTTCCTTTTGAAATAATGCGTTGTGCGCGTCCGCCGGCCCTCGGTAGCGGCGGGGAGGATTCATGCAGCGGGTTTCAACGGTTCCGGTGTTGGCTGCGGTAGCAGCAATTCTATTTCTGATATTTCTGCCTGGGTGTGGCGGCGGCAACAGCTCGAACACCGTCGTGACCCAGCTCATTCTGACGCCCTCACCGGTTTCTTTGAACGAAGGCGGAATCGCCACACTATCGGCGGTGGCGCAGAATTCAGCAGGGACGGCTGTCGCTGCGGACATTAGCTTTAGCAGCAGCAACAACAGTATCGGGACCGTTTCTCCCGGCGGCCTGATTTGCGGAGGAATCTGGGATCCAAGCTACATCAACTGCAACGCCACTCTCGGCCAGGCGGGAGTGGGAGTGATAACGATTACGGGCACAGCTACGGCAAACGGCGTCACCGCGACCGTGAGGGTCTATGTGCACGAGCAGGTCGACCAGGTAAAGATGATCATCGAGGACAGTTGCACCAGCATGGGCCAGATAGCGAACCTCTACGCCCAGGTGCTCAGCACCTCGGCTCCGGGCTGCTCCACGTCGGCTCCGTGCGACATCACCGCCTCGGCCGGTCCCAGTGCTTTCGGCTCCAACGATATCAGCATCGTGTCGCTTAACTCCGCGGGACAGTTGGTCGCCGTCGCTCCCGGCGCTACCACGGTTTTTGGCAGCAATACGGGTGTGAACAGCGTGGGCGCGCCTTATGTCACTTGTCCTGTCGCCACCATCCAGGTGCATAGTGCCAGCAGTTCAGACACTTCATTCACTCTGGGCGCGGGCGGTACTCAGGCGCTGACCGCCGACGTCTACGACACCATGAATCAATACATTAAGCCGACGCTCACCTGGGGCTCATCCTCAACCGCGACAGCCACGATTGCAGCGACCGGCACGGCAAACAATCCGGGCACGATTACGGCGGTTGCTCCCGGCACGGCGTACATTACCGCCAGTTGTAGTTTCCCCAATTGCAACAAATATCTCCCGGCGCAATATAGTCAAAACGTGGTTACCGCAACCGTAAGCGGAGGAACTCCGACCTCGGTTTACGCGGCCAGCACCAACTCCACCATGCTGGTGCCATTCAACATCCAGACTGATACACCGGGCACCGCAATCACACTTCCTTACTATCCGAACTCCATCATCGCCAATCCTGCCGGCACGACAGTCTATCTGGGTTCCGCGAGTGGCTTGATGGCAGTGAGTGTGAGCACCGGAACCGTTACGACTTATGCCATCAATGGAACGATCGAGGCAATCTCGCCGGATGGGACTGCCTTGCTGCTCACCGACACCGTCGATGGCGACCTGAATTATTTCGATCTCACCACCGGAACCAACAACAGCGCTCAGTCGGGGTTTACTACCAGTTCTGCAGCCTACACTCCCGATAGCGGGTTCATTGAATGGCTGACCGGCTCAACCCTTGGTTTCGGCCTGCCCACCGGAACGTCAGGCACGGTTGGATTGATGAACACAGCGAACGCCCTGGACATCATGGCGCAAGGTGGACTGACCTACATCACCAGCGCAGCCGCGCAACAAGTTTTCGTCTACTCCACTTGCAATCAGAGCCCGGTGAATGAGCCTGTCCTGAACGCAGTTGCTCCGACTTTGATTGCGGCGGCGCCCAATGGAACGGGCGCTGTGGCTGCCGACTCGCCCAACATCGACGTGATTTCCACTCCTTCAGTCTTAACCGCCGGCTGCCCTGTCACCACTAAGAGCAGAATCACCTCGTACGATTTGGGCGCGGGCAGCTTCACGGCCCGGCAAATGTTCGTCAGCCCGAACGGCTCGCGCGCCTGGATCGTCAACAATCTTCCTCAGATACTGACCTTCTCTTTATCTTCGTTAACGCCGAACAATATCCCGCTGACCGGAGGAGCAACGGCTTACAACGGCGGGATCACGATGGACAGCGCCAATGCGTATTTTGGCGCCAGCGATGGCACCGTGCATCGCATCCTGGTCGACGAGTTGACGGATGTGACCCAGATTGCCGTCAACCTGAAGGACTCCAGCGGCAACGTGACTCCGCCGAACCTGGTTGTCGTGGTGCCGTAAGCGCAAGGAAACTCTGATTAAATCTGCCTTGAAGGCCGTCCCCTTCAAGGCCAGAACTTAATCAGAGTTTCCCTAACTGTGCCACTACTCAAATAATCCTCTCGCACGGAGGACGGTTCGGAGTTACCATAATCGACAACTCTGGTACGGCGAAAGGCCGCGCTCGTGGCGAGCGGGAAGATGCCACAGGCGTTCCAGCTGGCCTGGGAGTTCGCTGCGGAGACGTCAACCGATTCCCAACTGTTTCAAGTTGGTCAGAGCACCACAGCTGCACATTCACGAGGAGATACGATGAGGGCATCGAGGATTCTTGCGTTATCGAGCTTGGCATTCTTACTTTGCGTATTTCTGGCCGCTTGCGGCGGCGGCAGCGGGACCAAACCGACTCCGGCCGGGCCCCCCACTATCACCTCGACTGTCCTGACGCAAGCCACGGTTAATGTCCCCTACAGTTTCTACCTGGAGGCCAGCGGCGGCACCGGAACATACACCTGGAGCATTAGCTCGGGAAGTCTGCCCCCGGGATTGACCTTCAGCGACAGTACTGCAGAGATCAGCGGTACCGTCCCAGAGCAAACGAATGGGGTACCCACCCGGCTCGGCAATTATCTGTTTACCGCCAAAGTAACCGACCAGAACAATCTCAGCGGCACCGCCAACCTTACGTTGGTAGTGGGTGGGGCGCTGCTCATCGACTGCAACTCCTGCATTGGCACACAGAGATTACCTACGGGCAGCCCGGGAGTGCCTTACAACGCCACGCTCTCGGTCAGCGGCGGAGTGACGCCCTACACCTGGTGCGTGCTGAATTCCGGGGGGACGGCATGCGATCCGACGCAGTCGGAACTGCCTCCGGGCTTGACCCTCACGACCGACAGCCAGGGCAACGGCATTATCTCGGGCACGCCGACCAGCGTGCCGGCAGTGCCGACGCAATTTACGGTGCAGGTGACGGATAGCGAGTTGCCGGTCGCCTCAGCCACAGAACCGCTCACCTTGACCATTATGGGGATCTTGACCACGTCTCTGCCTACTGCCACGCTCAACTCTTTTTATAGCCAGCAGTTGACGGGATCCGGCGGGGTAGCGGCGTACACGTGGTGTGTGATGGAAACCAGCGGCGCATGCGACAACGGTTCCGGCGGCGCTTTGCCTACTGGACTGACTCTCGCGCCTAGCTGCGTGGACACCCGGCTACCCTCCTGCACCATCAGCGGTACTCCGACTGTGCCCGGCTCTTACCCATTCACGGTGCAGTTGAAGGATGGAGAGACGCCGCCCGCAGTAGTCACCTCGCAGCTCACGATCACTGTGCCGGGTATCACCAATGCGCTGCTGAATGGGAACTATGCCTTCTCACTCAATGGTTATCAAAATGGAACGCCGTTCATTATGGCGGCGGCGTTCGTTGCGGATGGAAATGGAAACATCACCGGCGGTTTTCTGGACCTGAATAACGGAAGCGGGGAGCAGATCGACAGTCACGGCAACGTCACCCCGCAGATCATATCCCCGGGCTCCGCTTACAACCTGAACCCGAACGGCACGGGGACGGTGACCATCATGACCAGTTTACCGGCAACGTACCAGTTCTCAGTGGTCGTTTCCCCCAATGCATGTGTCGCTGGCCCCAATATTTCCACCTGCGGCACTCTGATCGAGAGCGACCCGTCAAATCCTCAGACCTATGGGTCAGGCGCGCTGAAAGTGCAGAATATGCCGGACTTCCAGATCACCGCGTTCTTCCCGGGAGATTTCGCGCTGCTGGCTATCGGCACGGACCCGAGCGGTAATCGCTATGCCGGAGCGGGGGCGGTGGGAACAAACCCGTCAACCCTCGTGGATATTGACTGCAGCGGCAATGGGTGGGGTTTAGCGAATGGATGCCCGCTGGACATCGACGACAATGGTCAGGTTCCTTCCGGCGGAGATCCGTTCAAGGGCAGCTTCTCCTCGACCCTTGACCCGACTACCGGCCGCGGCAACTACGTCGACATCAGTTTCCCTACCGACCCGAACGGGCTGTGCCTGGGCACAGTGAGCAGCCCAGCCTGCCACTATGCCTACTACGTTATTGACCATTCGGAGATGATCATCATTTCCGCCGATCCCCTGTCCAAGCCGGCCAATCTGACGCTCTGGCGAGCCTATCGTCAGACTTCATCGGCGGGCGGCTGGACGCTGACCGCCCTGACCGCCAGTAGTTCCAGTAGCCCGGCGTGCTGCGTGATGGAACTGAATGGTGTAGACCCGAACGGAGGCAGTCCTCTGGCGGATGTGACCGCCGGATTCCTCGTCTCTAACGGCGCCGGCAGCGCCACTCTCAATACCGACGAAAATGACGGCGGGACCATGAATCTGCAGCAGTCATCGCCGGGAATGTACGCCATCGACACCGAGGGTCAAAAGACTGGCAGGGTGACCTTTAGCGGCTTCACGACGCAGTTTGGCACAACTCCGCCGGTGTTGTACCTGTTTGGCTCCGATTCCGCCTTTGTCGTGGGCACGGACGCGAAGGTGACCTCGGGAGTTCTGGAACCCCAGAAAGGTTCTCCGTTCTCGAACAGTTCGGTGGCTGACATCTACGCCGGCGGCACAATTTCGCCAGTGTTGACGGCGGTCACGAACTCGGTGACGGACCTGATCGCCAACGGCGCGGGCGGCATCACAGCCGCGCAGTACACCAGTGGACCGGGCGGGCCCACTGGGCCAAACAACTTGATGCTTACCTATAGCGTGGACGACACTGGCCGGGCAGTGGTTACGCAAAACGGCAATCAGTACGGCATTTTGTATGTCGTATCGCCGACCAAGTTTGTTCTGCTGCCGGTCGGTACGGCCCCGGTCTTGAGCGTCTTTGCTTCGGCTCCGGGTTTCTAGCGGCGAGAGCCGTCGGGAGACTTTGCGTGCGAGGAGTCTGCTTGTCTGGGAACGGCCAGGAAGCAGATCCCTCGCTCCTCACCAAATGCGAGCAAAACCGGAGCTCGCTCGCGATCCAAATCACGCTCGCGACGACCATTCGCAGCGGTGAATCTGGGCTTGGCGACCGCTGAGGATGTCGTTTTGTATCTTTCCGTACACCACCTTTTGGCGGCCAAACGGGGAAAACTTTAGGTATTCTTCTGCAAGCTGTTGCACCACGCGTCAAGAAAGTTATTTTGTTATCAATAGTTTACTGCGGTGATCCGATTGCACTGTAGGTGGTTGCGCTGGTTTGTATCTGAGGTCGCGTCTTGGACGCAGACGGGTGAAAGTACTCTTCGTTCCGAATGTAAGCTGTAGTCAAACACCTCGAGATGTTTCGTTGCAAACGGAGGAGCCCTTGAGTAAGAAATTTGCGTTACTGCTTTGTCTAGTGGCCCTCGCCCTCTGCAGTTTGCCGGCGATGGCTCAATCAACATTGTATTCGAATCTTGGAACCGGAACCGACGTCTACTACTGCTGCGAATGGCTGGACGGTTGCCGGAAGCGGAACGATAGGCGAAAGCTTCACCGCTGCCAATGAGTTCACCGCTGGGCGCATCGGGCAGCGTTTCGCAGATCGATATCGGAATCGGTACGGCTGCAGGCGCGAACTCGTTTTTCGCCGCTCTGTATTCGGTTAACGGCAACGACCGGGCACCCTGATCCAGCAGTGGAGCAACCTGAGCGCCACCGAGACCTTTGGTGACTGCTGCGGTCTGGTAACCATCACTGGCATCACCGGAGTCAATCTCGTCGCGGGAACATCGTACTTCATGATTCTCGGTCCTACGAACCTGACCTCCACCACTTTTGACGCGTGGAACTTCAATACCACCGGCGCCACCGGCACCGATCTCTACGCCACCAGCGGATGCCAGAACGGCACCGGAAACGACTGCACCTGGAATTCCAACGGCTCACAGACGATCGGAGCCTTTGACATCCTTGGAAGCACTGGCGCAACCGTCCCCGAGCCATCCTCCCTGCTGCTGCTTGGAACCGGATTGGTCGGAGCCTTTGGAACCATTCGCCGCAAGCTGAATCGCTAACCGTCGTCTAAAACTTGAAAGAAGCCGGAGCCTGACTCCGGCTTTTTTCTTTGGTTGCGGCAAGTTATGCATCTTGGTTGGACAATGGGTCGATCTCGTTAAATGACGCCGTCGTGCGTTCCCATACACCCCCTTTAGGGTAGACAAATGGGAGAAACTTTGGGAACTCTTCTGCAAGCTGTTGCACTTCCTGCAAAATAATTTTGTTTATTATCAATAACTTGCTGCGGACACCCGATTGCAATGTGAATGGAAATGTGGTTCTGTGCCTAGGTGCGCAACTGGGGTGCGGACTGCTTGGCAAGAATGGTTTCTCTTGCCGGATTTGGGTCTTTCATCGAGCGTCTCGAGATGTTTCATTGAAAACGGAGGAACCCTTGAGTAAGAAATTTGCGTTTTCGCTTTGTCTAGTCGCCCTCGCTCTCTGCAGTCTACCGGCGATGGCTCAATCAACATTCTATTCCAACCTCGGAACCGGTAGTGACGTGTACTACTGCTGCGAAGGCTGGACGATGAGTGGAACTGGAACTCTGGGCACCAGCTATACTCTCGCCGAAGAGTTCACCGCCGGAGTGACGGGTTCAGTTAACCAGATCGACATTGGCGTTGGCTATGTCGAAGGCACAAACTCGTTCTTCGCCTCTCTCTACACCGCTAGCGGCAACAATCCGGGCACGCTGGTTGAGCAGTGGAGCAACCTGACCATGCCGCAGCAGTTTGGTGGATGCTGCGGTCTGGTAACTATTAGTGGCATTACCGGGGTTGACCTTACGGCGGGAACGTCGTATTTCCTGGTCATCGGCCCCACTGACCTCTCCAGCACGCTCTGGGGAGCCTGGAACTTCAGCAATAGCGCAACCGGCCAACTGGACTTCGCCAGCAGCGGATGCCAGAACGGTAGTGGAAATGGCTGCGACTGGAACAACAGTGGCGTCACCAACCAAGGCGCTTTCGACATCCTCGGAAGCACCGGAGCAACAGTCCCCGAGCCATCCTCCCTGCTGTTGATGGGAACCGGCTTGGTCGGAGTCTTTGGAACCCTTCGCCGCAAGCTGATGCGCTAACCCTCGTCTAAACTTGAAAAGAGCCGGAGGATGACTCCGGCTTTTTTCATTGGGCCAAGCCCGACCGCTTACCTCACTAAGCTGCTGGAAGCCATCCCATAAATGCTTTGTGTCAGGGCACGGCTTTACAGGCTGCTGAAAAAGTTGCCGTCCGCGCATTTTGAAGGGGGCGCACCTTTAGGTGAGCCGTGACAATTCCTTTATATTTGTCATCCCTCGTCGGCCTAAAGAGACTGTGTCGCGACTGGTGTCGCCGCTCCGCGGCTCGGGCTCTTTTCCCACTCGACCCAGGGCTTACGCCCTGGGCTAACTACGATTCCGCCGCTGCGGGATTTATGGGACGAGTTCTAATAAACCCGGCCGCGCCTATCGGTGCGGCTCGGTAGTATCTGGTGCAGGTGCGCTCGGGACCGTGTTCGGTGCTTGCGACGTTCCATCGCTACCCGGTGCCCTCAGAACGTTTTGCACATTGACGGGCACCACGCCCTGGACCATCGGCTTGTGCTTCACCTTGCCCGCCTCAGCGTCCCCAATGTCGATGCCCAGTCTGGTGAGCGTCTCCGCCGTGTAGTAATCCAGCAACACCTTAGACTTTTCGTAGCTGGCAGCCGAGTTCAGCACGTTGGATTCCGCCTGCGTCAGATTGCTGGAGGCCTGCAGCACCAGGGTTGGGGTCGAAGCTCCGTAGCTGAACTTCTTCTGCTCGGCGTCGAGGCTCTCTTTGGCGTAGTCGCGGGCCGCGAGAGCAGCCTGTAGCGCCGCATAATTATTCTGCATGGTGAACTGCGCATTCCGCACCTGCACCGTGATGGTGTTTTCCGTCTGCTGCAGGGCGACTTGCTGCTGGCGGTACTCCAGCTCCCCGCGAACTTGATTGGCTTGGGCCGCGCGATTGCGAATAGGAATAGTGAGATTCACGCCGATCCCTTTGTCCGGCGCCGAGCTGTTGAACAGGTTGGAGAAAGCGTCGTTGTAGTTGGGGGGAACCGAGCCCGGCTCAAAGCATTCGCCGAAGGGGTTGGTTTGCGGACAAGTCGGAATCAGCGGGTTCTGCGGCCCGGCCAGGCCCGACGAGCCGTAAAAGGCGTAGACGTCCAGGGTGGGCAGCAGCGCATTCTTCAGCGACTTGCGCGTGATCTCATAATTGGTGAGCTGGATGCGAGCCACCGCCATCTCAGGACGTCCCTGCAACGCCTGCTGAATCAGTTCCTCAACCGGGCGCACTTCGTATTGTTCGTTGGGCTTCAGGGTGTCGGTGGGAATGACGGGAGCTTCCGCCAGCAATGGATCTCGCATATTCTTGGTGATGGCGTTCTTCATCAGCAATTGTTCCAGCTGAAGATTGGTCTGGGCCATGATCAGGTTCTGCTTGGCGTTCTCCACTCCACTCTGCGCCTGCACCAGCGTAATGGGAGCCAGGGTCCCGATCTTGACCTGCTCCTGGTCATCCGACAGCGTTTTGTTGGCCAGCTGCAACTGCCGCTCGTTGACCTTAACCGCTTCGTACGCGGTGACCAGGTCCCAGTAGATATTTTCAATTTGCGAGACGGTAGTGATGATCTGCTGGCGGAAAACCACATCGGCGATCTCACGGTTGTTGCGCGCAATCCGGATCCAGCGCAGGTTGGGATCGAAGCCAAACCCCTGAAGCAGATGCTGCCGCAACTGGAAACGGAAGCTGGGCGTGAGCTGTGGATTTACGAAGCTGTACGGGCTGTTGGTGGTGATGTAGCTGTTGTTGAACGTCAGCGTCATCAGAGTGCCGGTCGAGAATCCCTGCGAGTAATTGAAGTTGTAGGTGTTGGTGTTCTGATTCAGACTGGGGACGCCATAGAAAACGGTGCTTTGCTGCGGGGTGACGGCGCGCTCGCCTTGAATGTTGCCGCCGATCGTGGGATCGAAGTTGTCGATAGCCGGACCGGATCCCAGGGTGGAGACCACAATGCCCGCCGCGCCTGCGCCCGCGCCGCCTACGCCGACCTGTGTCCCTCCCGCGCCGGTGCCGCTGGCGCCAGTGGTCGAGCTACCCGTACCTCCGGCGGAAACCGCGCCCAGCGCTCCGCCTTGCGTTCCCTGTACGACGCTGGTGTTTACGCCGCGCGCCGATGCCCCGGTGCTGGTCAGCAGCAGGTCGGTGTCGGCAATCGAGAGGTTATAGCGCTGCAACGTGACGTCCAGATTGTTCTCCAGCGCCATCGCGACGGCGTCGTTGATGGAAAGAAAGATCTGGCCATCGTGAAACAGCGTGTCCGTCATCGCGGAATTGGTGAGGTTCGCCTGGGGAATGTGGCGCCGGGTGTAGGGCGCGATGAAGTTGGGAAATCCAGACAGCGGCTTGGCGTAGTTCTGGTTGCCGGAATACACGTGCGCCGCGTTATGCTGCGGGGCCGGCGCCTGCGGGTACGGCGCCAAGCTGACCCCGCCGGACTGCGGAGCAGCGGTACCCGGCTGAGCGGCCGGAGTGCCTGCTTGCGCTGCCGGAGTATTTGCCTGCGTTGCCGGAGTTGTTGCTTCCGTCGCCGGCGCGCTGGCTTGCGTATCCGGCGGCGTGGCATCCTGCGCCCAACTCGCGCCTGCCAGCAGAACCACAAATCCCAACCAGAGCGCCTTGCGGGCCGCGCTCCTAAAGAAAATGGAAACGAACATTTCTGTCTCCTGGAACTGACACTTCAGTTCGGTTTCTCAGCTACTGCTGTTGTTGCGTTTGACGCCTCTGTGTAATACGCACCAAGGTGCCCAAAGGTTCATGACCGCGTGGATTCCCGTAACGGGTGAATCTCTGATTCTAGAGCACTCGGGGAGTTGGTGTAACCTGAGTAACGAGTATCTTGATGATCTGCCGGCAGCGTGATGGCCCCGCTCAGGATGCCGAAGTGCAAAAGAAGCGACCCATCCGAAAGTCGCGACGCGTGGGACGCCCAGCGGCTGGATCCGTGAGCCACGTGCTTTTCGATTTGTGATATCGTCGCCCTGATGGTATGCGTTTTGAATGGAACTCCGCCAAGGCTGCCAGGAACCTACGCAAGCATCGGGTTTCGTTTGAGGAGGCGGTGAGCGTTTTCTATGATCCTTTGGCGGCGACGGGCGCGGACCCAGATCATTCGCAAGACGAGGAGAGATTCGTGACGTTTGGCATGTCCTCGGCTGGCCGACCCCTCGTTGTATCTCATACGGACCGAGGGGAAGCTATCCACATCATCAGCGCTCGTCGCGCAACGCAGTCTGAAAGACGTTTTTATGAAGAAGGCTAAGACTACATCCGATGAGCTTCGCGCGGAGTACAAACGCTCCGACTTCAAGACGCTTGAGCGCGGCAAGTACTACGAACGCGTGAAGGGAAGCTCCAATGTCGTGGTGCTGGATCCCGAGATTGCGGCTGTGTTCCCCAATTCAGCCGCGGTGAACAAGGCACTGCACACCCTGATCGAAGCGGGTTCGAGGGTATCGCGCCTGACATCTGCTTCCAGTCGAGCAGCACGCCTCCGGCGCTCGAACGGCTGACCCGAAGTTTCAGAAGCGAGGGGCCGGGTCACGTGCGAGACCTGGGATGTCAGCATCGGTCATCGGCCTTATTTTCCGGGCCCCGCTCAGGGGTGGCACGTCTGTCCCCAGAAACCGCCCCCCGGAGACCTATTCCCTGGAGCGCAACATGGCCGCGATTGTTCGTGGACTGCGATGGCCATGAACAATGGCGATCACCAGCAGCGGGGTTTCGCCAGGCGCATAAGCAATTAGGTAGTCACGAACATTATGAAACCGCAGTGGTCGGGAAGTGAGATCGGGACGGGTGTGGCCTTGCCTGGGGAAAGCAATGAGATTGCGAATGGCCTCAAGAGTTTCGTTTCGGAAGCGACCAGCAGCAAAAAGATTATCTCTGGCGACGAATTCCCAAATTTCTGTGAGGTCACGTGCTGCTTCGGGGTGAAGGGCAAAGTCTCGTCTGGAGGTCATTCCGAAGAGCGCTGCTTGAGCCGTTCATTCTCGCGCTGCCGCAGGGTCTCAAAAAATGCTTCGCCGTCAACAGGTCTGACGCTGCCGCTCTTGACGTCGTCGTAGCGGCCGTCGAGCATCTCCCGCACCTCGGCTACCTCTTCGAGATATCCGGCCAGGGCGTCTTCCACGAGCTCGTCGGTCGGGCGGCCGCTCTTGCTGGCGAGTTCATTGAGGCGGGATTCCGTCTCGGGTTTGAAATGTACTTCCATCTGCTTGTCAAGTCTAGAGAGCCGTCATCGCCGTGTCAAAGCCACGACTTGCCAACGGAAATGCTCAGCGAAGCGTAGGCGCACGCTTTACCGGCGGCGTCTGTTCCAGACTCTTGCTCACCACATCCGCGACGATCTTGTTCCCCTCGGCGCTCAGGTGAATGTCCCCGAAGACATAATCCTTCAAATACCAGCATCCCGGCGCTGACTTGGGACACTGTTCTTTGACCGCGAAGAACTCCGGGAACGCGGTGATGAAGCGCTTGCATTTTCCTTCGCACCAATCCCGCCAGATGCTCACCTCGCGCGAGTCGACATTGTCGTAAATCAGCGTGCGCCGGCCATGGATACACCACCACACTGATGGGAATGTTTCGCTTCGCCAGGTCCTCCCACAGCAGGTCCATCTTCATCTTCTCTTTTGCAATCCCGGCTTCCACTCCCAGCGGAGCAAAGCCCAACTCGAAGGGCTGGTCTTCGACAACTTTGCGATACGTCCATCCCGACCGCTCCAGGTCGAAGACGTTGCCATTGAATCCGTGGTCGAGGTGATAAAACCCAAACCGAACCAGCGTGCGCTCCACGAACTCCCATATGTAATTCGTCAGCACAAAATACTTGCTCACGAACGACCGCAGGTTCGAATACCAGGTTTGGTAATGGTACTGATGCCGCGCCAGTGCAACCGCGCCCGAGTCGTCGATGTCGTGCACCAGCGCGGCTTCGTCCTGCACATCCGAAATGTCGATGAAGACGATGGCTTCGTCGAAATCCAAACCGCTCTTCAACGCGATGCGCTCGGTATTGAGATAGTTTGACGGCGAATATCCCCCCACGCCGCCGTTGAGAATCTCATACTGCGGAAAACGGCTGGCGATACGGCCGACAAAACTTGTATTCCACGGCCCCATCGACTCGGTAAACGAGTCGCCCAGCATCAGAATTCGCGGCCGCGGATCGGTGAGCGGAACCTGTCTGACCTTCTCGTCGCGAAAGCCCTGACTGTTGACGTTGAGCTGATACCGTTCGCGCCCCCACGCCCGAATGGTGGAGCAGTTGGGTTGCAGAGCCAGCACGCGCAGCCGGTCCCGTCCCAGGCATCCGAAGAGCTCGGCCGGCGTCGGCACCGAAGATTTTCGCGAAAAGTGGCTGTACACGCCGTCCAGCGCGAGAAAAAAAATCAGGCAGAAGAAGCCTGCAAACAGCAGCAACAGAAGTTTCTGCCCAAGGCTGGGAGCTTGCGAGTTGGCAGCCGGCGCTGCCTGGTTAGAATCTGCCTGGATCATGCTCACCGAGTTCCCACTGCCGTCGCGTCCCGCGAGAAACCGCGTGCAATATGAATGTCGTCCCAATACACCGTGCCATCTCCCGGGCCGCGCGCCAGATGAATTCGAATTGCGCCCTCACGTCCCACGGTAAAGGAACGCGACAGCAACTGCCAAGTCGGATTGCTCGTGATGGCTGGCGATGAGGCCGAGGTATTGTCGCTGGGGTTGTAGACGATGATCTGCGCCGTCGTCGCGCTCGGCGAAGCCGCCACCCACGCAGACATCGTGTAGGTCGCGCCCGGCTCCAGTCCATTGATGTCCTGATAGACCGTGCCCGCACCGGTTTCAGCCAGACTATATTTGCCGCTGTGCGCCGTCACGGTACTGACGCTCGCCTTCACGCCGTTGGTTGACCACGGTGCCGTTTCGCCATCCTCGAATCCGGGATTGGCGACGGCGTTCGCGACGCGCTCCTCGGGAGTCATCAGCACGGGGCTGAGTCCGAAGTCCGTCTTCGTGGAACACAGGATGAAATGGTCCAAGTCGTGGCACTTTCCCGGTCCGGTGGGTCCTTGGGCGATCGCAGCCGCGACGTCCGGCATGACAACGTACGCCGAATTCGGCACGAGGCCTTGCTGCTCGACCTGCGTCACCGCCTGCGAGCACTCGAAGTCCTGCGCCACTCCGGTGTAGCGCGCAGACTGATAGCTGTTGATCCGCATCTTCTGCTGGACTGCGAGAAATCCGAAAATCCGATAGCCTTCGGGACCGCCGGGCGACGCAGCTTTCTCACATTGCCACGCCGGCAGCACAATCAGGTTCTGATGCTGCGCTCCCAACTGCGACCAGATGGGCGACTGCAACGGCGAAGGATGATCTTCGCTGATGGTAGTATGCACCCAATGCCGAAGCGCGCTGGTGTCGGCGAACTGCAAAACCAGCATTGCGGCGATCAACAAATTCGCCCACGCCTTGCGGAACAGCAAGAATGGCGCGGCAAGTATTGCGGCCAGGATCGCATAGTAAGGCGCCCAGAACAGGCGTCCGCTGGCCCGGAGCGGAGAAAAATACGGAGACAATCTCCCGCTGGGATCGAGGTCGATGACCGTTGCCGCCCCAAAAGTTATTTTGGTGGAGAGCGCCAGCAGCGTTAGAACTAGACAACAAAGCCCCAGAGGAACGAGCCAGCGCTTGTCCGGCCGCCAAACTTTGCCGCGGTGGATGATCGCAGCGATCACAACAACTGCGGCAAGAACAAGAACGCCCGCGCCCAGGTAGTTGTAGCCTTCATATTGGCCGGGGCTGGCACTGTGAAGTCGTGGAAAGATTACCGACGTCCAGGTGCGAGGATCGAACGGCGCCAGCAGATTCATCGAGAGGTCGCGATAGCCGCCGCTGCTGTAGCCCTTACCGCCGCTAATCACCAGGCCAAACGAGTAGGCCACCACGAAACCGATCGCGGCTAGCAGCGCCACAACGCCCGCGGACTTCGCGACGCTGATTCGTTTTTGCCAGAACAAGCTCACGACCGTCGCCGTCAAAATCAACAAAACCTGAAATGCAAGATAGGGATTTGTCCCCACCGATACGGCGGCCAGCACGCACGCCGAAATGACGAAGCGGCGGACCGATCTCGGCGACTCCTGCTGGGCTTGGGCGAACACAAAAAGCGCCGCCACCAGTAGCCACTGATTGCTGAGCGAGTAATGTCCCCAGAAGCGGTAATTCAGTGGCGGCGCCAGCAGAAAAAAGACGCTGCACAACGCCGCGCCGAGAATATTCGAGCTGCTTTGCGCGCTCCAGTCCAACCATCCAACACGCTTCAAGAACCCGTTTTGAAAGGGCACGGCTTTAGCCGTGCCGTCCCGAGATCCTGAGGCGTCGGGCTTTAGCCCCTGCGGGGATCCTGGCGCTCCCTCTATCAGCAGTCGAAACAGCCGAAACGCGAAGAAGAATTGCAGCGTGCAGGCGAGAATGACTTCCAGACCGAAATACTGCGCCGGCTCCGGCAGCAGCGGCGACCACGGTTTCAGCGCCACTGCCAGCAGCGGATTCAAATCCAGCAGCGCAACCGACTCGCCCTGCGGATAACCCAGCCGATCGGTGTAGGTGATTGGCCAGTGGACATGCGGGTCCTGGCGAAACATCTCCCAGCCGATGTAGTGATACGCGGGATCGAAGGCGATCCAGTTGACATTGCGCGGATTCAGCGGACGCGGCCCCATCACCAGCAGCGCGTAGAAGAAGCCGGCGACCAAGGCAAGGGTTAGATCGAACCAGACAGAATCACGCCATCTTGCGGCGTGACGTTCTGCCACCTGCGAATTGGAATCGTTTGTCTCGGCTGAAGTGCCGGCAAGCGGCGACGGGTCACTCTTCATATGCGGTGACGCGGCGAGGCCGAAGGACGAGGTTGTAGAGTAGAAGGCACTTCCGGCGCAACGAGGTTACCACAACGGCGTCGCAGTTCGCTCTGCGCTTTGCGCGCGAGCGCGGATGCCTTATTGATTCGCCGGGGCTGCGAATGAGTGGGAGGTCATCATTGGAATGCTTAAGGCAGTCCACGATCTTCGAAGTGCGCATTCGTTATATGCTCTTCCTCAATCAAAGTGGTTCACCGGTTCCGTCTTCTGCGTCGAATAGCTTCTTACACCGAGTTGGTCATTGTCTCACCAACCACCCAAAACACCGCTTCCTTATGCCTGCCCCAGGCCTCAGCCAGGAAATCTATGCAGATGACGGCCTCTTCTTCGCTGCCGAGCGCGTACGACTCGGGCATCGATTTCGCCATTTTCTTTTGGCCTGTAAGATAGAGTTCGACGAACCGGTTCCGGGATCGAGCTTCCGCTAGTTGCTCCCTCGCGCCTTTCAAATCGCTCTTGAGAAATCGTTCCAAGGTGCGTCCCCATGCGAACACCGCGCTACAATCGTTTTCATATTGTCGCAATAGGCGCCGCGCGGCGTCGAGATCGCTAGCGGCAAGATAGCAACCGAGCAGGATGTCCCGCACTCCCTGATTGTCGTTTGGATTCAGGTCCAATAAACCTTCATAATGGGCGATCGCCTCTTTCTCGCGACCCTCGGCCCTGAGCAGTTCTGCGAGCTGCAAGCGTGCCCGCATGTAAGGGCGCGTCTCGATCAGGCCCCAGAAGTCGCCTTTATTCTCCCTGAAGAACTTCGCTCCCAGGGAGCGTTCTCCAGCCGCAACCGCGTTTTGCACTGCCGCGATGAACTCCTGCTCCGACCGGCACTCGATGTTGGCCAGCACCACCAGTGCGTCAACGCAGTCGGGATCTTTCTTAAGCGCCTGCCGTGCCAGCTTCCGGGCTCGAGTGGCTGTTGGCGCTTCCATGGCATCGAACGCCAGTTCCTGGGCTTCATATTTTGCCGAGTCTGGTTCGGCGTCTTGCAGCGCGTCTTCCAGTCGCGTTCCCGTCAAACTGGCAAGAAAGGTGGTTGCCTCGTCGAGGTTGGCGAAGTCGCGCCCTTCTAAAACGCGATGAATGTCACGCAACATTTTCTCGGATACAAGCCGCGAAGGAACTGGTGCCTCCTTACCTGCACCAGTTGCTTGCTCTTGCTGTTTCCTTGAACCTTTATTCGAAGGCTTTTTCATTCTCGTCTCCCGATCTAGCTCTGGCGAAGCGCGAACCGCGAACCCCGCCTCCCTACGGCTGGTCCTGCAACTGGCAATTGTTGCCGTACGTGAACGAGTGCAGCGTGAATCCCGGGCCTTCCGGTTCCAGCGAAACCAGGTGCGCGGTGAATCGCGGGCTGCGCACCAGGTAATACATGCGGCCCTCGGTCACGTCCACGTAAGCTCCCTTGGCATCGAACTTCACATCGGCACCGGCGTCGCTCTTTGCCATCGGCCCGCCGTCCACAATCAGGTTCACTCGCACTTGTTTCGCGCCGTTCAGGCTCATGACCGCGTACATCGAGCGCCCGTGATAGCGCACTTCGGCGCCCGCGCCTTTGCCGACTGAAGTCACGCCGTCGCTATCGATCTTCCAGCGCCCCACCAGTTCCACGCCTCCATCGGCCGGGGAATGCGGCGGCATGAAGTCAGCCTCTTCGCCGGCATGATGTCCGTTCATATCCTCCACCGAGCCGCGCCCGTGGACCTCGCCGACATACGTCTCCTGCGTTGTATTGCCGCACTCCGGCTTGAATTCGTCTTCGGCGGGATCGAGCGCGATCTTCATCACCTCGGGATGCGCGACGGCCAGCAGCTCGCGAATCTTCGTCTCCATCTGCAGGTTGTTGCCTTCGCCGAAGACCTTCATAACGATCTTGCCTTGCGGATCGATAAGAAATCGCTCGGGCCAACCATCGGCCTGATACGCCTTCCAGGTTGTGCCCTTTTGATCGGCGACCACCGGCCACGGCAGTTTGAAGCGCTGCGCCGCCTCTTTCACATTGTTCACATCGAAGCCAATGTTGAATTCGCCATAGTGCACGCCGATCACCTCGAAGCCATACGGGTGATACTTCGTATACCAGCGCTTGACCACGCCGAAGTCACGAATGCAGTTGATGCAGGTGTACTCCCAGAAATCGACGAGCACGACCTTGCCGCGATAGTCGGCGATGTGATGCGGAGCGGGTGCGCCTTCATCCAGCCAGACCACGCCCTCGCCGAAGTCGGGCGCCGGGTAAACTTTGAGATCGACCTGGGCGACAGCCGGTAGGGCGAAACAGAACAACAGCAGCGCGGCAAGCAGGTATGGCGTTCGTGCCGGGAGTCGCAACGTGATTCTCAACCGTGAAGCGGCGTTGTCATAGCTGAAGCTTTGCATCTCAACCCCCATTCGCTTGAGAACGGCTCGAATATCAGTGTATCCAGGGTTTGAAGGGGCACGGCTTTCAGCCGTGCCGGACCGTCCCCAATAGATCGGCTTTTGGGCCCTGAGGGACAGCTCCCTCAGCGGCTAAAGCCGGACCTTGTGGTTATCCGCAACGGCACCCCTGAAGGCGTGCCCCTTCAAAGCAAGGCTACACCAACTCAGCGGCGCCGCTCCCACCGTACAGGATATGACGAGAATCATGCTCTTTAGTTAGGCGAACTCGATCGATCCACGGCCCCAGCCGACAAGGCCAGCGTAGGTTATGCTTAACACGTGCAGGTGAAAGTGCGTTACTTCGGCATGATGAAGGAGATTGCCGGCCGCGACCAGGAGATCGTCGAGCTGGGCGAGGGCTCATGCGCTGGCGATTTATTCGCCCTATTGCAACAGCGCTTTCCAAAGCTGGATGCATTCCGCGGCTCGGTTGCGCTGGCCGTAAATCTTGAATATTCCGACGGCAAAACCGTCCTGCGCGACAACGACGAAGTGGCTTTGATCCCACCGGTAAGCGGCGGAGCAACTACAGACAAGCCATTAACCGCCGAAGTCGCGCTTCCGCTGCTCTCCGAGCACGCGCAGGTTGTTTCGGAGCCGATCCAGACAGCGCCGATCCTGGCGGCAATCAAGCGGCCGGAAGACGGCGCAGTGGCCGTCTTCGACGGCATTGTGCGCGACAACTCGCGCGGCCGCCGCACTCTCTATCTCGACTACAGCGCGTACGAGCCGATGGCGTTGCGCCAGATGGAGCAACTTGCGCAGCAGGCGCTAAGCCGTTTCGCCATCCGCGAGGTGCGCCTCGTGCATCGCCTGGGGTGCTTACAGATCGGCGAAAGCAGCGTCTATATTGCAGTTGCTGCGGCGCATCGGGCCGCGGCCTTCGATGCTTGCCGCTGGCTGATCGATACTCTGAAAACGACGGTCCCCATCTGGAAGAAGGAATATTTTCAAGATGGCGCGGTATGGGCGGACGGCGAGCCTTTTCCGCCGGAAATCCCTCGGGCCGGCCACAACGCGTCAAAGTAGCTGGACTGGGGTTTACTCTAACGAATGTTTCCTGGCTTTGAGGTCTCCACTCGGATCGGTGTCAAGATACGTGCCCTTGCCTGGGCGTGCGTCTGGTCATTTGTGTTCGCGAGCGTTCCCCTGTTTTGCCAAAGCCAGTCGACCCAGAGCACAGTGCCGCGACCGCCGGCGTCGCTGACCCAGACACCTCCGGCCGGAGTTGCTCATCCCCCCGACCTGCCAAAACAGCAGCCCGCAAACGCGGACGATCAACCCAACACAACCTTCAAGGTGAATGTGAAGCTGGTCAACGTCTTTGCCACCGTGACCGACTCCGGCGGAGCCCCGGTTTCAGCGCTCAAGCGGGATGATTTTCAGGTATTCGAGGACGGCGACCCGCAGCAGATTGCGGTGTTTCATCGCGAATCGGAGTTGCCGCTGTCAATTGTGGTGGCCATCGACACCAGCCTCAGCACGCGCGGCGATCAGAAGCTGGAAGTGGAATCGGCGCGCCGCTTCGCCCACGCTATCTTGCGCCCCATCGATGGTCTCTCGCTCTTCCAATTCAGCGAAATCGTCGATCAACTGACGCCCTTCACCGCCGACATGCGGGTCATCGATCGGGCCATCAATCACGTCCATTCGGGCGCGGCGACCGCTCTCTACGACACCCTGTATCTCGGCTCCGACGCGCTCCTGGAGCGGCGCGGCCGCAGGGTCATGGTGGTCATCACCGATGGCGGCGACACCGTCAGCAAGACCACATATCAGGAAGCGATTCGCGAAGCGCAGCAGGCGGAGGTCATTCTCTACAGCATCATCATCGTCCCCATCGAGAACAGTGCCGGCCGCGATATTGGCGGCGAGCACGCCCTCATCCAGCTCTCCCGCGACACTGGAGGAAAGTATTTCTACGCCAGCGGAATGGAGCAGTTGGACGCCGCCTTCCGCCAGATCAGCGATGAGCTGCGCACGCAATATCTGATCGCCTACTACCCCAGCAAACGAATCTCCGATTCCGATTACCGCCGCATCGACATCAAGATCAATCCCGCTACTAAGGACTATCCCGATCCGGAGGATCTGGTCGTCCGTCACCGGACCGGGTACTACACCATGCCTTCCAAGTAGCGAACCCCGGAGGGTCAGGCGCTGCTACTTGCCGGATTATTTATTGCTCGAACTCCAACTGGAAATCTTCTCCCGGAAGAGCCGGCGGCATGGCGAGCCCTTTGCGGAAGTCACCGAACACAGTCTGCAGCAGGAAGGGCTTGGTTTGAATCTTCGCCAGCTCATTCGCGCGCGCCTGCAACTCCGCCACTTTTTCGGGATACTGGGCGGCAACATTGTTCTTCTCGGAAGGGTCTTGCGCGATGTTATAAAGTTCCACTACTTGCGGAAGCGGAGTACGCCAGATGAGCTTCCAGTCACCTTCGCGCACTCCGGCGCGGAACGGCTCGATGTTGTAGATGATCTCGGTGCGCGGCGACGGTTTGCCTTCGCTGATCGTCGGCCACATGTCCAGACCGTCCAGCGGTTTGCTTCCCGGCTTCGCGCCTGCAAGACCGAGGAATGTGGGATAGGTGTCCACCACGTGCATCATGCCTTCAACCTCGGTGCCGGGCTTGATGTGGCCGGGCCAATTCACGAACGCGGGGACGCGTGTGCCGCCCTCATAGAGTGTGCCTTTGCCCTCACGGTATGGCCCGTTGTCGCAGGGAATCACGACCTTCGACATATCCTGTTCGCCGCTAAACATGGCATTGCGGGTGCCACCGTTGTCGCTCAGGAAGATGATGACAGTGTTGTCGCGCATGCCTTTCGCTTTCAGCGCCGCGACCACGCGGCCGATCTGGTCGTCCATGGCGGTGATGCTGGCCGCGTATGCGCGCCGGCTGGGGTCGGCAATGTTCTTATACTGGTCGAGATACTCCTGCGGCGCCTGATAGGGCGCATGCGGTGCGTTGAACGCCAGATAGAGATAGAGCGGCACCGCCGGGTTGTGCGCGTCGATAAGTTTCACCGCCGCGTTGCCCAGCAGCGTTGTGGCGTAGCCCGGCTCCTTCAGCAACTTGTTGTTGAGGTACCAGTCGGTGACACCGTGCTGCTCGTGCGTAAAGTAGTCGATTTCGCCAATCATCGGGCCATATTGATAATCGAAGCCGCGCTGGCGTGGCCAGTATTTGGGATCGGCGTGCCCAAGATGCCACTTGCCGATAATCGCGGTCTCGTAGCCAGCTTCTTTCAGCGCCTGCGGCAAAAGCCATTCGTCGGTGGGCAGCCCATATTTGTAGGCCGACGGGATCACCAGCGTCTGCAGACCGTAGCGGAATGGATATCGCCCGGTCATCAGCGCGGCGCGTGTCGGAGTGCACATGGGCTGCGCGTAAAACTGCTCCAGGCGCGCTCCATCTTCCGCCAGCTTGTCGATGTTCGGCGTTTTGATGTCGGAGCCGTGATAGCCAACGTCCTTCCACCCTAGATCGTCCGCGACGATGTACACGATGTTAGGTTTGTTGTCCGCGGCATGGGCACAAACAGAAATTCCGGTTGTGGCCGCCACGGCGAGGAAGAGAAAGCCGAAAATTCTAACGATCAACTTCTTCATAGTCTGGGATTCCTTGGTTAGTCAGAACAGCTGATCTGCGGTGCTTCTAAATTTCGTTGGTGCAGATTCTCACCTGAAGCTTGCCCTTGAGGACTGTCGGCAGTAATCAAAAGCGGTAGCAGAAATATTACACGAGAAACTCTGGTTTGGCCATCGGCTCGATTGGCAGAGGCGACGCCGCCCGACTTGGGACAACGGATTTGGCTGGCGTCCCAACGCCCTTTTGTGCTCAGTTCAGGATCCAGTTCCAGCCATCCCTTCTCTGGATTACCTTCCAAACTTGGAATATTACCCTGTGGGATATGTGAAAACTTGGAGACTCGACACCAGAGGGTCTGTCTCTACCCCAAGATATATGCTTAATAATCAATGATATACGCGCGAATGGCTGGTTCCTGGGAGTCTTTTTTTCATGCCCGGATTTGGCCATTCCCGTGCCATAAGTAATCCCGGAGGCCGGGTTTTCGTGTGGGATCCGTCCTTGATTGCCTGGTTCTGTTGCACACTCCGGTTATTGTCCAGACCACCGGGTCTGGCGATGAAGCAAAAGATTTTTAAGATGCACATCTCGAGGGGAGAGATATGAAATTGAAGAGATTGATCACCGGAATGTTGGCTGTACTGGTGATTGCCCTGCTGATCGCGCCGTCGCTCATGGCGCAATCGCTGGTTTCGGGCGATCTCACCGGTACGGTCACCGATCCTAGCGGTGCGGTTGTACCTAATGCTACGGTCACATTGAAAAACAGTGCCACCGGCGCGAGCCGCACCACCACTTCCACCTCCAGCGGCGCCTACCGCTTCTCGCTTCTGCCGCCCGGTAACTATACGGTGACCGCGACCGCGCAGGGCTTCAGTAAAGCCGAACAGACGACTTCGATCAATGTCGGCCAAGCCACCGTCGCCAATGTGAAACTGGCGGTCGGCAGCAGTTCGCAAACTGTGGAAGTCACCTCCGCCGCGCCTCTGGTGCAGGCGGATAACGCCGACCTCTCCACCAACTTCGATCAAAACCTGGTTGCCAATGCACCCAACGGCGGTAATGACCTCACGTACATTGCTCAGACCGCTCCCGGCATCAACATGAATACCGGCATGGGTTATGGCAACTTCCAGACCGCTGGTCTGCCCGCCACCTCCAACGTGTTCACGATGAACGGCGAGAACCAGATGGATCCGTACCTGAACCTGAACAACTCGGGTGCCACCAACCTGATGCTCGGTAAGAACGCTGTGCAGGAAGCCACCGTCACCACCAACGCTTACGGCGGCCAGTATGGACAGCAGGCCGGTGCGCAGGTGAGCTACGTTAGCAAGTCCGGCACCAACGCCTATCACGGCAACGCCAACTACTGGTGGACCGGCAGCAGCGTTCAGGCCAACAGCTACCTGGCCGGCATGGACAGTCCAGTTCCGCCGACGCCCTTTACCAACAACAATCAGTGGGCAGCCTCCATTGGCGGCCCGATCAAGAAAGACAAGCTGTTCTTCTTCGCCGATTGGGAAGGTATCCGCTACATCGTTCCTTCCACCCAGACGGTCACGGCACCGACGCAAGGGTTCATCAATTCGACTCTGGCAAACATAGCGGCGACCGAACCGCTCTCACTCCCGCTTTACCAGAAGGCCTTTAGCCTCTATCAGGGTGCACCTGGGTACGCTTCAGGAACGCCGAATAGCAATACCCTAGGATGCCTGGCCGGTACCGGATCCACCTTTGCCGGTGCCTGCACCCAGTCATGGACGGGCAGTCCCTCGTTACCTGCTAAGGAATGGCTCCTCACAGGGCGCGTGGACTACAACATGTCCGACAGGGACCACCTGTTCTGGAGTGTCAGCTTTGACCACGGCACGCAGGCCACCTACGCTGACCCCATTAACGAGAACTTCAGCGCGGCCAGCTATCAGCCGCAGTACAACGGCCAGGGACAGTGGACGCACACCTTTGGCAGCAATGCTACCAATCAGTTCGTCTACGCCGGCAGCTACTACCGCGCGATCTTCGACCAGATCAACTCTCCCGCTACCTACCCAATAGGGCTGATTGACAGTCCCCTTGGCCTCACTAACCTGAATCCTCTGATTACCGCTTTTCCGCAAGGCCGCAATGCGACCCAGTATCAGTTCGTGGACGACTTCTCGGTTACGAAGGGTGCCCACAACCTGAAGTTCGGAGGTAACTTCCGGCGCTATGACATCACCGATTACGCCACCAGCACCGGGGTTTATCCGACTGCTGTCTTCTTGTCGTACGGCTCCCTTTACAGCGGTACAGCCGATGAGTTCGTTCAGAACTTCGCAACCCAGGATCGAGAGCCCGTTGCTCTCTGGGGTCTGGGCGTCTACGCTCAGGACGAATGGCGCATCAGCAAGAGCCTGAAGCTGACCTTTGGCTTGCGCGCAGAGCATGACTCCAACCCGGTCTGCCAGACCGACTGTGCGGCGTTGCTTAGTGGGCCGTTCAGTACTCTGAGCAACGATCCGACTACCCCCTACAACCAGATGATCCAAGCCGGCAATCATCAGATATTCAAGTCGGTGGATACTCTCAATTGGGCGCCTCGCTTCGGCTTCGCCTGGTCACCGGGCGGATCCGACAAGACCGTTATCCGCGGCGGCATTGGCCTCTTCTACGATGCCTTCCCGGCTTTTCTGGGCGATGCGTTTATCCAGAACGTCCCCAACTACATCGGCATTACCCAGTATGGTGGGGTCATCAGCGGCGCCAACTTACCATGGGCTGACCAATACAGCCCAGCCAGTCCGTGGGTGATCGGCGCTAACTCAGCTTCCACCATCAGGAGCGGGTTTGCTAACGGCACGGCCACTCCTGCTTCGCTGACGGCTGCCGGCCTTTCACTACCCAACTTCCAAAGCATGCCGTACAACTTCCACGTCCCGCGTTACCAGGAGTGGAGCTTGCAACTTGAGCAGCAGTTGGACAGCAAGAGCTCAATGACGTTGGCGTATATCGGCAACCACGGTCTCAACGAGCCGGTTGTGGATTTCCCCAATGCTGCAGGAGGTTTTGCGGGGCTTCCGGCCACTGCACCGAATGGTAACTTCAATGGCGTATCCCAAGTTTACTCGGGCGCCGTTTCCAACGATAACCAGATGACGGCTAGCTACCAGCGTCGCCTGACCTACGGCTTTACCATCCAGGCCAGCTATAGCTGGGCGCATGCCATGGACGAGATCTCCAACGGTGGAGTTCTGGGCTACAGCTCAACCAGCGCCGAGTGGCAGCTGAATCCCAGCAACCTTCGCTCCAACTACGGGAATGCGGACTACGATATCCGTAATTCCTTCAATGCTCAGTACGTTTGGAACACTCCGTGGAAGTTCAGCAACAAGTTCGCCAACGGTGCCTTCGGCGGATGGACTCTGTCGCAGAACTTCTTTGCCCGCAGCGGGCTCCCCTTCACCGTCTTCGACTCGACAACTGGAGCGTCGAACTACAGCTATAACGGCTCCATACCGACAACCGGCACCGGCAACCCGTATCTTCCGGCGGGAGTGGTTGGTCAGGGCCAGGGCAGCTGCAACCAGTACCTCCAAGGCTGCCTCAATTCAGCCGGATTTGTGTCGGCTGGTGCACTGGCCACCTTCCCGAATCAGCCGCGTAACAGCTACCGCGGGCCCGGGTTCTTCGACACGGACCTCAGCATCAACAAGAACTTCAAGCTGACCGAGCGCTTTGCTCTCGGCGTCGGCGCGAACTTCTACAACGTGCTCAACCACCCGAACTTCGCCGAGCCGAACGAGCAATATGGCTCCCCGCAGTTCGGCCAGATACTGGAACAGACGGCCCCGCCGACCGGTCCTTTTGGATCGTTCTTCGCGGGTTCTCCGGCTGGCCGCATTATCCAACTCCAGGGCAAGATCGTGTTCTAGTCGATCCAATCTTGCTTCACTTCGGCGGCCCTTCGGGGCCGCCTTTTTTGTCGCACTGGCCTGTGTCAGCAGCGCAACTGGCGGCTGACAAGTGCCTCGGCGCTTTTGGTACACTGCAAGCCTTGGCTTCATCTGACAACTGGCTACTGGCAACTGGTGTCTGACAACTGCTCCGAGGTAATGATGACGAATCCTACGCAACCGGCAATTCAGCTGACTAATACTCCCGACTATCGCGAGAACTATGCCAACAGCGTTCAGGTGCGGGTCAATGTATGGGATTTTTTCCTGGTCTTTGGCACACTCCAGCAGCAGGATGAGACGCGAGTGGACGTGCGCAACTTTCAGGGAATCTATCTCAGCCCGCAGCAGGCCAAAGCGCTGCATACCATCCTGCAGCAGAATCTGGTCAACTACGAAAACACTTTCGGCGAGATCAAGCTTGATCCGCGGATCGGTCCCGGCTCCGGCCCGATCCACTAACAATGCGATGCGCGCCCTCGCAACTTCCCGGTTGGCGACCTGGCGGCAACAGTATGGACCCTAACCAGCAGATCACCACGAAAGCGGCTCCATTATCCACGGGCGGCGCAGTCCGATGCCCCGCGACAGATAGAGGGAGGGACACGGTCATCCCATACCCTGTCATATCGGCACACGCGTCCGAAACCAGCCAGTTCTCGCCCAGCACACTCGCTCGCACCTTGCGGATGGTCTTTGTTGCTCTTATCGTCCGGATCGCGGTGTCGGCCGCTATGGTGCCTGAGTTTCTCGATAGCTTTCGTAACCACTGGCACTTCGGTTGGGAGATGGGCCAAATCGCCCGTTCCATCTGCCAGGGACACGGGTTCTCTTCGCCCTTCTTCGATCCCAGCGGCCCTACGGCAATGCTGCCACCGGCCTATCCATATCTGATGGCCGGATGCATGAAGCTCCTCGGCGGCTTCACGGTGGCCAGTGCGATGGCCATCCTTACCCTCAACAGCATTTTCGCGTCGCTCACTGTACTTCCGATCTATTTCCTGGCCCGGCGCGTCTTCGGCGAGCGGGTAGCGGTGATTGCCGGATGGACGTGGGTATTTTTCCCGTATTCAATTTATCTATCCGGCGGGCGCATTTACTCCGACACGTTGACCTGCCTGATCGCGAGCTTGCTTTGGCTTCAAACTCTCCGGCTAAGAGACAGCCGAGCGACCGGAGACTGGCTGCTATGGGGAGCTCTGTGGGGATTGGCCGGCTTGGTAAGTCCAGCGCTGCTTGGACCTTTGCCTTTTCTTGCGATATGGCTCGGTGTGCAGCGGCGAAAGGCCAAACTCGCCTGGTTGTTGCCGGGGCTGCTCGCGGCCTCTGCATTCCTGACGATGACCGCTCCGTGGACAATTCGAAATTATCGGACCTTCCATCGCGTTATTCCTTTGCGCGACGGTTTCTGGATGGAAGTTCATGTCGGCTACAACGGCGACGCTTCTGATGTGACACCGGATTCAGCGCATCCCACGACCAGCCCAGCGGAATACGCGCAATGGCAACGGCTCGGCGAAATTGGTTACATGGATGCCAAGAAAGCGGAAGCCCTCGCATTTATCACGCAGCATCCCAAGTTCGCGGTTTGGATGACGGTGCGCCACTTTGTCAATACGTGGACGGGCTTCTGGTCCCTGGATCCCAACTTCCTTGCCAGGGAGCCGTTCCACATACCGAATATTTTCTTGACCACCGCCTTAACCCTGCTGCTGCTCGGAGGGTTGCGGTTCGCGTGGTCCGAAGAAAAGGGGCAAGGTGTCTTTCCGCTCGTTTTGATCCTCCTCACCTATCCTCTGGTCTATTACGTCACGCATTCCAGCATGGATTATCGTCATCCACTGGATCCCATCATCGTCATCATGGGTTCGTATTGCGTGCTGGAGTGGCGGAGACGCCTGGCGACGAAAGCGGCCCAGCGCGATGCACTCGCGGTGGGCATGACGCGTCCCACCCCGTAGGCAATCGCAGCGATTCAATCGACGTTGTGACAGATTAGGGCTGGGAATCGGAACTCGACGAGCTGTTATAGATCCAGGGCTCCAAAATATCCGCTGCCGCCTGGGTACCTTGGGCCGACCAATGATCGTCACACGGTAGGAAAAAGGCGCTGTAATCGCCTTTGCTTCGCGCATCCATCCCCGGCAACAAGTCCTTGACATGGATCCCAGCTTCGCGTCCCCACGCCTCCAGTACCGGTCCCAATCGATCCTGTCCCTGGCGATAACGCTTGAAATCGTGGGGGCGCGGGATCAGAAAAACATACACCTCTGCTCCACGGGTGTCGGCCGTTTGCTTGATATCCAGCAATGCCTTCTTCAGACGTGCAAGGTCGGTTTCGCTGTAATCGTTGTAACCCGAGTACAAGCGTGGCCGGAGCGAATACAGGCGCGCAGCCTGTATGTACTCGACCACGTGATAGGTGGCGAAGTATGCCCGCAAGAAGGCGTCGGTACGGCCCCCAAATTCGTCGAGCACATTCGGATTGAACTTGCCCATGTAGCCGACGGAAAAATCATCGCGATAGTAAGGAAAGTACCGGCCCGGGTAATGGTCTTCCATCCAGGCGCCATCCATTTCGTGAAAGTCGTTGTCGGGCAGCACTTCGACCAGCACGCGATCATGATCGAACTTCGATGCCATGCTGCTATACACCAGCGCATATTGCAGCGGGCTAAACCCTCCACCGGTGCCGAAATTCAGATGCTCGCGCCCGGTCCGGGCCTCGAGCACATTGCTTAGCCGCTTATCCACCGGTAGACCGAAGCCCTCGACAAAAGAATCGCCCAACACTACAGTGCGCGGATGGTCGGCGTGCAGGCTGCGCTCAACATCGCGGGCGCCGTAGCTGTTGGTAAAGTACTCGAAGCTGAAGCAACCCTCTTGATGAAGAAAGTGGCCGTTGGCCGGATGCCACATTCCAAATACCGGGTTCGCCACAACCCAGAATCGGTAACGGCTAACATGATAGGTAGGTCTGTCGCCAGGCCACTTCTTGAGATGGACCAGCACGATGCTGGCGAGCTCCACGGCAATCCCGAGCACAAGAAGATTTATGCCCAGCAGTTTCAGCGCAGACATGGCCCTCTTGCCAAAAGAGCGACGCCCGGCGCCATAATCAGGGCTCTGACCGGTTGTGCTCGCTTGTGAAGGGTTAGCGTTGGACTCTGACATACTTTATTTGCCATGATGGCACTGGCGCTGCCACAAAGCAATTTCCTTGATTAGGTTTTGGTTCAGGTTTTAGTTAGCCAGATTCTGTGTAACCTTATGGCGCAAACAACTGAGCTTCCGCTAGCTCGTTCACGCTTCGACCTTGCCGGAACGCTGGTGTTCCGCGAAATTCTGGCCATGGGAGTCGACTCACTGCGAGCGGACAAAGTGCGTGCGGCGATGACCGCGCTGGGCATGGCGGTGGGCACAGCGGCCCTGATCCTGGTGGTCACGGTGGCGCTGACGGGAAAGCGTTATGTGCTGACTCAGATCGAAAACGTCGGCACCAACGTTATTTGGGCGGAATATTCCGGAATATCCAGCGCCTCCGCTAATGTGGCTGCCGCCGACTACCTCACCGTCAACGACATGACCGCGGTCGAGCAACAGGTGCCTGGCGTCAAAGAGGCATCACCTGTGGTCAACATGCTCCAGCGTATGGTGATCGGCTCCGGCAAGGAGCAGGAGATTCTGGTACTTGGCGTCGATCCGCAGTATCAGCAGGTGCGGCGGATTATCGTGAGTGCCGGCAGATTTTTCGACCAGACGGATTCGCAAACCACCAGTAAAGTCGCGCTCATCACCGAGAGTCTGGCGCGCAGCCGCTTCGGCTCCCTTGATCTCGCGCTGGGACGGACCATCAAAATCCAGGAAGTGCCGTTCGTGATCATCGGCGCCTTCCGCGAGAGCGTGGATACGATGGGCCGTTCCGAGATTGAAGACGATACCTTTCTCATTCCCTACACGGTTGCCCGCTCCATGATCGGCACTACAGCGGTCAACCAAATTTATTTTTCGGTGTTCGACGCTGCCGGCATTCCCGCTGCCACCGAGACCATTCAGAAGGTGCTTGCTTCCCGGCACCGGGCTGAGTCGGTGTACAACGTGAGCAATATGACCGAAGTGCTGCGGCTGGCCAACAAAACAGCGACCGCCTTTACCTCGGTGCTGCTGCTGTTTGCGGCGGTAACCTTGGTCGCGGCAGGCATCGGGATTATGAATATCATGATGGCCACGGTGCATACGCGAATCCACGAGATTGGCGTGCGCAAAGCCGTAGGCGCAACCCGCAGGGCGATCCTGCTGCAATTTCTTTTCGAGGCTGTGCTGATTGCGCTGCTGGGCGGCACGGTGGGGACCGTCATCGGAATCGGCATTCCTATCTCGATCCAGATTTTCACTCACTACTATGTACCGGTTTCTGCCCTCTCGGCGGTCATTGCGCTGGTGGTTTCCTGCGCGGTCGGGATCGGCTTTGGTATAACGCCGGCAAACAACGCCGCCCGACTCGATCCGGTAGAGTGCCTGCGGCACGAGTAATGTCAGGATTATGCATTTGACAAAGGGACAGGATGGCTGAAGTAGTACTGCAGGGGGTTACACACTCGGTGTGTGCGGGCATTACCAAGATTGGCGATAGCGAGGGTGAAATCATCATTCATAACCCAGATGACCAAAACAGTTAGCTCTCTGGCTACAGCACGCGAGTATCTCTCCGCCTACGCCTTGCTGTTTACCTTTCTCTTCGTCACTCACGCCCCGCTGCTTCGCCTGCCGTACTTCTGGGACGAGGCCGGCTACTACATCCCCGCTGCGCGCGATCTGCTGCTGACGGGATCGCTCATTCCCCACACCACGCTCTCCAACGCCCACCCTCCGCTGGTGATGCTCTGGCTGGCATTCTGGTGGAAGTTCAGCGCCTTCACGCCGGCGGTCACGCGCACTGCGATGCTGATGGTCGCAGCCTTCGCGCTGCTGGGTCTGTGGCGCTTGTCGCGCGATGTCGCCAACCAGGCAGTTGCCGTAGCGACCGTGCTCTGTACTGCGCTCTATCCGGTGTTCTTCACCCAAAGCTCGATGGCCCATCTCGACATGATGGCGGCTGCCTTCACTCTTTGGGGGCTGGCGATGTACGTGGAGCGAAGACCGGTCGCGACCATTGTGTTCTTCACGCTTGCGCCCCTGGCTAAGGAGACGGCCATCGTCACTCCCATGGCGCTGCTCGCGTGGGAGTTGCTTTGTCCTGTGATCAGCGGGGAACTCCAGTCGGAACGCCTCTGCCTTTATCGCAGCAAGCGTCATGCGCTGTCGTTTCTTCTTTGTGCGATTCCGCTGCTGCTCTGGTTTGGCTATCATCATCACCGCACCGGCTTCTATCTCGGAAATCCGGGATACCTTCGCTACAATCTGCAGGCGACGCTCAATCCTCTCCGCATTGCGCTTGCCCTGCTGATCCGGCTGTGGCATGTCTTCGGTTATCTGAACCTCTTCCTGTTCACGTTAGGCGCGCTGTTTGCCATGACGCAATCCCCACTTTGCGAGTCTGACGGAACGCTGCGTCCGCGAATTGCGATCAGCGTGCAGCTTGCCTTTGCCGCCGTTCTGGCCTCGAACATCCTGGTTGAATCTGCGTTGGGCGGCGCGGTTCTCGCTCGTTACATGCTGCCGGTTGTGCCGCTGGTGATTCTGGTGTGCGTCTCCACCATGCGACGGCGCTTCCGGCGCTGGGTCTGGTGGATTGCCATTACTTGCGCTGCCTTCGTGGTGCAGCTCTTCGTGCCTCCGTTTTATCGCATTGCCCCTGAGGACACCCTGCTGTATCGCGACTACGTGGTCCTTCATAAGCTTGCCGCCGATGAGCTGTCCGCCAAATATCCGCACGCGCGCGTGCTCACCGCCTGGCCCGCTTCCGACGAACTCACTCGCCCGTTCCTGGGATATGTGAAGCAGCCGCTTACGGTGGTGCGCCTCGAGAACTTTTCGCCGCTGGAGATTGCGCGCGCGTCGCAGGCGACAGAGCAGTTTGACGTTGCTTACTTGTTCAGCACCAAGTGGGAGCCTCCGCACCCGCTCCTCGAAAGCCTTGCCTTTGGAAAGCCGCTCCAGGAGCGCTTCTTCGACTACCACGAGGATTTGTCGCCGCAGCGCGCTGCGGAGATTCTGGGCGGCCGAAAAGCGCTTTACCTGAACCGCAACAATGAGTGGATCGCCCTAATCTCGATAGAGAAGGTTGAAGATGCTGCCATTCCCGCTGCGTGGTTGGGATACGGCTCGACTCACTTGCCGAAGTTTGGACGCCCGTCCGCGCCGTAGCCTGGTTCTTTCTCGGCTGGGTATAATTTCGCAAAATTCGGCGGCCTTGGCCGGCCTTCTTGCCAGCTTTGAGCACCTCATTTTGGATAACTTATGGTCTAACCCAATCAGAAGCGGGTCACACTTTCGACCGGAAATCAGGTTGTCTTGCGGAGCGAACAGAGGCATAATCGCACACGGTCTCGGCAAAATGAAATCCCGGGTAAAATGACGAAAAAAGGCACGAGGCGTCGAGGATTGCATGTATATTAGTTGGAGCCAGGGATGACAAGTGGAAATCCCGGCTTAACCCATAAGATTCAATCGCCACCAGCGCCCGATCCCAGTACTCTAGATGTGCAACTGGCCGGCAAGGCCGCGTCTAATTCCCATTCTCGAGAACGAGATGTGGATGGAGCCTCGTGAGCGGTGACCTGGACGGTGCGTTCTGTATTGCTGCATGACTACAGCGCCGAGATGCTGGGGCAAGATGGAATCCCGGCGAAGCAGAAGGAGACTTTAAGATGATAGCCGCCATCCACCCCTGGCTATGCGCCGCAGTGTCCCATCGGCGCAAGCTGACGCTCCTGCTGGTATGTGTGATCTTATGGGTTCTGGTCGCGGTGCCATTGTCCGCCACGGTCTATAGTGGCCAGATCGTTCCGACCAGCGTTTCGGCCACCGTCGGCACAAGCTTCGATCCTGTCAATGGTGTCTCAGTAACCTTCCGATGGACCACGATTGACCCCGGCAACTCGATCGTCGTTATTGAAAACGACCTCGATTACCAAGCCGACAACAACTCTCCGTTCCGTCAAGTAGTTCAGGACGACTACACAACCAATCATGTTGTAGTGGTGGATCATTTTCCCGCGTATGGGAGATATGGCACGTGGGGTTACTATGTAGCCAGTTTCGTGAGCTCAGCGCGGCTGTGGGCGAGTTATCCCGGCCCGGCAACCGCTACTTGCGGCTCGCCTCCGGCGCCAGGTTGTGGCGGCCTTTACAAGACCTTCGTCCTGCCGACTGAGCCTACCGATCCGGATGGATCGTTGGTTTTCAGCCTGTGGCCAGTCGGAGGCCAGAACGTCTATCAAGGCGATCCTACCCAGTCGCCCGCCTGCACCCCCACTTCGAAGAGTTCGCGCGAGTGTAACGACCTTTATGTTGCTACGCAACCTAATCTGTTGAGCGGATCGCCGGATGCGATCGTGCTCATGAAAAACGTTGTAATCACGAATTTGGATACCGGCCAGATTGTCACGAACAATAGCATCACGGCCCAGTATCTTTGCGGTCTTGACGCTCCTTCCAATCCCCCGCCGCAAGGTTGGGACGGCGACTATGACCCGTCGACGGAAGCGTGTTCCAACGGAGCGATCTACAGCACCAACACAACCTTGCGACTAAGAGCGAATTCTCATGCCGTCCCCGGACACTACCAGGTTGCTGCCAGCTTTCAGGGACAACTGAACGGACAAAACGCCGGCCATCCGGTATCCCTGACCTACAACTTTACGGTATTGCCGACCGCGTCCTTTACGGCCACGCCGCCCACGACTTTTCCGGCCATCCCCGGGATAAGTACGTGGGAGAACAATATGGTCAACTTCAGTGCTCCTACGGGAACTGCCAACGCGGATTTCTGGTGCACTAACAATATCGATACCAACCCGTGGGCGAGTCTCGACAACGGTAACTTCACCGGACTTTTCGATATCCCATCCAGCGTCTACTTTGAAGCCTGGAACTATGACGGCGGTCGTGTCTATCAGCAAACAGCAGACTATGACCAGTACCACCAGCAGCAGTACAAGCAGACCGACCCGAACGAGTGGCAGCGCTGTACTGAGCTGGCGATGGAGCCTTATAAAGACATGACCATCGGGACCGGCGCCGGATTTGTCCAGGAGCCTAATCAATTCCCCTATGGCATGGCGATGCACTACATGCGTACGGGAGATACAACCTATGAAACCGCGGTCAATCTTCTGGCCGGCAATGAAGCCTACGATCTTTACTACAGCGGAAGCGTCTATGCTGAGAGCATTCGCGTAAGCGCCTACATGATGGATGACCGTCTAGCCAACGAAATCATTGGCGTGGCGCGAAACAATGCATTTATGCCGCGTACGGTCGATGTGATGCTAGGCTATCTTGATCAAAGCTATAACCTTAGCCTTAGTAACCCTAACCAGCAGGGGTATGACATCCATCCGTTTATGGTAGGTCTTGCGATGGAGGCCCTGATCACCTATTACCAGCTCGACCTGGCTGAAGGAAATACGCCAGACGCGAGGATACCATTAGAGATCAAAAAGACTTTGGATTGGTTGGAAGCTACCCAATATATTCCTTCCACTCATACGTTTGCCTATGGAGCCTACGATGTGCCAGAGAATCCGGCGCTCGTCGCCGGCACGCTGTACGGCGCTACCGAGCTGAATGATCTGGTGGCTACTGCTTACGCATGGTATTGGTACCAGACCAATAACGCGACTTACCTGAGCGAAGGGGATGATCTTTTCTTGAATGTGTGGAACAGCGCCAATGGCCAAACTATTGGAGGCGACAGCGGCTGGACGTACTCGGTGAAGGAGTACAACCAGATTTACAAGTGGAGCTTCGACTATGTACGGTGGAGGTCAGGTAAGAACGCGGATGGCTCTTCGCCACCGGTGGAAACGGTATTGTGGGCTGCTAATCCCTACGGCGGAGGCTGGACTGACTACACAACTCCAGTGCAATTTGAGTGGGTGGCAGGCGACAACGGTAACCAGCCCAGCATCAATCCAGTACTGACGCTTCCCATCGTCAGTCCCACAACCGCTACTATTTATCTGAGTGTCTTTAAACCAGGTACGACCCTGACGGTTTACTATGGGACCGCCGCTCCCGGCACCTGCGACATCAACAACCCGCTGCCGCCGAACTGCATGCAACCGTATCCTGACTTCGGTTTCCTGGATATGCTGACGGCCAACTATCCCAATCAAACTGAGACCGTTACAGTCTATCCGGATCGACACGCTCTGGCTCAGGGTATACCCAACATTTATGACGCTAGCGTAATTATTTCCGGACTAACGCCGAACACTACCTATCACGCGCGCTACCTTACAACTGACCCCTTGGGAAATATGGCAGCATATAGCGATGTAGCTTTCACTACGTCACCCCAGGATCAGATCTCAACCTCGTTAGGCGTGGAGCAAGGGTCCGCCAGGCCAGCTAGAGATCAAGTCTTCACCAGGCCGGCCGGCGACCAGCCTAGACCAGCCGGGGCCCCGCCCTGTGTAGATCTGTCCGATGTCGAGGCAGCTCAATCTGTTGTGGATTCAAGACTCATGACGCCGATGCCGGCGGAGTTACCATCGTCATTGAATGTAAATTGCGCGCAACATTAGCTTCCTATAGGTTGACGCAGATTGGCCTATCGAAAACGGTTGGTGGGAGGCCGCAAATCGACACTAAAGTCGCGGCCGCAACCCAGTTGTGAAAGATTCAAGAGTATCCGCCGGGAGAGAAGATTTGCAAACCTCGCGCCACACTCTGTTCCTGGTTCTTATTGTGAGCCTGTTAATGGTATCGCTGCCTGCGGTCGCGCAAGTGGTGATCGCGACAGTACCTGCAGGCGTGCAACCTGTTGGCGTCGCGGTGAACTCTGTGACCAACAATACTTACGTTTCCAACTACTGCGGAAGCGATCCCACGTGCATGAGCCCGGGAACGGTGACGGTGATTAATGGCGCTACTAATACTACCGCAACTGTTACGGTGGGAGATTCTCCTTTAGGCGTGGCCGTAAACTCAGCCACCAACATGATCTATGTGGCTAACGGTTGTGGCATTGACAACACGTGCGGTAGCGCCGGGACCGTTAGCGTGATCAACGGAGCCAACAATACCGTCACCGCGACAGTTACCGTGGGGTATTCGCCTAATGCGGTAGCCGTGGATCCGGTGACCAACATGATTTATGTGGTCAACTACTGTGGTAACGATGTCACGTGCCAGAGCCCAGGGACGGTAACCGTGATTAACGGCGCCACCAATACCGCCACCGCGACCGTTACCGTGGAAGATTTTCCTGAGGACATTGCGGTGAACTCCGTGACCGACAATATTTACGTGACCAACCGGTGCGGCAACGATATAACCTGCAACAGCCAGGGAACAACGACGGTAATTAACGGTGTCAGCAATAACGCTTTGAGCGTCGTGGTTGGGTTTCAGCCGTACTACCTCGATCTCGACTCGGTCAGCGATGAAATCTATGTCTCGAATAGCTGCGGCAACGATGTCACTTGCCAGAGCCCGGGAACGGTGACGGCGATCAATGGCGTAACCAATACTACCGTGACGGTTGCCGTGGGAATTTCTCCCGAGGGCATTGCGGTGAACTCGGCGACCGACCTGATTTACGTCGCCAATGAGTGCGGCAACGATGTCACGTGCCAAAGTCCGGGGACCGTCACCGTAATCAATGCCGCCAGCAATAACACCACGACCACGGTCGGCGCCGGGGTCGCCCCGCTGTCCGTCGCGGTCAACTCGGCGAGCAACCAGATTTACGTGGCTAATTTCTGCGGCAACGATATCACCTGCGCGAGCGCTGGAACCGTCAGCGTGATCGACGGAGGTAGCAATTCCGTGCTCCCCATCGCTGTCGGAGATGGACCCAGCCCAGTGGCGATCAACTCGTCCACCAATACTATCTATGTTCCTGACGGCGTCGACGGAACCGTCTCCATCATTGGCGGTGCCGCCAAGCTGCAACTGGTGAATGTCACTCCTTGCCGCTTGGTCGATACCCGCTCCAGCGGTGGTCCCATTCAGGGCGGCACGTCGCGCAACTTCATCGTTCCCCAGCTTGGTGGCTGCAACATTCCCACCACGGCGGCAGCTTATTCGTTGAATGTCACGGTTGTGCCCCAAGGTCCGTTGGGATATTTGACCATCTGGCCGACGCCGGAGACACAGCCCGTAGTTTCCACGCTGAACTCACCGGATGGCCGGATCAAGGCCAACGCGGCCATCGTGCCGGCAGGCGTCGGCGGCGCGGTCAGCGTGTATGTCAGCAACACGACCAACGTCTTGCTTGACATCGATGCCTATTTCGCGCCGGCTAGCTCCAGTACCTATCAGTTCTATCCGCTGACTCCTTGCCGCATCGTGGATACGCGCGGCGGCAACGATGGAGGCTTGCTGCACGCGGGAGTGGAACGGGACTACCCGATTCCGGGAAATTGCAATGTTCCCAGCAGCGCGACCGCCTATTCGTTCAATGTCACGGTCCTGCCGTCCGCTGGCGGTCTCGATTTCCTGAGCGTGTGGCCCAAAGGTGAGCCGCAACCTGTGGTCTCCACCCTTAACGACAACACCGGTACGGTTGTAGCGAATGCGGCCATCGTGCCGGCGGGCAACGAGAACGCAACCGCCTTCTACGCTCACAGCAACAGCACCAACCTTTTGGTTGACGTCGACGGCTACTTTGCCGCGCCTGGAACTGGCGGATTCTCGATGTATCCGGCTGTGCCTTGTCGCGTACTGGACACGCGCCATAGCGGTAATGGCTTCACTGGTCAGATAGCTGTGCCTGTTGAGGGCAGCGTCTGTGCCCCTTCCAGCAGTGCGGCGGCATACATCTTCAACGCGACGGTGGTGCCGCCGGGCTCGATGCCATTCCTCACCTTGTGGCCTGACGGCTCGGGTCAGCCCATAGTCTCGACGCTGAACGCCTACGATGGCTTCATCACGTCGAACATGGCGATCGTGCCGACGAACAACGGTTCCATCGACGCCTACGCCGCTGCTCTGACGGAACTGATCCTGGACATCTCCGGCTACTTCGCGCCTTGATTTTTCCGACTGTGCGGACCGGGTTGATATTGTCGTTGATGCACACCGCTGCGCTACGGCTCGCTCGCCTGCAGTACAATGCCCTTTTATGGGCGACCGCGGATACGCTCTGTCGGGAAGAATGCTGGTCACAGGCGGCACACGTGGCATTGGCCGAGCCATTTCCCTGCGCTTTGCCAGGGCAGGCGCGTCGGTGGTCGCTAACTTTCTCCGCAACCAAAAGGCTGCCGATGCATTGAAAGCCGCGGCTAAGCAGGAAGGACTGCAGATCGAATTGTGCCGCGCCGATCTCACTTCACCCCAGGGCTTGGCAGAGGTCCGAAGGTCCATTTGTGATACCGGAGAACCTATTTCCGGATTGGTTCATTGCGCAGCGACGGGTGTACATCACCCCTTGGCCGATCTCACGAGCCGGCATTTTGACTGGACCTTCGCGCTGAATGTGCGCGCATTCTTCGAATTGGTAAAGGTTTTGGCCGATCAGTTTTCAAATCGATCGAGCATTGTAGCTGTGAGTTCGATAGGCGCGGTGCGGGCGTTACCCGATTACACCCTCGTGGGGGCATCGAAGGGTGCGCTCGAAGCGCTGGCACGGCATCTCGCGGTTGAGTTGGCGCCGCGGGGCATTCGCGTGAACATTCTGGTGCCGGGCAGCGTCGAAACCGATGCCTGGGATGCGATCCCGGACGGCGAGGAGCGGCTTGCGGCGGCGGTTCGCCGCACTCCAATCGGAAGATTGGTGACGGCGGAGGAGGTGGCATCGGCAGCACAGTTTCTGTGTTCCGAAGCGGCGGCCGGAATCGTCGGGCAGACGCTGATTGTGGACGGGGGCTCAGGCATAATGGGGTAGAAGTGGGCGAGGGCCGAGAAGTTTGGCACATCCCGCTCACGTCCCGAGGAAGTGATAGCTGACGTGCTCGAGGTAAAGCCACCGGAGAAGCCTCAAAAGCCGAGAACAACGAACAGAAATAAAAAGGCCGGATGGCTGGTTTCGATGCGAAGTCAATGAGCGCACTTCGCCATGCCACTTTCCCCGACCAATATCCCGACGTCGCGAAGCTGATCAGCTAATGCGTAAACGATATCTGGCAATCATTGTCGCTGTTGTGGTTGTGGCGGCCAACGGCGCTCGGGCTACCACGGTCGTCTACGTCACCAGCCCCTGCGGTATGGCCGTCGGCGCTGACGGGAAGATAGTCCCAGGCGGTACAGCGGTCAAGATAGCTCTTTTGAAGAACCGCCTGGTGGTGGCTGATCTTTATTATGAGTCGGCGAAAGCGCCTGGCGGCGCTGTTGTCTATGACTTTCCAACCTGGGTCAGACAGATTGACGACAGCACGGATGCCAACATCTCGCTCTCTGGGTTGGTCGAGGTCATAAAGAAGCAGATGGCCTCATCGTTCAGCTGGGCCAGTGAGGCGATCAAAAATGGAAAGATGAAAAAAGGGCAGGACTGGGGAGTAGATCAATACCTTGTCCAGTATGTAATCGCTGGATATGAGAATGGAGTCCCACTGGTTTACTCCCTGACCCTGATGCCAGACTGGAATGCCAAGACGGTCAACGGCCCGTTTGAGGTGGTCCTCAAGAAAGGAGCGCCCAACACCGCTTTCAATTTTGGATGGCGTGGCCGGGGAACCGGACTGAACCTTATCAATACCGCAAACAGCGGGCCCCAACAGGAATTTAATGACAGCACCAGAGCTGACCTTGATCTGACTCACTCCGGGCACTGCGTCACCCCGGAACATCTCTCCAATTTAGCGCGAGCGATGCTTGCGATCGAAACGAGATACGATCCACACTACGTTGGGTTCCCGCTCACCGTCATAGCTCTCCCCAAGAACGGAGACGGGACGGTCACAACCTACGAGAGTAATAGCCCGTCCCTCATCACTCTGCCCTAACACCAAACTGCCGGCGAGCATCAGCAGGAAAAGGCAGCGACACGCTCTTGGTCCACCACCAAATACACCCGCAGCGATAGGGCTTGGTGAGTCTCGTGATTTGTTACCGGAAGTTTGCGTTGCAGATGGAAGGGGGTTACTAATATACTATCGGGTAATTTCAAAAAGTAGCAGTCGAAGTGGTGCTACTTAGCCTCCTAAGTTATTGATTTTGCGTGACCGGCAGCCAATGGCTTGGCACTAGACCGACCGCTGCCTTAAGCTGTCAGGCCGAGCGACGTCCCGCGTAGAGTCGCGATTCGAGGACACAAAAGAGTGCAGGATATTCTGGCCAAAGTGCAAGCCGCTTTCCATGATGCCTTCGGTATCGATCCGCAATCGGTCTCCTTTGAAACCGGTCCTGACGACGTACCCGGTTGGGATTCGGCCGGGCATCTTTTCCTGGTGAGCAATCTGGAACAGGCTCTGGGGGTCAGTCTCGATGTCGATGACGTTATGGAGATGGAGACCGTACGCGATATTGTGAGGGTGATACAAGCAAAGTTGGCGGCATGAATGAGAACGAAACCCCTCCATCAACCAATTTCGCCGGACGATTAGCAAGCCGCCTGGGTCAACTCTCGTATCTTATCGACGCGGCGACGGGCGAAACCATTGTTCCGTCCGACCTTGCCCGCCTCATCAGCAGCTTCGGCGCAAGCCTGCTTTCTGCCGGATTGAAGCCCGGTGATCCCGTCGTCATTGGTTGTGTTTTGTCTCCCGCCAGCAGCATCGCCTACCTGGGCGCAATGTACGCAGGGTTGGTGCCCGTCCCCGTTGAGGAGAGCAAGCTGCCTCTGGCAGGGAACGTCCTGCTGAATCGAGTCGGGGCAAAAGCTCTGTGGACGGAGAAACCCTTTACTCTTGATTGGAAGTGCCCAGAGGGATTCAAGGTTGTTCACGGTCACCCATCGAGGGCGCCCGCGGATGCAATCCCGCCCACCCCCCGAGCGGAAAATGATCTCGCAGCATTGGTGGCTACTTCCGGCTCCTCCGATATACCTCGGTTTGTCATGGTGAGCCATGGAAACCTTATCGCCAACACGGAAGCGATCATACGTAGCCAACACCTGGAAGATGACGAACGAGCCATGCTCATCCTGCCCGTGAGCTACTGCTTCGGCGCCAGCGTCCTGCAGACGCATCTCTATCGCGGTGGCGGAGTGGTCTTCGACCGCCGCTTCATGTTCCCCGATAAGGTGCTTCACGCCGTCAACCGTTACGAATGCACAACCTTCGCGGGTGTGCCCACGGTCTATAACATTCTCCTGCGCCGATCGAATATCCGATCCATCGCTCTGCCCGGCCTGCGACGATTCTTGCAGGCCGGAGGGCCGCTGGCTCCGCAACATGTGCAGGAGATGCGTGCCCTTGTTCCGGCCGCGAAGTTTTATGTGATGTACGGTCAGACGGAAGCGACCAGCCGAATCTCCTGCCTCGACCCAGAGGATTTGCACCAGAAACTGGGCAGCGTTGGCCAAAAATTGGACAACCTGACTGTCCAAATTTTGGACGCGGAGGGACAGGCCCTCCCCGCCGGGCAAACCGGTGAGATCGCGGTCCGCGGTCCGTCCGTTACCTTGGGCTACCTCAACGAACCGGAAGCCAGTCGTCGCGTCTTCAAGGACGGATGGCTCCATACTGGCGACCTGGGCCGTCTGGACGAGGACGGTTATATTTGGATCGAAGGACGCAAGGGTGCTTTTCTCAAAGTGAGAGGAGTGAGGGTAAACTTTGCGGAGGTCGAAGCCCGGGTAGCGGCGGTGCCTGGCGTCTATGAATGCGCCGCTGCTGCGATTGCGCATCCGGAAGCCGGCGAGGCGCTGGTTTTGTATATCGTGCCCGATAAGACGGCGGACCGTGTGGCCGATCGAGTGCGCCGCAGCCTCCCGGTTCACTGGACCTGCGACTCGATCAGGATCGTCTCCGAGCTGCCGAAAACGTCGAGCGGCAAAGTGTCTCGCGAGGCCCTTGAGCGGGAGGGTAATCGGGCGTCATGAACGCACTGGAAGCGAGGATTGACGAGCTGCTGGCCGTCCCGCCCTATGGCCTGGCTCCGCAGGACAGAGAGCCCGCATTCCTTGCATTGTTAAAAGATGAGTTGGACTATGCATGTAGCCGGAACTCCAGATACAGCAATTACGTTCGACATTGGCCCGTCCCGCTGCCCGCTGCGCCGAAAGTCGCCGACCTTCCGTACTTGCCCGTTTCAGTGTTGAAAGCCGAGCCGCCTTTGGCCTTGGTTGAAGCGCGCGAGATCAAGAAAACCCTGACATCGAGTTTCACCACCGGGCAGATGCCGAGCAGAATTGCCCTTGATTCCGCGACCGCCAGGCGCATGAGCAAGGCGGTGGCAGCCATCACCCAGGATTTTCTGGGTGCGCATCGCAGGCCTTATCTCGTGGTCGACGTCCCCGGCTCAGTTGCACCAGGCCGGGAAATGGGAGCGAGAGGCGCTGCGATACAAGGCCTGATGCCGTTTGCGACCGAAGTCACCTACTGCCTGAGAGCGGACGGTGCTGGAGATCTGGTGCTGGAGCGAGACAGGCTCTTGGAATTTGCCAAGGCTCACCGTGACTCGCCAGTTCTGGTATACGGTTTTACTTACATTTTGTGGGAGTATTTTGTAAAGCCGCTGATCGCAAACCCGGTTAGCCTCGGCATGCCCAACATTCACGTCTTGCACAGCGGCGGCTGGAAGCGGTTGCAGGATGAGGCCGTGGACAAAAAGTCATTCAACCGCGGATTGGCGCAAGTATTCGGTTGCTCCGCGGACCGGGTCATCGACTTCTACGGCATGGTGGAAAATGTCGGAGTGATTTATCCCGATTGCGCGGAAGGCAACAAGCATGTTCCCGCCTTCGGGGATGTGATCGTCCGGGACCCCTTGACTCTGGAGCCGGTGGGAGCAGGGAAGCAGGGGATGATTCAGGTGTGCAGCGTGTTGCCGACCAGCTTCCCCGGCCACCTGCTTCTCACCGAGGACCTGGCTGAGATCGTCAGCTATGACGGATGCCGCTGTGGAAGGCGCGGCACCTGTTTCCGCTTTGTCGGTCGAGTGCCCAAGTCCGAGCTGCGAGGCTGCGGAAACATCAGCCGCCGGCGGGAGCTGGCACACTAGACTGTTTGGTAGAGCCGGGCTTTAGAGTCTGCGTGAGAACTAACTTTTCTTTTGGGCGGTGGACTAAGAAGCTCGTTGGGTGGAAAAAGTACCTGAGTCCCCCGGGGACGACACGGTTCTCACGCAAACACTTTAGGCCGGCGTGCAGGACCGACTCATCAACCTAGAGCAGCAGTGGGCATGAAATGACCACCGCCGCTCCAGAATATTATTCATCGACCGCGAACGCGGCGCTAAAGCGCCGCTCTACCCGGACAACGCCTAAACATGAAGCGCTGATGCCCTCAATGAACGACCTCATCCGCACTGTCGACACTCCGGAAGACATCTCGGCCGCGGCCGCGGAGCTTCGTCAGGTCATCGGTGCGAATGAGATCACTCCCAACGCGAGTCTGGACGTATTCGAGGCTTGGGCATCTGCCTTGGGCACACCCGTCACGGCTGCTATCCCAGGCGTTGCTTTCCTACGCCTCTGGTTGCGCCGCAATACGCTGGAGCCCATCATCACCAGAGAGCTGGGACCCGGTGCGCTGGAGGGCAAGTGGATGGAGGACGGTCGGGCGCTGCTCAAGGCCTACCCCGTCGGCGTGGTTGGCCACTGGCCTGCCGGCAACATCGAGATTCAACCACTTCTCTCGATGACCTGTGCCTTGCTGGGGGGAAACGCATGCCTGGTGCGCATCCCCAAAGGACTCCGCGAGCAGACCCAGCAACTGATAGAGAAGCTGGTTCAGAGCGACAGCGGTCGTGTTCTGACACGGCGAATTCGCCTGCTGGTCTTCGATCACGAGCGTCTGGACCTTCATCGAGCAATGGCGGGATCGGTGGCTGGGGCGATGATTTGGGGTGGCGAGGAAGCCGTATCGGAGATTCGGTCGCTGCCCTTTCCGCACTGGGCACGGCTGGCCGTCTTCGGGCCTAGAATCTCCGTGGCGGCAATGGACGCTGCTTCCTGGTGCGATCTTTCACTTCGCGAGGCGTTGTGCCGTCGCATCGCGCGCGACGTTTGGCAGTTCGATCAGCAGGCGTGCTCCTCGCCTCAAGTTCTCTTTCTCGAAAAAAGGGAAGGTCATTCTGCCGGCGATTTCGTGCAAGCCCTCCGCGCAGCGTTCGAAACCGAGAACCAAATTCATCCCCGGGAGACGATCCAGGCTTCCTTGACTTCCGCAATATGCCGGGCGCGCGCCTCCTGGTTGCTGGAAGACGTCGCGAACAGCGCGATATTTCCCGCAGGCCCGGAGTGGACGATTCTCCTGGGACAAGGGTCGGAGATCTCGCAGCCGACTCAAGGGAAGACGCTGACCGTTTTGGAAGTGAGCGACTTACTGGAGACGGCTGCAAAGTTCGACGGCAACGTGCAAACCTTGGGACTCGCCATGGCCGATCCTGCGAGAGAAGCTACACTGGCTTCTGTAGCAGCCGGCAGAGGTGTCGACCGAATCGTCCAATTGGGGCGTATGCACGTTTTCACTCCGCCTTGGGACGGAGTTGATCTGATCCGAATTATGGTCCGTATGGTTCGACACGTGCGCTCAATCCAGTGAGCGCAATGGAGGAGCAAAGCGATGGTGGATGGCAATGCATTCTTGAGCGCGATGGATAAAAAGGCGAGGCTGCTTGCCCCGGCCGCGCGCGCCACGGTTGCGTCGAACCAGGAGCTTGCCTCGTGGCTGCTTGACCCTCTTGCGCGTTGGGCATTTGCCGCCTACGGAGAGCAAGTCTTCGAAGACGCTGCTCGCGGATACGCCAGGTACTGCATGGGTGTGGCGAAGGCGCAACAGGTCTACGAGCAGGCCGGCAAATATACGCCGGAAGCGTTGCCCGAGATCACTTCGGAGGTCTACGAAGATGAGGGATACATGGTGCCATATATGTGGGCGGCCATACTCATCTATCCTTTCTGGCCTTCGATGATCCATCACCTTGCGCTGTATCGCGATGGCTTTGTGAAAGCACTCGCGCCCAACGCCAACGTTGTGGAGATTGCCGCCGGCCACGGCGTGATGGGATTGATGGCCGCGGAGGAGCGGCCGGATATCAGCGTTGAAGGGATCGATATTAGCCCGCCTGCGGTTGCCGTTGCCAATCGCATTCTGAAGGCATCAGGCCATGCCGGCCGCGTTACCTTTAAGGTCAAGAACGCCCTTGACATCGAGGAGGAAGGTTCTCGAGGACAGTATCAGGGAATTATCGCTGCCATGCTCGCCGAACATCTGGAGGATCCGCGGCCTCTTTTCCGGGCCATTTCCCATCTTCTTGCCGAGGATGGAATCGTTTTCTTCAGCACCGCGATTGAATCGGCCCAGCGAGACCATGTCTACGAATTCAACCAGGAAAGCGAGCCGCTGAAAATGGCGGAGGATGCAGGTCTTCGCGTTACCCGGCTGGTGAGCGACGCCAGCGCTCCGCCGGTGGGCGCTCGTTTTCTGCCTCGGGCAACGGCAATGATCTTGCGTCGGCGATAGAGCTGGTTTTAGAGTCTGCGTGAACTTGAGCGTTTGGTAATGAGGCGCGACTGCCGAGGGTCAAGCGCCCCTGGCGCGGCATAGGATAGCCCAGCGCTTCAGAGCCTGTTACAAAACGTGGGTTCAGAGTTGGTTGGTGGATCAATGCGATCTAACTAGGCGATGAAAACAGCCGCGGAGCGGCGGCATGATGTTAGGCGGGGGCGTCAGCCCCCGCTCTAATGGGAAATAATTCGAGCCGCAGAGCGGCGGCACAGCTATGACACAGACTCCGTAGGGACGACAGGGCTCTCACGCTGGAATGCGAAGTACGCGAGCAAGTTCGATATGCCCGCAATCGAGTCCCGCAAAGCGGGACGGCGAGAGGATAGCCCGGCACGCAGCGGGGTCCCCGGTTCGCCGCTTTGGGCGAACTGGGGAAGCGGAGTGCTGGGTGGGCTTTATTCTAGAATTTTGAGCCCCTTCAGGGGCGGCACAATCCGCACCAGCGCGCAGAACCTGGCGTCCGCGAAAGACCGGGAAACTGACCTTATGACAACCATGACGTTTGAAGAAGTTCGAGCCTGCCTGAAGCAACGATTCCCATTGATCATGGTGGATCGAGTGCTTGACGCAGAAGTTGGCAAGCGAATCAAAGCCGTGAAGAATGTCACCGGGAACGAGATTCAGTTCCTCGGCCATTTCCCCGACCGTGCCGTTATGCCGGGAACATTGATCATCGAAGCGATCGGACAAGCTGCTTCCATTCTCTTCAGCCTCACTACTCCAGCCACGCTCGACGAGCGAGAATTCCTGGTGCTCGCCGCTGTCCACGAGATGAGATTTCTGGCTCCCGTCTTTCCCGGACAGACCATGATTCTGGAGATCTCGATCGTGAAGATGATGCCGGAACTGGCCCTGGTGGAGGGAATCGTGACCGTAGACGACACCGTCGTCACCAAGGGCAAACTCAGCTTCGCGCGCAAGACAATCTGAACCCCTTGGGCGCTATTTTGTTTTAGTCCTGGGATATCGAAACAACCCCCGCGCCGATCCTGTCCGATCCCGGTCCATGCCCGAACGGAATCTCCGCTCGGGGCTGATTCCCAATTAGGAACGGTTCAGTCCAAGCTTCGACCAAAACCTAACCCAATTGGCATAAGAGTGCCACCTGTTTTGTCGCAGCGTCATGCAAGCCCGCACCAGTTCAGGCTCGTCCCATGGGACGTCATGATATGCGCACTGGAGGTAGTCACTCGTCGGATTCTGCACCCATGCCTGGGGAAACAAGGCGATGACCTCGCGGTCGGTCACACTCGTAATGTTGCCAATCGGCTCTCCGGTGACCATCGCGTACAACGATGCGGGCAAGTCGTGGCCGGCTCCGAGCGGCAGATGGCAGATTTGCGTGGCCCGGGGATTGGCCTCGATGACATAGGCTTTACCCGTACCCTCCTCGAGGATGAAATCGAAGCCATGAAGCCCCGAGAGCCCGAGGCGACGCACGATCTTTTCTGCGGCTTCCGTCATCTCGCGATTGTCAATTAGCCGCAGCACGGTCGAAGGGCCCTTGGGTTCCCACACTTCTAGCACTTCGGCGGTAATGCTGGCCATCACCTTGCCCTGCCGGCAAGCGACCTGGATAGTAGCGTCCCTTCCGGCTATAAACCCCTGCACATTGACAACCGGCCTCCTACGCCGCAGACAGGGAAGGATTAAAGTAAAGTCGCGGTCGAGAATCGCCCTGCTCATCGCCCGAGATGCCAAAGGTGGCGCACTCAGTAAGCTGAAGACCTGGCCAGCCTCCGCTGGAGAACCCACGAATTGCACACCTCCCCCACCCGACGAGCCATTTGTCTTAAGCACCGCCGGGAACTCATGACCGGCAGACCATGCCGTCAGTTCGCTGGCCGTAGTAATAGCGACCATTTCCGGTGCCGCTATCCCGTCCTCCCGGGCCAAAGCGATGAATCTGCTTCTGGCGGCAAGAATGGGATAGCTGGCAGGGTCTCCCAGCGAACGCTCTAACAGTTCCTGGATCGCCCGTGCATCCTGCCCCGAGCACAGTGGGTTGTCATACAAACCATGGAGATGGGCCGTGGCGAGCGTATCGCAAGGCACGACCAAATCAGGGCGGACCGCATTCAGAGCTCGCTGAAACGACGACGGACCGGCAAGACCACGGTAAACGTAGGTCCGTGGGGCCACCTTCGTTTTGGCGATCGGATTACGAGAGGGGCACACCGCCTCAACCGTGAAGCCCACCTTAGCCAGAGATGTGGCCAGCCGGGCAGTCGAAAACCAGTTGGTGGTCGCGGCCAGAAGAACTTTTGGTTTCATCAGTCGGTACTATTCGGGCCTGTATAGTATTGCATTGTAGTAAGATCTCAAGCGGGTAAGCCCATTAAATACTAGCCTTTTCAGGGAATGTTGTGAACGAGCTTTCGGAAGTCGCCATTGTTGGTGCTGGTCCCTACGGGTTGTCGATTGCCGCGCATCTGCAGGCCGCAGGATTGAGTTTTCGCATCTTTGGCTCTCCCATGCAATCCTGGCGCGAGCATATGCCCACGGGAATGCTACTGAAATCAGACGGCTTTGCCTCTAACCTTTCGGATCCAAACGGTTCCTTCACCCTCAAGCACTTTTGTAACCAGCAGGGAATCCCTTATCACGATACGAGGATACCCATTCGGCTGGACACCTTCACCGCCTACGGACTTGCATTCCAGAAACGATTCGTGCCCGAGCTCGAACAGACGCAGGTGATGGCAATCGACAGGATTCCGGGTGGCTTCTCACTCAAGCTCGCCAGTGGCGAGGTAGCGGGTGCGCGCAACGTGGTTCTTGCCGTTGGCATCAGCCACTTTCCTCATGTTCCTCCGGACTTGGCCGGCTTGCCGGCGCAATTCTTCTCGCACAGTTCGGCACACAGCTCGGTCGAAGAGTTTCGTGGAAGGAATGTGACTGTCCTCGGTGGTGGTGCATCGGCAGCCGATCTGGCTGCTGCCCTGTCGGAGAGCGGCGCACACGTCACCATCGTCGCGCGCTGTTCCTCATTTCGTTTCCACACTGGACCGCCAGCGGCCGAGCGCTCCCGCTGGGAGCGGATTCGGCGCCCAGCCTCCGGACTCGGCCCCGGATTACGCTCCCGTTTCTTCGCCGACTTCCCTTGGCTCTTCCGCCAGTTGCCCCAAGCTCTGCGCCTGCGACTTGTGAAAACCACGTTCGGTCCCGCCGCCGGCTGGACGGTCAAGGAACGGATTGTTGGCCGGGTGCCGATGATGCTGGGATATACGGTTCAGCGCGCCGAAGTTCTCAACGGTCAAGTCCGTCTGTTGCTAACCGGGCCAGATGGCTCGGACGTGGAACACCTGACCGATCATGTGATCGCCGCTACCGGCTATCGTGTTGACCTGCGTCGCTTGACCTTCGTGAGCCCGGAGATCTGCTCGCAACTGCGCGCGGTGGAGCACACTCCAGTCGTTGCGACGGATTTTCAATCTTCCGTACCCGGGCTTTTCTTTGTCGGTATCGCTGCCGCCAATAGCTTCGGACCAGTCTTGCGATTTACCTTTGGCGCCGATTTTACCGCCCGTCGAGTAACCAACGCTCTCCAGCGCTCCGCTAGAAATGGTGTGCAGCGGCGAGATTCCGTTTCGTTGCTCAATCCGGTCCGTCCTTTATCCGGTTCTTCCTCAGAAAGATCGATGGATTGATTCTGGCTCCGGAAGGTGCGCTTTCTGGCCCGCGCTGGCTGGGCCCCGTCTAGGCGAGTACATGCGCGGCGCCAGCAAGGGACGAGGAGGAATATAAACGAGGAATATAAACAATGGCGAAAAATCCTTAAAGTTGGGCTAGAATCGGCTTACCGAGGAGTGCGCCATTGCGCAAAGCGGCGAAATTGCTGGCTTCTCTCATGTTTCGGGCAGCAGTATTTCCGGCTGCTCTCATGACCGGCTTTGGCCGCTGGCGAGAAGGTTACACGTTTTTTGCCCACCATTTTGCCGGCTTCTCCGGCATCCTGGGTAGTTACCTGCGGGTCGCGTACTACCAGCTTACCCTCGAGAAAGTTGGCGAGGATTGCCATATCGCGCTCGGTTCCTTCTTCGCTAACCCTCATTCCTCCATGGGCAACCGCGTGGGCATAGGCGCCTACTGTGTGCTCGGTCAGGTGTCCTTAGGCGACGGCACCATCCTGGCCACCGGCGTTCAAATCATTAGTGGCTCGCGCCAGCATTTGCGGGACGAACACGGACATTTGACAGATGTGGGACGAAACTTTGATCGCATACAGATTGGCCAGGAGTGCTGGCTTGGAGCTGGTGCGATCGTCATGGCTAACCTGGGAGATATGGTCACCGTCGCCCTCGGATCGGTTGTCTTCCGCGACGTACCTGCCGGAGCCATGGTGGCAGGGAATCCGGCCCGTATCATCCCCCGCAGCGTCCAGAGGCAGAATAGAAGCGCTACCCTTGAGCGGCACAATGAAGCCACGCAAGGGGGATTGTGAGAAACCGGCCAAGGCTACACGGGGCCACGTAGATCCGGTGCTGCTTCTTTCTGAGGCAGCGGAAACTTCCTGGCAGGATTGCCCAGCGCCAGAGTGTTGGGCGGAACGTCGCTGGTCACCACCGAACCGAATGCCACCACACTATTCCTGCCAATCGTGACGCCGGGCATGATCACCGACTGGTATCCGATCCAGACATTATCCTCAATCACCACCGGCTTCACTTCGTCATCCGAAACCGGCGCCCCCGCCTCGCGCGCTGCAGGATCGAGGGGGTGGCCCGGCGAATCGAGAATACAAACACATCCCGCGATCAAGCATTTCTGGCCGATGGTGATCCCTTTGCTGACCGCGAAGATGCTCCCGTGGCCGATCGTTGTATTGGAGCCAATCGTCAGCTTCGGCCGGACTGCACGGCGCGCGCCGAAGTGAAAGCTGCACTTTCCATCAATGGTCACCTCGTCTCCAATGACTAACTCTCCGCGACCCTGTATCCAATGCAGGAACACTCCGGTATGCAGGTTCCGGCCATACTTCGTGCAGTACGATTTGAAGAATGGCTCGCACACGAACACCCGCGCCACGAAGTAGTACACCGAGCGAACCGCCAGGATGATGCCAACCAGTGGGAGGGTCAGGAGTCGCGGAGCCGGCAGGCTGAAGTTGGTTACTCCTAGCCGGACCGAACGTAACATCCGCGGGAACCAGTGGTCCGATGTGGCAAGGGTTTTGTAGATCATCTATTTCTTCCCGAACCCTCGCAAGATTCACCTTCCAACTCAGGTTGATTGGCCTTGCGCATCTTCTTGAACCGCTCGCTATATTGCGCGTCGTTCACGATTTCCACTTTGGCAGGGACCTTGTAGGCCGCCAGACGAGGCGCACAGAACTCGCGCATACGCCGGCGAAAGGCCGCGAGTTCTTCGGCCTCGAAGAGGTTGAAGCGTGCCATCACGATCTGCCCGGTTATGGGATTCGACATTGCGCTCACCGTCACATCCTTAACATTCGGCATGTCGAGCAGAACATTCTCAACCTCCACCGGGTAGACCTTCTCGCCGCCCACATTGATGACTTCACTCTTACGGCCAAGGATGCGCAGGTATTCGCCATCGACCTCGACAGTGTCGCCGGTGTTGAACCAGCCATCCTCGTCGAAGGGCGACGCAGCGTTGAGGTAGCCCAGCATGGCTGAGCGCGTCCGTATCCAAAGCGTGCCTTGCTGCACCTTGGTCTCGACTCCTTCGCCGCCAACCCTTACCCATAGCGAATCGGAACTGCGCGATTTGGAACGCAGGATGCCAAGCTCAGAAAGACCGTAGGTCTGCAGCAACTCGACCTTGGGCAGGATCTCATGAAGACGCTGGAGGGTTCGCGACGGCATGACTTCCGTGCCGTAGGTGACACGCCGCAGCGAGGAGAGATCGTGACGCCGCCAGGCTTCGGAGATCAGCAGCAGGTTGAGAAACGTGGGTGACGTGGGGAGCAGCTCGACTCCATCGCGCGCAATCGCCCCACAAACCGCATCGGGGTCGCGATTATCCACGGCCACGACGGTTCCGGCGTTGGAGAGAACATAGAACAGCGTGTTGAGGCCGCCAATGTGGTCCAGCAGCAGCATGGTAAGCGTGACCATGGAGTTGCGGCGGACCTGAAATTTTTCCAATAGGCGCGCGAAGTTGTGGAGTGCGGCCTTGCTCTTCCCGGTAGAGCCTGAGGAAAAGAGTACAAGCCCGGGATCGCCAAGAGCAATAAGCTTTTGGGTTACCGGATTGCCAACCGCCCGATGATACTGGGTGATCGTGAAGCGGTCCCCTTCGGAGAAACAGATCCCGGCCTGCACTTCGGCAATCGGCTTGAATTCTTCGCGTTGCGGTGCGCTGCTGGCGGCGAGTGGCACCACAATGCAACTCGCGTCGATCAGCGCCAGCAGAAGTGCAACGACCTCAGGAGAGTAATCGCCTTCAAGGGCAACAACTGTGCCGCGCGTGATCATCGATGCAGCGAGCCGCGGTTGCCACGCGGCGATATGCTCGCGGAGCCAGCGGTAAGAGTACTTTTGTTCGTGCCAGATGATGAAATCTCTATCGAGATTGTCATCGAACACGCGGAAGAGCCAGTCAAGCCGATGCATGACGAACTATGCTCCTCCCAGGTAAATGACCTGTCCCGTGATCGAATCGCTCTTGCGATCGATCAGGAACCGGAGCACGTGGAAGACGTCCTCGGCGCGGCACATGCGATGGATGGGCAGCTGCGCTAGCAATGACTGAATGGCCGCTTCCGGCACATTCCGGATGAGTTCGGTTTCGATTGGCCCCGGCCCGATGGCGTTGACGGTGATGCCCAGTTCGGCGAACTCGCGGCTCATGACACGAGTGAGCCCTTCGACCGCGCTCTTGGATGCGACGTAAGCGGCCTCGCCTTCTAAACTGAGCGGCACGGCGACGGTGGAGAGATTCACAATGCGTCCCCACCGGTTTTGCCGCATGAGCTTGGCGCTTTCGCGAGAAACGAGAAACGTGCCGCGAACGTTGATGCTCATGATGCGGTCGAGCGTGGCCACGGGCATGAGAAGGCTATGATTCATGCTGGCCACGCCGGCGTTGTTGAAAGTGACATCCAGACGTTTGTACTTTCGGCGGATGTTGGTGAGCAGCGCCTTCACCTGAGATTCGTCAGCGACGTCGGCTTCGAAGTGAGTGTAGCCTTCGAGCGTCCAGTCGGCAGGCTGGCGGCTACAGCCAACTACCTGGTATCCGTTGGCGACGAGCTGTTCAGCGACGTAGCGGCCGATTCCAGTGCGAGATCCGGTAACTAGCGCGACAGGTTGTTCGCTCACGGTCAGGCCCGGGGTTGCTCGGCGGCGACCGCGATAACGTAGTCGGCCAGCGAGGCAACAGAACGAAAAGGACTGCGCTTCTGGGAGACGCTGCGGTCATCAGCGAGGGAGATAGCGAGGTTGTAGCTGTCGTTGATCTGCTGCTCCGTGTCGAGGACGACGTTGACCAGCCTGAGCGAATCCAGAAAGCCTTCAGAACCGAAGAGACGGGTATTCTCGTCGATGGTTCCAGGCGCGCCGGGGACCTCCCTGACGATTTGGCAAATAATGTCGACCACTTCGCTACGTTCCATTAGCCTTGTGTCAGGGCACGACTTCAGTCGTGCCGATAAGCTGTTTATTTTTGTCGTTCCGAGCGGCCTTCAGGCCGCGAGGGATCTGCTGTTTCCAAATTCTCGCTAACCTGTTCAGCCGCGCCGTGCGCGGATTCACGAATCACCCGGTTGCCCCTGAGAACTCTGATTTTATAAGAGCCCGATCCTCCACGGCGCGTGGTCGGCACGACTAACATCCCTGCCCTCAAGCCACACCAGAACGATTCATGAGCCGGCCCGCGTTTTCCATTACGACCCAGCCGTCAGCGATTATGCTTCTGTTCGCCTTCGAAAACAACCCATTTCTTACGGTTCTCCAGTGATGTGGTGCTGCAGCGAGACCCCGATTGCTCTCCACTTCGACCTGGAAGCGCCCCTCGAACTTCGCCAGTGAAACTGTTACCATAAATTTACAACACTACAACTCCTCATCAATGCATGCTCCGTGGTTTTTGAACTCCACTTCCCGAGCCCCCCACCTGCGCATTGGTGTTTTACTCGATGGCCCCAGCCCGACGCTGCCGGCTTACCTGGCAGAGGCCCTCGAACACATCGTAAGCAGCAATTTCGCGCGGCTGGAATTGGTGGTTTTCAACGCCAATGCAGTGCGACCCGAGCAAGAAACGCACACGGGTCTTTTCGCGCGATATGTGGTCTGGGATGCTAAGCGGATATCCGAATCTCCCGATCCGCTGCTTGAGATCGATTGCACGCGCTATTTCAAAGACGTCGAGTCCTTCTCGGTGACGCCCATTGCCGACCAGGGTTCCCAACGCTTTCCGGAAGACGCTATTGCCCGCATCCGCGAGAAGAATCTGGATGTGCTGGTCAAGTTCGGCTTCCAATCTCTTCGCGGCGACATTTTGCGCGCCGCTCGCTATGGCGTCTGGGCATATCGACACGGAGATCCCCAACACTACCGCGGCGGCCCGCCATACTTCTGGGAGATCTATGAAGACAATCTCCTCTCGCGCGCTGCGCTACAGCGCCTGACGGACGAGCCCGACGCGGCCAAGATACTTTACAAGGGCATCTTTGCGACCTGCCTGGGCAGTTCCTGGGCCCGCAATCGTGTGCAGCCGTATTGGGGCTCGACTACGTTCCTCATTCAAAAGCTGCATCAACTCCATGAATCGGGCTGGGCGAGCATAGAAGCTGAAATTCAGCCCCCGGCGCACGATCAAGGGCGGAGAGAGACCTACAAGGTTCCAACCAACGGCCAGATGTTGAGTTGGCTAAGCAAAGTCCTGGTGCGAAACTGTTTTCGACGAGCCCAGCGGTTGATCCAGGGCGAACAGCTTCAGCATTGGATGCTCGGGGTGAAGGCTGAAAAGAATTCGACCGGCAACCGCAGCCTTTCCGACTTGAGCGGATTTCGCTGGCATGACTCCCCGCGCGGCCACTTCTTTGCCGATCCATTTGTGGTGGAGCACGAGGGCAAGCCCTGGGTATTCTTCGAAGACCTCGATTACAGCACGCAGAAGGGCGTCATCGCCTGCGCCGAGATCAACGCGGACGGCACTCTGTCGCAAACTACGCGCGTGCTGGAGAAGCCCCACCACCTCTCCTATCCATGTATCTTTCGCGACAACGGACAGCTGTACATGGTTCCCGAGAGTGTCGCCGATGGAACCGTGCAGTTATACCGGTGCACCCGTTTCCCCGATGTTTGGGAGCCGGTGCAGGTTCTGCTGAGAGCACCGGCAGTGGACACGACAGTGTGGATCGAGAACGGGCTGTACTGGTTTTTCGTAACGCTACAGGAGCCACGCGGCGGCGGGCTTCAGCTTTGGCTTTTCTATTCCCGCAGCCTGTCGGGCGAACTGATCCGCCATCCGCGGAATCCAATCTCGACCGATATCCGGTCCAGTCGGGGTGCTGGCGCCATTTACCGCGAAGATGGCAAATTGATCCGCCCGTCTCAGGATTGCAGCGGCAATTACGGCCGGCTCACCGTGCTGAACGAGATCCTTGTTTTGAATGAACACGACTACGTGGAGCGTCCCGGGGCCGTGATCGACTCGCGCGGCAGCAGGAACATAATCGGGACCCATAGTTACGCACGGTTGAAAGATGTTGAGGTAGTCGACGGCTGCATGTTGCTTCCGGCGAAACAGGTCCGCTAGGTAGAGCCAGCCTTCAGGCCGCGCCCTTGTTTATTGGTCATCACGAGTCGACATCAGTCGGCGAGGGATCTGCTTTCCCGGCCTTTCGCAGCCCCTCTAAAACATCACATACACCGACTCGCTGACCTGCTCGTCGATCTCCACTGCCACCTGATGCTTCAGGCCGATCCTGATCAGCTTCGTCACCGCCGGTTTCAGCACTGTCGCCGCTTCCGGGCTCAGCCAATTCGCCGTCAACTCGTCCGCAAACCGCGCCGGATCGGGCTCTTCGCTCAGCGCTTCACGCCCGAGTTCAAACAGAGGCTTGCGATCGGCAGGCTCGTTGGCGTCCTCCCACATTGTGGGAGTCTTGCGAAACTCTTCGGTGATCCGCGCCTGTCCGCTGGCCTTCAGCTTCTGCGCCGCGGGCCAGAACTCCTTGTCGAACACCACGGACAGTTCTTCCAGCAACTTCTCAGGCGCTTTTTCGGCAGAAGCCTGCACCACATCTTCGTTTTCCAGGCCTTCACCTTTGCCTTCGAACCATGGCGGTTGCTCCGGCTTTAGAAGGATGTAGTCCTCCAGCGCCAAAACATCCATTTCCGTCCGCATAAAACAGCGATAGGCGTCCTGGGGAGTGCAGATGATAGGCTCTCCGCGAACATTGAATGAAGTGTTAACCACAACGCCACAACCCGTCTGCCGCTCGAACTCGGCGATCAGGGCATGGAATTCCGGATGATGCTCCCGCCGTACGGTCTGGATGCGCGCCGAATAATCCACGTGCGTGACCGCCGGGATATCGCTCCGCAGACGCCGAACCACGGGCAGCAGGTCGTCATCCTGCCCCAGGTCGGCATCCAACGGCAGCCGGCGCTCTTTCTTCACCGGCGCCACCAGCAGCATGTAGGGGCTCTCACGATCCAGTTCGAAATATTCGGACGTCCTTTCCGCCAGCACCGCCGGCGCAAAAGGCCGGAACGACTCGCGGTACTTGATCCGCAGATTCAGGCTGGCTTGCATCTCCGGGTTGCGCGGATCGCCCAGGATTGATCGCGCTCCCAGGGCGCGCGGCCCTAACTCTAGCCGGCCGGACAGATGTCCAACCACCTTGCCCTCGCCCAGCTTCTCCGCCAGGAAACGATTGCGTTCGGTTCCAGACAGCTTGCGATACGGATAACCGTACGTCTCTAGGTAGGCTTCGATCTCGTCGCCGGAAAAATCCGGTCCCCAATACGATCCGCCTTGCGACGCGACGCCGGGCGTAAAGTTGCGATCGCGCCCGTAATACGTGTGGTAGGCATCCAGTGCGACTCCCACGGCACAACCGGAATCGCCAGCGGCCGGCTGAATCCAGATATCGTCAAACGGCCCTTCGCGCAGCAAGCGGCCGTTGGCTACGCAATTGAGCGCGACTCCGCCGGCCAGGCAAAGATTTTTCTCGCCGGTAAGCCGTTTGGCCTCGCAGGCCATGCGCAACATCGCTTCCTCGGTCACTTCCTGGATCGACTTGGCAAGATTCATCTCGCGCCGCGTGATGCGGCTCTCCGCTTGCCGCTTCGGTCCATCGAACAAACCGGCAAAACGCTCGTTCGTCATTTGAGTTTCGCGGAGAAATCCGAAATACTCCAGGTTCAACTCCACCGAGCCATCGCTCTTCAGGTCTACCAGGTGATCGAGAATCTGCTGCCGGTAGACCGCTTCGCCATAGGGCGCCAGGCCCATCATCTTGTACTCGCCGGAATTCACTTTGAAGCCGGTGAACTGCGTGAAGGCCGAATACAGCAGCCCCAGCGAGTGCGGGAAGCGCATCTCCTTGAGCAGTTCCACCCGATTGCCTTCGCCGCGCCCGATGCTGGCCGTCGCCCACTCCCCGACGCCATCGATGGTAAGGATTGCCGCTCGCTCAAACGGTGATGGGAAGAAACAACTCGCGGCGTGCGAACGGTGATGGACGCCTTGCAGAATCGGTCCTTCATAGCTCAGGAAGTTGCGAATCAGCTTGGGCAGGTGGAGCTTCATCCGCAACCATGACGGCATAATCTGCTGCCACATGGAAGCAGCCGGCTCGCGATCGACCGCCATGATGGAGTGGCACAGCCGCTCGAAGGTGAGCGCGGAGTTGTCGTAGTAGACCACGGCAGTCAGTTGTTTTTGCGAAATTCCCGCCTGTTCCAGACAGAAGTTGATGGCGTTGTGCGGAAAGCGGCGGTCGTTCTTCACCCGGGTGAAGCGCTCTTCCTCGGCCGCAGCCACGATCTGGCCGTCGCGGATCAAGGCCGCGGCCGAGTTGTGATAGAAGCAGGAAATTCCGAGGATCGCAATCGAGTCGCCGCGCACTTCCGGCATTGCCTGGCGCGAATTCCTGGACGGTTTCAGTCCGCTTACGGCGAGGCTGGTCTTGGCAGGCGGCAGCAAGCCGCGATTGCGGATTTCCTCAGCCATGTTCTCGGCCACCATGCGGTTGGCCATCGGCGTAAAGTGGCCGCCGATCTCGCACCCCAAGGTCCGCCGCACCTTGAACGGCAGGTTCACCAAGCGCGTGCTCACGTCGAAGACGTGAACCCCGGCGGCGCGATCTTCCAGCGTCTCAAACAGTGGCTGGTACACAGGCTTGACGCCGTGGTAATAGAACTCCGACGTTGGGATAGGCACGATCGCAACTGGCCGCGGCTTTAACTCGGCGATGAATTGTCTCAGGATGGCGGACATCAGCTTCCAGCCCGGCGTGTCGTCCGAGAGAATGTCGGGATACGGATGCTTACCGGTTGCCCGGTTCAGCTCGGAAACAGCGCGATATCCCAGTTCCTTGAATAGCGGCGAATGCCGGACAGCGCTCAGTCCCGGAACCTTCTTGTACGCGTCGTGCAAAGTGTCGTACCAGCGTGGCGTTTCTTTGCCCGCCTCCAGATCCACCTGTCCCGTATCGGTTGGCCGTTCTCTCGGCACCGGAACCTGGTGCAGCACCAGCTCGCCATCCTGTAAGTCAAAGTAAGGCTTGGGGACCATGATCTGCTTGCCGGTAACGCGGTCGATGTTGGGCCGGTGCGAAACCTGGATGCGATGGAAGCTGTCGATCTGCACGCAGATCAGCACCAGATCGGCTTCCACATCGCGCGCGAACTTCCGGTAGATCAGCAGGTGCTGGTCGGTTCCGCTTCCCGGTATCCCGTAGTTCTGCACCTCCGACCCCAGAATCAGCCCCAATTGATCCGAGTAGCGGTCCACGTTGGAGACATCGTCTCCCGCCGTGTAGGAGTCGCCGAACATCAGAATGCGCTGGTGCCCGCCGGCAGCACGCTCAAATTCGTGGTCGGAGCGAAAGCCCAATGAATTGGTCACGACAAAATATCCGCCGTCTTCCCCCGGAATCCGTGCCCGGAGATTCGGCGTGAAACGATGCCCCACGTCGGCATCGTATTGAATGGTCATCCGGTGAGTCGTCTGCGTGAGTAGGAACATAAGATGGACGCGAATTTCTGAAATGAGACCAGCTGGAAGGCATTTCCCCGGCCAGCTCGAAGGATTATTGTACTAATCTCCGTAGTTGAGACTACATGGCGGAGGGAGAGGGATTCGAACCCCCGATACGGTTTCCCGTATAGCGGTTTTCAAGACCGCCTGTTTCAACCGCTCACACATCCCTCCGGGACTGGTTGATAAGCTGTTTGATTGCTTAATTATATGATAGCGGAAGGTGCTGCCGCTTTGACGCTGGGACGAACTGTGCCCGCGATCGCTCCGCCTTGCATCCCCCACTCCCTCGGGAAATTCGGGATATCTAATTCCAGTTGCTCAGGCTACAGATGATGGCGGCCGTTAACAGCGCAAACGCCATCAGATGGGCGGTTGCCCGACGCAATCGGGTCGCGACGAATAGAAAAAGGAGCGACCGTGATGCATATTACCGTGTTACGAGTGCAAGATTTGTATTACGATAAACCGAAATGAGAGGTAAAACGACATGGGGCTGACTCGCACTGGAGTCGCGCTAGACTCGCGCTAGACTCGGATCTCTTGAAACGATTTGACCGCTTTCTGCGACACGAAGGTTACGATAACCGCTCCGAAGCTCTCCGCGATCTTATTCGCGATCGTTTGAATGAAGCTACGCTGGAGTCGGGCCAGGGCTTCGTGGTGGGAACCGTTACCCTCATTTACGACCATCACTTCCGCTTGCTGTCGGACAAGTTGACCGCGCTGCAACATCAGTATCACGAACTCATTATCTCCACTGTCCACTCGCATCTCGATCACGATATGTGCCTCGAAGTAGTGGTGGTGAAGGGCAAGCTCAAACGCGTGCAGGAGCTCGCGGGCCGTGTAATTGGCCTAAAGGGAGTGCAGCACGGCAAGTTAGTTATGAGTTCTCCCGAGGCCTATACGGCGGGACCGGTCGGGCACGCCGGAAACCATTCTCCTAAGCATCATCATTCACACTAGACGACTCCCTGGCGGCCCTGGGGAATGCTGTTTGTAGAATGAGTAGCACGAAATGTCAAGATGTAACACCCTTCCCGCGCAATGTTCTGCTACGTTGTCGAGGTCGCGCCCAGGCCGCTGGTTCAACCTGCAAGGTTCCCCGACCCTGAGAACTGCAATCTGCGCATTCTTGTTTTGTGGGTATGCCCTTGGCGAGAGCGGGAGCATTCAGGGACGCGTCCCCGATCCTCAAGGCGCATCCGTTGCCAAGGTCAAACTCAAGTTGGTGAATGCTGCTGGAACCAGAGTGAGCGAAACCGTCAGCGATCAGGATGGCAACTTCGTGTTGGCGGGAATCGACCCAGGCGTCTATCAAGTGAAGGCCGAAGAGCCGTCTTATGTCACCGTGATGGCGAACGTCTCTGTGGCCTCCGGCCAGCAGCAGCAGACCACCGTACAGGTCGCCCAAGGAATCACTCAGCTATCGGGAACCGTCGTTGATGCGTCTGGCGCAGTGATTGCAAGGGCGACCGTGACGGTTCGGAGCGCGGACGGTACCGTGCAAAGACTGGCACAGTCAGACAGCAACGGCTCCTTCAGCATTTCTGGACTCTCGGCAGGCAATTATCGACTTGTCGTATCGAATCCCGGTTTTGAAATCAAAGCAATGCCCGTCACCATAGGGACCACCGGGGAGCCGGCCCCGTTGCGCATCTCTCTGGCGGTGAGCGCCGTGAGCACTACCGTACAGGTGCAGGGCCGGGAGGATAGCCTGGTCGGAATTGCCGATTCCGCCACTCAGGGAACGGTGGGACAAACCGAAATCGAGGATCGTCCGATTCTTCGTGCAGGAGAAATCCTGGAGACGGTTCCCGGTCTCATCATCACGCAACACGCCGGCGGCGGTAAGGCCAACCAGTATTTCCTGCGCGGCTTCAATCTCGACCACGGCACAGATTTCGCCGTATTCCTCGACGGTATGCCTCTTAACCTGCCGTCGCACGCGCACGGCGAAGGGTACTCGGACATGAACACTGTCATCCCGGAGTTGGTGCAGCGGCTAAACTTCGAGAAAGGTCCCTATTACGCTGATATCGGCAACTATAGCTCAGCTGGATCGGCCAACATCCAGTTTTATAAGACGCTGCCCCAGAACTTCTTCACTGTCGAAGGTGGCATGTATGGCTTCGCCCGGGCGGTTTTCGGCGTATCGCAAAAGCTCGGCTCGGGCAATTTGTTGTACGGCGGAGAAGCGTATTACGATAACGGCCCCTGGGTGCATCCGGATGCGTATGCCAAATTCAACGGCCTTCTAACCTACAGCCAGGGCAGCGACGCCGAGGGCTTCAGCATCACGGCCCGCGCTTACCACGGAAAATGGGACTCGAGCGATCAAATCCCCATTACCGCCGTGCCGCTGGTGGGCTTCTTCGGCGCACTGAATCCAACCGACGGTGGCAATTCACAGCGTTATAGCCTACAGGGTGAATGGCATCGCCAAGGGGGAAATTCCGCGACGACAATCATGGCCTACGGTTTTTATTACGATCTCGATTTGTTTTCCGATTTCACTTACTACCTGGACGACCCCATCAAGGGGGATCAGTTCGAACAGAAGGACAATCGCTGGGTGACAGGGGTTGACGCAGCCCACACGATCTTCAGCCAATGGTTTGGCCGCAAGGTGGAAAATACGTTCGGCGTTCAGGTCCGCAACGATTGGGTCCACAATGGCCTTTACCGGACGGAAGATCGTGTGCGCACGGACAAGAATGATAGCAACGCCTGCAATGAAGAACCCATCCCCGAATGCGATACCAATCCGAATCTGACAGCCATCTTGCCCGCCGACACGGATGTGAATAGGTTCACGGACACCATGCTGAGTTTTTATGTGGAAAATAAAGCTCAGTGGACGGAAAAATTCCGCTCGGTCCTGGCCCTGCGCGGCGACGAAGCAATCTATGTCGTCAACAACCTGACTCCCTCCTATGTCGCCAGCGAATTGCCGGGCGCTCCGGTGATCAACTTTGCCGAGCTCAATTCCGGCACGGCCACCAAGTTCCTGCCCAGCCCTAAAGCAAGTTTGATCTTCGGCCCGTGGGCCAAGACTGAGTTCTATCTACAGGGTGGATTCAGTTTCCACAGCAACGACGCGCGGGGCGCAACGCAAAGGGTGGAACCGATTTCTCCGGACTATCCTTTTCCCACGTACTGCACCCCAATTTCTCCCCTGGTCCAAACCAAAGGTGCGGAAATCGGCGTGCGCACCGTGGCCGTCCCCCATCTGCAAAGCACTTTTTCGCTCTGGTATCTACACAGTAATTCCGAACTACAGCAGGATGGCGACACTGGAGGCACAATTCCCTCAGAACAGTCGAGCAACCGCTATGGCATCGAATTCGCGAACTACTACACACCACGGGAGCATCTGGCTTTTGATCTCGATTTCGCGAATTCCCGCGCCCTCTTTACCCAAATAGACCCAGCTGATGCCGCCTACACCAACGTGAGCGGCCAGTATCCTGTGCAAGGCCCGGGTGGCAGGTGGGTGCCCGAAGCGGTTGGGGTGGTGCTTTCATCAGGCATCACAGTCCAGAGTTACAAAAACTTTTGGGGGAGTTTGCGCCTGCGCGCCTTTGGCCCGCGTAATTTGACCTCCGACGCAATTTACCGCTCAAGTTCAACCGTATTGCTCAATGCCGAGGTCGGTTATCACATCTCCAAAGATTGGAGTGTTTTGGCGCAATTGTTTAACTTGCTTAACCGCTACGATCACGACATTGACTACGCTTATGTTTCCCGAATAACGCCAACAGACGCGGCTGCATTTACAGACGTTTTCCACCCCGTCGAACCCTTCCAGCCTGCGACTAGGGTTGCACTACACTTTCGGGTCGAATAAGTGAAGAAGTTTGGACTAATTAATTTACTGTTCAACCATTGGGCAAGTCGTCGGGGTTCCGCTGAAGTCGTATACAGCGCCAGCTGGACGTACTACTTCAACAAGTAATCTCACGAAGAAGGTTTATCGCCAATGCAATGGTTCATCACCACGCCCGCGACCATCGCGGTCCGCTCTTGCGATTGGCGTCTCGCAGCGACCCGCTAACGCCGGCATCGAGTTCCAGCTTGCGTCCGAAGAGCCAAAGGAGATCGGAAAGCCGATTGAGATAGGGCAGAACATTGTCGTCCACAACATCGCCTGAGTCGATCAGTCTCACTACGCAGCGCTCCGCCCTGCGGCAAACTGTCCGAGCGACATCGTAAGCCGCAGCCGCCGCGTGCTCGCCGGGAATCGACCAGTCGGAGAGCATTCCCTCGATGGCTTCCAGTTCGTGTACTTGATTCGTGAGGGCATCAATCATCGCGGCATTGAGCGGAGGCTTTCCCTTGCGGTTCTCTGGAGGCGTCGCCAGTGCGGAGCCGACTTGAAACAGCTCCAGCTGAATCGCCCGAGTGCGGTCGCGTAGATTTGCATCTTCGCAGATGGCACGCGCGAATCCCATGACGGAGTTCAACTCGTCGACCGTGCCGTAGGCTTCCACACGAATCGAGGATTTGGAAACCCGCTGTCCTCCGGTCAGGCTGGTCTGTCCGCCGTCGCCTTTCTTGGTGGCAATGCTAGTCATAACGTCAGTCCCTTCTTCCAAGACAATATTGCGCGAAAACCATGCTGGATCAGATAGCAACCTCCTCACTAGTGTAGGGCACGGTCAAGGCAAGTGCTTCACCGAACCTGCGACAACCCGTCGGAAGCAGGCGGCACACAGTACCGGCCCAAGGCCGATTGGCTGACGGAGAAGGCGCGTTGCAGCAATTCAGGACGCAAGACCTCCGCGGCTGAGCCGGCAATCCATCCGGGAGCCGGCGTCAGCAAGATGACGGAGAGAAAGTTTTCCGCTACCAGATTCAAGTCATGTACGGCGGCAATGATCGTGATACCGCGCTGATTGAGCCGGCGCAGCAGGGCAATGAGTTCGATCTGGCGTCCGACGTCCAGGTGTTGGGTCGGCTCATCGAGCAGCATGAGCTTAGGTTGCTGCGCCAGGCCGATCGCGATCTTCACTCTCTGGCGCTCGCCGCCCGACAACTCGGAGTAAGGGCGGTGCCGCAGCCCCACGATATCGACGGCCTCCATCGCGTTCTCTGCTGCCAGGTGATCGGCGGGCGTGGCGCTGCCGAACAGCGTTTGATGGGGCACGCGGCCCTGCGCGACGATCTCCTCCACGCGAAAGTTGAAGGGGATTTCCAACTCCTGAGGAACCAGTGCAACCGTACGCGGCAACTGCCGGCGCGACCACGCGGCCAGCGGCCTGTTTTGCAGCAGGATTTCGCCTGAAGCAGGCTGCAGCAGCCCTGAGACCAACTTCAACATCGTGGTCTTGCCCACACCGTTCGGGCCGACCAGCGCGACCATCTCCTGCGTCTCGATACTGACAGACATGCGATCCAGCAAAAGACGCGGGCCGTAGGAGAAAGAGACATTGCGGAATTCCAAGATTGTGGAATTCATTGGCGAGACTCCCGCGACCGATGATTCAAGAGATAAAGAAATGCCGGTCCGCCCAGGAACGCCGTGAACACGCCCACCGGGATTTCGGTGGGGGCGAAGGCGGTGCGGGCAAAGGTGTCGGCCAGAATGAGGAACGTGGCGCCGGCCAAGGCGGCAGGAAGCAGGAGCCGAACGTGGTTGGGGCCAATCAGGATGCGAAGAAAGTGCGGTACCAGCAGCCCCACGAAACCGATGAGGCCGCCCAGCGATACCGCGGCCGCGGTAAGCAGCGATCCCAGGATCACTGTGGCCACGCGAACTCGGGCAACGCTGACCCCGAGCTGTGCCGCATATTCCTCGCCCAACGCGAGAGTGTTCAAACGTCCCGCCAAAGGCAAGCTAAGCACAATGGCGATGCCGACCAGGGGCGTGATCAATGCAAGCTGGCTCCATGTCGGAATACCGAGCTGTCCGTGCAGCCACGCGGCCAGCACTCGTAGGCCGGAGTTGGAAGCTTCCTCGCGCATCTCGAAGACGACGGTTCCGGCATTCAACATAGTGCCGATGACGAAGCCGGCCAGCAGCAAAGTTTCCATGGCGAAGCGCCCGCCCGCCCGCGCCAAGTACCACACCAGGACCATGGTCAGCACTGAGCCACAGAATGCCAATACCGCGGTAGCGCCAAAACCCGCAAAGGAAAGCGCAGGGATAAGGAAGATGCCAACTGCCCCACCCAGCGCAGCGCCGCCTGACGTTCCCAGAACGAACGGATCGGCCAGTGGGTTGCGAAACAAACCTTGAAAGAGCACGCCGGTGGCTGACAACGCCGCTCCCACCAGCGCTGCCGCAAGGACCCGGGGAAGTCGCAATTGGAAAATGATCTCGCCCGCATCTCCGGCGCGCGATGGGTGCAGGAAGGCGCGGAGCACTTCCGACACCGGCAGGCGAACCGCTCCCAAGCCGGTGGCGACGACAATCGCGATCGCCAGCGCCACCAGCAGCACCAGATTGAGCGTGCGAGTGGAAATTCTGTTGTCCAGTTTGGATTGACCTCCAGTCGCGGTGATCGTAGCTCTTGACCCGACCACCGGCTGCAACGGGTGCTCAACCATCGCGTTCGGCTTCTCCGGCGCTCTCAGTTCAGTTTCCACGACTCGCCCCCGAATGTCAGCTTGATACCGGCGCGAACAGTGAATGGAAGCGCGGGATACCCATATACCTCCTGGTAGTGCTGGTTCAAGATATTAGACAACGAAGTATAGAGGCCGAGGTACTTTTTGACTTGATAGCTGCCGTACAGGTCGATCTTCTGATAGGCCGAATCGAGATTGCGATTGGGCAACAGCAGCGTGTTTCCAAAATCAGTGTCACTCAGGAACGTGCTGTCGTCGCGGCGCGAGACGAATGTCCCGATCGCCGTGAGAAACAGCTTGTGATACGTCCAATCGACGCCCGCGTAGCCAGTGTTGGGCGCAATGCGGAAGGGACGTGCGCCGACCAGTGGCGAGTAGGCTCCAATCGGAATGCCGGGGAACAGCGGATTTATGGCCGGCTGTAACGCGCTGCTGGCGAACGATTGCTGTACCACCGCGTCGGTGTAGGTCCAGCCGCCGCGCACTGTGAGATCGCGTTTCACCTGATATTGGAAGGTCACTTCCGCGCCTTGCGCGCGATAATCCAGGGTGTTCACCGCTGCCCCATAGACGCCTTCCGCCTCGGCTACTTCCACGGGCACTCCCAATTGCACCAGGTATTGCGAATCTACGAACTCGGCTTGATTGGTGAATTCGTTGTGGAAGTAAATTAGCGAGAGTTGCGCCTTGCCGTCGAACAATTGCTGCTGCACTCCACCGTCATAGGTGCGCGATTGCTCGGCAAGGAAGGGATGAATGTGATACTGCTCGATCAATTGCGGACCGTCAGGAACGATCGACGTGTTTTCCAACAGCCCATAGAGCGAGTTGTTCTGGTAGTAGATGCTGGGCTCTTTAATACCCTTCGCGAAGTTGAAGGTCAGCCGGGTTCCGCTGAAGGTGCCGCTGCCGCCGGGCCGTATCAGGTAATAAGCCAGCGAGGCGCGCGGCGTTCCGGCCACGCCGAATACCGCATTGTCCTCGATGCCTCCCCCTAGTGTGTAAAACAGCCGGCTCCATAGCCCACCCTGAATCTCCATCAGGTAGCTGAAATTGTTACGGTCGGTGGATTCAATTCCGACCCCAGGGTTGTAGGTGAAACCATTTTCGTTGGTATAACGAAAGCCAAACAGCGCGGTAAGTTTTTCGTTCACCCGGTAGTCGCTTTGCGCATAGACCGTGTTGGTGTTGGTCAAGTACGACGACAGTTGCGGGTAGACTCCGGTGTATTGAAAGACGGCCTGGCCCGGGTAGGGCAAACCCGGCTGAACCTGCGCCACTGCCGCGGGCGTGATGACGTATCCGTTGGCGCCTTGCTGGTTGACCGGAGCTCCCAGGTAAACGCCGTCCGCGAGGTAAGGAATTCCGGTAGGCGCCCAGTCGTTAAATTGGGAGCGCAGACGGAGGCCACCATAGCTCAAGAGGTTGTGCCAGCGCGACGTGGCGTGATTATCCAGCGTGACACCAAACAGCAGGTTTTGCTGATCGGTAGATGCGTCGTCGGGAATGCCATACGCCGCAATTGCGTTGGCCGAGTTGAATCCGGCCACGACCCGTTCTGCAGTCGCCCGCAAACTGGTATTTGGCGTGATTTGAAAGCCAAGGTTGGCCATGTAAGCGTCGCGGTGAAACTGGCTGTCGGGAGTGCTGTTCTGTGTGCCGTATCCCGAATAATCGGCGAAATAATCCAATCGCTTCCAATAGCCGCCAACGCTGCCATTCTCGTGATAGGTTCCGAAAGTTCCGCCATCGGAGGCGAAGGTGAACTGCGGCAAAGGTGTTTCGCCATGTTGCATAGTCATGCTGACCACGCTGGCCATTGCATCGGAACCGTACAACGCGCTGTTCGGGCCGCGCTGAAATTCCACCTTGTCAAAGCCGTCAGCTTGCAAGTAGGAAAAATCCACGGCGCCGCCGATATCGTTGACGGGAATGCCGTCGACCAGGACTTTGTTGGCGTCGCTAGGGCCGCCGCGCACGAAGAGCGATGTCACTCCGCCCATCTGCCCAGTCTGCACCACCTGTGCGCCTGGCTGATCCTGGAGAGATTGGTCTACATTGATCCTGGTTTCCAGGTCTGTGCTGCCGACGACGCTGATGGAGGTACCCATCTGGGCTTCCGGCGTGGGTATGCCGGTGGCGGCCACGACAATGTTCTGCGCAACTACCGATGGCGAAAGTGTAAGGATGATATCGAGATCATGTCCGGGCTCGGCAAAGATTTGCTTGCTGTTGGAGGCGGCGAAGGTATTAGCTTCGGCCCGCACCGAATAGCGGCCAGTATGATCAATGCTGAAGTGGAATTTTCCGTTGCCGTCGGTGGTGGTGCTTGCGATGTCTTTGCCGTTGGCAACGAGGGTTACGGTGGCTCCGGAAATAACGGCGCCCAGCGAATCGGCAACCGTGCCGGAGATTGTGGGCTCGGCAGACCATGCCAGAGCCGAAGTCAGGAGCAACAATAGCAGTGCGTACATGCGTTGCATAAACTCCCCCTCGGAAGTGAGTGCGTGTCTCACCGGACCGGTCTCCTGACTTAGGACCCAACTGTCACCTTCCCGCTTGCGCAGTGGTCACACGACAGTTGGTTGGTTGTCCATTACAGTTGCGGGGCAGTAGCGGAGTTTCACCGCGCTTCTCGTACATCCGGCGATTGGGTTGTGGTTTTCCATGCGATCTCAGTGAGACTGCACGGCCTGTATCTGCCGGGCCAAATCCTCCAGTCCATCAAACGCGACCGGACCCGGAATCTGAATGCGATCGTCGATGACAAGGACCCGTCCGCGTTGTACCGCTTCCAGCGAGTCCCATCCGGCGCGTTGTCGCAGATCCTTCAAACTGACCGGGCCACCCTTCACCAGCAGGATGTAATCCGGTTTGCGAGGCAGAATCGCCTCCACATTCATTTGCAGCCAGTCCTGCTTGACGTCGTTGGTCACCGAGCGCGCCCCGGCCGCGGCGATCATCTCGGTGATGAAAGCGTTTCGTCCGGCCGTGATCAGAGGGTCAATCGAGAGGACCAGCAGCACCGACGGCTTTTCCTTGCCCGCCGACTGCGCCTGTACTTTAGCTTCTCGCGAACGCAGCTCCGCAACCAGCGCAGCGGCTTCACGCCCTCGTCCCATCGCGCGGCCAACGGCTTCTACGCTGCGGTAGATATTGGCGATGTTGCCGGTGTTGAACAGAAACACCGGAATGCCCAATCGCTGAAGTCCTTGAATGCTGTCAGCGCCGTTGAACTCCGGCAATGCCAGCACCAGGTCAGGATGCAGCGCCACGATTCTCTCCAGCGACGGATTGACCACGGCGCCAACGCTGGGCTTCTGGCGGGCAGCTTCCGGGGGATAGTCGGTGTAGTCGGTAATCCCAACCAGATCGCCGGCAGCCCCTAACGCGTAAACCGTGTTGGTGAGACTGGGCGCCAGAGACACCACGCGATGCGCGCGATCAGGAACGGCAACCTCGCGGCCGGTTTCGTCGCGCTCCCAGCGCACGGCCCACGCGTAAGAGGTCAAAAGGAACAGCAGCGGCAGCGCGCGCCAGAGCTTACTCATAGCGCCGCCGCCAATTGCTCAAACATACTTCATCCGCGCACAAGTACGTATCGGACGGGAACCTCGTGCTACAAATCTTCCAGATGACCTGGCGAGCAGGCCGTCAAGACGCCGACTGGCCCTCCCATCGAGGCCAACTCGGACAATAGGTAAGCGTCTGGCCGGAATCCTGACTTGCGCCTCACTGGTCCTGAACCGCCTTCCCAGAGCATCTCGCTCCAGTGGCCTGCAGGTTGGACCTCCGCGCTCACAGTTGCGGGGCAGTGGCGGATTCTAACCGCCTTCCCAATTGCCAGACTCTTCGCTTATAGCTCCGCGGCGGGACGGTGTCAATAGCGGGGAAACGGCGGTAGTGGGTCAGTTTGAAATTGTGGTCAAGTGGTCTTGGGTGGAGCACGCCTTCAGGCGTGCAGTTGTGATCCCCTAAATGTCTCGGCTTTAGCCGCTGAGGTAAGGGCAGCTTTACCTCAGGCGCTAAAGCGCCTATCGAATTGGGGCTGCAATATGCACGCCTCAAGGCGTGCTCCACCCGACACTCGTACGGGCGTGACTTTCAAATTGACCCACCCCCCATTGGCGAGACCAGCAACAGTATCGCGCGCCGGGAGCATCGTGGGAGGATGCCCCGTGCATCCGCCTGCTATAGTGTTGCGGCGGAGGCGAAAGGGTTCGCGCAGGCCGCAACGCGCGGGAGGCAATGTATGTCGTCCTCAACCACATCCCCGTCATCGACAAACCGGCCGCTCACGGTTCTGTGCCTGGCCAGCTACTACAAAGGCATCGAGTTCATCCGCGAGTGCCGGCGGCAAAGCTGCCGCACGCTGCTGCTAACCTCGCACAGCCTGGAGGATGCCGCCTGGCCGCGGGAGAGCATTGACGAAATTTTCTACATGCCGGACGTGCAGAAGCAGTGGAAGCTGGAAGACGCAGTGTTAGGCGTCAGCTACATGGCGCGCAACGAAACCATCGACCGCATCGTGGCGTTGGACGATTTCGATGTGGAGACGGCTGCGAGCTTGCGCGAGCACCTGCGCGTGCCCGGCATGGGCGATACCACCGCGCGCTATTTCCGCGACAAGCTGGCGATGCGAGCCAGGGCGCGCGACGAAGGGTTGCTGGTGCCCGACTTCCTTCACGTGTTGAACCATGCGCGGCTGCGCGAGTTTCTGGATCGTGTGCCGCCACCCTGGGTGCTGAAGCCGCGCTCCATGGCCGGCTCCATCGGCATCAAGAAAATCCTTAGTGGCGATGAATTCTGGGCGGCACTGGAGCAATTGGGCGACCGCCAGTCCTTCTATCTGGTGGAGCGGTATGTGCCGGGCGATATCTATCACGTGGACTCGATCTTCTACGAAAGCCAGGTGCTGTTCTCCATCGCCAGCCGCTACGGACGGCCACCGATGGACGTGTCGCAACAGGGCGACATCTTTACCACCAGAACGTTAGGGCTGGATTCGGAGGAAGCGCAGGCGCTGATCGAAATGAATCGCAAGGTGATGAAGGCTTTCGGGATGGTGCGCGGCGTCTCGCATAGCGAATTCATCCGCGGCCGCGAGGACGGCCAACTGTATTTTCTGGAGACCTCGGCGCGCGTGGGCGGAGCGCACATTGTCGATCTGATAGAAACTGCGACCGGAATCAACATGTGGGCAGAATGGGCGAAGGTGGAAATTGCCGGAGGCAAAGCGCCCTACCAGCCGCCTACGCCAAAGAAAGATTTTGCCGGGCTGCTGGTTTCGCTGGCGCGGCAGGAACATCCCGACACCTCGGCGTACAACGATCCCGAGATTGTGTGGCGAATGGACGAGAAGAAACATCATGTGGGACTGATTCTGAAATCACCCGACGCGAAGCGGGTGCAGGAACTGCTCGAGAGCTATGTCCAGCGGATGCGGCAGGATTTCCTGGCATCGCAGCCGCCGCTGGAGAAGCCGAATTTCTGATAGGGATTCAGACAATGCCGGTGATGGAAAAGGCCGGCGAACACGCGGCCCGCCGGCCATTAGTCAAGCTGCACTGAAACGCGGAGTCCTAGTTTGGCGTGATCTCCCATACGTTGCCGCAGCTAGTGGTGCCGCCGCTGCCGCAGTTGCTATTGGTTCCTCCGAACAACGCCGTGCCGTAGATGTTGCCGCTGGAATCCAGCACCACTCCACCAATGGGATTCGAACCATCGCTCCCGCCGGTAAAATCGTGCAGGTCGGTAAAGATCCAGTTGCCATTCGACGGTGTCAGTTCGAAAATCTGACCATCGTTATTGGCTCCTCCGTTTTGCAGCGCTCCATAGAGGTTGCCGTTCGAGTCCCTGGCCAGGCGGCCAACCGCATAGCCGCTTACGGGCACACTATAAAGCAGCTTAAAGGTGTAATTGCCGCCGCCGGAAGGCGAAAGTTCCCACACCGTTCCACCGCCGCCCGGACCGCCCTGCCAGGTGTTGCCATACAGGTTGTCCGCAGTGTCCATGACCACGCCGGAGTTGGGATTCTCGCCATCCGTGGGACCCTGGAAGCGGTAGAGAACCTTCTCCGTCCAACCGGAACCCGAAGGTGACAGCTCGAAGACCGTGCCACATCCGTTGGTGCAGTTCGCCGAGCCGCCGCCACTCGCGGTCGTGCCATAGAGGTTCCCCGCCGTGTCGAAGATCAAACCGTCGTAGGGATTTTCCCCATCACTCCCGCCGGCAAAGGGGTAAATAACACTCTCCGTATAGTGACCGCCGCTGGAGGGCGTAAGCTTGAAAACTGTGCCCATGTTGTTTGTGCCCCCGAAAATTGTCGTGCCGTACATATTTCCCGAGGCATCGAAAATGACGGTGCTGAGCGAGACCCCACCGTCACCGTCATCACCCGTAAAGCTATACAGCACTTTCTCAAGCCACCTCTGAAGGGGAGTAACCGGAGGCGTTGGCATCGGCGTTGAATTGAAGACGATGCCACAGCCCGAAGCGCCGTCGAAGCTGCAGGTGCCTTCTCCGCCGCCTATAGTTGTGCCATAGAGAGTGCCATTGGGGCCGATCGTCACCCGCCGGCCGGGAAATTCGCCATCTGACGTGCCTCCCTGGAAGCTGTAAAGCGGATCGAAGGTCCAGCCGCCGCCCCTATTCTGGAGCTTGAAGATCGTGCCGCAACCTGTCAGACCGTCGTAGGAGCAATCTCCACTGCCTCCGGCTCCGGTGTTTCCGTAGAGAAGGTTACCGCCGGTGTTCATGGTCAAGCCGGCAAAGGGATTGGAGCCGTTGCTCCCGCTGCTGAAGTTGTGCAGGACATTGAGGGCCAACGGAGGCAGGCCGATGCCATAAAGAGTCTGACCGCAATTGCTGAGGAGTGTGGTCGCAGCGGTACTGGTATTCACGCTGTAAATGTTGCCGGAATTATCTGCGGCGTACATTGTGCCGTCAGCAAATCCAATCGTCGCGATATTCGTGACGCCCATGTCGCCAATCTCTGTCGCCTCACCGGTGGTCGTGTTGACCACATACAACAGGGAATCGTTACCCGGTTGCAGCGTCATGTACAGAGCGGGTCCGCCCCCGGACATTCCGGAGATACCGCCGGCCCCTTGACCGGTCGGTCCAATCAGAGTCGTAGCTCCGGTGCTCGAATTCACCGAGTAGAGATTTCCGTCCGTGCCAAAACCGTACAGGCCGGCCGTCGTGGAACCGAAGTCATAGTAGGTAGCCGAGGCGTTGCCAATGGTGACGAAGTTCCCATTATTGAGGTTTACTTCATAAAGCGTGTTGCCAGGGTAAACAGCGGAAAACAGGTTGGTGCCGAAGCCAGCCAAACCCGCAGGCTCGTAGCCCGGGTCGCTGATCTGTGTAAAGGTTCCCGTACTTACATTCAGGGTTCCGTATATGCCTGACTGTGTCATGGCGTAAACTGTCTGACCTCGCGCGACAGTCGAACTCGCAAGAAACAGCGCGAAGCCAGTCAGTGTGATTGCCGCATTCCCCAGAATGCGAACGAAGGTTGGACGTTTGTGACGCATGTATGCTCTCCTACCGAAATTTTTCTATCGGATGCCATAAGGCCGAGGAAGAATACCGATGTCCCTGGGAGCGAGCGGGCGTATTTTATGAACAAACCCAGCGGCGGTCAAGCGAAATTGGGCAGTTCAGAAGCCAATGTCCAAAAGCGGCGAAGATGAAAGATATGCGTTAGAAGAGCGCGCCATTGGCGTTCGATCCCGGCCGGCAAGAGAAGAGGAACGCAGACGCTTTCTCAGAGATCCTTGCGCTCGTTCAGTCGGTCCGCCCTTGAACTTCGGCGATTTTGTTCTCGGTGTCAAGCCAGATCGCCAGCTCTTCCAGCGCACGTTGGCAAACCATGGCGTGGCGCCGCTTTTTGTCGCGGACACGGCGGCGCGTTTCCTCGTCCAGCGGCTGAAGGAGATCAAAAGTAATATTCGCCGGCTGAAAGTTCTTTGCATCAGCGTGGCAGATGTAGTTCACCAGTGCGCCAAACGCGGTTGCGCGCGGCGGGGGCGCCGGTACGGCATCCACAGCCAGGGCGGCAGCGTTTATGCCGGCCAGCAGACCAGTCGCGATCGATTCCACATAACCTTCCACGCCGGAAATTTGGCCGGCGATCAGCACATTGGGATGTTCCTTCATCTGCAAGGTCTCACGCAGCAGAGTTGGTCCGTTGATGTAAGTGTTTCGGTGGATTTGCCCGTAGCGCAGGAACTTTGCGTTTTCCAACCCGGGAATCAGCCGCAAGATGCGCGCCTGCTCGCCAAATTTCAGGTGGTTCTGGAAACCTACCACATTGTAGGAGTCGGCCCGCAGATTCTCCTGGCGTAGCTGTACCACAGCGTAGGGCATCAGCCCGGTGCGCGGATCGCGGAGCCCAACCGGCTTCATCGGCCCGAAGCGCAAGGTGTCACGGCCGCGGCGCGCAATCTCCTCCACCGGCAGGCAGCTCTCGAAGTAGTTCAGATTTTCCCATTTCTTCTCTTCCACCGATTGCGCCTCCAACAGCGCATCCAGGAAGCGATCGTATTCCTCCCTGGTCATCGGGCAGTTGACGTAATCGGCGCTGCCTTTGTCGTAACGCGCCGCCATGTACACCCGCGACCTATCGATGGAATCGGCTTCGACAATGGGGCTGATGGAATCGTAGAAGTAAAGCTGCTCGGTTCCGCTCAGGCGTAGAAGCTCGCCGGCGAGCGCGTCGGAGGTCAGAGGCCCCGTGGCGACGATAGAGATCGCGCCAGTTTCGTCGATCGCAGTTACTTCCTGGCGGACAACCTGAATGAGCGGCTCGCCTTCAATCGCTGCCGTGACCGCTTCGGCAAACTTTTCACGATCGACGGCGAGCGCATGACCGGCGGGAACGGAAGTCCGCTGCGCGATCTCCAATAACAGCGACCCGGCACGCCGCATTTCCTCCTTCAGCAGCCAGGGCGCGGTGTTCTCGGTGTCCGATTTCAGGGAGTTGGAGCAGACGAGTTCGGCGAAGTTTGCAGTCTGATGAGCAGGAGTGGAGCGTACCGGCCGCATCTCGAACAACTGGACGGCAATACCGCGGCGAGCGCATTGCCAGGCCGCTTCCGCGCCGGCGAGTCCGGCGCCGATAATGCGTACCGGTTGCTTCATGGCAAACGCGAAGCGAGATGTGCAGTTCTCCTCAGAACTGGCGTACGGCATTGCCGCCCGCGGTCAGGTTGCTGTCCGTCTCCAGCAGTAACACCTGTGTCGGGCCGACGACATAGGCAATGTAGCTGCGCGTGCCCTCCGAGGTGGTGATAGAGACAGTGGTACGGCCCGGCGCCACGTTGCCTACGCTGTAGGTGCCTTGCAGGGTCAGGTCGGGGTAGACGCTCGTGGGATCGTTGATATCCAGCGTCCCAGCCAGCGTTCCATTGCCGTCAGCGGAAATCTGTCCGCTCACGCTGGTGCTGTTTCCTGGCTGGATGCCGAGAGCAGAGATGAAATAGCCGAACTGCCGGGTGGCGTAGCTGCCAGCCCATGCCGCGTTTGTGGAGTTGATGGTCACTGCCAAGCTCTGCGCGTAAGCATTTCCGCCGCCGATGGCGTTGGTCCGCTCATCCAGATAGTAGGCCTGGGTCGGCGAAAACATATACATGGCAAAAGGTAGCGTCAGCGAACCTGCCGTGAACGAGCCTGATACGCGGCCGTTCGAGGCAACGCTGTAGGCGCCGGTCAACGAACTGTTTCCAACACTGCCGGTATCGTTCACGTCATAGTAGCCCGTGGAGACGCTTCCTCCCGAGGCATTGAACTGAATCAGCGAATACGAGACTCCAGCCGCCGTGTTTGCCGAGCTGGTAACGACATAACTGCCGTTGAAATTGCTTCCTGTGAAGGACGACTGAGTTTGCAAATCGGCGCTGCCCAGGAAAAACACGGACGTACCGAGAGAGAGGAAACGGTAGTGGCTGGCCGAGACCACGTAATAGGCAAAAGCGGACCTGCCGGTGGTGATGGACAACGAGCCGGTGCCGCGTCCCATGCTGTCGATATTGCCGTAAGAGCCGCTCAGCGATTGACTCTGGTTGATGGAGCCGCCACAGTTCGCGTCCTGCATTCCGCCGACGCTGCCGCTGGTCATGCTGAAAATGCCGTTTGAGTTCAGCGGACCACAGATTGCGCTGCTACCGGCGAAGCCAAAAGCATAGTTCCCTGAAGGCTGGGGAGCACCGCTGGTCTGGCCCTCCAGATTACCCGATGAGATGACTACATTGTTGTCGATTTCATTCAAGACGGCGTTGTTGAGTGCCTGGATGGCAAAGGCGTAGGAGAATGTCTTGGGAAGGATGGCGGGAATAATCAGGTTCAGGGTCCCGCGGCCATCAGAGGTCACAGAATACGTTCCGGTAACCGAGGGCGCTAATTTGTATCCGGTCGAAACATTGTTCAAGTCTTCCTCGCCGCCGGTGATGTTGCCGTTGCCATCGGCGGTAATTGCCCCGACCGCGTTAAACGAATTGCCACTCAAGTCGATGCCGGTAAGAGTCAGGACGTAGGTGCCCTTCAGCGAAGAGTTACTGAACTGCACTGTCGTGATGGTAGCGATGGAGTTGCCTGAGATGGCGCTATTCGCCTGCAACACCGCAGAGATGGTTACGCTGGCGGGACTGGGAATGACGTCCGGAGCGGTGTAGAGCCCGTTGCTGGTGATGGTTCCCACCGCCGAATTGCCACCCGCAACACCGTTGACCTGCCAAGTCACAGCCATGTCACTGCTGTTGGTAACGGTAGCCGTGAACTGCTGCGTCCCGCCCTCCTGCACATTTGCCGTCGCCGGGGACACGGCAACGCCGGGAGCAGGTGGAGTACTGCTGCCACCACAAGCCAACAAGGTGGATGTAAGAAGGAGTGCAAGGGCTGTCAGGAGGGATCTCTTCATCGGTGGGCACCTCGCTCTGGAAGCTAACGCTGCCGTAGATTGTAACTCGAAATCGGCAACGAAAATCAAAACCGAGACGGCGAAAATTGCGGCCGAGTTGTCTTCCCAAGGTCGAAGCCTAACCATCCCGAAGGTCGCTTTGTGGCACCAGCATTTCGACAAAAGAGAGGTGTGTTCAGAATTCACCGCGGAGGCACGGAGGACACCGAGAAGAAAGAAATCGGGAAATCAAGATGGATGAACAGTTCCGGATTCCCGTTTTTTCGTTTTCTTTTTCTCTGTTTTTTCTTTTTTCTCCGTGTTCTCTGTGTCTCCGTGGTGAATACGATCCTCTACAGGCGTCTTCTGAAGGAGCATCTCGTGCGAATTGTGCCCCAGGTTGCGACGTAACTGGTATGCTTACCGCGACCGATGTAGCCGGTTGCGATTAGGAGGGTATATGAGGTTGCAGTGGCTTGTGGCAATCACGATAGTGCTTTGCTCATTTGCCCCCGGGCAAAACAAGTTTCCCATGACCTGCCATCCATTCCAGGCAATTGAAGTGCAGCACCCGATCGATAGTACTTGTGGGCTTACCGGCACTGGCAAGGCTGGATCGGCTGTGCAGAACCAGACCAAGAACAACTTCTGCGCGGGCACAACTTATCAGACGATCACGCAGCAAGACCTTCTCGCCAAACAGGCCAAGGTGGCTGCGCTTCCGGGATACCTGCAATGGGACCAGGAAAATATGCCGGCCAGTCGCACAGGTTTTGTGAGTTTGGGTGAAGGTACGGCAGTGCAGTTTGTCGGCTATGTAGTGGAGGCCCACTATGCGGACCTAACCAGCGGCGAGAGCGTGAATTGCGAAGTAAAGGACGACGAAGCTTCCAACGACATTCATATCGCTCTGGCGCCGCAGCCGGGAGTTACCAACCAATGCTTGAGCAATAGCGCAGAGATGATCCCGCATTACCGGCCTGCGAGCTGGAACGTAACCTATCTGGAGAAGATCGGTCACACCACGCTGGTCCGCGTCTCCGGCCAGCTTATGTACGACGCAGACCACAAGATCTGCGGCGAGCAGGGCTTCTCTGCCAACGACGACCCAAGCCGGCTGTCAGGTTGGGAGATCCATCCGGTGTATAACTTCGAGGTGTGCGCGCAGCAGTCAGGCAGTACTTGTTCGCAATGGGTGGCGCTTTCGGATTGGGCGGCAAGTGCTGCAAAGTCGAAGCCGGCTAAAACGAAGTCGAGCTCTCATCGCAGCTCCAGCGGAGCGGCTTCGCAAAACTAGCGTGAAGAGAATTTCCGGCAATGAGTTGTCGTTGCGAAGCGGTTGCAACGGCCACGCTCTCCACTAACTACTCAATCGTTCCAGGATGATGGTCGCGATCACGGCCGCGTCGGCGGCGAAGACCGTGCTGACGAAGTTCACAGTGTCATTTCCGATTCTGCCGCGATTTTCCCAGGTTGCGCCCAGGATGCTGTCGAGGAACATGCCGCCGATTCCGGCGAAGGCAATCAAGGGAGTCCAGCGCCAATCCACCAAACCACAGGTCGCGCTCACCCACGAGACCATGCAGGCGGCAACGCATCCGCTGATGGTGCCTTCCACGCTGATGGCGCCGTTGGTGCCGATGGGCACGTCGCGGAAGTCGGTGATCATGTAGGCGCCGCGGGCCGTGGCCTGGCCAACCTCGCTGGAGACGGTATCGGCGGCAGCCTCGGCCAGCGCAGCCATGGAGCCGACCAGAAGCAGGTCACCCAGATCGGGAAACCAAACTACCGGCAGCGCGCAGGCCGTCGCGGCCGCCAGGTTGGCGATTACCTGCGACGCACGCCGGCCACGCCTGCGCTCGGCTACGCCCAGGCGCTGCTTGCGTGCATAACCCCAGCGGGTGGAGATCATGGTCAGCAGAAAGAGCGTCAGCAGTGGAAGCAATCCGGCAAACCCGCCGGCCAGCATCAGGACGAAGGCCGCCAGCACGCCCGCCATGGCGCCGCCGTCCGTGACCCCGCCGATAATGCGGGCCAGCAGGGCGAATCCGAGGGCCACCACCGCGGCAGACAAACCCCTTGCATGGAGGAGACTGGTCACAGGAAGCTCAGTATCGCATGGCAGCCGGGGGAAATGGCGGCGAGCGAGGAATGGTTTAGATGCGAAGGCCTCAGGCGAGAAGCCATCACCTGGGTCGCTTTGTATCAGGGCACGTCTTTAGACGTGCCGCAGCGGTCGACCGATGAAGCGGGCTTCAGCCCCTGAGGGCCTCTGTTTTTGCGGAGGCTAAAGCCTTAGCCTCTGATGCGTTTGTTTCGGCACGACTAGAACAGGCCGCTGAAAAAGTCGGGATTTCGGGACTTACGGGTAGAGCCAGCCTTCAGGCCGGCGTCTAAGTCCTTTTTTTCGATTGCGAGTCGGCTTCAGCCGACGGCACACCTGGTTGTTTGCAGACTTTTTCAGCGGCCTGTAAAAGTCGTGCCCTGATACAAACCAGAACGGTCTGCCTGATGAGCGACGGCCCCTTGGCCCAATGCAGCTAAGTCTGCCATTATTTGCATCCCATTCAGGAGGCTGCGGCCGTTTTGGGTCTCCAGGTGCTTGAAGAATAACGGTAGGGGCCGAGCGGTTCGCGGAATAGCTCTTGACGAAGCTCGGGGTAGCGCTGGATCATATTGTGCCCCGGTTTTCCACAGGCAAGAATCGGGTCGCGATTGGTGAGTTCATGCCGTCGGCGCGTCATTGGGGCATGAGTTAAGTACTTCTGTCTAAAGCGAGGACGAATTTATGGCATCTTCTGTGTGGTCTGGATACCTGACATTTGGATTGATCTCCATGCCGGTGCGGCTGTTCTCCGGCGCGCGCGGTAACCACATCTCGTTCAACATGCTGCACCGTGACGACAACACGCGCATCCAGCAGAAGCTCTGGTGCCCAAATGATGAGCGGATTGTGGAGCGCAATGAGATCGTGAAGGGCTATGAGTATCGCAAGGGCGAGTACGTCATCATCGAGCCCGAAGAGATCAAGAAGATCGAGCCCAAGACCGCCAAGGCCATGGAGATACTCGAATTCGTCAAGGCCGACGAGGTCGATCCTATCTACTTCGAGTCGTCCTACTTTGTGGTGCCGGAAGAAGCCGGCCGCCGTCCCTACGCGCTGCTGTGCAAGGCGCTGGAAGAGTCCAAGTACGTCGCCATCGCCAAGCTGACCATGCACAACCGCGAATACACGGTGTTTCTGCGCCCGTACAAGGGCGGCATGATGCTGCACACCATGTACTACAAGGACGAGGTCAAGGACCTGGAGGGTTTTGGCCGTCCCGATGTCGAGTTGAAGGACGCCGAGGTGAAGGTGGCACACCAGCTCATCGAAGCGCTGGCCGGGGAATTCGAGCCGGAGAAGTTCCACGATACGTTCGAGGAGAACGTCAAGACACTGATCAAAGCCCGGCTGGAAGGCGAAGAGGTTACGCCGGTGGAGAAGCCGAAGAAGTTGGCTCCGGTGGTGGATTTGATGGCCGCGCTGAAGGAAAGCCTGGCGCAAGTGCCGAAGAAGGCTCCGCAACGCGTGGAGGCAGCGCAGCGGGAATCCGAGGTAAAGGCGATAGCCAAGAAGGCCAAGACTACGCGCCGCAAGCCCGCAGCGTAAGGCAAAATCCGGCTGCTGCAACTCGTCCCAAATTGTGGCTCGGAGGCGTGGCTGCGGTGCTATGATTCGCCACAGGAGGGCTTACCATGCCTCTAGCCGGATTCCTTCTGTTGTCGATGGTCCTGTCAGCGCCTGCCCAACCCGCGCAACCTTCGGCGATGGTTGCAACCGTCGAGAATCTTCCCGCGCCGCAGATCGGCGAGCCGCAGTCCTTCGAATTGACTCCAGCGCAAACGCGCGACGAGAACGCGCTCTCGACTCCTGACGATGTCTGCTACAAGATCCGTGCCTACATCTTTAAGCGCGATGACGACCACGCGCCCGAGTTGGTCGGCAGCACCACCTGCGGACCGCGCAAGGCGCAGGCGAAGGACGCAGTCTGGCCCAAGGCGAAGCTGGTGCCGGCGAAGTAAGTTGGGAAAAAGCCGAAACAGCAGATCCCTCGTCGGCCTAAGGAGACTGTGTCGCAACCGGAAAACAAATTTTCTGGTGGAGCAAACGGCCCGAACAACCGATCAAACTAGCCGCGCAGCGGCGAGATGGGGTTAGGCGTGGGCGTCAGCCCACGCTCAAAGTGGGACAAAACGTGAGCCGCAGAGCGGCGACACCGGGTTGCGACACAGTCTCTAAGGGCCTCCTCGTCATGACAAATTCAAAGAACTTGTAGCGGCGCAGCTAAAGCTGTGCCCTTTCAAGACAGGTCGAAATCGACTTTTTCCGCAGACTCTAAAGTCGTGTCCTGACAAGGCAAGTGAGCTCTAGTTGCTCGTAGCCAGTT
>CAWBKE010000029.1:0-28464 GCA_963789245.1 uncultured Acidobacteriaceae bacterium | reverse complement strand
ATTTTAAGTCCGCTGCATCTGCCAGTTCCGCCATCCCGGCCTAGTTGTGAGTGACTACCACAGCGATACGAGCCGCACCGCGCGTCTCATACCTGCAGCCTAGCCACTCCAAATCATATTTCCTGTCCACCGCAGCCGCAAATCGACGACCGGGTCCAACCGTAGATTCCTTTGTTCACGACATAGGCAAACATCACGCCATCACACATCGTTGTGATCTCCTTCACAGCTTCCTGTACACCCATCACCGAGACTATTTCCATGTGCAGTACACCAGCCGTTGTTTGCGGCAGGCCGCCGTACCCGTACGCGCCAACACTCCTTTTGAGGTTTATGCATGGATAGCGCACTCCTGATTCACCGCCTGCACTTCGCCTTCACGGTGACGTATCACTACCTGTTTCCGCAGTTGACCATGGGACTGGCGCCGCTGATCGTGATCCTGAAGACTATGGCGCTCAAGACCAAAGACGAGCGTTACGACCAAGCTGCCCGCTTCTGGGCAAAGATCTTCGGCATCAATTTCGTCATCGGCGTGGTGACTGGCATTCCGATGGAATTTCAGTTCGGCACCAACTGGTCGCACTTTTCGCGCTTCGCCGGCGGCGTCATTGGGCAGACGCTGGCCATGGAAGGCTGCTTCGCCTTCTTTCTGGAATCGACGTTTCTCGGACTGTTCCTTTATGGCGAGAAGCGGCTGAGCAAAGGCCTGCACTGGTTTTCGGCGCTGATGGTCTTTCTGGGTTCGTGGATGTCGGGCTACTTCATCGTTGCCACCGACGCCTGGATGCAGCATCCCGTCGGTTATGAGCGCGTGGCCGACGGCTCAGTGCAACTCACCAGCTTCTGGAAACTGGTGCTGAATCCCTGGGCCTGGTGGCAGTACGCGCATAACATGAGCGGCGCAGTCATTACTGGAGCGTTTGTGATGGCCGCTGTCGGCGCGTTTTACCTGCTCAGCGAAAAACACATCGAGCAGGGACACATCTTTGTGCGCGTGGGCGTGATTGCCGCGCTGTTCGTGAGTCTGGTGCAGATTGTGCCGACCGGCGACGCGCAAGGCCGCATGCTGGCCCGCAATCAGCCGGTGACGCTGGCGGCCATGGAAGCTCTCTGGGACACGCAACCCGGAGCGCCGCTGGTCATTCTGGGCCAGCCCGATGTTGCCGCGCAAAAGATCGACAACCCCATCGTCATTCCCAAGATGCTGAGCTTCCTGACCTGGCGAAGCTGGGGCGCCGAAGTCAAAGGCCTGAACTCCGTGCCGAAGCAGGATTGGCCGGACAACATTCCGCTGCTCTATTACACCTACCACATCATGGTTGGGCTGGGGACGATCTTCATCGCCATCACGGCGGTGGCGACCTTTCTGCTGTGGCGCAGGCAGCTCTACCAGGCGCGCTGGATGCTGTGGATCCTGCTGCTGAGCTTTCCATTCCCTTACATCGCCAACACGGCAGGATGGATGACCGCCGAGTTCGGCCGGCAGCCGTGGCTGGTCTATGGCCTGCTGCGCACGGTGGATGGCTACTCCAAGATGGTCTCGGCCGGCAATGCCTGGTTCAGCTTCCTGGGATTCCTGGGGATGTACACCGTACTTTCCATTCTCTTCCTTTTCCTGGTGCGGCGCGAGATCGAGCACGGTCCGGAGCCGGTTGTGCCGCCGCAGTTGCGTGAGCAAATCGATGCGGCGCGTTTGAATCCTCTGGAGGTGCGATAGCCATGGCAACCATCTGGTTCATGATCGTAGCGGTAATGGTCGCCATTTATGTTGTGCTCGACGGCTTTGATCTGGGCGCGGGCGCAGTCCATCTCTTCATCGCAAAAGATGACACGGAGCGGCGCACGGTGATTCGCGCTATCGGCCCGGTATGGGACGGCAACGAGGTGTGGCTGCTGGCCGCCGGCGGCACGCTGTACTTCGCCTTCCCGCAGCTCTACGCCTCCGGCTTCAGCGGCTTCTATCTGCCGCTGATGATGGTGCTGTGGCTGCTGATGCTGCGCGCCATCGGCATCGAATTTCGCACCCATATTCAGGAGCAGGTGTGGCAAGGCTTCTTCGACACCATCTTTGGAGTGTCGAGTATTCTGCTGGCGATCTTCTTCGGCGCGGCGCTGGGCAATGTGGTTCGCGGTGTGCCGCTGAATCCTGACGGCTACTTCTTCGAGCCGCTATGGACCAACTGGCGCGTCGGCGCGCAGAACGGCATCCTCGACTGGTACACCGTGATGTGCGGCGTCAGTCGCGCTGGTCACGCTGGTGGTGCACGGGTCGCTGTATCTGGCGACCAAGACCGAAGGCACGTTGAACTATGCGCGCGCGCAAAGTGGCGTCGTGGTTCTGGCCGGTGCAGGTGCTGCTGACCATCTTCAGCCTGATTGCGACCGTGTATGCCGTGCCGCACATCCTGGAGAACTACACGCGCTGGCCGATCGGGTATCTGGTGTCCGGCGGTGGTCATCGGCAGCCTGATCTACATGTACTTCGCGCACTCCAGGCGGCAAGAAAAGGGCGCATTCCTGGCATCGTGCGCTTACATCATCGCCATGCTGGTGGGAGCGGTCTTCGCGCTCTATCCCAACGTGCTGCCGGCAAGCACCGGCGCGCAGTACAACCTGACCATCTACAACAGCGCGGCCGGCGCGCATGGGCTGAGCGTGGGCTTCGTGTGGTGGAGGATCGGCATGATTCTGGCGGCGGTGTATTTCGTCTTCGTCTATCGGATGTTTCGCGGCAAGGTGAGGCTGGAAGAAGGCAGCGAGCACGGCTACTGAAGTTGAGGACCTGAATGCGGGGACAGCCGAAAGCGCCGCTAAAGCGCCGCTCTACGCATCTCTAGTTAAACCTTAGTGGCTTCCATTGCCCGTTATCGCTGATGGCGAGCTGAATTGGCCGCGGCGGTCCCTCGGGCGGAACTGTGACCTCCGCCCATAATTCCGCGCCAGTTTTCAGCGGGAACGGCGATTTCGCCGTATCAGGAACAAAGAAGTCAACGCCCGGTGAAAGCTGTACGCGGTCGCAGGCCTGATCGCTGCTCAGCCAGATGGTCAGCGTCTCACTGCGAGGCAGCACGTTGCGGGCGTCTACCACCACCAGCTTTCCGTCTCTCGCCTCGGTGCGCACTCGCCATTGCCAACTAGTGCAGTGACCGCATAGATAGGTAATCAAGATATACACTTGGCGTGCCATGGTGTCAGGCTTTATAGCTATGGCATGGGTAGAGGCAAAGCACTCCGGGTTCAACTTTCCAGGCGGGATCGGCAGCACTTGGATCGGCTGTTGAGCGGGTTGCCCACGCGACGCTTCAAAGACACGAATGCGCTCCGCCGTCGCCTGGTCCAGCACTCCGGCGCGGATCCAACGTTGTAGGGCATCGTCAATTGCAGGCATCGCAGCTCTGGAGAAAGGTAGCGGAGCGGCAAGAGGGAAGCAAACAAATTCTGGTTACGATAGGCCGCGTATCCCATATAGGGACCTGGTCACGTTGTGGTAAGTCGCGGGCATCGCGACAGGTATGCTTAACATTCGGTGGCCGCTGAACCAGAAGGAACTCCTATCTATCGTACGTCTCCACCCATTCCCTCAACTTCGCACTCATCGCCGCGGTCAGCTGCCCTTGGCGAAAGCGCCAGCGCCAATTTCCCGACGAACTTCCCGGCAGATTCATTCGTCCCGCGCTGCCCACGCCCAACACATCTTGCAGCGGAAACAGTACAGTGTTGGCGACCGACGCCATGAGCGCGTGGATCATCGCCCAGTTAATCTCGCTGCCGTCGGTGTTCAAGTAGCGGCGCGCGTAGGCCATCTCTTTCTCAATTTCGGCCGCAGTACGGGTACTGCCGGCCCCAGCCTTGCTGTTCCACCATCCCACGACGGTGTCGTTGTCGTGCGTGCCGGTATAAGCGACGAGATGGTGCGAATAGTTGTGGGGCCGGAAGCTGACCGCCTGGGGATCGTTGCCAAAGGCGAATTGCAGGATCGCCATTCCCGGAAAGTTGAACTGATTGCGCAACGCTTCGACGTCAGGCGTGATGACACCCAGGTTTTCCGCGACGATGGGCAGATCTCCGAGCGTGGCCTTCAGCGCTTCGAACAGCGCCGCGCTCGGCCCTTTCACCCACGCGCCGTTGACCGCTGTGACCTCGCCTGCGGGGATCTCGTAATACGCCTCGAAGCCGCGGAAGTGGTCGAGGCGAATCATATCGAGCATCTCCAGCGCCCGCCGGAAGCGCGCGATCCACCATGCATATCCGGTCCGCGCGTGTGCCGCCCAACAGTAAATCGGATTGCCCCACAGTTGTCCGGTGGCGCTGAAGTAATCGGGCGGGACGCCGGCCACTACTCGCGGCCTGCCGTCGTCTTGCAGTTCGAACAGGTGGCGATTCACCCACACGTCGGAGCTGTCGAGCGCGACGTAGATTGGCATGTCGCCCAGGATGCGGATGTCATTGCGGGTGCAATGCGCTTTCAGGTCGCACCATTGGCGCTCGAATTCGAACTGGATAAACTTGTGGCACTCGATTTCGTCGTGCAATTCGTTGCCGACTCGTTCCAGCGCCGCTGGCTGGCGCAGCGCTAGCTCTCGTGGCCATTCCATCCAGCTGACCAGTTGATGCGCTTGTTTCAGCGCCATGAACAACGCGAAGTCGTCGAGCCAGGCGGCGTGGCGCTGACAGAACTCTTCGAAAGCAGCACGATCATCCGATGTCGTCTGCCGAAAGGCCTCGAATGCTTTGCGCAGCAGCGGAAGCTTCCATGCGATCACCGCGCCGTAGTCAACGCTGTCGGTCGGAAACGCAGGCTTGCGGGCCACGTCGCATGGATCGAGGTAGCCGCGTTGCACTAGACAGTCGAGGCTGATGAGCAGCGGATTTCCCGCGAACGCCGAGAAGCATTGGTAAGGAGAATCGCCATACCCGGTGGGACCAAGCGGCAGGACTTGCCAGATGCGCTGCCCGGAGTCACGCAGAAAGTCGGCGAAGGCGTGAGCTTCGTTGCCAAGTTCTCCGATGCCTTGAGCGCCGGGAAGGGAAGTGGGGTGCAGCAAGATGCCACTGGATCGAGAAAAGTTCATGCCAGTCTAGGATGGTACGGCAACTTGGAGTGCGTCCGAGATACCTCGCGTTGTCGTATAATGTATACAGGTGAGCACAATGTCTTCGAGCACCTTGTCGATTCGTTTGAATCCGCAAACCAAAGCCAAGCTTGACGTGCTGGCGAAGGCCTCACGTCGCTCCAAGTCTTTTCTGGCGGCGGAGGCCATCGAAAATTTCGTCGCGCTTGAGAGCTGGCAACTGAGCGAAATTGATATCGGAGTCAAGGATCTGGATGCCGGCCGGACCATCGATCATGGGGAAGTGCGGAGCTGGCTTCAATCCTGGGGAAAGAAGCGCGAGAGTAAGCCGCCGCGATGACAATTGTTTGGTCGCGGCGTGCCATCCGGCACCTGGGGAACGTTCGTGACTATATTGCCCAGGATAGCCCGGGCTCGGCAGCAGATATTGCCGCACGAATCGTCGAAGCGGTGGAACGGCTGGCACTCTATCCTAATCTTGGCCGCCCTGGCCGCATTGCCGGCACTCGCGAGCTTGTGGTACCGGGTACACCATACCTCATTCCATATCGTATTGTAGGCAGCCGGATTGAACTGATTGCAGTGTTCCGTGGGCGCCAATGCTGGAAGCGCTAATTACCTACAGCACCACTTCCTGCAACACTGGCTTCGGTGGCGGAATGATATGCAGCGCGTCGACCATGGCATCGGCGAATTCAGCGGTTCCGGCCGTGCCGCCTACGTCACGGGTAACGTGCTTCCTCTCGCCGTACACTTTTTCCAGCGCCAGGCGAATGTGGTTGGCTGCGTTCTCCTCGCCAAGGTGGCGCAGCATCAGAATCCCCGAGCGCAGCACGGCTGTCGGGTTCGCGATATCTTTTCCCGCAATGTCGGGTGCTGATCCGTGGACCGCTTCGAAGATAGCGCACTCGTGTCCGAAGTTCGCGCCCGGCACGAGTCCGAGCCCGCCAACAAAGGCTGCGCACAGATCGGAGATGATATCGCCGTAGAGATTCTCCAACAGCAGCATGTCGTACTGATAAGGATTCATCACAAGCTGCATGCAGGTATTGTCGACGATGTGCTCGCCGTAAGTGATTTCTGGGTAGCCCTTGGAAACGTCGCGCGAGCAGCGGATAAACAGCCCGTCCGAGAGCTTCATGATGTTAGCTTTGTGGATGGCGTGGATCTTCTTGCGACCAGCGCGGCGGGCATATTCAAAGGCGAACCTGGCGATGCGCGTGGAAGCTTTCTCGGTTATGATCTTCAGGCTTTCCACTACTCCAGGCACAACTTCGTGTTCGATGCCGGAGTACAGGCCTTCGGTATTCTCGCGAACCACGACGAGATCAACGCCGGGATAACGCGTGGGAACTGCGGGCAGATTGCGGATCGGGCGGAAGTTGGCAAACAGCTCGAACTGCCTGCGCAGAGCGACGTTGATGCTGGAAAAACCGCCGCCGATAGGGGTCGTCACCGGGCCTTTCAACCCGACACGAGTCCGCTCAACGGATTCGATCAGCTCTTTCGGAATGTACTCGCGATACTTCTCGTAGGCTTCCGCGCCGGCCGCGAAGCTCTCCCACTCGAACTTCACGCCTGTAGCTTCCAGGATGCGAACGCTGGCGTTGACGACCTCAGGGCCGATACCATCGCCGGGAATTAAGGTAACTCTGTGTGGAGATGACATTAGGCTCTTTTCTTAGCAGTAAGATCAATTACCGGCTTTGCCTTTAGTGGAAGCGCTCTCTTTGGTATCCAGCAGCTCCTTCAACTCCTCCATGAACTCGCGGACGTCCTTGAAATCCAGATATACCGAGGCGAAACGCACGTAGGCGACTTTGTCGATGCGCCGCAGGCGGTTCATGATGAGCTCACCGACCTCGCTGGTCTTGCGCTCGCGCTCAGCCGAGTCGACCACAAAGGCCTCGGCGTCATTGACAATCTGCTCCAGCCTGCCCATGGATACCGGCCGCTTTTCGCAGGCCCGAAGCAGGCCGTTGAGGACTTTTTGCCGCTCGAATTTCTCCCGGCGGCCGTCCTTTTTCACCACCATGTAAGGGATTTCGTCGATGCGTTCGTAGGTGGTGAAGCGCTTCTCGCACTTCAAACACTCGCGTCGACGGCGGATGGATTCGCCTTCCTTGCTTTCGCGCGAGTCAACTACCTTGTCGTTTTCAAAGCCGCAAAACGGGCACTTCATGGATGAGAGAACGGGCGATGTGCCCGTGCTTCGATTGTAACAGGGGAAAAGGCGTTCACCACGGAGGCACGGAGGGCACGGAGAAGAAACAAGAACAATTGCTCTTACCACGGAATGCTCCGAGGCCGCTTAAAGGTCAGATGAAAGAGACGGGCCGCTATTCCACCAGCGCTGCGGCTTTCTCTTCGGCTTCGGCGACGGCGCGGATAGAAACGTGCTCGTGGCGGGCAATCGCCAGTCCCATCGGGATCACCGACATGAAGGTCACCGCCCACAGCATCATGCCGCAGCTGACGGCGAGCTCATGTTCAACGTGGAAGCCCGAGCTCAACATGCTGATGGTAGCCAGCTGCGAGCCGCCGCCGACTGCCGGTAACTGCAACATGGAGCCGACCATGCTGGAGCCCATCAAAACCACTTCGTGCGGCAGCGTCAACATTTGCAATTCGCCGGGATAGGCATGGGTAACGGCGTAATAGGCGTAGGCGATCAGCACCCACATGAAAAGTGAAATACCAACCAACTGCAGCGCTGAGCTGAGGTCCTGGATGGTCTCTAACCCATGGCTGAATGACAACACCTTCTCGCGCACATGATGCGCGAGTTTAGGAGCGAAGCCGGCGATTCGATCGTGCATGAATTGTGCGACCCGATCGCCCGAGCGGCGCACGATGACTATGCCGATGATGAGCCCCAGAATCAAGACCATCAGCAGGAAAGAAAACTCCCGCAGCTGGCGATAGAAATGAAGTGCGCGCAAATCGGGCGAAAGGAAGCTAATGGCCAGCAATACGGCGAACGCGCCCATATCGAAGATGCGCTCCACCCCCCACACGGCAACCTGCGAAGTGAAGGTGAGACGTTCTTTCTTGGCGATGATGTAGGGGCGGATCATCTCGCCGGCGCGGCCCAGCAGCGCCAGCGCGGCGAAGCCGACAAATTGTGGCGCCAGCAGGCGCGCAGTGGTTGTCTGGCGAACCGGCTTCAGAAAAATGCGCCAGCGTACAGCGCGCAGAACATAGGCGAGATAAGTGAGGGCAAGGCCGTAGAAAATGTAGAGCCAGTTGACGTGTTCGGTGCGGCTCCAGAACATCGCCCAATCGAAGGTCTTCCACGCCCGCACCTGCAAATAGATCAGCAGACAGAGGGCGACAAGAACGACGCCGAAGACCAGAATGCGTTTTCTATTCATGAAGAGGGTTAGAAATTCGCCCACGAGGTCTATTGGTCAAGGTAAATGAGTGAGGGAACACGGTCAACGCGGCTACTCGCTGCCGACGGTGGAGTTGGAATTGGCCTGTGCCAAAGCTGAGTTGCTAGCCTGGACCTGATCTTGCACTCGGTGAACTTTTGCCTGCGGTTGCTGTCTACGCTCAGCCAGCTTCTTGCGGTTGTAATCCTTAATGACGCGGGCCACGTAGGCGTGGGTCTCGCGATACGGCGGCACGCCCTTATATTGCTGGACGCGCTGCGGGCCGGCATTGTAGGCGGCCAGAGCCTTAACCATGTCGTTGTTATAGAGCAGCAGCAGAGCTCGCAGGTAGCGCACACCGCCGTCAACATTGTCGGCTGGGTCGAAGCTGTTCTTCACCCCCAATTGGCTGGCCGTGCCGGGCATCAGTTGCATCAGCCCTTGTGCGCCCTTGGGCGAGACTGCGCGCGGATTGTTGGCACTTTCGGCTTTGATCACGCTGGCGATAAAGTCGGCGTCCACCTGATGCTGATTGCTGGCGGCACTGACAATCGACTGGAGATCTTGTGACTTCGCAGGCTGCGAGGCTACATCCTGCGGATCAGGGGGAGCGGGCTCAAAACTTTCGATCTCGGCGGTGGGAACGTCGACATACCCGCCCGCCGGATCGGCGCTCATATAGAGCCTTGTTGTCTCGCCAAATACTTCGTGATGCTCGTGGCGCAGGCTGAATCCGTTACGCAGGTTGGCGAGTTCGGCGGCGTGCAGTGGGACGACGAACAACAGCGCAAGGAAGAAAAAGCAGGTCCCTCGACTCGCTGCGCTCGCTCGGGATGACACATTGCAGGTCCCTCGACTACGGCGGCGAAGCGCCGCCTGCGCTCGGGATGACACATCCCGGAACAAAAAGCTCTTGAATGACGCATTCATGGAATAAGGTTTACGCATTCACGCTCGCTGCGTTCGCGTCCAGCACCTGGTCAATGGCCGCGGCCACGCCGCTCTCATCGTTGTGCAAAGTGATGGTCCAGCCATTCTGCTTCAAATCGTCAGAAGCATTGCCCATGATCACCGGATGTCCGGCAAAGGTCAACATCTCGACATCATTGTAATTGTCGCCGATGGCCATGACCTCGGAGCGATCGATGCCGCGATGACTGGCCCAGCGCTCCAGCGCGTGGCCTTTAGAGCAGCCAGCGTTCAGGATGTCGACGATAGTCAGGTCGCGATGATCGTATTGCGTTCGCAGCACCGTGATTTCATTGGAGAAATCGCAATCCAGGAGACGCTGCCGGACGACCCGCATCAGGTCGACCGGACCGCAGAACATGGCCTGGATGGGATCTTCGGTCAACGCCTTCTCGATAGGGCTGACATACTCAATGTAGGGCGCATTTTTTTCCATCCAGCGCTGGATGACGCCGTAGAGGCGCTGGTGGTTCTCGCAGATAATGGCACCCGGGCCTTCACGATCAAAGGTGATCACCATGTGATCGCGAAACTCGCGCATGTGCCCGCAAATTTTACTGGCGGTAGCTTGCGGCATCAGATCGCGATGGAACGATACGCCATCTGTTGAGCGAGTGACGGCGCCGTTGGAACTGATGATCCAAAGCTCGAAGCCCAGGGCCTCAGCGATGGGAAACGCGAACCGGTGTCTGCGCCCGGTGACCAGAACGATCTCAACGCCGGCTTCGCGCGCGCGCTGCAGCGCGTCCAGATTGGCTCGCGAAATCTGGGCTTTGGAGTCGAGTAACGTGCCATCAATGTCGATGGCAATTAGACGTATGGAACGGGTCAATGTGTTTCATTCTAACAGGCGGAGAAGCTGCCATCAGCCGTCAGCTATCAGCCAGCGTTCTTCGGCGGCAAGTCGAGCAGATGGCCGCAAGAAAAGGTCTTTCAACTCGGCTGGCCCCGATCCGCCGGTCTCTCTCTGGACGAGACATTCATGCACTGAAGGCTAACGGCTACTATGCCCATTCTGCGAAGAAACCCAAAGCGGGAGCGCAAAGCTATCGGATTGGCGGCGCCAACGAGAAGCCTCTTCCCACCTTGCCGTCTGCCGACGTAGAGTAAAGAAGATGGAACTGCGCAAAGATCCCATCACGCGCTCATGGGTCATCTGCGGCGACGAGCCTGAAGCGGCAGGCGCGGCTGCCTCGTTCTGCCCATTTTGCCCCGAGTCTGGCTTACCGCTACAGGTGGTGGCGACCTCGCCGACGGTAAACGGTAGTCCGTGGTCGGCGCGCGCCGTGGTGCACCCGCACCCGCTTTACGGCATCGATGGCGAGCCCGGACGCTCGGGCAATGGACTCTACGACACCATGCGTCCGGTGGGCGCGCACGAAGTTCTTGTCGAAAACGCGCGCCACGACCGGCATTTGTGGAACGCCGACGACCGCGAGATCGAGGAGTACCTGGCCCTGTGCGGACAGCGCATCCAGGACCTGAAGGGCGATTTACGCTTCAAGTACATCAGCGTGTTCAAGAATTACGGCAGCATGTCGGGGCAGGAGTTCGATCATCCGACGTCGGAGATCGTAGCCACGACGTTTGTTCCCCGGCGCGTGCTGTACGAGCTGCGCGCGGCGCGGGAACACTATCGGGTGAAAGAGCGCTGCGTTTTTTGCGACATTCTGCACCAGGAGCAGGAGCAGAAGCTGCGCATGGTGGAGGTGCGCGGCGAATACATGGCGGGCTGTCCTTACGCGCCGCGAGTGCCGTACGAGACCTGGATCGCGCCCCGCAATCATGAAGCTTACTTCGAACGGACTGCCTTGAAGTCCGGCGCCATGCGCGATTTTGCTGCACTGCTTCGGCGGACACTGTTCCGCATCCGCACCATCGCCGACGGCTTCCACATGGTGCTGCACACCTCGCCCAACACGGTGCATCGCTCGGAGACGCTGGGCTTCTGGAAGACCATCGAGGACGATTACCACTGGCACCTGGAGATCCTGCCCATTCTCGGCACCAAGGCGAAGTCCTACACCTTCAAAGAGGTGTACTACTCGCCAGTCAGCTCGGAGACTGCAGCGGCAATCCTGCGCGAACGGCCGACAGAGTAGGAAGCAATTAGCAACTAGCAATTAGCAACTAGCTCATCTCATAAATCGTTGCGGGGTTGTATCAGGGCACGACCTTTAGTCGTGCCGACACAAACATGCCGAGGATCAGGGCTTTAGCCCCTGTAAAATCAGGGTTTTCCGGGGGCTAGAGCCCGAATCATTCAGGATCCGCGTACGGCACGGCTGAAGCCGTGCCCTGACACAAAGCATTTATGAGATGGCTTCTAGCAGTTAGCGAAGTAGCAGGTAGCAGCCAGCTTCGGGCTGTTGGTTAATCATCAAGGATCGCACAAGCACTGCGAGAATCCTGGCAGAGTCGCGGGTTTAAGCTAGTTGCTAGTTGCTGCCTTTATGACGATCCGCCGCCTCAAGACCTACACCGCACAGACCGGCTACGTGTATCAGTACTACTTCGTCGGCAAGCGGGCGGCGTTGGAGAGCGATCCCGAAGCGCCCTCCACGGAATACATTTTCGACGTCAGCGCCGATCGCAAGACAACCTTCGCCGTCAGCATCTTTTTGCAGCCGCAGGCGCTCGCGGAGTGGGCCGACACCCGAGGCCGCAATCTGAGCGAGCCCGAACAATACGCGGCGGCGAAACTTCGCCTGACCCAGGCCTTCGACGAAATCCCCGACATGCTGCATGACGGACGTCGCCTGCGGCTGGATGCCCAGTTGTTGCTCACACTGCTGGAATCCATCGGAGTTGACTAACTGCGATTTGGAACAAGGTTCGAACCTAACGCTGGTTGGCCGTCGGCGTCTAAAGCTGAAGTGGCAAAAGCTGGGACGAGTACCAGCCTGGTGGCTGTACATGGCAGGCGACTCCGGCCCATAATTAGCCAAGCGACGCAGGGTGAGATGGCAATGTTCGAGCAAAGGCCGCAGCCGGAACGCAAACGACAGAGTTTTTCCATACTGTTGTCGTTCGCCGCACAGGGTGCTCTGCTCCTGGCGCTTCTTTATTCCGCCGCGCCGATTTTCGTAACCCCATCGGATGTTGATTTTGGCATCGCGCATTCGTCAGGCACACGCTCCATTGTTTATCTGGCGCCGGTTGGCCCGGAGCAGGCCAAGCCCCAGGCACACGAGCCACGGCTGACGTTGAAAGCCTCGCTTTCGCCGAAACCGAGGCCGCCCAAGGTTGAACCCAAGCGTGAAGCATCCGCTTCCGCCGCCGACAACGCACTCGAAGAGACCGCGCGCGGCGGATCTCCATTTGGCCGCATACCCGGTTCGCCCCTGACGGGCGACGAGGTTATCCCAGCTTTTCCCGATGTCTATCCGGACCCGCCCGTTTCCCGCGATGAGTTGCCGGCCGGAGTACAAGGCGATGTGATCGTCGAGGTGACGATCGACTCCCGCGGTGATGTCGTCGAGACTAAGCTGCTGCAAGGCATCGGGTACGGCGTCGAGCAGAAGGTCCTGCAAGTGTTGCAGCGCTGGCACTTTCATCCTGCAATGCGAGATGGCGTCACCATTGCCTCGCAGCACATCGTGCACTTCCATTATCCTGGCTAAGGCCGCACTCGTCCTAAGCCCCGATTCCGCCGTGTGACACAGATCACAGGGTCGAGTGATGCCCATACTCGGCCTGCATCGTCTTCCCGCTATACTGATCTCAGCACAACGGGTTAGCGTGACCGTCAATGGGGTTTATGCCGTTAATTTGGCTTCGAGTCGCGGTGGTTTGCTACGGCGTGGGGCTGGTCTATTCCTTACTGCTGCTCAGCAAGGAGGGCAACCTGCTGGCCAAGGTGGTTGAGCCGGCGGTTGGATTAGGCCTCATCTTCCACTTTGTGTCGCTGGTGGAATCCACTGTCCAGATCGGCCATTTGTCGCTGATCTCGATTCACTATTCGGAATCGCTGCTGGCGTTCCTAGCAATGGTGGTCTTCTTCGTCTTTTTCGTCGGCTATCGCACCGTATCGCCTGGCATCGTCATCTTTCCAATCGTCTTCGTGCTGACGCTGACCTCGGCCCTTGGCCAGCGGCCGGTTGCCCTCACGTCCCCGCTATTACGTAATGGCTGGATCTTCGTGCATGTGGCGCTGATCTTCACCGGCTATGCCGGACTGTTTCTAAGCTTCGGAGCCAGCCTGCTCTACCTGGCGCAGGAGCGCAGCTTGAAGTCGAAGAGCAAGACGGCGCTCCTGACATGGCTGCCACCGCTGCAGACCATCGACGACATCGGCTATCACGCGTTGCTCTTCGGCTTTCCGTTTATGACCTTCGGCATCGTGACCGGCTCCGTACTGGCGATTGAGAAGTATGGGCCGATGTTCTTCTACGATCCGAAGATTTTGCTGTCGTTCATCATGTGGGCCGTCTACATGCTGTTGCTGTACACCCGCTGGAACTCGGGGTGGCGCGGGCGGCGGGCGGCATTCCTGGCCACAATTGCGTTTGTGATCGCTATCGGCGCGTGGGCTGCCAATAACTTCAGCCGCGTGCACAGGTTCATTCCTTCATGAACTTTGTCCTCATTGGCGTGAACCATCGCACCGCTCCGGTCGAGGTGCGCGAGCGGTTCGCCATCTCCGAGGCGCGCCTGCCTGAGGCCGTGAAGGAGCTGGCGTCGTACCCTGGAATTGAGGAGGGGATGATCGTCTCCACTTGCAATCGCGTGGAGCTATTGGCCCGCACCGTGAACGGTACTGCCGATCTGGACGGATTCATGCGTCAGTTGTATGGCTTCGACCCCCAGCCTTACCGCCAATATCTTTACGAGTATCGCGAGCGCGAAGCCGTGCAGCATGTGTTCCGCGTGGCCTCCAGTCTCGACTCCATGGTGGTTGGCGAGCCGCAAATTCTGGGGCAGGTGAAAGAAGCTTACGCCACGGCTCGAGCCGTGGGAGCAGTGAACTCGCAGCTGGATGCTCTGCTGAGTCGCGCCTTCGCGGTCGCCAAGCGGGTGCGAAATGAGACAGCGGTTGCCACCTCAGCGGTGTCGGTTGCGTCGGTCGCAGTTGACCTGGCAAAGAAGATTTTCGGCAACCTGCAGGGCAAAAGCGTTTATCTGGTCGGTGCGGGAAAGATGTGCGAATTGGCGGCGCGTCACCTGCTGGCCCACGGCGCCAAGCAGATCTACGTTGCCAACCGCACTTACGAGCGGGCCGTGGCCCTGGCCGCCAAATTCAACGGCGAGGCCATTCCTTTCGAGCAGTTGTACGAAACCGTTCCTCGTGCTGACATTGTGATCAGTTCCACCGGGGCGCCTCATGCCATCTTCCGCAAGGAACATGGTGAGCGCTTCCTGGGCCATCGCCGCAACCGTCCCATGTTCTTCATCGACATCGCAGTGCCGCGCGATATCGATCCGGAGATGAACAAGCTGGACGGCATCTTCGTCTACGATATTGACGACCTGCAGCAGGTGGTCACCTCGCATGTGGCCGATCGCCGCGTCGAAGCCGACCACGCCGAATCCATCGTGCAGTTGGAGGTCGATAAGTTTCAGGCGCGGCTCCAGACCCTGGACGTGGTGCCGACGATTGTCTCGCTACAGGAGCATCTGGAGACGGTCCGCCAGGCGGAGATCGATCGGGTGCGCGGCCGGCTGGGCACCCTTAGTCCTGAGCAGGAACTGGCAGTGGAAGCACTGAGCCGGGGCATCATCAACAAAATCATGCACACACCTATTACGACCCTCAAAACCGCAGCCCGTGAATCGTCGGAAGCGACTACCGTCATCGACCTGGTGCGGAAGTTGTTTGGATTGCGCGATGCGAAGGCCGCTGCGGCGCGCGATGAAGCCGACGCCGTTGCCAGCGGGAAACCCGGAGCGCGCAACTGATGGCGCGCCTCAGGATTGGTTCTCGCGGATCGCAACTGGCGCTTTGGCAGGCCAACCACATTTCCTCGCTCCTGCGCGAGCGCGGGCATGAGGTCGAGATCGAAATCATCAAGACCACCGGCGATAAGATCACCAATGTCTCGCTCGCTCAGGTCGGCACTAAGGGGATGTTCACCAAAGAGATCGAAGAGGCGCTGGCGGAGGGCCACGTCGATGTCGCCGTTCACAGTCTGAAAGATCTCCCCACCCAGTTGCCGCCGGGATTCGAGCTGGTCGCGATCACCACCCGCGTGAATCCGCGCGATGTCCTCCTCTCCGTTAAATATGACAGCGTTAACATGCTGCCCAAGGGGGCGCGTATTGGGACCAGCAGCTTGCGCCGCCAGGCGCAGCTCAAGGTGGCGCGGCCGGATCTGGTGATTCACGCGTTGCGCGGCAACGTTGACACTCGTGTGCGCAAACTCGAGGAAGGCGAATACGACGCGATCATTCTTGCCGCCGCAGGCCTCACGCGGTTAGGCAAGACGCAGCTGGTGAGGGAAGTGCTGTCGGAGGAATTCATGTGTCCCGCTGCGGGGCAGGGAGCGCTGGGCATCGAGATTCGCGCCGGCGACGAGGAGATGCGCAAGCATTTGGCTTTCCTCGACGATCCGGACGCGCGCGCGGCGACAACCTGCGAGCGCGCCCTGCTGCACAAGCTGGGCGGTGGATGTCAGGTTCCCATCGGCGCATTTGCTGAGATGCGCGAAGGGTTACTGCATTTGACCGCTGTGGTTGCGCGACCAGATGGATCGACCATCCTGCGTGAGACGCAGAGCGGCAGCCAAGCCGTAGCTCTGGGAGAGACGGTGGGCGACAACCTGCTGCAGCGAGGAGCGACCAGAATTCTGGAAGACGTGTACGGCGCGAATGCGGCCGCGCCGCAACAACCGTGAAAGACAGTAGCCGGTGGCCAGTAGTCAGTAGTCAGTTGCAGCCATCACTCGTCAGTTGCAGGTTGTCTCTAGCTACCCGGGAGCAGACATTTTTCGGTGGAGTGTCATCCTGAGCGGAGGCGTCGCCGCTTTTAGCGACGCCGGAGTCGAAGGACCCCTATCTTGAGAGCGAACTTCCGCAACAGCATTCCCGAAAACGTCCCTTTAACCGGCTGTCGCGTGCTAGTATCGCGCGCCAAGAAACAGGCTGGTGTGCTTTCCTCCGCACTGCGCGACCTGGGATGCGAGGTCATCGAAATTCCTTTCATCGAGATCCGTAAGCCCAGGTCCTACCAGCCGCTCGATACGGCACTGCTAAAGTTGGCCACCTACGACTGGCTCATCCTTACCAGCGTGAACGGCGTCGAAGCGCTGTTCGAGCGGATTCAGAAGAAGAAGCTGGATACATCGGCTCTGACGAAGTTGAAGATCGCAGCGATCGGTCCCGCCACCAGGAAAGCTATTGAGGAGAGTGGACTACCGGTAACGGTCACTCCAAAAGAATATGTTGCGGAATCGGTTGTCAGTGCGCTGCGCCGTCGCGTGAAAGGGAAGCGCGTGTTGCTGGTGCGCGCCAAAGTTGCTCGCGATGTGATTCCCCGTGAGCTGCGCAAAGCCGGCGCTGAAGTCGATGTGGTCGAGGCTTATGAGACGATAACGCCGAAGTTGTCTGAGAAGCGATTGCGCGCCGTTCTCGCCAGCAAGACCCGAAGGCCTCACGCCATCACGTTCACCAGTTCCTCAACTGTGAAGAATTTTGTCGGCCTGCTAGGCTTGCAGCGCGCCCGCGCCGCATTGAAGAAGTCGAGGGCGCATCATGGAGTACACAGCGCCTCGATCGGTCCGGTGACCTCGGCCACACTACGCGAATTTGGATTGCCGGTGGACATTGAAGCCAGGGAATACACCATCCCCGGACTGGTTGCGGCGATTGTGAGGCAGAGTAATTCAATCCGAAGATCTTCGGCCAAGATCTGATCCGCAAAGCGCAGCCGCTCACTTCCGGCAACTGGCGCAGTACCCGCCAATCTCAAACCGTGCCACCAGAATGTGAAAGTGGCAGTCTCGTTCGACCTGGCCCTTGACCCGGTCGAATAAGTCGCTTTCGAACTCCTGCACCTTGGCGCAACGCAGGCAGGTCATGTGCATGTGGTCGCGTTGCGGCCGCCGTTCGTAAAAGTGTCCGTCGCCCTTGACGTGCAACAGGTCCAGCTCATCGACCAGGCCGTGCCGCTTCAGCAGGCCAAGGGTGCGGTAGACCGTGACCCGGTTAATGTTGGGATCGACGCGGACGGCTTTGCGAAGGATCTGCGCGGCATCCAGGTGTTGGGTCGCGGTCTCGATAATCTCAAGGATGACACGGCGCTGGCGGGTCATACGAATTCCGCGGCTGAGTAGCGCGGTTTGCAGGGCGCCAGGAGCTTCAGTCTCTGGGAGCGGCATCTTGGGTCTACCTTTGTGTAATTGATTTGCAATGCAGTTGCATGTTGATGGCTCTTTACCCGTCAGGCTGATGTATCAGTCGCCATTCCAGTTGTCGTTATGCAACCTAGTTGCAACTAGCCGATAACCTAAGTATATCTCTCGGCCCAGGCACGGTCAACGAATACGGCGGCCCTAGTAATTGGCGGAACCAGGGAAATATTCGCCGGCCGACGAGAGAGGATTCGCATGAGCACATAGGAATCCCTGCCAGCCTCCCATAAGGCGAAGATTCTATACATCGTCCCTGTAAAATGTTTGCCGGAGGATTACTTTGCAAATCAGGGCCCGCGGTTCGATCTTCTCTTCCGTGGTACTCATACTTACTGCTTTTCTATTTCTCCGGATTACATCGTCTTTTGCGCAACCAACCAGCTTTCGCAATGCGCCGGCATCCGCTTCGGCGACGACGAACCCTTATGCGGGTAATACTGCCGCATCGGCCGCCGGCAGGAAACTCTACGCCCAGAACTGCGCGCCGTGTCATGGCGACCACCTGCAGGGCATGGGGCCAGCTCCGGCGCTCGACACGGCCGTGGTCCGTAAAGCCAAAGCAGGTGAACTATTCTGGTTCATCAGCACCGGAAAGCTGGCATCGGGAATGCCTTCCTGGTCAAACCTGCCTAAGCAACAGCGTTGGCAGATCGTGACCTTCCTGCAATCGCAATCGAACCAGAAGACATCCGCGAAATAGGCGATCTCCCTGCCGCGTGTAAATCGGGAAATTTAGCCTCGCGACTGCTCGATACTCGGGAAATCCGCTATAACAGAAGGGTGAGCGCAAGCAATCCCTTTCTCGCCGCCAAGACTGCGTTGATCACGGGTGCCTCCAGTGGCATCGGGTTGGAACTGGCAAATCTTTTCGCCAGCGATGGCTATCGGCTGGTGCTGGTGGCGCGCAACCGCGCCGCCCTGCGCGGGCTCGGCGACCAGCTGCAATCGCGTTACGGCGTGGAAGTGCGGATCTCGCCCAAGGACCTGGCACATCCGGCGGCGCCCGTCGAGCTTTACCAGGAGCTACAGGAAGCCAACATTGTGCTCGACGTGCTGGTCAACAACGCAGGCTTCGGCGGCAGTGGAGCGTTTCTCCAGACCGACTGGAACAACGAAGCCGAGATGATACAAGTGAACATCGTCGCGCTGACCCATCTCACCAAACTTTTTCTGCCGCAGATTCGCGCGCGCGAGGGCAAGCTGCTGAATGTCGCCAGCGTCGCCGCCTTCGCGGCCGGACCCTACATGGCCATTTACTACGCCAGCAAAGCCTTCGTCCTTCACTTCAGCGAAGCGCTGGCCGAGGAATTGAGCGGCACCGGCACAACCGTTACCTGCCTCTGTCCCGGCCCGGTGATCACCAACTTTCAGCAGCGCGCCCACGTCGGCGAAAGCCACAAGAAGAGTCCGTTACTGGTGGATGTGCGCGAGGTTGCCCGGGCAGGCTATGAAGGCATGAAGCAGGGCAAGCGGCTGGTGATTCCGGGGTGGAAAAACCGCCTGCTGACGCAGGGGCTGCGACTGTCGCCGCGCAGCCTGGTGACCAAAGCCATCAGCCGGATGCATGAGACGAAAAAGGGCGATTAGCGATTGGCGAACAGCCGCTCGGAGGCTATGACAGAGATTCACTAGGGCAGATGCCGGGCGACGCAGAGAACGCAACCAAAGTCTCTCCGGGGCGGCACGCTTTTGTTTAAGTTGTGTAACGGCCTGTTCACGCCAGCTATCTGCGGACAGCCAGCTACCGCGTTGCCCCTGCTCCGGGAGCAATCCGGACAGTTCCCTTCTACAGCTTGCCGACTATACGTCCAAGTTGGGTTTGCCATCGTTGTAGGCGACACAACTGGCACGGCCCCGATGCTCACGAGCAGTGAAAGTTTGTCACCGCGAAGACATTTCCGGCGAATAGCCGGAAAAAGTAACTCTTTGGGTCGCATGCGCCAAGATATCGTCCTTTGGCAATCTGCTGAAACACTGGCGATAATCCTTCGTGAACTGCGATGGGCTCTGATAACCAACGCGGTAGCTCGCCTCACCGACACCGAGCGAATCCACCAGTAGCAACTTCCGCGCTTCGTGAAGGCGTATTCGGCGCTGATATTGAATCGGCGTCATTCCTGTCATCGCCTTGAAATGCTGATGAAACGAAGATGGACTCATCCCAACCCGACGAGCAAGATCGTCTATCATAAAACCCTTCGTGAACTGCTTCTGCAGCCAGGTGAGCGCCCGGGCGATGCGATTGGATGGGCTGTCCTGCCTGGAGATTTCCAGCAGACGCGAACCGGAGGGTCCTGCAAGCAACCGATACAGAATCTCCTGCCGGATCAGCGGCGTCAGCGCGGCTGCGTGTTGTGGTGTGTCCAGTAATCGCAAGAGACGAATCACCGCTCCCCATAAATCCGGATCCGCATGAAACACGTCGACAGCGGACTGAGGGCTCGAAGCCAGCAGCTTATCGCATCGACCGATCACTTGTTTCAACTCTTCGAAGTCAATCTCCACTGCAAGCGCCAACAGCGGGCTTCTTCCGGTTGCGCTCAGGATTTTGGAGGTCGATGGCATATCTATTGACGAGAGCAGAAACTGTCCTGCGCCGTACTCAAGGTGCGTGGTGCCGAAATCGAGGGTCTTTACCCCTTGAATCACCAAGGCCATGCAGCGCATGGAGTGCACCGTCACCAGCGGTCGGCTTACCCAACTGAACCTCATCAGGTGCAAGCCCGGAAGAGCGTCCCTCGTAAGTCGATCCTCCTCGGCGTGCCGCAGAAGGATCGATAGGGCTTCTTTTCGCAGTGAGGAGATAGCGGCCATCTCTTCCATCGTATCGAGTTCACTCTGCATTGCAATCGGTTTCAAGATTCTTGAAGGCCTCAAGCTGCTCCAGCCGCGCATCGAGCGCCGCCTTAATGTACCCGTAGACATCCGTTCCCAGCGCCAGCCGGGGCGGCGCAGCCTCCGCTTCAAACGTGTCTACGATTGCCTTCGCCATCTTTACCGGATCGCCCTGCGCCACGTAGCCTCTCTTCGCCATCTGCCGCAGCATACCCACAGGCCCATCCTGATAAGCCTCAAGCTCCGGGCTAAGAATGCCCGCGCCACCGAAGTCAGTACGGATAGCTCCAGGCTCTACCAACGTCGTCCCGATGCCGAAGCCGGCCACTTCCTGCGATAGGCTCTCGAAGAAGCCTTCGATGCCCCACTTGGTCGCACAGTAGAGCGACAGTCCTGGGAAGGAGGATTGTCCTGCACCGCTGGAGATCTGGATGATGCGGCCTCCGCCAAGAGGACGCATGTGCGCCACGGCCGAGCGCGCAAGCTGAATCGAGCCGAGAAGGTTCGTGTCGACGATATGCCGCATCGCGTCGAGTTCTAGCTCTTCGGCCGCACCCAGCAGGCTGTAGCCCGCGTTGCTGACCACTGCGTGGATTCGGCCGCAGGCCTTCACGGCAGCGTCGAACACCTTTGGGATATTGGCTAAATCCGACACGTCCAACTCTGACACCCAAAGTTGGCTTGGGAACCGCTTCTCGAGCTCCGCCGCATCGGTACGTCTGCGAACCGTGCCTGCCACCCTGCCACCCCGGTTAAGGATGCCTTCGGCAATGCTGCGGCCAAGGCCGCGGTTGATTCCCGTAGCAAACCAGGTTGAGGACTTAACGGGCACGAAAGGAATAGCTTGCGAATGTATAGCGCTCATGCAGTCAATCTAGCGGCGGGAACGACTTAGGCGTGACTCAAATCGTGCAAGAGATTAGCGAAATCCTACGAAAGCAATCATCAGTCCTTATAAGTCGGCCAGCATCCGGCACCGCATTGGCACCACCACTCGGTCGTAAAATGTCCTAGTCGCCTAAATGAAGCGCCCGTTGGCAATTCGTATCCGAAGGCGAGGTCCTGTGTGATACTCCTTCGGCAGAAGGCAAATTGTGGTTCTCAAACACAGACCCTCCCCGCATTGCCCATGCTAATTGCTAGGTGCTAGTTGCCAAGTGCTGACTGCTTCCTACAGCCCAAACAGCTCCCGCAATCGCTTCGTCTGGGCGCGGCTCACGGGAATCTCTGTCTGCTTCTTGTCTTCCATGCGGATCTGGTACGAGCTCTTGAACCAGGGCACCACCTCCTTGATGCGGTTGATATTCACCAGGTACGAGCGGTGGGCGCGCCAGAACATGTTGGGGTCGAGCGAGTCGAGCAACTCCTCCAACGTGCGGCAATTCGACTGGCCTTCCATTACGGTGGCGACGACGGTGATGATGCCGTCTTCAATCGAGGCGTAGCAGATGTCTTTCTGATCGACCAGAAACAGTCGACCCGCGGCCTTCAGCAGGACCTTGGCAGCCGGCGGACGCTGCTGCTGTTCCAGCATCTTGACGATGGTGCCAATCTGGTCGGTGGGCGAGCCCGCACTCTCCAGTTTGTGGCGAACCTTCGCCACGGCTTGCGAGACCCGCTTGCGATCGAAGGGCTTCAGCAGATAATCAATGGCATTGACCTCGAAGGCCTTCACCGCATATTGATCGTAGGCGGTGGCAAAGACGATTTGGGGCAACGGGACCTTGCGGTCGAGCAGCTTCTTGATGACGCCGAAGCCATCCAGCCCCGGCATCTGCACGTCAAGAAAAACCAGGTCGGGCGAGAACTCCTTTACCAGGCTCACCGCTTCGACGCCGTTCTTGCCTTGCGCCAGGATGTCGACATCGAGTTCGCGCAACAGGTAGGCAAGCTCGTCGCGCGCAAGCTGTTCGTCGTCAACTATGACTGCCGACAGTGCCATCCCATCTCCTGTATCTGGAATTGTTCAGCCATAACTATACCGGGAGCAGGCGGAACGGCGGAAGAGGACGTCTTCAACCGCGTCGAGACGTAATCGCGGTCAAGACGTAACTGAACAGGTGCGTGGCTTCCGCTTCCGTCTCCCGCGCCATACAATGGCCACATCCACCCTGAGAGCCATCAATGACCGTACTCCCGGTAGTTCTTCTCGCCGCAATCTCCGTTCTGGCCGGCGCGGTGTTCGCGTGGCTTCTGTTCCGGTCGAAGTCCGCCGCACTGGAAGCGCGGAAGAACAGCTTGGAGCAAGAACTGGCGGCTGCCAAAAATGCGGTGGACCGTCAGGCCGAGCAGATTCGCTCCCTCGGCGAGGCTCGCGCGGCCCTGGATGCCACGCTAATCAGCGAGCGTCGAAGCACAGAAGAAAAGCTTAAGCTGCTACAGGATACAAGCGAGCAATTAAAGATACAGTTTAAGTCGCTGGCGGCCGCTGCCCTTGAAACCAACAACGCGAATTTCCTTCAACTTGCTCATAGCGTCCTACAGAATCAGCAGACGCAGGCGGCAGGCGAACTGGCGCAAAAGGAGCAGGCGGTCAAGAATCTGGTTGAGCCCATCGCGCAGTCGCTCACCGGAATGAATCAGCAAATCCAGGCGCTGGAGCAAGCGCGCAGTCAAGCGTATGGCACGCTCACTTCGCAAGTCGCATCGCTGCTCGACACCCAGAAGGCGCTTCAGGTTGAGACCGGCAATCTGGTGAAGGCCTTGCGCGAACCGCAGGCCCGCGGACGCTGGGGGGAACTGCAACTGCGCCGCGTGCTTGAGCTGGCGGGCATGTTGGAGTACTGCGACTTCAAGGAGCAGCTCTCCTTCAACGATGACGAGCGACGCTTCCGTCCTGACGTAATCGTTGACCTGCCCGGCGGTAAGCAGATTGTGGTCGATGCCAAGGCCCCGCTGACGGCATACCTGTCGGCATTAGAGGCGCCGGACGAATTATCGCGAGCGGCGCGTCTCGACGACCACGCCCGGCAGGTGCGCCAGCACATCGACTCGTTGGCGAGCAAAGCTTACTGGACTCACCTGCCGTGTACCCCGGAGTTCGTGGTGCTGTTTCTGCCAGGCGAGGTGTTCTTTCGCGCGGCCATGGATGCGGACTTTGAGCTGATTGAATATGGTGTAAGCCAGAAGGTCATTGTCGCCTCACCCACGACGCTGATCGCGCTGCTGAAGGCCGTTGCCTACGGCTGGAACCAGAAGAACCTGGCCGAAAGCGCGCACCGGATCAGCGAAGCGGGGAAGACGCTGTACGAGCGGCTCTGCACCATGACCGAACACCTGGAAAGAATGGGAAAGCGACTCGGCGGGGCCGTCGAGTCCTATAACGATCTGCTGGCTTCCATGGAGCGCCGCGTCCTGCCGGAGGCGCGCAAGTTCCCTGAGCTTGATCGCTCACTGGCGGCCGATTCGCTGCCGGAATTAAAGCAACTGGAGCACACTCCGCGCGAACTCCAAGCCCAGGATTGGCAGGAAACTATCGAGCACCCCGAGCTGCCGCTGCAGGAAGAGAAAGCCGACACCGCCAAGGCGTAGCTCCGTCGGCCGGTGTAGCAAGGTCATGCGTCTGGTTACCTACTCAGCTCACCCATTTTCGTCGCTTTGCGAGCAACGTCAGGATGTTGTCCGGGAAATTGCCGCCTGGCTGGCGAAGTGCGACCCCTGATTTCCATTGGCGGCGCACCCACGTCTCGCGCGGTTCGAGGCCCGGGTCTCTGACCGCCGACTATTGACCGCCGACAACCACTGGCCACTGCCAACTGTTTTTTCGGACCTGGTTGCGAAAAGCAGTTGCGGCTTTAGACGGAAGCCCTTGAAGCCACATCGCCCCGAGCCGAATCCAAGCACTACATGGAGGATTTTATGTACGTTATTATCGGTGCAACTGGTCACACAGGCAATGTCATTGTTAAGGCTCTCTTAGCGAAGGGCGAAAAGGTTCGCGTGATTGGCAGGAACGCCGGCCGCCTGAAGCCGTTTGCGGCACAGGGCGCTGAGCCGTTTATCGTCGATCTCACGGACACAGCAAATCTCCCCAAGGTGTTTGCCGGCGCCAAGGCCGTGTACGTAATGATGCCGCCGAATCCCGCCAGCCCGGACGTCTTGGGATATCAAAAACGCGTAGCCGACGCGCTGGCCGGCGCTCTGCGCAGCTCCGGGGTTACGCATGTGGTCATGCTGAGCAGCATGGGAGCGGACAAGCCGGAAAAGACTGGCCCGATCGTGGGACTGCACTACCTGGAGCAGCAGCTCAACAGCCTCGACCGCTTGAATGTTCTCCACCTGCGCGCGGGTGAGTTCATGGAGAACACGCTGGCGCAGGTGGGCGTCATCCAAAAAACCGGTACGGTTGCCGGCCTCTTGCGCCCGGACCTGAAGCTTCCCATGATCGCTACGCGCGACATCGGAGCCGCGGCCGCTGACGCCTTGTTGAATCTGAACTTCCGCCAAAAACAGACACGGGAATTGCACGGGCAACGCGACATCAGTTACAGCGACGTCGCCAGCATCATCGGCGAAGCCATCGGCAAACCCAACCTTCGCTACACACAAGCTCCCAATGAGCAGATGCGGGGAGTCTTCATTCAGCTCGGAATGTCCCCCAATATGGCCGATTCCCTGCTGGAAATGTACGGCTCGTTGAACTCGGGCTACATGCGAGCTTTGGAGCCGCGCTCCACCCAGAACACCACCCCCACCTCGTACGAAACCTTCGTCGCCGAGGAGTTCCTACCGCTGTATGAAGGCAAACGAGCGGCGGCGTAACTTCCACCGAGTATGTTAAGAAAGCTCGGGCGCCTCGGGTCTCGCGCTGTTCGAGACCCGGGCGACTCCCGGTCTGCCATAGGGTGCCCCAAGCCAAAGTCTCGCGGTGTCTGAGATCTGGGTTCAGCCTAGCACCTTTGCCGGCTCTACCGGCTCGCTCTTCGCGAATTGCCTGAACATCCGCGCCACTTCCTCGTGCAACACTGCGCTAAGCTGTTTGCGATCGCCGGTTGCCGTCATCGGCTCGCCGAACAGGATTCTTGCGCGAATCGATTTCTTGCCCAGCAGATTCCATGCATGCGGCAGCAGCTTCATGTCTCCCCACCAGGAGACCTCGCGCGCGGCATCGCCATCATCAAGTTCATAATGGATCGCGCAGGGCGTGATTGGCACAGCGGTGTCAATGGCAGGTTGCAGCATCGTCGAATGAAAGCGCTGCACGCGTTGCCCGTCGGTGGTTGTGCCTTCGGGGAAGAGAACCACTGGAACACCATCGTTCAGACTCTCGCCCACGCTGACATTGGCGCGCGCGGCATCGCTCCGATCATGACGACGGACAAACACGCTTCCCGCCCAGCGCGCGTAGCGCCCGAAGATGGGCCACTGCTCTATCTCTGCCTTGGAGACGAAGACGCAGGGCAGGGCAGTGCTGTAGGCGAGAATGTCGAGGTAGCTTACGTGATTGCTGACGATGAGACCGCTGGTTGGCAGCCGTCCTTCGACTTCCAGTTGGACGCTGACGGCGCGCAGTCCAGCCGGACAAACTTCGTGCAGCCACTGGGCGCATTGCTGGCGCGTGGCGTTCCGGGGCAGTTTGCGATGCATCCAAAGCCCGCGGACCGCAGCCGTCAGAAAAAGGCTGAGACGCCAGAGCTTTCGAAGATATTGGATGAGAGCTTGATTCACGTGTCCTTCACGCCAGGTGAGGGCTGTTGCGAGTGTACCGAAGCCGCTGGGTATTCATGGGGATTTCTTCGACGCGTCCTCACATTGCAATGGGCAGGCTGCCTCAATTCTGAGGCAATCGTCTGGCAGTGGCAAGCGCTTCTCGCTCAAAATCATCGAGTTAGCCTCCATAAATCTGGGTTATCGCGGTCATAAAAACATTGGATTTCCCCACCTTCACCGCGCGCCTTATGCTGTTCTGTGGGCCAAGGGCGATTCGTCCAACGCCACACGCACTCCCTAACCAATGTGGGTTGTAGTTCCGACTTCTTACCCCGGGAATGCTGTCCGGCTTCGCACATCCAAGATGGCGGATGCAGGGCAAGATATTCCGCAGTGCCACTAACGCAAGACATAACCATCGGCCTCCGACCGGCGAGGCGCATAAAGGAGAGTTCTGAATGGCTGATACCAAGCCTGATCCGAAGAAGGTGCTGGATTTCGTGAAGGAGCACAATGTGCAAGTCCTCGACTTGCGCTTCACCGATCTTCCCGGACTGTGGCACCACGTTTCTTATCCCATCAATCAGCTCAGCGAATCGTCGTTCGAAGAAGGCTTCGGCATGGACGGCTCCTCTATCCGTGGCTGGGCAGCCATTCATGAGAGCGACATGCTGCTGATTCCCGACGCCAACAAATACATGCTCGATCCCTTCACCGAGGTTCCCACCATGGTGATGGTGTGTGACGTGATCGATCCCGTGACCAAACAGCGCTACGATCGCGATCCTCGTTACATCGCGAAGAAAGCCGAGATGTTTCTGCTCTCGACCGGCCTCGCCGACACCGCGTATTTCGGCGCCGAGGCCGAATTCTTCATCTTCGACAATGTGCGCTTCGACCAGAACGAGCACGAAGGCTATTACTTTGTCGATGCCGAAGAGGGACGCTGGAACTCAGGACGCGTCGACAACAATCTCGGCTATCGTCCTCGCTACAAGGAAGGTTACTTCCCGGTGCCGCCGACCGACCATTACCAGGACTTGCGCACCGAGATGACTATGACCATGCAGAATTGCGGGCTGGTCGTCGAGTGCCATCATCACGAGGTCGCCACCGGCGGCCAGACCGAGATCGATCTGAAGTTTGATTCCCTGATCCGCTCGGCGGACGCGATGATGCTCTACAAGTACATCGTGAAGAACGTTGCCAATCAGTATGGCAAGACCGTGACCTTCATGCCCAAGCCGCTCTTCCAGGACAACGGCAGCGGTATGCATACGCATCAGTCGCTATGGAAAGATGGCAAACCATTGTTTGCCGGCGACGGTTATGCGGGACTATCGCAGCTGGCGCTGTGGTACATCGGCGGACTGATCAAGCACGGTCCGGCGCTGTCGGCGATCATCGCTCCGACCACCAACTCCTACAAGCGCCTGGTTCCGGGCTTCGAAGCTCCGGTGAATCTGGCATATTCGCGGCGTAATCGTTCCGCCGCGTGCCGTATTCCAATGTACTCGGCTTCGCCCAAGGCGAAGCGCGTAGAGTTCCGGCCGCCCGATCCGAGCTGCAATCCGTATCTGGCGTTTTCGGCAATGCTGATGGCGGGACTCGACGGCATCGAGAACAAGATCGATCCCGGCCAGCCGCTGGACAAGGATATTTACGATCTGGGTCCGGAGGAGCTGGCAAAGGTCCCATCCATGCCAGGTTCGCTGGAGAACGCTCTGGATGCACTCGCGCGCGATTACCAGTTCCTGCTGCGAGGCGATGTGTTCACGGAAGAGATGCTGAATACCTACATCGACTACAAGCGGGAAAAGGAAGTGAACGCGATGCGTTTGCGGCCGCATCCCTACGAGTTCCAGATGTATTACGATATCTAGACATAAGTAGTTGTAACTAAACAGTTTACCTGAACGCAGCCTTTGCTGTGTGCAAGCCATGTACAAAAATGTAATATTGCTCCCGCCGGTGCAGCGTAAGCGTAAGAGCAAGCACACCGTTGACGGATGGGTTGGGGTTATGAGGCGGGCTGATTGTGTTTTGCGGCCCAGGCTTTGGGTGTGAGTTCTGCTACGCGATGGATGGAGAAGTTGTTGAGACCCGGCAGCACTGCGGCGAGGTATCCGCGCACCGGGATATTCATGCGACGGCAACTCTCTATTACCGAGAAGATCGCCGCAACTTTCGGTCCGGCCTGGGCGCTGCCGATGT
>CAWBKE010000028.1:0-133144 GCA_963789245.1 uncultured Acidobacteriaceae bacterium | reverse complement strand
CCACGCCCGCCGCCCGTCGCACGTCTCGCGGGCTCATTTTGGCACTCTCGCAGCTACATGCTTCAATTCGACTTGGAAAGCTCGCGGAGTGACTCGCGCCACTCCCGAATATGGAGTATCCAGGGAGAGTATGACGAACAAGCTGAAGGCCAGGATTCCCGCCAAAGCCGCAGTCATTCCGGCCTGTGACCAGACGCCTTCGTGCCCCAGGAAATAGGTGAAGGCGATGAGCAGGATCCCACCAGAAACCAGCAGACACCATAGATTGGCGGGTACCGAGCTATGGCTGGTAAAAAGGCGCGTCCTGCGATAGTCGGAGAGTTGGGTGAGGTGCTGCAACGACTCTACCAAGTAAGCCTGCATTTGCGGGTTTTCGGGCCGAATTGTGCCATAGACATCCCAGAGCTTTTGCACGGAGTCCCAAGTGCGCTGGCTGTCGCGACCCTCGGCCATAGCGGGGAATTCATCCTGTGCGACGGCGTTGAGATATCCCATCAGCGCCACAGATATGTTCTTGCGGTAGGGATCCGGCATGGCGGTTGACAACCGTGAGAGGTCGGCCACCTCGGTTGCTTCGTGCTCCAGATTCGTTCCCGCGTTGTTGAAGTCACTCCACGCAAGGTAAATGGCAAAGGCCACCAGCACCGCATAAAGGGTTCCTACCATGAGAAAAAAATAGCTGGCTACTTCGTGATGCCGCTTCAACCAATCGATATGAACATAGCGGCGGACTAACAGTAACCCAGCTACTGAAATCAGCATTGCGCCGCCGACCAAGAGCACGCCGTTTAAGGGGGTGTCCATCCCGCACTCTCCTGAAGACAAAGACCATCAATCCGAACTGCCGACCGAGGGACCTTTCTTATCTCCGCCAGCCAGGGTCAGAGCGGCGATAAGGAAGGCTTGGGAAATCCTCGCCTCCGGTGTTCGACGCGATTTTCAATTTGCCGGCCCGGCAAAAGAGAACTTGGTAATGAAAGCGTTCTGTTGACCCGGCACGTGCGGGAACACTTGGGCCGGATTCTTTAAGGGAAAATCCGGGGAGGAGGTAACGCCGGTCACGACAACATTGCCGTCCGGATCGACAGCCAGTCCATACGCGCGGTCGTCGCCGCTGCCGCCGAGGTAAGTGGAATAGGCCAGCCAAGCTCCCGATGATGGAATCTGCATGAAGATGGCGTCTTGGCCACCCCCCTGGAACGCCGGGATCAGCGCGTCCCAAGTGTAAGGGTATTTGATTGGCGCCACCAAATTAGCGGTGCCATCGATATCCTCATACTCAACCCCATACGAGGAGATTTCACCGGCAAGATACACATTCCCGTGGGAATCAACGCCGATGGATGTCCCATAGCCTCCTCCGGTCAGGGCTACGTCATTCGGCGCCCCTCCACCTAAGAAGGTGCCGTAGACAAGGGATGCCTGATTGTCTTGAGATGGGTCGATCTTCACCACGTAAGGCTGGTCGTTCGATTTGCCCAGCCCGAGATAGGGCGCGCTGGGGTAGATGGAAGGCCAGGTTGTCGGAAAGTCGGGAGATACGGTGCGGCCGGTCACCGCGATGATGCCACCCTGCTCGACCGCTACACCGTAAGCATCCTCACGAGCCTGGTCGGAGTCGCCGCCCAGATAAGTGGAATAGCGGTAGTTGTATTCGGAGGATGGGTCTCCAGGCTTGCTCGAGGTAAACTGAGTTACAAAGCCGTTGCTCACCCAGCCATTTTTCGGATGGTTTTCGCGATAGGCATTCTTAGTCGTCGGAAAGTCATCAGAGTCGGTATAGCCTACCGCCGTAATCAGCTCGCCAGTAGCGTCAACCGCAGCGCCATGCCCTTTTTCATTGTTTAGGCCTCCCAGGAAACTGGAGTAGATGAGCGAGTCAGCGCCGCTCTTCGAGGGATTAAAGATAGCCACGATTGCGTCGCTGCTACCCATGAGAACGGCTTGGAGAGCATTCGGGGTTAACGGGAGGTCCGCGCTGTAGGTAGTTCCGACGAGGTACACCAATCCATGCGCATCGGCAGCGAGATTATTGCCGTTACTGTTGTTATCGACAAACCCCGAACCCTCGGTACCACTTCCCCCGAAGTAGGTCGAATAGCGTAGGCTCCCGTCCTTATCGAAAACGCTTAGGAAGTAATCGGCGTCTCCTCCGGCATTCGTATCCTGAAACGCATTCAGGGTGGGGAATGGCTCCGAATCATCCGAACTGGTTATGCCATCGACGGCGACTCCGCCGTCGGGCAGGACGGCCAGACCTTCACCCATAGTCTGCTGGTTGCCACCGAGGTAGGTTAACCAGAGCAGCTTGCCGGAGGGGTCGAGCTTGGCTACGAACGCCGTCATCGAGGCGCCAGCAGCGGGCTTCGGCTGAAAGGCGTACAGCACGGGAAGATCGGTGACGCGGGTTCCGCCGGTGACATAGGTATTTCCGGCGGGGTCGCTGCCAGTATTCTCCGCGAACGTACGAGGGTTGTCGCAATCGCACTGCAATCCTCCCAAAGTGGCGGAGAAGATCAGGCTTGGTTTTCCCTGAGCCTGCGATGACGGTTGCGACTGGGCGTAAGAAGCAACGCTTGCGACAAGAGCACTTATGACGAGTAATAGACCGACCGCACGAATCGAAGAAAATCCGGGCATGTTACGCCCCCTTTTCCTCACTGCCCGAATCTGTACTCCCGGCCGGCGGACAAGTCAAGGGCGGAATGTGCGTCTCCGACATTTTTCGCGTTTGAGTGTCCCACTGTGGGAAGGTTTAGTTCAAGAAGCTGACCAAATTCGGGATGACAAATCCAAGGACCTGTGACGGCGCACCCTTCGGCAAGCTCAGGGGCAGCCTCTACTGGTGCGCCCCTGCAAAACCCGCCGAAATCGAACTTCTTAGCAGACTTGTTAGGGAGTCCCAACTTCGCCTTCGACTGACACCTGACTACTGGCTACTAGGTTTCGAAAACCTTCTCCAGGCTCTCGTACACGACTGTGATGGAGCATAACTCAGGAAGCTTCAGCCAATAGCGGTGCACCTCGGGATCGGATTGGGCTTCGGAGCGCATTTGCGAAGAGCTCCAGTGCCGCAGAAGCAGAAAACGGTTGGGGCGAGCAGCATCGCGAAGAAGCGCGTCGTGGGAATAACCTTTGCTCTGCATCAGAGTGGCAAGCTCGCGCATTGTGGTCAGCAGTTCGTCGTCCTTGCCCGGGAGCGCTTCAATTACAGCCAGCGATGCGAATTCTTCGCCCATGTTCCTTTACCTCCTCACGGCTGGAGCGGTTCTCTACGTAACCGAACCCCTGAAAGACGCTTTGGCGCCTGATAGGGATTTCCACTTACTGACTACTACATTTCGAAAACCTTCTCCAGGCTCTCATACACGACTGTGACGGTGCACAGCTCCGGAAGCTTCAGCCAATAGCGGTGTACGTCGGGATCGGATTGGGCTTCGGAGGGCATCTCGGCTGAGGTCCAATAGCGGAGGTGCAGAAAACGGTCTGGGCGGGAGGTGTCGCGATGCAGCACGTCGCGGCAGTACCCTTTCGCGCGCATTGTCGTATAGAGCTCGCGCAGCGTGGTGAGTAATTCGTCCTCCTTGCCCGGGAGCGCTTCAATTAAAGCCAAGGATACGATTTCTTCAGCCATGTTCCTTAACATTATCGTCCTTCGCCGGCCGTGATGAGCCGCAAGAAATTTGTAGCTCCAGCGGTTTTCGTCGTGCCTGCAATCAGACCGAACACATCGCCCGGCGACAACGCTCCCATGCGCATCAGCTCTCGGGCCGCGAACTCGGCCATGAGTTCCACCGACAGATTCGCAGGGCATCGCACAGGCGTAACTCCCCAGAGCAAATTCATACGGTTGCACACCGCCTCGGACTGGGTAAAGGCATAAATGCCGGCGTCCGGGCGGTACTTGGAAAGCATGCGGGCGGTGGTAGCTGTCTCGGTGAAGACCGCGATCGCGCGCAGATCGAGATGCTCGGCGGCATGTGCCATCGATTCGCAGATGGTCTCTGCAATCGACAGGTGCTTGCCGTGCCGATGCTCGGGCAGCAGCGGTGGAAGCGGATCGCTTTCCGCCTCGGCGACGATGCGGGCCATCATCTCGACCGCTTCACGAGGATACTTGCCGACCGCAGTCTCGCCCGAAAGCATGACGGCGTCGGTGCCGTCGAGAATGGCGTTAGCCACGTCGCTGGCCTCGGCGCGCGTGGGTCGCGGACTTTCGGTCATCGATTCCAGCATCTGCGTCGCGGTGATGACCGGCCGGCGAAAGTCGAGAGCGCGGCGAATGACAAGCTTCTGAATGAGCGGCACCTTTTCCGGCGCGACCTCGACGCCCAGGTCGCCGCGCGCCACCATCACGCCGTTGGCGGCTTCGAGGATGGAATCGAGATTCTCGATGGCCTGCGGCTTTTCCAGCTTGGCAACCAGCGGAACATTGAAGCCGCGCGCGGTGATGGCATGCTGGGCGCGCAGAACATCCTCAGCCGTGCGGACAAAGGAGATCGCAACCGCATCGACGGCGTGCTGCAAGCCGAAGGCAAGATCGACTTCGTCCTTGGGCGTCAGGGACGGAATGCTAACGTTCGTTCCGGGCAGATTGATTCCCTGATGCTCGCCCAACATGCCGCCGTTGAGCACTTCGCAAATGACGTCTCCACCGCGGACCTGCCGTACCACCAACTCGATGCGCCCATCCGAAAGCAGAATGTGCTCTCCCGGTTTCACGTCTTTGGCGAGATCCTGATAGGTCGTGGCAATGACATCGGCCGTGCCCATCACGTCGCGCGAGGTGATGGTGACGGTCTGTCCCTGCTGTAGCGCGATGGGAAGGCGATCCATCAGCCGCCCGGTGCGGATCTTCGGCCCTTGCAGATCCTGAAGAATGCAGATGGTGCGATCGAGTTCGAGGGCAACCTTGCGCAGCCGCTGAATCACGACAGCGTGGTCCTGATGCGCGCCATGCGAAAAATTCAGCCGGGCAACGTCCATTCCACCTTGCATCAACTGCCGGATTATCTCTTCCGAGCTACAGGCCGGGCCGATGGTGCAGACGATCTTGGCCCGGCGTCGCGCTGGGTGCGTGCTGCCCAACGGATTGGCCGAAGGATCGTCGTGCATGGGCTTGATCATGGTTTGCCGATCAGCTTGCCGAGGCGCGCTTTTCCTGAGAAGCCAGTTCCGAGTGGGCTCCGAACAGGAAGCGCGGATAACGCACCGCATTGAATTCCGCGCCGATGAGGATCGCCATCGAGACCAGATACAGCCAGGTCAGCAACGCGATTGCGGCTGCGACTGAGCCGTAAATGATGTCGTAATTTCCAAAACGGCGGAGATAAACTCCGAAGATCACCGTGGAGACAAACCACAACACGGTCGCCAGCACCGAGCCCGGCAGCACGCGATGCCACGGCTGAGTGCGCGGAACACCGTGGTGGTAGATCAAGCCGATCACGGCAATGCTGGTGAGGGTTGCGATGATCCAGCGCACCGCAGTCCACAGTCCGAGAATGTAGGGCCCGAGTTCGTGGCCCACACGATAGACGATCCACTGCTCAATCTGATTGCCGAACACCAGAAGGAATGAGGCGAAAACCAAAGGCACTCCGGCGAGGATGACCAGCAGAAAAGCGATCAACCGCTCCTTCACCAGGCCCCAGATCTTCGGCATCTGATAGGCATTGCGGAAGCCTTCCATCCAGGAAATCATCACGCCCGACCCGGTCCACAGCGTGATGACGATGACCGTCAGAAGGAACCTGAAGCGCAGTGGTTTGTTCCCGGTGAAATACTGCAAGACGGCGGAGTGCGTGCCTTCGGGAAGAATGCGGCCGAGCGCGTGACTCACCTCGCGAAAAAGCTTTTCCGTGGTGTGCGACGCGGAGAGGACCGAAGCCAGAACCAGGACCGCGGGAAACAAGGTCAGGATCGCGGAGAAAGCCGCCCCCTTGGCGACGGCGAAGGCGTCGTGCTGAAAGGCGCGCCACAGGGCCATCCGGAAATGCAGAAAGAATCGCGACATAACTACGAGAATCGGTGAGCAAGAGAAGTTTACACAGCCGCGCCAAAAGTTGTCAGGTTACCTGGTCGTGGCTTGGCACTTGGGATTTCGGCGACCATATTTCTGGCGACGTTCCCTCCGGCAAGACCGGGAGCCGGCATTCTTGCTTCGGCTGTCCGGCTCCCAAAAAATGTTCCACGTGGAACATTTTCGCTAATGCGAATCTGTTTCGCTTTTGCGCGCGGACAAGCCGCCATCCGTCCCAAAATGGGAACCGTTACCTCAACCTTGCCGGGCCCCCGGCGTTCAAGCTGGCTGCGCTAGAAGCGGTGGAGCACCAAACCTGCGATCAGCGCGATCCTGGAGAAGTCTTGGTCAAGGGTGAAGAGGCTGGCGCGGTGTTCAAGCGCAACGGCTGCGATCAATGTATCGATGGTGGTGAGCGAGATGCCCTTGCCGCGCGTTGTGCGATAGATCGCAGCCGCTGCCCGATAGGTTGCAAAGCCCCTGGGCTCCAGCATGTCCCACTGGCCCAGAAATTCCTCAATAACGCCTGCGTCTCGGGTGAGGCCCTGCAAAACCTCGGCTATCACCACACCGGTCAGCGCGATAGGTTCGCTCTCCTCGATCATCCGGCGAAGCTCGCGACCGGCCCTGCCGGGCGAGGAGCTGAAGAAGTCAATCCAGACCGAGCTGTCCACCAGAATCAAACGCGGTTTCTCCGCGAAGCTTTAAGGTCGCCCTCCCAGATACCGGTTCCGTAGTAGCGGAGGATCCCTTTGCGGCTCTCGGTGCGAACGAGCAACTCGAGGGCCTTGTCCACAATCTGGCGCTTGGTCTTGAGGCGGGTGAGCTTGCGCGCCTTGCGGATCAAGCTCTCGTCGATGTCGATGTTGGTGCGGGCCATAGGAGACTACGATACACCATTTTCAGTAGAATTGGTGTATGAACTCGGCGCGGGGCTGGATGCAGGTCGGTATGCCCCGCGCGCCCCGCTCATTCGACGCCCCCGTCCCGCTGTGCGGGACGACTCAGTTCAGCCCAGGACGGAGTCCTGGGTGGGCTGGCTCTATAAATCCCGAGCCGGCTTTAGCCGGCGAGACTCTTCCTTTCGTGCTCGCATCCTGTCCGCAAATGCGGCGACAAGGATGGGCAATCGGCAAACCCGGTGGGCTGGAACGCCCGTCCCCGCAGGGGACAACATATCTAAGCCCAGCGCCCATTCGGCTACGCTCAGGGCAGGTCTTCAACGCTAGGTGGCCGGTGAAAGCGACGAGTCCGGGGGGACGGCATATGAAACAACGCGTATCTCCTGAATATCGTCTGACCTGCAATCGGAGCGTTGGATAAGCTGCTGATAGATCCCGCATTCGCGCCTGAGTCCTCATGCAATCACATGAGCACGAGAACATATGTCGTCCCTGGCGGGACTCGGAGCGAATAATGCGCATACCCAGCGCTGAAGCGCTGGGCTTAGATATGTTGTCCCCTGCGGGGACGGCACGTACGGCCCAGGTTGATCATCAGTGAGCTACAACAATGGCGGAGCCTGGAGGGAGGAACAACATTAGCCCAGGACCCTTCGACTGCGCTCAGGGCAGGCTCCAGTCCTGGGTAAGGTGAGTTATAGAATCCCGAGCCGGCTTCAGCCGGCGACACTCTTTCTCTCGTGCTCCCATCCTGTCCGTAAATGCGGCGGACAAGGATGGGGTGCCCGCGTCTCAGTGGTATTATGCGGTTAGGTCTCTAGGAGACTGAGTCGCCGCCCTGAGTCTTCCCCACGATGAAGTTGGTCGCTGGGTCTGGATGCGGAGGGGTCACCCAAAGCACGCACAGTAAATCTATTTTCTTGCTCGGGGCGGCGCGCTTTTCTTGCGCCTGTGAAACATTCCGTCATCTCCGACGTCGTCCGCGAAGAGGCGCTCAAACTCATTCGAAGGCATCAGAAGTATGCGTCAGATCTCGCGGCCAGTTTGCGTCGAAGAGAGAAGCGCTCAGGTCTGCCGCAGGAAAAGCACTTACACATGCCGGGCTACTGGTCTGCAGACGCCGGATTCAATCCATTTCATGTCCGGTCGAATTTTCTAGGGATCGGTTATGCAATCGAAAAGGCGCTTGCCGCTGGTCAGTATCGTCCTCGCTCGGCGGTCGTCTACTCTGTCGTAAAAAAAGATGGATCACTGCGGGACGTCGCCGTGTTTCAAGTCGCCGACAATGCCGTCTCGAAGCTGACGTTTCAGCGGTTAATTGAAAAGAATTCCCGCCACCTCAGCTCCCGGGCATACGCTTACAGATACGATCTCACCATCCATGATGCGGTTCTGCACATCTATTCTGACCTTACATCAAAGAGTCGTATATTCATTGCCGAGTTCGACTTCAGCAAGTTCTTCGATTCTATCTCGCACGATCACATCCGCCGGGTGCTACAAGATCAGCGTTTCTTCATCACGGACAGAGAGCATAAGGTGATAGACAGCTTTCTCAAAGCGCCATCGGTTCCGTTGGCGGAGTACACGCCGGAATGGAGAACCGAGCGCAACGAAGGCATACCTCAGGGCACATCTGTATCTCTGTTCCTTGCGAATGTCGCGGCTTATCCTCTGGATCGCAAACTCGAAGCACTTGGTGTCGGCTTTGCGAGATACGCCGACGATACTTTGATCTGGGGCGACAGCTATGACATCGTCTGCCGTGCGGTCAATGCGCTGGAAGAGACTGCCACGGAGATGGGGGTGGATCTAAACTTCAAGAAATCCGAAGGCATAAGTATATTGTGTCCGGACGATCTAGCAGCGGAATTCAAGGCGAAGAGTTCCGTTTCGTTCATCGGATATCAAATCGGAGCAAAGCGGATAAGCTTTCGCCCAGAAAATTTGAGGGACGCGCAGGACTGGCTTTCTTACCTTGTCTACTCCAATCTTCTGCAAGAACCTAAGAAGGGCCGCGTCGGTTTAGATCGGGTTACACGGGACATGGACTGGGATTATGTGGTGATGCTGGCCCAAGTTCGACGTTACCTGTACGGAGAGCTCAGTGAATCCCAACTTCGCAGGTATATCGCAAGGCAAACACCGCTGATGCGTTATCACGGCCTGATGAGTTTCTACCCAGTCGTAAATGATGAACCTAAACTGAAGCAAATCGATGGATGGCTGCTTAATTCTGTACATCGGGCAATCAGGCTACGTGGGACGCTTCTCAGGCGGGCAGGTGTTATGCATCTACCGATGCCGCACGGCCTGTCAAAACCGGAACTCGTGAAACTCCGTCATATTACGCGGGAAGGTAAGAGAGTTGATCTTCGATTCCCTAGTATTGCTCGAGTCGCTCGGCTGATTCGGCGCGCCTCGAAGACCTACGGCGCGAGTGCTGTGGCCAATCCGGAATCGACTGTTTATTATTCCGGTTAAAGGGCGTTGTTGAGTTTTACTGCTCCGGCCGGGTCCCGCTCGAGAATGAGATGTCGGTCGAATGAAGAAAGCCCGGAGTTGACGCTCCGGGCTTTGTGGTGGCGCCGCTCCCCCACCCCATCAAGCGCAAAGACGGCGCTCGATGGGGATCCCGGTCCGCGCCCAGCTTCATTGAATCGCGTTTCGGCACGACTGAACGGGCTGCGGAAAAAGTCGAAAACAAAGCATTGTGTCGCCGCATTGTGCCGCCGGCTAAAGCCGGCTCGGAAAGAACATTAACTAGCTTATCGGCACGACCGAGGTCGTGCCCTGACACAAAGCCTTCCATGGCCGACTTTTTCAGCGACCTGTGAAGTCGTGCCCTGACACGAAGCCTTCCATGGCCGAACGGGTTGACTAGCTCACCTACTGTGTGTCAGTGCCTCTATTCGTCGCACCCGGATCTGTCTCTCGCGCTTGCGAGTTTGGGCGATATCGTAGGCAGCTTGCATTCGCATCAGGGTGTCCATCTTCACGCCGAACGCCTTCTCGATGCGCAGAGCCATCTCTCCTGACAGGCTGGCCCGACTGTTCAGCAGGCTGGAGAGCGCGGGCCGCGAAACCCGAAGCGCCGCCGCCGCGGCCGTCACCGACAGTCCAGCAGGCTGAACAATCTCAGTGCGGATGAAATCTCCGGGATGGGGTGGGTTCTTCATCGGCATGATCGGTTGCTCCGTTCTCAGTGGTAGTCTTCGAGGTTAACGTCGTAAATTTCCCATTCAGCGCTGTCGATCCGGAACGTCAGGCGACGATTGCGGCTTAAGGCCAGGCTCCACGTTCCTGCGCGATCTCCCTTAAGCACGTGGGCTTTCCATACGGGCAGCGCATGCAGTTCGTCCGGGTCCTGCATACCGTCGAGAAAAGCGAGCATCTTGCGCAGCTTGTCCGCCCCCTCCGCAGGAACTCCTTTAGTGACGTTCTGCTCGTAGAGTTGCTTCACGCCCCTGTGGGCAAAGCTCCGTATTCTCACCTTAAAGAGACTGTAGCCCGTCGCTTTACGCTTGTCAAACCCCAGTCGAGAACCGATCCCTGACCTCGGTCGGGGCGGGCTTCCCATTGTGGGAATTGTGGTTACCTTCGTTCGGGAAAATGGCTTGACATCTATGCCGCGTTAGGGTTCTGCCTGTAGGCTGGTGTCAGGGCGCCAGCGCCCGAAGCGTCTATGTGTGGCCGCTAATGAGGCGGACACGAAGCGGGAAATGTTCTTTGAAAATTGGGGACAGTGGTCGGCCCGGAGCCAGGAAAAGCCTGATCAAGTTACGGCGAAATCCCTCAGCGGCTATAAAGCCGCATTCCTTACGTGGCGTTTACGGACGGCCTTAAAGGCCGTCCCCTTCAAGAAACCGGATCTAATCAGAGTTCTCTCTAGAATGTCGTCTCGGCCTTTCGGGCTGATTCGGTCCAAGATATTGATTCCAAATGACTAAGCATTATCCTTTGTTATCAATATTTTGCGAGGAATCCCGGCAAGCTATTGATAACATGCGGGTTACTTACGCACATAAGTCTCATGTTTTTAATATTTTACGGGCAAAATATTCAAAACAAGGATGTTGAGTTGCGGGGGGGTGGGGGGTACCTATGTTCTCTAGAACGATGCGACCACGCGCAACAATATGGTTTCAGTAGAAAGGAGCCCAGAGCTTGCGCTCCGGGCTTAGTGGCTGCTACAACGCCGGCGTTCCGCAGAACTGTTCGAACGCTCTCTTCAACTCGGACGCGATTGCAGCGGGGTCGCTGCGCTCGATGTCGCTGCGCTGCATCATGTAGAGCAACTTGCCATCGCGCAGAATAGCGATGGACGGCGAGGATGGCGGGTATCCCGTGAAGTAGCTGCGGGCGCGCTCCGTCGCTGCCGTATCCTGCCCGGCGAAGACCGAGAATACCTTGTCCGGACGCGAGGCATTTTGCAATGCCGCTCGCACCGCAGGACGCATACGGCCTGCCGCGCATCCGCAAATAGAATTCACCACCACCATCGCCGTGCCCGGCTGGGTGGGAATTGTCCGATCTACCTCTTCCGCCGTACGCAATTCCTGAACTCCCAGGCTGGTCAGTTCTTCGCGCATGGGCGCAATCATGATTTCGGGATACATACTTTCTCCTCTTAGTTCGGTGGTCCTCGGCGCCGGGTGCCCCGTTCAAGCGAAGCTTGAGCAGGCCCTTTCAACGGTACGGACAAAAATCCCCACTCAAGGCCAAATGACGGCCTTGAATGGGGCACCCACTTCTCATTAGCGCGGGGCTGAAGCCCCCCGCGCTAGCAAAATCCAGTGGCTCGCCGGCGCGGCTAAAGCCGCGCCCCTTCATCAGAAACGGGCCGGGCGATGCACCGGTAAACCGGTGCTCCACCCATACCTTTTCTGCTTACTCTGCCACCAGTTCTTCGCCTTCGTTCTCGCCTTCGTGGCGGAGCAGTTCCAGCGCGCGTTCGGCTTCTTCGTACGCGGCCGTGACCTCCTCCTGCACCTTGGCGGCAGCCTCTTCCATTTCCTGCGAGAGCCGGACATTGCGGTAGTACTCCATGCCGGTGCCCGCGGGAATCAGACGGCCCACGATGACGTTTTCCTTCAGACCGCGCAGGTGATCGACGGCGCCCTGAATGGAGGCTTCCGTCAGCACGCGCGTGGTCTCCTGGAACGACGCCGCCGAGATGAACGAGTCGGTGGAGAGCGACGCCTTGGTGATGCCCAGCAGCAGCGGACGGCCGGTGGCCGGCTTGCCGCCGTTGGCAATCGCCTTCTCGTTCTCTTCGCGGAAGCGGAACTTGTCGATCTGCTGTTCCAGCAGGAACGACGTATCGCCCACGTCTTCCACTTTCACCCAGCGCATCATCTGGCGAACGATCACCTCGATGTGCTTGTCGCTGATGTTCACGCCCTGCAAGCGGTAGACTTCCTGGATTTCGTTCACCAGGTAAGCCTGCAGCTCCTTTTCGCCCAGCACGGCCAGAATGTCGTGCGGGTTCAGCGGGCCATCCATCAGCGGCTCGCCGGCGCGAATGCGCTCGCCTTCCTGCACGTTGATGTGAACGCCGCGCGGCACCTGGTATTCCTTCTCGGTGCCGTTGTCGGCCACGACGTAGATCTTGCGCTGGCCCTTGGCGACGTCGCCGAACTTCACCACGCCATCGATCTCGCTGATGACCGCGGTTTCGTGCGGCTTGCGCGCTTCGAACAGCTCCTGCACGCGCGGCAGACCGCCGGTGATGTCCTTGGTCTTGGTGGTCTCGCGCGGGATCTTCGCCAGCACGTCGCCGGGCGTAACCGTGTCGCCATCCAGGATCATCAAGTGAGCGCGCGAAGGCATCAGGTAACGCTTGCTGCCCTTGGCGCCCTTGATGACGATCGCCGGCTGGCGCTTCTCGTCAGGCGAATCGACAACGACGTGGCGCGAAAGTCCGGTGACTTCGTCGACTTCTTCGTGCAGCGTCAGACCTTCCTGCAGGTCCTTGAACTGCACCGTGCCGCCGATTTCGGTGAGGATCGCGAAGGTGTACGGGTCCCACTCGACCATGACATCGCCGAGCGAAACCTGCGAACCTTCTTCCACCTTCACCTTCGCGCCGTAAACCACCGCGTAGCGCTCCTTTTCGCGGCCCTTGTCGTCCACCACGGCGATGGAACCATTGCGATTCATCACCACCAGGAAGCCTTCCTTGGAGCGTACCGTGATCAGGTTGACGAAGCGCACCGTGCCATTGTTCTTCGCATCCAGGCGCGACTGCTCGCTGACGCGCGAAGCCGTGCCGCCGATGTGGAAGGTACGCATGGTGAGCTGCGTTCCCGGCTCGCCAATGGACTGCGCCGCGATGACGCCCGTGGCTTCACCCAGTTCGACCAGCCGTCCAGTCGCCAGGTTACGGCCATAGCACATCACGCAGACGCCGCGCTTGGACTCGCAGGTCAGCACCGAACGAATCTTCACCCGCTCGATACCGGCAGCCTGCACCGCGTTGGCCAGGTCTTCCGTGACCTCCTGGTTGATGTCAACGATGATGTTGCCTTCGTAGTCCTTGATCTTCTCCAGCGAGACGCGGCCCACAATGCGGTCGCGCAACGGCTCGATGATCTCGCCCGACTCCACGATGGAAGTCACGTAGATGCCGTCGACCGTGCCGCAATCGTATTCGCTGATGATCACGTCCTGGGCAACGTCAACCAGTCGGCGCGTCAAGTAGCCGGAATCCGCGGTCTTCAGCGCGGTATCGGCCAGGCCCTTACGAGCGCCGTGCGTCGAGATGAAGTACTCCAACACCGTGAGTCCCTCGCGGAAGTTCGCGGTGATCGGCGTCTCGATGATTTCGCCCGAAGGCTTGGCCATCAGGCCGCGCATTCCGGAGAGCTGGCGAATCTGCTGTTTCGATCCGCGAGCCCCGGAGTCGGCCATAACGTAAATCGGATTCAGGTCACCAACCTTGTCCTGCTGCTGCATGTCGCCGAACATTTCGTCGGCAACTTTTTCGGTAATGGCCGACCAGATCTCGACGACCTTGTTGTAACGCTCGCCATTGGTAATGGCGCCGTCCAGGTATTGCTGCTGCACAGCGATAGCCTGTTTCTCGGCGTCGCGCACCAGTCCAGCCTTGCCCGCCGGGATGACCATGTCGTCGATGCCGATCGACAGGCCGGCCTTGGTGGCGTAGTGGAAGCCAAGCTGCTTGATGCCGTCCAGCAACCGCACCGTCGTCTCCAGACCGAAACGCAGGTAGCAATAGTTGACCAGGTTGCCGCTGCCCTTCTTCTTGAGCAGGCCGTTGATGTACGGCATATCAGGCGCGCCGCGCTTGATGTGGTCGTTCATGATGGCGCGGCCTACGGTGGTCGAGATGTATTGCCGCTCGAACATCGTCGGCTCGGTGTGGCTTACGTCCTGATCGTCGTACGCCGTGGTCAGATCGATGACCTCGCCGGTATAGCGCAGACGGATTGGCGTCAGCGTCTCCACTTCGCCCGCTTCCTTGGCCAGAATCACTTCGTCGATGTTGGCGAAGGCGCGGCCTTCTCCCTTGGCGCCCGGCTTCGCTTTCGTCAGGTAGTAAATGCCCAGCACCATGTCCTGGGTGGGCACGGTGATCGGCTGTCCCGATGCCGGCGACAGAATGTTGTGCGAGGCCAGCATCAACACGCTGGCTTCCACCTGCGCTTCCGGCGACAGCGGAATGTGTACGGCCATCTGATCGCCGTCGAAGTCCGCGTTAAACGCGGTGCAGACCAGCGGATGGATCTTGATGGCTTTGCCTTCCACCAGCACCGGCTCGAAGGCCTGAATGCCGAGGCGATGCAGCGTCGGCGCGCGGTTCAGCAGCACCGGGTGGTCCTTAATCACCTCTTCCAGGATGTCCCACACGATGGGCTCCTGCTGTTCCACCATCTCCTTCGCCTGCTTGATGGTCGTGCAATGTCCAGTCTGCTCCAGCCGGTGATAGATAAACGGCTTGAACAACTCCAGCGCCATCTTCTTCGGCAAGCCGCACTGATGCAGCTTGAGATCGGGACCGACCACGATGACCGAACGGCCCGAGTAATCCACGCGCTTGCCCAGCAGGTTCTGGCGAAAGCGGCCCTGCTTGCCCTTGAGGGTGTCCGACAGCGACTTCAGCGGACGGTTGTTCGCTCCGCGCAGCACGCGGCCACGGCGTCCGTTGTCGAACAGCGCGTCCACGGCTTCCTGCAACATGCGCTTTTCATTGCGCACGATCACTTCAGGAGCGTGCAGGTCCATCAGCTTCTTCAACCGGTTGTTGCGGTTGATGACGCGACGGTAAAGATCGTTCAAATCCGAAGTGGCGAAGCGGCCGCCGTCGAGTGGCACCAGCGGACGCAGCTCCGGCGGAATCACCGGGATCACGTCCAGAATCATCCACTGCGGCTTGTTGCCGCTCTTGCGAAACGCCTCGACCACCTTCAGCCGCTTGGCATACTTCAACCGCTTCTGCACGGATGTCTCGGTGCGCATCTTCTCGCGCAGCTCCGCCGACATCGGATCGACTTCCACCCGCTTCAGCAGTTCCTTGATGGCTTCTGCGCCCATCATGGCCTTGAAGCCGCTGGCCCGGAATTCCTGGTCGAGCTCGCGGTACTTGGTTTCGTCCTTGATGACTTCGTGGTCTTTAACCGGAGCATCGCCCGCCTCGACCACAACGTAGGCTTCGAAGTAGAGCACCGACTCCAGGTCGCGCAGAGAGATGTCGAGGATGTGCCCGATGCGGCTGGGCAATCCTTTGAAGAACCACACGTGCGAGCACGGTGAGGCCAGCTCAATGTGACCGAGGCGCTCGCGCCGCACCTTGGAGAGAGTTACTTCCACGCCGCACTTGTCGCAGATCACGCCGCGATGCTTCATGCGTTTGTACTTGCCGCACAAGCACTCCCAATCGGTCACGGGGCCGAAGATGCGGGCGCAGAACAAGCCATCGCGTTCCGGCTTGAAGGTGCGGTAGTTGATCGTCTCCGGCTTGGTGACTTCGCCGTGAGACCAGCTGCGGATCTTCTCCGGCGAAGCCAGGCTGATGCGGATGGCGTCGAAATCGGCGATCGGATTTCCGAGGTCAAATGGACTTGATCGGTACATTATTTAGTCCTCAGTTGTCGGTTGTCAGTTGTGAGTTCTGCAACGCGACCGTTATCGGTAGAGCGGCGCTTCAGCGCCGCGTCACCGCCATACTTTTATTCCTGGATTGCGGGCCACTGCAGCGCAGTGGCCCGCAATCCTAGATTCTGGCCGGGGCTTGGAAGCGAACCTGAAGGTTCGCTCTACCCGGCCCTAATACCTACTGCCCTCCCTCGAGCCGGGTAATCCTGTGCTCATGGATCTGGGCAATATGCAGAAGGCGGGCAGTCGCCTCAGCAATGTCGTTGGTATAGCTCTTGACTCCGTCGATGCTGGATCTCAACCCCTCGATACTGGATTTCATGTCCTGCATTTCGCGAGCCATCAGCTCGACCGATTGAGTCAGAGCTTCGTGACGCTCAACAAGTTTTTCCAGCCTCTCGTCTATCGTCATGACTCTCTCCTCAGTCAGCCGCCACCGGAGCTTCCGGAGCAACCAGCATCTTGCGCTCGTTGGTCTTGATCAGCTCCACGTCGAGGCACAGCGACTGCAACTCGCGAATCAATACGTTGAACGATTCAGGTACGCCTGGCTCAATGGCCGCTTCGCCTTTGACAATGGCCTCGTAAATCTTGGTGCGGCCATAAACGTCATCGGACTTCGCGGTGAGCAGTTCCTGCAAGATATAAGCAGCGCCATAAGCTTCCAGCGCCCACACTTCCATTTCGCCGAAGCGCTGGCCACCGAACTGCGCCTTGCCGCCCAGCGGCTGCTGGGTAATCAGCGAGTATGGTCCGATGGAACGCGCGTGGATCTTGTCGTCAACCAAGTGCGACAGTTTAAGCATGTAGATATAGCCAACCGTTACCGGCTGCTCGAACTTATCGCCCGTCATGCCGTCGTAGAGATACGCCTTGCCGGATTCCGGCAACGAGCCTTGCGCCAGCAACGACTTGATCTCTCCTTCTTTCGAGCCGTCGAACACCGGCGAGGCGAAATACACTCCATCTTTCATGCCGTCGGCTGCGCGCTCCAGGGTTTCATCATCCAGGCTGACCAAGCTATCAACAAAAGGTGTGCCTTTGAACAGGACCTTCAGCTCCTTGCGCAGCTGCTCCACCCTGGAGTTCTCCTTGATCAGTTCGCCGATCTTCTGCCCCAGAGCGTAACCAGCCCAGCCGAGGTGCGTCTCCAGGATCTGGCCGACGTTCATACGGCTTGGCACGCCCAACGGGTTCAGCACAATCTCCACCGGCGTTCCGTCGTCGAGGTACGGCATGTCCTCTTCCGGCAGGATGCGCGCGATGACGCCCTTGTTCCCGTGGCGCCCGGCCATCTTGTCGCCCACGGACAGCTTGCGCTTCATGGCGATATAAACCTTCACCAGCTTGATTACGCCCGGTGGCAGTTCATCGCCCTTTTGCAGCTTCTCGACTTTTTCGCGGACAATCTTGCGCAGCACGTCGATCTGCCGCGAGGTCATCTCCTCGATTTCGTCGATCTGCTCGTTGATCCGCGGGTCCTTGTCAGCGAACTTGATGCGCTTCAGATTGCGCGTCGAAATGCGCTCGATAGTATCGCGATCCAGCATCACGCCTTTGGTCAGCAGACGCTTGTTGGTGCGCTCGTCGTGCAGGTCGGCAAGCACTTCCTTGCCGCCCAGCAACGCCTCCAGGCGTTTGAGACGCTCGTCGGTGAGGATTCGGATCTCGTCCGCCAGGTTCTTCTCCAGCTTGGCAATCTGCTCGGACTCGATGAACTTGGCGCGCTCGTCCTTCTCCTGGCCTTTGCGGGAGAAGATCTTCACGTCGACCACCGTGCCTTCGATACCCGGAGGACAGGTGAGCGAAGCGTCGCGAACGTCGCCGGCCTTCTCGCCGAAGATGGCGCGCAGCAGCTTCTCTTCCGGCGTCAGTTGGGTTTCGCCCTTCGGCGTTACCTTGCCCACCAGAATGTCGCCCGCCTTCACGGTCGCGCCGATGCGGATGATGCCGCTCTCGTCGAGATCGCGCAGCGCCGATTCGCTGACGTTGGGAATGTCGCGCGTGACCTCTTCCGGTCCCAGCTTGGTGTCGCGCGACTCAATCTCGAACTCCTCGATGTGGACCGAGGTGTAATAGTCGTCCTTCACCATCTTCTCGGAGACCAGGATCGCGTCTTCGAAGTTGTAACCGCGCCATGGCATGAAGGCGACCAGCACATTGCGGCCCAGCGCCAGTTCGCCCATGTCGGTGCAGGGACCGTCGGCGATTACCTGACCTTTGGCTACGCGCTCGCCCTTCTTCACAATAGGACGCTGGTTGATGCAGGTGTTCTGGTTGGAGCGCTTGAACTTGGTGAGCTGATAGATGTCGCTGCCCACCTCGCGCGAGAGCTGCATGGGATGATGCTCGCCTTCGACGCGAACGATGATGCGCTCAGAGTCAACGGAATCGATGATGCCGCTGCGGCGAGCCAGCACCACCGCGCCGGAATCGCGTGCCGTGACGCCTTCCATTCCCGTGCCCACCAGCGGCGCTTGCGCCCGCAGCAATGGCACCGACTGACGCTGCATGTTCGCGCCCATCAAAGCGCGGTTGGCATCGTCGTGCTCCAGGAAAGGCACCAGCGATGCAGCCACCGACACCAGCTGCTTCGGGCTGACGTCGATGTAGTCAACCTCTTCGCGATTCACCAGCACGAAGTTGCCGGCCTTGCGAGCGTTGACCAGTTCCGCAACAATGCGGCCCTTGTCGTCGATCTCGGCATTGGCCTGCGCGATGACGTGACGGTCTTCCTCCCACGCCGACAGGTAAAACGAAAACGGCTCGAAGTCGATCAGCTTCTTGCGGCGTTCCTTCAGTTCGGCATTGGCCTTCAGCGCCTCGGGTTTTTCCAGGTGATCGCCGACGCGGTAATCGCTGTCGCCGGCATTCACTACGCTGATGAAGTCCAGCACGCGGCCGTTCTTCACTTTGCGATACGGCGACTCGATGAAGCCGTAGTCGTTGATCCGGGCATAGCAGCTCAAGGACGAGATCAGGCCGATGTTCGGGCCTTCCGGCGTCTCAATCGGGCAGATGCGTCCGTAGTGAGTCGGGTGAACGTCGCGAACTTCGAATCCGGCGCGCTCGCGCGACAACCCGCCCGGCCCCAGCGCGGACAAGCGGCGCTTGTGGGTAATTTCCGACAACGGATTCGTCTGGTCCATGAACTGCGACAACTGCGACGAGCCGAAGAACTCCCGGATGGCAGCCATCACCGGCTTGGCGTTGACCAGGTCGTGCGGCATCGCCGTCGACATTTCCTGATACACGCTCATCTTTTCCTTGATGGCGCGCTCCATGCGGACCAGGCCGATGCGGAACTGGTTCTCCAGTAGTTCACCCACCGCGCGCACGCGGCGGTTGCCCAGGTGATCGATGTCGTCCACCGAGCCGATGTTCTTGCGCAACTTCAGCAGGTAACGAATCGTTCCGTAAAAATCCTCCGGCTCCAGCGTGCGATGGTCCAGGTTGGTGGCATCTTCGCTCTCGAACAGCTTGATGTTGAACTTCAAGCGTCCCACGCGGGAGAAGTCGTACTTGCGCGGATCGAAGAACATGCCGTGGAAGAGCGACGTCGCGGTGTCCAGCGTCGGCGGATCGCCCGGACGCAGCTTGCGATAAATCTCGATCAGGGCTTCCTGCGGTTGCTTCACCGAGTCGCGGCGCAAGGTCGCGCTGATCACGGTGCCCACGTCATCGCGCTCGGGGAAGAAGACGTGAAGTTCGGCAATCCCAGCGTCCATCATCTTTGCCAGCTTGTCGGCGGTAAGCTCGGAATTCGCTTCCAGCAGGATCTCGCCGGTGTTGATGTCGATAACGTCAGCCGCGACGAATGCGCCTTCCAAATCGGTGAGGTCAGCTTCGATCTCGGAGATGCGGTGCTTCTGGATTTCCTTCATCACCGCCGGCGTAACTTTGCGGCCAGAGTGCACGATCTCTTCGCCGCCCTTGGTCGCAATCTTGTGGACCAGCTTCATGCCCAGTAGATTGGTTGGCTTGTCCGATCCCGGCTCCAGCGTCCAGTAAAGGCTCTTGTCGCGAATCGCAATGCGATCGACAGTGTAGAAAGTGCGAAGGATCTCCTCGTCCGAACGCAGACCCAGCGCACGCAGAAAAATGGTTCCCAGGAACTTGCGCTTGCGATCGATGCGCACGTACAGCACGTTCTTCTGGTCGTACTCGAATTCCACCCACGAGCCGCGGTAGGGAATGATCTTGCCCAGGAAGTAGGTGCGGTTGTTCGCGGTCTCGAAAAAGACGCCGGGCGAACGGTGCAACTGGCTGACGATCACACGCTCGGTGCCGTTGATGATGAAGGTGCCGTTGGCCGTCATCAACGGAATATCGCCGAAGAAGACTTCCTGCTCCTTCATGTCGCGGATGGAGCGGTTGCCGGTCTCCGGGTCCTTGTCGTAGATGGTGAGCCGCATGGTGACCTTCAGAGGCGCGGAGTAGGTCATGCCGCGCTCTTCGCACTCGGCCACGTCATACTTCAGCTGCAATCCCACGGGATCGCCGCACTTGTTGCAGAAATCGGGCGTATTGGCGTTGTAGGTGCCGCACTTGGTGCACAGCACGTCGCCCAAGTGGAACGGGTCGGTCTTCACCGTCGCGCCGCAATTACGGCACGTGGTGCGCAGATGGTTCAGCCCCTTGAGGTGACCGCACTTGCATTCCCAGTTGCCGATGGCGTACTCGACGAAGTCCAGCTGCGAGACGTTGCGGAAGTCGGTGATGGGAAATACCGACTGAAATACCGCCTGCAGTCCGGCATCATCGCGCTCGCTCGGCAGCGAGTCCATTTGCAGAAAGCGGTCGTAGGAACGCTTCTGCACCTCGATGAGGTTGGGAATCTGGATGGTCGCTGGAATTTTGGAGAAATCAAACCGATTTCGGTTGGCAGTTTTCTGTTGCGCCATGTATAAAGCTCCTAATCGTTACCGGCCGTTTTCGCGGAGTGCGCAACAAGCTCCGGGCTTGTCGCAGGCTCGCTCGCGTTGGCCTTGCAAACTGAATTGCGGATGTACGACAGGAAAGGCACCACCGTCGCACACTGAGAGGTTGAGAAAAAAGCAGGACCTGGTGCTGCTACATGCAAAAACACGCCTGCGCTCGCGGAGACAAACTCCCCCGTGAGCGCCGCTTGAGGCGTCGAGCAATCCCATAACCAATTGGCCTGGGACTTCGGCACATTTCGTGCCGCGATGTTGTTAACTTCCCGCGCCAGTATCTTCAGGCCTTGTCTTCGTCCAGCCTGCCGTCATGTCTGAGCTGACACGATTGCCGGCCAAGCTAGCCGCCCGCCGTAACCTGTTTTGATGCTGGAATTCTCGAAAGGATTCCAGCGCTCAACGATGTCCGGGAATTCCGCGGCCCTCCCGCTGAGAGAACCGCTTGCTTCCTCGGCTTCATCGCGCTTCCCCAAGACCGCTCCGCCATGGAGAAGAACGTAGCCGCCGCCTCGCCCAGTCACCCCAACAAGTCCAAAATCGGGACTTGCCGGGGACCCCGACTAGATTGCGCAGGCTGCAGCCGCCAGAAACTCCGGTCAGCGCGCCCGGAGTGCGTTGCCCCGTGCCTTCCACGGAACGGGGCGGGAAATTTACTTCACCTCGACGGTTGCGCCCGCCTCGGTGAACTTCTTCTTGATGCTCTCGGCTTCTTCCTTGTTCACGCCCTCTTTGATGGGCTTGGGTGCGCCGTCCACCAGGTCCTTGGCTTCCTTCAAGCCCAGGCTGGTGACTTCGCGGACAGCCTTGATCACGTTGATCTTGTTGGCGCCCACGCCGGTGAGAACGACCGTGAACTCCGTCTTCTCTTCCGCCGGAGCCGCGGCCGCTGCTGCTCCGCCGCCTGCGCCCGCCATCATCACCGGGGCCGCAGCCGCCGCCGAGACGCCAAGACGCTCTTCCAATTTCTTCACCAGGGCCGCCGCATCCAACAACGACAAGCCTACGATTGATTCTTCCAACTGCTGTAGATCCGCCATGTCTTTAGTCCACCTGTTCGTTATTCGTTATGTTGATTTCATTACCGTCTTGAGGTTTCCAATGTGTCACCTGCGCGCCAGACCCGCTCAGGAAGCACCCCTCACAACGGATAACTCAATCTCTCCGGAAACGCTTTCGCGCTCCCAAACCTATTTCGGGTAGAGCGGCGCTTTAGCGCCGCGTCCCGCGATTTTCAAATTCTCTTCTTCGGCGAAGGAGATCGGAGATCTCGTTCGCCGAAGGGAAACTGTCGACCAGTACCCACGCTGGCCTTAAGGCCAGCTCTACCAAAGCCCTACGCCTGCGGGTGCCCCACTCATTCGCGGTTTTCGAAAGGGTGGGACTCAAACTCTACGCCTGCGCTTCTGCCATGGCAGGCTCGGCTGCCGGCGGCACGTCCGCCGCTCCGCCAAACTTGTTTTTCTCCACGCCCTGGTTGATCACGACGGCCAGGTCGCGGCCAATCGCATTCACCACCGTCACCAGGCGCTGCGCCGGAGCATTCATCAGGAACAGCAGCTTGGAGTAGATTTCTTCCTTCGACGGCATGCTGGCCAGCGCGTCGATGTCCTTGACGGCAATAACGCGGCCGTCGACGATGCCGGCCTTGAAGCTGTACTCCGGATGGTCCTTGGCGTACTTGCTGAGCACCTTGGCCAGAGCGACCGGGTCGCCGCTGGTGTAGGCAATCGAGGTCACACCCGCGAGGCCCTTCATGGCATCGGCGACCGAAGTACCCTCCGCCGCACGCTCGGCCAACGTGTTCTTCACCACGCGGTAGCGTGCGCCTGCACTCCGGACTGCTTTGCGGAGTTCGAAGTCCTTCTCCACGGTCAACTTGGCAAAGGTGCCAACGATGGCGTGGCTCGCGTCATGCAGTTCCTTGGCGAGCTGCTCTACCTGTTCAATCTTCTTTGCTCTGCTAACGGCCATTTTCTGATCCTTATCGCTGCGCTCAACTGCCGCAGCCAAAATTCTTTGAAGGGGCGCACCGTCAGGCACGCCCGTTACAGCCTTCTTTTGTCATCCCGACCGAGGACTTTAGTCCGAGCGGAGGGATCTGCGGTCTTAGGCGCGCGCGGCCGCTTCCACAGCCGACGTGTCGATGGAGACACCCGGTCCCATCGTCGAGCTGAGATAGCATCCCTTGATGTACTTGCCCTTCGCCACAGTCGGCTTCGCCTTGATCACACTGGTGATCACCGTGGCCGCGTTCTCCACCAGCATCTTTGGTTCGAACGAAATCTTGCCTACGGGCACATGCACCAGGGCGGTCTTGTCGGTACGGAATTCCACTTTGCCGGCCTTGGTTTCCTTCACGGCAGCGGCAACGTCGAAGGTCACCGTCCCGGTCTTCGGATTCGGCATCAGGCCGCGCGGTCCGAGCACTTTGCCCAACCGGCCAACCGACTTCATCATGTCGGGGGTCGCGATCACGGCATCGAAGTCGGTCCAGTTTTCCTTCTGGATCTTCTCCACCATGTCCTCGCCGCCGACGATGTCAGCGCCCGCGGCTTCCGCCTCGCGCACCTTCTCGCCGCTGGCGATCACCAGCACCTTCTTCGACTTGCCCAGCCCATGCGGCAGAACGACGGTGCCGCGGACCATCTGATCGGCGTGCTTGGGATCGACTCCCAGGCGCATCGTCAAGTCGACCGTCTCGTCGAACTTGGCGTACTTCACTTTTTGCAGAAGAGGCACGGCTTCCTGAAGCGGATACGACTTCGCTTCTACGGCGGCCCGCGCCTTCTCGATGTTCTTTCCGGATTTTTTCATGTGCTCCTCATCTCCCACCGCCAGTCGTTACTGCTGAAAGGCCGTGGTGCTTGCGACTCCATCCCACATTGTGGGATTTACAAAAATCTGGCGTCCCTAAAGGGACTCAGGCCTGTCTGGGCTATTCCTACCCAGCCGCTGAAGCGCTGGGCTATCCTCTTTCGCGCCTTCAGCGCTCTATTCTCCTGCGGCTCCCGCTCTCATGCCTACAAGTCACTCCAAGCCGGTCGTGAAGTGCGACCAAAAGCAGAAAGCTAATTGCTAATTGCTAGCTGCTAATTGCTGCCTTCTTACGCCGTTACGTCAATCCCCATGGACCGCGCGGTGCCCTTCACGCTCTTCACTGCCGCTTCCACCGAAGCCGCATTCAGGTCAGGCATCTTCTGCTTGGCGATCTCCAGCACCTGCTTCTCCGTGACCTTGCCGACCTTATCTTTGTTGGGCGTGCCCGAACCCTTGGCCACACCCGCAGCTCGCTTCAACAGGATCGCCGCCGGCGGAGTCTTGGTGATGAAGCTGAAGGTGCGGTCGCTGTATACGCTGACCACCACCGGGATAATCAGGCCATCGAGTTCCTTGGCGCTCGTCTTGGCGTTGAACTGCTTGCAGAACTCCATGATGTTGATCTGCGCCTGCCCCAGCGCCGGACCAACCGGCGGGGCCGGAGTGGCCTTGCCCGCAGCAATCTGCAACTTCACCGAACCAGTAATCTTCTTTGCCATGTCTTCTCTTCACTCGGGCCAAAGCCCGCATCCGTTATGAATTCGTCGAACCTAATGCCAACATCACGGTCGGAACCAATCTTTTCTGCACCGGATCAGCGGCCAGTCCCAATCCTTCCAGACTGTGAGCGCCGACAACTTCCATTTCGCCCGCTTCCGCCATAACGACAATGTCGGGCACCGAGCGGTCGTCACTTGCAACATAAACAACCGCCAGGTCGCGATCCAGAATCCGGCCCTCAATGGTGCGGAAAGGCATTCGACGAGTGGCCGTCAGACCCATCCGCTCCAGACGCGCCCTTGAGATCCAGCTGTAGGCTGCGCCGGTGTCGACAAACAGATCCAATTCCTCTACCGTCTCAGGCCGCTCCGGATTCCATATACGAACTTTCGCCGAAAACGTGCCCATGACATTTCCTACGTAATAACTTTTTCCACCTGCCCGAAGCCCAGCTCCACCGGAGTCGAGCGTCCGAAGATGGTGACCATCACCTTCAAGGTCTCGCGATCTTCGTTGACCTCGTCGACCACGCCGGTGAAGCTGGCGAACGGTCCTTCGCTGATGCGCACCGACTCGTTCTTTTCGAACTTGACCTTGAGCTTCGGCTTTTCCTTGCTGTCGGCCACACGGTAGACGATCTGCTGAACTTCTTCATCCGACAGCGGCGTGGGCTGCTGCCCGGTGCCGACAAATCCGGTCACGCGCGGCGTTCCCTTGACGACGTGCCACACGTTGTCGTCCATGTCCATCTCCACCAGCACGTAGCCGGGATAGAACATGCGCTCGCTGGTGTACTTCTTGCCGCCGCGAACTTCGGTAACCGACTCGGTGGGAATCAGCACGCGGCCAATCCTTTGCTCAAGCTCAGGGTAAGCGCGCACGCGCGACTCGATGGACTCCTTCACCTTGCGCTCGAATCCCGAATAGGTGTGGATGATGTACCACTTCATATTCGGGTTCTGCGGGCTGGTGAGCCCGGTTTCCGACACAGCCGCCGCGTCCGCGCCAGGCTGCTCGGCCGCGACGTCCGCTTCAGGCTGGGCGGCGTTGGTCTCCGATTTGGCTTCTTGTTCTGTCATGTTTCCGCGCACTAGCGGCTCGTCAGACTCTTCAGAAAATGGTCGAGCGTCCTGCCAAGGATCGTGTCCACCAACCAGAAATAAAGACCGAACAAGAAAACGGTGATGATGACTACCGTCGTCGTGCCCTGCACTTCCTTGCGGTTAGGGACCGTGACCTTGCGCATCTCGGTGCGCACGTCGTTGTAAAAGCTCTTCACACGCTGCGGCCACGCCTTCAGCGTGCCCAGTTTGCCTTCGCCAACGCTCTCGATTGCTGCTGACTTCGCCATCTGCTACCTTTTTTCCGGCGCTCGGTGCGCCACTGCAAATGCCTTTTCCAAAACTGGCAGGGGCGGAGGGATTCGAACCCCCAAGTTCGGTTTTGGAGACCGACAGTTTAACCGTTGAGCTTACGCCCCTGTTTTTAGCTGTCAGCCATCAGCCGTCGGCCTTCAGCCACTGCGGATCTTGCCCATGCCTTGCCGCTTGCGCTCAGCGTTCCTTGACTGACAGCTGATAGCCGACGGCTGAAAGCTATTTCACTTCTTTATGCGACGTGTGCTTGCGGCACTTGCGGCAGAACTTATTGAATTCCAGCCGGCCCGTCGTGGTCTTCTTGTTCTTGGTGGTGGAGTAATTGCGATTCTTGCAATCACCGCACTGCAACGTAACAATCTCTCGAGGCATTGAACTCTTCCTTTTCGTTTACTTCGCAGCTTGGCGCCGCGAAGCCTTGTCCGCGTCCAAGCGCGGAAATCAGCGAGGCAACCCTTTGTCCGCCGAAAAATTCCTGTCGTCCCTATGGGACTCAGATCCTCTTATTTCGCCTACCCGGCGCTGAAGCGCTGGGCTAGCTTCTGCCGCCCCTACGGGGCTCGGATCTCAGGGCCGTCCTACCCAGGGCTCACGCCCTGGGCTAACTTCCGTTCCGCCCTTCGGGCTGGCACATCGGCGTTCCAGCTTCCACGCGAACGCAAGCTGCTTCCCGCCGACCAACCACGAATCCCGAAGATCAGCATCGTGTTGGCTAATTGCTAACGGCTAATTGCTAATTGCTGCCGTTACGCAATAATCTCGGTGATGGTACCGGCGCCCACGGTGCGTCCGCCTTCGCGGATCGCGAACCGCAAACCCTTTTCCATCGCCACCGGCGTGATTAGCTCAATCTCCAGGCTGACGTTGTCGCCCGGCATCACCATCTCCGTGCCCGCCGGCAAGGTCGCTACGCCCGTCACGTCTGTCGTGCGGAAGTAGAACTGCGGCCGGTAGCCCTTGAAGAACGGGGTGTGCCGCCCGCCTTCTTCCTTCGACAACACGTACACTTCGCCTTTGAACTTGGTGTGCGGCGTGATCGAGCCCGGCTTCGCCAGCACCATGCCGCGCTCCACGTCTTCCTTCGCCGTGCCGCGCAGCAGCAGGCCGGCATTGTCGCCCGCCATGCCTTCGTCCAACTGCTTCTTGAACATCTCCACGCCCGTCACCACCGTCTTGCGCGTCTCGCGGAAGCCGACGATCTCGACATCTTCGCCCACCTTCACCTTGCCGCGCTCGATGCGGCCCGTCACCACCGTGCCGCGTCCCTGAATCGAGAAGATGTCTTCAATCGGCATCAGGAACGGCTTGTCGATGTCGCGCGCCGGCAGCGGTACATTCTTGTCGACGGCCTCCATCAGCTCGTCAATCTTGGCTTCCCACTGCGCTTCGCCATTCAGCGCACCCAGCGCCGAGCCGCGAATTACCGGCACATCGTCGCCCGGAAACTGGTACTTGCTCAGCAGTTCGCGAACTTCCATCTCGACCAGATCGATCAGCTCGGGATCTTCCACCGCGTCGCACTTGTTGAGAAACACCAGCACGTAAGGTACGCCGACCTGACGCGCCAGCAGCACGTGCTCCTTGGTCTGCGGCATGGGGCCGTCGGTGGCCGCGACCACCAGGATGGCGCCGTCCATCTGCGCCGCGCCGGTAATCATGTTCTTGATGTAGTCGGCGTGGCCGGGACAATCCACGTGGGCGTAGTGCCGATTGGCCGTCTCGTATTCCACGTGCGCGGTGGCAATGGTTATGCCGCGGGCTTTTTCTTCCGGCGCGTTGTCGATCGAGTCGAAGCTGCGGAACACGATCTTAGGGTTGTGCTTCTGCAAAACCTTGGTGATGGCCGCCGTCAACGTGGTCTTGCCATGATCGATGTGCCCGATGGTGCCAACGTTTACGTGCGGCTTGCTGCGATCAAATTTCTCTTTCGCCATAGTTCTTGTCCCTAGTAATACCGATAAAGTTTCTTGTACTTTTCGCGCAGAGCCAGATCCACTGCCTCCAGCGCTGTCAAATAAAACTCGCGAATCTGGGCCTGATCGGCCACGGCCAGCGCGTTGTACAACTGTTGCGCCGTTTTGCCGCTTCTCGCCAGCGCCGCATCCGACTTCTCCAGCAACTGCTCACGCAGGACGCGGTCGAAGTCTCTTATGGGAACGCCCTTGCGCTGTAATAGCCGCAAAAAGCTCTCGACCGCATTCGCCGCAAAGATCCTTCCCAGCGCAGAACGAAACTGCTCAAACTCGTCCAGCTTTTCGATCGCAAGGCTAGCCTGCCGGAACGGAACCCGCTCGACTGACTGCTGTTCCATCGGAGTGCTCACGAATCGAAAAGCCAATCTGCCCGCACTGGCGAGCGTCACTCTTCTTCTGGCCGCAACCGCGGCTAAAATCTGGAGCTGATGATCGGGATTGAACCGATGACCTCTCCCTTACCAAGGGAGTGCTCTACCAACTGAGCTACATCAGCCTGCAACTGATACAGCCTCACAACAAACTCTGGAGCGGGAGACGGGAATCGAACCCGCGACCAACAGCTTGGAAGGCTGTGACTCTACCACTGAGTTACTCCCGCCTAACTCAATGCCACCCAAGAGGTCCCTCGGCTGCGCTCGGGATTTCGGCGGCAGGCTCAAACGCCTGCCAATCGCCTCAACTTGGAAGGCTGTGACTCTACCACTGAGTTACTCCCGCCTGAACTGTTCTTCGAGATCCCTCGCGTTGCTCGGGATTTCGCCTGCCGGGCTCCCGCTGCGCTCACGCCCCGCAAAACGGCTCAAGTTACTCCCGCCTAACCCGGTGCCGTCCCCACGGGACTCCTGCTTCTATTTGCGTCCCACCCAGCACTCCGCTTCGCTGCGTGCTGGGCTATCATGACGCCGCGCCTTCGGCGCTCGATCTTCGGGCCGCTTACTTCACCGCCGAAAACTAAACTCAATTCTCACTCAGACCCTAAACGTCGACTTCGCGGTTCGACTCAGGGCTGGAAGCTCGCGGCTCGCAGCTCATATCGTCTTGATGCTCCCGGTGCTCGCGCTCCTGCTTCTTGCTCCAGGTCCAGGTGCGAACGGCGAACATCGCCAGGATCGCCAACGTTGCAAACTTAAACTTCGGATCGCTGAGCGTTGTCCACGCCAAGGCTGCCAGCACTGCGTACACAGCGAACGCCACGAACAACCGATTCATCCCACACCAAACATTCACCATCGGAAAGCTGGTGCACAGGGGAGGATTCGAACCTCCGTAGCTCGCAAGGAGCGGCAGATTTACAGTCTGCTGCCATTAACCACTCGGCCACCTGTGCACATTCCACCACCCCAGTTCGACCGAGCATGGGCCCCTCCGCCGACCGAGGCTTGAGAGCCGGATGCCGAGCCCGGAATCGCCAGTCCCTGCTATCAAAGAACGCGAGGCCAAACGCGTCGCTCCGCGCACCCGGCAAAACTCCGCAACAGCCGCACGACCATACTTTCGCGCGTCTACGATTGGGAAGCTGCTGCTGGAATCAGTTCTCTAGGAGAGCTGCGCGTCTCGTTTGGCTTGCTCCTGCTACGCCTTGCGGCGCGCTCAAGGTTACGATCATGGAGCTGGCGAAGGGACTTGAACCCCCGACCCTCTGATTACAAATCAGATGCTCTACCAGCTGAGCTACGCCAGCTTGCGTGGTACGACTTCCGCCGCAAGCGGAGCGAACCAGGCATAATTCTCCCTGCCAGCCGGGACAAACAATGAGCTTAACACAACGGTAATCGACGTGCAATCAGGCTCAGAATACAAGCAGATGCTTCTTCTTCTTTTTCTTCGACGAGCTTTCCGTAGCCGAGTTAGCAGGAGGCGCTTGCTGCGCCGAACTGCTGGCCGCCGCCGCTGCCGGCGTCGAGCCGCTGCCGCTGTTTGAATTCGCCAGATCGTTTACTTGTGTCGGTGGCAGAGGTGTCGCCGGACCACTGTCGGCGGCGGGAGCTAAATCGTTTTTCATCTCCGTGCCGGCCGGTGCCGTTCCGTCGCCAGCGGATGCAGCCGTGCCCGGTGCCGGCGTTGTTGTGCCCGGCGTGGCATCGGAACGCGGGACAGGTGCGTTCGCCGCCGGCGCTGTGCCGTCACTTATCCGCTCAACTGCAACGTGATTGCCCACACCCGCGCCGGCCAGGATACTGCTTACGCTGGCGTTAGCGGAACGAACGATATCGGGCGCGCTGGCCTGCTGCGGATCCACCAGCGTGGGCTCGCCAACCTTGGCCGCCTCTGACACATCAGGCCCGCGGTGGAAGTTCTCCATGACCTTGCCAACGTGCCCCAGCGAGCCGCGGCTGGCGATTTCCGCTTTGTCCTGTGCCACTTCCTGCGGCGTAGCCTTGGGGACTGGCTGTTTCAGTGCCTCCAGACGCTTCCTGGCTTCGCCGGCCCGTTCTTCCAGAGGGTATCGCGTAAGAATGCGGTCGTAGGCGGCCACCGCTCCGTCGGTGTATTGCTTGATGAGCTTGCCTTTTGCAGCTTCGGGCAGCCTCGATCGGCGGATGACTTCTATTTCTCTTTCGTAAGAGCTGCCCAACTCGAACAGCGCATCGTCGGCTCCGCTAAACAGAGGATAGGTGTCGGCTACCGACTTCAAGCGTGCAATAGCGGCCGGGTAGGATTCCCGCACGTAGTAGAAGTGCCCGATCAGATACTCTCTTTCCGCCAGGACCTCCTGCACTTCGAGCAGCCGCTGTTTGGCTTCCGGCACCAGCGGACTGTCGGGAAACTGCAGGATCATCTGGCGATATTCTTCTTCGGCGCGGCGGGCATGGGTGGGATCGCGATCGGCCTTCTCCATCTCTTTGTAATGGATGTTCGCGATCTTCATCTGCGCTTCGGCAGCTTCCGGCATGTTGGGGAAGAAGGTGATGAAATCCTTGTACTCGCTCTCAGCCTGCGCCATTGCGGCTGAGCCGCCTTCGTCGTACCAGGAATCGCCGATGGCAAGCTTGGCGCGGGCGATGTACTCCGAATCCGGGTAAGTGTTGATGAGCGTCTGCAGGCTGAGGCGCGCGACATCATACTTCCCGTGCTTGATCGCATCTTCAGCGCGATCAAACAAGACCTTGTCGGGCTGCTTGGAGTCGACGTTGGCAATCGGATTCTGGGCTTTCTTGCTCTTCCTTTTCCTGCTGCTGGAGTGCTGGGGATGAGCAGTGCTGGTGCTCGGGCTCGAACTCGGACTAGTGGCGCTCGGAGTAGCTGGGCTCGCACTGCCCGTGCTCTGAGTTGAAGTGCCACTGTTGGTCTGAGCCTGGGCGCCAGTGCTCTGGGCCATGGAGCACAACGGCACCATTGATCCCACCATGACCGTTATGAGTACACGACGAAACATCCTGACCACCTCTGGGAACCTACCCTAATAACCCGGCAAGCCCATGAATGACGCTGGCCGGCAGAATTATTACTGACCGAATCAGGCGCGCTGCAATACAGCTTCCTGCGCTGCTTTCAGCAGGGCCTCCACATTGCGTGCCGGATCGCCCTTTCCGAAGACATGGCTGCCGGCCACGAAAATCTCCGTTCCCGCGCGCGCGGCAGCGCCAATCGTTTCCAGATCGATGCCCCCGTCCATCTCAATGCGAAAGTCCACGCCCTTGGCATTGCGCATCGTCGCCAACTTGCGAACTTTTTCCAGCGTGCCGGGAATGAACCTCTGACCGCCGAAGCCGGGATTCACCGACATCACCAGTACATGGTCCACAATGTCCAGCACCTCGCCCAGGGTCTGGACGGGAGTGGCCGGATTGATGGCAACGCCCGGCCGCATGCCGTGGCTGCGAATCAGCTCCAGGCTCCGATTCAAATGAATGCAGGCTTCCTGATGGATCGTAACCCAATTGGCGCCCGCATCGGCGAAGGCGGGAATGTACTCGTCGGGATTCTCGATCATCAGGTGGCAGTCGAGAGGAACATCCACAGCCTTGCGCAGCGACGCGACGACCGGCGGCCCGATGGTTATGTTGGGCACAAAGTGGCCGTCCATCACATCAACATGGAGCAGGGTGGCGCCACCTCGCACCGCAGCGTTGGCATCCTCAGCCAGGCGGGCGAAATCGGCCGACAGAATGGACGGCGCTATTTCAATCAAAATGTGCTTCTCTCGCGCAGAAACCCAGAGGCGATTTTAACATGCGGTGCGGCCCGGCCGTGCGCCCCGTAAGTGGCAGATGGAACAGCCCTGATGGGCCATTGCCTTGGGGGAAAGGTGACGGCAGGACAAGATGCCAGGTGTAGCAGTTTGAGTTCGATCTTGGCCGCCTGATACCTGCGCTATGGGGATTTATCGACAGACTTGTCCCTGCATTGGCGGCAGTCAACTTCGTGCGCGGCACGACGACGAAGTGCTGCTCATCGCTTGTTCGGCAGCGTGTTCGAAGGCGCAAACGCCGCCGTCCCGCATGGCGGGACGACTCAGTCTTTAGCCCAGGACAACGTCCTGGGTAGCCTGAACATTTAAGGGGAGAATGTCCCGGCAGGGACCGCACGCGGTGGCGTGTTGCGCATCACGGTAGCCGATTATATCGGCACACAAGCCGAGCACCGTCGCAGATGGAGCTTCGAGCAGGAGTTCATGACGCTGCTGAAAAAATCGGGTGCAGAGTATGACCCACGATTTGTGTTCGGATAGGTCCCTGCCGGGACTACAAGCCTCTAATGAAATAGCCTACCCAGGACTTTGTCCTGGGCTAAGCTAAGTCGTCCCGCACGGCGGGACGGCAGTGTTGCTGCGCCAACTGCATTGCCTGTGCCACAGAAATTTTTCGCTACTCGAGAGGCTGAAAAGCGCTTTCAATACTTAGGCACTTTGGGATCGACACGCTCGGACCAGGCGTTGATGCCGCCGGCCAGGTTGTGCACTCTGGCGAATCCAGCCTGCTTTAGGAAGTCGACGGCTTTGGCGCTGCGGCCGCCCATCTTGCAGTGGACGACAACCTCGCGCGAGGGGTCCAGTTCGCCGACGCGCTTGGGCAGGTCGTTCAGCGGAATGAGATGTCCGCCGAGGTTGCAGATCTGATATTCGTGAGGATCGCGGACGTCGAGCACGAACAGGTCATCGCCGGCGTCCAGGCGCTGTTTCAATTCTTCCGGTGTCATGTCGCCGATGGTAGCAGTTGCAGGCTTCTGTTCGCCACGAATTCCGCAGAATCTGCGATACCCACCATCCAATGGCCTCAGGATTCCCGGTTGGCAATGGGCAGCCCGATGGTCATATTGTCACATCCGCCTGCTCATTTAGAATCCTTGCGAGGACGGCACAAACATTCATGGCAGCAATCACTTATCTGGAAGCGATCCGGCAGGGCATCTGGGAAGAGATGGAGCGCGATCCCGCGGTCTTCTGCATTGGCGAGGACATTGGGATTTACGGCGGCGCATTCAAGGTCACCGACGGACTGATTGACCGCTTCGGTCCCGAGCGCGTGGTGGACACGCCCATCTCGGAGATGGCGATCATCAATGCCAGCTTTGGCGCAGCGCTTACCGGCCTGCGTCCGGTTGCCGAATTCCAGTTCATGGACTTCATCAGCTGCGCCTTCAACCAAATCACGAATATGTTGGCGAAGGCGCATTTTCGCTGGGGCGCGCCGGTGCCCGTGGTGGTGCGCGGCCCATCGGGCGGCGGCGTGCACGGCGGGCCGTTCCATTCGCAGAATCCCGAGACGTACTTCACCCATACGCCGGGACTGAAGGTGATCTGCCCGGCCAGCGCGTATGACGCGAAGGGACTCATCAAGTCGGCCATTCGCGACAACAATCCGGTGCTGTTCTTCGAACACAAATTTCTGTACCGGCGCATCAAGGAAGAATTGCCGGCAGAGGATTACACGGTGCCGATCGGCAAAGCGCGCGTGGTTCGCGAAGGCGGCGACGTCAGCGTCATCACCTACGCCGCGATGGTCTATATCGCGCTTGAGGCTGCTGACATTCTGGCCAAAGACGGCATCGAGCTGGAAGTTGTTGATCTGCGGACCGTGCTGCCGCTGGATCGCGACGCCATTCGCCAGACGGTGGAGAAGACGAACCGCGCCATCGTGCTGCATGAAGATACCAAGACGGGCGGTATTGCCGGTGAAGTGGCGGCCATCATCAACGAGGAGTGCTTCGACTCGCTGGATGCTCCGATTGTGCGCATCGCATCCGCCGACAGTCCGGTGCCGTTCTCGCCGCCGCTCGAAGAAGTCTATCTTCCGCGGGTGGAGGACGTGGTGCGCGAAGCGCGCCGGCTGCGCAGGTACTGAAGCGCGCGCGTCGTTGGCGGCGTCCGTAGTAGGATGATGGATTCTCTGGCTGTGGCTTCAACTACTTTTTGCAAGGAGAGACATGCGCGGATTCATCTTGGGAGTCGTTATCACGCTGGTTGTGCTTCTTGGCGGAGGTTATTTTTACATGACCACCGGGCATTACGATACGCGTGCCGTGGGCCCCACTCCCAGCACATTCGAACGGCGTACGGCCAACAAAACTGTGGACGAGTGGGTCGACGATCACGCTTCTAAGCAAGAGAATCCGTTCCAGCCCACTACGCAGAACGTGATGGATGGTTCCATGACCTACGACAAGAACTGCGCGTTTTGTCATGGCAACTTGAAAGAACCTGAATCGCCGATGCACAGGAAATTCTATCCTTCTGTGCCGCAGCTTATGACCCACATCCCCGACGATCCCGATGGCAACCTGTTCTATGTGATTAAGTACGGGATTCGCCACACCGGCATGCCTGGTTGGGATGGAGTGCTGAGCGACGACGATATCTGGAAGACGGTTGCCTTCATCAAGAACTCGGGACAGATGAAGGACAGCTCGCAGCCCCAGAAGTGAAGCAGCAATTAGCAGTCAGCAATCAGCAGTCAGCTTCTGCTGCGTACTCCGCGTAGACCACAATCCAGATCGACTACGTCAGTGTGTCAATTAGGTTATTGCCCAAATGAGAGCTAGTCTTGCTAATTGCTGATTGCTTCTTTTCACCCGTTCGGTCTCACTACCTTGGTGTGGCTCGTGGTCTTCAGCTTGAAAACGTCGCCGGAGATCTTGTGATTGATCTGGATGTTGCTGTACTTGGTGACGCGGTAGTCGCCTGAAGGCTCGTCAAAGCGCTGTTGCACCGTCACCCCACGCGCGGGATCGATCCACAGAGTAATCGCCTGAAACATGTTGCGCACGCGCGGCGACTTGGGCGTCAGGACAAGTTTGGCGGCATTGACGCCTTCAACCTGCTCGGTCCCACCGTAAGTAACGTCGTACGAGTTGGTCAGGTCATGGCCCCGTCCGCCGAATCCCAGGACCAGAAAACTTTCGAATGCAGCTTTGTTCTTGCCGGCGCTGTACTCCGTGACCTGGTCGATGGAAGGCTGGTAGTAGCTGACCGTGCCGTTGCTGAATAAAACATATTTCTTGTCGGGAGAAGTAAAATCGGCAGCCATTTCCATGCCGTCGCCCTGACGGCGAAAGTACATGGTACCCTTCTGCAAATCGTGCTCGTCGACCACCTTCTGATAGGAGTCGGCCACAAAATCACACTGGGCGTTGTGAAAGCCGGCGGCAGCCTTGTCCATGGAGTCGAGCACCGACTCCAGATTCTGGGCCTGGACCACAACCACGCCGCAGAAAACAAACCAGCTCACCACGGTAATCATTAACTTGTTCATATTTTCACTTGCCGAAGATGGAAACCGAATTCGGATGCGAGGTTGCTTGCGCGATGCTTTTGGCTCAACGATGCACCCAAACCTTGTAGATGTTGTGGTTGCCGTCGCGGACAGCCTGATAGCGGTCAATGGTAACGTAGCCGGCGATCGGCTCAATGATGTGCAGGAGCGACTCGCGAATCTCGGTATCGGTGCCCGGCTTCACCGCTGATGCATCCACCTTGTACAGGAATCCATCACCTTCCTGCTGCACGATGAGCTCAGTCTGATGCGGCGATCGCTCGACTGGTTTGTCGCGAAAGTTGATCCAGATGGGAGCGAGAAAGATGAACGCCAGGATCAGGGTGACCATCACGTCGTAGTGGACATTGCCGCGCGGGTACGTCCACCAGAAGTAGCCCCTGACGGTTTGTCCAAGCTTGCCCATTGATTAACAAGTCTAGAGGGCTGTGCGCGGCGTTGCAAGAAAGGCGAAAAGCGGCATCCCTACGTCCTCAGGTCAACCACCGTCGCGCCGCCGCCGCCCTCGTTCTGCGGAGGCTCGCTGACGTTGGCGACGTGAGGATGAGTTTTCAGATATTGCCGCAGCGCTTTGCGGAGGATTCCCATTCCGCTGCCGTGGACGACACGGAGTCGAATCGCGCCCGCCAGGAAGGCGCGATCGACGAACTTCTCCACCGCCTGCGTGGCCTCGTCCACGGTCTGGCCGATGACGTTGATTTCGGTGGGCACGCTCTCGTCTTCGCGCGCCAGAGACACATTGATGCCGCGCGCGCGCGCCGACGCCACCGGATTGCTGTCGGCACGGGCCACCACGCTGGCGAAATCGTCGCGCGCCACCTTCATCTTCATCGGCCCGACCGCGACCTCGAAACTGTCCTCGTCGAAGTAGCGCAGCACCTTCCCATCGCGGCCCAGCGACTTGAGGCGCACGGTGTCGCCAACCGAAACGTGTTTCACCACGTGCTGCTGCGCGTCAGGGTCGCCGGTATCGGCACCGGTGCTGTGCGCAACCACGGTTGAATCGAACTGCTCGCGGAATTCGCGGCGCATCTTGGCGATACGGCGCTCGGCATCTTTGGACAGCTTGAGCGCCTGGGCGCGGTCCTGCACCGCATTCACCGTCTCGCGGGCGCGATACTCGAAGTCACGCAGCACGCTTTCCAGCTTTTTCTCCAACTCGCGAAGCTTTTCCTTCTGCTCCTTGCGGCCCTCAAGCTCAAGATGATTGCGCTGGCGTGTCACTTCCTGCTCGCGGGCGCGAAGCTCGGTACGCTCGGAATCCAGTTGCCGCAGTTCGCTGTGCAAGCGGTCCAGAAAGCGCGAGACATCCTGCGCCTGCGAACTCATGCGCTGGCGGGCGTCTCCCACAATGTGGGGGTTCAGTCCCAACTTGTGCGCGATGTTGATGCCGGCCGATGCGCCCGGCACTCCGACACGCAATTCGAAGGTAGGCGCGAAAGTGTTTTCGTCGAAGCCGACTGCGGCATTCATCACGCCGGGAGTGTTGGCGGCGTAGACCTTGAGCGCGGTGTGGTGGGTGGAGATGATGCTGAGACAAGAGGCGCGGCGAAAGTAGTCGGCGATGGCAACCGCCAGTGCCGCGCCTTCTTCGGGATCGGTGGCCGAGCCTAGCTCGTCAAGCAGCACCAGCGATTGCGCGGTAGCGCGATGCGAGATGAAATCGATGTTGGTGACGTGGGCGGAAAACGTCGACAGGTTCTGCTCGATCGACTGGTAGTCGCCGATATCGGCAAAGACGGCGTCGAAGATGGGCAACTCGGCGCGGTCCGCTGGAATCGGAATGCCGGATTGCGCCATCAGTGCCAGCAGTCCCACGGTTTTCAGCGCTACCGTTTTGCCGCCGGTGTTAGGGCCGCTGATGATGAGCTGGCGATGTTGGCTGTCGAGTTCGACGGTGAGCGGGACAACCGCAACTCCGCGAGCCTTCAGCGTACGTTCCAGCAGAGGATGGCGCGCGTTGCGCAGGATGAGCGCGTCACCTGAGGTCCCACTCATCCCAACAGATGGGATGGGTGGGGCACCCGCCAGCAGCTTCACCGCAACACAGTTGTAATCCTCGGCGAAGCGGGCTTTGGCAAACTGCAACTCCAGCTCCGACAGCACATTCACTGCGTGGGCCAGTTCATCGGCACGTTCGCCCAGGCGGGCAGTCATATCGAGCAGGATGCGATGGATTTCCGCCTGCTCCTCTTCCAGCAAGCGAACAAGATCGTTGTTCTGCTCGATGGTCTCCAGCGGCTCGATAAACACTGTCTGTCCGCTGGACGACGCGCCATGGGCGACGCCCTGCACGCGCCGGCGCTGCTCCATCTTCACCGGGATGACGAAGCGTTCCCCGCGAATGGTGACCAGTTCTTCCTGCACCGCTCCGCCCTCGGAAAGCCGCCGCAGATAGGCGCGCAGCGACTCCTGGATCGTGCGCTTCTGCTTCTCGATCTCGCGCCGGACGCGCGCCAGTTCGGACGAGGCGCGGTCGTCCAGAGTGCCGTCAGGCAGGATCTTGTTGCGGAAGTGACGCAGCAGGAGGGTGAAATCGGCAATGCCTTCGGAAAGCTCGTGGACCGCTTGCCACTTGTTCTGAATCGCCGCCGCGGGATGAAGTGCGATCTCGCGCCACTCAGCGGCACGGTCGGCGAGCAGGAGCAAGTCACGAATCTCGACGATCTCCAGCGCGGCTCCGGTGATGCGTGCCTTGTCGATCAACTGCGAAGGATCGAGCAGACCGTGGAAGTCAAAACGCCCTCCGGTCCGCAAGTATCCGCGCAACTCTTCGGTGAGCTGCTGCTGGCGCTCGATCCACTGATGGTCACCCGAAGGCGTGAGCTGCATCACCCGCTCATGTCCAAGAGGCGACGCGGTGTAGATGGCCAGAAGTTGCCGGAACAGATCGAATTCCAGAACGCGTTCGCTGGTGTTTGGGATGAGGCTGGGAGAATCCATCGCTGTGGGTTCTATGGTACAGGAGGCGCGAAGCCAACCAATCAGGCCACAACGGTCGGTGCGACGGTCACGACGATGCGGGTATTCACGAGTTATTTATCCAGCGGAGACGCCTGCGACTACCGCTTCAGCCGCTTGCCGGATACACTGATTCGGCGGATTGCTGGTTGACCCGAGAAGTTGAAACGGCAACGTTGTTTGTTGCCATAGAAAGAGGATCGATGCTAGCGCACTCCGATGCTTTCGTTTTTTTTGGCGCCACGGGCGACCTGGCCTATAAGAAAATTTTTCCCGCGCTGCAGAGCATGGTGCGGCAGGGCACCCTCGATGTGCCGGTGATCGGAGTGGCCAAGTCTGGCTGGACCATCGAGCAGTTGCGGGAACGCGCTCGCGACAGCATTACCAAGCATGGCGGGGGCGTGGATGATGAGGCGTTTCAGAGACTGTGTGAGCTGCTCAGCTACGTTGACGGCGACTACCGGGACGACAAGACCTACGCGGCGTTACGCGGCCTGCTGGGTGACGCTCAGTGCCCCACGCATTACCTGGCGATTCCTCCCAGCATGTTTCCGGTGGTGGTGCAGGGCCTGGCCAAATCAAGCTGCGCGAAGAATGCGCGCGTGATTCTGGAGAAGCCGTTCGGGCGCGATCTGGTTTCGGCGCGCAAGCTCAATGAGACGCTGCACCTGGCATTTCCTGAGGAGAACATCTATCGCATCGATCACTATCTGGGCAAGGAAGCGGTGGAAAACCTGCTGATCTTCCGCTTCGCCAACAGCTTTCTGGAGCCGATCTGGAACCGCAACTACGTGCAAAGCGTGCAGATCACGATGGCCGAGAAGTTCGGGGTTGAGGGTCGCGGAAAATTTTACGAGGAAGCCGGCGCCATTCGCGACGTGGTGCAGAACCACATGCTGCAGGTGGTCGCATTCCTGGCGATGGAACCGCCGACGACCATGTATGTCGATTCGGTGCGTGACGAGCAGGTGAAGATCTTCCGCACAATTCCGCCGCTGAGTCCGGCAAACATCGTGCGCGGCCAATTCGATGGCTATCGCAGCGAGTCCGGAGTGTCGCCGCATTCGGATGTGGAGACGTTCGCGGCTCTGCGGCTGGAGGTCGACTCCTGGCGCTGGGCGGGCGTGCCATTTCTGATTCGCGCCGGCAAGCGCCTGCCGGTCACTGCGACCGAGGTTTTCGTGAAGCTGCGCAAGGCTCCACTGAGCAAGATGGGCGGCGATGGCAGAAACTACCTCCGCTTTCGCCTGGGGCCGGACATCGAGCTGAGCCTGGGCGCCCGCGTAAAGCGGCCCGGCCCGCTGCTGGTGCCTATGCCGGTGGAGCTGTCGGCGGTGAAGTACACCAGCAACGACGAGATGGATGCCTATCAGCGGCTGCTGAGCGACGCGATGAGGGGCGATCCGATGCTCTTCGTGCGGCAGGACGCGGTGGAAGCAGCGTGGGCGATCGTCGAACCGATTCTTGGCGACTGTTGCCCGACGGAATTGTACGAGCCGGGTACGTGGGGCCCTCCGGACTCGCGCGAATTGGCGGCGGATATCGGCGGGTGGCACGATCCAACGTAGGTTTGCGCGGGCAGTGCCGTCGTAGCGCTGAAGCGCTGGGCTATCATTCTGTCCCGTCGGGCGCTGGCGGCCGATCCGAGCGGAGACACAAAGGGCCGCGTCAAATAGGGGTCCTTCGACTCGCGCGCCAAAGTCGGGCGTGCTCGCTCAGGATGACAGAGTTCGGGGGAGCTTCGATTCGTTGAGGAGATAGTCCTTCGGGTCCGCGCGAACAGCAGGTCCTTCGACTGCGCGTCCGCCCGACCCGCGAGACGCGCGGGTCGGAAAAAGCAAGTGGACGCTCCGCTCAGGATGACACAGTTAATAGGGGTCCTTCGACTCGCTGCGCTCGCTCAGGATGACACCCGCCGAAAACTGACAGCTGACAACCAGCAACCAGCATGTGAGAACTGACAACTGAGAACCGACAACTGACAACCGACAACTGCTTGTTCTTATCCGGCGTGGCGAGGACGAATGTCGTATTGGCGGATTTTGTAGAGCAGAGCTTTGTAGCTGATGTTGAGCTTGGTGGCGGCGCGCTTGCGATTCCAGGCAGTCTCTTCCAGCACCTGGGCAATCACTTCGCTTTCCGCGCCATTCTTGAGGTTGCGGACCATTTCCTTCAGATCCGGCTGCTGCTGCGTCCGTTTTTCGTCGGCTGAAGCGGAGGCCGCGTTCTGCGCGTCAGGATCTGGTCGTCTCTGCAACTCGCCGATGGCGGCAGACTCGTCGCCCAGCACCAGGAAGCGCTTCACGAAGTTTTCCAGCTCGCGAATGTTTCCCGGCCAGGAATAGGTTTCGCAGGCCTCCACCAATCGCTGAGAGACGCTGAGCGGCGCGCAGGCATACTTATCGGCAAGCTGGATCATGAAGTGCCGCAGGATCATGGGAATCTCTTCGCGACGCTCCCGCAGCGAAGGCATGCGCAGCACAAAGCTGTTGAGGCGGTAGTAGAGATCCTCGCGGAAGGTCTTCTGGGCGATGGCCTGCGGCATGTTGATGTTGGTGGCGGCCAGAACGCGGACATCGACTTGCACAGTGACGCGTCCGCCCAGACGGGAGAATTGGCCGTCCTGCAGAACTTGCAGCAGCTTGGCCTGCAGCGCAGGCGACATTTCGCCGATTTCGTCGAGCAGCAAGGTGCCCTTGTTGCAGAGCTCGAACTTGCCGGGCTTGGCTTTGTTGGCGCCGGTGAAGGCGCCGGGCTCGTAGCCGAAGAGCTCGCTTTCCAGCAACTCGCTGGGAACGGCGGCACAATTGACTTTGAGGAAAGTGCGATGAGCGCGGTCGGAATACTTGTGGATCAGCCGTGCCAGGACTTCCTTGCCGGTGCCGCTTTCGCCAAGTAGTAGTACGGGAAAATCGAATTTGGCCACTTGCATGGCCTGGCCTCGAAGCTGGCGCATCAGCGGAGTAGCCGAGAAGAAATACACGCCCTCACCGACTTCGATAGCATCGCCCGCACCGGGCGCGGCAGGATCCGTATTCTCCAGGCAGAAACGCAAGACCTCGTCCATTTCTTCCTTCTGGACGGGCTTGGAAAGATAGTCTTGCGCGCCCAGCCGCATTGCCTGAGCAACTTTCCGGGTGTCGCGCACACAAGACAACATGACGACCTTGGTGGAAGGACGGGCTTCACGAATACGTTGCAGCGTCTCCAAGCCATCGGCGCCGGGCATCACCATGTCGAGCAGTACCAGATCGGGGCTGTCGCGTTCGACCTTATCGACGGCCTCCAACCCGTTGGACGCGGTGGAGACGCGATAGGAATCCAACTCCAGAACCGTCTGCAGATACCGCAGCATGCTAGGCTCGTCGTCCACCACCAAAATGTGGGAAGTGCTCATTGCTCCTCCGCAAGGCGTTGGGGGGGAGGGTTCAGCAATAAGAGAAAAGAAAACTTGCTGCCCGTGCCCGGCTCGCTCTCGACCCAGATTTTTCCGCCAGCCGACTGCACCAGGCGGCGGGCAATGGCGAGACCGAGGCCGTGACCTTCGGCGCGCATGCCCTGAGGAACCAAGCGAAAATACTCGTCAAAGATCTCCTGCTGAAACTCGGGCGCGATGCCCGGACCGGTGTCGGCGACGGAAATGCGGCAGCAATTGGGTGCATTCACGCGCTGGCGGCGGCGCTCCACGGTTGGCGGCCGGGCTACGGTCCGCCGCTCCCAAAAGTATGGTTCCACATGCAGCCACACCGTCCCGGACGCCGGAGTGTACTTCATGGCGTTGTCGAGCAGGTTGGAAACGACGTGCTGAATTTTGTAGTAATCGAATGGAAACGGCTCGAGTTTGTCGTTGGGGAGAAAGTAGAAGGCGATGGCCTTTTCCTGAAAGCGCTGCGACCAGACCTCGGCGATCTCGCGAATGCAGCCGTTAATGTCGCCCACCTCGTACTGCAACTCGAGACGGTCAACCTTGAGGGCGGTGTAGGTCAGCAGGTTCTGAATGAAATTGGACAGACGCGCGCCATTGGCCTGCATTTCGGACAGAACTTCCATCTGGCGAGGACTCAACGGGCCGAGTTTTTCCGACAGTAAGAGGTGCAGATACCCGGCCATGATCGCCAGCGGCGTCTTCAGTTCATGGGCTGCGGAGGCCAGGGCATCGCGGCAGCAGCTGCAATGCTCGTGGCTAACCGGCTCGGACGTGGGCTTTACCGGCGACATCTTTGCTGACGGCATGGGGATAACCCCCTTCCGAAACCCGGGAGGCGAAGGCAAGTCCGCGGCGTCCCCAGGATGGCTCCCCGATCTGTGCTGTACAGGCATATTCTCGACAAAAGTCGGCCTTAAGTTTAGTGAGTTACGAAATCCTCGGGAGATAGAGTGGGAACACTCTACAGGGGGAGAAATGATCTTACCGCAAACCCATGTATTGTCAATGCCAAACTGATTAATTCTTGGACAAAGTGGTAATTTGGTTTCCTTTTCCGGCACCATTTTGACCTTTAGCAGGCATTCCTCTTCCGCTCTAGCGCAATAGATTGCAATGTGCAGCTCGGCATGTTCTACGCGAATTGGCTCTATGCCCAACAAAGCAAACCGGTTGACTGAACTCGGACATTTGGTTATCGATGTGCGTCATACGCTTGTAATGTAGGAGCTGGCCTTTGCGTCGAAGCGTATCCGTTGCCGAGCGCCGCGGTTGGGACCGGTTGCCTATTTCTATCCCGTTTTTCGTACGGGGGAAGAACTCGAACGGCGAAGAATTTCTGGAGTTCGCCACAGCTCTGAATCTCTCTGCCGGTGGCGTTTTGTTGGCGACTCGGCGGTATCTGGATCCCGGAACCGAAATCACGCTTGAAATTCCCGTCGCTTTGGTCAACAAGGCGCAGCTGCCTCGCTCTGTATCCCTATTGCGTGCCACCGTACTGCGATGCACGGCTGACCGGCAGTACTTTCTGCTGGGACTTCAGTTCCATGAACCGCTATTGGATCAGCCGACGGGACTGGAAGTCGGCAAGTCCCGCCCGGTTGGGAAACTCACTTCCTCTGAGTGAAAACATTTGCACACTTTAGACGCAAAATAATTCGCTTCTAATCCTTATCGACAGGTTGATTGACCCTCCAAGCAGAAGATAATACATAATATTAACAATAGCTTACGATGAATATGCGCATTTTATTGCAATGTGCAGGAACTTGGCGCAATAAATGCAAATCATTAGCATGCCGACTCCTAACTGGAATGCGTGGGAACCGAGAATGCCACTTCTGGCGGGCTCGAATAACGAGAGTGCGATCACGGTACAACAGCTCCCCCCGAGCCCGTGATCTTCGGGCAAACGCCTGCCATGCGCGACGTTCGCCAAAAGCTGGAGCGAGTTGCTGCCTCCAATTTGTCCGTGCTGGTCAGCGGAGAAAGCGGCACGGGCAAGGACATCGTTGCCCGCTTGTTGCACCTTTACTCGCCTTGGGCTGCGGGTCCCTTTGTGAAGGTGAATTGTCCTGCCATTCCGGGAACGCTTCTCGAAAGCGAACTGTTCGGCTATGAGCGCGGCGCATTTACCGGCGCCTTCAACCCAAAACCGGGTAGAGTGGAAATGGCGCATCGTGGCACGTTGTTTCTGGATGAAATTGCCGAGCTGGACGCCATGCTGCAGGCCAAGCTTCTGCAGCTGTTGCAAGACGGGCAGTTCAGCCGGATTGGCGCCCAGGAAGACAAGAAAGTGGAGGTGCGGGTGGTTTGCTCCACCAACCGCGAACTGCATGAGGAGATTGAGCAGGGCAACTTCCGTCCCGATTTGTTTTACCGAATCGCGACCATGACCATCCACTTGCCGCCTTTGCGGGAACGAGCGGTGGATTTGCCGATTATCTGCGATTACCTGCTGCAGTACTACAACGAGAAGTTAAACGGGCGGGTGGTGATGGTGCGGCCGGCGTTGATGGCCAAGATGCAGCGCTACTCCTGGCCGGGCAATATCCGGCAGTTGGAGAACCTGGTCAAGCGCTATGTGGTAATGGGCACGGAAGATGTGATTTTGAGCGAACTGCTGGAGCCCAATGAGCGCGATGCGGTGGACACACTGGTGCTGGAGGGTCCGGTGTCGCTGAAGAAACTGACCCGGCAGACGGTGCGCAAACTGGAGGCTCGTATTATCCTGAATGCACTGCATGCCAACAACTGGAACCGCAAGAAAGCGGCGCGCTCGTTAGACATCAGCTACCGCGCCTTACTATACAAACTGAAAGAAGTTGGAATTCCGCAACGGCGTTCCAGTACCACCACAAAACACGAAGAAGACGGAACCGAGTAAACCACCGAGGTGAGAGATGTATTTGGAGCAACAGACTTTGGGGAAACGAATTTTCATAGTGACGGCAAGCCTGCTGCTTGGGCTGTGGGCGCTGGCGGCATATGGACAGGACAATGCTGGGCAGCAGGGGTCCAATCCCACGACGGCGCCGGCGGCGGCGCAGCCGGTCATTCCTGACAGCTCCGGCGGGAACAGCGGAAACGACGTAGCCAAGACCACAACGCTGCCGGCCGCGGGCTCTCCCCATTCGCACGTAGCCAACGTTCGCCCGGACACTTACGTTATCGGCGTCGGTGATGTGTTGGAGATCAACGTATGGAAAGAGGGCGAACTCTCCAAGAATGTTGGGGTGCGCCCCGATGGAATGATCACGCTGCCGCTGATCGGCGAGATGAAGGCTACAGGCTTGACTCCGGTCCAACTGCAGGCGCAGATCACGACCGCGTTATCGAAGGAGATGTCCGATCCCCAGGTGGTGGTGATGGTGGGCGCTGTGAACAGCCTCAGCTTCAACATCATGGGTCAGGTTTACAAGCCGGGATATTTCCCCCTTACCCGGCCACTAACGATTTTGGACGCCATCGCGCTGAGCGGCGGTTTCCGCGATTTCGCCAAGCAAAAGAAGATTTATATTTTACGCACCGCTCCCGATGGTACGGAGCAGAAGATTCACTTTAACTACAAACAGGTGATCAAGGGTCAGAACATGTCGCAGAACATCATGGTCGAGCCTCGCGACACCATCGTGGTGCCGTAAGCGTCGGGTTCGTTGAGGGCGACCGGGAGGATGAGATGAAACGGCAACTAAGACCGATGCTGGCCGCAGTCGCGCTGCTGTGCGCACCGCTGGCCTGGTCGCAGAGCGGTTCCACGGATTCGGGTGCCAGCACCTCGACCGTTCCGCAGCAGGCCGGTTCTTCCATCGGGCAAAGCAGCACCCCGGACACGTCGCAAACGCAAAACGGCACGTCGAATCCGTCGCAACCCGCTACTCCGAGTCCTTCGCAAACGCCGGATCCAGGGCAGAACGGCTGGCCCGATGCGTCCCCGCAGAATGGGCCCCCAACCCCAGCCCAGAGCGCCTGGCCGGATAGCTCCTCGCAAAACGGATCATCGGATACGTCGCAAGATACGTCGCAAAACGGCGCGCAGGATACATCAGGACAGGGCGGCATGACGGGCGACGACACGTCGTCGGGTTTGGGAGGCCCGCAGGCCACGTTCTCCCATCCCGAAAAGCTGCCGGCCATGAGTTTGTTCGGCGACACCGTCTCGCATACCGGCGCCACCATTACCTTTTCGGCGGGCGAGGTGGCCCAATATATCTCGGGAGGGTACCTGGGTTATTCGCCGGCATACTGGGACAACCTGAGCTTGCTCAACGGTGGTATCAATCTGGTGCAGGCCCGGCCGACGTTTATGTGGTCCCTGGGTTATAACGGCGGTTTCAGCTCGACTACGGGGTCAGTTTATTCCACCTATACCAACCTGAACCAAGCCGCTAATGTGCACCTCATTTGGGCGTTGGCCAAGCGCTGGCAGTTCCGCGTCAAGGACAGTTACTTCTACTCGGACGATCCATTCCAGCCTTTCTTTACTTTTCTGACCGCGCCGACGCCGAACAATCCCAATCCGGTTACGTACTTTCCGCAGACGGTAGTGGAACAGAATCAGGGAACGGCCGACCTAACCTACGTGTTGGGATCCCACGATAGCGTCGATTTTTACGGTGGCGAAAGCTTCCAGCACTACCTCCGGGGTTTCTCTGGGCCCACTACTGGATTTAATCCGGGCTCGCTATGGAATTCGACCACCTACTCTGGCGGAGCGTTTTACCAGCACCTGTTCAATCCCAGGCTCAGCGGCGGGGTGGGATACATTTTTACCGCCATGGATTTCGGGCACGGGCAATCGCGTGCCGGGGTGCAAATGTTCCAGGTCTATGGCACCTACAAAGTCAGCCCCCGGATGTCGATTTCCGGATGGGTAGGGCCGGAGCTGACAGGCACGAAAGATATTGTGCCGGTGTATTGCCTTCCTTATGGGTGCCTGGTGGAAGTGGTGCACAACAGTTACTTGAACGTCGCCGAGGGCGCCACCTTCAGTTGGGCCGCCCCGCGCGGTAATTCCTTTGGATTGCAATACAGCCACAGCATTACGAATGGCGGGGGCTTGTTTGGCGCCGTCCATTACTACCAGGCGGTGGCGACTTATAACCGGCTTCTGACCCGCAAGTGGAGCTTCGCGGCCGGGGCCTTGTACATGAACAGTCTCTCGGTATCGGATATTGGCGGGGGGCCGAGTTATCTGCGTGGGCTTCAGGGGACGGTGACCTTTGCCCGCCAGATCAACAACGCCTGGAACCTCAATGCCTACTATGCGATCATCCATCAAGACCAAAACTACTATGGCGATCTGGGGCTGCCCACCTCCGTTCTCACGAGCGGTATAGGGGTGACGGTTCAGTATGCCTGGAATCATTCTCTGGGACGGTGAATTATGGCGCAGGAATTTGACGACCAAAAAACAGGGCAAGGCTTTGACGAATATTGGGCGATTGTGCTCCGTCGCAAGTGGTGGATCTTAGGACCACTCTTCTTCGGATGGCTGATTGTTTTCGCTTCCGCGTGGTTCTTGCCGACCACCTACATCTCGGAGAGCACGGTCCTGGTGGAACCGCCCAAGGTGCCCAGCAACCTGGTCGAGCCCAACGTGCAAGTGGACCTGGCGGACCGCGTGCAAAGCATGAGCACGCAGGTGGAAAGCCGCACCCGCCTGCTCAACCTCATCCAGCGCTTCAACCTGTACCCGGGTTACGCGAGCTCGCCGGACGACCAGGTTGTGAAGATGCGCGACGACATCAAGATGGACCTGATCAAGAGCGAGGCGCAAACCTCCGGCAAGATGGAGATCGTGGCCTTTAAGGTTTCTTATAAGGCGCCCACCGCCGACGTCGCCCAGAAGGTGACCATCGCTCTCACTTCGTTCTTTGTGGACGAGAATGTGCGCGCCAGTCAGGAGCAGTCGGAAGCGACGACGCTCTTCCTGGACTCGCAGGTAAGGGCAGTGGGGCAGACCCTGGCGGATGAGGAAGCCAAACTGCGGGCCTTTGAGGCGGAGCACGACGGGTCGCTGCCGTCGCAGCTGGACAGCAATATCCGCATCCTGCAGGGACTGCAGCAGCAGATGCAGGCCGGGCAAGCCGCCCGCGAACGAGCCATGCAGCAGCAGACCTATCTGAACTCGCTGCAGAGCCAGTATCAGAATATGAGCGATTCCGCGATGGCTCCGGCCAGCATTGATTCGCAACTCGACACTGCGCGAACCAATCTCGCCGCCATGGAAGCCAGGTATACCGACGACCATCCCGACGTGAAGAAGTTGAAGGAAACCATCGCGTCGCTGGAAAAGCTGAAGAAGGACATGGCGGCGGAAGCCCGCGACAACATGGAGTCCGACAACTCGACGCCCCAGGCGATACAGCAGAGCAACGCCATGTTGCAGCTGCGTACCCAGATGAGGCTCAACAAGATGGAGATGGACCAGGCCACGCAGCAGATACAGCGCGCGGAGCAGGCCGCCCAGGTATACCAGGCTCGCTTGAACGGCACTCCGGCAGTGGAAGCGCAGATGACCGACATGATGCGCGACTTCGGCAATTTGAAAAAGCAATATCAGGACTTGCTGGCCAAGAAAACGGAGTCGGCCCTGGCTACCAGTTTGGAGAGGCAGCAACAGGGCGCGCAGTTCCGCGTCATCGATCCGCCCAGCCTTCCCGACAAGCCAAACTTTCCTGACCGCTTCAAGTTTTCCTTGGCGGCCATTGGCGCCGGATTCGCGCTGGCAATCTTGTGCGGATTCGGAGTGGAATTCCTGGATGACCGGATCCGCGGCGAGCAGGCCCTGAACGCGGCGGTCAACCTGCCCATCCTGGTAGAGATACCGGCGCTTTCGACGGCCAAGGAGCTTCGCCGCGCCCGCTGGGTGCCGCGGCTGGCCTTGATCGCTACCATATTGGTGTTGATCGTGCTTCCGTCAGGCGTCGCCTACGCCTATTACTGGGGATAGTGAATGTATAAACAATTCTTCGGGTTGACGCGCAATCCGTTTGAGATCAGCCCCGATCCATATTTTTATCATCCGACGCCCAGGCACAACGAAGCTCTGGCCAACTTGCATTATGGAGTTGGCCGGAGAAAGGGCTTCATTGTGATCACCGGCGAAGTGGGCACGGGCAAGACGCTGTTGGTCCGATGCCTGCTCTCGGAGCTGCGTAAGAACAATATCGCCTTCGGCTACGTCTTCAACCCGCTGCTGCCGGTGGTGGAGTTCTTCCAGTACATCATGGCGGACTTTGGGCTGCCCTACTCGGGACGCACCAAAACCGAGATGCTGCTCGATCTGAACCGCTTCCTCATCCAGCGCCATGCTCGCGGCCTGATTACTGCCCTGGTGGTGGATGAGGCGCAAGCCCTGCGGGCGGAATTGCTGGAGGAGATCCGGCTGTTGACCAACCTGGAAACCTCGCAACAGAAGCTTTTGCAGATTGTATTGATGGGCCAGCCGGAGCTGGAGATCGTGCTGGACTCTCCCGAGCTGCGGCAGTTGAAGCAACGCGTTTCCCTGCGCTGCCAGTTGCAGCCTCTGGACGAGTCGCAAACCCACGCTTACGTTTTGTCGCGCCTGGAGCGCGCCGGAGCCGCGCCGGAGCCACCGGTCTTCTCCGAGGAAGCGATGGACAAGATTTTCGAATATTCGCGCGGCATTCCTCGCATTATTAATCTGCTTTGCGAGAATTCCATGGTCAGCGCTTTTGCCCATGAACAGCGTCCGGTGACCGCCGACATGATTACCGACGTGGCCACCGATTTCCGGCTTATCAGCCCAGCCTTGCCCGAGGAAGTTCCACTGGCTGCGGCCGCCGGTGCGGAAAATAATGCGAGTCTGCTGCGCTCCCTGTTCCGCATGGTGCGGAGCATGGATAACCAGACACTTGGAAGCCAATAAAAATAAGACATTGCCAACTACTGCAATCAGGAGAGTCTAGCCCATGAGTCGAGTGTACGAAGCGTTACAGAGGTCCCAAGGTGAAAATCCCAATCCCAGTGCCTCGCCTTTGGTTACAGATCAGCCGGAAGCTGCTGCTGGTGTAGCGGCGGTTGCAGAGGAAGTGTCGGGAGTGTCCCCGGCCCCAGCCGAGCTGGCGGATGGGAGTTGGTTGAACGTGCCCGCCCAGCGTGTTCTGCGCCCCATGCCTACTCCGGAACAGCGCCTGGTGACGATGACGGACCCGGACAGCACGGGCGCCGAGATGTTCCGCGTGCTGGCTACCCGCCTGGCGCACATGCGGCGCAAGCGCAACCTGCACAAGCTGCTGATTACCAGCTCGGTGGTCGACGAGGGCAAGTCGGTGGTGGCTTCCAATCTCGCCTTGACCCTGGCTCGGCGTTCCGGCGAACGGGTGCTGCTGGTCGAAGCCGACCTGCGCCGGCCCAGCATTACTCCGCTGTTGTCCAATACGCCGTTGCTGGGGATTTCCGAGTGGAGCGAGGGGAAGCTCGCGTTGGCAGATTCTCTCTACCGGATCGGAGACTCGCCGGTATGGGTGCTGGCTGCCGGTCATCCCATGGAAGAGCCGCTGCCTCTGCTGGAGTCTGACCGCTTCGCCAAGATGCTGGAGAGTGTCTCGGCGGGCTTCGACTGGGTGCTGCTGGATGCCACACCGCTGCTGCCCATGGCCGACTCAACCTCGATCGCCCGCCTCTGCGATGGCGTTCTGGTGGTTGTCCGCGATGGCTATACCCGCAAGAAGGTCCTGAACAAGGCGATTGCAACCCTCGACAAGTCCAAGCTTCTGGGCGTGGTCTTTAACCAGGCCTCCATGTTGAACGTCGACTACGACCGCTACTACGGCGAATACAACTCCTCCGGCAAGTCGAAGAAAGACGCCAAAAAGGACGCCAAGGAAGCCAAGAAACAAGCCAAGGAAGCCAAGAAGCAAGCCAAGCGAGAAGCGGACCAGGTCAAAGCGGCTTCGGCATGATTCGTTTGTTTAACGCCTACTTCCCCACCCGCACACTGTTGCTGACGGTGACTGAAGCCTTACTTGTCACATTGGCCTTCACGGTGTCGGTGGTGTTTTGGGCGGGAACAGCGATGGATGCCAACATCTATCTGCTGTACGAAAATGGCTTTGGACGAATCGGCCTGGTCGTTGGCATCTTTGTTCTGCTGATGTACTACTTTGACCTGTACGACTCTATCGTGCTGTCCAACCGGCGCGAGGTCGTCACCCGCCTGGTCGGAGTTCTGGGCTGCGCGTTCGTGGCCCTGTCGGTGCTCTACTACGCCTTCCCTGAAATCAGCCTGGTGGGCGGGACGCTGTGGTTGGGCGTCGCCATCGTTGGCGTTACGGTTCCCGCCTGGCGCAAGCTCTTCTTCGTTCTGAACCGCTCCGCTCGCTTCTCTGAGCGCGCCATCCTCTATGGCGACGGTCCCCTGGCCGTGCCTTTGATGGAAGAGATTGCCAGCCGCTCCGAGTTGGGCGTGCGCGTGGTCGGATTCGTAGGCAGCAGCACGGAAACTGCCGCCGGTGTCCCCCGCTTCGACGAGGACGATTTGCAGGACGTGGTGGAGCAGCGCAATGTCCGGCGCGTAGTTGTGACCATGGGCGACCGCCGCGGCAAGCTGCGGGTGGACCAGCTGCTGAAGCTGAAGACCAAAGGCGTCTACATCCAGGATGGTCCGGAGTACTACGAGAGTATTACGGGGAAGATTCCGCTGGAGTCGGTGCGGCTAAGCTGGCTGATATTTTCTTCTGGGTTTCATGTCCGCGCCGGGCTGCGCCTGTACAAACGAATCGTTTCGCTGTTGATGGGCAGCCTGGCCATTCTGATCACCTCGCCCATCATGCTGCTGGCCGCCATCGCCGTTCGCCTTAGCTCGAAGGGACCGGCAATCTTCCGGCAAAAGCGCGTAGGCGAGAACGGAAAGCTGTTTACGGTTTACAAGTTCAGGTCGATGTTCGAGGGATCGGACAAGATCAAGCTGACTCCGGCCGAGCACAGCGATCCGCGGGTTACACGCGTGGGTAAGTGGCTGCGCCGTACGCGCGTGGATGAGTTGCCGCAGTTGTTCAACATCGTCAAAGGAGACATGGCCTTCGTCGGTCCGCGGCCATTCGTTCCCGAGCAGGAAGAGGAGTGCGCCGCGCAGATCCCGTTCTACCGGGAGCGCTGGCTGGTGAAGCCGGGCGCCACGGGATGGGCGCAGATCAATCGCGGCTACAACGCCACGTTGGAAGACAACCGCGAGAAACTGGCCTACGACTTGTTCTATATCAAGAACGTATCGTTCGGGCTCGACCTGTTCATCATGTTCTCGACCATCAAGATTCTGCTGTTGGGCCGCGGCGGGCGATAGCACTCTCCAGCGGCTTGGTGCCCGGTGCGGTATTCTTAATTGATTCGCAATAAGCCACCGCAGTACCTTTAGGCGATCCATCGGAAGTGCGACGACTATGGCTTACGGGGGAATGAACTTTCTATGAAAACAGCTCTCATCACGGGGGTTTCGGGTCAGGACGGCAGTTATCTCGCCGAATATCTGCTCGATCTCGGTTACAAAGTTTATGGCCTGGTGCGGCGCGAGACCGATACCATGCGCTTTCTGCACGGCGTTGAGGACAAAATCGAGCTTCTCTACGCCGACATGCGCGATCCCGTTTCGTTGGAGGTTGCTTTTACCAAGGCAATGCCGGATGAGGTCTATAACCTTGCCGGCCAGGTTTTTGTGCCGACCAGTTGGCATCTTCCCGCCGAGACCTTCGACATCAATGTGGGAGGACTTGCCCGGCTGTTGAATATGGTGGAGCGTCTGAAGCCCGAGACGCGTGTCTACCAGGCCTCCAGCTCGGAGATGTACGGCAACCTGAACGGATTGCGGAATGAAGAGACGCCGCTGCGTCCCACGTCACCCTACGGTGTTTCCAAGACCGCCGCGCACAATTTGTGCAGCGTCTATCGCGCGCGCGGGATTTTTGTGGTGGGCGGCATCCTGTTCAATCACGAGTCGCCACGCCGCGGGCCGGAGATGGTGACCCGCAAGATCACTCTGGCGGCAGCCGACTGGGCGCATGGCAAGAAGAACAAGCTCAAGCTGGGCAATATGCAGGCGCGTCGCGACTGGGGTTTTGCCGGCGACTACGTTCGCGCTATGCACGCCATGCTGCAACAGGAAAAGCACCTGGATTACGTGATTGCCACCGGCGAGTCGCACAGCGTGTATGAATTTGTGGTCGAGGTGCTGCATTGCCTGGACCTGATTCCGCCCAAGGCCGAGGTTGCCGATGTGGTGAACGAGTACGTGGAAGTCGATCCCAAGCTGTTCCGTACGGGAGAAATTCACGATTTGCGTGGGGATGCAACTTTGGCGCGGCGCGACTTGAGCTGGACGCCCGAAGTTGATTTCGAGGGTTTGGTTCGCATGATGGTTGAGGCCGACACCGGAGTTGCGAGCAAAGCAAGATCGGCTAAAGGCCAGTTCGTCAGAAGTGGTGCATAGGACGGCACGGCTTTACAGTTTTGCTGAACCGAAAGAAGCAGTCCCTCGCGGCCTGAAGTCGGCTCGTGATGACAGAAAATAGAGGGCCCGTTACGGCGCGGCTCAAGCCGCGCCCCTTCAAAGCCAGACTTAGTCCAAGTTTCCCGGTTACGATGATTGCGCATCGAGGCAACCTACTACATGGCATCGACTCCTGACATCGCTCCCGCTCCTGAAACGCAAAAGAAGTCACTCGTCCGCCGGCTTTTCACGTGGGCGGTCATCGCATTCGTCGTGCTGGTGGTCCTGGTGGTGTTCGCGGTAGTCAACAATAACTATTCCTTCCACCAGGACTTCGCGGGCCGAGTTCAATGCGCAGCTGGACCACGCCATCGACACCTCGACGCAGTGGATCGTGCAGCAGCCGGACATCCAGGGTAACCCGCCGCTGATGTTCATGATTGGCGACATGGCGGAAATGTCGGGCGATCCCCGGCTGAAGGACTTCATCGCTTCGTATCTCGCCAGTCCGCGAGTGAAGATTCCCGGCCATCCGGTTACGTGGTATTACGCTCATTGGGCCGATGCCAGCGTGCCCCTGCCGACGCTTAGCGCTTCCTATGTGGACACGTTAAGCTGGCAAGACAAGTGGTTTACCTACGGCACCGCTCCCGATCGCGTGGCCCTGTCTGCGGACGAGCAGGCCAACATGTTTTCCCCAACCATGTATAGCTGGGGAAAACGGCTGCATCTGCAACTCATCGCACTGGATTACTTCCGCCATTACAACGGACCCTCGCCAAGGCTGGACGCTGCCATCATTCCCGTCACCCAAGGCGTGGCGAATGACGCCTACTGGGACTTCCGGGTGAGCGACTCCTATCCGCAGCGCAGCGCGTTCCTGCTGGCTGCCGGACAGCCTCAACTGGTGAAGAAGCGCTGGATTGAACGCATTCTTGACCGGCAGAATCCTGATGGCACGTGGAACTATTGCTGGTATGGCTGGTGCCGCGGCGTCTTCGAGTTCAGCCTGACCCAGGAAGACCAGGGACATACTACCGTGCAGGCCGCCTGGGCGCTGTATCAGTTGAAGTATCGCTACTCGGACTGGATCAACCAGAATTTCAAGTAATGAAAACACAAACGGCCGGCACCCAATGCGGATGCCGGCCGCTCAGTGGACGCTGCAAAGGCCACTTAGTGCCTTCTCACAGTTGCCGTCTGAAGCAAGACGGAAATGTTGCCGTCGCCGAAGTTGCCGGTCGCAATATCGAGGTGGCCGTCTCCGTTGAAGTCAGCCGGCAGCGCGTTCCAGGGTTCGCCGCCGGTTGGGAAGGACAATGGCGCCTGGAATGTCCCGTCGCCATTACCCAGAAGAATGTCAACTGTGTCGCCGAAGGTCGCTACCGCCAGGTCCAGCTTGCCATCCTGGTTGAAGTCGCCAACGTCAACCCTGATCGCAGCATACGTAACCGGATAATCCATCTTCGGACGGAATGTGCCATCACCGTTGCCCAGCAGAACTGAAACCGTTGGGGATCCCTGATTGGCGACGATGAGATCGAGCTTTCCGTCGCCATTGACGTCCGCGACCGACGACCCCGCCGGGGTTAGGCTGCCGGCGGCATAGTTAACAGCCGTCCGGAAGGTGCCATCGCCATTGCCGAGTAGAACGGAGGCAGCATCCTCCGCGTAGTTGGAAGTGACCAGATCGAGTTTGCCGTCCCGGTTGAAATCGCCGGCGGCCACCGTGGTCGAGAAGCCGCCGATTACATATTCAACGGCCGAGACCGAAGGTGCCATCCCCGTTGCCCAGTAGGATGGAAAGATCCGAACTCGCGCCTACAAGTGCCAAGTCAAGTTTGCCGTCTCCACGGAGGTCCACCGTAATACCGTGATAAGCAGTGACCCCTGTGGAGTAATAAACCGCGGGCTGGAATGTGCCGTCCCCTTGCCCCAGGAGTACAGCTATTGCGCCATAGTAGGGCACGGTAAGATCGAGCTTTCCGTCCCGGTTGAAATCCCCAATGATCGGCACCTGAGCGTTGCCGGCGACCGCGTACTGTCTCTGACTTTGAAATGTGCCGTCGCCGTTTCCCAGCAGGACCGAGACGTTGCCGCTGCCATCGTTGGCGGAGACCAAGTCCAGCTTGCCATCGCGGGCAAAGTCGGCGGTTGCTATGTACTGAGGATTTGAGCCGACGGTGTAGTTGGTCCGCGGTTCAAATGAGACTGTGGACGTCGGATTGTTGATTGGCAGGAAGATAGTATTCGAGGTACCGCCGCCGGGTGTGGGATTCACAACCGTGATCCAGGCCGTGCCGGCCTGCTCGGTATCCGAGGACAGAATATAGGCATAGAGCGTTGAGCCGTTTACATACGCAGTGGTTCGAGGATGACCATTCCAGTTCACCACCGAGTCTGAGACAAACCCGGTTCCGTTGACGGTCAGCGCAAAGGTGAGACCGGGCACGCTGGGCGCAAAGGCGGAGGGAAGCAGCGGCTGGCTGATAAATGGAACAGGATTCTGCGCCGTGACGATCAGCGTCGTCAACAGCAAAAAAGTAACAACGCTGAAGATGCGGCCTGAAAGAATGAGCTTGCAGGTCATGAGGGGACCTCCTTTACTTGGAAGGCGGACGCATCCGCATGTGTGGGAGAAGAACGTGCGAGGTCTTTTCTCCCGCGGCGCGGGAGAGATCGGAATGGGTGGGAAAGAACGGGCACATCTTCTCCCGAGACACCCACCAGAATTCCACACTGCTGCAACTCGATTGTCAGTGATGTACGGTACGAGCGGATGTGACGACCGGTAATGGCTAACCGCACGCCCTCGCTGTTCTCCGGAGGCCGCGAATTTCGCGGCCCGGAAGCTTAAAGCTCCCGCCCGGGCTGCCCGTGTTCTGAATCTGCTCTAGAATGAAGCTGCATGGCCGAAGTCAAGACAACGCGTCTGACGGAGATGGTGAAAGCCGCGGGTTGAGCCAGCAAGCTAAGTCCGGCGGTGCTGGACTCGGTGCTTGGGAAATTAGCCCGGCAACACGATCCCAACGTTCTGGTTGGCTTCGACACAGCCGACGACGCCGGAGTGTATCAACTGACGCCCGAGCTGGCGCTGGTGCAGACAGTCGATTTCTTCACGCCCATTGTTGACGATCCCTACGTCTTCGGCCAGATTGCGGCCACCAACGCGCTCAGCGATGTCTACGCGATGGGCGGCCGGCCCATTAGCGCGCTCGCCCTGGTTTGCTTTCCCGACGGTGGAGATCCCAAGACGCTGGAGGAGATGCTGGCCGGCGGGCTGTCGAAGATGGTCGAGGCCGGCTGCACCATCATTGGCGGCCACAGCATTCGCGACGAAGAGATCAAGCTTGGCTATTCGGTGACCGGAACGATTCATCCGCAAAAGGTGCTGGCGAACAAAGGCGCACAGGCGGGCGACCGGCTGATCTTCACCAAGGCAATCGGCACTGGGGTGATCTCGACGGCGATCAAACGCGGCGATGCCGATTTCACCTGGATTCGCGCCGCCGTGCATTCGATGACTACGCTGAACAAGGCCGCAGCCGAGGTGATCGCCGGCGGCGGATTCGGCGTGCACAGCTTGACCGACGTGACCGGCTTTGGCCTGATTGGCCATGCGCGCGAGATGGCGATCGCATCGGGCGTCAGCTTCCGCATTGAAGCGTCGCGAGTGCCTCTGTTGCCGGGCGCGCTGGAATGCGTTCGCCGCGGATATGTGCCCGGCGGATTGAAGGCGAACCGTCAGTTCACTGAGGGCTGCGTGGAGACAGCCGAGGGCCTGGCGCAGGATTTGTTGACCCTTCTGTACGATCCTCAGACCGCAGGCGGACTGCTGATTGCTATCGCCGCGGGCGACGCCGAGCGTTTGGTTGCAGAGCTGCAAAATGCCTGCGTGGAAGCGGTCGAAATCGGCGAAGTAGTGCCCAAGCAGAAGCCGCTGATCGCCGTAGTCCCGGATCGGGAATAGGACGCTTCTCGAATTTGCCGGATTGATTATTCGTGCCTCTGTTGCCAGATATCACTGCCTGGCGATAGAGAGAAGAATGTAATTGGCCGTGAAAGAGGACTCACGGCCAGATGAATAAAATCACTCCTGTACTCCTTTTGTTTTCCATTATTACCCTGACGCTGCTCGCTGGGTGCGGCGGCTCTTCCAATCCCGATCCACCAACGCCGCCAACCCCTGCTCCGCTGAGTGCCAACAACGTTAATCTGATTTTCGTGGTCAGCGAGGATTTGGCGTATCACGCTCCCGGCGATATCAATCCGAAAACAGCGAATCTTACCAGTCAGGGCTTGCAGCGCTCGCTGCGCATGGCCACGTTCCTCAAGCAGCAGGTACTGGGCAGAGAGAATGTCACCGGCATCTACGCGTTGGAGCCAATGACCCATTTACAAACTGCAAACCGTTACCCCGACATGGTCGGACTGGAGACGGTGCAACAGTTCGCTCTTCTTAACCAGATCACCCTGTCCAGCGATGCTAAGGGCGGGACTCCATACACCGGCCAGAGCTACCCGCTCAATGCATCCTATTCGGCAGAGTCGATACCCATCGGACTGCCTGTGCCATCGCCGTTCTGCCCGAATTGCCAGGGTCTCGATTTTAATGACCGGCAGGGCGACAACGAAGCCCTGGTCAGCGCTATCGTGAAGGCAAACCCGGGCTTTTATGTCTTCTCGGCGCCGTGGGAGACTACCAGCGCCCTGCTGGCAAATATCGATAAGCTGGAAGGTTACAACCTGACTGTTCCCGCGAGTTATGCAGCTCCCAACTATATCTATGCAATCTCAATTACGCCGTCCAAGAGCGCCCGCCTGGTCACCTACGACAGCAATCTTAATCCGCCGTCCACTTACCCGGTGCTGCCTCCGCCGAAGCTGGTCAGCGCCCCATGCGTGCCGCCGGTGCCTTTCAGCATCACAGTGATTGGCGGTAAGGGTGGCGCCGTGATTCCAGCGGGAACCAACACCGACGAAACCGTTTACATCATTCGGCACGCAGAGGCGCATCCCAAAGACTACTGGGACGACAACAACTATGTCGGCGCGGGACAATGGCGCGCGCTGGATCTTCCGAACGCACTGCGCGGCAAAATCAGCCCCGATCAGGTATATTCGATCGACCCCGCTCAATTTGGTCCCGGGTCCGTTGACAGCGCCACGGGCGATTCCAACTGGTCGACGGTTGCGCCCTCCCTGACGGCTGAACCATATGCAATCGCCAACAACTTGCCCTACAAACTGTTCTCAACCTTCTTGCTGACCGATTCAAACGCCCCCAAAGACACTAGCGCGCTCTTGTTCACCGGCGGTACATTGTCTAAACAAAAGGTGCTGCTGGCGTGGGCTTACCAATACATACAACCGACAATCAAAGCGCTGCTGGACACCTATCACGGAGATGGCCCGGCCCCGCCGGCGTGGCCGGACAACGACTACGACAGCATCTGGACGGTAAGGCTTGACGCCCACGGCAACTTGTCCGTTGACAACGCTACGTGCGAAGGCATCGACTCATCAGCGCTGCTGGCGACGCCTCCTCAATTCTGACTGCCACTCGGGTGCGGAGGACTCGCGGTGCTGGCGAAGAATACCTGAGGATTCGAACCGTGGCTTGAGTGAATCCTAACCGGGTTTTCTCCGGCTGGGAGCCGTGGCCTTGCTCATCTGTTCCATCCTCTCCACATCGGCGCGATTCTTCGCGGCTTCTTTGGCGGGATCGATCTTCTTTTTCTTTGGCATTGGCCTAGTCTACGCCGGTTGTGGCGGATTTAACGGCTGCGAAGCGAACCGTGCTGCCACGCGAACGGCGAGCCGTGACCGCGGCGTGTGCTGGCAGAAACAACTATTCCCCCGGGAGTGTCTGGTCCTGGATTTTTTCCAGGTCCGCTTCCTGAAACTGGTGCGGACCAGGGTCCTCGTCAAATTCCACTTGAACCATTTCGCCGGGTGCGCTGTCCGCCGTCACCGTCCCAATCCAATCCCCATAATTTTTTTCCGTGTCCGGCGGAGCCGCCGGCAGTTTGACTCGCACTTTGTCCCCGCTCTTCATTCGCTTTTCTCCCTTCCTAAATCAGCGCCGGAATTATCTCACGGGCGGCGAATTTCGGTCTTGTCCCAGTTTGAAATTGACGCTCTAAGCTGCGCTCTTGCCCCCGGGCGGAGCTAAGAAAACCTGATTAAGTTATGCCCTTGTAAGTCGTTTGTTAAGAGGATTTAGCCTATAAGTCCAATGGAGAGAGGATTTTAGCGGAAATTTTTCGGCATTATCGTTTATTTTCAATGGTTTACAGGGGCGATAATAGGGGGAGTCGCACCCGAAAATGGCAATAACATCAGCAGCCGTTGATTCGCAGCTCGCGGAGTTCTTGCGGCATTATCGCTGCGTTCCGGATTGCACTCTCGGCATCGACGGAGCTCATGCGAATCGGTGTTCTATAGTTTTTGCATGGGTAAAGGCGCGCCGCTGCGATGGCTGGAGAACAGGCTGCTGGCTCGACATTTGCGCGGACGAGGCATTGAGATCGGAGCATTGTGGCGCAGGTTTCCGGTTCCGCGCGGCGCGACCGTGTATTACGTCGATCGCCTGCCCAATGAGGATTTGCGGCAGCACTATGCGGAAGTCAGCACACCGGTCGTGAATCCCGATATCGTCGCCGACGCGATGCAGTTGCCGTTTGCGCCGCGCAGCCTGGACTTCGTGATTGCCAGCCATGTTCTGGAGCATTTGCCGTTTCCGCTGGCGGGGCTGCGTCACTGGTACGATGTGCTGCGGCCGCGCGGCGTTTTGCTGCTGAAGATTCCCGACAAGCGATATACCTTCGATGCGAAGCGCGCGCGCACGACGTTGCAACATCTGATCGCGGAAGATGAAGATGGCAGCGCCTTCGACAAGCGGGCGCATTTTGAGGACTGGGTGGAAAATGTTGTGGGATTTCGCCGAGCGAGTCCGGAGTTCGATCAGCAACTGGCGCAGCTTCTGCAATCCGACTACAGCATTCATTATCACGTGTGGATTGACGAGGACATCCGGGAAATAGTGGAATACACGCGCAGCGTCATGCGGCTGAAGTGGAAGCCTGTAGTGTTTTGGAAGGCGCACGTTTATCGCAAGGAATGTGTTCTGATGTTGCAGCGGACAGAGGCGGGTTGAACATTCGCTTAGGTGGGGCAATTGGGAAAACAGATTCCTCGCGGGCTGAAGCCCGCTCGGAATGACAAAAATAAACGGCCTGTCGGCGCGACTGAAGTCGTGCCCTGTTACAAAGCTTCCAGAGCAGAGTTTTTGAGCGGCCTCTGAACGTGTGCCCTGTTACAAAGCTTTCGGGAACGCTTTTTCACCGGCCTTTGAAAGGCGTGCTCCACCCGCGATACATCAATTCGATCATGGAGATTGCCGTGAAGAGTGAGGAAGCGCTGGCAAGAATTGTGCAAGGCGTAGCGAAGTTCCAACGCGAAGTTTATCCCGCGCAGCGCCAGTTGTTCGAGCAGTTGAAGCATGGCCAGCAGCCGATTGCCATGTTCTTTACCTGCGCTGACTCTCGAATCCAACCTACCGTGCTGATGCAAAGCGGGCCGGGCGACATTTTCATCGAGCGCACGCCGGGAAACATCGCGCCAAAATACAGCGATCACGTGGGCGGTGTGACCGCGAGTGTGGAATACGCAGTGCTCGCCTTGCATGTGCCGCTCATCATCGTATGCGGACACAGCGACTGCGGCGTGGTGAAAGCGCTGCTGGAGCCGGAGCGGGCCGCCGGAATGCCGGCGCTGCAGAGTTGGATGCGGCACTCGCTAGGCTCGCACGAACGTCTGCTGCGCGATCATCGCGACGCTCCCACAGAAGAGAAGCTTCGCTTGCTAACGGAGTACAACGTTCTAACGCAGTTGGAAAACTTGCAGACGCATCCTGCGGTTGCGGCGGGCTTGTCCCGCGGCGATTTGGCACTGCGAGGTTGGGTCTATAACATCGCCGCCGGTTCCATCTCGGCAGCCGACGCCAGCGGGCGCTTCGAGGTGCTGGGCGGCGCGCCGGAATAGCGCACACTGCAATTCCTGTGTCGTCAAGCCGTATCTCGCCACGCTGACCTGGATCAGAGTTTCGGCGAAGCCTTTCAGCGGCCTCTTTGAGCCGCTGAGGAATCGTCCCCGTCGAAATTGGGACGCGGCCGAAAGATTCGCTTGCAATCTCGGCCGGAATCCAGCCATCGCTTGAATTAAGAATTGACAATGCCCTCACCAGCGGCAACAATGCCAACCCACCGGCCCAAATAAGTCTGGCTCCAATAACCTTTACGCGAAAGGATTGCCGCATGCGCCAAAGCATCTTCGCTGTTGCTCTCTCCACTTTCTTGTTCGTCGCGATGGCCTCAGCTCAACCAGTTACACCCACGGCCGTTCCCAACCTCATTCGCTACAGCGGAACTTTGAAGGACGCGCAAGGCGCGGCCGTCTCATCCACCGCTGCAGGCGTGACCTTCGCCATTTACAAGCAGCAGGACGGCGGTGCGCCCATCTGGATGGAAACGCAGACCGTCACGCCCGATGCGAGTGGCAACTACAGCGTGCTATTGGGCAGTACGACAGCCACCGGACTTCCGGCTGATCTGTTTTCGCAGGAAGAGCAGCGCTGGCTAGGCGTGCAGGTGCAAGGACAAGCGGAGCAGCCACGCGTACTGTTGGTCAGCGTGCCCTATGCGTTTAAGGCGCACGAAGCCGAGACGCTGGGCGGCAAGAGTGTTTCTGACTTTGTATTGGCGAACGGGACAGATTCCTCAGCGAATGCTCCCAACAGCAATCAAGCGTCGTCATCCGCCGCGAACAATGTCCCTGCGGTGACGGGACAGATCCAGAAAGGCGCGGCCAGTGACGGGCCGACGAATTTCAGCGGCTCGACCACCGACCAGATCGTGATGGTGACGCAGAGCGGCACTGGCGCGGGAATCAGCGCCATCGCCGGCACCAACGCGGTATTCGGCGAAGCCACGGGAACCAGCGGCAACGTTTACGGCGTGCAGGGAGTGGCGACGGGTACAGGCGGTGTCGCGTTGTTTGGCAATGCGAACTCGCCCGTCGGCGGAACCTACGGCATGAAGGGCAGCTCGACCAGCACGTCGGGAACCGGCATTCACGCGCTGGCCAGCTCGACTACCGGGAGCACGATCGGCGTGAGCGCGCTGGTGAACAGCCCACAGGGCACGGCGGCGGTGTTTAACAACGCCGGCGGCGGGAATATTCTGGTCGGTCAAAACAACGGCGTCGCGAAACTCACGGTGGACGGCAGCGGCGACGTGAACGCCAGCGGCACCTTCACCGGCGACGGCTCGGGCCTCACCGGTATTGCATTTTCCAATCTGAGCGGGACCCTGGCGAGTTCGCAATTCAGCGGAGCCTACAGCAACGCTGTAGCCCTGTCGAATACCTCTAACGTTTATTACGGCAACGGTTCGAACCTGATGGGAGTGGTCGGAGGGACAGGAACAGCGAGCTACATTCCCATCTGGGCGGCGTCGACGTCTTTGTCGAGTTCGGTGATTTACCAGTCCAGCGCCGGGAAATTGGGGATCGGAACCACGACGCCAGCGGCAGAGCTGGATGTCAATGGCCACGTCAACGTCTCCGATACCTATAACATCGACGAAAGTCCCGTGGTGGGCATCGGGAGTTCCTCTGACGCGAATCTGTTCGTCGGAGTGGGTGCGGGCCAGAACAATGTGGCGGGACAGGGAACCCAGAACGTCTTCTCCGGCTACAATGCCGGCAATAGCAACACCACCGGCCAAGGCAACGTCTTCTCCGGCGCCGGTGCTGGCATCGGCAACACCAGTGGCTCGTGGAACATCTTCTCCGGCCTGGTCGCCGGCTATTTTAATACCACCGGTAACGGCAACATCTACATCGGCTATGAGGCTGCCTTCCACAACACTACCGGTAATAACAATCTTTACCTCGGGAACCTTGGGTGCCCCTATCCCTGTACTGAAAGCGGCACCATCCGCATCGGAGGTGACGACACTCTGGGCTACGGCCCGCAAACCGCCGCTTACATTGCGGGCATCTACGGCGCGACTTCGTCTTCCGGCATCCCGGTCTATATCAACTCCAACGGCCACCTCGGAACCATGACCTCTTCCTTGCGCTTCAAAGAGCAGGTCCGCGACATGGGCGACAGCACTGCCGCGCTGATGAAGCTGCGTCCGGTCACGTTCCTCTACAAGCCCGAATACTCCAAAGGCGACCGCACTCTGCAATATGGCCTGATCGCCGAAGAAGTCGCGAAGGTCTATCCCGAACTCGTCGCCTATGACAACGATGGCCAGCCCTACACCGTTCGCTATCAGTATCTGAGCACCATGCTGCTGAATGAAGTGCAAAAACAGTATCGCCGCGCCGAAGCGCAAGCCGAGGTCATCAAGACGCAGGAGCAGAAGATCGATTCCCAGCAGTCTCAGATTGAGAAAATGCAGCAGCGCCTGTCGCGGCTGGAAGCGCTCATTGGCACGCGCACCAGCACTGCCCAACTCGACCCAGAGCATCACGCTGGCGCTGGCGGAGCGCAGTAGTACATGAGAGGCAAGAACGCGATGATCGTCGATCCCGCGCCAGACGGCCTCGAGAGCCTGCTAGCAGCGGGACTGTCGTCGAAAGAACTCTCAGAGGAAGAGTTTTGGGGTTCGGTCGATGATCGGACCAACAAAATGCTTTCCGAGAATAAGGCAGGACAGTCACTCGAACCATGAAACTTTAAACTGGCAACTGGCCACCGGCAACTGACAACCGACGACCGACAACTGGGCACGACAACTGGCTATAATGGTCTGCCGGGCGAAGTGTGGGTCTAGCCCCGCTTTTGAATCCGCGAAATATTCCTTAGCATCAACGCCAACTGGAGGACGATCAGAATGGCATTCGAAGTTCCGCCCCTGCCCTACGACTACGCTGCGCTTGAACCCTACATCGATACGCAAACCATGCACCTGCATCACGACAAGCACCATCAGGCTTACGTCACCAACCTGAACGCCGCGCTGGAGAAGGCTCCCGACCTGCAAAAGCTCAGCGCCGAAGAGCTGCTGAAAGGCCTGGAGAACGTGCCCGAAGCCATCCGCAACGCTGTGCGCAACAATGGCGGCGGCCACGTCAATCACTCCATGTTCTGGAAGATCATGGCGCCCAACGCGGGCGGCGAGCCCACTGGCGACATCGCCGGCGCCATCAAGAGCACCTTTGGCGACTTCAACGCCTTCAAGGAGAAGTTCAACGACGCCGGGCTGAAGCAGTTCGGCAGCGGCTGGAGCTGGCTGGTGCGCGACAACGGCGGCAAGCTGCAGGTCGTCAGCTCAGCCAATCAGGACAATCCCATGAGCCAGGGCTTTTACCCCATCATGGGCAACGACGTCTGGGAGCACGCCTACTACCTGAAATATCAGAACCGCCGCGGCGACTACCTGAAAGAATGGTGGAACGTGGTCAACTGGGCCGAGGTCAACAAACGCTTCCAAGCCAGCGGGAAGTAGAGCGCGAGAGTTACAAAACGCAACTCGAACCGTTGTGGAATACGAAAGGGTGCCGCGAGCACCCTTTTCTATTTCGAATTCCAAGTTGTGAACGGCGAGGGATCTCGCGGTTACGGAGCGCATGTCGCGCAGGAGCGAGGCACGCCCAGGCGGAAGACCGTGCCATAGCCGTCGGCCCCGCCGCCATGGGTCGTCCCGTAGAAGAACCCGTTGGCGGCTTGCATCAGGCCTCCGTAAGGCGACGCGCCATCCGTGCCGTCAAAGCTGTGCAGCGTGGTCAGCGTGCCACTGGGTGTCATTTTGAAGACCGTGCCACAGCCGCCGCCGTTACAGTCTTGGTACTGACCGCCAGTGGGGGTCATCCCGTGGAAGTCTCCGTCGCGGGCCTGCACCAGCCCGGCCACAGGCGCGCCGCCGTCTGCGCAGTTCGGTTGAGAGCAAAAGTTGTAAAGCGTGGTAAACGTTCCGTTAGGGGAAATTTTGAACACCGTGCCGGCATCGTTCGCTCCGCCGCTGGAGGTTGTCCCGTAGAGGTTTCCGTCTGTGGCTTGCACCAGCCCGGCAGAAGGTGTGGCGCCGTCCGAGTCGTCGAAGCGGTGCAGCGTGGTCAGCGTGCCGTCTGGGGTGATTCGAAAGACCGTGCCCCAGAAGGGACCTAAAACAACGCACCCGGAGGAAGAGTTCCCGCCGAGCACCGTTGTTCCATAGAGGTTGCCGTCGGTGGCTTGCACCAGGGCGTTAGGCCCGCAGCCGTCCGGGCATCCGTTCTGATCACAAAAGCTATAGAGCGTGGTGAGCCCATAACCGTTAGGCGTGAATTTGAAGACCGTGCCCACGCTGTAAAGGTCGTTAGGACCGCAGGAAGGCGTTGTTCCGTAGAAGTTCCCATCTGTGGTTTGCACCAGCCCGGCGTCAGGGTCGCAGCCGTCTGACATGCCGAAGCTGTGGAGCGTAGTCAGCGTACCGTTAGGCGTGATTTTGAAGACCGTGCCCACGTCGTCGGCCCCGCCTCCCTCCGTAGTCCCGTAGAAGTTCCCGTCTGTGGCTTGCACCAGCGCTGCTTTGGGGTTAGTGCCGTCAAAGCCGTCGCCGCCGGTGTACAGCGTGGTCAGTGTGCCACTTGGGGTCATTTTGAAGATGGTTCCACAGCCATATGGGGCATTGCATGCGAGGTCTCCGCCAGCCGTGGTTGTCCCATAGAAGTTGCCGTCGCTGCCTTGCACCAGCGCTGCGTAGGGGTGAGCGCCGTTTGTACCATCGAAATTCGCCAGAGTTGTGAAAAAGACGCTCTGTGCGGACGCGGCAATCAGTGCCGCCGCACAGAACAAAACGACGATGCAGACCATCGCCGGCAAGCTGAGTTTCTCCAAACTGCCTCCGTCCCACCTTTGCGGCGGTACGAGGGTAAACAATCTATGAGTCCGTAGTTTTGTCATGGAAATCCTCCGTAGTGTCAACCGCTTTCCCCGATGATCAAGGAGAGCGGAGAGCTTAGAGCCGTGTGGGGCTCGACGACTGGGAGGAGTGGGCCGGCGACAGACCGATCTCGGCCTGCCGCAGCTTTGCCACTCACGAAGCGCACAGGCGGGTGCTGACGTCAATCAGAAGTTGTGCGCTCTATTACGAACTGTAACGCTAGGTTTGGAAATGTCAACTAATAAGGGGCAGCGACCTTCTTTTTTGGGCGCAGATTCCCGAATTGGGAGCAAGCTTGGGCGCGGGTGCCCCATCCAAGCCGGTTCTGGTGGGCGGAGCTTTTCGTTTGCACTATTTGGAGTCCGCCGGGGCTGCGGCTCCGGAGCTGCCGCAGCGGCCGCGCATGCCGTGGCGGAATTTTTCCCGCTCCTCGGGCGTCATGTTCTGCCAGCGCTCGCCCATGCGCCGCTGCCAGTTGGAGCGCCACATTGGACGTCCGCCAAGTTTGCCGAAGAGAATACGGCAAAGAACGAGAATGCCAACCGCCTGCCAGAAGGTGATCTGCCGCCAGCCGAAGGATTGACGGCAATAGCCAGTTCCACAGCTGCAGCACCGCCTCGCCAAGAGCGCCGACAATAACCACCATGATGAAGATTCCCAGCACTACCTTTAATGCCCTGGTGATCCATTTGCTTGCCATGTTCCGGTTCCTCACGCTTTCGTAAATTCGTCGTAAATGCTTTGCAATCGCTCGCGCAGATAAAGCACCGCATACCGTTTGCGCGAGAGCAGCGTATTCACGCTGACGCCGGTGTCGGCGGCGATCTCCTTGAAGCTGCGGCCTTCCAACTCATGCGCGACGAAGACCTCGCGCTGCTCCTCCGGCAACTCGTCGAGCGCGTCCTCCAGTTCGTCCAGCAGCACGCCGCGAGCGTAAAGGGCGTCCGGCCCCGCGTCGGGAGAAGGCAGCAAGTCCTCCAACCGCAGCAATTCGCCATCTTCGTCTTCCACGCCGGCATCGCTGAAGCTCTCCGGCTTCCGCTTGCGGAACAGGTCGATAATGCGATTGCGCGCCACGCGAAACAGCCAGCCGGTCACGTGGTCGATCGGCATCAGCAGCCGGTTCGCCTCCACCAGCTCGTAGAACACTTCCTGCAGGATGTCTTCGGCATCGCGCGGGTCAGGCACACGCCGGCGGATGAAGTTGCCCAACCGGGACCGCTCCCGCTTGACCACTTCGGAGATCCGCTGGTCCTGTTCGAGTGCCATACGCCGCAAGCTCGCCGCGTCGTTCATCTACCGCTGTAGACGGATGAGGGGGTAGGAATATTGTAGGATTTCTCCCGGCCGGGCCCGGACAATTGGCCGCCGATCCTGGCTGCGCAGTTTTCCGAAGCTGCGGCTGCCGTAACTGCTTCAAAGCCTAGGTAGTAAGGTGCAAGCGACTTGTCCAAATGCGGTAACGATGTTGTGACGGTTTCCTGGCTGATCCTAACACCAGAAAAACAAGCATCTTCTCCTTGTATTTGTCACAGTTTTGTTAACAGGTCGTTGACTGGCACTTTGAACTGTTATTAGCTGTAGACAAGGCACCAACGGATGGCGAACATGGAGAAAATACTAGTCATCGAGGACGATGCGGCGGTACAGCGCGCCTTGCGGCGGACCTTTGAATCCGCGGGGTTCGATGTGTCCATTGCTTCCGACGGCATGATGGCGATGGAAACTTTCCGCGCTACCATGCCTCGGCTGGTGATTCTGGACCTGCGATTGCCCGGCAAATCTGGCCAGGACCTGTGTCGCGAAATTAAACATGAAAGTTCCAACGTTCCAATACTCGTTCTAAGCGCGGCCAGCGATGTTCTGGACAAAGTACTACTGCTGGAGCTTGGCGCTGACGACTATGTCACCAAGCCTTTTAGCCCGCGTGAGCTGCTGGCGCGGGTGCGGGCGTCCCTGCGCCGTCTGAATCAGGCGTCCGACAAGTTAGAGGCGTTCAGCTTTGACGATGTGGAGGTGAACTTCTCGCGGATGGAATTACACCGCAACGGACAGCTCATCCCGCTTACGCCCCAGGAATTCAAGATGCTGCGCTTCTTTCTGAACAATCAGGAGCGGGCCATCTCCCGTACTGAGCTGCTGAATGAGGTGTGGGGCTACCACAACTATCCCACCACGCGGACCGTCGATACCCATATACTGCGCCTGCGGCAGAAGCTGGAACAGGACCCAACCGATCCAGTGCATTTCCGTACCGTCCACGGAACGGGCTATAAGTTTGTTCGTTGATCGAGTCATGGAAGGAAACGGCGATGGGTAGATTACGGCTGCGCACTAAGTTCCTCATCGCCATGTTGCTGACTTCGGCGGGCCTCACCGCCGTATCGCTCCTGATCGTCCAGCACACCGTAGCCAATCATGTTCGCGGCGGTTTGAGCAGCGATCTGGCCGACTCAGTTGAGAGTTTTCGCAATCTGCAGCGCGAGCGCGAAGCCGACTTGGCGCGCCTGGCCGAATTGATGGCCGATCTTCCCAGCCTGAAGGCGCTGATGACATCGCGCCACGCTCCCACCATTCAGGACGGCTCGCGAGAAATGTTTTATCTCTCCGGCGGCGATCTCTTTGCGCTGCTGGATCCTGCCAACCAGTTCGTCGGCTTCCATACCAAATCTCCAGGCATTTCGCGCGAACAGGCGCAGCGGCTGCTGGACAGTCGCGGCTCTCTGGACGAACCTCAGCAATGGTGGTTTGCCGGCGGACATCTCTACGAAGTCGTCCTGGCGCCGATCTACTTTGGTCCCCGCTCAGACAACGCGTTGCTGGGCGTGGTGGCAGTAGGTTATGAGATGAATGCCGCGGTGGCTCGCCAGGTGAGTCAGGTAGCCGCAAGTCAAGTGGCAATCCTGAGTGGCGATACGGTGGTTGTAACTACGCTGAATCCTGAACAGAGCGGCGAATTGAAGTCGCAACTCGCGGCAACTCCGGCGCCGGCGGGAAAGGCGAATTGGAAGCTCGGAAACGAAAGCTTCGTAGTTTCGGCCTTGACCTTGAACCCCGATGAATCGCCGCAAGTAACCATCGTCGTCATGAAATCTTACGACCAGGCCACCGCCTTCCTGAACCATCTTCGCCATCTGCTACTGGCAGTTGGTCTGGGAGCGGTCCTCGGCGGCAGCCTGCTGGTGTATCTCATCGCCGGCACTTTCACACGACCGCTGGAGAAGCTGGTGGACGGCGTACGGGCGCTGGGCGGCGGAGATTTCGGCTATCCCTTACAAGCTCCCGCGGTCAGCGAGGTCGCCGAGCTGACCGAAACTTTCTCGCGGATGCGCGACAGCCTTCGCCAGGCCCAACAGCGCTTGCTCGACTCCGAGCGTCTGGCCACCATCGGCAGAATGGCCAGCTCCATTTCGCATGACTTGCGACATCCGCTGACTGCGGTGCTGGCGAATGCCGAATTTCTGGCCGACGCCGACTTAAGTCCGGTGCAGCGCGAGGAGCTGTACCTGGAGATTCGTGTCGCGGTGAATCGGCTGACCGATCTGGTTGACTCTCTGCTGGAACTGTCGCGTCCCGCCGAGTCTCTCAGCGTGATCGAAACGCCGGTGGAGAGGACCATCAGCCGGGCCATCGAGTTGGTGCGGTCGCATCGGCAATTCCAGCGGATCACCGTCGCCATCGACTCGCCGGGACTGCACAATGCGCAGTTCGATCCTCGCAAGATGGAGCGCGTCTTCTACAACCTGCTGCTGAACGGCTGTCAGGCCGCGCAAGTCTGCGGGGGTCACGTCGGCGTGACCGTAGCCGACAAGAACGGCGACTTGAGAATTCAAGTGACCGACGACGGTCCCGGAGTAGAATTCTCCATCCGCGACAAGCTGTTCGATCCCTTCGTCAGCCACGGCAAGGAGAACGGCACTGGACTGGGTCTCACGATCGCCCAGAAGATTGTGCAGGACCACAATGGCAGCCTGTACCTGGAAAGCTCCATGCCGGGGCGCACGGTGATGGAAATTGTGTTGCCGCGGCTGTGCAACAAGAAAACGGCTGTGGGAAATGGCCGTTTAGCCGACGCTTCGCAACCCTTCACCGCCTGAAGATTTTTGCTCGCCACTTCTGAGGGCCCGGGTAACTTGGTTGCAGAGAGGTGCGACATGAATGATTTCTGCTGTGCCCGACTCTTCCGCCGCAATGGAAAACTTGGAAGGGGTGCAGCTTTAGACCCCGCCCTGAGCTTGCCGAAGGGTGCGCCATTGGCAGCCCTTTATTCTTGTCATCACGAGCCGACTTTAGTCGGCGAGGGATCTGCTTTTCGCAGTTCTCGCGCGGCCCCTTCGGTCGGGTTCACGGCCGCGCTGCGCGGCCTCTGGCTTGGATTGTTGCTGGCATGCTCCTGCGCCGCGCAGACTCCGCCGCAAACCACCGGCGATGCCAACGCCCTGCAGGAGTTGCAAACCCAGGTCCATGAGCTAAAGGACATGGTGTTGCAATTGCAGCAGCAAACCGTTGCCAGCCATGCCGAGATCGTGCGTCTGCGCGAGGAACTGGAAGTGCGGCACAACGCCGCCGACAACGCAACCGTCGATGAGCAATCGCCGGCTTACGGTGCTCCCACCACCGCGCAATTAGACCAGCGTCTGGACCACCTTGAGGAAGACCAGCAACTGCTCTCTGGAAAGATCGACGACCAGTATCAAACCAAAGTCGAAAGCGCTTCCAAGTACCGGGTGCGGCTGTCGGGCATTGTGCTGTTCAATCTCTTCGGCAACAGCGGTACAGTGGACAACCAGGACGTACCCACCTGGGCCGAGCCGCCGAATCCGGGTGGCGCGTCGGGCTCGGTTGGTGGGACACTGCGGCAATCGACCATCGGCCTCGAGACCTTCGGTCCCGACCTTTGGGGCGCGCGCACCAGCGCCAGCATCAACTTCGATTTCGGCGGCGGCTTTCCGGGCACTGACAACGGCGTGAATGACGGTTTGGTGCAACTGCGCACGGCGGCGGTTCGCCTCGACTGGAAAACCACGTCGGTCATCGCCGGCCAGGACCAGTTGTTCCTGTCTCCCGACAGCCCCACCTCGTTTGCCTCGGTCATCGTTCCGCCGCTCGCTTATGCAGGAAATCTCTGGGCGTGGACGCCGCAGTTGCGGGTTGAGCATCATTTCGCCCTGAGCAGCGATTCCACGGTGACACTCCAGGGCGGATTTCTCGATTCCTTGACCGGAGAGGCCCCCGGAGGTGGGTACTACACCTGGTATCGCACTGCGACCGCCGGCGAGCAATCGCGACAGCCCGCGTATGCAGCCCGAGTCGCGTACTCTCACCCATTCTTTGGGCAGACCTTCACTGTCGGTGCCGGCGGATATTACAGTCGCCAGAACTGGGACTACGACCGCATCGTCAACGGATGGGCGGGCACCCTGGACGTCAATCTGCCGCTCGGCCGGCGCTTCGCCCTGAGCAGCGAATTCTATCGCGGAGCGGCCATCGGCGGACTGGGCGCTGCGCTGGGACGCAGCGTCTTGTTCAACGGGATGCTCTCCGCTCCGGCCACCGAGGTTGATCCGCTGAATGTTGTCGGCGGTTGGGGACAACTGAAGTTTCGCGCGACTCCCAAGCTGGAGTTCAACGGCGCCTTCGGCCAGGACAGCCCATTCGCCGCTGACGTTCGTTATTTCGGCGAGCAGGTCAACAGCTATGCTTCACCTTACTTCACTGCGAACCGCGGGGCCTTCGGCAACGTGATCTACCGGCCGCGTTCTGACTTGCTGTTGTCGATGGAGTATCGCCGCCTGCGCACCTTTACGATCTATGACAGCAGCTATCAGGCTGACCAGGTCAATATGTCGGTGGGGGTATTGTTCTGAGGACTCTGATGAGGGTCGCGAGCAGGCTGCTGAAAAACTCGGGGCTGCGCTGTTTTGAAGGGGCGCAGCTTCAGCCTGCGCCGTTGTGGGGCTTTTATTATTGTCATCCCGAGCGGGCTTCAGCCCGCGAGGGATCTGCTTTGCCGATCTTTTCGGCAGCCTGCTATAGGATTGACCCGGCTGCTGGCGATCGCATGTTGCCTGACCAGCGTTGGCATCTGCTGCGCGCAGGAGCTGACGGTTACGGGCAAAGTGGCTCTGCAAGGCGGCGCGCCAACATCTTCGGCCGTCACCACCGTGATTTGGCTATCGCCTATAGCCGATGCCAGGCCGGTTGCGCCCATGCATGCCGTCCTGGCGCAGAAGAACAAGACCTTCGAGCCTCATCTGCTGGTGGTGACGCGAGGCTCGACCGTCGATTTCCCCAATCGCGACCCATGGTTCCACAACGTGTTTTCGCTGTTCAACGGCAAGCGCTTTGACTTGGGACTTTATGAGGCAGGCACTTCGCGCACCGTGCACTTCGACCGCGAAGGCGTTTCCTTCATCTTCTGCAACATTCATCCTGAGATGAGCGCGGTGGTCGTCGTGCTCGGCAGTCCGTACTTCGCCACCACGAACAAGCAAGGTGACTTCACCATTCCCGAAGTTCCTGCCGGACGTTACATGCTGCACGTGTGGAACGAGAGCGCTTTGCCCGCGACCCTGCAAGCGTTGTCGCGCGAAGTGCAGCTCAGCGACAGCTCCCGCTCCCTGGGCACGATCCGCGTCGAGGTGACCAGAGCTGCCTTTGTTCCCCACAAGAACAAGTATGGCCAGGACTACGAACCGCCTTCGCCGAACAATCCGGTTTACGTGCAGCCGCAATGATGGCAGGGTACCGACAGCTGCACTCCTGACTACAAGCCATCTAAGCCATCTCATGAATCGCCTTGTATCAGGGCACGACTTCACAGGCCGCTGAAAAAGACGCTCTTGGAGCGCTTTGTAACAGGGCACGACTTCAGTCGTGCCGATAAGCACTTTATTTTTGTCTTCCCGAGCGGCCTTCAGGCCGCGAGGGATCTGCTGTTCCGACTTTTTCAGCAGTCTGTTTCAGGCGTGCATAGATGGGCGCAATATTTGACTCCGCGCTTTAGCGCCTGAGGTAAGGGTTAAGATTACCTCAGCGGCTAAAGCCGGATTCATTTGCGGGATGCAGAATGCACCGCTGAAGCGGTGCTCCACCCTACGCATCGGGAATGAATCGGCTTAGGCTTGCGGAGACGACCATGGAAACGCTTTACTACTCGCGAATGCCCTCGCCTGTCGGGCCACTGCTGATCGGAACATCGGCCTCGGCGCTGGTGATATTGGAATTTGATCGCGGACTGCCGCAAACAATCAATGGGCAGGAAGTCGCGTGGCAGGAGTCGGAAGCGCGCACCCGCCACGTTCGCAAACAACTGGAAGAATACTTTGCCGGCAAGCGCCGCAGCTTCGATCTCGGACTCGATCTTCGTGGCACCGAGTTCCGCAAGCGTTGCTGGGATGAATTGCTGAGGATTCCCTACGGCGAAACCCGCTCCTACGCCCAGATCGCCCGCGCCGTGGCCAACCCCAACGGCTTTCGCGCCGTGGGCCAGGCGAATCATTACAATCCCATCGCCATCATCGTTCCCTGCCATCGCGTGCTGGCCGCCGGATGCTATTTGGGCGGCTATGGAGGAGGACTGCCGGTCAAGGCATTTCTTCTGGGACTAGAAGGCGCTACGTTTCGCGATTAGGCAGTCGCACGTGAAGCGAAGCAGCTCGCCTTCACGGCGGACTAGAACAATTCACGGGTGACGTATAGGGTGGAGCGCCGCTTCAGCGGTGCAGTCAAGTCGCCCGAGAAGGAATCTGGCCTTAGCCGCTGAGGTAACGGAACCTTACCTCAGGCGCTAAAGCGCGGAGCCACATATTGCACGCTCCGATGCACGCCTGGAAGGCGTGCTCCACCCATCGCTGACACCTGGGAACGCCCGCTATTCTTCCGCGTCCCGCCACTGGTATCCGCACATCAGGCATTTCCAGCGGCGGCTGATCTGGGTTGGCGGTTCGGGCAGTGGAATGGCCGATGACCACAGCGTGATCTGGCGCGGGTTGGTGCCGGCTACTTCGCGTATCTCCAGCGACTCGCACTCCGGGCAGCACGCCACTTCTTCCATCTCGCCGTCATCGTCATCTTCCAGTTGCGGCGCGTCGGAGTCTTCGGGGTCGAAGTCCTCCAGCACCTCCAGCGCGCGCACCACCTGGCTGTCGGGCACTTGCAAGCGGATGCCGCCCAGCGCCATACCCATGTGCCAGTTCATGGCGTGCATGTTCTCGTCGCACACGAAGGCGCAGATGCCGACGGAAACCAGCTTGCCTTGCGCCAGCTTGGCTTCGCCCAGGCTCAGGAACTTTGTGATGGTGACCAGCTCTTCCAACATGACTGCTTCCGCAAGCGTAGGACAGCTTTCACTCCCGAGTCAATTCCATTAATTTGGCGCGGCGGCTGTGTTCGGCGATCGCGTCGACGATCTGCATCGCCACTGCCAGGGCACGCCGGCCGTCCTCCAGCGTAACCTCCGGAGCAGAGCGCTCGCGCACCGCGCGAAGGAAGCTGCTCAACTCGGCGCGCAATGGCTCCTGCTGCTCCACCTTCGGCTTAAAAGGTGTGATGCCGGGGAAGGCGCTGGCGGCCACGCTCGCCGGATTGAAGGGATCAAGATCGGCAGCGTCGGGAGATTGCTCCACTGAAAGCACCAGCACGTCCTGCCGCGAATAGTCGAGTGAGACATATTGATGCGGCTGGAAGAAGCGCAACTTGCGGACACGCTCGGTGCTCACGCGGCTGGCGGTGAAGTTCGCGACGCAGCCCGATTCGAATTCCATGCGCACGTTCGCGATGTCAACTTTTTGCGACAGGATGGGCAAGCCGACCGCGCGGATTTCCTTCACCGGCGATTTGACGAACGAAAGCACTACGTCCAGATCGTGGATCATCAAGTCGAGAATCACGTCCACGTCGAGCGAGCGTGGCGTGAACACGCTGAGCCGGTGGACTTCAAAGAACATGGGTTGAGTGAGCAGTGGGACGGTTGCCCGCACCGCCGGATTGAAGCGCTCCAGGTGTCCGGCCTGAGCGACGCGGCCATGCCGCTGGGCGACTTCGATCATCTCGTCAGCTTCGTCGACCGTGGTGGCAAGTGGCTTCTCGATCAGGACATCAACGCCGCTCTCGATTACCTTGCGGGCGACTCCGAGATGGCTGACCGTGGGAACCGCGACCGAAGCGGCATCGATTCCTGCTGCGATGAGCTCATCGATCGAATGAAAAGCCTGCGTGCCAAACTCTTTGGCGACAGCTTGCGCGCGATCGAGGTCGAGGTCCGCGACGCCGGCGAATTGGACGTTCTGCGACGGGTCAGCTTCGAGGTCGCGATAGACGCGCGCGTGATTACGCCCGAAGGCGCCACAGCCGACAACTCCAACGCGCAGGGCGTCGCCAGGAGACATTCTGCGATTGTCGCCCATCGGTGCGCCAGGAGGCAAAGAGGCAGTGTCGTGGGTCAGTTTGAAATTCACGCGCTTACCGGTGTCGTGTGGAGCACGCCTTGAGAGGCCGCTGGAAAAGTCCGCTTCCGAGCGCTTTGTAACAGGGCACGACTTCAGTCGTGCCGATAAGCCCTTTATTTTTCTTCTCGAGTCGGCTTTAGCCGACGGCGCAATGCTCGGCTTCCGACTTTTTCATCAGCCTGTTGAGGCGTGTATATTGCAGCCGCAATCCGATACGCGCTTTAGCGCCTGAGGTAAACCCACCCCTTACCTCAGCGGCTGAAGCCGAGACATTTGGAGGATCTCAACTGCACGCCTGAAGGCGTGCTCCACCCAAGATCACTGGACCGCAATTTCGGACTGACCCATTGCAAAGAGACAGTGTCGATTATTTATGCGGGAAGGGCTTCGGCGGGCGCATGCTCGCACAACGTAAGCGATGCACTTGCGTCCGAACCGTTCAGCAGAGCATTGAAGAAGCGATCGACCGCGTCGAGGATTTCCGGGCTCGTCTTCGCTTCATAAACCGCTTTACGCAATTGCGCGCCGTGCGGGACGCCGTGCGTGAACCACGAGGCGAACTGCTTCATCTTGCCTTCGGCGCCGCCCACGCGCTCCTCCACCAGCATGGCGAAGTAGGTGCGAATCATCTCGTAGCGGTCGGCATCGCTGGGCAAGTCGTACGCGCCGGTCGCGGTGTACTGCTCGATCTGGCGGAAGATCCATGGGTTCGAGGCAGCGCTACGGCCAATCATCACCGCGTCGCAGCCGGTCTGCGCAACCATGGCAGCGGCGTCCTCAGGCGAGCGCACATCGCCGTTGCCAATGACGGGAATCGTGAGCGCGTCCTTCACCGCGGCAATCCACTCCCAGCGCGCCTGTCCGCTGTAACCCTGCTCGCGAGTGCGAGCGTGCAGCGCGACCGCAGCCAGTCCGCATTCCTGCGCCATCTTCGCCAGGTTGATGTGCACCACTTCCTTGTCGCTCCAGCCGGCACGGAACTTCACGGTGAAAGGGATGGTCACGGCCGAGCGAATCGACTCAAAGATGTTGCGGATGAGCGGCAGGTCGCGCAACAGTCCCGAGCCGCCATTGCACTTCACAACCTTCTTTGCCGGACAGCCCAGGTTCAGGTCGACCACGTCAAAGCCGAGGTCCTGGACGACGCGCGCCGCGTCCGCCAGCGTCACCGGATCGCTGCCGAACAGTTGTGCCGAGATGGGATGTTCGTTTCCGTAGAACGTGAGGTACTGTTTCGCCTTCTTGTCTTTGTGGCGGACGATGCCGTCGGCGGAGGTGAACTCCGTCATCATCAGGCCGCAGCCGCCGAGATTGCGAATGAAGCGGCGAAAGACGGTGTCGGTAATACCGGCCATGGGCGCGAGCACGGTTGCAGGACGGATTTCGACGCTGCCGATCGAAAGCGATGGCGGCACGCGCACGCCAGCAGGCGCAAGGCGCTCGGCCGGGTTGTCGTAGAACTTATGCACGGGATGATTGTAAATGAGGGCGGTAGAGCGGGGCTGGACGCGGCGCTGAAGCGCCGCTCTACCCGAGCGAGATCTTACGGCATCACCGCAGCAACATTGGGCGGTGCGCTGGTCGTGCTATCGGGAGTGGAATCGGGCTTGGGCGGCGAATCGGGCGACGTGCTTGGCGGAACAGTCGCACTCTTCTTCTTCGCGGGCGACGGCGGCAAGTTGAACTCGACGCCGCGATCGTCATTGGCCTTCACGGTTGCGGGAAGGTCCAGATCGGCGAGCGCAATCTTCTTCCGCGCCTGATCGAAGACGTACAACGAATCGCCCATGATGGCGTAGTTGGTCACTTCCTGCTGCTTGCCGTTGCGGAAGACCAGCACCGTTGGATCGCCCGGCTTCACCTCCGCCGGTGGAGGAGCAGGCGGCTCCGGAGGCGCTGCTGGAGCGTAAGCCTGCAGATAAGGCGCATCTTCACTGTACGGATTTGCCGGCGGCTGTTCCGCCAGCATGTGCAGGCCGGGATCGTTGGGCCCGACGGGAGGACCGGAGTACAGATCAGGGCCGCCACCACCTACGTAGTCGTAACCATAAGCGGAATTGTCCACCGGGTAATAGTAAGGGACGGCGTAGGCCCAGCCTCCGCTGCGGTAGCCATGACCACCGTGGTATCCGTTGTAATACGGATGGTAGCCGTAGTGGTAACCGTAGTTGGGGATGGAGGTAACGCTGGGCAATGCATTCGGCGTATGCCGGGCAGCGGTCGAGGTAGCGCTAGGCGCCGGAGCCAGGAAGTGTCCGCCAACCGTTGTGGTGGTCGGTGGACCGCCATACATTTGCGCAGCGGCAGGGAGCGCAACCGCCATGCTCATACTAAAGCCAAGCAGAGAAATCGCCATCAACCGATGGATTGCTGTTGTACTCAGCGGCGCGGGCCTCACAGGATGGCCTCCGGTTCCCTTGCTCCCTCAGTGTAATCCAACCCACTGGATGCGCAAAAGTTTCTATAACAGTTCCACACCCGGCGCATGGGGTGGAGCACCGCTTTAGCGGTGCATTCTTGATGGCAACGAAACCGGCTTTAGCCGCTGAGGTGATGAAAAACCTTACCTCAGGCGCTAAAGCGCAATCCGACAATCCCCGGGGAATGCACGCCTGAAGGCGTGCTCCACCCATTCCTACATGCCGGCGGTGAAACTACTCTAGTGTCTACGCGAGTTCAGATTCAGCAGACCATAAACGTCGATCATGAGGTTCGCGATCAGAACGCCAACTACCACGGCGTTGGCAGCCAACGCGTAGCGGCTCTCCAGCAGATCGGCGGAAACCCCGGCCATGAACAGGATGAGGAAGGGAAGCGCCAGCAGAAAAAACGTGAACGCGGAAAAGTGCATCCGCAAACCCAGGCTGAACAGCAAGAGGCTCACGATCAAAGGCGCTGCCGTTCCCAAAAACCGGGCCCGCTTCCAAACGATAAAAGCTACCAGCGTGACGGCGGTCAGGATCAACAAGCCTAAGCCATTCTCCAGGAAGTACCTCGACAGCAGCCACGACATGCCGGACGAGACGAAATCACGCGAGGCGACTTCCAGCCAGTCAGCATGGGCAAGCGCCCTGGCGAAGACGGCCGGCCGAAAGCCGTAGAGCGGCCACAGGAGGATCAATCCGGTGACACAGGCGGCGGCGAAAATCACCAGCGCAGCGCCCCGCCTGATGTGTGCCACCCAAAGCATAAAGAGCAGCGCCGGCAGCAACAGTATCCAGAAAGAAAACTGCGCCCCCACGCAGATGGCGATAGACAGCCCCAGGAGCAGAATGCGCCGCCAATTCCACAGTACGACCTCCCGTGGAGCATACAGCGTGTGCGCCACGGCAATGCTGGTAAAGATCAGGCCGAAACCTCCCCACGCTCCCACCACGGCCGGGCCGACCTCGCTGGAACAGCCGATCGCCAAGGGCGAGAAGCAGTAGAGCCCGAGCGCCACGTATCCGCCGATGTTTCCATACAGCCGGCGCGCGACGTACCACAGCGAGGCCCCCAGCAGCATGCCGACAATCAAGAACGGCAGGCGGATCGCTATGCGATAGCGGTTGAAGTCGTCGACGTGTCGTTCCGCGCCGCTCACTCTGGCGGCCACGCCGGCCAGCAACGGAACTAGCGCGGTGTGCTGGCTGGTGTTGGCGTTCGCATAGCCCTCAAGGTGAAGCAGCCCGGACTCAATGTAGACGCCTTCCAGCGCCGACAACGGCTCGTGGCCCATGAACCAGACGCACTGCAATGCAAAAATCAGAAGCAGGACCAGCGCGATCAACTGCGGCGCACCCATGCGCGAGTACAAGGAAGATAAGGACATTAGCTTTTGTTGTAACACGACACCGGTCCGGAGGCGAACCGCCGGCGCTATTCGGACTCCAGTATTACCTGTGCCATGGCGGAGTCCGCGGTGTGGGTGATCGACAAGTGGGCGCGGACCGCTCCCAGGCTGCGGAAGAACTCGGCGGCTTTGTTGTGGAAGACGATGGTGGGACGGCTGCCGGGTGCTCGCCGCACTTCCACGTCATGCCAGGTGACGCCGCGGTTCCAGCCGGTGCCGATGGCCTTCATGGCAGCCTCTTTGGCGGCAAAGCGTCCGGCGTAGCGCTCTGCCCGATTCGCCTTGGACTCGCAGTAGCGGATCTCGTCGGGCGTGAAGACGCGCTCCAGGAAGCGCCGCCCGAAGCGCTCGATGGAGTTGGCGATGCGGTCGACTTCTGCGATATCTATGCCCGTGCCGACAATCATAAGTCGCTGCTCGCTTTTCGCTCTTGGCTTTAGCGGCTGTTAGCAGTTAGCTCCTAGCTCTTAGCCAACGTCGCACGAGCCGTTTGTTACTAAGAGCTAAAAGCTGAAGGCCAAGAGCCACTGAGGAGATATCGAGCCGTGAAGAGCGCACGCAACCTAACACATTGATAATACAGGTCCTTGCTACGTTTGTGGGAGCGAAATCCGCAAAAAGTGCTTGGGATTTTTCTGAACCCGCTGCTATGATAATGCTGCTCGATTGATCGACGTTGTACGCAGCAGTTCCTGCCTAACCGCGCTCCCTGCCTGCATCACACCCCGATCGAATTGCAGCAACACTAATTTAGAAGGAACATGTATCACCATGGAACAAGGAACAGTTAAGTGGTTCAATGACGCGAAGGGCTACGGCTTCATCAGCCGCCAGAATGGCGAAGACGTATTTGTACACTATTCTGCGATCCAGACCAATGGCTTCCGCAGCTTGCAGGAAGGCCAGGCTGTCTCGTTCAACGTGGTCAAAGGGCCAAAGGGCTGGCAGGCGGAGAACGTACAGGTTCTGTAGGTCTCGAGCTTGAAAGTTCGAAGAGGGCGGCTCAAAAGGCCGCTCTTTTTGTTGGAAGCAGCAGTTAGCAATTAGCGTGGGCGAAAAACATTCACCACGGAGGACACGGAGTCAAGGATTTCGACATGTACAGGGTTCGCGGTTGACACGTGATTTCCCTTGCAGCGGGATTGCAGCGTATCGGCCGATGCACAAAGTCCCGCACTGCGGGACGAAACAGCTTAGCCCAGGATTTCAGTCCTGGGTAGGCGATTAAACAGGAACCAGAGCCGGCGACACCATACGTTCCCGACTTCCGAATGTCGACACCGAGCGAAGTTCGGGTAGAGCTGCCTTCAGAGCCTGCCCTGAACGAAGTCGAAGGGCCAGCGTCGTGCCCGCCCCCCAAAACTCGATCCGGCTTCACGCCGGCGGGAACCAGGCGCTGCTTCAATTTTTTTCCGCAGCCTGCTAAAGAGCTACTCCGACGGGAAGCTATAATCGGACAATCTTCTCCGACTGAAATGCCTTCATGGCGTTGCGAGTGTCAACGATCAGCTTCGCCGACGAGAGCATTCCCTTGTAATCGAAATCGCTGTGGTCGGTGACGATCACGACGCAGTCAGCCTTGGCGGCCGATTCCAGCAGCGGTTCCGCCTGCAAAACGAAGCCGTCCAGCTTCAAACTGGGTACAAACGGATCGCTGTAGGAAACAATCGCTCCGCGTTTCTTCAACAGCAGAATCACGTCCAGCGCGGGAGACTCGCGCATGTCGTCGATGTTGCGTTTGTAGGCGACGCCGGCCACGTGGATGCGCGATCCATTTACCGGCTTGCGGTGATGGTTGAGCGCGGTCTGAATCTTATCGACCACGAAGTGTGGCATGTTGCCGTTGATGTAGCCGGCCAGCTCGATGAAGCGCGCCTCGATGCCTGACTGCTTGGTTTTCCATGAGAGATAAAACGGATCGATGGGAATGCAATGGCCGCCCAATCCGGGACCGGGATAAAACGGCATGAAGCCGAACGGCTTGGTGGCGGCCGCGTCGATCACTTCCCAGACATTGATTCCCATCCCGTCGCACATCAGGGCCATTTCATTGACCAGCCCGATGTTGATCATGCGGAAGGTGTTCTCCAGCAGCTTTACCATCTCCGCGACGCGCGTGTTAGCTACCGGGACAACGGTTTCCAGCGCCTGCGAGAAGAAGAGCTTGCCCATCTCGGTGCACGCGGGCGTTATGCCGCCAACAACCTTGGGGGTGTTGAAGGTCTGATAAACCGGATTGCCGGGATCGACGCGTTCGGGCGAGAAGCAAAGGAAAAAGTCTTCGCCGGCCTTGAAGCCGAGCTTTTCGAAGGTTGGCAGCAGCAGTTCGTCGGTCGTGCCGGGGTAGGTCGTCGATTCCAGAATCACCAGCAGGCCGGGATGGAAATGTTTGGCGATCGCTTCCACGGCGGAGACGATGAAACTCATGTCCGGATCTTTGGTCTTGCGCAGCGGCGTGGGGACACAGATGTTGATGGTGTCCAGTTCACGAACTACGGAAAAGTCAGTGGTCGCAGTGAAGCGCTCCTCGCTCACCAGCTTCGCGATTTCGGCGGAAGGAACATCCTGGACGTGCGATTCGCCGCGATTCAGACCGGTGACCTTCGACTGCAGGACATCGATTCCGGTGACCGTGAAGCCGACTTTGGCAAACTCCACCGCCAACGGCAGGCCAACATAACCCAGCCCGACGATCCCAACCCGCGCCGTCCTGGCTTCGATTTTTTCCTTGAGAGCGTGGAATATTCCCGCGACCTTCGGTGCAGTCTGCATGTGCCTTACGGGCCCCCAAACCAGCGTAATTCAAACGGCGATCTCAGCACTTGTAAGCCGATTCCGATAGCGATGGCCGGCTCGTCTCAAGCGTAGCACGTCCGGCGGACGAACTTATCCTCATCGGCTCCGGCAACGGCGGCCGATTCGCCGCTTCACGAGCTGAGAACTTTGCTCTTAAAGAACTCGCGCAGGACCTCGCGGCTGCGCTCGCCGGCATGCCCATCCCACAGCGGCGGAATTTGCTTCTTGCGGGGTGAACGCTTCATCTCATCCCACGCAGCCAGAATAGTGGCTTTCTTCGTCCCCGCCAAACGGTTGGTGCCGAGCTCGATGGTGACCGGTCGTTCGGTGTTACCGCGCAAGGTCAGACAATCGACTCCCAGAACCGTGGTTTCTTCCTGGATGCCGCCCGAGTCCGTCAGCACCAATGAGCTGGCAGCTTCGAGACTGAGGAAATCAAGATATCCCAGCGGCTCCAGCAGCTGAATGCCGGGCGGCAACGGGATGCTACCGCTTGCCAGACGCGCGCGCGTCCGAGGATGCACCGGCCACAACAGCGGCAACGTCTCCGCAATCACGGCCAGCGCTCCAAGGATTTCGGCAAGAGCGGCGGGGTCGTCAACGTTTGCTGGCCTGTGCAACGTTACGACTCCGTACCGCTTGCCGCGAACCTCAAGCTTGTCCGCAATGTCAGAGCTGCGCGCCCGCTCCAGATGCTGGCGCAGCGAGTCGATCATCAGATTGCCGACCAGGTGAATCCGCTCGGCAGCAATTCCTTCGCGCAGAAGATTCGTGCGCCCACTCTCTTCTGTTACCAGAAACAGGTCAGCGATGGAATCGGTGACGATGCGGTTGATCTCCTCCGGCATGGAGCGATCGAAGCTGCGCAGGCCGGCTTCCACGTGCACCACGTCGATGCCCAGCTTCTTCGCCACCATGGCCGCCGCCGCCGTTGAGTTCACGTCGCCAACCACGACCACCGCCATTGGCCGCAGTTCCTCGAGCACAGGCTCAATTCGCCGCATGATCTCGGCAGTCTGCTGAGCGTGGCTGCCGGAGCCAACCTCGAGATGATATTGCGGCGCGGGAATGCCGAGGTCGCGAAAGAACTGGCCCGACATGTTGTCGTCGTAATGCTGGCCGGTGTGGATCAGGGCCACTTCGAAGCCGGGATCGCCCGCGAGCGCCTTCATCAGCGGCGCAATCTTCATGAAGTTGGGACGGGCACCGGCGACCATCGCCAGCCGGATTGGGGTTTCTGGATTCGTCACGAGTCGATGCGCCGGAAGTCTTCCGCTCGGTTCTGCGTCATTGTAACCGACCACGCCGCAAATGAATTCTGCTAGTCTGTTGCCGCGCGACACCTCGCGACAAACTGGGGCAATCGAAGCGGTGCACGACGCCAAGCCACATGTAATTATGATTGCCTATCACTTCCCGCCTGCGCCGGAGATCGGCGGGCTGCGGCCATTTCGCTTCCGCAAATATCTTCAGCGCATGGGCTATCGCTGCCACGTCATCACTGCCTCGCCGCAGGCGCAGGACTCCCCTGCCGACACCATCTTTGTTCCCGACGAATTGCGGGCGGTTTGGGACGAAGGAGCGACTGGACGGTTGTCGTTCGAGGGCTGGCAGGAGCTGCTGCTTCGCAAATTGCTCTTTCCCGGTCACTACGGATTCATCTGGGCGAGGAAGGTTGCGGAGCAGTGCCGGCGGCTGATTCGCACTCATCCGCAGAAGCGATTTGTTCTGTACTCGACCTATCCGCCGCTGGGAACAATTGTTGCCGGTCTGCTGGTTCGATCGCGAGAGAGGATTCCGTGGATCGCGGACTTTCGCGATCCGATTGGGGGACAGGCGCCGGAGCTGTTGTCGCCGCAGACGCGGTTCTGCATTCCATGGCTGGAGCGGCTGACGTTTCGCCGGGCGAGCGCCGTCGTCGCCAATGTGCAAGCTGCGGCCGATATGTGGCGCAGGCAATTTCCGTGGGTGCAGCCGAAGCTGCATGTGATCTACAACGGCTTCGATCCCGAGGATGTGCCTCGGGCGCGTCCGATACCGGCGCGGGATTACAAGCTGATCGTTCATGCCGGCGCTCTGTATCACGGCAGAAACCCGAATGTGATCGTCGACGCGCTGGCGCGATTGCGCGCGGCAGGGGCGCAGGAGGCGGCGGCGGTGCGCGTTCTTTTGTTGGGTGCAACCGACTCGAAGGCCGGGTTTGACCAGGCGTTGTTCGGTCGCGCGCAGGGCGAAGGCTGGCTGGAGTTGCGGCCGCAGCTTCCACGCGCGGAGGCGCAACGCCTGCTGGAAGAAGCGGACGGTTTGCTGCTGGTGCAGCCGCAGAGCAATGTTCAGGTGCCGGGAAAGCTGTTCGAGTACATGTGCATCAGCAGGCCGATTGTGGCGCTGGTGCAACCGGCCTCGGCAGTGGAGGACGTTCTGGTGAAGGCGGAGGCGCGCCACGTGTGCATCTATACGGACGATGCGGCCGAGGCGGCGGATGCGAAGCTGCTGGAATTTCTGCGCCTGCCGAACACGCCAACTGCGCCGAGTGAGTGGTTTCAGTCCAGCTTTGATGCCAGGCAGCAGACTGCGGAGCTGGCGAAGATCATCGATGGGATCGGGTGAGACGGTTTCTAGCTCGTCTTGTGTCAGAGCACGTCTCGAGCCTGCATGAGAACTAACGTTTTCTCAGGGCAGTAGAGTGAGAAGCCTGAAATCCGGAGCGCCATAGGCGCGGCGTCATGATAGCCCAGGACGGAGCGCAGCGGAGTCCTGGGTAGGTAGGAAAAGATACCTGAGTCCCCCGGGGACGACACTCTTCTCTTGCCGCCCTAATGAAACGGGTTCAAAATGTCCTACTCGGCTGGCTTCGCCACGCCTTGTTCGCGCGGCGCGCGGCTGCGCTGCCGCACCGGTTGGAAGGCGTAGAAGTACCACTTCAAATAATGTGGCAGCCAGTGCAGAATGCGGAAGCGCGAGCTGCCGGCGGTGCGGTCGCGCCAGCTGCTGGGAATCTCGGCGATTCGATAACCGCTAAGAAAGGCTTTGACGGTTAGCTCAAGACCGAGCTCAAAGCCGGCGACGCTCTCCACCTTGACGTCGTGAACCATGGCCGCATCGTAGAGCTTGAAGCTGTTGGTGGCATCGTGGGTCGGCACTCCGCGGAAGTAATGCAACGTCAGTCCGCTCACCCGCGACATCAGCTGCTTCAGAAACGGGCCGCCGATGAGCTTTCCGCCCTTCATGTAGCGGCTGCCGCACACTACATCGAAGCCCTGCTGGTAGAGCCGGTGCATCTGGTCGACCTGAGTCAGATCGTCGGAGAGATCGGCCATGGTGACCAGCACCGGCCCCGACTCCACCGCTTCCAGTCCAGTCTTGATGGCGCCGGTAACGCCGCGGCCGTAAGCATTCTTGCGCAGCGTGAGCCGCCTCTCGCCGCCAGCGATGATCTCCTGCGCGACGGGCAGCGTGTTGTCCTCGTCGAAATCGTAGACCACGATCGCCGTGAAGGGAGTCTTGATGCTGGAAGCAATCTCGCGCCACAACGCGGGAAGGTTCGCGCCCTCGTTGTAGACCGGAATCACGATGGTGAGTGGGGGAGTCGGCGGCATTGTTTCAGAGTTTCACTGAAAGTACACGGATTCAGCAATCACGATATCGCCGCGTGTCAAGGCACGGCTTTGCCCTGGGCGAATTGCTAGCTGCTAATTGCTAACTGCTCTCTTCACATCTGTCCGACGGAGATTTGTTCCTCGATCCAGGGAATGATCTCGTCGAGGATCGCATCCAGCGTGGTCAAAGCTTCGAAACCGAGGACGTCGCGCGCCTTGTTTACGTTGGGCGAGCGCTCCTGCACGTCGTATTCATACGGCGGATCGGAGACGTAACGGAACGGCTTCTTGCCCTTGTGGATTTTGTTCCATATCAGCTCGGCCAGTTCGAGTACGTCGGTTCGCGCCGGAGTGGAGAGATTGAAGTCGTTGTTTTTCGCGGCGGGATGTTCGATGCAAACCCGAATGCCTTTGGCCAGATCGCCTCCATAAGTGTAGTGGCGAACCTGGTTGCCCTTGCCCAGGATATGCAGCGGGTCCTGGCCCTTGAGGATTTTCTGCACCAGGTCAGGGACGACGTGCGACATGGCAAGTTTGACGTTGCCACTCATGATGTCATGGTCGGCCAGCGCGCGCCTTTCGCCAACGCCAACACAGTTGAAGGGCCGCGCAATTGTGTAAGGAAGCTGGTATTGCTCCCATGCGCCTTGCGCAAAGTACTCGGTTGCCAATTTCTGGAAGCCGTAGGTTGAGCTGGGAGGCGGACAACGGCGCTGCGCGCCCTCGGGCGTTGGGTACTCCTTGGTGTTTTCGAACACCATGCTGGAGGAAATCACCGTGATCTTCTGCAGGCGGGCGTGCTTTTGGGCGTGAAGCGCGGCGTCGAAAGCCGCGGCGGTGATGCGTTCGTTCTCAGCAATCAGATCGTAGGCGAACTCGTGGAAGTAGCTGATGCCACCGATCATCGCCGCGGCGGCAACGAAGTGATCGCAGTCTTCCAGCAATTCGTTCAGCAGGGCGCCGTCTTTCGCGTTGCCTTCGACGAAACGATAGTGAGGATGCAAATCGTAGCTCTTGGCGACGCGTCCGTATTTGCTGTAGTTGTCCAGGCCGACGACGTCGTAGCCGGCGTCCAAAAGTTCCTGCACGAGATATCCATTGATGAAGCCGGCCGAGCCGGTGACGAGTATTTTCATGATTTCGCTGTCTGTCCTTTAATCACGCCGTTACTGATGCAAGCTGTCTGGCCGGGAAAAAATTCCAGGGATCGAGCAGGACCTTTTCGGCCGGAATCTCAACGTCGCGATAAACTGCGTGCGGCGCACCGACGATCACGATGTCCCCCTTGCGGATGGCAGCCTCCAGCGGGACAAAAGAGCTGTCGGGAACATAGGGATCGGTGCAAAGCACCTCCAGAGCTTCCACCTCGAGCAGTTTCTTCAGCTTGTAGGAAAGGCTGTCACGCTTGTCGTCGGACTCCGCCTTGAACGCCATGCCCAGAATGGCTACGCGCTTGTTGGCCAGATCGTAAGGCCGAATCTGTTCCACCAGGAACATTGGCAGGCCTTCGTTGATCAGCATGGCCGCATGGCCTAGGAAGAAATTGTTCTGGGAAAACGCGGCGAGTTGCAACGTGTCCTTTAGCAGACACGGGCCGGCCGCGAATCCCGCCTTGGCGAAGCTGCGCATTCGGGGATAATCGCGCGTGACCGCATCGTGGATGCGGTAGAAGTCCAGGCCGCGGCTCTGCGCGAGAATATAAAACTGATTGGAGATGGCAAAGTTGGCATATCGCCAGGCGTTGGTGAAGAGTTTGGCGAGCTCGGCCTCGGCAGGAGCAAGCTCGATCAGCGAAGGCGCGATCAATCCGAACAGCCGGCTGGCGGCAGCGGTGGCTTCGGGCTCAAAGCCGGAGACGATCTGCGGCAGCTTGATCAGTTCCTCAACTGCGTTGCCTTCGGCGATGCGCTCCGGACAAAACGCCAGCAGGATCTTCCGTTTCAGCCGACGCAGGCGTTCGTATACCAGTTTGGTGACGCCGGGATAGACGGTGCTGCGCAGCACCAGCAGCGCACCGTCCTGCATGTGATCGAGCAGCGCGTCGATGCTGCGATAAACGTCGCCGACAGTGGGATTGAGGTGCCGATCAACCGGCGTGCCCACCACCGTAATGACGGCGTCCGCGGAGTTCATGCATCTGGGATCGAGGGTCGCACGCAGCGATTTTCCCGCAACCTCGCGCAGCAATACGTCCGCGCCGCGCTCCATGAACGGCATGGCGCCCGAGTTGACGAGTTTGACCTTGGCTGGATCGATGTCGAGCAGGTCAACCTGCAGCCCGGCTTTGCTGGCGAGCACGATGCCCAGCGGCAATCCGACATGGCCGCACCCGCCGACGATGGTTATTCTTTGCAGGGTTTTCATTTGGCTACCATTCTAACTGGGTTGTGGCGATTTGCGATGTAGCTCGTCTTGCTTCAACTTTGCCGATTGCATATAGTGAGGTGTCTGTTGGGTAGAGCGACGCTTTAGCGCCGCGTTAGCCGTGGTTAAGAAAACGCTGGAATTGCGGTGGTCACAAGAGTGATCACCGCAATTCCAGCCTAGGGCCCCGGTCTTCGACGCCGGCCTGAAGGCCGGCTCTACCCGAACCGCAGCGGATCTGAAGTTTGCTCCGGACTCTCCCCTAAGGTAATCGCACCGTGACCATCACCGAAGCCCTGAGGATCACGCAAAGTGTGCCCCGTGATGCCCGGCCGTTCGCCGTCACTCTCGCGTGCGGCTTCACTCCTCTGCACTTGCAGACGTTTCTCGCGGCACACCTGCAGCAAGCGCTACCCGATCGCAAAGTAACCATCACGCCCGGTCTTTACGGAAACCTGGTGGGAACGCTGGAGAGTATATCTGGCGCGGCGCTTCCCGATGGCCTGGTGATCGCGCTGGAGTGGCCGGACCTCGATCCCCGCCTGGATTATCGCGGCGCCGGGAGCTGGAGTGCAACTGCGGTGAACGATATCGTCGCCAGCGCGCGCATCATGCTGGATCGGATCGCGGCTGCGCTGCTGCGGATTCCTGCTGGCCCGCGGATCGCGCTCTCGCTGCCTACCCTTCCTCTGCCGCCGCTGTTCCACACACCGGGATGGCAGGCTTCGCAACATGAACTGGCGCTCGAAGCCGATGTCATGCGCTTCGCTGCCGACATCGCGCAGGAAGGACGAATCGCCGTCATCAACTCGCAGCGGTTGGCCGAACAGTCGCCCGCATCCGGGCGGCTTGATCTCAAGAGCGATCTTTATACTGGCCTGCCATACACCGTTGAGCACGCCGATCGGCTGGCGTCGCAGCTTGCGCAGGTGTTGGCGCCGCCCGCTCCGAAGAAAGGCATCATCTCCGATCTGGATGACACGCTGTGGAGTGGCATCGCGGGCGAAGTGGGGCCGGACGCGGTTAGCTGGGACCTCGCGAGTCACGCTCAACTGCATGGCCTGTATCAGAAGCTTCTCGCGTCCCTTGCCGATTCTGGCACGCTGATCGGCGTTGCCAGCAAAAACGATCCCGCAGTAGCGGCGAAAGCCTTCGAGCGCAAAGATCTGCTGCTTCGCCCCGAGCAGGTCTTTCCCATCGAAGTGCACTGGAACGCGAAGTCGGGCAGCGTGGCGCGCATTCTGGAGACATGGAACATTGCTGCCGACAGCGTGATCTTCGTCGATGACAGTCCCATGGAGTTGGCCGAAGTTGCCGCGGCGCATCCGGGCATCGAGTGTGTGCTGTTCCCCAAGAACGACTACCAGGCCGGCTTGGCGATGCTGCGCCATCTTCGCGATCGCTGCGGCAAAGAGCGAGTTTCAAAAGATGACGCGCTGCGTCTGGAAAGCATCCGGCAAGGCGCCGCATTTCGCGAGCAAGCCTCCAGCGGAGCGGCGCCTGAGAGTTTTCTGCAACAGATTGGCGCGGCAGTGACGTTCGACTTTGCCGCGGCCAGCGAGCCCAGAGTGCTGGAACTGGTCAACAAGACCAACCAGTTCAACTTGAACGGCGCGCGTTACACGCAACCGGATTGGCAGAAGCTATTGTCAGCTCCGGGCGCGGTATTGGTCGCGGTCAGTTACGAAGACAAGTTCGGCCCTCTGGGCACGATTGCGGCGATTGCCGGCCAGGCCGACGGCAAGCGCCTGACCATCGACTCATGGGTGATGAGCTGTCGCGCGTTTGCCCGGCGCATCGAGCACCAGACGCTGAGGACGATCTTCACAACCACAGGCGCCGAGGAGATCGACTTCCGCTTCACGCCGACCGCGAAGAATGCACCCCTGCGGGATTTCTTCGCGACGTTCCTGGGTGAAGAGCCGCAGTCGGAGTTCCGCCTGACGCGCTCCCAGTTCGAGGCGAAGTGCCCTGCGCTGTATCATGAGGTACGCGAGATGAGGAGAGCACAAGCCCATGGATGAGACCAGACAACGGCTGACCAATTGTTTCCAGGTGGTTTTTCCCGATCTGCCGCAGGAAGCGATTGCGACCGCATCCACAGCGACCGTCGCTGCCTGGGACTCGGTCGCTGCCATCACCCTGATGAACGTCATCGAAGATGAGTTCGGGTTTGAGATGGACCTGGACGATCTGGCCGACCTGGATTCGTTCGAGAAACTCTACTCCTATCTTCAAAAGCGCCTTCAGGTGGCCTGATGGCCCTGCCGCTGCGTCTGCATCACGTGGGTTTCGTGGTCGCCAACATAGAGACGGCGATGCCGGGATTTCTGCGCTCGCTAGCTGGGGAGTGGGATGGACAGGTCTTCCACGATCCGCTGCAAAAAGTTCGGGTGGCATTTCTGACCACGCGAGTCCAGGATCCCGCGATCGAATTGGTGGAGCCTGCGGGTGACGATTCTCCGGTGTTGCGTTTCCTTGAGGAACGCGGAGGCGGGCTCCATCATGTGTGTTATGAAGTGGCCGATCTGGAAGCAGAACTCACTGCGTTTCGTTCGCGCGGTGCCTTGATCGCCAAGCGCCCACTGCCTGCCGTGGCCTTCGGCGGACGCCGCATCGCCTGGGTGATAACCTCAGAGAAGCTTCTGGTCGAATTGCTGGAACAAGCGATCAGGAAATAGCGGTAAACTACATACAGGCATTTCCCCCGCGTCAGGTCTAAGCAGATTCCCGACGCGCGCGGCCCGAAGGTGTCCGGCCCACTAAGGATGGCAATTCACTCGCCCGGTGAATGAAGAAACGGAAGTTGGTATTCCACTCTTGAAGTTTGAAATTCGCAACTCGAAACTCCGCATCGCGCAGCTCGTCCTCATTGCGCTGCTGGCCATGGTCTTTCTGGGCGCTGACACCGATGCGCGCTTCAACAAGCTGGGCCATCAGCTCATGTGCATGTGCGGCTGCAATCAGATTCTGCTGGAATGCAATCATGTCGGCTGCACCTACTCGGACCGCATGCGCAATGAGCTTGCCGCCGGCCTCGCGCGGGGCGACAGCGATTCGCTGGTCCTGCAAAGCTTCGTGCAGAAGTACGGCAACACCGTGCTGGCCGCGCCCACCACCACCGGCTTCAACCGCGTTGCGTGGATCATGCCTTTCGCGGTCTTTGCGCTCGCCATAATCCTGACCGTGTGGCTGGTGCGCTTGTGGAAGGCGCGCGCCGTCGCCCAACCCGTGCCGCGTCCCGACCTCGACGCGGAACAACTCGACGACCTTCGCAAGAAGGCCCGCCAGGATACCGAATTCTGATGTACGCTTTATCGCTATTGCTGTACTTGCCATGCTGGCGCGTTTCCCGGTTGGACAGGTGGGTATGATGGGACAAGAAATGGTATTGGTGCTCTTCGGCTGTGCGCTGTTTGCGGCGGCGCTCTTCGTTTACGTGTTCTATCAACCGGATCGGCTTGAAGCCGGCGAGGAGAAGACGCGCCACATGTATCTGCTGGAGCGCAAGGAAGCCACCTACGAAAATCTCCGCGACCTTAACTTCGAATACAAGGCCGGCAAGTTGAGCGAGAAGGACTACGCAGTTCAGCGCGCCTCTCTCGAAGACGAGGCCGCTGCCATTCTTGCCGAACTGGAATCGATCGAGAAGGCGCGCGTGGTCGTCCGTCACGGCACGCGTCGCGCCGGCGTGCCTCCCAACGGAGGCCGCGCGTGAATTTGCTCAGTCGATCTCAGGACCGAGTCGAACAACCAGGTCAAATGCGAAACTTCAAAAAGTGTCATCCCGACCGAGGACTTCAGTCCGAGTCGAGGGACCTGCTTTGGCGCCTCTCGATACTTCTCATTTCTTTAGCGCTGCTAACCTCCTTCGCTGCCGCTCAGAACATCACCGGCACGGTGACCAACGGCACCACCGGCAAGCCCTCCGCCGGAGACGACGTCACCCTGCTCTCGCTGTCGCAAGGCATGCAAGAGATCGCCAATACCAAAAGCGACGCTCAGGGACGCTTTTCATTTCCCGCTCCGACTGACAGCCAGGCGCCGCACATGGTCCGCGTCAATCACCAGGGCGTGGGCTACTTTCCCCAAGGCGGCCCGCTGATGCCGGGCGCCACGACTGCGGAGCTTACGGTGTATGACTCCGCGAAGAAAGTTGAGGGCCTCAGCCAGACAGTCGAGGTCGACCGCTTCCAGAGCGATGGCAAGCAGCTGGATGGAATCTCGCTGTACGCGGTGACCAACAAGTCGGAACCGCCGCGCACGGTCGCCAATGACAAGGGAACCTTCGAGATCGTGCTGCCCAATGGCGCGGAGATCGAATCGGCGCAGGCGAAGGGTCCCGGTGGACAACCGATCGCGACTGAAACTACTCCCGGCGCGCAGAAAAATCATTACCTGTTTAGCTATCCTCTGCGTCCCGGCGAGACGCAGTTTCAAATCTCGTACCACACGCCATACAGCGGCGAAGCCAGCATTTCGCCCAAGCCGCTTCAGGACGTGCAGCACTTTGTCGTGATGATCCCGAAGAGCATGACCTTCACGGCGGCGAACCCGCAGCAATTCCAGGCGATGTCGGACCCGCAATCGACCGTCATGGTGGCCACCAACGTTAAGCCGGGCGCGGATCTCAATTTCCGCGTGGCCGGCACGGGAATTTTCCAGACTGACAACCAGCAGGGCGGTCAAGGCGCGGGTGACGCCGGTGGCGCTGCCATGGGCGGATCGCAGGCTGCGGCCAACGATAACCGTCCGGGCGGAGGCCTGGGTGCTCCCATCGACGCGCCCGATCCGCTGCACGAATATCGCGTCTTCATTCTCGGCGCCTTCGCGCTGGTGCTGGTGATGGGCGGCGCTTATATCGTGTCACGATCCAACCGGCCGCGTCCGGCAACCGCCGCGGCTGGTGTGTCCGGCAAGGTCGAGGCCGACTCTTCCGACGCAGCCGCCGCATTCGCCGACTACGTTGAGCCCTCAGCGCCTGTGCGCGATCGTAATGCCCTACTGCTGGAAGCCATGAAAGAAGAGCTGTTTCAACTGGAGATCGATCGCCAGCAAGGCAAGGTCACGCCCGAAGAATACACCAAGGCCAAGGCTGCGCTGGACGAGACCATCAAGCGCGCGCTGGCCAGAAGCAAGAACAGCTAAGCACATGGTTCTCTGGCAGCAAGGTGTACGCTACGCATCACGAAGAATGCCCAAGGTGGTCGGGCCCGCAACGCACGCCGCCTTCGACTACGCCTTCGCCGGCTCGCTGTTGGTGATGGCTGCGTGGCTATGGAAGCGCAATCGACGCGCGGCGATCGGCTCGTTGATCTGCGGCGGAGCCACCGCTGCCAACGCCATCCTCACGGACCATCCAGTTGGATCGCTGGACGTCATCGACTACAAAACCCATGCGCGAATCGATGCTGCGCTGGCAGCACTCACTGCCGCTACCCCGCGCCTGATGGGCTTCGCCAACGACGATGAGGCGCGGCTATTCAGTGTCCATGCGTTGGCGAGGACTGTGGTCAGCAGCCTGACCGACTTCGACGATCAAGACCTCTGAAAACAATTCACCACAGAGACACAGAGGCACAGAGAATTAATTTCAAGTCTTTCCTGCTCTCAGTGATCTCCGTGGTGAAGGACTGTTTTGCGACGGTAGAAAGCCAGATCGCTCCATAGCGCCCAGGGAGTTTGATTCCTGAATTCTCTGTGCCTCTGTGTCTCTGTGGTGAAAAGTGTCTCTTACCACGCGAAAGCTTTGGTCAGAAACCGCGAGATATGCCATGCGTCCATGTACTTGTAGGGCGTCTCGCCCAGGGAATAATGTCCGCAAGGCAGCGCCTTGATGGTGGTGTCCAGGCCGCGGCGCAGGAATTCGCCCGCCGTCTGCACTGAGAACTCCGGCAGAAATGTCAGATCGTAACGGCCGTAGATCATCAGCGACTTCTTCGGCCAGCGCTCGAACTTGTTGAAGTACACAATCGGGCTGATGCACATCCACACGCGACGAAGATCTTCCTGCGTCAGCACCGCTTCCACGCCCTGACGAATGTGCTGCGTCGATTGTCCGGTCCAGGTCACGTCGCCGAAAGACGTGGAGGCGTGATTGAACACGTTGACCCGGATGCGCGGATCGTGCGCGCTGGCCAGGAACGCATAGCACGATCCCAGGCTGGTGCCGACGATCCCTAGCCGCGAGTAACCGCGTTGCTCCAGCCAGTCCATGCAGGAGCGGATATCGGCGATGCCCTGCCGCGTGGCGTCGATGGTCCGTCCCACATTGGCGGATACGGCATAATCGGCGCGCGTAAGCCCGGCCGGACGCCGAATATCGTGGTATGGCATGCTCAGCCGCAGCGCCGCGATGCCCAGCAGGTTGAAGACCCGACACAGAGCGTTTTGACTGACCCCATCTGCGTTCCACTGCGGCAGCAGCACCACCGCCCGATGTCCCTTAGCCGGAAACCAGCGCGCGTTGGCACAATTGTTTTCGGCATAGGGCGAGTCGACCGGCGAAGTGAAGCGCAGAAACTTGCCCCACTCGTCCTTGGGCTGCTTCTTGGGAGGTTCGCTGCCGGTGTGGAAGAGTTCCACTTTGCGGTGCTCGATGCGAAAGTCCGTCGGCGTCTGGTAGCGGAAAAACTCGTCGCTATTCTCCGCCATGGAATCGTTGACCGCCGTCATGTAGCTGAGCATGGCTATACGATCGCTTTCGTCTGGCGGCACGCTAAAGCGCTCGATCCCAGGCCAGTGCGCGGTCCAATCCAGCCCCCACTCGAACGGGCGGACGACGCGGTTGTTGTCGCGCGATGTCATGCGCGATTCCCACTCGTGGATCCAACGGCGATAATGTTCTCGCATCACTCCGGATCTTATCCCACGGACGCGGCAAGCACCGATCGAACCCCAATCAACATCAGTATTTCCGTGCTGAACGGCGCTTAGCGATGTGCGAGTGGGGAAGGCCGAGTGGCAACTTCACAGTGGATGCCGGGCCAGCGAGCCATCTAACCCAGAGGTTGTAGAGACGATGCGACCGTTAGGGGATGATTCAAACTTCGGCCTCGGATAATCTTCGCAGCATGCAACTCATACAGATTGGCGAAACCAGGCAGAAGACAGTGCTGGACATGATCCAGGAGATGGCAGAGCGGCAGTTTGCCGAGATGGAACAACTGAAGGCGGCGGCGCAGAACCGGTCGCGAGCCAGACAGCCTCGCCGCACTCTTCGGCGTTGCGCCTCTTCTGGCGTCGCTGCTTAGCTGCACGCCGAAGTGCGGCCCGCAACATCAGATCTGGTAGTCCATCTCGATCACTTGTTGCAGCTTGTCCTCCTCGTCATCGCTGAACACCAGCTCTCGCCCTTTTAGTTCGCGGACTTCCTTCTTCAGTTGCTTAACTTCATTGGCGACCGCAGCCAGCGCTTCTGAGAGCGGATCGTTGATCTGCTTGGGATCGGTGATCACCACCCGTTTGCCGTGATGAAAAACGATGTGGCCCGGCACGCCGACGATCGTCGAGTTGTCCGGCACATCGCGCAATACCACCGAGCCCGCGCCCACCCTGCAATTTTCGCCGATGATGATGTTGCCCAACACTCGCGCACCCGCTCCAATCACCACATTGTTGCGTAATGTAGGATGCCGCTTGCCGGTTTCTTTACCCGTGCCGCCCAGGGTCACTCCCTGGTAGAGCGTCACATCGTCGCCAACGATTGTGGTCTCGCCAATCACCACGCCCATGCCATGATCGACGAAGAAGCGGTGCCCGATTTCTGCGCCGGGATGGATTTCGATTCCCGTGATCAGCCGCGCCCACTGCGAAAGAGCTCGCGCCAGAAAACGCCAGCCGTGAATCCACAGCCAATGGTGCACGCGATAGCCCCACAGCGCATGCAGCCCGGAGTAGAGCAGCACGACCTCCAGTCCGGACTTCGCCGCGGGATCGCGATCGAGCACCGCGGCGATGTCTTCGCGCATGCAGGAAAACATATTCACACAGTGACCTCGGACGTGGGCAAGGCAAGAGCTTCGGTGCGCAGCTTCTCGAAGAGCACGCTGCTCAGGTACCGCTCTCCGTAGTCAGGCAGGACCACAACGATTAGCTTGCCGGCATTTTCTTCGCGCTGGGCAACACGCAACGCGGCCACCACCGCCGCGCCTGACGAGATGCCGACCAGCAGACCTTCTTCATTGGCCAGACGGCGTGCCATGGCGATGGAATCTTCGCTCGACACCTGGATGATTTCGTCGATGAAGTCGGTGCGCAGGATGCTGGGGACAAAGCCGGCGCCGATTCCTTGAATCTTGTGTGGACTGGGCTGTCCACCGGAAAGCACCGGACTCTCGGTGGGCTCAACCGCAATCGCCTTGAATGCAGGCTTCTTCGGCTTGATGAACTCCGACACGCCAGTTAACGTCCCGCCGGTGCCAATACCCGATACCAGAATATCGACTTTGCCGTCAGTATCGTTCCAGATCTCCGGGCCCGTGGTCTCGCGGTGGATCTTGGGATTGGCCGGATTGTCAAACTGCTGCGGCATGAAGCCGTTTGGAGTCTGCGCCAGAAGCTCGTTAGCTTTCGCGATTGCGCCCTTCATACCCTTTACACCGGGAGTGAGGACAATCTCCGCGCCGAAGGCGCGTAGCAGAACGCGGCGCTCCGTGCTCATGGTGTCGGGCATGGTGAGAATGAGCTTATAGCCTTTGACGGCCGCGACAAAGGCCAGCCCGATGCCGGTGTTGCCGCTGGTTGGCTCGATCAGCACTGTCTTGCCGGGCTGAATCTTTCCTGCGCGTTCGGCTTCGTTGATCATGCTGACGCCGATGCGGTCTTTCACGCTGCTGCATGGGTTGAAGCTCTCCAGCTTGGCGGCGACGGTGGCGCGCGCGCCATTGGTCACTTTGTTCAGACGAACCAGCGGGGTGTGTCCGATCAGTTCGGTTACGTCATTGGCTATCTTCATTGGCTATCTCCAAACGATGGTGGCACGTTGGCCGGCGATACAGGTTTGACTGTGGTGGAAAGTGAAGGAACAGCTAGCGACAACAACAACAGGGACAGGGGTGCATGAACCGGCGCGCGCACTTTGTTGTAGAGGCATTCATTGTATCGATGCGCATCATGGGTCGTCCGATTCCGCGGGACTTGAGCAGCTTACCACGAATTCATGCGCAAATAACAACCAGCACCATGGCAACGTCTGCTTGCGGGCTGGGGTTAGAATACCTATTACCTATGGAAGACACCCGCATTACCATGGAGCCCGGTAAGCGATCTGGCCAGCCTTGCATCCGGGGTCTCAGGATCACGGTTTGGGACGTGCTCGCCTGGCTCGGGGCTGGCATGAGCGAAGAGCAGATCATAGCTGACTACCCTGAGCTGGAGAAGGAAGACTTTCGGGCGGCGTTCGACTATGCCGCGCGGGTTGGCCGGCGAGTCGCCCTGTGAAACTGCTGATCGACGAGAATCTCTCGCGCCGGCTCATTGACCGCCTTGCCGACCTGTTCCCCGGCTCGACTCAGTAGCTTTCGCTCCAGGTTTCAGACGCACGCATCTGGGAATACGCGAAGGCCGGTGATTTCGCAATTGTCACTGCGGACGCGGACTTCTACGAGTTGGCGACAGCATTAGGACCGCCGCCGAAAGTTATCTGGCTACGCGGGTGTAACTATTCCACGGCGATTGCGGAACGCCTGATACGCCGTCAAGCTATTCGCATTACAGAATTCCTTGAAGACGTCGATCAAGCGGTCTTGATCCTCACGCCTTAGCAACAGATTATCGCTCTACCGCCATGCCCACCGCGTTGCCTCCGCCGAGGCAGAGCGCTGCGATTCCTTTGTGCACGTCGCGGCGAATCATCTCATAGAGCAAGGTGGTGAGAATGCGCGCGCCGCTGGCGCCGATGGGATGGCCCAGCGCGACCGCGCCGCCGTTCACATTGACTTTGTTGAGATCGATTCCCAACTCGCGCGTGACGCCGATCGCGGCGACCGAGAACGCTTCGTTCAGCTCGTAGAGATCAACGTCGTCATTCTTCCATCCCGTCTTCTTCCAGAGCTGACGGACAGTTTCCACCGGCGCCATCATGACCCAGGCGGGATCGATGCCGCTGGTAGCTTGTGCCACGATGCGGGCCATCGGCTTCAGCCCAAGCTCTTTCGCCTTGGTTGCCGACATCACCACCAGCGCCGAGGCTCCGTCGTTCACGCCGGGAGCGTTGCCGGCGGTGACGGTCCCGTCTTTCTTGAAGGCCGGCTTCAGACTGCGCAGCACGTCAAGCGTTGTGTCTTCACGCGGCGATTCATCTTTGCTGAACAGCACCGGCGGCGCGCCTTTCTTCTTCGACGGCAACTCAATGGGGATGATCTGGTCCTTGAAGCGGCACTCGTTAATGGCGCTCAACGCCTTGCGATGCGAGTTCAGCGCGTACTCGTCCTGCTCCTCGCGCGTGATCTTGTACTTGTCGGCGACGTTCTCGCCGGTGTTGCCCATGTGATAGTCGTTGTAAGCGTCCCACAGGCCGTCATGCACCATGGAGTCGAGGACTTTCTGATCGCCCAGGCGAAAACCTTTGCGCGCAGTCTGCAAAAGATAAGGCGTGTTGGTCATGCTCTCCATGCCGCCGGCAACGACGATGTGCGAGTTGCCCGTCTGGATCCCCTGCTGCGCGAGCGCCACGGCTTTCAATCCCGAACCGCAAACTTTGTTGATGGTCATCGCGCTGACGTCGGCAGAGAGTCCGCCGCCGAGGGCCGCCTGGCGCGCGGGATTCTGCCCGAGTCCGGCCGAGACGACGTTGCCCATGATGCACTCATCGACTGTCTTGGGATCGATGCCTGCGCGCCTTACTGTCTCGCGAACCACGATTGCGCCCAGTTGCGGCGCGGTGAAATCTGAGAGCGAACCCTGGAATTTTCCAATGGGAGTCCGCACTGCCGATACGATGACGACATCTTCGATGAAGGCCATGTAAAGCTCCTAAGATTAAGAGTGAGTACCCAACATTATAAGATGGAGTGCCTTGTCCGCGGACGCACAAATCCCGCCTGAAACGCAGCTCGTTCCCAGTGGCCGCAATCGCCTGCTGGCTCCCTGGTGGCACACGGCGATCCTGATCGCGGTCCTGTTGATCGCGTCGGTTAACGGGAACCGCAGCAAACATCCGCTAGCCGCGGGCAGCAAGATCCCGCAATATCTCTGGACGATGACGTGGGAGTGGATCCTGGCCGGCTTTGTCTGGCTCGGCATCCGCAAACGCGTCCGGCTGCGCGAGCTGATCGGCGGGCGCTGGGCAACGTGGGAGGATTTCTTTCTCGACGTGGTGTACGCCGGTGTCTTTTGGGGCGGCGCAATGTTTGTGCTGGTTGGGACAGCCGTGCTGATGCATCTGGACCAGGCGGGGAAGATTGGAAGCATGCGCAAGCAGCTCGGGTTTCTCACGCCGGGAACGAATCTGGAGTTGGCGGTCTGGTTCTGCGTGAGCCTCACCGCCGGCTTCTGCGAAGAGATCATCTTCCGCGGATATCTGCAGCGGCAGTTTGCCGCAATCGCCAATTCGATGCTCGCCGGAGTGCTGCTCTCGGCGGTGGTGTTTGGGGCGTCACACGGCTACGAAGGCGCTGCGCGGATGATTTTGATCGCAATTTACGGATTAATGTTTGGGGTACTCGCGTGGTGGCGAAAAAGCCTTCGTCCGGGAATGATGGCGCATGCGTGGCACGACGCGTTGAGCGGCGTGATTTTGCGGATGCTGAAATAGCCAGTGTTTATGCGGCTTTCACGCATGTCGTGGCTTTATGATGCGAGTGCCTCGAGACACGACGAAAGAATCGCGAGATCAAACGGTGAGGAGGCGGCAGCGCGGGTTGCCATTTTCGCCGCAGCGAGTTGCTTTTTTTGCTTGACTATTTTTTTCATTAACTCTATACAACTAACAAATTGCGATGAAAGTGAATGTCGCAATATTCCATGACAAATGGAAAGGGAGAATAGAAACCATGGCAACTAAGAAGGCTGCAAAGAAGGCTAAGAAAGCTGCAAAGAAAAAGAAGCACTAACTTGGTCTTTACGTCAACCGAGGGGGCGCGCAAGCGTCCCCTTCGCTTTTGCGCGGGAAACCTAATTTTTCGAAAAGATGTCTGCGTCCTGGAGTGGGTGGAGCAGGCCTGCCTTCAGAGGGCGCCAAAACAATCGAAACAGAGCTTGGTGCCGCCGGCTGAAGCCGGCTCAGGAGGAGAAATAAAACTCTTGGACGCTGGCCTGAAGGCCAGCTCTACCCGAATTCTCCTTCGCGAGGAGTTTTTCAGCAGCCGGGAAGGCGTGCTCCACCCGATCCCCTCTAATTCATTTGGGCGGCGAGTTCGGCGGCGGGACGCGGCAGCGGCTCCTCATGTTCCGGACAGATGCTGTGATACGAACACCACGCACAGCCAGCGCCCGTCTTCGGTTCGAACTCTCCGGCGGCAATCCTGGCGGCAATCGACGACACACAACTCTCGGCCTCGCGAAGTTGCTCCGGGGTGCGCCGTGATTCGATCGCGGTCCCATTCCTCAGATTGATGAAGACCAGCGACGACGGCGTATAGCCCATCTCTTTGGCGGCCAGCGCATAAATCGAAAGCTGCACGCTTTCGTCGGCGTCTTCCTGAGTTTTCTCCTTGCCCGTCTTGTAGTCCACCACCGCGACCTTGCCATCGCCGAGGCAGTCGAGCCGGTCCAATCTGCCTCCGACCCGCGCTCCGCCAATTTCGATCTTGAAGCGGCGCTCGGTCTCGAGGACCTGGATTGGGGGACAAGCGAGCTGAGAGCGGATGAAAGCAATGAGCTGCTCGCGGCCCTCTTTCGTGTAGAGCTCGCGCTGCAGTGGCTCGTCGATCTTCGCCTTCGCGAACTCATCGAGGAAACAGGCAACCACGGTTTCTTCATCAGGCGGGCGGCCGGCACGAACGCCGTCGAAGTAAGCCTTCAGGGCGAGATGCATGGCGCTGCCAAATTGCGGAGCGGCGCCGGCGTCCTCGGGTAGCCGCCAGTCATAACGCAGCTTGTACTTTAGCGGGCAATACTCGTAGCTCTGGATGGCGCTGGCGCTCAGGTCCAGCAGACGAGCATCGTCGCGCGGTGGAAGCTGCGTCCACTGCGAAACCATGGGCAAAGGCTCGGCCGCGGCCGCGGCATGGATGCGCGGGATAAGATCGGGCTCCAGCACTCGCGAGGCGATCGCGCCCTTCAATGCTGTCTTAGCGTCGTCGACGAGTTCGCGAGGGTATTTGGTTGGAATCGGATTCTTGCCGCGCGCAACCTTGCCGCACAGGTAAAGCTCGTTCATGGCGCGCGTCATGGCGACGTAGAACAGGCGGCGCTCCTCCTGGCCGTGAAGCGTCTTGGGCAGGGTCTCGTCGGAAGCGGCCTTGCTGCGCAACTGCTGGGGAAACTCGACGAGCGACTCTTTGTACTGGCCGGGAAACGACTGCGAGACGGCGCGAAGCACGAAGACACAGGGAAATTCCAGCCCCTTGGCCGCGTGGACAGTCATCAACTGCACCGCGTCTTCTGCCGGCGCGCTGGCCAGTTCGCTTGGCTCCAGCGCGGCGACAGGATCGTCTTCATCCGTCTCTTCGACCAGAGTGCCTTTGGCCTCGTGAAATATCGAGATGTAGTCCAGAAAATCGTGCAGCGTGCCTTGGTCGACGATTTGCTTCGGCTTCTCGCGCCAGCGCTCGGCAAAGTCGCGAAAGCGCCGCAGCGGCATCGAATCAGGCAGCCCGAAAGCTCGCTGCGCGATCTCGACTGCTGCGGCAAGCATATTGTCGGCGGCGGCAAGTTCGCGCCGCGCGGCGCGAATGGTCTCCACTACGTGCAAACCGCCGGGAACGTTTTCCAGCGCCGCTTCAGGAGAGAAGTTTTCCCCGGCAAGCGCCAACTCCGCGCGGAAGCGTTGGGGATCGATCTGGAACTGCGGCAGCGCAGCCACGCGGAACAGCGCGACCGGATGGGAAACATCCAAAAGGCGAAGCACCGCGAGGGCATCGCGCAGCTCCGGCGTGTGAAGCAGATCAGCACCTCTGACGTGGACAGGTATGCCGCGCCGAGTCAGCTCCGCCACAATCGCTTCGCGATGAAAGTGGCTGCGATAGAGTACGGCGATGTGGCTGAATCTGGCCGCGGGCTGCTTCGCGCGCATTGCCTTGATGGTGTCAGCGACGAACGCTGCCTCCTGTTCGCCACCGTTGTGAACGATAACCTGGACCGCGGGTGCGGCAGCGAGGTTGGCATCGTGTTCCGCCCGGGCGCAGGTGAGTGGCTCGCGAGGCCAGCGGCCATCGGCGGTGACGATCTCCGGGTTGCACTTGATGGCCTGGTAGGCGCAGCGCAGGATGGGCAGCGTGGAGCGCCGGTTGGCCGACATGGTAACCCGCCGCACACGATCTTTGCCGAAGGTTTGCAGGAACTGCTCGAAGGCATCGCTGGTGGCGCCGCGAAACTGATAGATGGCCTGGTCGGGATCGCCGACCGCGAAGACGTTAGCCTGTTCTCCGGCGAGCAGGCTGGCCAGTTTGATCTGCGCGACGTTGGAGTCCTGGAACTCATCGATCAGAATGAAGCGCGCCCGCCGCTGCGCGCGCTCCAGCACCGACTTGCGACGGGTGAGCACATCGACCGCGCGCGTCATGATATGACCGAAGGTGCCGAGGCCTTCTTTTTGCAGCAGGTCTTCGGCGAAGCGGAAGGCGCGCGCGACCTCGTGGCAGCGGGCGAGAGCTTCTTCGTCAGACATGACGGCGGCGTCCTTTGCCTTCGCCATACGCTGCATTGGAATCTCCCCACGCTCCAGCTTGGCAACGTAGGCCTCGTAATCCGCAGGGGTGCGCAGCTCATCGTGACAACTGCTGAAGAATTTCAGCAGATCCTCCAGGAACTTTCCCAGCGCGGCAGCCTTGATGTAATGCTGAAGCTTCAGGTCGCCGATACGGCGGCGCAGCAGGATGAAAAGGTCTTTGTCGTCGAGGAGCTGAAACTTGGTGCCCGCGTCCTGCAAGAGCCGATAGCAGTACGAATGGAAAGTGTGCGCCTGCAGACCACTAGAGAGCAGCTTCTTGGCCGCCTGGGGACGTTCGAGCTCAGGATAAAGCGACGGCTGCTGGTCGAGGTCCGGATACAGGATGGCCGCCACACGATGAATCAGCTCAGCAGCGGAGTTGCGGGTGTAGGTGACGGCGAGGATTTCGTCGGGGCGCGCGGCTTCACTCTTGATGAGATGGGCGATGCGGCGTGCTAACACAGTGGTCTTGCCGGTTCCAGCGCCGGCCACAACCAGCATGGGGCCGTGGATGTGCTCGATGGCCTGGCGCTGCTCGGGGGTGGGAGTGAAAATGTCGTTCGGCACGGCGCGACTTTTGGCTTGCGAACAAAAAGCGAAGAATAGAACATTGTGCATCGAACGGGGAGATAAAGCAAGGACCGGTAGTGGGTCAGCGTGAAATTCACGCGCTTGGGCCGTGTCGGGTGGAGCACGCCTTCAGGGACTGTGTCGCGACCGGAAAACTAATTTTGTGGTGGAACGAACAGCCCGAACAACCGATCAATCTAGCAGCGCAGCGGCGAGATGGGGTTAGGCGTGGGCGTCAGCCCACGCTCAACGTGGGAAGAAATGCGAGCCGCAGAGCGGCGACACCGGGTTGCGACACAGTCTCTTCAGGCGTGCATATTGCAGCCCCATTCGATACGCGCTTTAGCGCCAGAGGTAAATCCACGGTTACCTCAGCGGCTGAAGCCGAGACATTTAGAGGATCGCGACTGCACGCCTGGAGGCGTGCTCCACCCAAGATCAGTTGACCGCAATTTCAGACTGACCCATTACCCAAGGGCCACCTTTATTTATTTCGTCCGGAATGAAAGCCTGACTCACGGGAAGACATGGCGCAGGCGGCGAGGCGGCGGTGGTTAGGCGTAAGCGCTACAGCTCGCGATGTTAAGATTTCTGATTCATGGTTACCTTCGTGGTGCTGCGGATCGTAGCAGTGGTCTTGCTGATCGCGGCAAACGCGTTCTTCGTGGCCGCTGAATTCGCGCTGGTGAGCGTGCGCGAGACGCGACTGCAACAGATGATTGCGGCGCATCGCATCGGCGCGCGCACCGTCCAGAAGCTCCATCAGAAGCTCGACCTTGTCCTCAACGCGGTGCAATTTGGAGTGACGGTTTGCAGCCTGGCCCTGGGCTGGATCGGGGAAGCGTCGACAGCGCACATCCTGGAGCCGTTGTTCATGCCGCTGCCGCACTCGCGGCTTTATGCGCATGGCTGCGCCGTGGTCCTGGCCTTCGCATTGATGACCTACCTGGTGGTCATCATGGGCGAGGTGGTTCCCAAGTCAATCGCCTTGCAGCGGACGGAGCGGGTGGCGCTGGCGGTTGCCGGGCCGATGGACTTCTTCATCACCGTGGCCGGGCCGTTTCTGGCATTCATGACCGCTTCCACGCGGACTGTGCTGAAAGCTTTCGGCATGAGGCAGGTGCGCGAAGGCGGCGTACACTCGCCGGAGGAGCTGAAGCTGATCGTCTCCGCCAGTGGGCGGCTGGGAGTACTGGCAGCGCCGCAGGAGGACCTGATTCTTCGCGCCCTCGATCTGGAGAACATCACGGTGCGCGAGATCATGGTGCCGCGGCCCGACATTTTTTCACTGCCGGGTAATCTCTCGCTGGAGGAGGCGCTGCAAAAGGCGGTGGACGAGCAACACTCGCGCATTCCGGTTTATGATCCGCAGCGCGGCCCCGAGCACATCATTGGTGTGTTGTACGCGAAGGACTTGATGCGCTGGCTGCGCTATCGTGTGAACCGCACAGCTTCGGGACGCCCCGTCAGCCGTCCCAGTGGACTGGAAGTGCGGCACATCATGCGCGAGGTGCTGGTGGTTCCCGAAACCAAGCCGCTGCCGGATCTGCTGCTGGAGTTCAAGACGCGCAAACGGCACCTGGCGGTGGTGGTGGACGAATTCGGCTCGACGGCGGGGTTGGTGACCGTGGAAGATGTGCTGGAACAACTGGTAGGCGAGATCGAAGACGAGTTCGACGTCAGTGGACAGCCGCTCCTGCCGGGCGCTCCGTCGATGATTCTGGACGGCGCGGTCAACATTCGCGATCTGGAGTCGCAATACCACATCGTGCTGCCACGCGACGACGGCTTCGAGACTCTCGCCGGATTTGTACTCTCGCGGCTGCAACGGATTCCCAGGCCGGGCGACAGCTTTGAGTATGACGGCCGCCGTTATACAGTCGCGAACATGGATGGACTGCGGGTGGAGAGCGTCAAGATTGAAACTCCTCAGCCTGCACAACCGCCTTCAACTTCTCCGGCGCTACCGGCCCCACGCTGATGCCGCGCTACCTTCTCTCACGCCTGCTCTACACGTTGCCGGTGGTGTGGCTGGTGGTGTCGGTGGTGTTCCTGCTGATCCATCTGGTGCCCGGCGATCCCATCCAACAAATGTTGGGCGAAGGTGCGGCGGCCACGGACGTCGCAGCGGCTCGCCATGCCTACGGTCTGGATGTTCCGCTGGGGCAGCAGTATGTGAATTACTGGCGCGGCATTGTGCACGGCGACATGGGACGCTCGCTACGCCTGAATCAGAATGTCGGGCACATCATTGCGCAAGCGTATCCCTACACCATGGAGCTGACGCTGGCCGCGCTAGTGGTCGCACTGGGACTGTCGATTCCTGCGGGAGTGCGCTCGGCGCTGCGCCGCAATCGATGGGATGACCGAGTGCTCAGCTTCGTCTCGCTGCTGGGGCTGTCGTTCCCTAACTTTGCGCTGGGGCCGATTCTCATCTTGATTTTTGCCATTGAGCTGGGATGGCTGCCGGTCTCAGGCTCAGGCTCGCTCGCGCATCTGGTGCTACCGGCGATCACCATGGGCGCAGCGCTGGCGGCCATCCTCACTCGCATGGTCCGCACGTCGATGCTGGAGGAGTTGGGACAGGATTACATTCGCACCGCCCGCGCCAAAGGGCTGCCGGAGCGGACCGTAGTTTATCGCCATGCGTTGCGCAATGCCATGATTCCGATCATCACGGTAATCGGGCTGCAATTCGGGGCGCTGCTGGCGGGCGCGATTGTTACGGAAACAATCTTCTCGTGGCCGGGTATAGGACGACTGACGATTACCGCGATCTCCAATCGCGATTATTACCTGGTGCAGGGATGCATTTTGATGATTGGGCTGACCTATGTGCTGGTGAATTTTCTGACGGATTTGTTGTACTCGGTTTTCAATCCACGAATACGGCAGTGATTTCCGCCCTTGATTTTTTGAGGCTGCGGGTTTCCAATCTCGTACCAGGAGCATCTTCTCAGGTAGAGTGGAGGTCGATATGGGGTGGAATCGGTCCCTTGACCATGCAAAGCAGACGGGCAGGAAGCTAGCCCATCTCCAAACCGAAGCTAATGCAAGGGCGAGCGGCGGTGCCGGGAGTGATCGCAAGCCAACGACGCAGAGCCATGCAGCGAACGCTGCCCTACCCAGCTCAGCCTACCCCGATCCTGAGCAGGGCACAGATAGCTCACCGTCAGCCAAAGTTCGTACCGGAATCGTGTCCGTGAACGGCTGCGATGTCGGCGTAATGCATTGCCATCGTTCGTAGCGGCCGGCATAGACAGCCGCAACGTGCGGGATACGGTGCCAGAGTCCACTGCAAGATTCCGAAGTGCAGATCGCGCGCGCCCAGCCAGTTCCGAATCAGGAAAAATCCGCAATTACTTTTGTCCCAGTTGAGAACGCGCTCGTAAGTCGTCGCAGGCGGGCATAGCATTTCCTTAGGGAAGGTCTGATTAGATTGGCTGGAGCTCCCTGAGGGGCTAAAGCCCCGCTTACTATCGGGCAAATACGGTCGGCCTGAAGACGATCTTTTTCAAAGCCAGGACCTAATCAGGGTTTCCTCAGGAGATGATGTCATGTTCTTTTCACCTAAGACGTGGTTGGTAACCGCGTTAACGGTTGCCATTTTTCTGCTCTCCAGTTGCTCGCAGCCTTCCAATCCGGCCAGCGCTAATGTCACCACGGTCGCGGCCAGCGAGCCCTCTAACGCCGCTGAACCGATCACAGCGAAGACGGCTTACGAGTCCATGTATAAGTCAGCCTATAAATGGGCCCCCGATCTCGTACTGCTGCGCCTGGTACCCAAAGATGTAGCCGGGCTTGCAAGTAGAGGCGGCAAAGCCGCAGTGTGGGAGGCGACGATTGCCTCGCCGAGTAAGCACGAATACCGAGTTTTCACTTACGCCATTGCCGCGCAGCCGCCGGACATAATCAAAGGAGTGAACATAGGAAACGGCGTCCCGTGGTCCGGGGATACGCGCGATGTCATGCCCATTCAATCGTCTGAGTTCACGATCGATTCGGATGCCGCGTACACTACGGCCGCAGCCGATGCCGCGGCTTGGCTGAAAAAGAATCCGGACAAAAAGCTGTCGAGTTTTCAGCTGGGGAACGGTTACAGCTTCCCGACGCCGGTCTGGTATGCGATGTGGGGAGACAAAAAGTCGGGCTTTGTCGCCATCGTGAGCGCCAGCACCGGAAAGGTGCTGAAGAAGTAGCTTCCGGCAAACGGGGCGTTAGCAGGCTACGGAAAAAGTCGGAACAGCAGACCCCTCGTCGGGCTGAAGAGACTGTGTCGCAACCCGGTGTCGCCGCTCTGCGGCTCGCATTTCTTCCCGCTTTGAGCGTGGGCTGACGCCCACGCCTAACCCCATCTCGCCGCTGCGCGGCTAGATTGATCGGTTGTTCGGGCTGTTTGTTCCACCACAAAATTAGTTTTCCGGTCGCGACACAGTCTCTGAAGCCCTCCACGCGATGACAAAAATAGAGGCTTATCGGCACGACCAAGGTCGTGCCCTGACACGAAGCCTTCCATAGCCGACTTTTTCGGCAGCCTGTTAGAGGTTTGAATGGAGCGGAGCTATCTACCGCACCAATGAGCCGGGCTACCGGCAGAGCGGCGCTTTAGAGGCTGTTACGAAAGTACGCTCGCCGCTACGCGGCTCGGCACAAGTTTCCACATGACCAGGGGCTCGCGCCCCTGGCTCACTGCAAAGCCGGCGCTTCGCGGCTAGCTGTCGCGGTGCCGTTGCGGTTCGTTCCACTCCAAAATTGCAATCGCAATTTCGTAACAGCCTCCTTAGCGCCGCGTTTCGCTGCGAGCAAAAGAACTGCTGGGGCCGCTGCGGTCATTGGAAATGACCGCAAGGGCCCAAGCCTTATGAAAGTCAAATTGCCTGGACGCCAGCCTGAAGGCTGGCTCTACCAGGTCTACACCAACTCCGAAGCTGGTCTTGCCCGCGCGGACCTCGCCCTCACCACACCTTGCACACCTTGTCAGCCGGTTTCACCATGGGCGAGCCAGCCTTGCAACTGAAGGCCGGCCCAAACTCCGGCACGTTCACCACAACGCCATTGATACGGTACTTCGCCGGCGAATGTGGGTCGGTGATGGCGCGCTCCCGCAGGTCTTCAGGGCGATCGTTCTCGCAGGCCCACTGCGCGAAGCCGACGAAGAAACGCTGATCTGGAGTCAGCCCGTCGCGATTGGTAAGCTGCTGGTTCTTGTCGGCATTTTTCCACGCCATGTAGGCGAGAATCGTGCCTCCAAGGTCGGCGACGTCTTCACCTTCGGTCAGCTTGGAGTTGATGTGGATGTCGTCCACGATGACATACTTCGCATACTGATCGACGACGCAGTCGGCGTGCTTGACGAACTGCGCCGCATCTTTTGTTGTCCACCAATCCTTCAGATTGCCTTTGCCATCGTACTGGCGTCCTTCATCGTCGAAGCCGTGAGTCAACTCGTGGCCGATGGTCGAGCCGGTGTTGCCGTAGTTGGGCGCGTCGTCCATTTTGGCGTCATAGAGCGGCGGCTGCAAAACGCCGGCCGGGAAGTTGATGTCGTTCATCTGGCCGCTGTAGTAGGCATTGACGGTGGGCGGTGTCATGTCCCACTCGCTGCGGTCGGTGGGCTTGCCAACCTTATTGAACTCGCGATGGTTCTCGAACTCCTCAGCCCGTTCGGCATTGCCATAGAAGTCGTCAGGAGCAATCGTGACTGAGCTGTAGTCGCGCCATTTATCGGGATAACCGATCTTGTTGCGGATGGCGTGCAGCTTGTTGAGCGCCTGCTGCTTGGTGGCAGGGCTCATCCAGTCAAGCTGCTGGATGCGCGTGGCCATCGCATCTTCAATCTGCAACGTCATCTGGAGGGTCGCAGCCTTCACTTCGGGCGGGAAGGTCTTGCGGACGTACGCTTGTCCCAGCGCTTCGCCGAGCTGCTCGTCGACATACTCGACACAGCGCTTCCAGCGCGGCTGCAGTTCCTTGGCGCCGCGCAGATATTTGCGATAGAAGTCGAAGTTCTCGTTAACGAAGGCCGAAGAAAGATACGCCGCGTTGGAATTGGCCACATGAAAGCGCAGATAGATCTTCCAGTCGTCGAGCGGAACCGAAGCCAGTTGGGCATTCAGGTCTTTGAAGAACTGCGGCGACTCCACGTTGAGAACTTCGAAAGGTGGAACCTGGCTAGTGGAGAAGTAGGCGGTCCAGTCGAAGTTGGGCGCGAGCTGGTTGAGCTCGGCGACCTTCATCTTGTGAGTGACCTTGTAGGGATCACGGAGGTCGACTTTGGTGAGCGAGGACTTCGCCATCGCGGTCTCGATCCGCATCACGGTGTCGGCTTCTTTCTTGGCCGTCTCGGGTGGGTCGTCGAGGAGTTGCAACATCTTCTGTACGTGTTGCAGATAGCGCTCGCGGATCTCCTTCGATTTGGCGTCGTCCTTGGTGTAATAATCGCGATCCGGAAGACCGAGGCCATCCTGGTCCAAGCCCACGATCATCGCGTCAGAGTTATCCGGGTCCTGCATGGAGCCGCTGCCGAAAAGCATGGTTTCGCCTTCCAGATGCAGACGTGCGATCAGGGGCGCCATTTGGTGCAGGTTTTGCAGTCCCTGGATCTCCACCAGCGCGGGCCATATCGGTTTAGCGCCGCGCTTTTCTATACGAGATTCGTCCATGCAGGCGGCGTAGTAGTCGCCGATCTTCTGGGTGACGGCGTCACGGTCCCTGGCCACCGCGGCCTGCTCAAGAATGCCACGCAGGTAGGCGAGATTATCTTCGTAGAGCTTGCCGTAAACGCTCCACGATGTCTGGTCGGGAGGAATGGGATTGTTTTTCAGCCAGCCGCCGCAGGAATAGGTATAGAAGTCGACGCAGGGATCGACCGAGCGGTCCATGGCGGTGAGGTCAAGACTGGGCGTGTAGGGCATAGTGGGCTCGACGTACATCCGCGGTTGGGGCGGAGCCGCACTGGAGGTACCGGTCTGAGTATTCGATTGCTGGGCAACCGCGCTGGCAGCGACGGCAAATGATAATGACAGCAGAATTAGTTTGATGTGCACAATCGGTCTCCGAAGAACGGAGAATAGCAGAGCCGGGCGTCAGGGTGCGAGCTACGCCGCTGCCGATCGCCGTATTCGCAAAGCCGCCATGCGATGGCCGGTGAGATCGCAGCGGCCAAAATGTGACACTACTCCGCGAACGGGAGCGCAGTTCCCAAATCCGATCTTAGAGCCGACCGCGGCGCAAAAAAAAGAGTTTGCAATTGTTTATGATTCGGTTACTCTGCTAGGCTATATACACTTTGCGGTCGCCGATGGCCCGTGGGGTCGCGAGCGGTTGATATGGAAGCTACGCTCAGCTTGGCCGGCCGATCCCCCGAAGTGGTCCAACAACCAGCTTCTGCCGATTCGATGAGGAGATCAATGAAAGGGCTGAAACCTTTCCCGTCCCTGCTATTGGGATGTTTGGTGTGCGCAATACTAAGCGGTTGTGCCGGCAGTGTTCCGCAGAACGGACCCGGCGCTCTGGACATCGCACAGTTTGCCTTATCCCAAGGTGTTCCCGGAGTGGCTTACAAACAGTTGTTGATCGCCAGCGGAGGCAAAACGCCTTACACGTGGACGGTCAGCGTGGGCAGCCTGCCGCCCGGGTTGACCTTAACCACCAGCGGCGTTATCAGCGGCACGCCCACGACCATAGGAACTTTCAACTTCACCGTCCAGGTCACCGACTCGCAGACGCCAACTGCCGCCATCGACACGTCGCCCTTGAGCATCACCATTAATCCGCCGCTCTCGCTGGTGACCACTTCGCTGCCCAGTGGAATTGTGGGCAGCAATTACGCGGCGACGATTACCGCCAGCAATGGCGTCCAGCCTTACACCTATGCGGTCGCGTTTGGCAGTTTGCCTCCCTGCGCACCGAATCCGCCGTGCAGCCCGAACCTGACGGTGACCACGAATGCTACCCCGATGGGAGGCGGAGCGAATACCGCAACGATCGGCGGGCTTGTCCCCATCAGTGGGACTAACAACTCGGCTGAGTCGCCAACCACGGCTGGAGTATTCAACTTCACGATACAGGCAACTGACTCAATCGGAGAAGTCGCCACGGCCCCCTACTCGATTACGGTGACCGGCAAGTTGGAAGGAAATTACGCATTTACCTTCAACGGCTTCAACAACGGCCAGCCCTTCTACCTGGTGGGCAGCTTCAGCGCCGATGGAAATGGAAATATCACCACCGGCGTTCTGGATGAGAATGGGCCGGGAACGACCATCTCTACCGCCGTTCCCCTCACCCCGAACAACTCAGGTAACACAGGCAGCCGGTACGTTCTTTCCCAGACCAGCAATTTTGGAACGGTGACCATGGTCTCCACTCTGGGCACCTACCAGTTCGACATCGTGCTCTCAACCACCAGTGATTCGCAATTGATCATGGCCAACCCTCCTCCCCTGATGTACGGTTCTGGCCTGCTCAAGAAACAGCCGGCAGAACCGTCGCTGCCTGCTAATGGCGCCAACTACGGCTTTGGGTTGTTCGGCAACGATACCAGTGGCGCTCGCTACGCGGGGGCCGGCACATTCTCCATCAACACATCCTATGGGGTGAGCGCTGGTGAGGAGGACACGAACGACAACGGCACCATCTCAAGCGGGGCAATCCCCATCACCGGCGGAAGTCTGGTGCCGGACAACAATAACCCGGGCCGGGGAATTGCCACGTTGACGACCGCCTCGGGAACAGCCACCTACGCCTACTACATCGCCGGGGCTACCGAGTTGGTCGCGGTGCGCATCGACGCCGGCCAGCCTATGACCATCGCTGACATTTTGCAACAGACAGCGACCGGCATAACCGGGGCGCTGGTCCTGTGCAAGGCCGGTTCAACCTGCCAGAGTCTGGTTGAACTGGACGGCATTTCCACATCCGGTAGCACGTCTGTACCGGTCGCGGCCGTGGGCGTGGTGGCGTATGACGGCAGCGGAAACATCGCCGGCCCCAGTGGGTTGCCGGGATACTATACCGACCAAAGCGTGGGTGGAACGTACAGCCCGGTCGACTATGCAAGCGGAACCTACACCACCGACTCGCTTGGGCGCGTGACGGTTGACCTGCAAGGCGCTACCAACCAGCCAGTGTGGTACCTGGTGCGCACGGGAGAGGCGTTCGTTATGGGTACCGATGCCACGGTAATGTCGGGCACGCTCGAGCCGCAGACGATTCCCTCCGGCGGTTTCGGCCTGGGGAACTTCCTTGGCGCGTATCTGGGCGGCACAATTACGCCAGTGCTGCCGACGGTGAGCAATGAACTTGACGTGGCAACCACTCCGCCGCCTGGAGGGATCTGGCTTGAACAGTACGAGACCAACCCAACCCCATCGGGTGGGCTGGCGTCACCGTTCACGGGCAGCTACGCGCTCGATCCCACGTACGGGGCCGCTTACGGACGATTTGCGATTTGCGCAACCAACGCCCAGTACTGCACGGGCAGCACCTCATTCACCTACGACCCGGACAACCCGCCGGTCGATATTGTCTACGTCCTTGGAGCCGGTTCGGCCGGAGTGACAGGTGGTGGCAAGTCAGGACTGGGTGGGGTGAACCTTGGGCTGGTGCAGACGAACAACAATGCAATTGTGGATCCCAACCCCAGCCTGAGCGCCTACGGGCGGTAGTGACGATGGGAAATTCAAGAAAATCTTACTGGTAAGATCGTCTTACCAGTAAGATTTTTGCCGGTAGCGAGGCCCTTTCGGATTTTTCCCCCGCGGTCACGGCACCCTTTATGGACGATTGCCTTTTCTGCAAAATTATCGCCGGTAAAATCCCCTCGAAGAAGGTTTACGAGGACGACAAGGTCTTCGTCTTCGAGGACATCAACCCCAAAGCGCCGACCCACGTGCTCATCATTCCCAAACGCCACCTGGTTGACCTAAAGGAAGCCACGGCGGAAGACGCCGAGATCATCGGCTATAGCCAGTTGATCGCGGCGAAGATCGCGCGCGAACGTGGCATCGAAGACGGATACCGCACGGTGTACAACGTGGGGCCGCGGTCGGGACAGTCCGTGTTTCATCTGCACCTGCACATGCTGGGTGGGCGGGATTTGACGTGGCCTCCGGGATAGAAGAGTGGTCAGTGGCGAGTGTCCAGCCCGTGGATGTAGGGCGGATGCGACACTCATGCGCAGTTTTCGCTGACTAGACGAGCGCATGTGTCTGTCGGGACAGTGCCCCCGCGCTTAACATCGCCCGACTCCAGAGCGGTTTCTTCAAGTGGTGAGATTCATCTTCTCAAGTAGCGACCTGAAGCGAGGATGGCTGCGCAGGTTGCGGAAGAGGAATGAGCCCTTAATTCCGTAGATTGCGCCCGAGCGCCGTTCGAAGGCGCGTTCGAGCCAGTCAACTGCTGCATCGGCTTCTCCCAGACCCGCATAAACGTAAGCGAAATGGTAGGGCGAGACGAACTCGTGGGCTGCGCGGTCTTGCAATTCCTGCAGGATCTTCCTCGCTCGCTCGACATCGCCGGTGATCGCATACCCTTGCCCCATCTGCGACAAGAATAGCGTAGAGCCAGGCGCCAGCGCCGATGCGTGCTCAAGCGATGCGACGCCTGCCGCGTGATCACCATGGAAGATGAGGGCCCAACCGAGAGTGGAGTGGACGCGAGGAGCTGTCGGGTCGTCGCGAAGGGAGCGCCGGGCTTCTTCCAAGGCCTCGTCGATCCGTGCCGCGCGCAACAGGGTCGTTGCGACATCGGTTTGAATGAGAATCGGGTCAAGCTCACGGGCGCGGCAAACTTCGCGTAGGGCGTCGTCATATCGTTCCAGCGAAGCACAGAGCCAGCTGTAGTGCTCATGAGCTTCGGCGTTTCCGGGGCTGAGCTCGATGGCAGTTAGGAAGTCGCGCTCGGCGCCTGTCCAATCAAAGTCAAAGACAAAGCGGACGAAACCTGAGATGCTGTGCGCTTCTGCCAGTTGGTCGTCAATCTCTAAGGCCCGGGCAGCAGCTGTCCTGGCGTTTCTTATGGTGTCCTCGGGTGAGCTGCCGGCAAAACCGTTGATACAAGACTCAGCGTACGCCTCCGCCATGCTTGCCCAGGCGAGGGCGAAAGATGGGTCACGAGCAATGGCGGCCTGGTAATCGACGAGGCTTCGGCGAAAGCCCTCTTCCGTAAAGCGAGAGAACAATTGGCGTCCCCGAAGATAGAGCTCGTAGGCCGCGAAATTCTGGGTGGGCTGGCGGCTGACGCGCGCACGCTCGTCATTCGAGAGCTGCGCGCGCAGCGCATTGGCAATATTCAGCGCCACCTCCGACTGAATGGCGAATATATCGGTGAGGTCGCGGTCGTAGGTGTCCGCCCAGATATGCTCGTCAGTAAGAGCATCAATCAGCTGCGCGACGATACGCACGCGGTTGCCGGCGCGCCGGATGCTGCCTTCGACGACTGTCGCCGCGCCTAGTTTCTCGCCAATCTCCCGCAAACTGCGATCGCTCTTCTTGAATGCCATAACCGAAGTGCGCGAGATCACCTTTAGCGATCGAATCTTCGCCAGATGCGCGATAACGTCCTCAGTAATACCGTCGGCGAAGAATTCGTTTTCGGAGTCGGCGCTAAGGTTGGCGAATGGCAGCACGGCAACCGAAGCAGGTGGTGGCCGGATGGCCTGCAGGGTTTCGGCGGGAGTGAGCGTCGTAAGCACGAATTCCAGATCGCGAGCCGACTGGAACCGGGCCGATCGCTCTTTCTCCAGGCAACGTGCGATCACCCGGTCGAGACTGGGAGACACCTCGTGGCGCCGGCGGCTCGGCGCCTCCGGCTTGTCGTGCAGTATGGCCGCCAAAGTTTCGATGGCACTCGAGCGGTGGAAAGCCCGCTCACCGGTCACCATTTCGTAAAGGATGCAACCAAAGGAGAAGATGTCGGCGCGGGTATCAATCTTCTCGCAGCGCACCTGCTCAGGTGCCATGTATCCGACCGTGCCCAGGATGGTCCCCGCCTTGGTGGAATCGTGGAGCGTGGTCGTGGCCCCAATCAGCGAGCCGGTGACAGCCTGGCGGCGCGCCAAGCCGAAATCCAGCACCTTGACCCGACCGCCCGGAGCCAGCTTGATGTTCTGGGGTTTCAGATCGCGGTGCACGATCCCCTGGTCGTGAGCCGCCGAGAGCGCCTGGGCAATTTGAATGGCGATTGCGAGAGACTGCTCAACCGGAAGAACGCCTGCCGTCAGAAACTCGGCGAGTGTCGGCCCCTCGACCAGTTCCATGACCAGCGCTCGTGTTTCCCCGCTCGCCTGGAAACCATAGATTTGTGCGATGTTCGGGTGGTTTAACGACGCAAGCAGGCGAGCCTCACGTTCCAGCCAGGCGATGCGCTCGGGGTCTTGCGCGAACTCAGCGGGCAACAACTTCAGTGCGACCGGACGCTCCAACTGGAGGTCTTTCGCACGATAGACGACGCCCATACCGCCCTCGCCCAACTTAGCAGTGATCTCGTAGTTCCCGAGCCGGCTGCCGATCATGGCGATAATCCCTCCACCTTGGAGCTGACAGGCCTGAAGCAATGGGTCGAAGCTAACGCGCCGATCTCAAAACGTCGGTACTGAAATTTCTCATTTTCCCCGGCTAACCCAATCTGACCGGTCCGGAGACCAGCAAGGTGATGGCTCGCCACCTCCTTTGCACATGGAAGATGCTGGCCCCGAGAGTATCATGAAGCAAATGCAGTCCAGTTGACGTAATATCCCCATCTCACAAGTAACCCCGTTTGCGGGAGCACGCGACGCTCATTGTTGTTTGGCGAACTTGAGGGTGCAGGGACGGCCTTCGACGCGCGTGCCGGTCCCAGTCGAGCCTTCGAAATGCGCATCGATGTTGTAGCCGTATTCCGTGCCCTTCGGAGTATCGCGTCCCGGAACATATTGCGGCGAGCCGGTGCGGCCTTTGGCATAGAGCGATGCGTGACCGTCGGCTGGAACCGTGCCATCGATCACGAGCGAGCCGGGCTGGCCCTCGGTGCCGTGCACGCCGTGGAAGGCGCCGTCCTTTACCGTGCTGACGAACTGGTAGGAGAAGCCAAGCGCGTCCCGGTAATTGGCGCAGGAGACGGTCGCCTGCCAGTTGCCGTCGAATTTTTGCGCATCGTTGGCGAATAAGACGCCCGACAGCAGCGCCAGAAAGAGAACTGGCAAAAGAGTTCTGGTATGGTGCATGCCGATCACGTTTTGACCTACGTCACCGCTCGCAGAATAAAAGCAGGAGCACTTTACACCATATCGTTCTCGATCTCAGTTCTTTCGTCTGACGATCCACTATCCACTAACCACGAACCACCGCCCTCATGTAACGTAGTACTCGATGGGGCGCATCCACGTTCTCTCCGAAAACGTAGCCAACAAGATCGCCGCGGGCGAGGTGGTGGAGCGGCCGGCCTCGGTGGTGAAGGAGTTGCTGGAGAACGCGCTGGACGCGGGCGCGCGGCGCATTCGCGTGAACGTCGAGGCTGGCGGCAAGAAGCTGATCCAGGTGATCGACGACGGCTGCGGCATGGTGCGCGACGATGCCATGCTCGCCTTCGAACGGCACGCGACATCGAAGATCCGCAACGCCGATGACTTGCTGACCATTGCGACGTTGGGATTTCGCGGCGAGGCGCTGCCGTCGATTGCGTCGGTCAGCCGTTTGCACTTGGAGACACGCGCCGCAGAAGATGCCGCAGGAACTGTTGTCGAAATCGCCGGCGGGAAAATTCTCACCGTCGAAGAATCTGGGCTGCCGCTGGGAACCTGCGTCACGGTGCGCGATTTGTTCTTCAACATTCCCGCGCGACGGAAGTTCCTGAAGGCTGAGTCGACGGAGTTGTCGCATATTGCGTCACTGGTGACGCACTACGCGCTGGCGCATCCGGAGATGCACTGGGAGCTGCACTCGGCGACGAATGCCATGCTGGTTGCGCCGCCGGTTGCTGATCATTCGCAGCGCATCTATCAGGTCTTCGGCAAGGAGACGCTCGACCAGTTGATTGGGCTGAGTGCCCTGCTTCCGCTGGAACGCGTGGGGCTGCCGCAGCCTCCACCGTGGCGACGCAGTGAAGTGGAGGAGCCTGCGGAGCCGGTGAAGGGCGAAATGAAGCTGCACGGATTCGTCTCGCGGCCGGAGATCCAGAAGCTCAATCGCAACTCGATCTTCATCTTCGTGAATGGGCGGCTGATTCGCGACCGACTGGTGCAACACGCGCTGACCGAAGCCTATCGCAACATCATCCCTCCGACGGTCTTTCCTGTCGTGCTGCTCTTCCTCGAGATGCCGGCAACTGAGGTCGATGTGAACGTGCATCCGTCGAAGACCGAGGTGCGCTTCCGCCAGTCGTCGATCCTGCACGACTTCATTCGCGACTCGGTGCGGGCAGTGCTGATGAAGTCGCGGCCAGTGCCCGCGTTCATGACCGAGATGCATGCGAGTCCAAGCGCATCAGCTTCGTTGACGTCAGCCGGGCAGGATTTTGCCAGCAGCGAACTGCATGTGACCGAGGCGGACGCAGCCTTTGCGCTGCGCCCGCAGCAACTGCCTCCGTTTACCGCGTCGTTGCAGTTTGAGGGCGGTGGCTTCGCCGTTGAAGCCAACGCCGCGATTCCGGTGGCGCGCTTTGGGCCGCAGACGTTTGGAGGTCCGGCGGCGATTGCCGGGCCTGCCGTGGGCGGAAACGGCTGCTCGCCGGAAGTTGCGGACGACGATGTTCCCGCGGGCCTGGAATCACTGGCGACACTGAAGCCAGTGGCGCAGATTCGCGACTCGTTCATCCTTGCGATCAATCCGCAGGGACTGTGGATCATCGATCAGCACGTGGCCCACGAGCGCATTTTGTTCGAGAAGATCTGCAAGCAGCGGCTGGCCGAGTCGCCGGAGCGGCAGCAAATGCTGATGCCGCTCATCGTCGAGTTGACGCCCGGACAGATGGCGGTGTTCGCCGAGATTTCCGACGAGCTGAATCGCAACGGCTTCGAGGTGGAACCGTTCGGCTCGCGGACAATCGCTGTGAAGACAACGGCAGCGGGAATTGTGGCCGGTCAGGTTGAACATTTGCTGCATGAAATTCTGGAGCAGTTCGAGCGCGAGGAGCAGTCGCTGAACCTGGACAAGATCCGCACCAACATTGCTGCCAGCATCGCGTGCCACGCCGCCATCAAGGTGAACATGCCGCTGGAGCAAAACAAAATGGAGTGGCTGCTGCAAGAGTTGGCGAAGACGGATTGTCCCATGAGCTGTCCGCACGGGCGACCAGTGGTTCTGCGATATTCTGTAAAGGACATTCAGAGGGCGTTTAAGCGCATCTGAAGATGCGCGGGCAACTAGCAACTAGCAATTAGCAACTAGTCAAAACCGAACTGCAAGCTAACTGCTAGCTGCTAATTGCTGCCTTTCTTATGCACGAACAACAACTTCAGGAACTGCGCCGCGAGAAGTGGCGGCTGAACGGGCAGCCGGTCCGCACGCTGGAAGAGGCGCGCGAGTTCATCGACGCGGTGGGATTTTGTCTGCTGTATCCGCAGCGGCCCGCGGTGCTGGCGCCGACGTTTGTCGGGGCTTACAAAGGTAGTGACGAGAAGCTGCCCATAGCGCACATGGCCTTTGCCGACCGGGAGGCACGCGAGGCGAAGGAGCTGATGGTGCGGTTGCTGCGCGAGAAGTCGGCCTACGAGGCCAACGTCTTTGCGGAAAACAATTTCATCGTCGCTGCCTCGGTGTTTCCGTACTTCTATGGACTCATTGGCGACCGCAATCCGCGGCATGCACCGGCGACGGGAGCGCGCTCGGAATACTCGCCGCTGGCGTTGCACGCGTTTCAGGTCATCGAAAAAGAAGGTCCGATTTCCAAGGAACGTTTGCGCCAGCTAGTTGCGGGTGCGATTTCGGAGTCGGCGCTGGATCGCGCGCTGGACGAACTATGGGCCAAGCTGCGCATTACGCGTGTCGATTACAAACCTGAGGAGGGCGTGTTCTGGGACGTGCTGTTTCGCTGGTCGCCGGATGCGGTCAAGAAAGGCATGCAGATCTCGGTGGCCGAGTCGCTGACCGCGCTGGTATCCAAGTATCTTGATTGCGTATTGGCGGCGCAGCAACAGGACGTGGAGGAGTTTTTCTCCAAGTTGACCGGACGCGCCCGCGTGCGCGAGGCCATCAACGCTTTGCAGGCAGCACGCGAACTCCACTTCGTCCACGTCGATGGGCGCGTGATGCTGCAAGTTTCATCGCTGCAGGAGCAAGTGCCGCACGAGTTCACACCGCGAGCGAAATTTGAAGCGCTGCCTCCGCGACCCGGCATGCCGCTGGTGCAACGGCGTCCAAGAAGGTCCTCGGCATCTTCCAAACCAAAACCACCCAGCAAGGGAACTGTCAGCGAATGAGCGCGCCGCGAAAGCTGGTGATCGCGATTGATGGTCCGGCGGGATCGGGCAAGAGCACAATTGCCGCGCGTCTGGCGAAGAAACTGGGCTACATCAATCTGGAGAGCGGCGCGATGTATCGTGCCCTCGCATTGCGGGCGATGGAGCAGCAGGTGCCGCTGGATGACGCAGAGGCGCTGCGGCAGTTGGCGGAAAAATCTGTTATCCAACTTGAACCGAGCGGAGACGGCAATCGCGTGCTGCTGGATGGGCAGGATGTTTCGCGGCGGATTCGCGAAGCTGATGTGACGGCAACCGCGTCGCGAGTGTCGGCCCATCCGGCGGTGCGGCGAGTGATGGTGACGCGCCAGCGTGAGCTTGGCGCGAATGGCGGCGTGGTGATGGAAGGCCGCGATATTGGCACGGCCGTGTTTCCCAATGCCGAAGTGAAGATATTTCTCGACGCCGATCAGAGGGTGCGCGCCGAGCGGCGCTTCTTGCAGAACGGATCACCATCGCCTGACGAGGCAAAACGCGTGCAGGCCGAGATTGCCGCGCGCGATGAGCGCGACCGCACGCGCGTGGCGTCGCCGCTGGTGCCCGCACCGGATGCGGTTCATGTCGATACCACCCACAAGAGTATTGACGAGGTGGTGGAGGAACTGGAGAGGATTGTGAAGAGAGCGAATAGTGGAATAGGTTAGAGCTATCGAGGCACTAGCTCGATGCGAAGATCTCGCCCTACAGCCTGGGCCGCGCGACACAGCGTCTGCAGAGTCACGGATGAGTTGCCGGGGTCGAGCAAGCGGTCGAGGGCAGCGCGGCTGGTATTCATGCGGCGAGCCATCTCCGGCTTACTGATCTTCTTTTTCCGCATCGCCTTCTGCACTTGATGTGCAATTACTTCCTTGAGAGCGGCGGCGCGCGTTTGCTCAAGGATGCCTTCTGCTTTCAGGAAGTCATCGAGGGACGAACCAATGTGGAGATTGGTTTTTCTCATGTTTTCACTTCTTTCATCCTTCTTCTTGCCAGCGCAAGATCGTCAGCTGGCGTGGTCCGCGTCTTCTTAATAAAAGCGTGCAACACGATGATGTTCTCCAGATGAAAGCACAAGATCAGCCGTGCCGTTCGTCGGCTCGGCAATTGTGATCTCAACTCCCACAGTCCCTCTCCGAGGCTTCGCACGAGAGGCATTCCAATGGGCCAGCCAAGCTGCACTCGCATCAGATCGAGCCCAATGCTGCGGCGATCTTCGCGAATGAGGCCTCTCAGCCACTCGAGCACGGGCTCCCTGCCGGTTTCGGTCCTATAAAACCGCACAGGTACTTCGGGTACATGCTCTGGCAGAAGTCCTCCCTTACCAATGTACCATTAATGGTACGTCTCGCTGGGCTGCAATTATGTTCTTAATTTACTTGAGACTTACGACACAATCCCCACACCAGCAAACCCTGCTTGTGTGAGGCGCCCGCTGTTGACTTTCGATTTTCGCCTCAGGGCCTAAAGGCCAGGTTTTCTTGGGCGTCATTCGGCACGGCTGAAGCCATGCCCTGATACAAGGCTCTGATATAGGTAACGAACTTCTAACTCAGGAACGGGGCACCCGCTTCGAGAACCCTGATCCTCCGTGAACAGCGACAAGCAGATCCCTCGCTTCGCTCGTGATGACAATTCAAGTCGTTTGTCGCTGACACTCGGCGAACGTGGATAGACACTTGGAGTTGTTCGCTAGCCACTGATCACTAGCCACCAGCCACTGCCTTCAGCTCTTGCCGATCTTGATGTCGCCGGTGTCGGTGTTGACCTGCAACTTGCTGATGCCGTTGCCGACGGTTCCGGTGGCGTGCGAAGCGTCATTGCTCTTGTCGATCTTGATCGCGTCAAAGTCGGAGGTAATATCACCTTTGGCGGTGCCAGCGGTGATCTGGAATCCATCGCTCGATGGCAAGGTCAGAGTGACGTCGCCGTGTTGAGTCACGACGTTCACTTTGTCAGGTGGCGCTTTGGCGGCCAGCGTCAGGGCGACATCGCCGTGTTGCGTGTTCACGCTCAGCTTGCCCGGCTGCTTGCCGCCGGTAGTGACTTCCACATCGCCGTTGGTCGATTGCACTTGCAGGTCGCCGGAGACGTCCTCCAGGTGAATGTCCTTGGAGCCGGTGGCCACGCGACTGGGCCCGGTAAGATCGTTGCCTCGAACCTGATCGCTGGCAATCTCGATGTCGCCGGGAACGGAGGCGATCTCCATGTCTGACCGCGAGGTCTTGAAGATGACGCCCTTGGCGATCTTGCTGAGGCGAATGTCTTCATAGAAGTCGCCATCGAGGCGGGCCGCGCCGGCAACTTCATCGATGTTGACACTGTCCACGTGGCCAGTCACTTCCACGTCGCCCGTGATCTGCGAGGCCCGGACGGAACCTTTTTCCAGGTTAACTTTGACCGCGCCGGTAATCTCCGTCAGGGAAACGTCGCCGTGCTGCAAAGTAACTTTGACGTCTGCCTTGCGGTCGTTAATGGTGACATCGCCGCGCTTGCTGGCAATGTCCACCGAGGCGTTGGCAGGCACGGAGATGTCCATGTCTGCCTCGACACCATGATCGCCCGCTCCGTCAGTGTTGGCGTTCAGCACAACCGAGTTGCCGGTAACCGTGATCTGCGGCTTGCTGCCCTGGTTATATTTGTTGGCGTCGTTTTGGTTTTGCGCGTAGAGCTTCTTGTGGACGACAACGCGAATGGTATTGTCCTCGGCGGTCGTGATGTTGAGCGCGCCACGATCACAAACGATGCGGAGGGTGGCATTCGCCGGGAACGGTTGTTCCAGGGTGTCCTCGAAAGTAAAAGCGGTGCCGAACATGCCGCCGAGGTCGTCATCCATCTGAAGCTGATCGCGCACACCGCCCCAGTCAACGTCGGAGCTGTAATGCGCGGAGACCCCCAGCGTGACCAGCAGGACCATCAGAATGATGCCGCCCGCGCCGAGACGGCGAGTGCGATAACCCATGCGGGTCGAAGTCACGTTCTCGACCAGAATGATGACGCCCCAGAGAATCAGCAGCAGCGGCCACCAATGTCCGAACCAGTGCCAGATGGGAAACCGGAAGCCCAGGTTCTTCATCAGGAAGAGCACGCCGATCAGGATCAGAATGACTGGTCCCGCGAACGAACGCCGGTAGCGATACGGCGGCGGAGTCGGCGGCGGCGGTGGCGGCCCAGTTACCGAGTATGGATTCACGCTAGCCATTGTGTCCCCCTTTATCGTCCGGCCTCACGGCCTGCGAGTCCGACGTGATGAAACCGGCCGGAGCATTGGGCTGAGGCGTAACGATTGGAGCCTGCGGCTGCGGCGGATATCCGGGATAGCCTGGAGTTCCCGGAGGAACGGGCTGGCCGGGATTAGGCGGCAGCGTGGCATTGTATTCGCGCGGAATGTGGCCGTAGATGGAAGCGCTGTGTTCCAGCAACTTGACCAAGCCGAGCACAATTAGCAGCGCCGGCCAGGTAAAGTCGAAGCTCATCCAGTACGCATGACCCATCTGGTCCAGCAGAAACAGGACGCCGAGCGTAATGAGGACAGCGGGCCACATGTAGCCATGAGCGCGGCAGCGGGCGCAGGAGCAATAACGGTTGTGACGATATCTCATGATGTCCTCCTCACCAGCCTCTCCGCTGACGCTGCATCAGGATGCGGACGCCGATGGCGATGAGGATCAAGGGCCAGAAGCGCCAGATCCAATCGAAGTGAAATGCCCCGAGTTCATCCAGCAGGAAAATCACACCAAGGCCGATCAGGATGAAGGCTCCCACGGGAACTCGCGAGCCACCGCTGCCTTCGTCCGGTTCGCCTTGCGGAACCGCGCCCTGATTGGCGTTGACGGCGGTGACATCGCCAGAGGCGCCCGTCGAAGGCGCACCCGGCGCAATAAAGTTAGCCGCTGGACCAGGCACGCGATTGAGTCGTGGCTCCGAGGTGAAGAGGCTATTAAGGCCTAACGGATCGGGCGCGGGCAATCCCTGTTCGCGCGCACGCGCGGTCTTGTAGGCTTCAATGGGCATGTAGCACACGAAGGCCGCGATGCCCAGTGCGAAGATTTCGTTCACGTGATCGGTCATCCAGATCAGCGTGGCGAAGATCAGCACGTGGACAAAGCCCTTGGCGAATTCGCCGTTGTACATGGCGCCAACGCCGGGAATAAATCCCAGGATGGCAGCCAGTGCGGGACGAGGCGTTTCTCGCGGCGGTTCCACAACCGAAGGCACAGCGGTCAAGCCGGGCGGCGGAATGGCGCCGCTCAAGTGCGAGGCTAAACACTCCTCGCAGTAAACGACACCGCGGACATCTCGGGTACACACATTGCACAGTGGCTTGCCACAGGTGCGGCAATATGCAACCGCGGGTGCGTCGACATGGTTGGCGCAGTTCATGCGGTTCTCCTCACTCGCCGGGCCTGGGGAATTGCTGCTAAGAGTACAGCCGGAAACGCGGCCAGTTGGGGCTCGCCATTGTCGCGGCTGTAGGTGTGGTTGCTGCGATCAGGCAACCGGTTGTCGCTCTTCGACGGATTCTTTGGACTGGGACTGGGATTGGGCGCGGGATTCACCTGCTGCTGCGGTTGTGGCTTGTTGTCCTGGCTGTTGTCGGGAGTCGCGGCACGGCGCAAATCACGCACGCGCGACTCGATCTCGTAGACCAGGCGCATATTCTCGTAGTAACGCATGACCCGAGCCTGAGTCTCGTAGTAAGTCCTGGTGATTCCCTTGGAGCTCAGATCCAGGTGGCGTATATCGGCAAAGTGGAAGCCGGCAATACCCAGCAGCATGGTAATGGAGAAGAATGCCATTCCGAAGGACATGGCGAAGCGCGGCGTTGCTACTGGTGCGAACACCGGAGCCAGGCGTCCCTTCAGCTTTTCCAGCCAGCCTTCGCCACGCGGCGTCGGCACAGCATGCTCCGAGGGCAGTGCTCCGATAGTCTGCGCCAGAATATTGTGGACGAGATTGCGCGGCGGCTCGGCATCGTCCAGCCCCTTCAGCCAACTCATCCCAGCCTTGGCTTCAGCAAGCATCGCGCGGCAGGCGGCGCAGCTCTTCTGGTGCGCCTCGAAGGCTGCCAGCGTCGAGCCTTGCAGCGTTCCGTCGAGAGCTTCAGCCAGAAGGGCTTCGACCTCGACGCACTGCATTCCGGATTGGGTTTCACCCTGCATCATCCTGCCTGTCTATACGTACGTTGCAAAAGCCTTGCCAGTTCCGTTCGTCCCCGATTTATGCGACTCTTCACAGTTCCCTCAGGCACGCTGAGGACTTTGGCAATATCCTTGTAGTCCATATCCTGCAAATCGCGCAAGATGACCGCCTCCCGCAGTTCGGGCGAAAGCCGCCGCAGCGCCTCATAGACCAGCTTTTTGGTCTCCTGGCTGCGCATGCTGGCCTCCGGACTTGCGCCTCCATCTTCCAACTGCTCGGCAATTGTCAGGCCGTCTTCCTGATTGCCCGGCGTCGCGTCCAGCGAGTCGGTCACCCGATCGTACTTGCCTTTGCGGAAGTGGTCGACCAGCAAGTTCCGCGTGACCGTCGTTACCCAGGTCATGAACGAAGCTCGCGTGGTGTCAAACGTACTCAGCGTGCGATACATCTTGATGAACACTTCCTGCGCCAAATCCGCCGCGTCATCCGCCGATCCCGAAAAGCGATAGCAGATGTTGTAAATCCTGCGGTGATATTGCTGGACGATTTCCTGCCACGCCGCAGCGTCGCCGGACACACAGCGACGGACAAGCGCATTTACGGCCTGGTTGTCGTCCAATCAACTCTCCCACAGGGCACGACTCCTGGCCCAAATCCCGCTCACTGCTAGAGGGATATACGACTCAAGCGGGCCAGTAGTTCGATGGATTCGGACAGGATGCACTGCGCTTCATCCCGCTTCAGCGCTGGGTGCCCCTTCTAGCCTTCTTTTGGCTAGGGCGGGCGCGCGCCGATGCTCCACGCATTCGCGCCTTTCGAATGCAGTGGACGAAGCCCGCAAACCCCGCACGAATCCGCCAAAATTGTAGCAGGGCAAACGCCGAAGAAGCGGCGCGTGACGGACGCCTCGCACGAGTCGTAGTGAGTTTTGCGGAACCCTTCTGCGACGCACTTTGTGGAATGCGTTTTGAAAGGGTGGAAGGCGCTTCAGCGGTGTAGAGGTAGAACTTGCCTTCAGGCCAGCGTCTAAGCCTTTTTGCGAAGGGACGCGGCTTCACAGGCTGCTGAAAAAGTAACCGTTAGAGATGCTTTGTAACAGGGCACGACTTCGCAAGGCTGCGGAAAAAGTCACCGTTAGACTGCTTTGTAACAGGGCACGACTTCGCAGGCTGCGGGAAAAAGTCACCGTTAGAGTGCTTTGTAACGGGGCACGACTTCACAGCCTACTGAAGAACTCCGCTTCCGATAGCTTTGTAACAGGGCACGACTTCAGTCAGGATTATGCACTTGACACAAGGACGACAATCTGCTATTGTTGTTTACGTGATTGAGGCTTCCCACTTCCGCTCTCCTGTTCTTTCAGGTGCTTTTTTACAGCGCGGACGATCTTCGGATGGAAGATGATGTCTTAATGCCTCTTCGTCCGTCATTTCCATTGGGTGCTTCTTCAACTTCTTACGCGGCATAAGGTGTCCTATGAAAGAAGGCATTGATCTCTGCGAGTTGATGGAACGCTTCGGCGACGAACAATCCTGCCGCAATTACCTTGAGCATCTGCGCTGGCCGAACGGCATCCAGTGCCCCAAGTGTTGCGGAAAGAAAATCTCGTCTATCCTGAAACGCGACCAATACAACTGCGATACGGAGTCCTGCCGCTATCAGTTCTCTGTCACGGCGGACACGCAATTCCACGACACGCATCTGCCTCTGGTTAAGTGGTTCCTTGCTACCTTCCTGATTTGTCAGTCGCGCAAGGGCATGTCTGCGAATCAGCTTAAACGAATGCTGCGAATTAATTACCGCACGGCATGGTATCTCTGTCATCGCATCAGGGACGCTATGCAGGCTACCAACCCTCAGCCGCTCGGCGGAATCGTCGAAGTTGACGAAACCTTTGTCGGCGGACGGCAACGCGGCCATCAGCACAAGGTAGGCCATCCTGAGTGCAAGAAGCAGGTTGTCATCGGCATCCGTCAGCGCGGCGGTGATCTGCGCTTCTTCCATGCTCAGGACGTAAAGAGCGGCACGTTGGCGAAGTACATCAAGGAAAATATCTCGCAGGATGTGGACGTGATTATGACCGATGAGTTCGGCAGCTATCCTAGCGCCATCGCAAAGGCTGGCGTGTTCGCAGAGCACAAGACGGTGAATCACAAGGCTGGCGTCTACGTTGACGGTGACACGTACACGAACACCGTGGAGTCCGCTTTCTCTCTTCTTGAAGCGCGGGATTATAGGTACGTGGCATCAGATTAGCGCCAAAGCATCTACAAGCCTACTTGCAACGAAATGTGCTTCCGTTTTGACAATCGTAAAAACCCTTACCTGTTCCGCGATACGCTACTAAAGCTGTTGAAGGCCGAGCATCTTGAGTACAAGGAACTTATTGCGGCGTAGCTACCGCTTTCGCGGCTAACATCTGGCACGCTAGCGCCATTTTCGGAACAACGTCTCTAACGACTCCGATCTGTTCATGATAACCTCCTTGAGTTTCTCCGTAAGATGCTACAGGCATGTCCTCATCCAATAGGTCGCACATCGCCTGTGCCCAACGAAAGCCAGCGTCTGCGACCTTTGCGATATACAAATACTTCTCCACAAAGTAAGGCGTTCGCAACAACAGATTTCCGGATTCATCCATCAAAACTATCAATGCTTTGGTTTCGACCTCGGCTGTCGGGCCACAGCCAATTACCTTCCAACGCAACTCCGGCTCGCGATTTAGCCGCTGCCACTGAAAATAGGTCTGTGGATGAAACTTCCCGTTTGTGAATCTCTGTTCTAGTTCATGCCATTCTTTTCGTAACAGTTCTTCCTTGGGCATGACGCCTACTGTTTGCTCTTTGTGTTTCGGTTTCACATGCCCCACTAACCATGACACTCCAGCAATCACGAGCAAAACCACTGGTAAAAAATTCCACATCCCGTTGAGACGCGGCAGTATCGCTGCCACACTTGGGGCACCAGAGAGTGCCTGCTGCCAAGCCTCAACGACCGCGACGATTATGAGGCAGCTTATCGTCACGATGTTTGACCATGCGCGCATTGGATAGACCTCCGCCCGCCCGCATTGACTACCGGGCCGACTTCGGTCAGAATACGCTTTGTGCTACCTTGCATCAAGTGCACAATCCTGACTTCAGTCGTGCCGATACGCCGTTTATTTTTGTCATCCCGAACCGACTTTAGTCGGTGAGGGATCTCCTTTTCCCAGCTTCTCCATCAAACCTGAAGTCAGCACAATTGATTCCGCGCGACCTGCTTCAAACAAGCGCCCAAACTTGCGCGTCGCAATGCTTCGAAACCTTTCCGACTCGAACGGCAGTCACTGTCGCACTCCCCCTATTATCGCCCTTGTAACCCATTGAAACTAAACGATAATGCCAAAAAAATCCCGCTAAAATCCTCTCCCCATTGGACTTATAGGCAAAATCCTCTTAACAAACGACTTAGGGGGGTATGAATCACCTTGACACACATGTGCGTAAAGTTTACACTGCCCTTGCCGTGACAGGGCTGTTGCTAGGTTATCTTGGTGTGTTTGTGACACACGTCGAAGCGTTTTGTGGGAGGGTCGTAGCTCCCACAAAACTGCGTCAGGTGTTCGGTGCCGAAGGCGTCTCGATAAACGATGTCTCCGAATATGTACACCCAGAGAACATGGCTGTTAACCTGAGCCACCCACATCTCAGTCATATCTTGGTCGGTGTGGAACGGGATTCGCTCAGTGCTATTCGGCGGTATTACAGAGACGCTTGGTGGACGACTAGGCTTCTTGACCTTGCCGGAAGATATAAATTCGTCAACATCAACCGGCCCGTAATTCGTCTGTATTGCCGCTTCTCTAATCCTCAGATCGAAAGCTGGCGTTTTGCCAGTGTTGGCGATGGTTCCATCTACACGCAGAGGGACTCCGGTTTTGAGTTCCGTGAGAACCAAGTCGCTCACGGAAATCCAAGCCCGTTGTTCAAGTCTAAAATTCTGAACGGTGGCATCAATAGAAGCCTTGGTTGCCTGTACTTGTTCCTTGGAAGCAGTGGCGCTCGCCTGAGCAGCGGTGGCAGCGATGCTGGCCGTTTTGGAGGACTGCATAACCACATACAGATACCCGATGTTGGCGAGAGCAATAATCGCTCCGACTCCAAGGGCTGTGCCTTCTATCGCAAGCCTTATACAGTCGCGGCGTTCTGCGCGCTGGCGGGACTGTCTGGATTCTTCGTTATTGCGCTGGGCCTCCGGGTCTGCGGTAAGAGTGACAAGTATTGGTGGCCGGGGTTCCTCATCACCGTTGTGGGCTGTTTCTTGTGCGGCTGCGGAGTCAATGCTGCTGCTTATTTTCTGTATGTCGGAACGAATGGCATCCAATGCTTTCTGTAGGTAGAGAGGCAAGCGCATAATGGCAGAGATGAAGCCTAAAGCAGAATACAAAGAAGGGCCGGAAGCAAGAGAAAACTTTGAACGGGCACTGACGAAGATTTTTCAGGCCCCCAAGGGGAAAGCGGGCCAGAAGCCCAAGAAGGCTACAGCCCGCAAAAGGCACGGCAAGAACAAAGGCTAGAAAGGCTCCTCTTGCCCCGTCCCTGCCGCCGAATGGTGGAGCGAGTCTGTTCCTTTGCCCGTCAGTTGGGCGTAGGTTAAACGCTTCCCGGCGACTTGGGACATAAGGAACGTGAAGCGGTCGGAATCATTCAGCGGGTTATCTTTCGTCGCACGGTTGTTGAAACGGAATACCTGCTCTGCGAGGTAGCGGTCAAGATGGAACGGCTCTACAGCAACGTAAGTCCCACGCAACGTTCTCTTGAGGAGCGACCAGAAATTTTCAATTCCCTGCGTGTGAACCGCTCCGCGCACATACTCCCGCGCATGGTTCACAACTTCGTGGATGAGTTCGGACTCCCCAGCGCCCCACTTATACGTCGTGGAGTCGTCTGTATAGAGTTTGCTTCCGGGAGCGATACAGTTCAAGATCGCGGCTTGCAAGGTGTCACGGCGGACATTGGGAACAACCTTGGCGCGGACTCTGCGAGTCTCTCTGTCAAGTATTCCAGCAACCGCAGTCTTGCCGACACCGACATCCCCGCGCCGTTGCTCTCCGCGCCTCTGTTGCAGCCTGATCTTGCGGCTACGGTGCATCTTCATGGGATTCGGGCCGACAAAGGTTTCGTCGCTCTCGACTTCGTTACCGGGGCCACCCATCTTCGTCGGTGCATTGTCTCCACCCATAGCTTCGCGAATCCGATGAAGCATGAACCATGCGGTCTTCTGGGAGACTTTCAGATCACGGTGCAATTCCCAAGAGCTAATCCCATTCTTGCAGTTGCAGACCATCCAAATCGCAATCATCCACTTGTCGAGCCCAAGAGCGGAATCCTCAAAGATCGTGCCGACTTTGAGTGTGAACTGCTTCTGGCAGACGTAGCAGAACCACAGCTTGCGCGTCTTAATGAACGAGTGCTTGGCGTTGCCGCAACGCGGACAGGTGACGTTGCCGCCCGGCCAGCGCCAGCTAACGGCATACTCGAAAGCACGGTCTTTGTCGGCAAAGTACGCGATTGCTTCTTGGAGAGTTTCGGGGTTCTTCATGTAAGAAATTCTACCCTAGACTCACATGTGTGTCAAGGTTATTCGTGCCCTTAGGGGGGACAAAAACAGGCTAAACTTCCGGGTTTCGGGTGCCCCGGGTCTCGCGGCTTTCGAGACCCGGGAGGATGACATCGAAGTGCGTCAAGGTTGTGGCCTTCAATTGTAGCTTCAGCTTTCTGGCGCTCATTCGTTTACTCCGACTGAAAGCGGCCAGATCGCGTATCGATGATGGGACTCCCAGGTCTCGAAAAGCGCGAGACCCGATACACCCGGCCGCTCATCGCACAAGTCGGGCGAGCAACCGCTTATCAAAAATTGAGATTTTCTCCTTCTTCATCTTTGCAGCCCAAGATGTGAGCCACTGCTTCACGTTCTTCTTGTGATTCAGTGCTAGAAGGCGGGCTGACACAAGCATTCGCATGTCGAGGTACGGCCTGTTCTTGACGGGGTCCCATCTGGTGTTTAGCCGGTTCTTGTACCGGTCGGGAACTTCTTTGAACTTCATAATTCTACGTACAAGCCTGACCATAAGACCTAGGGGGTTCAAGAGGAGGGAGGCCGCTGCTCTCCGAACCTCCGTGAACTCTCTCCTTCCGGCGCTGCCATACACGACGGCGGCGGCGCGGATCAGCCGTGAGGGGAGCGGGTATCGACGATCTCGAAAACCCGGCTTAAGCCTCGCCAAATCGGCCTGATCTCCAAACCTGAGTACCAACAAGCACGCAGGAGCTGCGAATAGTTCGTCTCGCCGCCCCTCCAGGACCTCGGTCAATACTGTTTCGGCCAGACGCAGGATTCGACGGGCACTGTAGCTCCGGGTCTCCACTCTTAGTAGGCTTTCGAGCATCAACAGGGGAACATCCTTGTGTATTTGCTGTCGATGCGCCACGACAGAATTGACGAACCTCCAGTATTCCGCCGCCGACCCAGAACACCTCATGTAGCCGCTGATCCGCTCTGCGAGAGTAGGGTTCGCGAGAAGATCCCGTATTGCGCGGCGACGGAGAAATCGAGCAACCGTCATGCCTGCGAGCTTGTATACGCGACTCTGGATTTGTTCCCACTGCCCCTTACCCTCGTTCAGGAGTGCCGCTCGCCAAGCGCGGGTGAGTTCGCGAACTAACGAGATTCCGATTGTGGCGCCCGCTGGCGATCTTCTGCTCGAGCGTGTCTAAGTCTGCGTTGGCATCGAGGTGAAAGTGAACCTTTGCCTCGGCAAGGGAGAGAATAAGGGATTTCTTGGAATTCGGGGTCAAGTAAAGACCCGCGAGAGAATCCTGCAGCGCCGCGAGAACTTCGAGGCCCTGAGCTTCAGAGTTGACGCCGATAACATGGTCGTCCATCCAGCGAACAAACGCCTGAGGACCGACGAGTTTCACCATCCTGCGATCGTGCGGGAACAGGATCAGGTTGGCGATTGTCCGGGAACACTCGAATTCATCTATCGGCAATCCAATTCCAGGTGAATCACAATACGCGGATCGAATTGCCAGCCGCTCCAGTAAAAAGAAGAGCAAGCCGATCATCTCCCCCGGGATCGGGAGACTCCTAAATGCCCTGGAAACTTCCGAGTGAAGAACGCTGTTGAAAAAGTTCGTTACGTCGCTCACGACAATGAGAGGGTAGGTCTTGCGGAGAATTAGGTGCTTTCGATACTGGGCATAATTTAGCCAATTGAGGAAGCTATGGCGGGAAGTGAAGCGATAGTCCGTGCCTAGCTTGTCCATCTTTTGCTGAGCAGCGGCTTGTGCAGCCTTCGTCGCCTTACTCAGGTCCGCGCGTCGGTAGTAAACGTGGGGCTGCTGTTCCTTGCGGGCACGCTTGTGTATGAAGTCCGCGATTGCGCGAAACAGCACAATGTCTGGAAGCTCCGGAAATGTCAGTACCCGTTTGAAGTTGCGACTCTTCGAAAGAGGAAAGCGGAGCGGTGCGCGTGGCTCGTAAGCCCCCGAGGAGACCTGACGTAATAGGCGGTTTATCCAAACGTCAGGTTCGATATCGTAGTCGATGAAATCCACGACATCCCGAATGCTGGCCTCACTTAAGGCAGCCCGTACCTCCTTCCAAGCCAGCCAGAGGGTGGACCTGTTGATTCCTGTTATTCGGTCAGTCATCCGCGTACGCAGGGGAGCGACGAGAGTCTATCACCGATTCGGCGGGTAGCCCAGCCTACCAGCTTGAGAGTGCCCCACCCAAGCCGGGTTTGCTTAGCTACGGATTTTCATCACCGCGCGT
>CAWBKE010000027.1:0-27044 GCA_963789245.1 uncultured Acidobacteriaceae bacterium | reverse complement strand
GGAGCGGAGTGCTGGGTTAGGCCGGAGAAGTACCTGAGTCCCCCGGGGACGACACGGTTTTCACGCAGACTCTTTAAGGCCGACGAGGGATCTGCTTTTGACTTTTTCCGCAGCCTGTTCGGCCGTGCCGTAAAGGTCGTCAAATGATTATGCGGCGATTAGTCCCTCGACGAGGGACTAATCGCCGCTTCCGTGTTGGGGCGCGTTACGGCACGACTGAAAGTCGTGCCCTGATACAAACCACCCCAGTTCGCGATCTCATGTTCCTGTTGTGGAGCCGAACTCGGACAGCAGCGGCGCACGTCACCGCGCCTTGTCCGACTCATCTTTCACTCGCGTCTGATCGGTGATCCAGTTCACTTCCCAGGTCTTGCCTCCGTCATCGGAGAAGGACTGCTCAAAGTGAGGCTTATTCGTGGCGACGTCCGTCCAACTGTACCGCACCAGGATGGCCCTTCCCTTATATGGCTCCTGGTCGATAAACTCGCCGCGTCCCTTCTTGAACTCGCCGGTCGGCGGAGGCAGCGAAAGCGCTCCGTCCTTGCTGTTGGCCCAATACAAACGCCACTGGTGGGATTGGGGATTGAATAGACGCAGGGTCAGACCTTCGATGTGCCCGCTGGGACTATCGAGCTCGACCGTGTCCAGCTGAGCGCGGCCATCCCAAACCTTGTAGCAAGTGCCGGTGCCTTCAAGTTCGGTCCAGGTCGTCGAGCCGGTCAAGGGATGATCAAGCTTCTGCAGGTGAAATTTCCAGCTACCAATCAGGGAATCGAAATCGTGCTGTCCATCGCCCGTCTGTTGAGACGTTGTTGTCGCTGATTCTGAACTCGGCCACGCTGGTCCTTTGCCAGATGCATTACCGACGCGCGTCTGATCGGTGATCCAGTTGACTTCCCAGGTCTTGCCGCCATCCCCGGAGAAGGACTGTTCAAAGTGAGGCTTGTCGGTATTGGTCTTCGTCCAGATAAATCGAATGAAGATGGGTTTGCCATTCAGAGTATCCTGGCCGTAAAACTCGCCGACTCCGTTCTTGAATTGGCCAACCTGGACTGGGTCAACCGCGCCGACCTTGGCATTGGCCCACCACAGATACCACTGGTGAGTTTCGGGATTATAGAGACGGAGCGTCAGTCCCTCGATGTGGCCGGCATCGGGGCTATCGGTTTCGAATTGCTCCAGTTGAGAGCGGCCATCCCAGATCTTCCGGGTGACAGAGGTACCGTCAAACTCCACCCAGGTATTGGAGCCGGTCAAGGGATGTAGACGCTTCTTCAAATGAATCTTCCAGCTCCCGATTTCGAAATCGAAATCGTGCTGGCCATCGCGTTGCGCGGTCGGCTTAGCGGCACTTGAAGTTTGCTGGGCGCGTCCTTGTAATGGTTGCAAGACGACGATCAGAACGCACACAAAGAGATAAACGCAGACGAGTTTGAACGGGTTCACCATCGTGTCCCTCATAATTCATTTGACCATAATCAATTTGCAGGGTTGTTGGCGAGGTAGTTTTCAGGAAAGGGATGAACTGCTCTTGTGGCATGTCGAGCTGAGGTGCCACCGTCCTGATTCCTGGGTCCAAGAAAATTGAGCCGGCAAATTGCCCTCCGGCGGCGAGGGCAAAGACACCCAGGTTAGCCCAACCGAAGGGCGAACCTGGGGCACCGGGCTAAGCGATCATTGAGGCGCTTCAGGTGAAACTTCCAGGTGCCAATCAGGGGATCAAAATCGTGCTGCCCATCGCCGCCCGGTTGAGACATTGTTGTCGCTGCTTCCGAACTCGGCCACGCTGGCGTCTTCGCAGATTCACCACCAACTCGCGTCTGATCCGTGATCCAGTTCACCTCCCAGGTCTTGCCGCCGTCGTCCGAGAAGGACTGTTCAAAGTGAGGTTTATCGGTGTTGGTGTCCGACCAGATAAATCGAATTAAGATAGGCTTGCCGTTCAGGGTGTCCCACCCGTAAAATTCGCCGACTCCATTCTTGAATTGGCCAACCTGGGCCGGGTCAACAGCGCCGACTTTGGCGTTCGCCCACCAGAGACTCCACTGGTGAGTTTCAGGGTTGTAGAGACGCAGGGTCAGGCCCTCGATGTGGCCGCCCACAGCGCTATCGGTTTCAAACTGCTCCAGCTGAGAGCGGCCATCCCAAATCGGCCGGGTGACGGACGTGCCATCGAATTCAACCCAGGTATTGGAGCCGGTCAAGGGATGCAGACGCCGCTTCAAATGAATCTTCCAACCGCCAACTTCGAAATCGAAGTCGTGCTGGCCATCGGGGTGTGCCGGTTGGGCAGCCGGTTTGTCGGCATTTGAATTCTGCTGAGCGCGTGCCGGCAAAGGCTGCATGACAAGAACCAAGCTGTAAAGCAGAAGATAACCGCGGACGAGTTTGAGCGGGTTCAGCATCGAGTCCCTCATAATTCATTTGACCATACTCAATTTGCGGGGTTGTTGGACTAGGTTAACTCTCTAAAAGGGACGAATCGCCGTTCCAGCATGCCAATCCGCGCGCGGTTGACTCTCGCTGCAACTTATTTCGCGGCTCCTGCGGTTCGATGCCCCGGAAACAACGCTGCCCACGGCTTCAGGCACTCATTCCACAACTGTCCTACGCCGCCGTCGTGAACAACTGTTCCGATGTAGAAATCAATCCAGCACCAGTCTGATTGCGGAAATGCGGAGAGTGAGTGTATAAGCGCAGGCAGGTCAGCACTCGGCAGGACTTGTGTTGTGAAGTGCTCGACAATCTCTCCGTTATTGGGGTTCAGGTATGGCTTGCCATGGAGGGTGAGTCGTTGCTGCGCGTCTACTGAAAAGACGGACTGACTGGCTTTGAACCTCTTCTTTTGCTCCAAGAACGATTCGACCGAGTCTACATTTCCTCCGGGTGGTATGTAGCTTAACGCCAGCGAGAGGAGTGCGGCGTAGGAACATCTGGAAAATCGACTGCGAGGCGCCTGGTGATGCGTTCCCAGTCCCAGAGGGCGGTCTGGATAAGTTCCTTGGGATAGAACTCCTTCACCTTGATGTTGAGTCCTTTCTCCACGTAGAGGCCACAGTAAACCCCGCTCGTGCCTATCGGTAGGTCTTCAGGACGAGATAAGAAGAACAACTTTGCGTATTTGAAGGCTGGCCATTCGGTAGATGGTACGAGCCACCAAAGAGTATTGTCGGGGGAGAAGTGGTTGTATGGTCGAGGTGAATACTTGTTGAGCGAGGCATCGTTGACCGCATCAGCGAGCGTGTTGGCGTTCTTGAACTCGTTCTGCATCTGAACTCCTCAATCCCCCGCACTTCGTTTTTCGCTACGCAAGGCAATCCGCCTCGTGCCTCGGGTTCGCGGCCGTCTTTTGGACGCTGACCTGGGACCTCCGGGCCCGAATTATGCTGCCCTGACCAACACGCGTCCTCGGCGGGAAGAGCGTGACTTGCCGCGGATGATGATATCCACGTCGCAGCTCAAAGCGGTGACAAATCCGATAAGGCGTTCCACGGAAAATCCCTCCAACTTGTAGTTCCGCAGGGCAGAGATCTTCGGCTGATTGACGGACAACCGCCTCGCGGCTTCGGCTTGCGACAACCCATTCCGGTCAAGGACCCGGTTAAGGGCGACCGCGAGCTGGACCTTCGTTTGTTTCTCTCCGGCGTTCTTGAGCTGAAGGTCCGCAAAGACGTTGCCCGAGCTCGCACGGATTCTCAGATCATCTTTTTCTCTAGACTTCATGGTTGCTGCCTCGCAAATGTCGCTTCGTCAAGCCCTGATGCTTTGAAGGGGGACGGCTTTCACAGGCTGCGGAAAAAGTCGGAACGGCAGATCCCTTGCGGCCTGAAGGCCGCTCGGGAGACAAAATAGATAGCGTATCGGCACGACTAAAGAGTCTGAGTGAGAACCTGTGTCGTCCCCGGGGGACTCGAATCTACTCCCACTTCACCCAGCACTCCGCCTTCGGCTACGTGCTGGGCTATCATTATTCCGCCCTTCGGGCTCGATTTTCGCTCGATCCGTTCCACACGCGAACCAAAACTTTTGTTCTCACGCAGACACTAAAGTCGTGCCCTGATACAAAGCAATTCACAGCCGACTTTTTCTGCAGCCTATTTCAGCCATCAGCTCGTTCCAGCCTTGAGCGCCCGCGGTCGAGTCATTATCCCAATTCTAGGATAATAGCTTCCTATGTCAAGTGGATTCCGTATGGGAATGATAGTTGCAGATTTAGGAGATTCCCCACCCGGCCGCGATCTCCGACGAGTACGCGACGGTATTTTGGTTACCCTGTCAGCTAGTTTGGTTACCTCGTGGTTACCCCACCAATATGGTGCAGTCTAAGTATCTGAGCGGCAGAGGTTTACAGGCACAAAAAATGTTCCACGTGGAACATTTTTTGGGGCGTCTCAATTCGATTGCTTGAGTCGCAATTGCCGGGTTTTCGGCGCCTTAGGTTTCGATGGCCGCCACCGCGACCAGCGAGTCCTGCTTGACGATGACTTCGCTCAGCTCCTTGGTTCCGTAATCGAAGCCGCGGTCGAAGGCCTTCAGGTTCAGATCGCGATAGGCCTCGGGAACCGAAGCCGCGACCGCCTTCCTCATCGCGTCCGGATCGACCACCTGCGAAATGGCTGCGAAGAAGCCGACCATCACGATGTTCAGCACCATCTTCTTGCCCAGCTCTTCGGCGATGCGCGTCGCCGGGACGCTGTAAACCCGCACGCCCGGCCGGCAGTTCGCCGATTCGCACCAGGTCTTCCTCGATGATGAGGATGCCTTCGTCCTTGAGCTGCGGACTGAACAGCGTGTAAGCCTCCTGCGACATCACCACCAGAATGTCGGGACGCGTGACGTAGGGATAGAGCACCGGCTGGTCGGACAAGATAACTTGCGCGCTGCAAGCTCCGCCGCGCGCTTCCGGTCCAAAGCTCTGCGTCATGGTGGAGTAGCCGGCCTGAAAGATGCAGCCGGCTTTGCCGATGACAACTGCCGACAGGATTACGCCCTGCCCGCCAAATCCTGCGATACGGATCTCTGTTACTGGCATGAGCATGCCTCCGTTTCTACGTAATCTTCGCCCAGAGCGTCGGCCAGGCTGTCGTGCATCAGGCCACCGTAGTCGCCGCGCTCGCGGTCCACAAATTTGCCGACGACAATCTCGCCGCTCTTGGTCAGCGCAACCTCGCTGGTGGGCGCGCCATTGCGGACTTTGCTGACCTGCTTGTAGAACTTCATGGTGTCCAACCCATCGCCCATCTTGTTGCGGCGCTGGTACAGCGTGGGACACGGCGACAGCACCTCGATGAAGCTGAAACCCTTCTTGGCGAACATCTCTTCCATCGCGCGTGCCAGTTGCTTGACGTGAAAAGCCGTCCAGCGCGCCACGTAAACTGCGCCGGCCGCTTCCACCAGGTAAGGCAGGTTGAACGACGGATCGTACGTGCCGTAAGGATTGGTTGAGGTGATGACCGCTCCCGGCGTCGTCGGCGCGGTTTGCCCGCCGGTCATCGCGTAAATCAGGTTGTTGATGCACACAACTTTCAGGTCCACATTGCGCCGCGCCGCGTGGATCAGATGATTGCCTCCGATGGCGAACAGGTCGCCGTCGCCGGAGTACACCACGACGTTGAGCTTGGGATTGGCCAGCTTCAGCCCAGTCGCGAACGGAATCGCGCGGCCATGCGTCGTATGGAACGAGTCCAGGTTGACGTAGCCCGCAACGCGTCCGGTGCAGCCGATGCCGGAGACAATCGCTACATTCTTCATGTCGATGTTGGCGTCAGTCAGCGCGTGAGCGAACGAGTTGACGCTGGTGCCGATGCCGCATCCCGGACACCAGATGTGGGGAATGCGGTCCATCCGCAAAAACTGCTCGACTGGGTTTTGGATGGTCACAGTCGTTTCACTCATCGCGCCACCTCCATGATTACCTGCAGAATATCTTCCGGCTTGTGAACGCTGCCGCCGGCGTGTCCCGCCAGCCGGACCTTGGTTTGGCCCGCGGCCGCTCGCTCAACCTCGCGCACCATCTGGCCGAGATTCAGTTCCGCTACCACGATGCCTTTCACTTTTTTCGCGATCGCGGCAATCTGTTTCTCAGGGAACGGCCACGCGGTGATCAGGCGGAATTTGCCGACCTTGATGCCCTTCTGGCGCGCCATGTCGATGGCCTTCTGCGCCACGCGTGACGTGATGCCGTAGGAGACCACGACTACCTCGGCGCCTTCGACTTGGTCTTCCTCGAACAGCGTGATCTGATCGACATTCTTGGTGATCTTCTCGACCAGGCGCTTGACCAGTACGGCCTGCACCTCGGGCCGCATGTCGGGATAACCGCGTTCGTCGTGCGTCAGGCCGGTGACGTGAACGTTGTAGCCTTCGCCCACTCGCGGCATGTCGGGAACCAGGTCGTCCTTCGGTTTGAAGGCCAGAAATTCTTTGGGAGGAAGTTTGGTGTAACGCCGCGGCTCGATCTCGATCTCCTCCGGCGCGGGGATTACGACCTTCTCTGTCATGTGGCCGACCACTTCGTCCATCATGACGAACACCGGGCAGCGATACTTCTCGGCGTAGTTGAATGCCGTGATCGTCAGATCGAAGCACTCTTGCGGCGAATTCGGACACAGCGCGATGATTTCGTAATCGCCATGCGATCCCCAGCGAACCTGCATCATGTCTTGCTGCGCGGGGAGCGTCGGCAAGCCGGTTGATGGCCCGCCACGCTGCACATCAACGAAGACGCAGGGCGTCTCGGTCATGGCGGCGTAACCAATGTGCTCCATCATCAGCGAAAAGCCAGGCCCGGAGGTCACGGTGAAAGCTTTGGCTCCGCCCCACACCGCGCCCTGCAGCGTGATGGAGGCGGCCAGCTCGTCTTCCATCTGAATAAAAGTTCCGCCGACGGTTGGAACACGCGCGGCGAAACGCTCAACCACTTCGGTTGAAGGCGTGATGGGATAGCCCGATGAGAAGCGCGCCCCGGCAGCCAAGGCTCCTTCGCAGCAGGCGTGATCGCCATCCAGAAAATGTGTGCCGGTCAGTACTCCAGCAGGATCAGCGTGCATCTTGCTCCTCCTTATTCTCAGTTAACACCAGCGGAGGGGCGGCACTGGCTTCCGTCGCCGGCTTCACCGGCTCGGCTTGCGCCTTCTTTTCCACCTCCGCCTTGAAGCCGAAGATGGCGAAGTCAGGGCAGTACATGCCGCACAAGTCGCAGCCGCTGCACTTCTCGGGATGGGCCATGTAGGGCGTGTGATATCCCTTGGCATTGAAAGCGGAGGAAAGCGCCAGGACGTGCGTGGGACAAAACTCCACGCAGAAACCGCAGGCTTTACAGCGCTCGACTACGATCTGCACCGAACCTTGGACCTTGGCCATTGCTGCCCTTTCTATTTGCGGGACCGTCGGAAGGAACTTGGTGGCACCTAACGATTCGCCATCCCACTTGAAATCCGTTGCGGCTTGGAGGCTCACCCCGTACCGAACGATGGTTCGATTCTTGCCCAGCTACGGCCCAAGGCGAAGTGATGCGGGTCACATGGTGATGTGAGGTTGGGCACTCTGTGACATAGCCTGCGAGTCGGCAGCAACGCTCGCCCCGCGGACCGCTCAGGTTCGTGTCTCTCCCTAGTATTGTCATCCCGAGCGAGGACTTCAGTCCGAGTCGAGGGACCTGCTTTTCGCGGACAGTGTACGAAGGCCCAACAAAAGGCAGGTCCCTCGACTGCGTGAGTCCGGTCGCTTCGCGACCAGACTCACTCCGCTCGGGATGACAAAGTGAAAAAAGGCGGACGAACGGCACGGCTGAAGGCCATGCCCTGATACAAAGCGATTCATGAAATGGCATTCCAACAATAGATATGTACAACTTGTACATATAGAATAAATGCTGCCCCAGTCAGTTTTGGAAGGCCGCGAAGCTCACCCTGCCGGAGCCAAAAGACCGTCTGACCATCCGGATTGACCACGATGTTGTGGAATGGCTCAAGAAACAGGGCAGCGGCTACCAGACCCGCATTAACGCCATTTTGCGCTCCTATATGAAGGCGCAATCGGAAGAGGGCACTGGTCGGAGAACGTAGGAAATGCCAGTCGGAATGTGCAAGCTCTGTTTGTTGGAAAAGGAACTCCGGCTCAGCCATTATCTGCCAAAGGGGCTGCTCCGGTACTTGCGGGAGCATAGCCTAACCAATCCGAATCCCATCATGGTTACGCCTGACTCCGTGTTCCAGACATCGCACCAGATCACCGACTATTTGCTCTGTGCAGATTGTGAGCAGCGTTTCAACCTTAACGGTGAGCGTTGGGTTATCCGGCATATGGCGCGGATCGGTTCATTCCCTATCTGGGAGAAGTTGCACGAAAGCGGGCCGCTCGCCGCGAATGAAGATCGCGTGTGCTATGCCGGTGTGTCGATTCCGGGACTCCGGATGGACCAGCTCGTCTATTTCGCGATGAGCGTGTTTTGGCGCGGCTCCGTCCACTCGTGGAAGGATCGCGCGGGCAACGAACATGGGATCAATCTTGGAACCTATGAGGAGCCGATACGTCAATTTCTTCTCGACGGCCCGTTTCCCGAAGACGTGGCCCTAACGATTTCGATATGGCGCACGAAGGGAGACGCTGTCCTCGCCACTTATTTCCCCACTCCCGGCGATACGAGCGACTATTCGACTTTCCTGCTTTACGTCCCCGGCATTGAGTTTCTGCTGTCACTCGGGAAGAATATCCCGAAACCCACGCGATTGAGCTGCTCGGTAAGTACGCCGCAGAAGGTAATCTATGCAAGCCACTCGGTAATGAGAAATACGCGGGGAGCATTCAATCGGTACATGTCAGGACCGGATCGCCTTAAGCGGATAGAGAAGACCCTTACCGAGGTGGAAAAAGTGAAAGCGAAGAAATCGGTTGGATCTCAACCGTAACGCTCCAGCGTTGCGCCTTGCGAATGTGCGCAGCTCGCGCAATACCCAACCGGCAGCCACTCCACTCACCCCCCGATCCACTCCAGCTGCAGGGCCTTTTCCTTCGCAGCCATGGCCCGCAGTTCCGGATCGCCGGTTACCAGCGGCGCCTCCTGCAGCATTGCCGTGGCAGCAGCGAAGCCGTCGGCGTAGGAAATGGCGTATCGCGCCTTGAGAGTGGCAGCCAGCATGACCAGTTCGTCATGGGCCGAGACGGTTGTCACGCGCGGCTGCAAGGTTTGCAGCACCCGCTGCCCATACGCCAGGTTGCGCGCTTTCACCGAAAGATAGAAGACTTCGCCGAGATTCACGATGCTCATCGTCAGCCGGTGTTCGCGGCGGTCGGCCGCCTCCAGCAGCGCGCGCACTCGGTCCGCGGCCGGCTGCTGGCCTTTGAGCCACACCATCACCGCCCACGCGTCCAGGACCAGGTCGCCCATCTAGGCGCGGCCCCTGTCTTTGGCAAGTTCGGCCTTGCGCTCCTCTCGCATAATCCTCTCGACATCGACCCCGGCAAGAGACCCCTCTAACGCGTCGAGTGAGAGCGGGAGGGCGGGTTTCAGCCGAAGAGCCCAGGCCTCAAGCGCCTGATCAACGGCCTCTTGCAAGGTCACGCCACGGCTCGCGGCCAGACTCTTGATGCGGCGCAACTTGGATGTGGGCAGCCTCACGGAAAGCACGGCAATTTGCTTGCTTGCTGTCATGCTGGCATTCTAGCACGAACCCAAAGCGCGAGGACGCGTTACCGCTTAATCACACCGATGTGAGTCACAGGACACAGACGAATAATTACGGCTCGGTATAGTTTCATTCGTGTCGGGTTACCCCGGAGCGAGACCCTCGGTCTTGTTCACCTAATCCAGCCAAGCAACTGGCGACGACAAGACCCTCGATACTCCAAAATCCTTCGTACAGGGCGCCTGCCCGATCATTCCGTCTTGGTCCCTCAAACCATAAATGGTTAGAAAGGGAAACCATGAAACGCGGTGTACTCTTCCTAATGGTTCTGGCAGTGGTCGCAACCGGGTTTGCAATCGCTGCAACAACGCCGTCACTAACAAATACCTGTGTGAGTCAGGCGAGCCCTTTCATTACGCCGCCTAATCCGCCGTTGCCCCCGCGGCCCAATCCGCCTCGGCCTCCGATGCCTAACCCAATTCTCGTGAGTCAGGCGAGCCCTTTCATTACGCCGCCTAACCCACCGCGGCCTAATCCGCCGTTGCCCCCGCGGCCCAATCCGCCTCGGCCTCCGATGCCTAACCCAATTCTCGTGAGTCAGGCAACACCGCCGCCTAACCCGCCACGGCCTAATCCGCCGTTGCCCCCGCGGCCTAATCCGCCCCTCGGATAATCGATAGGTCATCATCATCCGGGATTAAGTTGTGCGGAAACCCAGTTATCCCAGCCGGAGGGCCTAAATGAACGGAGTGATCTTAGGCGGCGCCACCAGGCGCCGCCTGAGTGTTTCGGGAGGGCCCAACTTTGGATGACCGGCCCAGTATCCCGCCTGGACATCGGCCCGTCCCATGTCTCACACCCACGTGACCGGGCTCACTGCGCAACTCTCGGCTTCGGTGCAGGATGTGCGCATAGGAGAAAAGTGTCCCCACTTCATGGGTCTAATGACGCTTTCAAAACGTTATGAAACGAGTCCTCATCCTTGGAGCTGCAGGACGAGATTTCCATGATTTCAACGTAGTTTTTCGCGACAACCCAGAATTCCAGGTCGTAGCCTTCACTGCCACTCAAATTCCTGACATCGCCGGACGCCGTTATCCCGCGGAATTGGCCGGCCATCTTTATCCCGACGGCATTCCCATCCTGGAAGAAGACAAGATGGAGCAGATCATCCGCGACCAGCACGTGGATACGGTGGTCTTTGCCTACAGCGATATTGCCTATCCCACCCTGATGCATCTGGCCTCGCGGGCGGTAGCTGCCGGCGCCGACTTCCAATTGCTGGCTGCCGCGCGCACGCAACTCACTGCGAACGTGCCGGTAGTATCGATATGTGCAGTCCGCACCGGCTGTGGAAAGAGCCCGGTATCGCGCCGCGTCGCCGCTGAGCTCCGCAAGCAGGGCTGGCATCCGGTGGTAGTTCGTCATCCCATGCCCTACGGCGATCTCAACGAACAACGTGCCCAGCGCTTCGCATCCCTGGCCGATCTCGATCGCAACAAATGCAGTATCGAAGAGCGCGAAGAATACGAGCCACACCTCGTCGAAGGCACCACCGTTTATGCCGGAGTGGATTACCAGGACATCCTGCGCCAGGCGGAGCTGGAAGGCGATGTGATCCTGTGGGACGGCGGTAACAATGACACATCGTTCTATCGTCCCGATCTTGCCATCGTCGTGCTCGATCCGCATCGCGCCGGCCATGAGCTCGGCTACTATCCGGGCGAAGTCAACTTCCGCAGCGCCGATGTGCTGATCATTAATAAGGTTGACACCGCCGATCCCGACGGCATCAAGACGGTCCGCCGCAACATCGCTCTGCACAATCCCAAGGCGAAGGTCATCGAGACCGCCTCCCGGGTGACGGTTGACGATCCCGAGATCGTCAACGGCAAGACAGTGCTGGTGGTTGAGGATGGTCCAACCCTCACCCACGGCGAGATGCCGTACGGCGCAGGCGTCGTCGCGGCCAATCGCTATCACGCTGCGGCGCTGGTCGATCCGCGGCCCTACGCCGTTGGATCCATCCAGAAAACTTTCCAGAAGTTTCCCCACTTGTGGCGCGTGCTGCCGGCCATGGGTTACAGCGACACCCAGCGGCATGAGTTGGAAGAAACCATCAAGCGCGTGCCTTGCGATCTTCTGGTGGTTGCCACGCCCATCGATTTGGCCCGTGCCATCCGCCTCGACAAGCCCTATGTGAGCGTGCGCTATGAGGTGGAGGAGATTGGCAAGCCTGCAATCAGCACCATGATCGAGGAGTTCACTCAAGCGCACCAGCCCGCTTTGGCTGGCGCAGGGAGGTGATCATGCTCGGCAAGGACTTTCTCTCAATTCGCGACTTCACGCCGCAACAGATACGACACTTTTTGCACGTGGCGGGCCAGTTGAAGGCCCGTCCCAACGACTACCGGACGGCGCTGAAGGGCAAGACGCTGGCCATGATCTTCGAAAAGCCATCGTTGCGCACCCGCGTCAGCTTCGACGTCGGGATCGAGCAACTGGGCGGACATCCGCTGTATCTCTCGCCCGCCGAAATCAGTCTCGGGAAGCGTGAGTCGGTGCATGACGTGGCCAAGAACCTGGAGCGCATGGTGGACGCGATCATGATTCGCACCTTCGATCATGAAATCGTCCTGGAAATGGCGCAGCACGCGAGCATTCCGGTGATCAACGGACTCACCGATTACAGCCATCCGTGCCAGGCCATGGCCGATTACCTGACCGTATTGGAAGTGAAGGGGCGCATCTCCGGCCTGAAGATCGCGTATATCGGCGATGGCAACAACGTCGCTCGCTCCTTGCTGTTTCTGGGAGCGCAATTGGGCGCGGACCTGTGGATCGCGACTCCAGCCGGATTCGAGCCCGACAACGAAGCCGTCGCCTGGACACGGAAGCGCGGCGCGGAAACGAACGCGAATCTCACCATCACTCACGATCCTGAGATTGCGGCTTTCGCCGCCGACGTCATTTACACCGACGTTTGGGCCAGCATGGGGCAGGAATCCGAAACCGAAGCGCGAAAGCAGATTTTCGCTCCCTATCAGGTCAATTCCGATTTGATAGCGCGCACCAAGGCGGATGCCATTTTCCTGCATTGTCTGCCGGCGCACCGGGGCGACGAAGTTACCGACGAGGTGATCGACTCGCCGTGTTCCTTCGTCTTCCAGCAAGCCGAGAACCGGCTGCACGCGCAAAAGGCAATCATGCTGGAACTCATGAAGGGCGCTTCTACGAAGGAACGCGAAGTGGCGCGCGAGCCGATGCTGGAGTTGGTGAGGTAGAAGAGCCGCGGTTCGCGGTTCGCTGTTCGCTTTCAGCTGTAGCTCTCGACAAGCGCGACCAGGGTTTTGCCAAGGGCAAAAGAGTCTGCGTGAGAACTCGACTTATCGGATTGCGGTAGAACGCGAAGCATCGAAACTGGCTGCAATCCAGCCGCGCAGCGGCGGGATGATGTTAGCCCGGCGCGCAAGCGCCGGGTCAAGTGGGCATTCGAACCTGAGCCGCGGAGCGGCGACAGGGTTCTCACGCGGGCGCTAAGGGCCGAAGGCCTCCGGCGAAAAGCGCAGAGTAACTAAATCAAGTTAGCCGCAACTGGTGGATGGAAGACAGCGATACGCGAACCCATAGCAGAGGTCTTCCATCCGCCAGAGCGGCGAAGAAAAGCCGCGGTTCGCGGTTCGCCTTTCGCTTTTCGCCTTTCGCCTTTCGCCGGAGGCTTTGGACTGCAAGGCGCTCGAATCCAGGCTTTGCCATTGCCTGAGCAAGCGCAGCCTTTCTGGCGAAAAGCGAATAGCGAACGGCGAACGGCGAAGAGCGAACAGCGTCTCTAAGGATACCTATGTCGAAGACTGCGCTCGTCGCGGTTGGAGGCAACTCTCTCATCCGAGCCGGTGAGAAGGGGACCATCGTCGAGCAACTGGCAAACGCCCGCCGCACCGCGCGTGCCATAGTCGGCCTCATTCGTCTCGGCTACCGCCTGGTGATCACCCACGGCAACGGGCCACAAGTAGGAGCGCAGTTGTTGCGCTCCGAGCGGGCCTCCGATGTCGTGTACAGCCAGTCCCTCGACGTTTGCGGTGCGGCCAGCCAGGGCGAAGTCGGGTACCTTTTGGAGCAGTCTCTGCTCAATGAACTGGCCGAGGCCGGCATCGATGTTCCGGTTGTCAGCCTGGTTACGCAAACCGTGGTCTCGCCCGACGATCCCGCCATGCTGCAGCCCTCCAAGCCCATTGGCCCGTTCTACTCGCGGGCCGATGCGGAGGACCGCAAGCGCCTGCTGGGCTGGCACATTGTGGAAGATGCGGCGCGCGGCTATCGCCGGGTGGTGCCGTCGCCGGAGCCGCTGGAGATTGTGGAACTGGACGTCATCCGCTCCCTGGTGGCGCGCAAGGTGGTAGTGATTTCTACCGGCGGCGGCGGTATTCCGGTGATGCGCCTGCGTGGCCGGCTGCAAGGCCTGGAGGCAGTCATCGACAAGGACCGCGCCTCGGCGCTGCTGGCGGCCCAGCTTGGCGTCGATCTTTTCGCTATCTCCACCGACACCGATTACGTTTACCTGAACTACAGGAAGCCGGAGCAGACGCCGCTGACTTTTGTCACGGTGTCACAGTTGGAGGAATACCAGCGAGCGGGGCATTTTCCGCCGGGAAACATGGGGCCGAAGATCGAATCGGTGATTCATTTCCTGCGCAGCGGCGGCAAGGAGGCTGTGATCTCGTCATTCGAACTTCTCTGCGAAGCGGTGGCCGGCCGGGCTGGTACCCGTATTGTTGGCGATGCCGAGCCCACACGCGAGACTGCCGCACAAGAATTGGAGGAGCCGGTTCTCCGGTAGACGATGCCGATTCAGCATTTGCCGCTCAAGCTGAGAGAAGACAAGCTGGGACGCTCACGTATGACATTGAGACACGTTGTCGAGTCGCAACAGTTCACCGTTCCTTTGCTGATGGATCTGTTTGACCGCTCGCGGCTGATGGAGCGCATCGTGGCGCGCGGCGGCACTCTGGATTACCAGAACCGCATCATGGCCAGCCTCTTCTATCAGCCTTCCACGCGCACCCGCTTTTCCTTCGAGGCTGCCATGCACCGGCTGGGTGGACGCGTGCTGTCCACGGAACACGCGCGTGCGTTTTCGTCGGAGATTGAGGCGGAGCAGGTCGAGGATTCCATTCGCATCATCAGCAGCTACTGCGACGTGATCGTCATTCGTCATCATGAACCCGGCGGAGCGGCGCGCGCCGCCAAAGTGTCGCCTGTGCCCATCATCAATGCAGGCGATGGCGACGGCGGGCAGCATCCCACGCAAGCCCTGCTCGACTTGTACACCATCTATCGCGAGCGCCCGCTGGACGGGCTGAGCGTGGCCTTCATCGGCGAACTCGATCGCGGCCGCACCGCACGCTCCCTGGCCTATCTGCTGGCGAAGTTCGAACGGGTCAAGATATTTTTTGTGAGCCCGCCGGAGCAGCAGATGCGCAGCGACATCCTGCACTATCTCGACCGGCATGGCGTTCGCTACGAGCTGGAGCTGGACATCGATCGCGTGATCGGCGAGGTGGATGTGATCTACCAGACGCGCATTCGTCCCGACCGGCTTCCGCGGGTGGCCGGCTCGCAGCGCTATGCCATCAACTCGTCCGTGCTGCAACGCATGAAGGCGGACGCGATGATCATGCATCCGCTGCCACGGACCGTCGAACTGGACAAGACGGTGGATGACGATCCGCGTGCCCTTTATTTCCGCCAGGCCGCGAATGGATTGTACGTGCGGATGGCGCTGTTAACGATGCTGCTGGAATAAGAGAAGCAATTAGCAGTCAGCAATCAGCAATTAGCAGCTAGCAATTAGCCTCGGAAAAGAGGAATCGTCCGATGAAAGAGTTCAGGCGTCTGACAGTTTGGGAGAAAGCGCACGCGCTTACGCTCGCGATCTATCGTGCGACTGCGACATTTCCGAGAGAAGAGACCTACGGCATCAGCAGCCAAATGCGACGGTGCAGTGCGTCGGTAGCAGCAAATATTGCCGAAGGATGCGGTCGCACAGGAAACGGCGATTTTCATCGCTTTCTGAACATGGCGGCAGGTTCGTGCTCTGAATTGGAATATTTTGTATTGCTGTCCCGAGACTTAGGCTTCCTATCATCTGAGCTTTGCCAAGGCCTGACCGAAAACACTCGAGAAGTACAACGAATGCTTGCATCTCTTCTGCGAAAGGTAGAAAGCAGCCGGCAAACGCGCACCACTGGTTGAGGCCAGATGTCTTTAACTAATTGCTAATTGCTAGTTGCTAATTGCTTCAACACGAGGACCCATGCCTGTTATCGATCATTTGCTGACCAAGGATTTCATCGAACTCGAAAACCTATATGGAGCTCACAACTACAACCCCCTCGACGTCGTCATCGAGCGCGCCGAGGGCGTGTGGGTTTATGACGTGGAAGGCAATCGCTATCTGGATTGCCTGGCCTCATATTCCGCCGTCAACCAGGGACATTGCCATCCTGAGATTCTGAAAGCGCTGTTCGAGCAGGCGTCGAAGGTCACGTTGACCTCGCGCGCCTTTCGCAATGACCAACTGCCGCTCTTCTACCAGCAACTGCACCAGCTAACCGGCTACGAGGCGGCCCTGCCGATGAACTCCGGCGCCGAGGCAGTCGAAACCGCAGTTAAGGCCGCGCGCAAGTGGGGCCATAAGGTCAAAGGCATTCCCGATGGCCAGGCCGAGATCGTCGTCTGCGCGAATAATTTTCATGGCCGCACCGTCACCGTCATAAGTTTCTCCACCGACGAGCAGTATCGCGACGGCTTCGGCCCGTTCACGCCCGGCTTCAAGATCATCCCGTTCGGCGATGCCGCTGCGCTGCGCGATGCCATCACTCCCAACACCTGCGCATTTCTGGTGGAACCGATTCAGGGCGAAGCCGGAATCGTGATTCCGCCCGAGGGCTTCCTTTGCGACGCAGCCGAGATCTGTCGCCGCAACAATGTACTTCTCATCGCCGACGAGATTCAATCCGGCCTGGGACGCACCGGCAAACTCTTCGCCTACATGCACGAAGGCGTCAGGCCGGACATGGTGATCGTCGGCAAGGCACTGTCCGGCGGCTTCTACCCGGTCTCGGCGGTGCTTTCGTCGAGGGAGATCCTCGGAGTCTTCCATCCCGGCGACCACGGCAGCACCTTCGGCGGCAATCCGCTGGGCTGCGCCGTCGCGCGCGCCGCATTGCGCGTCCTCATCGACGAGAACCTGGTCCAGCGCTCTGCCGAGCTGGGCGACTACTTCCTCAACCGGCTGCGGGCACTCCGCAGTTCTCACCTGCGCGAAGTCCGCGGCAAGGGCCTGTGGATCGGCATCGAGCTGGACGTTCCGGCGCGGCCTTACTGCGAGGCGCTGAAGGAATTGGGCATTCTCTGCAAAGAGACCCACGACCACGTGATCCGCATTGCTCCGCCGCTGGTCATCACCCGCGCGGAGATTGACTGGGCCTTCGAGCGGATCAGGAAGGTGATCGAAGAGCAGATATAAGATTGGCTTATCGATGCGGGCCGTCCTATCTGGGCGGCCCTTTTAATTACATAGAGTGTTCTGATTCGCGGCGATAGCGCAGATGTTGGCCAGTAGTCAGCCTCCTTCCTCTCGAACCTCTCCCGCTCGACATGCAAGCTAAACCTCCTGCCATCAGACGATTAGACCGTAATGTGAAATTAAGTTGACTCTCCGCATAAGAGAGCGCAACAGTAGCTCCAACACTGGGAAGCACGCGGCCTATGGCGGCTGGGTGCGCACGTTTCTGGTGTGCGATCCAGGCGATACTCGAACGGCCAAGGAGTCATCATGGCAAATCAATGGCGAAATGCAGCTTCGGTTTTCGACATCAACTTGCGAACTGGCGCGGTGGCGCTCGTCCTAGGCCTGACCCTAGCAGCTATGGTCGCGGCCCCACCCGCCCAGGCGCAGACCTTTCAGGTTTTGCACACTTTTACCGGCCAGCAAGACGGGGCCAATCCCGGTGCCGGCTTGACCAGAAATCGCGGGGGAAAATTGTATGGGACAACCACCGGCGGCACGATTGCCTACGGTTCAGCTTTCCAACTGAAGGAATCGGGGTCCGGCTGGGTACTGAGTCCGCTGTACGACTTTCCGCAACTTAGTGATGGGTACGATCCCGGCAGCCCAATGATCTTCGGGCCGGACGGCAATCTGTACGGCACAACCTTGGTGGGAGGGTACAGACGCTGCGGAGGCGACGGCTGCGGCGTAGTTTCCAAGCTGCAGCCTCCCGCTGCAGTTTGCGTGTCTTTTCTTTGTCCCTGGACAGAGACGGTGCTTTACACCTTCGGCGGACCACCCGATGGCTGGCGTCCTAGCGGAGTCGTCTTTGACGCCGCCGGCAATCTCTATGGTGCAACTGAGAACGGAGGCAGTGCGAGCTGCGGCGGCGTGGGCTGCGGAATGGTTTGGGAGCTCACACCGTCCGGCAGCGGATGGACAGAAACCGTTCTCTACAATTTTCAAGGCGGCGACGACGGGCAGTTCCCTATAGGCGGGCTGATCCTCGATGCCGCCGGAAATCTGTACGGAACCACCACTGCTGGCACGAGCGACGAGGGGACCGTCTATGAGTTGAGCCCGTCCAATGGCGGCTGGACGAAAACCATCCTGCATATCTTTCGCCCCAGCGATGGCATTGCCCCGCAAGGCCCACTGGTGGCCGATCAGGCGGGAAATCTCTATGGCGTCACGCCTCAGGGCGGCTCTTCCAACGACGGAACCTTGTACGAATTGGTGCGCTCCGAAAATTGGACGTTTGAAGTTTTGTACAACTTCGACGGAGAGCAGCCTTCGGCCGGATTGGTCTTCGACAATGCCGGCAACCTTTACGACACATCGAACGGTGGCGCCTTGAATTACGGCACGGTTTTCAAACTGACGCCGTCGAACGGGAGCTGGGTGTTGACCGACCTGCACGACTTTAGCGAGTCCGACGGGATATATCCCAACGGCGGCCTGGTCCTCGACGCCAACGGCAACATTTACGGTACGGCATCGTCCGGCGGGGGCTTTTATGGAGTTTGCGAAGGAGGCTGCGGCACGGCGTGGGAACTCACGCCGTAAGACACTGGTCAGTGGTCAGATCAGGATGGTCTCACAATGTGGGACATAGACCGGTCATGGGGAATCGATCGGGAATTGTTTGCTCGAAGGAGAATCTTATGGCGCGCTTAAAGCAACATCGAAATTCAGCATTCGCCCGGCTGGCGGGAAAACCCAGCATTTTCATTCTGCTGCTGGCGGCCATCGCCGCACAGGCGCAAACCCTCAGCGTGATTCACAACTTCACTGGCGGAGCGGACGGAGGGTCCCCTTTCGCGGGCGTCACCCTCGATCAGCAAGGCAGGATCTACGGCACTGCCTCAGATGGCGGCAGCCATCAAGCCGGCGTGGTCTATCGTCTCGTCCGCGAGGGCCAAGCATGGATCCTCTCACCGATCTACAGCTTTGGTTCTCAGGATCATGATGGAAACACTCCGTATGCCAGAGTAATTTTTGGCCCGGATGGCCTGCTTTACGGGACAACTAATGCGGGCGGCGCGGAAACCTTTGGGACGGTTTTCAGCCTGCGACCTCCGGCAACGGCCTGTAAGAGCGTCCTCTGCCCCTGGGTCGAAACCGTGCTGTACAGCTTTACCAACGGCGCCGACGGCGCCGATCCCGAGTACGGCGACCTGAGCTTCGACCAAGCCGGCAACATCTACGGAACCGCCTACGTCGGCGGAGGCTCGGGCTATGGCGTCGTTTTCAAACTGACCCCCTCCGGCAGTGGCTGGACGGAGAGCGTGTTGTGGAACTTCACCGCTGGCAGCGACGGCGCTTATCCTCTGAGCGGTGTCATCTTCGACAACGCCGGCAATCTCTATGGCACCACGAGTTACGCAGGCGGACACCGCCTCGGCACCGTGTATGAACTGTCGCCCACGCAATCGGGATGGAGCGAGACCACTCTTTATTCCTTCACCAACAGTGACAACGGCGGCGGAGCCGGCGGTCTCATCATGGACGCGCACGGCGATCTCTTCGGTATCACGGGCGGCGGGACGGGCGCCGCCTACGAACTGACGCCGCAGGACGGCAGTTGGTCCTTTACCCTGTTGCAGACGTTCCCCGGCGGCGGGTACCCGCCAAATCTTGCTGCACCAACCCTCGACTCACAGGGCAATCTCTACGGACCACTGCCTAGCGGCGGCGACGGTTCCGGCGACATTTTCAAGCTGACGCCCTCGGGCAATCAATGGACCTATAGCGCGTTCTATCAGTTCGATAGCTGCAATGACGGGAACGGATGCTTCCCCATCGGCGCGGTCACCTTTGACGCCAACGGAAATATGTACGGCACCACCGAGGAGGGAGGCACGGGCTACGGGGGCACGGTATGGGAGATCACGCCGTAGGACACTTGTCAGTGGCTAGTGGCCAGCTGAGGCAGGGATTTGGGATGTCCCACAATGTGAGACTTAAACCGATCATGAAGAATCGATCGGAAATTGTTCACTCGAAGGAGAATTTTATGGCGCGCTCAGAGCAGCATCAGAATTCAGGTTTCGCATGGCTGGCAGTGGCAGGCGTTCTCATCCTGCTGGCGACTGCCATTGCGGCGCAAGCACAAACCTTTCAGGTCATTCACAACTTCACCGACGGAGCAGACGGAGCATATCCAGAAGGTCGTCTCACCCTCGACGGCGGAGGCCATCTCTACGGCACCACCTACAGCGGCGGAATCGAGTGGCCAGGGGGACCGGGAGGAGTGGTATTCAAGGTGTCGCCCGCAGGCTCGGGCTGGCTGGAATCGCCCATTTACTCTTTCACTCAGTACAGTGACGGCGATGATCCCGCAGCCGGCGTCCTTTTTGGTCCCGATGGGGTCCTCTACGGCACCACCAGTAACGGCGGGACCGTTTTCACTTTGCGGCCGGGGGCGACAATTCCACCGTCCTTTGTTTCCCCGTGGACCATCGACTACCTTTACAGCTTTCCGCTCTCCAAGGACCGCCCTGCGGGTGACGTGATATTCGACAGCGCGGGCAACGTCTATGGCGTGACATGGGAGGGAGGAAGCGACGGTTGCTTCAACAATCAGGGGTGCGGCACGGTCTACGAGCTGACTCCCTCAGGCGGTGGTGGCTGGCTCGAGACCACGCTGTACGTGTTCCAGGGCGGCGCCGATGGCGCATATCCCACCGGTGTGACCTTTGACTCTGCGGGCAACCTGATCGGCACAGCCGGGTCGGGAGGAACATTCGACTACGGAGTGATCTTTCAGCTGACGCGCTCAGGCAACAGCTGGACCGAAAGCGTTCTGTACAACTTCGACAACCAGGGAAGCGGCGGCTATGAGCCCGAAGCCGGGCTGATCTCCGATGCTGCCGGCAATTTCTACGGAAGTACCCTCCTGACTCCAAGTCCCACTTACAGCGGCACCATCTTTGAATTTTCACCGTCGAATGGCGGCTGGACTTACACCGTCCTCGCGCAGATACCCCCGCAATATAGCATCGGCCCAACCGCTCCGCTGACGATGGACACCGCGGGAAATCTCTATGGAACGATCGGCGCCTTCTCTTATGGGGAGTATACCGGCGCCGTTTTCAAAGTGACGCACGGAAGCAGCGGCTGGACATTTACTTCCCTGCACGATTTCACCGGGGGCGATGACGGGAACGCTCCAGCCAGTACGGTTGCCATCGGGGCCAACGGGAAACTCTACGGGACAGCAACCTATGGCGGAGCCTACTGCCATCCCAATGGCTGCGGTGATGTATGGGAGATCACGCCGTAAGGCAGTTGTCAGTACCCAGTTGCCTCTAGGGCGGCTGATCCGGGTAGTCCCACAATGTGGGGTATTAGCGGATTGTGGAGTTTGGGCGGAAATTATTCGCTCGAAGGAGAATTGTTATGACGCGCGCGGAGCAACATCGGAGCTCTGGATTCGTACGGCTGGCGGGAATGACCGGTCTTCTCATCCTGCTGGCATCGGCCATCGCAGCGCAGGCCCAGACCTTAAACGTCCTGCATACGTTCACCGGCTCGCCCGACGGCGCGGGTCCCGGCCCGGGCTTAACCGCTAGCGGGGCAACCCTGTATGGCACGACCGAGTACGGCGGTAATCTCGCCAATTGTGACGGAAGTTGCGGCACGGTCTTCAAGGTGGCGCGCAGCGGCACGGGCTGGGTCGAAACTCCGATCTACAAGTTCACCGGCGTTCCCGACGGAGCGAATCCCATGGCCCGCGTCATCGTTGGTCCCGATGGCGCCCTGTACGGCACCACGGTCATGGGCGGGACCGGCTCTTGCGATATCGGCAGCAGAGGGTGCGGCACCGTGTTCAAACTGCAGCCTCCGCCAAATTTTTGCGCGAGCTTTCTTTGCGAGTGGAGAGAGACCGTCCTCTATAGCTTTGCCTCATTTGCCGACGGGGCCTGGCCGGAAGCCGAACTCGTTTTCGATCACGCCGGCAACATCTATGGCTCGACGGTAACGGGCGGCACCGGACCTTGCAACTACGGTTCGTATGGCGGTTGCGGCACCATCTTCAAGCTCACCCCCAATGGCAACGGAACCTGGAGCAAGAGCACGCTGCACTCATTTCAAGGTGGTCCCAACGATGGAGCAGGGTCCGGCTCCGCACTGGTAGTGGACCAGGCCGGCAACATCTACGGCACAACTCCGGGAGGTGGATTGCAGTGCTTTGAGGACTCCTCATGCGGAGTAGTTTTCCAGCTGACGCCCTCCGGCGCCGAAACGATTCTCCACTTCTTCACTGGCGGCTCCGATGGCTACCTTCCCGGCTCCGGACTGATCTCTGACGGCCACGGAAACCTGTTTGGCACCGCGGGCTCCGGCGGTCAGGGGATTGATGGGGGCAACGGCACCGTCTTCGAATTGACCCCAGCGCAAGGCGGCGGCTGGAACTTCAGCGTGCAGTACACCTTTAACGTTTACAACAACGAGGCCGACGGTCCCGGCCCGCTCACCATGGATGCCGCCGGGAATGTTTATGGCACCTCGGGTGGGGGCGGTGCGTACGGCGCGGGAACACTGTACCAGCTGACGCTCTCGAACGGCGGTTGGGCTTACAGCACGCTGTATAGTTTCGGTTTCGGTGATGGCAGCCAAGGCTTCTTTCCCGAAGGCAAGGTGGTGCTGGACTCGCAGGGAAACATGTACAGCACATGCTCGCAGGGTCCCTATCCGTCTCCGGACGATGGCACGGTATGGGAGTTCATTCCGTAAGGCAGTGGCTAGTGGCTAGTGGCTAGTGGCCAGTTGTCAGTGGTCAGTTGTCAGTACCCAGTATCCAGTAGCCAGTTACCTATCGGGCGGCTGATCTGGGTCATACCACAATGTAGGATATCAATGGATCGCGGAGTGTTGATCGGAAATTGTTCGTTTCGAAGGAGAATGGTTATGACGCGCTCGGAGCAACACAGGGGTTCTGGATTCGCCCGGCTGGCAGGAATTGCCGGTCTCCTCATCTTGCTGGTGAGTGCCGTCGCGGCGCAGGCGCAGACGTTTCAGGTTCTGCACAATTTCACCGGCGGCGCCGACGGCGGATGGCCCGTGGCTGGAATCACCTTCGATCAGCAAGGCCGGATCTACGGCACGACCAACATTGGAGGCAGCTACGCAAGTGGCGTGGTCTATCGTCTCGTCCACGAGGGCGCGGGATGGGTTCTTTCGCCCATCTACAACTTTCCTGATGGGGACGACAGCCCTTATTCCACCATCTTCGGACCGGATGGCCTGCTGTACGGGACAACTTACATGGGCGGCGCCGAACACTGGGGAACGGTGTTCAGCCTGCGCCCTCCGGCAACGGCTTGTAAGGCTGCTCTGTGTCCCTGGATTGGAACGGTGCTCTACAACTTTAGCGATGGCGCGGACGGCGGATTTCCCGAATTTGGCGATCTGACCTTCGATCAAGCCGGCAACATCTACGGCACAACCGGCGCCGGCGGAAGCTTGGGCAATGGCGTCGTTTTCAAGCTGACTCACTCCGGCAGCAGCTGGACGGAGAGTGTGCTTTGGAATTTCGGCACCATTAACAATGACGGCTACTCCCCTATTAGCGGCGTCATCTTCGACCATGCCGGCAATCTCTATGGCACCACGAGTCTCGGCGGCTCAAACGGCTTCGGCACGGTGTACGAGCTATCGCCCACCCAATCGGGCTGGAATGAGACGATACTCTACTCCTTCACCAACAACGACAATGGCTTCGGCGCCGGCGGTCTCATCATGGACGCGCACGGCGACCTTTTCGGGATCACGGGCATTGCGGTCCAGGGCTCTGGGGGGCCAGGCGCGGCCTATGAACTGACGCCGCAAAACGGCGGCTGGTCCTTCACCCTCCTGCAAAGTTTTTCCGGAACTTTTATGGGACCGGAGGCTGCCCCAACCTTCGACTCACAGGGCAATCTTTACGGACCGCTGCCCTCCGGCGGTAGCGATGAGGAAGGCGAGATTTTCAAGCTGACGCCCTCGGGCAGTCAATGGATCTATAACCCGTTCTATCAGTTCAATGGCTCTGACGGGCAAGCGCCGTTCGGCGCCGTTATCTTCGACGCCAGCGGAAACATGTACGGCACCGCGGCCTTTGGAAGAGATCCGGGCTGCAGAGATTACGGCTGTGGCACGGTGTGGGAGATCACGCCGTAAAGCGGCGGCCAGTGGTCAGTTGCCAGTTGTCGGTTGTCAGTTACCGATAGGGCGGCTGCTTTGGGTCGTCCCACAGCGTGGGATACCGACTACTCCTCGGCAAAGCGCCCTCGAATTAGGGTTGTAGGTGTTTCAGTACTTGCGCATGTGGATTTCGGTGCCGTTACGCTCGAACTTCACCTCGTCCATCAGCTGATTGATGAGATAGATGCCGCGCCCGTGATTGGAGTAAACGTTCTCGCCGTTGCAGGGATCGGGAAGAGCGAAGGGATCGAAACCGGAGCCGGGGTCGCGCACGACGATCAACATGCCGCGCTCTTCGTCGCAGCCTACACAGCACTGGACTTTCTTGGTGGGATCGTTCTTGCAGCCGTGAACAATGGCGTTGGCCAGGGCCTCGCGCAGCGCGGTCTCGATCTCGAACTCCTTGCCGGCCGAGCAGTCCAGCCCGCGCGCCATCTCCATGATGCCTTCCACCACCGGACTGATGGCGGTGGGATCGGCGTTCAGCGTGACCTCAATGCGTATCATCAGTTTGGAGCGATCGAACTCCACGATAGGAAGGCCGGACGGCATGGCATGTCCCCACGTGAGACGTGTGGCTTACTCTTACAGAAAAGCCTTGGCGGGTCAAGCGGGAAAGCCGAAGGTGAACCTTGCCGGGAGCGTGCCAGTACCTGAAGAACGGCGTTCGCTATTCGCTGTTCGCCTTTCGCCAGAGGGAGGGTCAAGGCGAATTTGGGAGGAGTGACAACGGTAAGCGAAACTGCTGCGTGAGTTGACCCAAGGGCTGACAACGACGAGCGCAGAGCCGAGAGCGCGGCTGCATGAGTATTCGCTCTCCAGTAGCTTGCGGTGGGTTTACCATGCGGTAATACTTAAGCGGCAGTAGTTCGTCAACAGCGGTCATCTTTTCGAAATTCAGTCGAAAAGATTCCACTTACGTGGCATCGGCTCCTTTCGCAGGTCGTTGCAATTAATATGGTACAAGTTTTTACAATTCCAGCCTTGTTTGTTGTTGACTTGGCGGGCAATGTTGAGTATGTTGAGCCGTACCATAAGCAGCCAAACCTGAGTTGATTCTCCGCCCTCCGGTTTCCCAATTGGGGTTTCAACCCACGCATGTCGCTTGGGTGCGTAGTTCTGTTCGACTCTGAACTCATTTGATGCTCGTCGCGCCCGACATCGTGCTCTGTTCGTCAGTGGATCGGCTTTCGATAGTGCCGATCTCCGCTGGCACGTTCCCGGCACCCAGGCGAGTAAAGCCTTTGAGTTCGCAACCTTCTTGGCCAATGAAAAAAAGACCCCGAGGTCCCACGATCCCAGATAACGGTGGGGCTGTGGGGAGCTGAAACGTAAAATCCCAGAAAAAACGTAAAATCCCAGAAAAAACGTAAAATCCCAGAAAGATGATAATCAAGGAGACGCAAATGAAGAGAGGTTTTTTGCTCGCCGCATTGGTAATCCTGGCGATGGCAATCTGTGGCTTTGCCCAGTCGCAGGATTCGCAGGTCAAAGGCACCACGATCATTCCACGTAGCAGTGTTGGTCTGCATCCCGGAATGGTGCGCACAGACCTGAAAATTCTCATTCCCGAGGGAGGTCCCCACCCCGATGCTCCGAACCCAAATTATGAGAACCCTGCCTCCATCGCCTGCATTTACGACGTAACCACCCCGACCACTGGATGTCCGTTAAGCGGAATTCCCGTTGCCACCGGTGGGTCGAAGGCCATCGCGGTGGTTGAGTACGGCCACAACAGTACGCTGCAGACCGACTTCAATACGTTCAGCACCCAGTACGGTTTGCCGACCCAGACCCTGCAATTTATCTGTGACTGCGGCTCTTGCCCGAGCAGTGACGATACCGGCTGGGACGTGGAAACGGCTCTTGATACTCAGTATGCCCATGCCATGGCGCCCCACGCGCAGATCATTGTCGCGCAGTTCTGCAGTGATCCGTTTGCCGGCGGCACCAGCGCAGCCGAGTACCTGGGCGGCCAGGCAGTGGCTGCACTGGGCGGCGGTGAAGAGTCCAACAGCTTTGGCTACGGCGGCGAGTTTGACGGCGAGCAGGATTACGACCAGTACATGGATACAGCGACGGTCGTCTACTTCGCCTCAGCCGGCGACTCGGGTTACGGTACCGATTACCCCATGGCGTCACCCAATGTGGTCGCCGCGGGCGGCACCGGCATCGAACGCACCAATGGCCTCGTTACCGGACAGGATTGCTGGAACGGCAGCGGCGGTGGCTTCAGCCAGTATGAGCCTCTGCCCAATTACCAGTTCATGGTCGCCAATCTTGCCGGCACGAAGCGTGCCACGCCGGATTGGGGATCTGACTCCAGCGGCATAAGCCCGGTCAACGTCTATAGCACCACGGGATGCGGCGGCTGGTGTGGGGTCTATGGAACCAGCGTTGCCTCTCCGACGCTAGCCGGAATCACCAACGCGGCTGGCAGCTTCGCCAACCATACCTCGGCGGAACTAAACCGGACCTACAACTATTACTCGAACCCTGGGGTCTACCACCAGTATTTTTATGACGTGACCACGGGCAGCAACGGCTATCCGGGATCATTCTTTGCTTGGGACGGCTGCACCGGTCTCGGCGCTCCGCAAAAGCTGAGTGGATTCTGATTTGAGCTGATTGACAGTCTGTTGTTTTGCGAAGCCCCGCCAACCGGTGGGGCTTCTTTT
>CAWBKE010000026.1:0-31647 GCA_963789245.1 uncultured Acidobacteriaceae bacterium | reverse complement strand
AGGGGGTTCAAGAGGAGGGAGGCCGCTGCTCTCCGAACCTCCGTGAACTCTCTCCTTCCGGCGCTGCCATACACGACGGCGGCGGCGCGGATCAGCCGTGAGGGGAGCGGGTATCGACGATCTCGAAAACCCGGCTTAAGCCTCGCCAAATCGGCCTGATCTCCAAACCTGAGTACCAACAAGCACGCAGGAGCTGCGAATAGTTCGTCTCGCCGCCCCTCCAGGACCTCGGTCAATACTGTTTCGGCCAGACGCAGGATTCGACGGGCACTGTAGCTCCGGGTCTCCACTCTTAGTAGGCTTTCGAGCATCAACAGGGGAACATCCTTGTGTATTTGCTGTCGATGCGCCACGACAGAATTGACGAACCTCCAGTATTCCGCCGCCGACCCAGAACACCTCATGTAGCCGCTGATCCGCTCTGCGAGAGTAGGGTTCGCGAGAAGATCCCGTATTGCGCGGCGACGGAGAAATCGAGCAACCGTCATGCCTGCGAGCTTGTATACGCGACTCTGGATTTGTTCCCACTGCCCCTTACCCTCGTTCAGGAGTGCCGCTCGCCAAGCGCGGGTGAGTTCGCGAACTAACGAGATTCCGATTGTGGCGCCCGCTGGCGATCTTCTGCTCGAGCGTGTCTAAGTCTGCATTGGCATCGAGGTGGAAGTGAACCTTTGCCTCGGCAAGCGAGAGGATAAGGGATTTCTTCGAATTCGGGGTCAAGTAAAGACCCGCAAGAGAATCTTGCAGCGCCGCGAGAACTTCGAGGCCCTGAGCTTCAGAGTTGACGCCGATAACATGGTCGTCCATCCAGCGAACAAACGCCTGAGGACCGACGAGTTTCACCATCCTGCGATCGTGCGGGAACAGGATCAGGTTGGCGATTGTTCTGGAACACTCGAATTCGTCTATCGGCAGTCCAATTCCAGGTGAGTCACAGTATGGGGATCGAATTGCCAGCCGCTCGAGTAGAAAGAAGAGCAATCCGATCATCTCCCCCGGGATGGGAAGACTCCTAAATGCCCTGGAAACTTCCGAGTGAAGAACGCTGTTGAAAAAGTTCGTTACATCGCTCACGACAATGAGAGGGTAGGTCTTGCGGAGAATTAAGTACTTTCGATACTGAGCATAATTTAGCCAATTGAGGAAGCTATGGCGGGAAGTGAAGCGATAGTCCGTGCCTAGCTTGTCCATCTTTTGCTGAGCAGCGGCTTGTGCAGCCTTGGTCGCCTTACTCAGGTCCGCGCGTCGGTAGTAAGCGTGGGGCTGCTGTTCCTTGCGGGCACGCTTGTGTATGAAGTCCGCGATTGCGCGAAACAGCACAATGTCTGGAAGCTCCGGAAATGTCAGTACCCGTTTGAAGTTGCGGCTCTTCGAAAGAGGAAAGCGGAGAGGTGCGCGAGGCTCGTAGGCCCCCGAGGAGACCTGACGCAATAGGCGGTTTATCCAAACGTCAGGTTCGATATCGTAGTCGATGAAATCCACGACATCCCGAATGCTGGCCTCACTTAAGGCAGCCCGTACCTCCTTCCAAGCCAGCCAGAGGGTGGACCTGTTGATTCCTGTTATTCGGTCAGTCATCCGCGTACGCAGGGGAGCGACGAGAGTCTATCACCGATTCGGCGGGTAGCCCAGCCTACCAGCTTGAGAGTGCCCCACCCAAGCCGGGTTTGCTTAGCTACGGATTTTCATCACCGCGCGTCTTCCGATTCTCCCTGCCGGGTGCCCTGGGTCTCGCGGGTTTCGAGACCCGGGCGAGCGAGTACGATGCATCACGCCGGAAAACCCGTCGGCTCGATCGACTTCATCTTCAGCACGCCCCACTCGTTCACCCGAACCAATCCTCTTTCCTGGTAGGCGTACGCACGAAAGCTGCTCCACGGCCATAGCTCCGGCGCTGCCACCAGACCACGTCTCACGGCATTGCGGTGCATGTAGCGAAGCTTCTCGACCCGTTTTTCCGGCGTACAGACATTGAAGTCGTAATACCTCGCCTGCCAAACGTGGTGCGGCAACTCCAATGTCCGGGTGCCCCGGGTCTCGCGGGTTCCGAGACCCGGGAGCCGCCTGCGCTCCTCGGCCAGCACGCGTCGCGCAAAACCTAACTTTAGAGCTTGGATTGCCGTAGCCAACGGGCGCTGCTGCGGCTCGCTGACCAGCAGGTGGACGTGTTCCGGCATGACAACGTATCCGATGACCACCCACTGGTAGCGCCGGCGTACCTCTTCCAGCACCCTGAGAAACAACTGGCGGCGGTGCGCGTTCGATAGCAGGGGCTGCCGGCCGTAGCAGCTAAAGGTGATGAAGTGGAGGTCGTGTCCGCCGTGCCAGCGCTCTAAGCCCCAGGGCATGCCAACAGAGTAGAAAAAAGACCTGGTTCCTGGTGTGATGAAGGACACAGCAGGGATGGTTGATTGGCACGGGGTCCCAGGTCTCGAACAGTGCGAGACCTGGGGCACCCAGCAAGAGAAAACTTTGAACATCGCTCTCCCTGCTAGACTGAAACCCTCATGCCGGAAGCTACCAACTCCTTAGCGCGCGCGTCGTCGGCCTACCTCCGCTCGGCAATGCACCAGCCCATCCAGTGGCACGAGTGGGGTGAGGAAGCCTTCGCCGCCGCGCAGCGCGAGAACAAGCCCATCCTGCTCGACATCGGCGCGGTGTGGTGTCACTGGTGCCACGTCATGGACCGCGAGTCCTACGAGAGCGCGGAAACCGCCGCTATCATCAACCGCGAATTCATCGCCGTGAAGGTCGATCGCGACGAGCGTCCTGACGTGGACAGCCGCTATCAGCTTGCGGTTTCGGCCATCTCCGGCACCGGCGGCTGGCCGCTGACCGTCTTCCTCACGCCCGATGGCCGCCCATTTTACGGTGGCACGTATTTTCCGCCGGTCGATCAGTGGGGACGGCCGAGCTTCCAGAAAATTTTGCTGGCGATTGCTGCTGCTTTTCGTGAGCGCCGCGACGAGGTGCTGAAGTCCGCCGACGAGGCCATGAACGTGCTGACCAACGCGGAAAGTTTTGCCGGCCGCCAAACCGAGTTTTCCCCGCGCCTGGTCGGCGTCATGGTGCAATCGGCGCTGCCCATCTTCGACGAGAAGAACGGCGGCTTCGGCAGTGCGCCCAAATTTCCGCACCCCGCCGCGCTCGATCTGCTGATGGACTGGTACGCCCGCACTCGCGAGGAGCGCGTCGCCACCGTCGTCACTACCACGCTGACCAAGATGGCGCAGGGCGGCGTCTATGATCAGCTTGCCGGCGGCTTTCATCGCTACTCCGTAGACGAGCACTGGACGGTCCCGCACTTCGAAAAAATGGCCTACGACAACTCCGAGCTGCTGAAGAACTACGTGCACGGCTACCAGGTCTTCGGCTTCGAGTTCTACGCGCACGTCGCGCGCGACATCATTCGCTGGATGGACGAGTGGCTCAGCGACCGCGCCCATGGCGGCTTTTACGCTTCGCAGGACGCCGACATCAACCTCGACGACGATGGCGATTACTTCACCTGGACGCGCGATGAGGCCAAGGCCGTGCTGACCGATGAGGAATTCGAGGCTGCCGCGCTGCATTACGACATCGAGGCGGCGGGCGAGATGCACCACAATCCCGCCAAGAATGTGTTGTGGCTGCGCGCGATGCCGGAAGAAGTTGCGTCGCGCATGGGGATCGATGCGGCCAAAGCGCTCGATCTGCTGGCATCGGCCAAGATGAAGCTCTACGCCGCGCGTTTGCAGCGTCCTACGCCGTTCGTGGACAAGACGGTCTACGTGAACTGGAACGCGATGTGCGTCTCGGCTTACTTGCAGGCGGCGCAGGTGCTACAGCTTGACGATGCGCGCAAGTTCGCACTGCGCTCGCTCGATCGCATCTTGTCGGAGGCATGGAACGAAGAGCGCGGACTCGCGCATGTCATCGCCTATGCCGACGCCTCGGTGCCCGAAGACCGCCGCTTCGTTCGCGGCATGCTCGATGATTACGCCTTCGCCACGCTGGCTTGCCTCGACGCGTATGAAGTCACGGGAGCGATCAGTTATTTCAACTTCGCGCAGCGCATAGCGGACCAGATGATCGCCCGCTTCGCCGATGCCAAATCCGGCGGCTTCTTCGACACAGAAGCGTCGCTGGAAGAAAAGCTGCAACTCGGCGTTCTTGCGACGCGGCGCAAACCTTTTCAAGATGCGCCGACGCCAGCCGGAAATCCCAGCGCCGCGATTGCGCTTCTGCGGCTTCATGCGTACACCAATGACGCGAAGTATCGTGAACTCGCCGAACTCACACTGGCAGTCTTCGCCGGAGCTGCGGAGCAGTTCGGCATCTACGCCGGAACTTACGGAATCGCGGCGACCTGGCTCTCGCGACCGCATACGCAGGTGATCGTGATTGGAGAAGACGATAACGCCGCGGCGCTCTTGCAAGCCGCGATTACGCCCTTCGCGGTCAACAAGTCGGTGGTGCATCTCACCGACAGCGAAGCTGTGGCGCAGAACCTGCCGCCGGTGCTGGCGGAAACCATTCCAAATCTGCCGGCGCTGAAAGAGAAGAAGTCGGTGGCGATTGTCTGCACAAATTTTGCCTGCCAGCCGCCAATTGAGAGTCCCGACGAGTTATCGAAGATTCTGCGCGACGCGATCGCAGCAAAATAGACGAGAACCGACCTGGCTCTTTTGCCATCCGATTTTGAAGGGGCACGGCTTCAGCCGCGCCGACACTGCTCAAATTATTTTGTCATCACGAGGAGGGCTTCAGAGACTGTGTCGCAACCCGGTGTCGCCGCTCTGCGGCTCACGTTTTGTCCCACTTTGAGCGTGGGCTGACGCCCACGCCTAACCCCATCTCGCCGCTGCGCGGCTAGTTTGATCGGTTGTTCGGGCCGTTTGTTCCACCAGAAAATTTGTTTTCCGGTCGCGACACAGTCTCTTCAGCCCGACGAGGGATCTGCTTTTCCCCCGCCGCCATTTTATCCACCATGGTGCGGAATGTGATGCACCGGTGTTTCGGCGATGATGCAAATCCCCGCCTCATTCGCGGCCGCCAGCATGGCTTCTTTGTCCAGCAGCAGGCATCGTCCCGCATCCAAAGCCAGGCACGTCGCCCCTGCCTGCTTCATCGACTCAATGGTGCGCAGCCCAACCACCGGCACATCGAAGCGCATGTCCTGGTTCGGCTTGGCAACCTTCACCACGGTCAGCGCGCGGCTCAAGGTTGAAGGCTCTTTGCCCAGCGCAGGCGACTTCATGATTTCGCCGGCGCGCAGGATGGTCGCGTCGGTCCCTTCCATCGCTTCCACCGCGATGCAGGCCGCCTCGGCAATGACCACGGTCTGGCCAATGTCGAACCGCGACAGATGATCGGCAACCGCGTGCCCGTAGGTGATGTTCGTTCGCTCGGAGTCGCTCGGTGCGCGCCGCGTGAGGACGCCCTCGGCGGCCAGCATCGGCTCCAGCAGCTCCGTGGAATTCATCAGCGTGATGCCTTCGTCGGCGAGGACCTTGCTGACCGCGCCGATCAGCGAATCTGTGTTGCGCGTGGTGAGCGAAAGCAACAGCTTGGCCAGCCGCCAGTCCGGCTTGATGCTGCTGAAGATCTGCCTGTGCTTGACCTGGCCGGCCATGATTGCACGGGTAATGTTTTCGCTCTTGAAAGTCTCGATCAGCTTGGACAATTCGCCCAGTGACAACCAATAAACCGCAGCCGCGCCGTGCTGCTCGATCTCGGGAAAAGTTTCTTCCTTGATCGCAGCAACCACAACCTGCATACCCTTAGAGCGCGCAGCATCCAGCACCAGGAACGGGAATTTTCCGTTCCCGGCTATAAGACCAATGCGTTCCTGCTGCGGTTCTGGCATGGCGAGAACTGGCTACTTGATGATCCCTCGCTGCGAGCTCTCGATGAACTTCAGCAGCGCTTCCACGTCCTCGCCCTGCGCGCCTTGCGAGCGCAGCTTCTCCAGCGCCTGCGAGGTGTTGAGCTTCGACGCCAGCAGCACCTTAAAAGCATGATGCAGAGCCGCGATGCGCTCCTGCGAGAATCCCCGCCGTTGCAGCCCAACTTTGTTCAGCATGTAGGCGTGGGTGTCGCGCTCGGCGCTGGTCATGGAGTACGGCAGCACATCCTGCGTAATCGTCGTCCCTCCCCCAATGTAGGAGTGCGCGCCGATGCGGACATACTGATGCACCGGACAGAGCGCGCCCACCACCGCCCACTCCTCAACGGTAACGTGACCGGCGAGCGTGGCCGCGTTGATCAGCATGGAATGATCGCCGATGACGCAGTCGTGGCCCACATGCGCGTACGCCATGATGAGCGTGTAGCTGCCGACGCGCGTCACGCCGCCGCCCTTGGCCGTCCCGCGAGTGATGGTGACATATTCGCGGATGACATTGTGCTCGCCGACCTCCAGGCGCGTGGGCTCGCCGGCATAAGTAATGTCCTGCGGATCCATGCCCAGCGCGGCGAAGGGATATATTTTGTTATTGCTGCCGAAACGGCTGGGGCCGCCGAGCACGACGTTGGCTACCAGCTCGCAGTGCTCGCCCAACTCAACCCCGGCGTGTACGATGCAGTACGGCCCAATGTTGCAGGACGCGGGAATCTTTGCGGAAGGATCGACAATCGCGGTCGGATGAATACTCATGCTTGCGATGATGAGACGTGCTCTGCCGGTTCAGGCTCCGCGCTCCCGGCTTCCCGGCCTGGCTTGCGATTGAGCAGGCGGCAGGTGACAACTGCTTCGCAGGCGACTTTGCCGTCGACGTAAGCCTTGCCTTGCAGGCGGCCGGCGGTTCCGCGAAAGGCGAGGACGTCGACCTCGATGCGCAGCTGATCGCCGGGCGTAACCGGGCGGCGGAAGCGCGCGCGCTCAATTCCGGTGAAGACCAGCAGCTTGCCGTCGCGGTCGGGAACTTCGGTGAACAGCAGTGCCGCGCCGGCCTGCGCCATGGCTTCCACGATCAGCACGCCCGGCATAATGGGATAATCGGGAAAATGTCCGCTGAAAAACGGCTCGTTGATCGTAACATTCTTAATAGCGACGATGCGCTTGGCGCGGACCATCTCCACCACGCGATCGAGCAGCAGCATGGGGTAACGATGCGGCAGCAGCTTCATCAGCTCGCCGATGTTGAGCTGGAGATCTTGACTGCTCGCAGGCGCGGAATGGGACGGATCACTCATGGATGATCGTAAGAAACACGATTATACATTTGACGATTGTCGATTCCAGGCGCAGGGTGAATTTTAGCGGTTAATATCGCAAGGAACAGAAACATGCGGAAGGCCAAACCTGAGCAGTTCGATCTTCGCGGGACGCTAACCTGGCTCACCGCCCGCCAGGACGAGATGATCGCCAGCGTGCGCGAAGTCGTGGTGCGTGAGTCTCCCACTCGGGACAAACCGGCCTGCGACGAACTCTGCGCTCACTTGGCCGGCGAGTTCACCTGCCTGGGCGGCGAGATCAGGATTCACCAGCAGAACGTGGCCGGGAATCATCTGCAAGTGAACTTCACCGGAACGAGCCGCCGCTCGCCACTGCTGTTGCTGGGGCATTTCGACACCGTGTACGACGCGGGAACACTACAGAAAATGCCGTGGCGCGAGGAGCGCGGGCGGCTCTACGGGCCGGGTGTTTTCGATATGAAGAGCGGCATCGTGCAAATGATGTTCGCGCTGTGGGCGCTGCGCGAGACTTCGGGCGGCATGCCGCGTCCGGTGAAAGTGCTGCTGGTGTCCGACGAAGAGATGGGCAGCGCCAGCTCGCGCGCCATCACCGAGAAGCTAGCGAGACAGTGTGCCGCAGTGTTGGTGTGCGAGCCTTCCGGACCTGGAGGTGCGTTGAAGACCGCGCGCAAGGGAGTTGGCTCGTTCACCCTGAAGGTAACGGGAAAGCCCGCACATTCCGGACTCGATTTCGAGAAAGGCCAGAGCGCAATTGTCGAGCTGGCGCATCAGATCCAGGCCATCTCGCGGCTGACCGATCTGGAGCGCGGTGTCACGCTGAACGTCGGCGTCATTCGCGGCGGCACGCGCACCAATGTTGTCGCCGGCGAAGCGGTCGCGGAACTGGATCTTCGCGTGGTACACAAAGATCACGGCGCGGAGATGGAGCGCCGTGTCCGCGAGCTTCGCCCGGTAAACCCGCGTTGCAAGCTGGAGATTGAGGGCGGCATCAACCGTCCGCCATTGGAGCGGACGAAGCACGTTGCGGCATTGTTTGAGCTGGCGCGCAAGACTGCACGGGACCTGGGATTCGGACTGCGTGAGGTTGCGGTGGGCGGCGGTTCGGACGGCAACTTCACCGCGGGCATCGGTATCCCAACGCTGGATGGATTGGGAGCCGTAGGCGACGGAGCCCACGCTGCGCACGAACACGTGATCGCCGCCGAATTGCCGCGTAGAGCGGCGCTGCTGGCCGGTTTGATTCAGGCGATTGCATAGACGCTGCGGCGGACAACATCACTCGAGTTCGAGCGCCGCTTTGACGGCCGCTCCGACCTTCTCGAGGGTCGCGGAGGACAGCCTGCCGAGGGGCGGGTAGATCACCAGCTGCTTTTCCAGCGTGGTGGGCTGATCGCACTTGATCCACGATTCGCGATCCAACCCTCCTTCGCGCGCTTTCAACTTGGGACGCAGTGAAAATGCTCTGTGCTCGGCCGTCGAGATCGGTAGCACGCAGACATCCAGCGAGTGCGCGTTCAGACTGTCGCTGGAGAGAATGAGCGCCGGCCGCTCTTTGTCGAGTCCCACCAGACATACCTCGCCGCGCCGCGGATACCAGCTCGCCGGCTTGGGTCCGCGCCGCCAGGCGGTCATTCGCGGCTCCAACTCTTGATGCTTGCCCGCTGGAACGCGCGCCGCTCCTGGCGGGTGTTTTGGGCGCTGGCAAAGAACTGAGCCGCCTCCTCGCGAAGCGTGGCCTTGCGCTCCATTTCGAGCGCGTACTTCAGCAGCGCGTTGACTCGCTGACTGGCTGAATCGTGGCCCTTGGTGCGATCGATCTCGGAGAGAAGCTCAGGATCGAGCGAGAAGGAGCGGGTTTTTCGCAGAGCAGATCGCATGAGGTATCCTGATGTAAATCTTATTGGCTTCCTTATTATATAACTTGTTGGGGCATTTCTCTGCGTCTGATCGTGGCAGGTTGGGCAACAACATCCCTGTCGCCTCTTTTTTTGACGCGTTGCTTACGAAAAGCCTAGAATCTGCTTAGAAACGTGATGTCCGCTGCCGATCGACGCACCGGGCCGTGTTGAGGGAGGGTCTTATGGAAGGTTTATTCCAGCCCATGCACTTACTGGTGATCCTGATCATTGTTCTGCTCATCTTTGGGCCGAAGAAGTTGGGAGACTTAGGGAAAGGGTTGGGAGAAGGCATTCGCAATTTCAAGTCGTCGCTGAACGAAGGCGCCAAACCTGACACCACTACCACGACGACGTCGACTCCTCCCACCACAACCACGCCGGACCAGAAGAAGTAGCACTTCGCGCCGCACTTCAGGTTGATCTAGAGCAATGTCTTTCCCGTGGCCGCTTCGGCGGCCCGCAATAGCCGATAGACGCGCGGCAGCGGCAATCCCACAACGTTGAAATAGCAGCCTTCGATGCGCTCTGTCCAGCGTGAGGCAATGCCTTGTATCGCGTAAGCGCCAGCCTTGTCCATCGGCTCACCCGTTTCGACGTAAGCCGCGATCTCGTCGCTGGAAAGTTCGCTGAACGAGACTTGCGTAACCTCGGCTTCGCTTCGCTCAAATCCCCGGGCCAGGACGCAAACTCCGGTTATCACTTGGTGTGTGCGGCCGGAGAGCAGGCGCAACATGCGGACCGCATCCTCAGCGTCGGTTGGCTTCTCCAGCAGATGTTCATCGACCACAACCACGGTGTCGGCGCCAAGCACGGCGTCATCGGGATGGCTCGCGAAGATGGCCCAAGCTTTGTCGCGGGCCAGGCGCTGGGCATAACCGAGCGGCGTCTCATGCGGCAGCGGTTCTTCGCGAACATCTGCCGGGACGACGATGAAGGTAATCCCGGCGTTGCGCAGAAGTTCGGCGCGGCGAGGCGAGGCGGAAGCCAGGATCAGCATGACTCTCCGATTCTACCGATTGCGCGAGCCGAAGATAATATTTCCATCCGGTGAGCGGTTTCTTCGCGCCATCGACGCATGGGCGCCCAGCCACTCCCGCGCGGCAACAGATAACGCGTCTAGCCTGTAGAATCAAAGTAGCGTTCAGCTAGCTCGCATGGATCCCTCACTCATCCGCAATTTCGCCATCATCGCCCATATCGATCATGGGAAGAGCACGCTTGCCGACCGTCTGCTGGAGCTCACCGGCTCGCTGACGGCGCGTGAGATGCAAGCCCAGGTGCTGGACGCGATGGACCTGGAGCGCGAGCGCGGCATCACCATCAAGGCGCATTCCGTCCGCATGATGTATCCCGCGGCCGACGGCAAGACGTATCAGCTTAACTTGATCGACACGCCCGGCCATGTGGACTTCAGCTATGAGGTTTCGCGCTCGCTGGCCTCGTGCGAGGGCGCGCTGCTGGTGGTGGACGCGTCGCAGGGCGTGGAGGCGCAGACGCTGGCCAACGCCTACATCGCCATCAACAACGGGCTGGAGATCATCCCGGTCATCAACAAGATTGATTTGCCCAGCGCCGATATTGAGCGCACCAAGGAAATGATCGAGAGCGCGGTCGGGCTGGACGCCTCGCACGCGCTCGCTATCAGCGCCAAGACCGGGCAGGGAGTGCCTGAGGTGCTGGAAGCGATCGTCAAACAGATCCCGCCGCCGGTAGGCCGTGCCGCCAATCAGCTTCAGGCGCTGATCTTTGATTCATGGTTCGATTCCTATCGAGGCGTGGTCGTTCTGGCACGCGTTATTCAAGGGACGATCAGCAAAGGCCAGCGCATCCGCCTGATGTCGAATGGCCGCACCTTCGATGTGGAGACGCTGGGCGTGCTCACGCCCAAGCCGGTGGAAGTGGACCAACTTTCCGGCGGCGAAGTGGGCTTCCTGATCGCCAACATCAAGAATGTTGCCGACACGAAAATCGGCGATACGATTACCGACGATCATCATCCGGCGATTGAGCCGCTGCCCGGATTCGAAGAGTTGAAGCCGATGGTCTTCGCCGGAATCTACACTGTGGACGCGCACGAGCACACGCTGTTGCGCGAGGCGCTGGAGAAGCTGCGGCTCAACGACTCGTCATTTTTCTTCGAGCCGGAGAGTTCGGTGGCTCTGGGCTTCGGCTTTCGCTGCGGCTTCCTCGGCCTGCTCCACATGGAGATCATTCAGGAGCGGCTGGAGCGCGAGTACAACCTTGACCTGATCACCACCGCGCCCAGCGTGCGCTACAAGATCACGCTGACCGATGGAACCGTCATCGAGGTGGACAATCCATCGCGCTGGCCCGATCCCAGCGAGATTACGAAGATCGAAGAGCCGGTGATCCTGGCGACCATTTTGACCAACGAGGAATATGTCGGCGGCATTCTGAAGCTGGTGGAAGACAAGCGCGGAAAGCAGAAGGCGTTCGAATACGTCAGCTCCGCGCGCGTGATGCTTACCTACGAGTTGCCGCTGAACGAGATCGTGCTGGACTTCTACGACAAGCTGAAGACAGTCTCGCGCGGCTACGCTTCGCTGGATTATCACCTCGCAGGGAGCTGGGAGTCGCCGATGGTGAAGCTGGATATTCTGGTCTCGGGCGATCCCGTGGATGCGCTGTCGATCATCGTGCATAAAGATTTCGCGTACGACCGCGGGCGCGCGCTGGTATCGAAGATGCGGCAGTTGATTCCGCGGCAGATGTTTGAAGTGGCGATCCAGGCGGCGATTGGAGCGAAGGTCATTGCGCGCGAAACCGTGGCCGCGATGCGCAAGAACGTCATTGCCAAGTGCTACGGTGGCGATATCAGCCGCAAGCGCAAGCTGCTGGAAAAGCAGAAGGAAGGCAAGAAGCGCATGAAGCGTATCGGGCGCGTGGACATTCCCCAGGAAGCCTTTCTGGCGGTACTGCGGGTGGGGGAAGACTAGAAGCTGTATGTTGCAACTGAAGACTCGCGGTGCTGAGCTCCGATGCCGGTTTATCGGGGAGCTTTGAATTCTTGATCTTGTGTACGGAGGCTTTCAGGGAGATAGGCGATATGAAGTCGTACGTTTTCAAAGTAGTTGTGGAGGAGGATGAGACGGAGGATCACGAGAAGGCTTATCATGCCTTTTGTCCGGCTCTCAAAGGATGCCATACCTGGGGGCGCACCTTCGACGAAGCCCTTGCGAACGCTCGGGAGGCGATCGAGCTTTACCTCGAAGACCTCCGCGAATCCGGACAAGCCGTGCCCGTCGATCCCGCGCAAGGTGCGCTGGAGTGGCCCACCGCTGCAGTAGCGGTCAACTATGGCTGAGTTTCCTCGCGGTCTCAGCGCACGGGAGCTTAGTCGGGCGCTTCACGCCGGTGGCTTTCGTCTAACGCGCACGCGGGGCAGCCACCGCATCTATCGGCACGCCGACGGGCGCCGGTCGTGGTTGCTTATCACCGTCTTGGCGATACGTTTCCGAATGGAACACTGAAAGCCATGATTGAGGATATTGGGTGGTCCGAGGCCGATCTCCGCCGATTAGGTTTGCTGGGATAGCGATATCCGAAGAGCGCTTCCCAACAATTGGCGCATCCGCCGCTGGACGCCTGCTGGTCGTGGCGCATACGGAACGCGAGGAAACGGTTCGTATTATCAGCGCCCGTCCGGTTACGCGAACGGAGAGAAAATTCTATGAAGAAGCCGATTGAGCGCCGACGCCGCGACGACATGCGACCAGAGTACGCTTTCGCGTCAATGAGCGGCGGAATACGCGGTAAGCATTTCCAGGAATATCGAAAAGGATCGAACGTTGTTTTGCTCCAGCCGGACATTGCGGAAGCGTTTCCCAGCGAGGAAGCGGTGAACGAAGCATTGCGTGGCGTTCTCAAGACAACGCGCGCAGTGCGACAGACTGGCGGCCTCTCTGATCGCACCCTGAAGCCTGCCACCCAGATCTCGAGACGGTCTCGTACTTGAATTCTGGCAGCGCTGCGGTGCGACTATTTCTTGGGTCCTTCCGGGAAGAGCAGATCGAACTGCAGCCGCATGCTCCAAGGCGAACTTCCTGCGGGATAGCGTGCGTTACCGTAGAACTGCGCGGTGACGTTAATCGGCTGCGAGCCCATCTTCGTAATTCTGCCGACCCCGCCGCCCACCGGCACCAGCCAAACGTTGCCGCTCGCAGCTCTCCAATTTGCTTCGATAATTGGCGAGGTTGCGACGTACCATCCCTTCTTCATCTGATAGGTGACGAATGCCTGCAACTGCATCAGGTTCACCGGCGGACGGCTGCCGGCGCCGGCGACCGACCACACATTGTTGATCAGCGCGCCCACGGTCCAGTGTCCTGGCTGAGACAACGCCAGCACCGATGGCCCCACGCTGAGCTTGCCTTGCCCGAGAGCGGTGTTGGTTGCGGTGGGAATGACAATCGCAGGGCCGATGCCCCATATCAATTTGCGATCGCCGCGCGGCGCGAGGAAGAAAGTTTGCGTAGTGTCGCCTAATCCGAATTCGCCGCCGGAGTTCTGGTCCGCATACGGCTGCCAACTGACCGGCAGGATGGTGCGGCTCTTGAGCATCCAATGCTCGTTCAGGTTGATGGGTATGACCGGCTGAATGTCCAGGACGTTCTGGGTGCGGCCATACGGCCCGTACTCGAAGTTGGTATTGTTCTGCAAGGGGAGGGTGATGAGTTCGGAGACCGGATTTTGCACATCCTTTTCCAGTTTCGCTTCCGCCGCCGCGGCTGCGTCTTGTCCGCCGGAAGCTGGTTGCGAGGCCGTGGGCTGCGGCGCAGCCGCTTGCTGCGAATCCTGCGCCCACAGCGAAAGGCTGAGGAGAATCGTGATCGCCAGCGCGATCCAGCACAGGGTTATCCGTGGTGAAAAGATGAAAGCCACAGGCTCGGCTCCTTGATCGTCAGCAAAGCAAGGCAGGAGTTCGCTGTCGTCGCTTACCTTATCGACAAGGATGGGCGAGCCACACGCGGGCGGCCAGAACGTAGCGTCATCGTACAGAGGTTTGCTGGGAGAGGATTGTACTATGCGGCGCGATGGGGGTCCGTGAATGCAGTGATGGTTGACATCGCTGTTTGGAGTCCCTACGCTTGGACACATGGAAGTGCACTTCTCGCCGGAAAAGGAAGCTCGTCTCCAGCAGGTCGCGAACCGCAGCGGAAAAGAGGCTGCTCAAGTAGTGGAAGAAGCGGTCGACCGCATGCTGGAGTACGAAACGCGTTTCGTAGAAGCCGTGGAAGAAGGCCGCGCGTCGGCGCGTCGCGGCGATTTGCTGGAGCATGATCAGGTCGTCGAACGCATTGAGCAGATGTTCCACTCGTGATGCGGGTCCGCTGGACGACTAACGCAGCTAGCGACCTCACTCGAATCGTTGAGCGCATTCGCGCGGAAAGTCCTGAAGCTGCACTGCACGTTGCGCGCACCATTTATAACGGTGTCGCCGAACTACGGAGATTTCCCAGGCGCGGGCGTCTTGGGCTGGCCGAGAACACTAGGGAGCTGGTTTTCCCTCCGTGGCCTTATATTGCGGTGTATGAAATAGGCGAAGACCAAGTCGTGGTGCTCCGTGTGCGCCATGCTTCGCGCAACTGGCCATAGCCTGTCGACCAAGGTGACCCACCGATTCTCGCCTTACAGAATATACCGCGACAAATCCTGGTCCTTCACGATGTCGGTGAGCTTATCACGAACGTAATCGGCATCGATGGTCACCTGCTTCTCCTTCATGTCCGGCGCCTCGAAGCTGATTGCGTCGAGCACTTTCTCCATGATGGTGTGCAGGCGACGCGCGCCGATGTTCTCCGTGCCCTCATTCACGCGGAAAGCGAAGTTGGCGACTTCAGCTAGCGCTTCCGGAGTGAACTCCAGGCGCAGTCCTTCGGTGTCGAGCAAGGCGATGTACTGCTTGGTGAGCGATGACTTGGGTTCGGTGAGGATCTTGATGAAGTCTTCGACGGTAAGCGATTGCAGCTCCACGCGAATGGGAAAGCGGCCTTGCAGCTCGGGGATCAGGTCGCTGGGCTTGGAGACGTGAAATGCGCCGGCGGCGATGAACAGGATGTGATCGGTGCGCACCATGCCATAGCGCGTGTTCACGGTGGTGCCTTCGACGATGGGCAGGATGTCGCGCTGCACCCCTTCGCGCGAGATGTCGGGACCGTGACCGCCTTCGCGGCCGGCAATCTTGTCGATCTCGTCGAGGAAGATGATGCCGGAGTTCTCCACGCGCTCCACGGCGATGCGCGTGACCTGGTCCATATCGACCAGGCGCTGCTCTTCTTCCTGGATCAGGTATTCGAAGGCTTCGCTGACATTCATCTTCCGCTTCTTGGTGCGCTGGCCGAAGATGTTGGGCAGCATGTCCTTGATGTTGACGTCCATCTCCTCGACGCCCTGGTTGGAGATGATTTCGAAGGCCGGCATGGATTTTTCGCGGACATCGAGCTCGACGATGCGCTCGTCGAGTTTGCCCTCGCGCAATTGCTGGCGAAGTTTCTCGCGAGTGCGCGAACCGGGCTCGCCGGCGAGAAGCGGCTCGCTGTTGATGTTGAAGCCGATCTGCTGCTGATCACTGGAATGTGCGGGCTTCGGCGGCACTTGCGCCGGCATCGATGGTAAGAGCAGATCGAGCAGGCGCTCTTCCGCGTTCATCTCGGCTTTGTCGGCAACGTCTTCCAGCTTTTCCTCACGCACCATGTCGATGGCGATTTCGACCAGGTCGCGAATCATCGACTCCACGTCGCGTCCCACATAGCCGACTTCGGTGAACTTCGAGGCTTCGACCTTCATGAAGGGCGAGTTCGCAAGCTTGGCCAGGCGGCGCGCGATCTCGGTTTTGCCCACGCCGGTGGGGCCGATCATGATGATGTTCTTGGGGATGACCTCTTCGGCCAGCTCGGCGGAAAGCTTCTGGCGGCGCATGCGATTGCGCAGGGCGATAGCGACGGCGCGCTTCGCCTGGTTCTGGCCTACAACATATTTGTCGAGCTCGCGGACGATCTCGCGCGGGGTAAGTTCGTCGAGTGCGACGTGTTCTTCATCGGTAGTAGCGGGAAGATAGAGTGCCATAAGTCAGTTCTCAGTTGTCAGTTGTCAGTTGTCGGTTGTCAGTTGTCAGTTTGGACATCCGCAGTCCGTGGGTGAGTGGGTTGTATGGGCGTTCCTCATGTGTATCCCCCACCGGACCGTTGACGCGGGGTCCCTCAAAGAACACTGTTTCGCAGCTGTGGCATTTCCGTCCATGTCCCCCGACGTAGTCCTGCGGAGGATGCGTGAGATGGATCCGGATTCGCCCCTCCGACGTCGCGTAGCAATTAGGACAGAGAGGCACGTCGTCTCCATCTTCGTAATAGTACGGATTCCTGAACGTTATCTTTGCCTTGAGGTCGGCCTTGCGCTTGAGTTCCTCGTTCTGTTGGTAGAGCTCGAGCCGTTCTTCGGCCAATTCCACGACTTGGCCTTGGAGAGTAACAATCTTCTCGTACAACGGAATGTCGTTAGCCCTTTTAACGAGTTCCGCGATTTCCTTAATTCCTTGGACGGCATCCATTGGCCCCATGAAATTGTCCTCCGACAGACTGATGTTCCAAGATCATTGCAGAGCGGTGCCTTCGCTGCAATACTCGAGGTCACCCCTTCATAATTCTTCGATCGTCACTTTGTCGTTCGTATAAATGCAAATTTTTCCTGCGATCTTCATTGCCTCCTCGGCGATGGCGCGTGGCGGCAAGGCAGTGTGCTCGAAGAGGGCCGTGGCAGCCGCGATGGCATACGGGCCTCCACTGCCGATGGCCGCGATGCCCGAGTCCGGCTCGATCACGTCGCCCTGACCGCTGATGAGGAAGGTCTGTCCCTGGTCGGCAACCAGCAGCAGAGCTTCCAGCGAGCGCAGCATCTTGTCGGTGCGCCAGTCCTTGGCCAGCTCGACGGCGGCGCGGCCCAGGTTGCCGTGGTACTGCTCCAGCTTCGATTCGAAACGCGCGAAGAGCGAGAACGCGTCGGCGGTGGAACCGGCAAAGCCGGCAAGGATTTTGTCCTGATACAGGCGGCGAATCTTGCGGGCCGTATGCTTGATGACGCCTTCCCCGAGGGTGACCTGGCCGTCTCCAGCCATAACCACCTTTCCATCCCGGCGAATGCAAAGAACTGTAGTAGAGCGAATCAAACGCTTTCGTGTCATGAATTGGATTGATTATAACAGCCGGGATGGGCGCTCTGGGCGAAGTTGAGTGGGATTGACTAAGATTCTGCGCTCGGCGATGTCGTCCTTTCGGGTCGAGACGGTAAAAACGATTTTCTGGATCAACTCGAGCAGGTCGACCACCTCTATGGCGCTGGCCGGGCCACCACTTTAATAACTGTTTCCCGCCAAAAATGCTTGACGCAGTTCAGAAAATCTAAGAACATCCCGTGCGGGAGTTCTCGCCTTGGTGTCGGCCAATTTTCCCGGAAGTATGAGCAGTAAACGTAAGCGATATAGGCAGTGGAAGACCGTCTAGACTCGAAAGGATGGTTTGGTGAATGAGCGCCCAGTTTACCCTTCTGCTTCTTTGCGATCAGCGTGAGCCGTATCTTCTCTTTATTTCCGCTTTGCAATCCGCGGGCTTTCAGCTCCTGATTGCGCGCACTGCGGTGCGAGCGCGACGGTTTCTCTCAGACACGACGGTGGATGCCATCCTGATACTTGACGGTGCTGACAGCACCGCGCTGGGCAGTGAACTAAAGCGAATGGCGCCGGGCACGCCGATCCTGTTACGCGGCGAGGAAACGCAGGAACGGCAACCGGGGATCGACGCGCTTTGGCAAGCCGATCTGCAGGACGAAACCGTGGCGAATGCAGTTGCCATGTTCTTTCAGCAGTCGCTGATGAAATCGCGACCCGTGGTGGTGGCCAGCCCGCAGGCAGGAAAGAAGGATGTTGCGTCGGCGGGAGCGGGACAGCCGCCGGCATAGAGGTGGCGGTCACGATGGGGATCGCCCTTCGAGATAAATTCTGCCCTTAGCGACGCACCTCCGGGGCTAAGGCGTGAGAAGCAGTGTCGTCCCCGGGGGACTCGGGTGCTTTCCCTATTTCTACCCAGGACTCCGCTTCGCTCCGTCCTGGGCTGTCATGACTCCGCGCCTACGGCGCTCTAGTTTTTCGCGGATCGCAGTTCACCGCCAGAAAGCCGATTCCTCGCGAACGTAAGATGCCCGGAAACCGTGCCGCCGCTGCGCGGCTCAATTGTTTTTTCCCACTTTACCGGGGGCTCACGCCCCCGTCTAACTTCATTCCGCCGCGTTGCGGCTGGTTTCCAGCGTTTTGCACGTCAGCTTCGTCTCGTCAGAAAAACCCAGCCGTCGTTGCGATGCAGTCTCTGAAGCCGTCCGAGCATAGCTTCGCTAAAGCGTACGCTGGCGGCCGCCGATAGCCAATGTATGAGGCATATCCTCGGCGTGGCCAAAGACTGGCTTTACGACTTACTGCTGAAGCGCAGGCTCTCGCAGCCGCTGGGCGAGCTGACGCGCGTGATGCAGGCTGTGGCGCAGCAGCAAGACTTTACGGCGCGCGTTGCCATCCCCGGCAGCGGCCAGATGGCCCAGCTCGGCAACAGCTTCAACCTCATGCTGGTGGAGATGGAGCGGCGCGAGAGCGATCTCCGACGGAACCAGCGCGGGATGGAGACAGCGCTGGCGCGGCAAATGGAAATCAACCAGCAGTTGGTCAAAGCCAAAGAAGAAGCCGAGGTCGCCAATCGCATCAAGAGCGAATTCCTGGCCAACATGAGCCACGAGATCCGCACTCCGATCAACGGGGTGATCGGCATGACGGAGTTGGCGCTGGAGACCAACCTGACGCCGGAGCAGCGGGAATATCTCTCGACGGTGAAGCTGTCAGCCGATTCGCTGCTGTCGCTGATCAATGACATTCTGGACCTGTCGAAGATGGAAGTAGGACGGCTGGAGTTGGACAGCTTCGAGTTCAATGTCCACGAAGTCGTGGGATCGATGCTGAAAGGCATCGCCATCCGCGCGCACCAGAAGGGGCTGGAGCTGGTGTACGACATCCGGCCGTCAGTGCCGGAGATTCTACTGGGCGACGCGCACCGGCTGCGGCAAATCCTGCTGAACCTGGTGGCCAATGCCATCAAGTTCACCGAGCGCGGCGAGGTGTTGGTGACGTTTGACAGTGCGCCGGAACGCGGGCCGAACATGATTCACATGATGGTGCGCGACACCGGCATCGGCATCCCGCGCGAGAAACAGAAACTGATCTTCGAAGCTTTTTCGCAAGCCGAATCTTCCCACAGCCGGCGTTATGGCGGCACCGGGCTGGGACTGGCCATCACCTCCCGGCTGGTGCGGCTGATGGGCGGAGAGATCTGGGTAGCGAGCGAGCCCGACCGAGGCAGCGAATTTCATGTGGTGTTGCCGCTTCCCGCCGGCACGCCCCAGAGTCTGGCCATTCCGGAATGCCTAAAAGGAGTCACGACCCTGATTGTGGACGACAATCTGACGCAGCGGAAGATCCTTACCGCGATGATGTGCCAATGGGGCATGAAGGCAGAGTCGGTGGAGACCGCGATGCAGGGCTTGTCGGCGATGGAAACGGCGGCCGGCGGCAGCAGCCCGTACCGGCTGGTGCTCATCGACGGCAATATGCCGGAGATGGATGGCTTCCAGCTGGCGGAATGCATCAAGCGCAATCCCAAACTATCGGGCGCGACCATCCTGATGCTGAGCCCTGGCCTGCATTCCGATGACATCACCCGCTGCAAGCAACTGGGCGTCTCGGCTTATCTCATCAAGCCAATCCGGCGGCTGGAACTGCTGAAGGTTGTGGTGCGCGTGCTGAGCGACAAGGGAATCTTCGCTGCACCCGCGAACGAAGCGGAGCCGTGGGAGAAAGAGCGGCACAACCGGCTGAACATTCTGGCGGCAGAAGACAACCGCGTCAACCAGCGCGTGCTGGCGCGGATGCTGGAGAAGGAGGGCCATCGCGTGACGCTGGTGGAAGACGGCGAGGCGGCTGTCTCCACCAGCGCGAACGCCGACTTCGACGCCATCCTGATGGACGTGCAGATGCCGGTGATGGACGGCCTGGAGGCGACGCAATGCATTCGCAAGCGGGAGCTGGAGACAGGCAAGCATGTGCCCATCATTGCCTTGACCGCTCATGCCATGAAGGGCGACCGCGAGCGCTGCCTGGAAGGCGGCATGGACGCTTACGTGGCCAAGCCCGTGCAGAAGCAGGAGCTGCTGCACATCATCTATCAATACAGCACGCCGCCGGTATCCGTTGGTTTGCGAGCGGCGGGGACAAGTGCGATGGCGGACAGCAGCATACTGGACATCGGTCGAGGACTGGAGCGCAGCGGCGGCGATGAACAAATTTTCGTCGAGTTGTGCGAGCTGTTTCTGCACGATTCCCATGTGCTGCCTCCGATCATGAAGCGGGCCATGGAGAAAGACGACAACGAAGCGGTGGCCCGCGCGGCGCGCCGGTTGCGGACTTCGGCAGGCGCCATCTGTGGCTCGCGCGCGTATTACGCAGCGCAGGCGCTGGAAGAGGCGGCGCGTGCCGGCGACCAAGAGAAGATCACCGCGGCGGTGAGGCTGTTGCAGTCGGAACTCGAGAGCCTGCGCACGGCGGCCAAGAAGCTTCTGACGGCAAGACGCGCCAGAGCAGGCGCTAGCTGCGCAGTGCCGGGCAAGAGTTCAGGGAGTGCCGCAACCACGGCGGCGGCGCCGGTCTAAAATCGTACGATTTTGTTGACTTTAGCTTTTGTTGGGTGCAAAATGCCAGCCATTCCTGACTGGGGGTGCCCACCATGAAGCTACGCCTTGCTTCGTTCTCACTTCTCACCTTGTGCCTGATACTGGCGGCTGTTCCGGCCTCGGCGCAAGTTATCTATAACGACGGTCCGATCAATGGGAACACCGACGCTTGGACCATCAACTTCGGCTGGTTTGTCGGCGACAGCTTCACCGTTTCCACCGGCATCAGCACCATCACTGGCTTCTCCTTCGGAGCGTGGCTGTATCCGGGTGACACCCTGGAAACGGCTCAACTGACGTTAGAGTCTGAGGCGGGCGGCGGTACGATCTACTTCAATCAAGTCGTCCCATTTACCGCATCCGGGTGTGCCATGAACCAGTATGGTTACAACGTTTGCGATGAGACCACCAGCTTCGCTGGGCCGACCCTGAACAATGGCACCTACTGGGCCGTCCTGCAAAATGCCACTGTGCCCAGCGGCGACCCAGTTTACTGGGATGAGAACTCTGGCATAGGCTGCACGTCGCCCGGTTGTCCGTCTGAAACTTACGTGCCGGAAGGATCGATTCCCGCAGAATCCTTCACCATTCTGGGGACTCAGCCCAGTACCACCGGCAGTGTTCCTGAGCCCAGCAGCCTGATGTTGTTTGCTTCCGGCTTCTTTGGTTTGACTGCCCTGCTGCGGCGAAAGCTGTTCTGACCGCAGGGTTGCACCCGGTAGGGACTGCAGGATCTCCGGTCTGTCGAAGCGCTGCGAAACGGCGTTGACTTTGGGTTTGCTTGGGTGTCAAATGCCAGCCAAGGATCACCGGAACGGTTCACCTGAGGGGATGGCCTATCATGAAACTGCGCATCGCTTCGCTCTCACTTCTCGCACTGGGCCTGATGCTGACGGCTGTTCCGGCCATGGCTCAGACGCTCTATAGCAACGGGCCAACCAACGGCAACACCGACGCATGGACCGTTAACTTCGGGTTTATCGTTAGCGACACCTTCAACACCAACGATCCTTACACCACGATCACTGGGATCACCTTCGCCACGTGGATGGCTCCGGGCGACGTACTGGATACAGCTGAAGTGTCCATCACCTCGTCCGAGAACGGCGGCACCAGCTACTTTGACCAGACGGTAAGCTTCACTCAGAGCGGCTGCGTCGGCAACCAGTATGGATACAACGTCTGCAACGAGACCGGCACCTTCGACGCGACCCTTGCCAGCACCGGGACCTACTGGCTGAACATTCAGAACGCCAGCTCAGCCGACGGCGACCCAGTTTACTGGGATGAGAACTCCGGTCCGTCTTCGGCTTCGGAGAACACCGTAGGCACGATTCCTTCGGAATCGTTCACGATTCTGGGCAGCTGCGACGGTCGCCCCTGTGGTTCTACCACTACTACCACCGGCACGACTCCGGAGCCCAGCAGCATCATGCTGTTCGGTTCGGGCATTCTCGGCCTGGCCGGGATGCTGCGGCGGAAGCTGTTCTGAGGGTGTTGGCCTTCGGAGAGTGTCGCCGCTCTGCGGCTCGCATTATTTCCACTAGAGCGGGGGCTAACGCCCCCGCCTAACATCATGCCGCCGCGTTGCGGCTGTTTTCATCGCCTGGTTGGATCGCCTTTATCCACCAAGCAATTCTGGCCCTGGGTTTCGTAACAGCCTCTCACGGCCCCAGCTAACTTCATGCCGCCGCGTTGCGGCTGTTTTCATCGCCTGGTCGGATCGCCTTTATCCACCAAACAATTCTGGCCCTGGGTTTCGTAACAGCCTCTCACGGCCCCGGCTAACTTCATCCCGCCGCTTCGCAGCTGATTTTATCGATCTTCGAGCTGTTTGTTCCGCCGCGACGAGTCTGAGTGGGGGTTTCGTAACAGGGCTTCCCGCTGGACTTATCATGGTTCTGCCCTTCGGGCTGGAGCCGTTGAGAGAAGCGCAATCTGACTGATAACGCAGCCTTTAGGCTATTTCTCCTCGAATTCATCATCCTTCCGTCACAGAAAGAAATCTAATTATGTGCTTATCATAGAAACAGCTTCCGAGGGCTGGGTGTGCGACATGCACCAGCATAACGACCAACCTGAATTCGAGGCCATGCTAGAGAAGACGCATCCGAAGAAGCGCTATATATTCGCCAGCGACTTTGACCAGACCCTGAGCTTCAACGACTCGGGCTATGTTCTGAGCGAGCTGCTGGGAATTTCCACCAGCGAATTCGAGCGCAAGACCACCGGTATGACCAAGCTGAACCTGGTGCAGCAGGGGGGCGAGCTCGCCTATTTGCTGCTGCACGATCCCGAGTTCCGCTCGCGGGCGCGGCGTGAGCACTTGTACGAGGCCGGCAAGCGGGTGCGGCTGAAGCCGAACATCGACGCGCTATACAGCTTCCTGTCGGAGGAGGTGGAGGGCTACCACTTCGATTTCTACGTGATCTCGGCCGGGCCGGTGGAGGTGATCCGCTCGGCGCTGGAGGGCATCATTCCGCCCGAGCACATCTACGGCACCGAGTTTGAGTACAACGCCGACGGCGAGATTGAGCGCATCAAGCAGGTGACGGCGGGATACGGCAAGGTGGCCGTGATCGATCAGTTGCTGGAGAAGCTGCAGACCGGCCCCGACCGCATTGTGTACGTTGGCGATGGCAGCTCCGACATTCACGTGATGCTGCACGTTAACCGGCGCGACGGCTTCACCATTGCAGTGTCGGAGAACAAGTATCTTGCGCCGATCGCCAAACGGTCGGTGATCAGCGACAGTGCGCTGGCGATTCTGGTCCCGATCCTGGAGGACGTTGTCGGCTGGGATTCGGCGAAGATCCGCGAGCTGTTCGAGGCCAAGGGTTTGCTGATCCAGCAGTGGGACAAGGTGCAGACCGACATGCTGACCATTGTGCCGATAGTGACGCCGCAGGAAGAACAGGTCGAGGCGACGTTGGCGGAGTGAGCGCTGGCCCCGCTCAGGGGCTGGCCCATCTCCTATTAAGTATTTTGTGGACGGCGTGAAGAGCGACCCTGTGTCGCCGCTCTGCGGCTCGCATCATTTCCCACTAGAGCGGGGGCTAACGCCCCCGCCTAACATCATGCCGCCGCGTTGCGGCTGGTTTCATCGCCTAGTTGGATCGCCTTGATCCACCAACCAATTCTGGCCCTGAGTTTCGTAACAGCCTCTCCCAGCCGCCTGGCTAACTTCATCTCGCCGCGTTGCGGCTGGTTTGAGTGCTTACACATCGGCTTTGTCCCACCAGAAAATTCCCGTCGTTGTTGCGAGATAGTCTCCAAACGCCGTCCTCTTCGGAACCCGCTTTAGATCAAGGACCCGACTTGATCACAGCTTCGCCAATGAGCCAACGTCTTCTCTTCCGCGATTGGATGCGGGGCCTGTTTGCGTCAGCTATCCTTCCGCCCTACAGCCGACCTCAAGTAGAATTGGTGCGAAACTGCACATGCAAACCTCGTCGCGCCTGCGGTCATCGCGGCGGCAGGGTCGCTAGCCTGAAGGAGAAAAAGGAATGCACTCTCAGACAACCGCTGTAAAGTTGACATTGGCTGCCCTTGCCATCTCCGGCATGTTCCTGGCAACTCGGGCCTTCGCCGCCGATATAAAAGGTCAAGTGATGGGCGGAGGAGCGCCTATCGCTCAATCCACGGTCACACTTTGGGCGGCAAGTTCTGACGCACCCAAGCAGCTCGCGCAAACCAAGACCGACAACGAAGGCCGATTCGAAGTAAGCGCCGCGGGAGCGCCGGCCGATTCGAGCCTCTACCTCACGGCAGGCGGAGGCATTCCTGCGGGAAACAAGGCGGGTGGCAACAATCCGGCGATCGCGCTGCTGGCCGTGGTGGGCGGCAAGCCGCCGGCACGCGTCGTCATCAACGAGTTCACCACCATCGGCGTCGGTTGTCACCCACGCGCAGTTCATCGACGGCACGGCGATCAAGGGCTCACCACTGCAGCTGCGGATTGCCGCGGGCAACGTGCCCAACTTTGTCGATCTCGAAACCGGCGGCTATGGGGCGACCATTCTGGACGCTCTCAACAGCGCGCAGACACCCACGATGGCCAACTTCGCCACGCTATCCAGCATTCTGGCAGCGTGCGTCACGCGGTTGAGGTCCGGATGCGTGCAGCAGTCTCTTCTACGTGGCGACGTCTCCGACGGGCGCCTACCCAAAGGACACGCTGGCGGCCGCTGAGTCCATCGTCCGCTATCCCTCCCATCAGGCTGACAAAGTTTTCGAGCTGCTCAATTATTTCTATCCACTCCCACGCCCGACACCCGGCAAGCTTTTTCGGCCTACGCCGTTCCTGCCATATTTGACCTTCGCGCCCAGCGCCTGGATCTTTCCGCTCAAGTTCACCGGCGGCGGCTACAGCGGAGGCGGCAAGCTCATGATCGACAGCCAGGGCAATGCCTGGGTTGCTGACAACTTCACGGTCGGCGCAGAAAACCAGGATGCCTCATGGACCGGTGGCCTCACCAAGTTCGCCCCCAACGGCAAACCGCTTTCGCCCAGCCCTTTGGGCTTCAGGGGCGGAGGTATCGCAGGCCCCGGTTTCGGCTTGACCCTCGACGCACAAGACAACGCGTGGGCCACCAGCTTCACCGGCCAGAACATCACGAAGTTCGACAAGAACGGCAAGCCCGCTGTCGCCTCCCGAGGGCTGGAACTTTAACCGCCAGATCAGCCAGATGCAGGGCATCATCGCCACGCCCAGCGGAGATATCTGGACGCTCGACCTGATCAAGGGCCAGGTCGTGAAGCTTCCCCAGGGCGACCCGTCCAAGGTCCAGTTCTTCTGTCAGAACAAGACCGGCGATCCGCTGAAGAACCCCTGCAAACTCATCGGGCCGTTCGCTCTCGCCATTGACCAGCAGGACCGCATCTGGGTTACCAACGCCATCGCGGACCAGGTTGTTCGTTTCCCCGCTTCCGATCCCAGCAAAGTTGAAACCTTCAAGGTGGGATACTCCGCCAGCGGTCTCGCAGTCGACAGCCTGGGCAACGTCTGGGTCACGAATAAATTGGGCAGCTCGCCCAAGGGAGGGCATTGAAGTTCGCGGAAGTGCTGGCCGCATTTAAATTCAACTTCGACCACGACCCCGACGCCGGAGAACGAGCGACCAAGGTACTGGTGCCTGCCATGACCGAGGAGAAATCGGGCTACGAAGGCGGCAGCATTACGGTGTTGCGCCCGGACGGCACTGAAGCATCGTTCTCGCCGGTATATGGCAAGGGCATCGTCGGCCCGTGGGCGGCTTCCGTGGATGGCAACGACAACATCTGGATCTCCAACTTCAGCACCGCCTCGGCCGGAATCGTGGAATTGTGCGGCTTCCGCACGGAACATTGCCCGCCGGGCGTGAAGACCGGAGACGCCATTTCGCCTCCAGGTGGCTATGTCGGCGGTGGACTGCAGTTGATGGTTGACGTTGGCATCGGTCCCGCCGGAGATGTCTGGGTGACCAACAACTGGCAGGTGTATCAGGATGCCATGGGCAAGGTCGATGAAGCATTACAAACTCAAGGCGCCGGTCAGGGCGTGGTTGTCTTCTACGGCATGGCGAAGCCGGTGAAGACTCCGCTGATCGGGCCGGCAAAGCCGTATTAGGACACACAGCACAACCTGCTCCTCGGATGGCTGGAGTGTCGCCATTTAACACGTAATCCTAGCCTTGCCATGGGTTGTGGGACGGCCTGATTACATCGGTCCTCTTGAGGTAGGTGAGTTAAGCCATTTCTCGTCAGGCTCTTACACCGTAATGCCAAATTAAGTTGCGCTGCTGACAGCGCGTGATACCCTCTCACGCCAGACGAGCCCTAGTGGAGGAGACCAACATGGCCCGGCAGCAGATTGCAGCTTCGATTTTCGACATCAACTTACCAGCGACAAAAGCAACGCTCGTTGCTTTGGCTGTTCTAGTGGTAGTTCTCACCGTGGTCCCAACCGCGCTAGCGCAAACTTTCACCCTTCTGCATCTTTTCAACGGGTCGGACGGAGCGGAGCCTATCGCCGGTGTCACCAGGGATGCGGCAGGCAATCTTTACGGCACAACCTACCAGGGCGGCGAGAATGACGAGGGACTCGTCTATAAGCTCGGGCACCGGGGCACCGGCTGGGTGCTGACTCCGCTCTACAGCTTCCAGCAGGGGAGGCGCTGGTGGGTATGCACCGGTTGGGGGCATTACCATCGGCCCCGATGGCAACCTGTATGGCACCGCCAGCCTCGGAGGACAGCATAATGCGGGAACGGTGTACAAGCTTTCGCCGCCGGCGACGGTTTGCAAGTCGGTCCTTTGCCCGTGGACCGAAACTCCGTTGTACCAATTTACCGGCGGCGCTGATGGCGGCAATCCCGAGGGTACGCCCATCTTTGACAACGCCGGCAATCTATACGGAACCGCTTCCGGCGGCGGCACGGGAAATAACGGAGTCGTTTTCAAACTGACGCCTTCAGGATCCGGCTGGACCGAGAGCGTGCTTTACAGCTTCACCGGTTTCCCTGATGGGGCTGGCCCATTCAGCGGTGTGACCTTTGATGGCAACGGTAATCTATACGGCACAACCGTGGGAGGCGGAACTAACTTCGGCACGGTTTATCAGCTCACGCCCTCCGGTTCCGGTTGGACGGAAAAGGTCCTGTACGCGTTTCAGGACTCAACTGACGGAGCAATTCCGTATGCCGGCGTAGTTCTTGATCCGGAAGGCAATCTCTACGGCGCCACATTTTATGACGGCGCATATGGCGGAGGGTCGATCTTCGAGCTGACGCCCTCGAACGGCAACTGGACCTTCAGCGTGATCTATAGCCCCGAAGTAGAGCTGGGCGGCGCTGCCGGTACGCTCGCCCGGAGTTCCAATGGCACCCTTTACGGCACGCTTTTCTCCGGCGGCGGCCAAGGCTGCTCGGGCTACGGATGCGGCAGCGTGTTCCAGTTATCGCCTTCCAATGGCGGCTGGGTGTACACGTCGCTCTATAACTTGAACGATGGCGGCGGCAGCGGAAATCCTGAGGGTGGGTTGATTCTCGACTCAGCCGGGAATCTCTATGGCACCACCACCGGACGGTTAGGCGGAGATGGGAGCGTGTTCGAGACTCGCGCCGTAATCAACCTTCGACGGCGGCTACGTGTTCAAGCTCACACCATCGAACGGAAGCTGGAGCCTGACCGACCTGCGCGACTTTGAGGGTTCCGACGGCATATATCCAAGTGGCGGCCTGGTGTTCGATTCTGCCGGCAATTTGTATGGCACGGCGCAGTACAGCGGAATATTTACCGAGATTTGCTACAGCGGCTGCGGCACTGTCTGGGAGATCACCCCGTAAACGGGGGGAAGTTAGTTCCCACGCGGACACGAAGGCGACTGGGGCGTTTTTGTCGCGGGCCTAAACAGACTGTGTCCCAAGCCGGTGCCGCCGCTCTGCGGCTCGGATTATTCCCCACTAGAGCGGGGGCTGACGCCCCCGCCTAACATCATGCCGCCGCGTTGCGGCTGTTTTCATCGCTTGGTTGGGTCCCCATGGTCCACCAACCAATTCTGGATCTGAGTTTCGTAACAGCCTATTGTGGCCTGGGCTCAATGCGCCGCCGCCGCTTCGCGGCGCTCGTTTTTCGACCTTCCTACTCCACTGCTCAAGAGAAAGGTAGTGGGTCAGCGACCCACTGTCCAAAAGAAAAAGTTGGTTCTCACGCACTCTCTAAGGCCCGCGCTTCCACCTGACGATCACGCGGGCCTGCGGCCCCAGTTGGCGGTGAAGGTGATGACGCTGGTCCAGTAATGCGGGTCGCGGTAGTGGTTGTCGATTTGCGCCAAGCCATCCTCCGTGATGTGGCCCGACTGGAGCAGTGCCGGGCGCAGTTCCTGAAATGTCTCTATCCAATAGCCGGCCCAGGGCGAGCCGCCGTTGAAGATTGCAGTGTGCCCTTCGCCCGCTACCTTCTGCAAGCCGAAAGAATCCAGCCACCCGGCAATCTTGCGTCCGATGAAGTAGTCGATGCCCGCACCGGCCGACCACTGCACCCATCCCTGCCAAAACGCGCGCACCGGCTCGGGTTCGGCAACCGTACAAGGAAGTATGTCGGGTTCGATGGAGAGGACTACGCCGCCCGGCTTGAGCGCGGCCAACATCCGCCGCAAGGCCAGTTGCGGATCGGAGATGTGATGAAGCATGGCGCGCGCGACCACGAAGTCGTACGTGTCTTCTTCGACAGCATCGTGCAGGACGTCGAGCCGGCGGACTTCGAGACATGGAAGCTGCAGGCCGGCAACGTAGGTGATATCGAGATCGCTGACGACTACGTGGCCGCTAGGAGCGACACGCGTGGCCAGCCACTGCGCGATGGAACCGTTGCCGCAGCCGACTTCCAGACAGCGCCAACCGGGCCGCAGCCCGAGCCGCTCGATGTGCGCGCGCTCGAGGGGATCGAGCAGCTCAGACATCAAGGCCAGCCGCTGCCGCTCGCCGGTGAGGTTGTGAGGCAAAATATAGCCGGGCATTGGCTTGCTCCGGATTAGAGTTGAAGTGCGTCCAAACTATACGCGATCGTCCGTCGCAAGAGAGCATCCGCTTTGGATTCACAGCGAAAATCCTTCTGGCTGTTGTTTACGCTGCTCAGCGTGGGAGCGTTCTTCCTGCCGTTGTGGTGGGGAGTGGCCGAGACGTTTGCCGCGCTGCTGGCGAGCTGGTGGTTGATTTATCGCAGCGGGATTTATTAGGACCTGCCGCCCCTGAAGGGGCTCTGTTTTTCTATGGATGCGGACCCACCGCTTCCGCGGTGGGCTAAATAGTTTCGTCCCGCCGGCGGCGGGACTGGGACGCCAACGTCGGGCCACGGCGGACTCGCTCAGGATGACAAGGTGGAAAAGAAAAGGCCGGCATCCGAAGACGCCGGCCGCGAGTTTACGGAAATCAAGCGATAAAGGGATCGATCTATCGTTATCAGTGCTGAAGCACCTCCACGTCAGCGTCCGACTTAGGCTGCAGTATGACCCATCTGGTGGGCGAGATCATGTAAAGGACGCCCGGCGCTGGGTCCCCCTGCCCTTGTCCAGTCCCTCTGCCGTTGGAAGCAACGCTGTAGCTGGCGATTCCGCCAAGGTCTTGACCAAGGCCACCAGAGTTACTTTGGTCGTCACTCACGGTAAGTGTGCCGATGCCGTCTGCCGAGATCACATCTACTTCATTCCTGCCGTTTACATAGTCCATCGGCGCGAGCGAACCACCCCCATAAGTTCCGGCCATCGAGGCATTGGAGAACGGTCCTCCGGTTTGCGGCTCCAACCAATAGATGTCGGGATTGGAGCCGATGCTCACCATGAATGCCTTGTTCCCGCTGATCAAGAAGCCCGCCGGAGTGTTCCCCCCGCCGGAGAAGCTTGCGGCGCCGTTGGCAGCTATTGTGTACGTCCCCTGCTGTGGCTGACCTTGGGTGATGGTGCCGGCGGCGTCGTCATCCTCGGCGAGAATATTGTAGTTGCCGGTACCATCGCACCTGATGATCACGGCACCCGATTCATCGTCGGAGCCACTCATCCCTTGATAGTAGGAAACGGCCAGCCCATTCAGCGTGCCCTTATTGAAGGTCCCGCTTTGCTGCAGCACCGAGCCCACCAGCATGGGTGTATTGGTGACCGGGTCAATTTGCTCCATCACCAGCTCGCTGGCGGAGACCACGTAGACGGCTTCATGACTGGTGCCGTTGTTGCTTTGTATGGTGGCTTCGCCGCGTCCGGTTTGAGCATTAATAGCTGACAAGTTGCCGGAGAAGCTACAGGTAGAATAGTTGCCTTCCTGGTTCATGTCGCAGGTTCCATTGCTGATGCTGCCATTGGCAAGAGCGAATTGACCGACATCAACCAGGCGCGTCCCACTGCTGACGGCACCCGCCATCCCGAAGACCCATCCGCCGTGGAGCGCGCTCAGCGAGAATGCGCTGGAGGTCGCTTTGCGCAGCGCGCCTGAGCCGCGGCTGCCCTGGCCCGTGGTGTCGTCGTATTCGATGATTCTGCCGTTGCCGGTCGAATCGAGAACGAAGGCGAAGGTCATCGGGCCCCACGATTGACCTTGCAGGGTGATCAGGTTCAAGCCGACAGGACTGATGGAATAACTGCCGGTGACCGCCGTGTTGATCGGCTGACCGCCGAGGGAGTTGTAGTCGATCGCTCCGCTGGTAATGCTGCCATTGCCATTAGAGATGAAGCTGCCTGCCAGCGTCCACGCACCGCTGGAGTTGAAGCCGTTCAGATAGAACGCATAGTTGCCGCTGAGCAATCCCAGATTGCCGCCGCCGGGATTGATGAGGATGCTAAGTTGCGCCGTGGCCCTCACGACAGGCGTCTCGGAATCGGTGACCTGGACGGTGAAGCTGGAGTTTCCCGTCAGCACTGGCATGCCAAAGATGGCGCCGGTGGTGGTGTTCAACGACAGCCCGCTGGGAAGCGTGCCGGAGATAACCGCCCAAGTATAAGGATAAACGCCGCCGATCGCCGTGATGGGCGCGCTGTATTGTGTGCCGACGGTTCCACTGGGCAGCGAGGTGGTGCTGATGCTCAACGTCACTGCGGGATTGATGGTGATACTCAACGGTTGAGTTGCGGACTGCGCCGGATTCTCCGAATCCGTCACCTTGACGGTGAAGTTCGACACGCCCGCGCCCGACGGCGTGCCGGTGATGGCTCCCGTGCTGCTGTTCAAAAATAAGCCGCCAGGCAAGGCGCCGCCGACCAGGCTCCAGGTATAAGGAGTAACGCCGCCGGTAGCCGCCAGCGTGGCGTTGTAAGAAGAGTTCTGCGTGC
>CAWBKE010000025.1:0-145671 GCA_963789245.1 uncultured Acidobacteriaceae bacterium | reverse complement strand
TAAAATTTGTACCTTTCTTGCGCCCGGTGCATCTTTTCCTGAGTCGGCCCAGTGGTTCTCACCGGAAGCAGGATCAGGTCGGCCCAAGGATTTTCTGCATCTAAGAGGACTTATGTCGCGACCGGTCGTACAGAGTACCGTCGAGGGCAGCGTTTCCGGCAATCGGAACCGTCAGGAAGACGCATCTCTGCTGCAGAAGTATCTAAAGGTTCGGGAGACGTCGCTCCAAATCTGCGCTCCGTTGGGCGTCGAGGACCACAGTCTTCAGCCCAATCCGGATGCGAGTCCAGCGAAATGGCATCTGGCGCACACCACGTGGTTCTTTGAGACTTTCGTGCTGTCGCAGTACATGGATGACTTCCGCCAGTACCATCCTGCCTTCCGCAATCTTTTCAATTCCTACTACAACGCGGTTGGCGATCGTCCGCTGCGGGCGTTGCGGCATATTTTGTCGCGTCCCAGCCTGGATGAGGTTCACGCCTACCGGAGCTATGTGGACGAAGCCATGGTCCACCTGCTGACGCTGGAGCAGCCTGCGGCGGCGCTTGATCTGATCGCGCTCGGCATCAATCACGAGCAGCAGCACCAGGAGTTGATCGTCACCGATGTCAAGAATGGCCTGTGGGCCAATCCTCTGCGGCCGGCCTATCGAATCAAGGGAGAGCACGCAGCAATGCCGGCGAACTCGGCGCCAGCGCTGCACTGGCATAGCTTCCCCGAAGGCGTGTATTCCGCGGGCTTCGAAGGCAGCGGCTTTGCCTTCGACAACGAGGGTCCGCGCCACAACGTTTATCTTGGGGCTTTCCGCCTGGCATCGCGTCTGGTGACCAACGGCGAATACCTGGAATTCATGCGTGATGGCGGCTACAGCAACCCGCTGCTGTGGTTCTCGGATGGATGGGACTGCGTTCGCAATAATCAGTGGATTGCGCCGCTGTATTGGGAGCAACGCGACAGCGAGTGGTGGAACTATACTGTCGAAGGCATGCAGCCGTTGCAGTTGAATGAGCCGCTCTGCCACGTCAGTTTCTACGAAGCCGACGCCTTTGCCCGTTGGTCTGGTGCGCGGCTGCCTACCGAGTTCGAGTGGGAAGTGGCGGCGCGGTCGTGCCCAATCGCCGGAAATTTTCTGGAGTCGGGCGCGCTGCATCCGCAATCTGCAACTAGCACTGGAGCGCTAGCGCAGATGTTCGGCGACGTGTGGGAGTGGACGGCCAGCCCCTACGTTGCCTATCCGGGCTTTCAGCCGGCGGCAGGCGCGGTAGGCGAGTACAACAGCAAATTCATGTGCAACCAGATGGTGCTGCGCGGCGGTTCGTGCGCGACGCCGCAGTCACATATGCGGGTCACCTATCGCAATTTCTTTCCGCCCACTGCGCGCTGGCAGTTCATGGGACTGAGGTTGGCCAATGGCGACTAGCAAGCAAGTTCAGCTCTTCACCAATGACGCGATCGCCCTCGACGTGCGCCGGGGACTGACCGCTTCGCCAAAGCATCTGCCCTCCAAACTTTTTTACGACGAGGCGGGCTCGCAATTGTTCGAGCAGATCACCGAGCTGCCGGAGTATTACCTCAGCCGGACCGAGCGCTCGATCCTGGAACAATATGCCGGAGAAATTCTGGCGAATGCCGGGCCGTCGCTTACCCTGGTGGAGTTGGGCGCGGGCACGGCAGCCAAGACTTGCATCCTGATTGAAGAGCTATTGCTGCGGCAGAGCCGGGCGCTGTTTTATCCCATCGACGTTTCGCCGTCGGCATTGGAGCAGGCGGTGCGGCAGCTCGGCCGGCAATTTCCTTGCTTGCGGGTGAATCCGATCGTTGGCGACTACACCGGCGGCGTGCCTGCGCTCAGCCGCATCACCGGCCGCAAGCTGGTGCTGTACATCGGCTCCAGTATTGGCAACTTCGAGCCGCACCAGGCGATTCGTCTGCTGCGCCGCATTCGGCAGACGCTGCGCTCCGGCGATGCGCTGTTGCTGGGCGCCGACTTTGCCAAGAACCCGAAAATCCTGGTGCCGGCCTACGACGACGCCCAGGGCGTGACCGCTGCCTTCAACAGGAACATTCTGGCTCGCCTGAACCGCGAACTGGAGGCCGATTTTGATGTCGATGCCTTCCAGCACATCGCGCTGTGGAACCGGCGCTGCTCGCGCATGGAAATTTATCTGGAGAGCATGACGACGCAGACCGCATTTCTGCCCGCCCTCGACCTCGACGTTGCGTTCGAGCGCGGCGAGCGCATGCACACCGAAAACAGCTACAAGTACACCGACGCCATGATCGAATCGATCCTGCGCGAGAGCGGCTTCATGCTGGAGCAGACCTGGTGCGACCGCAAGAAGTGGTTCGGGCTGCACCTGGCGCGGGTGTAGCGAAATCCCGCATGCTTCCATAGAAGGAATCGTGCCCCCGCGCTTCGATCCTAGGTATACCCCCCTCCCCTGTATGCTCGTAAAGTCTTGAAAACATTGAATGAGCTGCGCAAAATCTTGAGCCGTAAGGGTTTCCACGTAAAATCTTGATTCATAAGTGGTTAGAGCGGAAGTATTTAACGTGAAGCATTCCCCTTCCAGAATTCGCCGCTCGGCGACTTTATAGGTTGTCAAAGAACTCTGCTCGGCCAGCGAAAACTACAGACGTTTCGACCGGACATTGGGCACACTCAGCCCAACCTAATAGCCTAGATCACCCTCGAAAGTTGTCAAGTTACGAAAGTACAATCGGCCCTATTGTACTTTCGTAACCTCCCGCACTTTCTTCCGGAACCCCTCCGATCCAGTTTCACTGTTCTGCGATGGGCATTTATGTGCGGAAGTGGAAATAGTGTAGAGTGTTGTCACTTAGGAAAAGAATACAGCAAGCGGCGCGAGTTATGGCCACGAGACCGCGGAAGAGTCAGCCAATCCCTGCCAATCCAGCTAATCAGCCTGCCGCCAATAGCGCTGGAGCCGTGCCGGTCGTGGCCAATCAACTCCGCCGCTCCTTCCGCGTCAGGGATGGGGTGGCGTTGATTATCTCCAACGTCGTCGGCGTTGGCATCTTCACCACTCCGGCGCTTATTGCCAGGCTGGCGCCCGCACCCAGTGCGATGCTGGGACTCTGGATTGCCGGGGGTGCGCTCGCCCTGGCCGGAGCAATGTCTTATGCGCAACTGGGCAAGTTGTGGCCGTGGGCCGGCGGCGAATACATCTATCTTTCCAAAGCGTATGGCCCGACTGCCGGTTTTCTGTCGGGCTGGACGTCGCTGATCGCGGGCTTCTCCGGCGCAGTTGCGGCCTGCGCAGTGGGAATGGTCATCTACCTTGGGCAGTATTTTCCCACCCTGGCTTCGGACCATGCTTTTTTCTCCCTCAACTTTTATGTAGGCGCATTCAGCTTCTCGCCGCGCTCGCTGACGGCGGCCTTTGCCGTCATTGTGTTTGCCGTGTTGCATGCCTGCAATCTGGGCGCGGGCAAGATAACGCAAAACGCGCTGGCCCTTCTGATCCTTGGCATTGTGGTCGTCTTCTGCGTCGCCGGCTTCGCCGCGGGGACAGGTTCGTGGTCGCACTTCCGCGCCGTTGATGTGCCTTTCCGGCCGACGAACTGGCTGCTGGCGCTCATCCCCATCATGTTCACCTACAGCGGATGGAATGCGGCGGCCTACATTTCAGAAGAGATGCACGACACGCGGCGCAGCATCGGTCCTGCTCTCTTAATTGGGACCTGCATCATCATTGCGCTGTACGTCGCACTCAACACGCTGTACTTGTATGCGATCCCACCGGCCCAAATGCAGAACGCGATCAACGTGGGTGACATCGCCGCTCATGCCTTGTTCGGAGTGGGACGGAACTTTGTGACGCCTGCGCTTATCATCGCGCAGCTGGGCGCAATCAGCGCCATGACCATTGCCGGCCCACGAGTGTACTTCGCCATGTCGCGGGATGGCGCGTTTATTCCCAGCTTCGCGCGCGTCAGTCCGCGGCTTGGGACCCCGGCGCTGGCCATTGCTTTGCAAGCCTTGTGGAGCGTGCTTCTGGTGACGGCCGGCAGTTTCGAGCAGATCCTCACGTACACCGGCTTTACTATCCTGCTGTCCTCGGGCGCGGCGGTTGCGGGATTGTTCGTGGCACGGCGGCAGGAGTTGCGCGCCGTTCCCAAACTTTGGCTGAAGATGCTGGCCCCGGCCGTGTTCGTTGTCGCCTGCGCGGCAATTGTGGTGAACACGGTTTGGGGAGATCCGAAAACCGCTCTGCGGGGGACGGCGCTGATCGCGGCGGGACTGCCGGTGTTCTACTGGTCAAGGCGCAGGAAATTGGCGTCTGTGTCTCCAGCGCTGGCCATTGGCGATGAGAAACCTCTTCTGCAGCGGAGCATGCCAAAGTAATCGCAGAGAACATATCTAAAATATGGATAGCAAACACACTAAGGTCCTCGAACTTCTTTTGGCCTGCATCTTCGCCTCTTGCGCCGCTGTCGCGCAGACTCCGCAATACGTTCCCTTCAGCGAAGCCCAGCCCGTCCTGCAGGCTTATCAGAAGTCTCTGCCCGCTGCCTTGAGGCCTTCGGGTCAGCCCACGGCTACCGCATGGGACAAATGGATTCGCAGTCAGGACCAGGAGATTCGTCTCCGGCTGGAACGCGGCGAAGAAGACACCCTGACCAACTTGCTGCGGCTGGGCGTCACCTATACCAACGAGGAACGAATTTCGTATCAGTCGCTGGAGCGTTATGGGAAGGACGATTATGTCGACTCGATTGTCGACAAGCGGGCCAACGACCTTATCCGCGCCTTGGCCTCGCCACACGCCAGCGAAGGCATGATGGAGATGCGCACCTTTCTGGAAAAGCAAGGTTTCAACCTCAAGACTTCCGAGGGTCAGAAGAAAGTCAAGGCATATCTCCTGGCCAATCTGGCCCGCATGCGCGACGAGGTAATTCACGCCGAGGCAGAGATCTACAAGAAGGAGGGCGCTAATCTCTCGCAGCAATTCGAGGATCGCGGCATTTCGACAGACAGCAATCTCTACCCGGACTACATGATCGAGACGCACTTGCGGCACATGATGGAACAGGGCCTGCTGAAGCCGGCCAGCATCCGTCGCGTGGCCATTGTCGGCCCTGGTCTGGACTTCGTGAACAAGAACTCCGGCTCGGATTTTTATCCGCCGCAGACCACACAACCTTTTGCCGTAATCGATTCGCTGGCCCGGTTGCACCTTGCCGATCCGGCGACGGTTGAAGTTGAAACCTTCGACATCAGCTCGCGCGTCAATAAGCATCTGGAGCGGGCGCGCGCCGAAGCTGCGGCCGGAAAGTCCTACACCATCCAGTTGCTGGCCGATCCCTCCGACCAGTGGGGCAAGGATTACACTGCCGGCTTTCTGGAGTACTGGCAAAAGCTGGGCGATCAGATCGGCAAGCCTACAACGAGGATTCCCGTGCCCTACAACGCCGCCGCCGCCGGCATCTGGAACCGTGCCGTCAGCGTGCGGCCGCCAGTCGTGCTGCGGGTAACACCGGTCGACATGAACGTCGTCTTCCAGACCATTCCGTTGCCGCCGGACAAGCAGTTCGATTTGGTTATCGGGACCAACATTTTCGTTTATTACGCCAGTCTGGAGCAATCGCTGGCGCGCGCGAATCTAGGGACAATGATCAAGCCCGGCGGATTCCTCATCACCAATGAAGCGCTGGCGGGCGGTGCTCCATCGAAGCTGGCGGACTCGCTGCAAACCTCAGTCGTGGTTGCGCCGTCGGATACCGAGTACATGTACAGCTACGCGCGCCAGAAGTAAATGCGCTATGTCTGGTGTATCGTTCGCCGAAACGAATTGAGTTTCCGCTGCCCATCTTCTACTATCCAAACTTTGCCGAAGGGTCGAGGTGCATAGCCGTTGGACGGACTCAGAGTTCTGATCACGCGCCAGCAGATCGCAGCCAAGGTTGCCGAGATTGGAACGCGCATCACGGCTGACTTTGCCGGCGAACCGGTTGTCCTGATCGGGGTGTTGAAGGGCTCGGCCATTTTTCTTGCCGACCTCGCCCGCCAGATCCAGCTCGACGCCAGCTTCGATTTCATTGCAGTTTCCAGCTACGGAAACGCGAAGCAGCATAGTGGCGAAGTGAGGCTGGTGAAGGATGTAGACCACTCCCTGGAAGCGAAGAACGTCATTCTGGTGGAAGACATTCTCGATACCGGGCTGACCCTGACCTACATCAAGAACCTGTTCCAGGCACACCAGCCGAAGACTATTAAGATTGCCGCGCTGCTGGATAAGGTGTCGCGGCGCACCGAGCCGATTCAGGCTGATTATGTTGGTTTCGTGATTCCGGACGAATTTGTCGTAGGATATGGACTTGACTTTGCCGAGCGTTATCGTAATCTGCCAGATGTTTGTATTTTGGGAGCGTCCTCTGATGGGGCATAGAATCTAACTGGCTATGTCAGTGTATTCGCCTGTCGTTGCCGGAATCCCGGTCCTGTCCGTGAGTGATTGGCAAAGTGCCGCCAAGCTCATCGAACATACCCTTTTGAAACCCGATGCCACCCGCAACCAGGTGGCAACGCTCTGCCATGAGGCGGCGCATTACGGATTCCACTCCGTCATGGTGAATCCTGTGAATGTAGCCCAGGCGACGATGCTGTTGCACGCAACGCCGGTGAAGGTCGGGACGGTCGTAGGCTTTCCGCTGGGCGCAAATCTGACGATCACTAAACTGGTGGAAGCCGAGTCGGCGCTGCGTCACGGGGCCAGCGAGCTCGACATGGTTATGAACATTGGGGCGCTGAAGTCGGGCCAGCGCGTGCTGGTCCAGACCGAGATTCGTAGCCTCACCCAACTGGCGCATCAGCATGGCGCAGTCTTGAAGCTAATTCTGGAAAACGCTCTCCTGAGTCAGGAAGAGAAAATCCTGGCCTGCGCTCTCGCCGCGGAAGCCGGAGTGGATTTTGTGAAGACCTCCAGCGGGCTGGCCGATTCGGGCGCTAGCGCAGCAGACGTGGCGCTGATGCGTGGAGTGGTCGGCCTCAACATCGGAGTAAAGGCCGCCGGCGGCATTCGCACCGCGGCACAGCTGCTGGAGATGGTGGATGCGGGAGCGAATCGTATCGGCACCAGCGCCAGCGTGCAGATCGTGCAGGAAATGGGCGCGCCCGCGGGCGACTAAGCAGTTGTTGGACCAGGCCGCCGGGCTTTGGGTAGAGCTGGCATTCAGGGACTGTGTCGCGACCGGAAATCATATTTCGCGGTGGAACAAACACTAAGAAATCCGGCTCATTCAGCCGCGAAGCGGCGGCATTTGTGTTAGGCGTGGGCGTAAGCCCGCGCTCCAAGTGGGACAACAAGTGAGCCGCGGAGCGGCGACACCAGGTCGTGACACAGTCTCTTCAGGCTAGCGTCAAAGGCGGATGGGATGACAGGGCTTCAGAGACTGTGTCGCGACCGGAAATCATAATTCGCGGTGGAACAAACACTAAGAAATCCGGCTCATTCAGCCGCGAAGCGGCGGCATTTGTGTTAGGCGTGGGCGTAAGCCCGCGCTCCAAGTGGGACAACAAGTGAGCCGCGGAGCGGCGACACCAGGTCGTGACACAGTCTCTTCAGCCCCTGAGGTACCTCGTCGGAACTTCCGGCAATGGGCCATTGTGGTCGAGTGATTTTGGGTGGAGCACGCCTTCAGGCGTGCAGCTGAGATCTGTGTAAATTATCTCGCCTTCAGCCGCTGAGGTACGGGGTGGGTTTACCTCAGGCGCTAAAGCGCGTATCGAAGTGGGCCGCAATATGCACGCCTCAAGGCGTGCTCCACCCGCCAGGGTAAGCGCGCGAATTTCAAACTGAACGACTACCGAATTCCCGCCCAGATCTAAACTCCTTGACGCAAGCCCACACTTCTGCCCTCGACGGACTTACGGTGCGGCAACTCGGCCCGGCGCTGGGCAAGCTTTTGTACGAACATTAATAGAAGGCTGCGCCTGCCAAGCTAGCAATCGATATCCAACCTTCTCAACTCCCTCGCACCGCATTTCTTCCTTCCCGCTTTGGCAGTTGTCCCGATTACGTTCTATCCCGCACAAAACCTAATCGATCTTCCTGCTCCTGCCGATAGGAGTTACCGAAAGTACTTAAGTAGCGAGACAAGGTACCGCCAGACGTGTCTGTCTGGCGAACCTACACGGAGGAAGGTCGAAATGAAATTACTTTGCAATCTGCTGCGGGAGGAATCCGGTCAGGACCTGATCGAATACGCCCTGGCAGCGGCAATGATCGCGTTGGCCGCCGTGGCCGCCATGAGCGCCTTGGCGACCAACATCAGCAATGCGTTTAGTGCGGTTGGCAGCAAGCTGAGCAGCGCCGTAGCCTGAGGCCGGAGCTGCGCATCCTGGAGGCCGGCATCAGCCTGGGCCAGGCCTTCGAGGAAAACAAGTATGAGCGCCGTGCCGACGCTGATCGACGGAGGCTCAACCTGACACACCAGGCTCAGTGCTCCAGCGCCGGAGGTGGTTGCAGATGGAAGCCGCAGCCACTCCGGCAACGCTGGCGATTCGTGATCTTCTGCTGAGATGAAAACATGAACTCCCGTCGCGTGCTTCTTGCCCTGCTCATCGCCCTGCTGCTTTCCGGCGCGGTCACTTTCTTCATCAGCCGTAAGCTCAGCGGCCGCAGCAACACCCGTCCCAAGGTGGAGCGTTATGTAGCTGCCTCACGCTCGCTCGAAGCCGGAGAGGTGCTGAAATTGGAGGACCTGATTCTGACCGACTGGCCGGCGTCGGTCCCATTGTCGAATGCTTTCACCAAGGTCGGCGACCTGGCCGGCCGGGCCGTGATCTACCCAGTGGCCGCTTCCGAGCCCATTCTGGAGGGATACCTGGCAGCGCCGGGATCGGGCATTGGGCTGACCACCAAGATTCCGGAAGGCATGCGCGCCACCTCGGTGAAATCCGACGAGGTGGTCGGCGTGGCAGGGTTTCTGTTTCCCGGATCGCATGTGGATGTGCTGGTCACCTTCCGCTCCGACCGCGTGCCTACGCCGCAGACCCAGATTGTTCTTCAGGACGTAGAAGTGCTGACGGTAGGGCAGAAGTTGGAGCCGGAGCCGCAGGGCAAGCCGGAAGCGGTCAGCGTGGTGACGCTGCTGCTGGCGCCTGAGGACGCGCAGAAGCTGGTGCTGGCCAGCGCCCAGGGAAGTATCCAGTTTGTCCTGCGCAATGGCGCTGACCATACCAAGGTCAAGGCTGTGCCGGTACAGATGGCGCAGTTGTCTGGCGTGGAAGCCGCGCCCATGCCGACTGCGGCAGTAACGCCGCGCCCTCGTTCGCCGATAAAAGAACCGTACGTCGTCGAGACCATTCTTGGCGACAAGCATGTGAGCAAGAGTTTTGAGTGACGATATGAAACCCCTTTTCCGCTGGAACCTTGCTTTGGCGTTGCTCGCGGTGCTGCTGGTGGCTCCGATATCGGCTGCCCAGTCGCCGGCGGCTGCATCGCCGGCAGCAACTTCATCTCAATCTGCGGGCCCGGCTGCAAGCGAAGCTCAATCCAACTCGCCGTCAGCACCGGCCGTGGTAGCGCCAAGCGACGCGACCTCACAGAGGCATATTGCTCCCATGGCGTGGAAGGCTGGTGCCGCGGCAGCTTCATCGGGTGACACTGCGACGCCGGTTGGCGGCCAGCAGTCCGGCGCCAAGGACGCTCACAGACTTCACCTGATTGTCGGGCGCTCGCTGTTCCTGAATTTTCCCGAGCGGCTGCGCCGCGTCTATGTGAGCAATCCCGTGGTGCTGGACTCGATTGCCTCCAGCCCGTTTGAATTGGTGATCACGGCCAAATCGCCAGGGACCAGCAGCCTGGTGTTGTGGTCGAGCGGCGGCCAGACGAGGATGTACACCGTACTTGCCGATGTGGATGTAGCCGGTTTGCGGGAGTCGTTGGCGAACGCGCTTCCCGGCGATCACGTCGCGGTTGAGGCCCAGCAAGGCCGGGTCCACCTGAGCGGCGTGGTGAGCAGCGATGCCGCTGCGGATGAGGCTGCCAGGCTGGCCGGTATCTACTCCAAGGACGTAATTAACGAGCTAGTGGTCGATCCCGGTCACCTGCCGCAAGTGCAGTTGCAGGTGCGTATTGCTGAGATCGATCGCTCCAAGCTCACTGCCTTTGGCATCAATCTATTCGGGCTGAATGGCAATAGTATCGGCCAGGGAAGTACGGAACAGTTCTCTCCCTTTACCTTTCAGCCTAACGGCTCAGCCACCCAGGCCATTACCTCGGATTTCCTGAACCTTTTCTACTTCGATGTAAAGAACGGCATTGGTGCGACGATCAAGGATTTGCAGACGAAGGGTATCCTGCAAATCCTGGCCGAACCTAACCTGACTACGCTTCATGGCAAGACGGCGCGCTTTCTGGCAGGCGGCGAGTTCCCTTATCCCATCGTGCAGCCGGGCGGAGCGGGCAGTGTGCCCACGGTGACCGTCCAGTTCCGGCCTTACGGAGTGAAGCTGGAATTCACTCCTTACGTGAACTCCGATGGAACCATACGTCTGAAAGTGGCGCCGGAGGTGAGCGCACTGGACTACACCAACGAGGTGGTCATTGCCGGATACAGTTTGCCGGCGCTATCCACCCGCAGGGCAGAGACGGAAGTGGAATTGAAGGATGGGCAGAGCTTTGGCATCTCCGGCATTCTGGATAACCGCATCACCGACAGCCTGAGCAAGATGCCGGGCATTGGCGATATCCCCATTCTGGGCGCGCTGTTCCGCTCCAAGAACCTGAACCACTCCACCATGGAGCTCATCGTCATCGTCACCCCCAAGATTATCGACTCGCTCAGCGGCCCCGGGCTGCCACCTCCGTCGACTCCGAAAATGCCAGTGCCATTTCTGCAGCCGCAAGCGTTTGATCAGAGTTTGCAGAAGAAGTGAGGAGCAGGACTGTTGCGCAACACAAGTTTGGAGAGCATGACGTGAACAGCGAGGAATTTACGGAAAACGCCAACGGCTTGTGCGCTGCCACCCTGTGCGCGGATTCGGAGACTACCACGGCGGTGAAGCAGGCAGTCGCGCGGAAAAATGGGACCTTCGCCGGCGAGCTGCAGGACTACACCTGTTACACCTGCAATCCCCAGATAGTGCAGAAGCTGCAACGGGCCGAGGTCTGCGTGTGCGTCATCGACTTCGACCGCGACCGGGAAGCGGCGGTGGAGGCGTCGAACGCCTTACAGCAGACGTTGCATGGCCGTGGCAGCCTGATCGCCGTCTCCGCCAAGTCAGAGCCAGCGCTGCTGCTGGAAGCGATGCGAGCGGGTTGCGGCGAATACCTCACCAAGCCGGTGCTCGCCGATCAGGTGGCCGAGGCCTTCGACCGTCTGCGCAGCCGTCTCAGCGCTCGCAAACAGACCCTGACAAAGCCAACGGGAAAAATTCTGGCGCTGCTTGGCGCCCGCGGTGGAGCAGGTGCGACGACGCTCGCCGTCCATCTGGGCTGCTTCCTGGTGCGTCAGTACGGCAAGCGGACCCTGATTCTGGATGAACATCGCCGCCTGGGGCATGTTTCGCTATACCTGGGTGAGGACGAAGGCAACTACCACTTCTACGAACTGGTACGCAATATCGCCCGTCTGGACGAGATCCTGCTGGACGGCTTCGTCATTCATCACTCCAGTTGTCTGGACATCCTGCCTTCGCCCGACGTCTTCGACGACTCCGCCAATGTTTCGCTGGAGGACATCCAGCGCGCCATTCGCTTTCTCGGCCAGAACTACGAGTTCGTGGTGATCGACTGTCCCCACGGGGTGCACAGCCTCAGCCTGGCCACCATCGACTGCTGCGACGAGCTGTACCTGATTGCCACTCCCGATGTTCCGGCGCTGCGCGACCTCACTCGTCATATCGACCGCCTGCTACAGGGCAATGTGCCGCCTTCGAAGATCAAGGTGGTCATCAACCGTTTCTCATCGGAAGGCGCGCTGGCTCTTGAGCAGATCGAGAAGGCGATCCGGCAGCCTATTGCCATCGCTATTCCCAATGCCTCCTCCGACTTGATTCGGGCGATGAACACCGGCAACCCCATACGGCCCGAACGCAAGTCAGAGTTCGCTATCGAGATGAAGAAGTGGGCGGCGAGTCTGGTTCCCGAGCAGTCGCCCGATGCGGCCGAACCGAAACGAAAGTTCGCCTTCTGGCATTGAGCCGGCATAGCTGATTTGGAGGATTGAAGAGATTTTATGGCTGACGCCGCCACCGCTCCGCTTCCTGCAAGTAATCTGGCTGCCCACCTGGGCAGGGACGCGAACCCTCTGCTGGCGCGAGCCCAGCAAGACGTGAAGTCGGCAGTGCATCGCGAGCTCATCGGCAAGGTCGATCTGGAAAAGCTGCTCTACATGCAGGACACGCGCGGGCGGCAACAATTGCTGGCGGTCATTCTGCAACTGGTCGCCGAACACGGCATTCCCTTCAGCGCCAGCGAGCGCAGCCGTCTGGCCGATGAGGTGATGGATGAGGTTTTTGGGCTGGGTCCGCTGGAGCCGTTGTTGCAAGACCCGACGGTCACGGACATTCTGGTCAACACCGCCGATTCAGTCTACGTGGAGCGCGGCGGCGTGCTGGAGACCACCAATGTCGTCTTCAAGGACAACCATCACCTGATGCACATCATCGAGAAGATTGTCTCTCAGGTGGGCCGCCGGGTGGACGAGTCTTCGCCTATGGTTGACGCCCGGCTGCACGATGGCTCGCGCGTCAATGCCATCATCCCGCCGCTGGCCATCGACGGCCCCATTCTCTCCATCCGCCGTTTTGGCGCACATCCGCTGACCGCCGACGACCTGCTGGCTTACCGCGAGCTCACGCCGGTCATGATGAAGGTGCTGGAGAGCGCGGTGAAGGCGCGGCTGAATATCGTTGTATCCGGCGGCACGGGCGCGGGCAAAACCACGCTGCTCAATGTGCTTTCCGGATTCATCTCCCCGCGCGAGCGCATTGTCACCATCGAGGATTCGGCTGAGCTCAAGCTGAAACAGAAGCACGTAGTGCGGCTGGAGTGCCGTCCTCCCAACGTGGAAGGTCATGGCGGAGTGCGGCAGCGGGAGTTGCTGGTGAATGCCTTGCGTATGCGGCCTGACCGCATTGTGGTGGGCGAGGTACGCGGCGAGGAAGCGCTCGACATGCTGCAGGCCATGAACACCGGCCACGACGGCTCCATTACCACCGTCCACGCCAACAGCCCGCGCGACGCCATCTCGCGCATCGAGACCATGGCCCTGATGGCCAATCTGAACCTGCCGGAAATGGCGATGCGGCAGCAGATTGCCGCAGCCATTCAGATCATCGTCCAGGTCTCGCGCATGAGCGACGGCTCGCGGCGGGTGACCCACATCTCCGAGATCACCGGCACCAGCGATCAGGTGATCAGCATGCAGGACGTTTTTCTTTTTCAGAAGAAGGGCTTGGGACCGAACGGCAAAGTGTTGGGACGTTTCTACGCGACCGGGATTGTCCCCAAGTTCACCGAGAAGCTGCAGGCGGCGGGAATACACATGGACACCAACCTTCTGGATTTCTCCGAGGAGGTGTAGGGAGATGGGAAAACCTTTCACCACAGAGACACAGAGACACAGAGACGAAGAGAAATCTTTCTTTTGCAGGAGCGGTTCGTGGAGCGGCAGGCTGAGTCTTAGAACCTTCTACCGTGCCTTATGCGGATTGTCTGTGAAACGGATTCCTCTGTGTCTCTGTGTCTCTGTGGTGAATGCTTTTCCGGAGGCGCAGCCATGTTCCTGATGGGGCTGGTTTTTCTCGTGGTGCTGCTGCTGACCTTCGGGATCGTGCTGGTGATGACCCGGCCGACGGCCGCCGAGCGCACCATTGAAGATCGAATCGCCAGGCTGCGTCCCCTGCCAGACAGCGCCGAGCTATCGGATGATGACAGCTCCGTGATCATCAAACGAACTCCCTTGAGCAGGAATGTCCGGCTGGACGCAGTGCTGCGCCGTTGGAAGGTGGTCAAAAAAATTCAACGGCTGCTTGCCCGCGCGGAAAGCCTGTGGAGCGTCTCCAGCGTGCTCGCGTGGAGCCTCGGGCTGGCAGTCGCAGGCTATGCGATCGGCTACTACGAGTTGCCGAGCCTGGTCGTAGCTCTGCTGCCCGCACTGGTCTTCGCCGCCTTGCCTTTCTTGTTCCTGCGCTACAAGCACGCGCGGCGTCTGAAGGAATTCAATCGCTATCTGCCGGAGTCGATCGACCTGATGAGCCGCGCGCTGCGTGCTGGTCATTCCCTGACGGCGGCGATCGAGATCATTGGCGAAGAATCTCCCGAACCCGTGCGCAGCGAGTTTCGCGAGGTCTATCGCCAGCAGAACTTCGGGATACCGGCGCGGGAGGCGCTGATACAACTGGCCCGCAGGATTCCTCTGCCGGAGCTCAACTTTGTGGTCACCGCCATCCTGCTGCAGAAGGAGACGGGCGGAAACCTGGTCGAGGTGCTGGAGCGGACCACGGCGGTGATTCGCGAGCGGCTGCGCATCCAGGGCGAGATACGAATTCATACCGCCCAGGGCCGTCTGACCGGCTGGATATTGTCCCTGCTGCCGGTGGTGATGTTCTTTCTCCTGAGCCTGGCCAATCGCGGCTACACGCGGGTGCTGATCGAAGATCCGACCGGCAGGAAGCTGATCTATACCGGCGTTGGTCTGATCGTGCTGGGCGGACTGATCATCCGCAGGATTGTGAGCGTCAAGATATGAATGGCATGAACGTCATACGCGTGATCAGCTGGATGGTGACCGTCTTCTGCGCCGTGGCCGTGGTACTGGTCGCCCTGCTGATGCGTGGTTCGAACGAGGCCAAGCGCTTGATGGAGGTTACGCGCACGCCGCTGTCGTCAACCAGCCAGCGGCCGGCTCCTGCGCGCAATCCCGCAACAGGTCTGCTGTTGGGGCTGATGCATTTCATCCGCACCCGCCTCGGCTTTACCCAGGATGAGAAGCTGCGGCAAAAGCTGCTGGCCGCCGGTCTTCGCGATAGCTCGGCCGTCGATACCTATTTCGGCATCCGGCTGCTGGGTCCGCTGGCCGGGGTTGTGGTGGGCAGCTTCATTCGCAGCAATACTTTCCTTTGGATCATCGTGCTGATGGGGATGGCCTACCTCGCGCCTGATCTGTGGCTGGGCTATTGCACGCGCAAGCGGCGGGAACACATTCGGCTGGGATTGCCCGACGCCCTTGACCTGATGGTGGTGTGCGTGGATGCGGGACTGGCCATCGATCAAGCGCTGCTACGGGCGGGCCAGGAGCTGGCCCTTAGCCAGCACGAGATTTCCGAGGAGTTCATCCAGATCAACTTCGAACAGCGCGCCGGCAAGCCCCGCATTGAGGCTTGGCAGAGCATGGCCGACAGGACCCAAATCGAGACGGTGAAGAGCTTTGTCCAGATGCTGGCGCAGACCGACCGCTTCGGCACTCCCTTGGTGCGGGCGCTGCGGGTTTTCGCCGACGGCCTCCGGCAGAAGCGCCGCCAGCAGGCGGAAGAGTTGGGCGCAAAGACCACCGTGAAACTGATTTTTCCCCTGGTCTTATTTATCTTTCCCAGCATTTTCATTGTTCTGCTGGGGCCGGCAATCATTCTGATAGCCAGGAACATGGCAGACATTTTCAAGTAAGGGGCGAGGTACCGACCCAGGGAAGGAGGCAGAGCAATGGATGCAGTCACAGTGATCCGGGTACTTGCCGGGACGTTGGCCGTCGTATGCCTGGGCGTCATCGTCCTGCGGCGCAAAAAACATGCGTAGTACCAGCCGGGCACAAGCCGTCAGCCGGCTTGGCCAACAGCGTGTGAATCCCGGAGACGGAGTTGTTGTCAATCCGCCGTCCGGGATTCATGTTTTCACTGGACATGCGTTTTACGGCGCCCGCTCCTGGTGGCTGCTGCTGGCGACATGTCTCATTAGCTTCGCGCTATTCTCCGCACGAATCGACGAAGGCTTCATCGGCGCTGACGATGGCACCCTGTCTCATGCTGCCGAGCGGGTACTTCACGGTGAACGGCCGCAAGTGGATTTTTATGACAACTACACCGGTGCGCTGAGCTATGTGGATGCCTTCGGGCTGAAGCTGTTCGGCATGAGAATGCAGTCGCTGCGCTGGATGCTGTTTCTGTTCTTTGCTGCGTGGGTGCCGGCGATGTGGTATCTGGCTTCGCGATTCGCTTCGCCGCTGGGTGCCTCGCTGATTACATTGCTGGCTGTGCTGTGGAGCACGCCCATTTATCCCGCGCCGGTGGCGTCCTGGTACAACTTGTACTTTGCCACCTTCGGGACCACTGCACTGTTTCGCCACATCGAGCATCGCCGCGCTGTCTGGATATTTCTGGCGGGCGCTTCGGCGGGTGTTTCGTTCCTCTTCAAGATCGCCGGCCTGTATTTTCTCGCCGCGATCATTCTGTTTCTGCTGTTTGACGAGCTGAGCAGCGAGCGGGCGCCGAAAGGCGAAAGCAAATCGGGATGGGCGTACTTTGCATTGATCGCTCTGGCGCTAGGTGGCTTCGATTGCATGCTGTGGGGCTTGATTCGCAGCCGGGCGAGTGCGGCGTCGGTCTACAATTTCCTGCTTCCCGTGTTGGTGCTTTCCGGGCTGCTGATGGCGCTGGGCTGGCAATCTCGCCGCGGAGCAGGCCGGCTGCGGTTGCGACGGTTGGGCATTCGGATTCTGGTTTTGAGTTCAGGCTTCCTCGCACCAGTTGTGCTTTACCTTCTGCCGTATGTTCACGCGCACGCCCTGGGCCGCTGGTTCTATGGAGTCATGGTAATTCCCACGGGACGATTGCAGTGCACGTTTTATCCATCGATCCATCTGGTGGCAGCCATCTGCTGTATCCCTCTAGTCATGCTGCTTCTGCTGAGCTCGCGTCCCAGGACAACATTGAACAGCAAGATCGCTTTAGGCGTGGTTTCGGCCATGGCTGTCGCGGTGTTGTTCCTCTGCGTTCGCTACTCGGGATTAGCGCGCTGGGTGTGGGTTTCGGCGGCAGCCTCCATACCTGTAATCGTCATCGCCGGAGCAATCAGGTTGTGGCAAGGCACTCTGCGACGGGAGGCAGCGATGCGCCTCATGCTGATGCTGGCAGTAACGGCGCTGTGCAGCGTCATTCAGTTTCCGTTTTCCGTCCCGATGTACTTCTGCTATGTTGCGCCGCTGTTGATTCTGAGCTGCGCGGCCCTCAGCGACACGGCCGGAATTCGAGGGCGCGTACCGCTGACGGTCCCGGTTGCCATCTTCTATCTTCTATTCGCGGCGCTCATTCTTCTGCCCAACCAGATTTACCGCCGCGGCATGTCACTTCAGGCCACGACAGCTGAGGCTTTTACTTTGCCTCGGGCTGCGGGCATGAAAGGTGACGCGGTCCAGGTGGAAACCTATCAGCAGGTCGTGGCTGAGATCGCGCGCCATGCCGGGACGGCCCCGATCTGGGCAGGTCCCGATTGCGCCGAATTTTACTTCCTGGCTGCGAGGACGAATCCGACGCCCGTGTTATGGGAAGCGCTCTCGGGAACGGACCGCGATCCCCGTCGTATCTTGAACTGGATCGAACGCGCGGGAGTGAGGGTTGTGGTCATCAATCACACGGAGCCCACACCGTCAGGACCTTTGCCGGCTCTGCTGGAGAACGAATTCCGCCGGAGATTTCCATACAGCAGGACCGTCGATGTTTTCGAAGTCCGATGGGCCGATGAGTCAGCGCCCGTTAGACCCTAAATGCTCGAAAGCCACACGGCGCTCCTCGATTGAAGGGACAACCGAGGGTGCAGCTTCACAGCGCGCCATTCCAAACCACAGCCAGCCGACCAACCCTGCAAACACCGCGACCTTGAACGCGCCCAGAACTACCAGGTAAGCAGGCGTACAGAATAAGACGATGAGCGGTGCCGCAACCTCCCAGCCGCGTGGGCTGGACCACATCCTGTATTCGATCACCACCAGGATTGGCAGAAGCAGAAGCGTGAGATCGTGCAAGTTCAGATGGAAGCTGACGAGGATGGCAAAGCAAACCAGGCCGGCAAAGGCCCGCGCGGGCGGTTGCTGCCGTTGCATGGCTGCCCGAGCGACCAGCAGCAGGCCCACCGAGATCGCGCCCACCATGATCGCTTCCAACTTTGAGTGCCCGCCCAACAACAGGGAGATGAATCCGCGAACGTTCGGCATCATGCTGGGATGGATGGCCATATGCGTCGCAGTCTGGCCCTCGAGCAAAATCGTCATCATCTGGCGCATCCCGGCAAAGCCCACCATAAGAATACTTAGAGCCAGAGCGGCAAACGCAGAACAGAGAAATCCTCCCAACATCTGCCAGCGCCAGCGCCGACGGCGCAGCAGGAGATAAACCGCCGCGACGGGCAGTATCAATTGCGGCTTGAACAGAGCCAAGCCAAGCGCGGCTCCGGCCATCCACTCCATACGCTGCGCGAGAAACCAGGCACAGGCCGCCAGAATTGCCAGCAGCAGCACGGAATCCTGACCCATCCACAGGCAATAGGGCACGGGAAAGAAAGCCAGGGCGCGCAGGAAGATAGCTGGCGCTCCCAGTCGCGGACACAGTGCGGTTGCCAGCAGTTTCGAGGCAACGGCCAGCAGAACTAAACTGGCCAAACGCCATACCCAGAATGCGGCTTGAAAACTTAATCGCGTCAGCGACAGCCAAAGTAGCAGTTCATAGGGAGGGTGGTTGAAAGGAATATCGTCGCGGCCGATTAGCTGCTGTTCCGTCGCTCTTTGCAGAGCGAGATCGTAAACGCGGCTGGGATCCTGCACGTAGATTCGAGCGCCGGTATAGAAAGCGCAAAAGTCGCCGGGAAAGTTGGGATGACTTCCCAGATAGCCTAGAAGCAGGACGCAGTTGAAGGCGGCCAGCGCAAGATAGCCCGCGGTTGACGCTACGAGTTTCGGTCTATCATTCATCGTTCACGCTGCCGGTAAGGGCGCCGCCGGCGCCAGCTTCGAAACCGCACAAACGCCGAGACAGGCCGCCACCGCGAAGGGATACAAATATGCCGTCGCCAAAGGTAGTTGCCAGAACATCAGGCCGGAGCCGGGAACGAGCACGTTGGCCAACGCGAGTCCGGCTGCCGACGCCCATCCCGCGCCGAGCACAATCCGAGTGCAGGAGTAAAGCAAGTTGTGCAATTGTCCGCGGACCTTAACGTGGTTTGCGTTGGCGGTCAACCACAAGGCTGCCGGAAGTAGCAGGACCGTGTTGTAGATCTGGAATGGAAAGAGCAACTGAAACACTGCCGCGGAAAAGCCGATCGCGAACAGCAGGTCGGAATCGTGAAACTTGAAGCTCACCCAAACCACTGCGCCAATGAGCAGTACGGCGGAGGGCAGAAAGAAATAGCCGCGAAGGATTTCGGCCAGCAGAGGCCTGCTTCCGGCATAGTGCGAATAGGCCCGTATGGTCGCCAGCCACGCGGCGAACCAGCCTGGCACTGCAAATTCAGCGGCGATCAGCAAAGCGGTGAGCGTCGCGCCCAGCGATAGCAGGAAGGCCTTCCTGATTCGCCACTCCGCAACCGACCAGATGGACAAAGGAAGCAGGACGGCAATCGCAAGCTGCGGCTTTGAGGCGCACAGCGCGCCGAGGATCCCTGCCAGTACCAGCCGGCCCGAGCGCGCCCAGAAGTAGACTGCGGCGAGTAGAGAAACAATGATCAGTGTCGGTTGCCGAAGTTGCAGCCCCAGCACGACGGGATAGGTGGCCAGCGCAAGTATCGCGAAGGTCAGTTTGTCGAAATAGCTGAACTTCCGGCCTTGCAGCCACGAGGGAACGGAGGCAATAGTCAGGCCAATACATCCTAAGAGCGCGACGAACTCTGCCCACCCAAACGGCAGAAGGGCAATCGGGAGGAAGAGAAATACAAAGAACACCGGGTAGGCAAAGCGTTGCTGATTCAGCGGCGCGGCGGACGGCGTCTGGGTTCGTCCGTAGACGGCAAGCTCAATCTGCCGTGTGGCCTCGGACCGGTAGGGGTCGCGATGATGCAGAATTTCGCGACAGCCAAACCACTCCGGAAACAGACCCTGCTGAACGCTGGGTGCGCCGCGGCCCAGACCGGCCGGAGCGATCGCCACGGCAAAGTACCACGATGACAACAGGCACAGGACCGCGGTCACAAAGAGCAATTGCGGTCGGCGGTGCGAGAGCTTGACTGCTACGCCCCCGGCACGAATGCGCTCGACCTGTACCTGTTCGTGCATTCAAGATGACATCCTGCAAGACACTCCATCAGTAATAGCATCGGCTTCAGCACGTGCCTCTTGAGCAGCAGCACACGATGATCTCCTAGCCCACCGTGGTCCTCCAGGCCTCAGAGCGGCTGCGATTTGGCAAATCGTCACATCAGGGCCGTGAATGATTCCGAGACGGGAATACCACCAAAATGCCACACGAAACTGCCATTTCTACGTGGGTTGGAAGCAGTACCACGCCGACGCCTTCCAAACGAGTTACCCGCTTTGGTTGGGAAAAACTCAGCTACAAAGTTGCAATTCCTTGCATCTCACCCCTCGAAGTAACACAATTTTAAGGCAATTCTTCGGAAGTCGGATTGCATCCAAAGCACTTGGAAGTTGTGGGTTAACTTTGTCCAGGCTGGGAGAGCTGGTGTTCTGGTGTAACGTTGAGGCGGTCATCCCTGGAAGTGAGGGAATATGCGTAAGCTGCTAATTTTGGCGTTACTAATCTGTGGTTCCGTGTATGCGGTTGCTGGGCCCTCGGAAGACCCGGCTCAGGGGCCCGTGGGGTTTACCTTCCTTGGTTGGAACGGCGGGAATTGGCAGAACGGATACCCGTATTACATCACGGAAACCGGCGGTGACAACGCCATCCTGGACGTGATGTGCGATGACTATGTGCATGGCGGAATGCCCGGCGATCAGTGGTTCGCGAACATAACCAACCTCGGAAGCAACCAGATACAGCTGACTCGCTTTAACAACCTTGTCGGAGTAAATGCCTTATACTCGCTGATGCTGTACGATGAGGCCGGCTGGCTTCTGCTGGAGACGCAGGACTTTTCGAACTCCAACTGGATGGAGATGAACTCTGCGGTGTGGACCATTTTCGATCCCGCCGCGCCCTGCAATAGCACATGCCAGCAGTGGTTGACGGCGGCCCAAAATGAGGCGAAGATCGGCTTTCCGGGAGTGGACTTCGACAAGGTTTACATCGTCACCCCGGTCTACCAACACGATCCCGACCCCAACTCCATGCAGGAATTTATGTATATAGGGCAAGATCCTGCCGGCAGTGGTCAAGCCCAGAGCACACCGGAGCCCGGCACGCTGGTCCTGATGGGGACTGGCCTGCTTGGCATCGTTGGCCGCCGCCGGTTCCTGAAGTAAAGGGTCGTTCCTGGAACGACAACAGCTTTTGCGCTACTAAAACGCTTCCGGTAGCAAGTCTTGGTTGCTCCCGGGAGCGTTTCCAGTCATAATTGATCGTGCACGCTCACGCGCTCCACCCTGATCGCGCCAAAACGCTGGCGGACAGGGCTCCCTCAAAAATAGAGGGGCAGGCGGCGCATAAATCTCAGCAGTTCCAATCCCCAATACAGAGGAATCGATGTCGGCAAAGTACATCTTTGTGACCGGCGGTGTTGTGTCTTCGCTTGGCAAAGGCCTGGCGGCGGCGTCTATTGGCTGCCTGATGGAGAGCCGCGGCCTTCGCGTTACCCTGCAGAAGTTCGATCCCTATCTCAATGTCGATCCCGGTACCATGTCGCCGTTTCAGCACGGCGAGGTCTTCGTCACCGACGATGGCGCCGAGACCGACCTCGACCTCGGCCATTACGAGCGCTTCACCCACGCCAAGCTGAGCCGCGACAATAACTGGACCACGGGCCGCATCTACGAAACCATCATCGCCAAGGAGCGCCGCGGCGACTATCTGGGCAAGACCGTCCAGGTGATCCCGCACGTCACCAACGAGATTAAGGGTGCGATGAAAAAGGTGGCGCAGGATGTCGATCTCGCGATCATCGAGATCGGCGGCACGGTCGGCGACATCGAATCTTTGCCCTTCATCGAGGCCATCCGCCAGATGCGTCAGGAACTGGGCCGCGAGAACACGCTCTTCGTCCATGTCACGCTCGTGCCGTATATCGCCGCAGCCGGCGAGCTGAAGACCAAGCCGACGCAGCACTCGGTCAAGGAATTACTCAGCATCGGAATCCAGCCGGACATTTTGCTTTGCCGCACCGACCGTTTTCTCTCCAAGGACATCAAGGGAAAGATCGCGCTCTTCTGCAACGTCGAGAACGAAGCCGTGATCACGGCCAAAGATGTGGCCTCGATCTACGAGGTGCCGCTGGTGTTCGCGCAGGAGCACGTCGACAAGCTGGCGTTGCGCTATCTGCGTATCGACGCGAAAGAGCCGGAGCTGAGCCGATGGGAAGACATTGTTCATCGCGTTTACAACCCCAAAGACGAGGTCACGATCGGCATTGTCGGCAAATATGTCGAGTACGAAGATTCCTACAAGTCTCTGAAAGAAGCGCTGGTGCACGGCGCGCTCGCCTACAATCTGAAGCTCAATGTGAACTGGATCGAAGCCGAAGGGCTGGAGCAAAAAGAGCAGAGCGTGTGGGCGCAACTGGAACATGTTGACGGAATTCTCGTTCCTGGCGGCTTCGGCAAGCGCGGTATCGAAGGCATGCTGAAAGGTATTCAGCATGCGCGCGAGAATAAAGTCCCGTTCTTCGGCATCTGTCTGGGAATGCAGACGGCATGCATTGAGTTTGCGCGCAATGTCTGCGGCCTGGAGCAGGCCAACTCCAGCGAGTTCGATCCGGCAACGCCGCATCGCGTGATCTACAAATTACGCGAGTTGCGCGGCGTGGAAGAGCTAGGCGGAACCATGAGGCTGGGCGCGTGGACTTGCAAGCTGGAGCCCGACACGCTGGCCCACCAGGCTTACGGTCAAAACGAAATTAGCGAACGCCATCGCCACCGCTACGAATTCAATCGTGAATACGAAAGCACGCTGACTGCCGGCGGGCTGCGCATCAGTGGCGCGACTCCCGATGGAACGTACGTCGAGATTGTCGAGATTGCCGACCATCCGTTCTTCCTGGGATGCCAGTTCCATCCGGAGTTCAAGTCGAAGCCGCTGGAGCCGCACCCGCTGTTCGCGAATTTCGTAAAGGCGTCATATGAGAACCGGCTGCGCCGCGAGCAAGTGCGGCAAGGGGTTGAGGTGGAGATGTTCCACCGGCCGGAAAAAGTGAAGCACTAGCAGTTGCACATATTTGTGCAATTTTGTAAAATTGCACGAAAACGTGCAAGTACGAAAAACAGTATCCCCGAAGCTCTATGCCGTCATTACCGCCGACATTGTTGGCTCGCGGCAGATCCCCAGGTTCCGGGAAAAGCGCGACCGCCGCTTGCGTCCCCTGTCCCTGCAACAGCGGGCGGAAGGGCTGATCCTCTCCGATTACGCAGTCACGGCTTGGGATGAATTTCAGGCCATTCTGCAACGACCTCTGTTCCTGCCCCGGTTAATCTTCGCTGTCCGCAGGCATTTCTATCCCATGCGGTTGCGGATTGCCGCCGGGATAGGCCGGGTCAGTGAAGCTCATAAGACACCGGTCAACGTATTTGCGGGCGGGGAGGCTTTCGAGCGGGCGCGCCGGGCGGCGGATCGCCTGAAGAAAGGAAGCAACAAGTTTCCCCAACTGACGGCGGTCGAATCCGGCAACGAGGTCTTCGATGAGATTGCCAATACCATATATCATCTGCACGACACGCTGTTGCAGGATGTTTCCCAGCGCCAGTGGCGGACAATTGAGGCGGTAGAAGTGGCGGGAAGCCAGGAAGCCGCAGCCAGGAAGTTACGGGTGAATATCAGCACTGTATCCCGCACCTTGAAGCGGGCGCATTATTGGCAGCTGGCAGAGAGCCGCACCACGCTGGAGCGGACGATTGAAGCCTATTTTTGAGTTGCACGTTTTCGTGCAAGTTTCAATACTTGCACGTTTTCGTACAAGTTTCAATACTTGCACGTTTCTATGCAAATCGAGCTACAAGTGTTCCTGGCCCTGTTGCTGGCGCATCTGCTGGCCGACTTTCCTCTGCAGTCGAGCGCCATGGTGCGGGCTAAGAAGGCCCATTGGACGCCCTACATCAGGCATGGATTGACCCATTATATTTGTGCGCTGGGGTGTTTGCTGCTGTTCACGGCGGAACCCCTGCGCTCACTGCGCGTTCAGGGTCTGCTGGTGCTGTATGTGCTCGCTCATATTGCGACCGATGTGGGCAAACAACTTCTGGTACGAAACCATGTCTTCCCGGACCGCGCTTGGCTGTTTCTGGCAGACCAGGCTGTTCATGTGGCGATTGTCGCGGGAATCGCCTGGAGCATAACCGGGTCCACGTGGATTGAGATACGGGCAGTCGTCCTGGGCTCTGCGCCGAAGAAGCTCGATGTGCTGGTAACCGCGGTGGTTTATGCCGGAGTGTTATTCGGGGGAGGATACCTGATTCGGTACTGTACCCGCTCGTTGTCCCGACCCCTGGCCATGGCGCAGGAAAAAACGGGAGAAGAACTGCAGAACGCCGGTCTCTACATTGGGTGGTTGGAACGTTTTCTGGTGATAACGGCGCTGCTGATGCAGTCACCGGCGTTGGTGGGTCTGATTCTGACCGGCAAATCGGTGGCGCGATTCCCTGAGCTCAAAGACGCCAGATTCGCCGAATACTTTCTGATTGGGACACTGTTGAGTATCAGCATCGCTCTTCTGGGAGGGTTGTTGTTGCTCCACTACTTCCATGGAGTGGTATCGCTGCGGTAGCAGCGGATTGGCTTCCTGATGAACTCATTTCAAGTCGGCGACGTAACCATCGGCGGAGGACAACTGTTCCTCATCGCCGGACCGTGCGTCATCGAGAGCGAAGCTCACGCGCTGAAGATGGCGGAGGCGATCTCTGCGATCGCTCAGCAAAAGAATCTGCCATACATCTTCAAGGCTTCTTACGACAAGGCCAATCGTACTTCCATCCGCAGCTTTCGCGGGCCGGGGCTGGATGAAGGACTTCGCATCCTGCGTAAGGTGCGGGAGACGGCGAAGGTTCCCGTGCTTACTGACGTGCATGAGGTCGCCGACGTGCCGCGCGTTGCTGAAGCCGTCGATGTGCTACAGATTCCGGCATTCCTTTGCCGGCAGACCGATCTTCTGGTTGCAGCAGGCAAGAGCGGCTGCGCGGTCAACGTTAAGAAGGGTCAGTTCGTCTCGCCGTGGGACATGCGGCATGCGGTCGAGAAAATCCGCGAGGCCGGTGGCAAACGCGTGTTTCTGACCGAGCGTGGCTCCAGCTTCGGCTACAACAATCTGGTCGTCGATATGCGCTCGCTGGCCATCATGCGCAGGTTCGCGCCGGTGGTCTTCGACGCGACACATTCGGTGCAATTGCCGTCGGCTGGGCCAGCAACTGACCCGCCCCAGCCAAAGGAAAGCTGGAACGGGGCACCCATGCAGGATGGGGTACAAAGCGGCGGCCAGCCGGAATTCATCCCTCTGCTGGCACGCGCGGCGGTAGCAGCGGGCGTAGACGGCGTCTTCCTCGAAGTCCACGACAATCCTGCTGAAGCAAAGTCCGACGGCGCCAACGCGCTCGACCTGAAGCTTCTGCCCGAGCTTCTCGACCAGTTGATCGCGCTGCAAGCGGCCCTGCGATAATCCGTCTCAACCCTCCAGGAAACTCAGACCAGAACTGTTCCACCGTCGACGACGACGATCTGGCCGGTGCTGAATTCCTCCTGCATCAGGAAGAGGTAAGCCTTGGCGATATCGCTGGCCTCGCCCACCCGGCCTACAGGGAGGCTTTTGCCTACACTCACGTACATACTTTCGCGCTCCTGGTCCGGTATGTTCTGCCAGAGGTTTGTACGCACCACGCCGGGCGATACTGCATTCACGCGCAAGGGCGCCAGTTCTATCGCCAGAGCGTGAGTTAGGGCGTCAACCGCGCCGCAGACGCTGGCGCCGAAGACCCATCCTTTGCGGGGACGCAGGCCTGCGATGCCCGTGGTCAGCACGATGGAGCCGCCTGTCCGAATATAAGAGCTGCCATACTTGACTGCGGCCAGCGCTGCCCAATAGCGCAACTCAAAAGCCTGCCGCGCCTTCTGGAGATCGGCCGCCGCCAGTTCATTCAGCTGCAGCGCATCGCCGGCCGTGAAAATCAGGTGATCGAAGCTGCCGGTATTCTGAAAGAAGGTCTGAATAGCCTGTTCGTCGGCAAGGTCGAGTGTGCGCCCCTCAGCCCTTGCACCCAGGCTTGCGACAGCCTGCTGAATCCGCTGCGCATTGCTGGAAGCAATGACGACATTGCCCCCCAACGCCACAACCTGCTGTGCCACCGCCAGCCCGATGCCGGACGAACCGCCGATGACAACCACGCGTTGGCTCGGAAACGCCGCGCCGGTTTCTTGATTTCGACTAGTCTCCACTTCGCGATCCTCCAACTCGTTTGCCCGCTTTACTGGGCCATAGTGAGCAAAGATGGTTGGGACGGTGCCGGCGATTCATGGCTAGTAACGATGGAGGGACATGTTTACGGACACTGCAAAGATGACGAAGGGCGCAGCCCAACAAACCTTCAATGCCGATTTTGCCCTTTAGCTGGCCGAAAGCTGCCCTTTGGCCGTAAAATATTGGGAGTTTCCCAGTTGCTCGCTATCCTCTTCGATAGGTCACAACTGACCGCGGTACCATTGTGTCCAGCTCGAGTCGCTCCCGCCAGCGGCGGACAATAAAAAGGAGTTCGAATTTTGCCTAAGAAACACTATCTGTTTACCTCCGAGTCGGTGACCGAAGGTCACCCCGATAAGATCGCCGACCAGATCTCCGACGCGATCCTCGACGCCTGCATTAAAGAAGACCCTTACAGCCGCGTGGCTTGCGAGACGCTGACCGCAACCGGGCTGGTGGTCATCGCCGGCGAGATCACCACCAAAGCTTATGTCGATTTCCAGACGCTGGTGCGGGGCGTGGTCGCCTCGATCGGCTATGACAACGCGCTCTACGGCTTCGACTCCAACACCTGCGCGGTCATCTCCAGCATCAACAAGCAGTCCGGCGACATCGCCATGGGCGTTGACACCGGCGGCGCCGGCGATCAGGGCATGATGTTCGGCTATGCCTGCAACGAAAACGCCAACTACATGCCGACGCCAATCTTCCTGGCGCACAAGTTGTGCGAGCGCCTCACTGAAGTCCGCAAGAACGGTATGCTTCCCTACCTCCGGCCCGACGGCAAATCCCAAGTCACAGTGGAATACGACGAGAACCACAAGCCGGTCCGCATCGACGCCGTCGTCATCTCCAGCCAGCACTCGGAGACGGTTTCCAATGAAGACTTGCGCGCCGACATCCTGAAGCATGTCATCCAGGCTTCGCTGCCCGAGAAAATGCTGGACGAGAACACCAAGTACCACATCAATCCGACGGGGCGTTTCGTTATCGGTGGACCGATGGGCGATACCGGACTGACGGGCCGCAAGATCATAGTCGATACCTACGGCGGCATGGGACGTCACGGCGGCGGCGCGTTCAGCGGCAAAGATCCGACGAAGGTCGATCGCTCGGCCTGCTACATGGCGCGGCACATCGCCAAGAACATTGTGGCTGCTGGATTGGCGGACCGCTGCGAGGTGCAGTTGGCTTACGCCATCGGCGTGGCTGAGCCGGTCAGCGTGCTGATCGAAACCTTCGGCACCGCGAAGATCGATGAAAGCAAAATTGCCGAGTTGGTTCGCGCGAACTTCAAGCTGACGCCGAAGGGCATCATGGAGTCGCTGAACCTGCGCCGCCCGATCTATCGCAAGACCGCCGCATATGGACACTTCGGCCGCAACGATCCGGACTTCACCTGGGAAGCGACCGACAAGGCTGCGGCGCTGCGCGAGCAGGCGGGGCTGGCGGGCGCGAACGCGCAGAGGAGCGCACAGGCAGCGAAGTAAACAGTGGCTAGGTGCCCCACGTTCGCCCATCTTTTGGGCTAACGTGGGCCCAGGTTAGCGTCCAAACAAAGGACGCGAACCTGGGGCACCGTGTTTAGCCTGCCGGCTCGTAACTCGAAACTCGAAACCGTTCTTAGGAGACTAATGTCAAGCACAACCACTCGCGTCGCCGGCGACATCGCCAACCTTGCTCTTGCCGATATGGGCAAGAAGCGCATTGACTGGGCCAACCAATCCATGAAGGTCCTGCAAATCATCCGCAAGGACTTCATCAAGAGCCAGCCGCTGAAGGGCATTCGCGTTTCCGCCTGCCTGCACGTCACGGCTGAAACCGCCAACCTGGCCATCACCATGCGCGATGGCGGCGCCGAAGTTGTGCTGTGCGCCTCCAATCCGCTCTCCACCCAGGATGATGTCGCGGCCTGCCTGGTTCGCGACTACAACATCCCCGTCTTCGCCATCAAGGGCGAGGACAACGATACGTACTACTCGCACATCATGTCGGCGCTGGACCACAAGCCGCACATCACCATGGATGACGGCGCCGACCTGGTGACCATCGCGCTCACCAAGCGCACCGATGTGCTGGACGGCGTCATCGCCGGCACCGAAGAGACGACCACCGGCATCATCCGTCTGCGCGCCATGGCGAAGCAGGGCGTGTTGCGCTATCCCATCATCGCCGTCAACGACGCCGACACCAAGCACCTGTTCGACAACCGCTATGGCACGGGACAGTCGACCATCGACGGCATCGTGCGCGCGACTAACTTCTTGCTCGCCGGCTCGAAGTTCGTGGTCGCCGGTTATGGCTGGTGCGGCCGCGGATTGGCCAGCCGCGCGCGCGGATTGGGCGCAGAAGTCATCATCACCGAAATCGATCCGACCAAGGCGATCGAGGCGGTCATGGACGGCTTCCGCGTGATGAGCATGGACGAAGCCGCGAAGATCGGCGACGTCTTCTGCACCGTCACCGGCAACAAGAGCGTGCTGCGCCAGCAACACTTCGACGTGATGAAGGACGGAGCCATCGTTTCCAACTCCGGCCACTTCAATGTCGAGATCGATATTCCGGCGCTGGAGAAGATGTCGTCGTCGAAGCGCACCACGCGTAACTTCGTCGAAGAGTACTCGATCAAGGACGGCCGCAAGATCAACTTGCTGGGCGAAGGCCGCCTGATCAACCTGGCGGCTGCTGAAGGCCATCCGCCGTCAGTGATGGACATGAGCTTCGCCGATCAGGCGCTCTCGGTCGAGTATCTGGTGAAGAACCACAGCTCGCTGGGGAAAAAGGTTTACGCAGTTCCGGAAGAGCTGGACAAGAAAGTCGCGCGGCTGAAGCTGGAGTCAATGGGCGTAAAGATCGATCGCCTGACGCCCGAGCAGGAAGAATACCTGGCCAGCTGGAACGAAGGAACGTAGAAACAGTGGCCAGTGGCTAGTTGTCAGAAGGGCAATTTGAAAGGGCACCCTTCGGCAAGCTCAGGGCAGGCTCTTTCAGCCGTGCCGAAGAAGCACATCTTAGATATGGGGCTTCAGCCTCGTCGGAAGGGCGGCAGCGATGCCGCCCTTGGTGTTAGCTGCGACGATCAATTTCCCACCGAGTCGAAAGCATCCTCCGGGTTTGTATCAGGGCACGACTGAAGTCGTGCCCTGTTACAAAGCTTTCGGAAGTGGGCTTTTTCGGCGGCCTGCGAAGGCCGTGCCCTGTTACCAAGCCATTCGGCAATACGTTAGGAGGGCTCGCCGACGACGGATTGCGGAGTCTCGCTTTCACAAACGGGTTTCGCCTGAGAGCCGACGGCTGTCTCCCTGCTGCTGGCGAATCCCAGCACCAGTCCCAACCACGCGACGCCCATCAGCAGCCAAACGCAGGCGCGCCATGCGCCGGCGGCCCAGGCCCAGCCGGTCACGATCGCTCCCAAACTTCCGCCGACATAATAGAACGTCACATAAAGTCCCGCGGCCGACGATCGCGAACGGCCGGCGACCACTCCCGTCTGCACCGTTCCCACCGCCTGGAAGATGAAGATGCCGGAAGAGAACAATGCCAGCCCGGCGATGATCAGCGGCAAGGGATGGCACAGCGTCAGCAGCAAGCCCGTGGTGGTGAAGCCGGTGGCGAGCACCGCCGTCCGTCGCATTCCATAGTGATCGAGAAACCTTCCCGACAGCGGCGTGATGGCGACTCCCAGCAGATACACGAAGAAGACGCTGCCCAGTTGTCCCGAGTTCAGATCGTACGGCGGCCGTGCGAGGTGAAAATTGGTGTAAGTGAATGCGCCGACCAGCGAGAACAGCACCGCGAATGCCATTCCATAGACGGCGAGCAGTTGCGGATTGTGCAGGTGGTGCAGCATCTCGACCACGGAGTTGCGCACATTGGTCGCGCGTACGAAATGTTTCGGCTCGGGTAAGGTGTGCTGCACCACTACCGCGCCCGCCAGGTTGATGATTCCGATGACGAGAAACGCGTGCTCCCAGCGAAAATGTTGCGTCACCAGGCCCGAGATGTAGCGTCCGCCGAATCCGCCCAGCACGCTGCCCGAAACGTAAGCGGACATGGCCCGGCCGACATGGGCGCCGGCAAACTCCTCGCAGATGTAGGCCATGATGACCACGACCACGCCGGGCACGAACACTCCTTGCATGAAGCGCCAGAAGATGAGCTGGCCCAAGGTGTGCGACGTTGCCGCCAGCAGGGTGGGCACGGTGAGCGCGTACAGGCAGGGTACGATGACCTTCTTGCGGCCGACGGACTCCGCCATCAGGCCGACGAAAGGCGCAACCAGCGCGACCGCCAGGATGGTGGCGCTGACCGTCATGCTGACGTCGATTTCCGAGACGTGGTAGATGCGCTGCAAATGCGGCAGCAGCGGCTGGGTGCAGTACATGTTCAGATAGGTGCACACGCCCGCCAGAAAGCAGGCAGCTACTGCGCCATGCGGCGGCGGGGCAGGCTTGATCGCGACAGCGATGGCTGGAGCGGCGACGCTCATAGGCTAGGCAGGCCTCGAGAGTAGGGGGATGATGGACATTAGGGCGAAGGAGAAGTTTAGATGAAAATTATAGGGCAGTGCGGGAACTAGCATTCGTAAAGATTCCAATATCGCGATTGCTCCACGTGAATTGCTTTGTATCAGGGCGCGGCTTTAGCCGTGCCGAACGGCGGACAGAGTAAGGCCGGGCTTCAGCCCCTGAATACGTAGTCCCTCGCTGGCCCTGGCGGTCGCTCTTGCGCTTTCGGATAGAACCTCAGGGCCTAAAGACCTGATTTTTTTCTGGTAACATTTCGGCACGACTGAAGTCGTGCCCTGATACAAAGCATACAGCGCTAACGCAGCGCCATTCGCTTCACAGAATCACGATCGTGATCCCCTTGTTGCCTTTGCCCAGATCGCTGTCGGCCTTCAGCTCCGGCATGCGTTTCAGCAGCTCCCAGCTGCGTTCGTCGGACTTTCGCCAGTTCTCGCCGTAGATGCAGTCGCGGATTTCGCCCTTCGCCGCCATCTGCCGCAAGGTTGACTGCAATGCGATGCGCAGGTCTCCGCCGACTCCAGTGGAACCGTAGCCGTGTACCAGCTTCAGCAGTTTCACGCCGGCTTGCTGCGCGCTTCGGATTTCCCCGTGCAGCCGGGCGCGGGCCTGCTCCACGCTGGGCATGCCTTCTTTCAGGATCACGGTTTTGATAAGAGAGGCCATTACATGAAAGAGAAACTGTGTCATCCTGAGCGAAGGCGCGCTTCCGTTGCGCGCCGGAGTCGAAGAGCCTGCCCTGAGCCTGCCGAAGGGACCCCTACTGTGATGGCCGTATAGGGGTCCCTCGACTCCGCTGCGCTCCGCTCGATTTGATAACGACGTTGGCTCGATTCGAGCGAGTACTCTGAGGTAGGAAAAACACCAGAGGCTCGGGAAAGGAGCCAACGCTATGTTGATTATAGGTTGTGATTTTCACCCCCGGCTTTCAGCAGTTAGCGATCTTTGACAAACCGACTAGTCGAGATTTTCCGGCTCGAGCGCGATGTGCTTTTCGCCGGCGGCTTTTTTCTCCCAATACTTGCGGACCCAGACTTCCCAGCTTTTGCCGGCGGCGGTGTCGCGTCCGGTGAAGGCGAGAGCGGCAATGTCGGAGTAAGGGATGGAAATCTTCTGCGGAGAATCTTTCGGGATGAGGCGGACGACGGATTCGGCGAGGGTCGCGCCGCTGCGGCGGTCGAAGATGTAGCCTTCCACGCGCGATCCGTCTTTGCAGGTAATGGTGACGTCGCCGCGATAGTCGAAGGCCTGCTCGAGGGCAGCGCGGAGCTCGGCTTCGGTGGCGAGATCGGGAATCCAGCCTTCGATCTGGTCGCGATCGCGGCCATCAACGACTTCAAGGTGATCGACGGTGAGGTTATGCTGTGGTTCGGACATTCTCGCTGTTCGCCTTTCGCTGTTCGCCAGAGTTTCTACTCACCACGGAGCACACGGAGAGCACGGAGGTAGATCAAATAATCTTCCCGGAACTATCCGTTGACAATGCCGCCCGGTGACCTTCAAGTCCGGCAGCTACGGCCAACAAGACAGTGACCGCGAGAAACTTGTAAAACTGAGTGCCGTTGTGCAGCACCTTGTTCCAAGGTGGTCCGAGGTGATAGATCTGAACGCCAAAGAAAAGAATCATGATAACCAGAAACAAGGCTACGCTGGTCCATATATATCGGAACCCTAACAGGGCAACTGGTAACGCAAACAATGGAGCCCCGATCAAGCAGAATTCGGAGAAGTTCCGAAATCCAAATACAAGATAGCCGCCGAAAGACACGAACGAGAGATAGGCTGCAATGCAACAAGCGATCAGAACGAGAAGATTCTTTAGTTGCGAACGTGTGGGCATGACAGCAAATTAAGGAACCTATTCTTGTTTCTCCGTGCTCTCGGTGTCCTCTGTGATGAAAGGCTTTTACGATTTGCCTATTTGCACCAGCGGATTGTATTCATGCACCGGCTGGATTTTTTCATTCAGCATGGCTAGGGCTTCATTATCCTTATATTGCGTCGAAATGGTCGCGCGGACGGTCGCGAGAAATCCCTTCCACGAGCCAAAGGTATCGTGCACGGCGGAGGCTTCGTATCCGCTGTGGACCATGCAATTGGCGCACTTGGGATTGCCGGACTCGGTACCGTACTTGTGCCACTCGGTCTCGCGCATCAGCTCGTCGAAGGTGTCGGCGTAGCCGTCCTGCAAGAGGTAACACGGTTTCTGCCAGCCGAAAAGGTTGAAGGTCGGCATGCCCCACGCGGTGCAAGGGTAGTCGCGCTTGCCCATGAGGAATTCCAGAAAGAGCGGCGACTGGTTGAAGACCCAATTCTTTTTGCGGTTCGCGAGGATGGTGCGGAAGAGGCGGCGGGTGCGGGCGCGGCCGAGGAAGTGCTTCTGGTCGGGCGCCTTGTCGTAGGAGTAGCCGGGGGAGAGCATCATGCCCTCGACGCCGAGCTCCATCATCTCGTCAAAGAAGCGGCGAACACTGACGGGGTCGGCGCCGTCGAAGAGCGTGGTGTTGGTGGTAACACGGAATCCGCGGCGGAGCGCTTCCTTCATGCCGTCGAGCGCGGCGTCGAATCCGCCTTCGCGGCAGACGGAGAAGTCGTGCTTCTCGCGTTCGCCATCCATGTGCACGGAGAACGTCAGGTACTTGCTCGGCGTGAAGAGGTCGAGCTTCTCGCGCAGCAGCAGCGCGTTGGTGCAGAGATAAATGTACTTCTTGCGCGCGATGAGGCCGTCGACGATCTCGGCGATCTGGGGGTGCATCAGGGGCTCGCCGCCGGGGATGGAGACCATGGGCGCGCCGCACTCGTCGACTGCGCGGAAGCACTCGGCGGGCGAGAGATTTTGCTTGAGCACGTGCGCGGGATACTGAATTTTGCCGCAGCCGGCGCAGGCCAGATTGCAGCGGAAGAGGGGCTCGAGCATGAGGACGAGGGGGTAGCGCTGGCGTCCGCGAAGGCGCTGCTTTAGGACGTAGGACGCGACCGTCCACATTTGGGAAACAGGAACTGCCATTCTTCTACAAGAATTTCCAAAAACGGAGCCAAAACGCGAATGCTGATTCGTTTTTACTCCATTTGGGGCCATCATGTCAAAAGCCGACGCGCGCCTCCCAGCCTTTAGCTTCGAGGTGCGCCACAGGGCTGCCAGCGCCGCGGTCGCCAAAACGCTATTCCCTAGGCTTCGCGCAACGCCTTCAGGGCGGAGCCAGTCGTTTGAGGAGCCAAAGCCTATCCTTGCAAGGGCGTCTTCTCCACGCGCCCGTTCCGGAGCGCTCTAGCGGCTATTTGCCTTGGTTTTGCAATTGACGTGATCAGCGAGGTTTCGCTCCCCCTCGACGAAGGTCCAGAACGGCGCGATCATCATGGTAAAGCGCCGCGACCGAGGTCCCCATTTTCACTTCCTTCTGTCCTCCCGTGCGCAGTCCGCACTCTCTCTTGAATCGTCCTCCCGAGCCGCGACAGCAAAACATCATTAACCTTCGAGGTGTCATCCTGAGGGAGTCCACCGCGGCGGACGAGTCGAAGGACCCCTCTTGTTGCCGGCACCCTCCGCGTTCGGGTAGAGCGGGCCTTCAGAGACTGTGTCGCGATTGACGAAGAAATTTGTGGGTGGAATAAACGCCGGAAATAGGGATCAAAACAGCCGCGCAGCGGCGCGATGGGTTCAGGCGTGGCCGTAGCCCACGCTCGAAGTAAGAAGAAATGCGAGCCGCAGAGCGGCGACACCGGGCTGCGACACAGTCTCTTAGGTCGACGAGGGATCCGCTTTTCGAATTTTTCTGCAGCCTCTTTAGTCGTGCCGAACATGGCTTAATAAACTTCCGGGCTTTAGCTTCTGATCGTGAAATCCTTGCCCAGCCCCTTGCATCCCGCCGTCGGAACACGGAAACTGTACAGACACCCTGCATGAATATCGCAATCTTCGGCGGCACCTTCGATCCTGTTCATCGCGGACACATTGTTGTGGCCCGCGCCGCGGCTGCAAGGTTTGCCTTGAAGCAGGTCTGGTTCATTCCTGCCGATATTCCGCCGCACAAGCAGAAGATGCCGATCACCTCCTTCTATCACCGCTACGCCATGGTTGCCTTGGCGGTGGCCAGCGAGAAAGCCTTCGTGCCGTCGCTGCTTGAGGCGCCCGATCCCGAGCGGCCGGCTAAGGAACGCAGGCCGAGTTACTCCATCGATACCGTGCGCCGCGTGAAAAAGACTATGGGCAAGAGCGACCACTTATACTTCTTGATTGGGATGGATGCCTTCCGCGATATCGCCAAGTGGCACCAGGCGGAGGAACTACTGGCGGAGTGCGAATTCATCGTGGCGGCGCGTCCGGGATATTCGCTGGCGGATGTGGCGTCGTCGCTTCCGGAAAAGCTGCGGCCGCGGGCTGAGGTGACGAAGCTATTCCGCAAACAGAAGATGTCGGGACCTCTGGTGCTGCCGGGAGTGACGTTGCACATGCTGCCGGAGACGCACGAGAATGTCTCGGCCACGCAGATCCGCGCGGCGGTAGATCGCGGCGCTGCACTGAAACGGCTGGTACCCGAGGCTGTGGCGGACTACATCCAAAAGGAACGGCTGTACCGGAAAAAAGTGGTCAGGGATTAGGTGCTAGTGGTGAGGGAAGCTCTGATTAGCTCCTGGCTTTGAAAGGGCACGGCTTTCAGCCGTGCCGCAAGCATCGGAAAATCAGCCGGGCTTTAGCCCCTGCGGCGAGTCATTCAGAACTTTCTTAGTGACTGATGGTTTAGGGATGAGGGATTGCTTTAGTTGATTTTGCGTGAAGCTCATATCGGCATTTGTTGGCGAGAGAGCTTCGAAGCGCGACAATCGAGTCCCGCCTTGCGGGACGGAAGAAGATAGCCCAGCGCTTCAGCGCTGGGTAGGCGCCCCATGTGGACCTGAGCCCCCTCGGGGGCGGCACATCCGATTTGAACGCGGTCGCATCATGAAGGTTTACGAGGAGCGAAAGGCGAATAGCGAATGGCGGATCCTATTGCATGAAGAAAAATGAATTGAGATCGCAGGTTGCCCTTGCCGTGCACGCCTGTCAGGAGAAAAAGGCCGAGGACATCACCGTCCTGCACCTGGATGAACATTCCAGCGGCTTCACCGATTATTTCCTGCTGTGTTCGGGCGCAAACCCGCGCCAGGTGCAGGCCATCGCCGATGAGATCGACCACCAGCTGAGCGCCATTGGAGTTCAGCCTAAGCACACTGAAGGCTATACCCAGGCCGACTGGCTGCTAATGGACTACGTGGATTTCGTCGTCCACATTTTCTCTGAGAGCGCGCGCAAGTTCTACGGTCTGGAACGGCTGTGGAAGACGGCCACACACGTCGAGCTATCTGACCTGGAGAAGCCTGCGCGCAAGCCTGCGGCACGTAAAGCCTCGAAGCGCGTGGCAGCCAAATCGAGCAAGACGCAGGCGAAATCTGCGTCCCGCAAACCTGCTCCAGCCAAGCGCACGCGCAAGAGTTCCGGGTCGTGAAACTTCACATTGCATGGATTGGCCGCACCAAGAGCCCGCCAATTCAATCGTTGACGGCGGAATATCTGAAACGGCTCGCGCGCTTCGCGGCCTGCGATGCCCGCGAGTTGCTATCGGAGACCGCACTGCTCAAGCTGGTGGAGAAGAGCGCCGGTCGCACCCGTCCGGTGCTGGTGCTGCTGGATTCGCGCGGTCGCCAGCTCACTTCGGAGGAGATCGCTAACTTCCTCCAGTACCACCAGTCTCACGGTACGCAGGAGCTGCTGTTCGCCGTCGGCCCCGCCGATGGCTGGAGTGATGCGACGCGGTCAGCTGCCGACAGCATGCTCTCGTTCGGCAAGATCACGCTGCCCCACGAACTGGCGCGCGTCGTCTTACTGGAGCAACTCTACCGCGGCTTCACCATTTTGCAGGGCCATCCGTACCACGGGGGACATTGAGCAGATTCAGGGCTGCTGGTTGAGCTGAGGGTGGAGCACCGCTTCAGCGGTGCAATGAGTTGACCTAGATTTGACCTGAGTCCCGTAGGGACGGCAGGCTTGGGGTCGAAACTCTTTTTGGGAAAATAATGAATTTTCTTTACCGCACATTCGCTTTGCTGCTGATCACGCTCGCCGCCACTCTATCTCACGCTGTGGGACAACCCGCTCCGCAATCCGCCGCGCCTTTTCCGCCGCTCGAACAATGGAAGGCCGCCGTCATCGCGGGCAATGTTACGGCCTTGCGTGCGCTCTATAGCAGCGATCCGCCGGCCCGGGTCATGACGGCAGCGGGCGACAGCAGCACCGCCACCGAAATCGCCTTCTGGATGGGCCTGAAGCCGCGGCGCATGAAGATCGACATCGTGCGGTCGGAGTCGCCGCAAGCGGGCGCGCAGCAGATCGTCTTTCAGGCTGAGGTGCAATCTTCTTCGGCCCCTGGCGAACACGTCCTCTATGTCACCGAGGGACAACTGTGGCAGCAGCAGAATGGAGGCTGGAAGCTGGTCGCCTCCAAGCGCAGCGAGGCGGCGCAATTGCAGCAGCCCACTTCCACCAGCAAAGTGATCTATGCGCCCGGACTCGATGCCCACGCCGAGATCCAGCAGGCCCTGGCGCTGGCGGCGAAGCAGCACAAGAACGTGATCATCGTCTTTGGCGCCAACTGGTGCTACGACTGCCACGTCCTCGACCTGGCGTTTCATCGTCCCGACCTGGCCGGCGTTCTGCAACGCAACTACGAAGTGGTGCACGTGGATGTGGGCGAGGGCGACAAGAACCAGGACATCATGCAGCAATATCATGTGCCGATGAAGAAAGGCATTCCGGCGCTGGCCGTGCTCGACAGCAACGGCAAGCTGCTCTACAGCCAGCAAGGCGGCGAGTTCGAGAAAGCCCGCTCGCTGGCGCCGCAGGACCTGCTGGCGTTCCTCAACAAATGGAAGCCGGGCAAGTAGCCGCCGAAAGCTGCGACGCTGTCCCTCCAAAAATAGTCACAGGTTCTCAACATCGCGCGGCGACATTCATTGAAGTCGTCCCGCGATTTAGGTGTATAGTGTCCTCACCTCTTTAGCGCTGCAAGCAAAACGACGGTCTCACTTCGTCTACAACTCACCAAAAGGAATGCATCGCAAATGATGAGCACTGGAAGCATGCCTGTGTGTAAGATATTTTGCGTCTGTATCTCACTTGTCCTCGGGCTAAGTTTGCTGTCGGGCGCGGCTGCGGCCGCGACCAGACCGCCAACCGTCAGCATCACGCTGAGTCCCAGCGTTCCCAGCCCGGCTCCGTTGAACACCAACGTAACCTGGACCGCAACGATAACGGGCGGCCAACAGGGACACACCTACGATTATCAGTTCAGCGCCGCGTTGCAAGGTCAGCAGCAAATCGTGCGCGACTTTCAGCTTCCTAATTCCTTTGTTTGGGTACCATGGACGGTGGAAGGAACCTATGTCGTGACGGTGGTAGTGCGCGACATCACGTCGCCGCCCTACATCATTTATCAGCCGGTCTCGCAGCAGTATGTGTTGCTGCCCATCGTGACGGCTCCCGGCGGATCAGCCGTGAACACCACGAACCACCCGCTGGTGGCCCTGTTCAGCGCGGGACCGTGTACTGTCGGCCATTCCATCCGTGTCCGCTTCAACCAGAATGGTTCGCAAGCCAGCAGCACCACCAACTCGGTGCCCTGCTCTTCTTCCAGCGCCAACTTCCTGGTGGCGGGGATGCTGCCGGCCACCGAGTACCAGATGCACTGGGAGGAGTACAGCAACACTTACTTCAACAGCGGCCCCACCCTCAACTTCACACCCGGGCGTTTGCCGAACAATTTTCCCGTCAACGAGAAAATGACGGTCAACATTCCAGCCACCGGCCACGATGCCAACTTCCCGGTGGTGATTTTCTCTCTTGTCCCGACGGACGGCCAGATCTTTCAGTATTGGCCCGCTGCTACGGATCTGTCGGGGAACATCCTGTGGTATCACAATGGCCCTTCGCTGCTGACGCGCATGGAGATCGGCGGAAACTACTTCACCATGTCGTATACCGCTCTTGCGGAATGGGACTTGGCCGGCAACCAGACCTTGGGGACCAACGTCGAGATCATCAACGAGCAACTGGCCGCCAAAGGCTTTCCCACTCTCACCGGGCTCAACAATCACGAGACCCGGCGCCTGCCCAACGGCAATCTTCTGATTCTGGGCTCTCGCGATGAGACGTCCACGATGTATCAGGGCGGGACGCCGCAGCACCCGGTTGACATTCTGGGCGACATGATTCTCGTCCTCGACCACAACATGCAGTTGCTGTGGGCCTGGGATTCGTTCACCAACCAGGACCTGAGCCGCGAAGCTACCCTCGACGACCTGTGTTATCACTTGTCGGAAGGCTGTCCGCCGTTCAATGAGAGTTACACTACCGCCAACGACTGGACCCACGCCAACGCCGCCCAACTTACCTCGGACGGAAATATCCTGCTCTCCGAGCGCGCCCAGGATTGGGTGTTCAAGGTGAATTATGACAACGGACAGGGAAACGGCAGCGTGATGTGGAAGATGGGACCGTACGGCGACTTCACCGTCTTGAATCCTCCGCAACAGTACTGCGGCAATCCTCAGGTTTTTCCCTGGTTCACCCACCAGCATGATCCGGCATTTCAGACGCAGGCCGGAATAACTGAAACCTTCACCGTCTTCGATGACGGCAATACCCGCCATGAAGAGTGCGGCACTGGTAATAGCCGCGGCATGGTGTTGTCGGTATCCGAGCCACAACGCACCGTCTACATCCAACTGCTCGCCGATCTTGGCCAGTACTCGGACGCTCTGGGAAGCGCGCAGTTGCTGTATTCGCCGCCCAATTTTACTTACGCCAGCTTCGGCAACGGCTTACTCTATCTGCCGCAGGACGCCGCGCAGTCGACCGAAACGGACTTGAGCGGCAACATCGTTTACCAGTTGCAATCCAACGATTGGTCGTACCGGACCTATCGCGCGCGCGACTTATACACGCCGACGTTGCCGTAGGGTTGCGATTGACTGCAAGATTGAAGCCGCTCCGCCGGACCACACCACTGACCCAGTACTGTACCGGTCGAAGCGGCTTCTTATTACCTTCTTGATTTAATGTCCCTTGCCGAAGCCTTTGCGCCGCTGTTCGCTGTAGCGAACCAGCGCGTCCTCGATGACGGGAAACGCATCCTTCGCGGGTAGAATCTCGTCGACTTCGACGGCTTTCTTCTCCAGTTGCTTGTAGTCCAGAAAGAAGCGCCGCAGCATGGCCAGACGATGTTCCGGCATCTCGGCGGCTTCTCTGTAGGTATTGAACTCCGGATCCTGAGTGGCGACGGAGATGATCTTATGGTCGCGCTTGCCGGAATCAATCATGGTCATCAGGCCGATGGCGCGCGCATAGATCAGGGTGAGCGGCACCACCGGCTGCTGGCACAGAACCAGAACGTCGAGCGGATCGCCGTCCTCGGCCAGCGTCTGCGGAATGAATCCGTAGTTCGCGGGATAATACACCGCGGAGTAAAGCACCCGGTCCAGTTTGATGAGGCCGCTCCCTTTATCGAGCTCGTACTTCACATTCGAGCCGTAGGGAATTTCGATGACGCTATAGAACTCCAGCGGCAGTTTTTCGCCGGGAGAGATGTCGTGCCAGGCATGAGTCACAGGGCGCTCGCAAACCGCAGATGCTCGCTTGATTGTAGCTGACTCGTCAGCAGTCGCGGGACGCGTTGCCCGCCGGCACTGAGGGATTTGTGTCCGGCAACACTAAAATGTCAGCACCTGGCCGGCGGACAAAGCAAAGGCGCGGCAAGCCGATATGCTTCCACCGCGCCTTTAGTGATCTTGCGCCGCTGCTTAGTAACGGTGCGGCAGTTTCTGCTCAGTTTCCACCGAGCTCGTCAACGAACCAATCACGTAACTCACAACGATAACGCCTACCACAGCGATCGTAATCAGATCCATGTGGCACCTCCCCCACCGGCGGCTGGCGCCGGCCCATGCTCGATCTCAAATCCTTCCGCCGCTACCTGATTAGACACCACGGTGCAACGGAAGTTGTGCATTCTTTGTAACACGATTTTTACTTCAGTGCAGCAGAAATCGGAGCAGACGGGCGATGATGCCGCGTGATCCGATCTCGATGGGGACGATTGGAGCTTATTCAGCTAGACGAGTCAGCCGCGCCGAGCTTTCAGCCACGCCTTGGGCCACGTTGACCTGCGCGTAAAGGTCCCGGGCTTCCTGCCAAAGCGTTCTCGCCTGTTGCGTTTCTCCGGTCTCACTTTTCAGTACTGCCATGCTGCGGATGGCGTTCGCCAGATCGAGTGGAGGAGCGTCCGCGCAGGCGCGATAGAGCTCGAGGGCTTCGCGGTAGCACGGCTCAGCCAGTTCAGGATGGTGGCCTTCCTGATACAGGTCGCCAAGATGACGAACCGTATGCGCCAGCGCCAGACGGTCCGCATTCTCGCGGTAGAGAGCTACTGCTTCTTCATAGTGCTGGCGTGCAGCCGCGTTGTCGTGCAGCTTTCTCTCGACTTCTCCCAGCAGCCGAAGCGCTTGCGCCAACTCGACACTCGCAGGTTGCTGGCGCAAGAGACCAATCGCCTGTAATAAATCCTGCCTGGCGTCGGCGTAGCGCTGGCTTCTCTTCGCCTCAGCGCCCCGTTGCATGAGTTGATTGACAGCGTCGGACATCGCGCCGACAAGGTTAGCACTACGGCGGGACCGGCGAAAGGGAGCATCTGTTAAAAGAGTCAAGCTGCGGCTTTTGGAGGACCGGTTTCAGCTATTACGCGGAGGAGAGCATCGGGACCATCGGAGCCGACCACGTAGCGATCGGCTTCCACTTCAGGCCATTCCCCGTAGATGTGCGAGATGTAAATCACCTTGCCTTCACGCTTTTCGTCTCGAACGATGCGGATGATCTTACGCGCCGTAGCATTGGGCAGATGATGGCAGATCAGTGCGACGTCGAATGGCACCTGGTTTTCTACCGCTTCCAGCGCTTCCCTCTCGGTACAGAGCGCTAGCACCTCATGCCCGGCGGATTCCAGCACGTGTTGCCGCAACAGAGCGAGCTCTTGATCGGTAGTGAGGATAAGAATCTTCATGCCAGCATCTCAGTGCGCCGGAAGCTTCATGAAGTCCAGCGCCCGCGATATGTAAGCCTTCAGCTCGTGGCGCCGCACCACGCCATCCAGCATTCCATGTTCCAGCAGAAACTCGCTGCGCTGGAAGCCTTCGGGCAGCTTCTGGCGAATCGTCTGTTCGATCACGCGTGGCCCGGCGAATCCGATGAGCGCTCCCGGCTCGGCGATGTTCAAGTCGCCCAGCATTGCGAATGACGCCGTCACGCCGCCCGTGGTGGGGTCGGTCATCACCGAAATGTATGGCACCTTGGCATCGTCCATGCGAGCCAGCGCGGCGGAGATCTTCGCCAGCTGCATCAGGCTGATGGCGCCTTCCATCATGCGCGCGCCGCCGGAGGCCGAGACGACGATGAGCGGCAGCTTTTGCGCCGTGGCCCGCTCGATGGCGCGAGTGATCATCTCGCCCACCACCGTGCCCATCGAGCCGCCGATGAACGCGTACTCCATGGCACTGACGATCACTGGCTTCCCGTCAAGCTTGCCACGCGCATTGATGACCGCGTCGTTCAGCCCCGTCTCCTGCTGCGAGCGCTGCAGCCGCCCGGCATACGGCTTCAGGTCGGTGAACTTCAGCGGATCGGTCGAGACCAAGTTGTTGTCTTCCACTTCGTACTTGCCATCGTCCAGCAGGTACGACAGGCGAGTGCGCGCATCGATGCGGAAGTGGCGATCGCACTTGGGACAGACGTTGAAATTCTGGTCAAGGTCTTTTTTCCAGATGATCTGGCGACATTGGTCGCACTTCACCCAGAGTCCTTCCGTCTTGACTCGCTTCTCGCCCGAGGTGTCTAGGGGAACAGATTCGCGCTTAAACCATGCCATTGTGTCGTTAGCCAGTGTAGCCGACCAGCAGTAAAGTTGTCGCGCCAAGTCACCTCGGCATCGTCATCTCCTGGATGGCTACGCTTTGTATCAGGGCACGACTTCAGTCGTGCCGAAAAACGCCCGAAAAGAGCAGGGCTTTAGCCCCTGCAAAACTGCTCCCTCCGCCGTGCACGCAAGATTTTCGCCGCTCCGCCGATAGAAGAGGATGGAGGCGCGTGTCCAATGATCTCGCCATGACCAAGCGAAAGCGAGGCGTGTCCCCGGCCAGATCCGTGGCTGAGTGGCGCGTCCCAGGCACCGCGGCATTTTCAGCAAGCCACGCTTAGAAAGCCAAGAAGAGCATGTTTGCCATCATTGGAATATTAGTGGTTCTGGGCGCCGTGATCGGCGGGTTCCTCATGGAGCACGGGCCCATCCGCGTGCTCATCCAGCCCTCGGAAGCCATTATCATCTGCGGCGCCGCCCTGGGCACGCTGCTGGTAGCCAATCCTCTGCACACCCTTAAGGAAGTGATGAATGGAATTCTCCAGGTGCTCAAAGGATCCAAGTTCAGCAAAAAGCGCTATCTCGACTCGCTGAAAATGATGTACGACATGTTCAACAAGATCCGCCGCGAGGGCCCCAACTCGGTGGAGAATGACATTGAAGAACCGGGCAAGAGCAAGTTCTTCGGAGCTTTTCCTGACTTCGTAAAAGATCATCACGCGCGTGATTTTGTCTGCGACACCATGCGCATGGTGCTGATGGGCGGCGTGGAGCCCTTCGATGTCGACCAGATGATTGAGGCCGACATGGACGTCCACTCCCATGACTCGGAGCAATCGGTGGGCGCCTTGAGCAGCGTCGCCGATTCGTTACCTGGACTGGGAATCGTCGCCGCCGTGCTCGGCGTGGTCATGACCATGAGCGCTCTTGGCGGCCCTCCGGAAGAGATCGGCAAGAAAGTTGCAGCGGCCTTGGTGGGTACGTTCCTTGGCATTCTTATGTGTTATGGCTTCGTCGGGCCCATTGCCGCCAACCTGGCAAAACTCTCGCATGAAGAACATGAGTACTTGCACGTGCTGCGCGTCACCATGATCGCTTTCATGAAAGGCACGTCACCTTTGCTGGCTTTGGAAATGGGACGCCGCTCCGTTCCGGCGCATCTGCGCCCCAGCTTCGCGGAGTTCGAGAAGCATTGCAAACAATCCGGCGCTGCCGCAGGCGCCAGTTCCGAAGCCGCGCCTGCGGCGGCTGAGGCTGCACCAGCGTCGTCCTAGGACAGAAGCGAATGGCCGCCAACCCACAACCCATCGTCATCAAGCGCATCAGCGGCCACGGCGCCCATCACGGCGGCGCGTGGAAGGTCGCCTACGCCGACTTCGTCACCGCCATGATGGCATTGTTTATCGTGCTCTGGCTGATGAACACCAGCAAGCCCATCCAGCAGGCGATCAGCGGATATTTCAAGGACCCGGCGGGCACGGGAAAGCTGACCGGGACCAACCAGCCGCCAACTCATGAGGTCAGCAAAGACAGCCTCGACAAAGTGAAAACCGAGTTGGAAAAAGCCATCCGCCAGGTCGCCAATTTTGACAAGCTGAAGGACCACATCGAGATGACAGTCACGCCCGAAGGCCTGCGTATCGAAATGCTGGAATCGAAGAACGGCACGTTTTTCGAGAGTGGACAAACCGACCCCAACGGCGATGGCCGGGAGATGATGATGACCATTGCCGAGGAGTTAGGCAAGGTGCCCAACAAAATCTCCATTGAAGGTCACACCGATTCGCAACCGTTTTCGGCCCGCGCTAACTACACCAACTGGGAACTCTCCGCCGACCGCGCCAATGCCAGCCGGCGGCTGATGCAACAGCATGGCTTGCGCGCAGACCAGGTCGCGCAGGTGCGCGGCTTCGCCGATCAGCAGCCGCGCAACGCCAAGGACGCCTCCGACCCGGCCAATCGAAGGATTACCGTGATCGTGCAATACGTGGATCAGAAGCCGCCGCCGGATATTCCGGTCCCTTCGTCGGCGCAATCACCGTCGCCTGCAACTTCGTCGCCTGAAAAGAAGCCATAACGAGCGCTACGAATGCCGGTAAGGCAGCATCACCTTTACCCGGCAGCCGCGCGCATCGGGACGGTTGGTCAACTCGATCGATCCGCCGTGCGCCTCGGCGATCTGCTGCGACAGCACCAGTCCAATTCCAGAGCCTCCCGGCTTCGTGGTGTAAAACGGCACGAATGCGTTGCTCGGATTCAGCAGCCCAATGCCGTTGTCCTCCACCATCAGCGCCACTCTGCGATCGAACTGCTCCCAGCGCATGGTCACCTTCGGCTCGCCGGCTTCACCGGCCTTGTGCGATTGCGCTTGCTCCAACGCGGCATCCACGGCGTTGCGCACCAGGTTGATTAGCATCTGCTCGATCAGATCGGGATCGAGCATCAGCGTCAGGTCGGCACCGGGCGAGATATCGACTTTTACGCGGGTCTCGAGAGCGGCCACGCGTTCCACCAGCGGCCGCAACTCAATCGGCTTCAGTGTCGGCGCGGGCATCTGCGCCAGCTTTCGGTAGGACTGAAGGAAGCGGTGCAGCGCCGCCGTGCGCGACTCGATAATGTTCAACCCGCGCTGGAAATCCGCGTTCTGCGCCTCCGGCAATTCTTCCAACGGCAAACGCGACGCCAAGCTCCCAGCGATTGAGATGATGGGCGCCAGCGAATTATTCAGCTCGTGGCCGAGCACGCGAATCAGCTTTTGCCAGGCGCTGCGTTCTTCCTCGCGCAGGGCGCGGCTCACATCCGACAGCACAATCAGCGTGTGCGGCACGCCGTTTTGCCGGAACGAGCGTTTGCGCACCATCCAGCGCGCGTTGGGCGCCGAATACGGAAGCGCGACCAGCGTCTCGTTCGCCGCTTCGAAGCACACGTTCAGTTCCAGTTCGCTGGCGGTCTTGCCCAGCAGGCGCGCCGCCGGCTGCTGCAATAGCCGCTCACCGGCGGCATTCATCAGCCGCAGGACGTGATCGGGATCGAAGGTGAACAGCGGTGTATCGATCTCCTCGACCACTCGTCGCAGCAGCGCGGTTGCCTCAATCGTCTGCACCCGCTGTTCGGTCAGGATGTCGGCGAGCGAGTTGATCTCCAGCGCCAGTTCGCCCAGCGCGTCGTTGGGAGCGGCGCCGCGCGCACGAAAGGAATAATCCTCCTCGCGTAGCGCGCCCACCACGTTGGTCAGGGTTTGCAATGGCCGGACGATCTGATCCAGCAAAGCCAGCGTCAGTACCAGCCAGAGAAACAGCTCCAGCACCGTGAATGAGATTTTTGTGTCCCGGCTCCAGTCGTGCGTCCAGATGAGAACGGTGCCAAAGGTGACGCCCGGCAGCGCCGCCAGAATGGCAAACAGCGCGATGCGTTTCTCGTACAGCGGTCTGAAACGCCGGCTCCGCGCGGGCGGATGATAGCGCCCGGACTCCTCACTACGCATCAGCTTAGGACTTGATGGCGCCGGAGAGTACGGGTCGCCGCCGGAACTAGAGTCCATAACGTTCCATCCGGCGATACAGCGCGCCACGGCTCAACCCCAGCGCCTCCGCCGCCTGGCTTACATTGCCATGAAAACGCTGCAGGGCTTTGCGGACCAGAATGCCCTCGACCTCTTCGATGCTGAGCTCTTCCAGGTTCAGACCTTGCGAGCGTTGCTGCACACTCAGCCCCAGGTCGGACACCTGAATCTCGCCCGTCTGGCACATCAGCACGGCGCGCTCCAGCGTGTGCTCCAGTTCGCGCACATTGCCGGGCCAACTGTACTGCATCATGGCCTGTAGAGCGGTCGCGGCGAATCCACTGACCGCAACCCGATAGCGCGTGGCGTAGCGTTTGAGGAAGTACGCCGCGAGCAGCGGGATATCTTCACGCCGGTCACGCAACGGCGGTATGGGAATCTCAACGGTGTTGAGACGGAATAGCAGGTCCTCGCGGAACTGGCCGGCGGCAATGGCATCCTGCAAATTCGAGTTGGTAGCCGAGATCACGCGCACATTGATGTGCTTGGTTCGCGACGATCCTACGCGTTCGATCTCGCCGGTCTCCAGCACCCGCAGCAGCTTGGCTTGCTGGCGCATGGGCACATTGCCAATCTCGTCGAGAAAGATGGTGCCGTTGTCAGCCAGTTCGAATCGCCCGATGCGGTCCATGCGCGCGTCGGTGAATGCGCCTTTAACGTGACCAAACAGCTCGCTCTCGAATGTGCCCTCCGGAAGTGCGCCGGTGTTGACCGCGACCAGCGGCATCGACGCCCGCGACGACAGCGCGTGCAGGGTTTGTGCCACAATCTCTTTGCCGGTGCCGTGCTCGCCGGTCACCAGCACGTTGGCGTCGGACGGGCCGATGCGCGCGATTGTCTGCAGCACGGGCTGCATCGACGGCGCTGCGGCAATGAAGTCGGGCCGGCCTTCGGCGCGCAGCAGTCTGGCTTCGGCTTCCAGATGCTGCGTCCGTTGCAATGCGCGATGCAGTTCGACCTGCGTCCGCAGGATGGCCAGCAGACGTTCGTTCTCCCATGGCTTCTGGATGAAGTCGCGCGCGCCGCGCCGCATGGCTTCGACCGCCAGCCCCACATTGCCCCACGCCGTCATCACGATCACCGGGATGTTACTGTCGAGCGCAACGATTTCGGAGAGCAGATCGAGGCCTTCCTGGCCGGAAGTGGTGTCACGCGTGTAATTCAGGTCGATCAGGATCGCGTCATAGAATTCGCTGGCCAGCGCCTCGCGGACTGCCGCGGGAGACTTTGCCGTATCCACCGCGAAGCCGGCGGGGCGCAGCAGCAGCTCCAGCGCCTCCAGGATGTGCGGTTGATCGTCAGCCGCAAGCACGCGTCCGGTGCGCTGCCGGTCGCGCGCTTCCGTGGCGGCGTCCCGCGTATTGGCCTGGCTTTGTGTCCGCGGCAAAATTCTCTCCCTCAGCGTGCGATGCCATCCACGGCGTCTTGAATCTGGATTTTATTCTCTTCCAGCGTAGTGCCGGTGGCGCGCTGCAATTCAAGTTTGGACTTTTGATAGGCCGTGCTAGCGTTCACCAGATCCAACTCGGCCAGCGCCAGATCGCGCTGCGCCGCCAGCGTCTGGAAATTGGAGCCTGCGCCAAGCGTTTGCTCTTTCTGCATGATGTTGAACGTCTTCTCGGCGAGATCGCGCGCCTTCTGTGCGGCCTGCACCCGCGCCCGCCCCTGTTCCAGCGCATATTCGGCGTTGCGTACTTCGATGCGAATCTGCTTCTTCAGCTGCTGCCCGCGCAACTCGGCTTGCCGGTACTCCAGCTCCGAACGATACTGGTCCGCCTTGGCCACCCGGTTGCGAATCGGGATGCTCAGGTTCAGTCCCACCAGGTAGTCCGGGGAAGAGTTATTCCAGGCGTCCTGAAAAGCGCCATACCAGTTGGTGGGCACCAAGGGGGGATTCGGCCCAGAAAAAAATGGGTTGAGGTCGCCTGCCAATCCGGTGCCAGCGTAAAAGCCAACCAGCGTTAAAGTTGGCAGCAAGGCATTGGCCGCCGCCTTGCGCGTGATCTCGCGATTGTTCAGGTCGATGTCCGTCTCCGCCAGCTCCGGCCGATCCAGAAGCGCCTGCGCAATCAACTCCTGCGCGGGCTTCTCGGGAACCATCTGCACCGTGTCCAGCCGGTCGATCGGAACCACCGGCATCGCCTCCAACGTGGGGTCGTCAAGGTTCCTGGTCAGCGCATTCTTGATCAACGATTGCTGCAACTGCAGGTTCGTCCTGGCGACGGTCAGGTCTTGATCGCGCTTCGAGACTTCGGTCTCGGCACGCAGCACATCCATCTCCGGAATGGCCTCCAGTTGAAGCTGCTTCTTCGCGCTGTCCAGGCTTTGTTGGGCGAACGAAAAACTCTGCTCGGTAACCAGTTCAGCCTGATAGGCGCTGACCAGGTCCCAATAAATATTGGCCACCTGGATGACCGTGGCCACGGTCTGCATCTTGAAGGCGATGTCGGAAATTTTCTTGTTGTTCTTGGCGATGCGCAAGTAGCGCAGGTTCGGCCCGGTCCCAAAGCCTGCCAGCAACTGCTGCTGAATGGTAAAGCGATAGGCCGAGTTCAAGTTCGGAAGCAGGCTGTTGAAGATGCTGTTGGTGGTCTGCCGGTTATTGTCCACTTCCAGACTGATACTGGTGCCCGTGGGGAACGCTTGGCTGTAGTTAAGGTTCACCAGACCGGTATTGGTCTGCAACTGCGGCACACCGTAGATCTGGACGTTCGACAATGGCAGCGTCTGGTGCTCCAGGCTGGTGATGCCGGTGATAATGGGGTCGTAAGACGATACGTTGGTTCCAATGCCAAGCGTCGACTGCACCAGTCCTGACGCGCCCGCGCCTGCGCCGCCCGCACCGCCCGTGGTGCCGCCGGCTCCCGCGCCGCTGGGAGCGCCCGTCCCAAAGCCGCCGACGCCTCCGCCCGGAGTGCCCTGCACCACGCCGGTATTGACTCCGCGAAAGAAACCGCCGGCTTTGGTGCGCAGGATATCGGTGTCGGCAATCGGCAGGTTGTAGCGGGCTATCGCCAGATCAAGGTTGTTCTCCAGCGCCAGATCGATGGCATCCTGCAGCGAGATGTAGAGCTTGCCATCACGGATGAGTTGTTGCAGCCGGTTTGAGTTGGCCAGGTCGGGCTTAGCGACCGTACTAGGAGTGTAGGCTTTGATCGGGTTGTTCGAGTGCGGCATCGCCAGATTCGATGGTGTCCGGATGGAGAGAACGCCGGGCGTGGACATGTTGGTGGAACCCGGCGCCGGTTGCGGCGTCGGCGCATTCGGGGTCTCCTGCTGCGCTTGCGCGCACACCAGCAGAGCGCACACCATAACGACAATCAGCTGCGACGCCGGCCCGCGCTCCATCATGACCGGACCGCCTCCCCGCTTTGCGTCAGCGCCGGATTGCCGGTATCGCCCACCAGCCAGCCGTCGCGCATTTGGATGGTGCGCGATCCGTAGGACGCATTCACCTCCGAGTGCGTCACCTGCACGATGGTTGTGCCTTCGCTGGTTCAGCTTGGTGAATAGCTCCATGATCTCTTTGGCCTGGCTGGAGTGCAGATTGCCCGTGGGCTCGTCGGCCAGCAACAGCGCCGGCCGGTGAATCACGGCGCGGGCGACGCCCACCAATTGCTGCTGTCCGCCGGAAAGCTGGTTGGGATAAAGATCTTTCTTGGCGACGATCTGGAAGTGGTCCAGCGTCTCGGCCACCATGCCCTGTCTCTGGCTGCGCGGGATGTCTTTGTAGGACAGTGGCAGGTCGATGTTCTCCTGCACCGTCAAATCGTCCAGCAGGTGATAGCTCTGAAACACCATGCCGATCTTGCGCTTGGCCAGCTCGGCGCGATCTTTGCGCTTCATCAGGTGCACCGGCTGTTCGCCAAACCAATATTCGCCTGCCCATTGGTCGTCGAGCAGCGCCAGCACGTTCAGCAGCGACGACTTCCCTGCCCCGGACGGGCCCATGACGGTGATGAATTCGCCCTCATGGATGGTGAGGTCGACGCGGCGCAGCACCCACGTCTGCCCCGCTCCGGTCTTGTAACTGCGTTCGACGTTTTTAAGAGTGATCATGATTCGTAGCAAGCGATCCGTGCTTGGCATTTAGCACTTGGCATTTAGCACTTAGCCAAAGCGTCTCATCCGCGGTTTTGCCAAGTGCCAAGTGCTAACTGCTAAGTGCCGGTTTATTCCCACCGCAGCGCCTTCACTGGATCGATCCTTGAGGCCCGGCGCGCCGGAATATAGCTGGCGAACAGCCCACAGGCCAGCAACAGCACGGACACCGCCGCAATGGTCCACGCGTCATACGGAACAACCCCATAAAGGAAGCTGCGCAATACGCTTCCTGCGGAAACGGCAGCCACCACGCCAATAGCGACTCCGATGGCGAGCAGCACGACCGCCTGCCGCAGCACCAGCCCAACTACATTGGATCGAGTCGCGCCCAGTGCCATGCGCAATCCAATGTCCCGGGTGCGCTGGCTGACGTTATAAGCCAGCAGGCCATAGATTCCCGCAATCGAGATCAGCAGCGCGGATCCCGCGAAAATCCAAAGCAGCCGCATCGCCAGCGTCTGGCTTCCCAGCGAAACATCCACCTTATCCTGCAAGGTCTGTACATCCACAACGACGAGGTCCGGATCGAAGTCTCGCAGTGCGGTACGCAGGCTCGGAATCACCGCGGAGGGGGCCACGTGCGTGCGCAACGCGAGGTTGGTAAAGGACGCGAGAATGTAGGGTGTCATCTCGTCCTGCGGCGTTAGTTGCAGATACGAAAGATTGATCTCCGGCTGGGCATTGTCGCTCATCGCCGTCTGGTGCGTATCCTCGACCACGCCAACGATGGTAGCGACGCGGTGTGGCCCCTTATCGCTGATCTTGATTTGCTGCCCGATGGGGTTTTCGTCGCGGAAAAACTTTTGCACGAATGCCTGATTGACGACCGCCAGAGCTTCACCAGCCGGCCCGTTATCATCGGTAAACAGCCGGCCCTGCAGCAAGCGAATGCCCAACGTTCGATACAGGCTGGGGCTAACCGCGCGGACATCGGCCACCATTCCGTTGGCCGGATCCTTGGGCCGTCCCACGATCTCGAACGAGCTGCGCGACTGGAAGTTCGGCGACAACGGCAAAACCGTGGTTATCGCCGCGGAGTCGACGCCCGGCAGATGCGCCAGCCGGTCGAGTAACGGCGCATAGAACACCTGCGAGATGTCCTTGCCGGCATATTTACCGGTTTGTCCCACCATGCCTGAGGCGGTTTGAGGAAGAAAGATGGCCGTGGTTATTACATTGCGGGGCACGAATCCCAGCGGGACATTGCGCAGAGCCAACAAGCTGCGCAGCAACAGTCCAGCGGAAATCAGGAGCAGCAGAGAGAGCGCGATCTCGCCGACGACCAGCGCATCGCGCAAATGTTTTTGACGACGGCTGGCCCCCGTACTGGCCGTGCCTTCACGTAGAGCTTCCTGCACAGGAGCGCGCGCAGCTTGTAATGCCGGAACTAATCCGAAGAGCACAGCCGAGACGATGGAGAATCCGACCAACGCCGCAGCTACCCGCGCATCGATCTGAATGTGGCTGGAGAGCGGAAGATAGAGGTCGAGATAAAACTTCAGCAGACGAACACAACCGTAGGCCAATCCCAGCCCGATGGCGGCGCCCGTCATGGCCAGCACCAGGCTCTCGGTCAAGAATTGCCGGACCAGGCGCACCCGGTCGGCGCCGATGGCGCTGCGAATCGCAATCTCGCGGCGGCGTCCAGTGGTTCGCGAGAGCAGCAGGCTGGCAACGTTGGCACAGGCGATCAGCCACACCGCCAGCACCGCAAACTGCAGCGCCAGCAATGCCGAGCGAACGTTGCCGGTCAACACATCGCGATACCTCGTGACCTTGACGCGCTTGTCGAGCTCGAGGCTGGGATAGGCCCGGGCGATGTTCTCCTGAATGCCGCTTACTTCGGCCTGGGCAGCTGCGACCGAGACCCCAGGCTTGAGCCGGCCCACGCTGGTCAGAGCGCGCGAATCGCGCGCTTCATATTCCGGGCTGGATAGCAATGGTTGCCACACGGTGGGACCACTGCCTACCGCCGGAAACTCAAAGCCCCGCGGCATCACCCCGATGACGGTGTAGACCTTTTCCCCGAGCTTCAGCGATTGGCCAATCACATCCGGGCGTTTGCCGAAGAATTGCTCCCAGGCCGCGGCGTTGAGAATGATGCCATCGCCGTGGCCGGGCTGATCGTCTTCCGGCAGGAAGCCGCGGCCCAGCGCCGGCTGTACCTGCAAAACCGTGAACAGGTTGGCGCTGCTTAGAATTACAGGGATGAAATCGGAAAAGCCGGGGAGGTCGACGCTGCGAACGCCTTCGGTGTACCAGCCGATGTCCTGGAACGAATGAGCTTGCGCGCGCCAGTCGCGGATGTCGGGTAGCGAGGAGATGCTGGCTATGGGACCCGACAAATCCTCCGGCCGGGACTCGCTCACCTGCACGATCTGATCGGGCTTGGGAAACGGCAGCGGCCGCAGCAGCACGGCGTCGATCACCGCGAACATCGCGGCATTGACGCCAATGCCCAGGGCCAGCATCAGCACCGTTACCGCGGCGAAGCCGGGATTCTTGCGCAGCTGGCGAAACGCGTATCGCAGGTCTTGAAGGATTCCAGTCATGGTTCAGCACTTAGCGCTTGGCATTTAGCACTTAGCATTTAGCACTTAGCATTCCGCGAGCAATATTCCGAGGCACCCAGCAACCATTTCGCCCCGGCCCAGCCACAGATGGCTAGAACGGGGAGCGCCCGCCGAAACTCAGAGCGGCCTCACCATCGTTTCGAACCAAGTGCTGGGTGCCTAAAGCTAATTGCCAAATGCTAAGTGCCAAGTGCTGCTCTACTGCTCCTGCATCAGCCTGCGCAGCTCTTCTTCGGCGACGACCTTCCCGTCGAACAAATGCACTTCGCGCTGGGCATGCGCGGCAAAGCGTGGGTCGTGTGTCACCATGCAGATGGTTGCGCCTTCGCGATGCAGCTTCTGCAACAACTCCATTACAGCTTCGCCGTTGCGCGAGTCGAGGTTTCCGGTGGGCTCATCGGCCAGCAGGATCGACGGCGATCCGGCTAGGGCGCGCGCCACGGCCACACGTTGCTGTTGACCGCCGGAGAGTTGCGACGGATAGTGGCGCAACCGGTGGGCCATGCCCACGCGTTCCAGCGAATCCAGCACGCGGCGCTTGCGCTCGGCGCTCGGCATGCCGTCACGATAAGTGAGCGGCAGTTCGACATTCTCGTACACCGTGAGATCGCCGATCAGGTTGAAGCTCTGGAAGATGAATCCGATCTCGCGATTGCGGATGCGCGAACGATCGCCGAAATCCAGGTTCTCCACCGGCTGGCCATTGAGCCGGTAATTGCCCGCGGTCGGCGTGTCCAGCAGTCCGATGATCGACAGCAGCGTCGACTTCCCGCAGCCCGATGGGCCGGACATGGCGACATACTCGCCCTTGCGGACCATTAAGTGAACGCCGGAAAGCGCGTGGGTCTCAACCTCATCGGTGTAGAAAACTTTGGTCATGTTTTCGATTTCAATCAGCGGAATTGCTGCTTCGCTCATGTGGTTGTCCATTCTTGGGGCTCTCAGCTTCTAGCAAGCCCGTGATGAGTTACGTGTTCTTGATGACCTTCGTTCCAACCTGGCGGCCTGTGCCGCCCCCGAGGGGCTCAAGTCTTCAAGGCACGCTTACCCAGCGCTGAAGCGCTGGGCTATCTTCTTTCGCGCCTCCAGCGCTCGATCCCTACCATTCGTGCAGCCGACTCAACAATGGAACCCTATTCGAGCCTGGCATTAGAGTCGCTCAGGCAAAGGCTCTCGTGCCGCATGACCAGTAAACCGTCGATGAGCCCCGACCGCTTCGCATTTCAAAGCTAATTGCTAACGGCTAATTGCTAATTGCTGCTTCTATTCCAATCTCACTCTATCCGTGCTGTCCCAGCGCGACATATCCGACAAAATCACGGTATCGCCCTCTTTCAGTCCGCTGTCGATCTGGATCTGGTTCACCGACGCGCGACCGGTCTTTACCTGCACCCGGCTGGCGGCATTGCCTGACGGATCGAGTTTGAACATGGAGATGGTGCTGCTCTCCTGTCCGAATGCCGGACGCCCCACGTACAACACGTTGTCCAGCTTCTCCAGATCAATGGTTCCATCCACGCTCAAATCCGGACGCGCGCCCTTGGGCAGTTCGCCGGTCAGCTTCACGTCCACGGTGACGGTGCCGTTCTGCACCGCAGGATCGACGCGGCTCACTTCGCCCGCAATCACGCCGTTATGCGTGTCGATGGAGGCCGGCTCGCCGATCTGCACGTCGCGCGCCTGGGTCTCAGGAATCTTCAACTCGGCCATCAAATGATTCGGCTGGACAATCTTCGCCAGCTCCGTTCCCGGCAGCACATGCTGTCCCACTTGAAGCGGCAACTCCACCAATACGCCGTCGACGCCCGCCTGCACTTTCAGGCGCTGCAACTGTGTCTGCTTGAGTTGGGCCAGCGCGCGCATCTCGTCCACTTTCGCCTGCTGCACCGCAAGCTGCGATGCAATCGCCTTCTCGTTGATCTTCAGGCGGTCGTCTTCGATCTTGTCGCGCGTAGTCATCTCCTGCGCCTTGCCCGCCGATGCCTTCTCCGCCAAGCCCGAGATGACTCCCAGATCGTAGAGCGACTTGTCGGTCTGCGCCTGACGCTGCGCTTCGTTGTAGTCGGCATTGACCGTGGCCGCGCCGGCGCGCTGGTCCATCAAGTCGCTCTGCAGCTTCACTTTCAGGCTCTGGTACTCGGCTTCGGCGGCCTTCACTTGCAACTGCGCGTCCAGCGCCTCCTGCTCGAGTTGCGGATTGACCATCTCAACCAGCACAGTGTCAGCCGTGACTTGCGATCCGGGAAGTTTGTCGATGCGAATGACGGTGGCTTCGGTCTCGGCGGGAATCTGGCGAACATCTTCGTGGCTGGGAATCAGCGAGCCCAGGCCGCGGACCTGGCGCAGCATCGAACCGCGCTTCACGGTGTCAGTCCAAATGGTGCTGCGATCGACCGTCGGCGCGGCTGGCTTCAGGCGCGAAATGCCAACCGTGACACCGACCAGCACCACCAGCGCGGCAATCGACCAGACGATCTGGCGGCGGCGCTTCTGACGTTTAAGTTCGGGACGGGCGATATCCATTGCGTACTCCTAAGTGCAAGTCGCGAGCCATTCCTGGAAGGGTCTAATACGTTTGCTATCAGAGCGTTACAGCAAACGCTGGACGGTCATTGACGAGCCGCTCTGTCCTGTCTCGGATTAAACTGTCCGATATCGGACATGCCCAGTGTACGCGGGATTTGTCTGGAATTGGACGAAAAGATTGAATGTCTGGCCTCCGAGTCATGCCGAAGGCCTAATCCGTAGTCTAAGACGAAGCAGCTCAGTCCTTGGGCGCCATCACGTGATTATGGGCCAGGTACTTGGTGCGGATCTCGCGCAGCTTGTCGACATGCTTCTCGCTCAGTGTCTGCTGCTTGCCCAGCTGGTACGTGACCAGTGCGATCTTAGCGAAATGCTCCACGGTTTCCATGTTCATGTAGGCGTTCAGCAGGTCAACGCCATAGGTCACCACGCCATGGTTCGCCATCAGGATGGCATCATGGTCCGCAACCAGGGGCGCCAGCGCCTCAGCCAGCTCCGGAGTGCCGGGGGTCTCGTAATTAGCCAATGGCACCGAGCCCAACGTCACAATCAACTCCGCACACAAAGCGCGATCCAGCGCCATGCCGGCTGCGGCGAAGCCCGTAGCCGTTGGAGGATGGGCATGCACCACCGCGCCCACGTTGCGGCGCTTGCCGTAGATCAGCAGGTGCATGGCGATTTCACTGGAAACATCGCGCGAGCCGCTCAGCTTCTTTCCCGTCGGATCGACGATCACCAGGTCGTCGGTTTCTAACAGGCCTTTGCTCATCAGGGTCGGCGTGCTCAGGATGTTCCCATTCTCCAGGCGGACAGACAGGTTACCGTCCATCGCCGCCACCAGGCCGGTCTGATGGAGCAGCTTACCGAAGCGGACAATTTCCTCACGATGCTGTTGTTCTGTCTTCATGCGATGGATGGGCCATCCCGCCGGACACTATGCTGTATCGTACCGCAGCTTTTGCTCGTCCGAAAAGGGAAGATAAATAGATTTATATGACGTGGGTACCATCCCAGATGACCGTTGGTTACCAGTTTCCCGCCAATGGAGGAAAATGACTGTGTGCTGGTTTCCGAATTCGACTATCACCTTCCGCAGGAGTTGATTGCCCGGCAGCCGCTGGCCGATCGCGCAGCTTCTCGCCTGCTGCACATCGATCGCAAGCGCGATGTCCTGGAGGACCGACAGTTTCGCGACTTTCCTGATCTGTTGCGCCCTGACGATCTGCTGGTCTTCAACAACACCAGGGTGTTGCCGGCGCGGCTGTATGGGCATCGCAGCGGCTCGCGCGCGCAACGGCTGTCCGCGGAAAATCCTGCAGCAAGAGATTTTCTGCGCGGCAAGGTCGAGGTGCTGCTGACCAAACAACTGTCTCAATCTCCAGTGGAGTGGGAAGCGCTCGTACATCCCGGCCGCAAGCTTGGCGTCGGTGAGCGCATTTATTTCGGAGGCGATGCGGACGAGGCGTCACACGAACTGGCCGCCGAAATCGTTGGACGCGGCACCTTTGGCGAGCGCCATCTGCGTTTCGATCCTGTCGACGATTTCTTCGCCATCCTCAACCGCATCGGCCACATTCCACTGCCGCCGTATATCGACCGTCCCGATACGCCCGAGGATCGCGAGCAGTATCAGACGGTCTACGCCAAGCCGCTCGGATCGGTCGCTGCGCCCACAGCAGGTCTGCACTTCACGCCGGAAATTCTCGAACGCATTCGGCAGCGCGGCATCGAGACCGCCGAACTCACGCTGCATGTCGGTTTGGGCACATTCCAGCCAGTGCGTGTGGAAGTTGTCGAGCTTCACAAGCTGCATACCGAGTGGTTTGAGATTTCAGACGAGGCGGCCGAGCGCATCCAACGCGCCCGCGATGCTGGGCGAAGAATCGTAGCCGTCGGGACAACAACTGTTCGCACGTTGGAATACGCTGCCCGCAACATCTTCCATGGTGTCATCCCGAGCGACGAGCCCGCTGCGGGCGAGGGGTCGAGGGACCCCTATTCCCTCGTCAGTTCCCCCAACCGCATCGTTCCCCAGCGCGGCGAGGCTGACATCTTCATCTATCCAGGATTTGAGTTCCAGGTAGTCGGCGCGATGCTGACCAACTTCCACTTGCCGAAATCGACCTTGCTGATGCTGGTGTCAGCCTTCGCTGGCCGCGAGCGAATCCTGCACGCGTATGATCATGCCGTGCAGGAAAAATACCGGTTCTACTCGTACGGGGATTGCATGTTGGTGGAATGAACTAGGCTAGAGCAGACTTTGCCAAAACTGCCGTAAAATACATCAAGGCAGGGCCATGGCAAACTTCATTACCATCCCGCTCGATCCGCAAACGGCCCAGGCGTACGACTCCGCCGCACCGGAGGACAAGCGCAAGATACAAGCTCTCCTTGGCCTTTGGCTGCGCGAGCTGACCAATGGCGATCATCCATCGTTGCAGCAAATTCTTGACGATGTCGGGAAGAAGGCGAAAGCTCGCGGACTCACCCCGGAAATCCTGGAATCGCTTCTCAAGGGCGCTTAATTGCGCTGCGTATTCGACGATTGTCCTCTTCAGGTATCGGGTTAGACTTAAGAACAAAATCGCCTATCAAGTGAGGCTGTAAAAACCCCGTACCTCCCAAATGGGTTGAAGAGCTTGAGCAATTCGTCGATACCTGGAAATCCGCAAAGAACACCTCTGCGGATGAATATCTGGGCGATGGTCCTTTTCCTAGGTTTGTTCTTATTGAGCGGGCACATTCATGGGATGATTTTGTTCATTGGGTGCAGGAGATGGAAGGCCGTTGGGGCTTCCGAGGACAACGTGAAAGCGATTGGTCGCTGAGCACTTCTCTTGATCGGGCGGTCAAGGTCGAGTTCTCCGCGCCCACCGCTAGCGGATACTACCACCTAGATCGTGAAACGGAGATTCGAAACCTTCTTTTCCGATTTCAGCAGCAGGCACACCGCTACGGTGGGGTTCCGTCCGAGGGTGACCTTACAAGCTGGTTCGCCCTAATGCAGCACTATGGCGCTCCTACACGGCTCCTCGATTGGACATCATCTCCGTATGTGGGACTGTACTTCGCCGCTGAAGACGAACCTCTCAATCAGGGTGGTAGCTCGGCGATTTGGGCAATCGATCTGGAATGGCTTGAGGTGCGGGCGAACGAATTACTACAGCAAAGCGGTCTGGGGAGCCTATCCGAGGATTCAGGTGAGAGGGCCGACTGCCTGAATCGGCTACTCCGCGAAACAGAGAAGCCGATCATCGTCAGAATTGACCCATCACGCGTGGACGAACGGATTGCCGCACAGCAAGGTTTCTTTCTATGCAAGCTCTTGCATCCTGCTGAATTCAGCGTTGTTTTGATGGACATGATGATGCATCCGGAGTTACCGGCCTCACCGGTCGTGCGTAAACTCGAGGTTCCAGCATCTTGCCGAATTGATTTCCTCATGAGCCTCCGTGCCATGAACATCCACCGCGCTTCACTGTTTCCCGGCCTCGACGGTTTCGGTCGGTCGCTCAGGCTCGATTTGGAACTCAAGGTGAAAGCCTCCCTCGCATAACATTGCTCAGCTTGGTTTATGCAAGTATGGCCCCCACTTGTTAGAATTTTGTCTTGCCCTCCACGAAGAAAACCGCGAAATCCGCCACCGTCTCCAGCGCCGCCAAACCAGCCAGCGCGGTCAAGCCTGCCATCGTCGTGCCTGCCGAACCCGCAGGCTCCAAGGGCCGCATCTATCTCATCGACACGATGGGCTTCATTTTCCGCGCTTACCATGCGATGGAGAGGATGGGGCGACCCATGTCGACCAAGACCGGCATCCCAACCAGCGCGACTTATGTGTTCGTCAACATGTTGCGCAAACTCCAATCTGACTTTGCGCCGCAATATCTGGCCGCAGTCTTCGACGTCGCCGCGCCAACCTTCCGCGACAAACAAGCCACTGCCATCACCAGTGTCCGCAAGTTCGACAGCAAGACGCAAACCTACGTTGAAAAACCCTATGACGGGTACAAGGCCAATCGCAAGGCGATGCCGGAAGATCTGACGCAGCAAATACCTTACATTCGCCGCGCGCTCCAGGCCTACCGCATTCCTATCCTCGAAATGCCCGGCTTCGAAGCCGACGACGTCATCGGCACACTAGCACGCAAAGCCGCCGACGCGGACTACACCGTCGTCGTCGTCTCCAGCGACAAGGACATGATGCAATTGGTGACCGACCGCATCTGCGTGCTGAATCCGCCTAAGGACAACCTGATCTGCGACGCTGCCAAGGTTGAGGAAATTCTCGGCGTGCCGCCGGACAAGGTTGTCGACGTGATGGCCTTGCGCGGCGATTCGATCGACAACATTCCCAGCGCACCCGGCATCGGCGATAAGGGATCGGTGGAGTTGATCCAGCGCTTCGGCAGCGTGGAGGCGGCATTGGATCATGCCGCTGAGGTCGATCGCAAAACCTACCGCGAGTCGCTGCAAAACAATCGCGACAATATCCTTATCGCCAAGCAACTGGTAACCATTGACACGAATGTTGCGGTCGACTTCCAACCCGAGACAATGCGCGCGCAGGAGCCCGATCCGGTTGCCGCACGGGCGCTCTTCACCGAGTTGGAATTCACCACGCTGGTGCAGGATTTCCTCACCGAGAGCATCGAACTGGGAGATACGGATTACCGCGAAGCCAGCAGCGCTGCCGATGTTGAAGGCGTGCTTGCGCTGGCGAGGAGATCCGGAGCAGCGTTGGCGATTGCTTTGGAATCATCAGCCACCGAGCCGGCTGCACAACCTGAAATCGAAAGCCCAGACGAGACAGAGAGTGATCAGCTCTCGCTCGGTGCTGCTCCGCAGCCATCAGCCGCGCCTGCGATTAGCCATCGCGTCGCGATTTCCGCCGAGGCAGGCAAAGCGCTGACCGTCGCGCTCGATGACTCCGAAACCGCTGCTCCACTGAAGCAGGCACTGGCGGACGAATCGCTGACAAAAACCGTTCACGACTACAAGTCCGCGATGCACGTCCTCAGTCAGCAAAGAATAACGCTCGCCGGCGTGCAGCACGATCCCCTGCTCTACGCCTATCTGCTCGACCCGACCTATTCAACTTACGGTCTGAGCGAGACCGCGTTTCGCAAATTCAGTCTAAAGCTGGGACCTTCGCCCGCCGAAGCTGCCGACGTCACCTTGCGCCTGACGGAAAAACTGCGCGCTGAAGTTGACGACGCCGGGCTGCGCAAAGTCTACGACGAGATCGACCTGCCGCTGGTGCCGGTGTTGGCGCGCATGGAAGAAGCCGGCGTCAAGCTCGACTGCGAAGTGCTGGCGGAGATGTCGCAGCGGCTGGAGCACCAGATCGAAGCCAAGGCGCGTGAGATCTACGACAAGTCAGGCTTCCCCGACTTCAACATCAACTCGCCTAAGCAGCTTGGCGATGTGCTCTTCAACAAACTGAATCTGCCCAAGCCGATGAAGTACGGCAAAGGCAAGACTATCTCGACTGCGGTCGACGTGCTGGAGGGCCTGGCCGCCGAGCACGAAGTTCCGCGCATGGTGCTCGACTACCGGCAACTCTCGAAGCTGAAGTCAACCTACGTTGACGCGCTGCCGGCGCTGCTGAACGCCTGCACCCTGCGGCTGCACACCACGTTCAATATGGCGGGATCGGCGACCGGCCGCCTGTCGTCGGTCAATCCGAATCTGCAGAACATTCCCATCCGCACTGAGATGGGCCGCGAGATTCGCGCCGCCTTTATTGCCGAACCGGGGCACGTTCTGCTCTCCGCCGACTACTCGCAGATCGAGCTTCGTTTACTGGCGCACTTCTCCGGCGACAAGCTGTTGGTCGAGGCTTATCGCGCCGGCGAAGACATTCACACGCTTACGGCGTCGCAAGTGTTCGGCGTGCCGCCGCTCATGGTCGAAGCGGAACATCGCCGCCGCGCCAAGGCGGTGAACTTCGGCATTGTTTACGGGTTGTCGGCCTTCGGGCTCTCGCAGCAGATTGGCATCGACACCAAGGAAGCCAAACGCTTTATTGAAGCTTACTTCGAGAAATACAGTGGGGTTCGCGAATTCATCGATCGCACGCTGGAGCAAGCTCGCCGCGATCAGAAAGTCACAACCCTCTTTGGCCGGGTGCGTCCCATCCCCGACATCCACAGCAAGAACTTCAACCTGCGCGGCTTTGCCGAGCGCACCGCAGTCAACACGCCGCTGCAAGGTACCGCGGCCGATCTCATCAAGATCGCGATGATTCGCATCGACGCCGAACTACGTGAGCGAGGGCTGCGCTCCAGAATGCTTCTTCAGGTACACGATGAACTGGTGTTCGAGGTGCCGGACAACGAACTTGACACCATGAAGCAACTCGTCACGAAGCAAATGGAGCAAGTTCACGAGCTTAGAGTCCCGCTGAAAGTCGAGGTGGGGACTGGGCCGAACTGGCGGGACCTGGAGTAGAACTTTACTCGCCCGCAGCCGACAGGAAGACCGGCCGCAACCGGAGCTGTCGCAACAGCAGACTGCGGCGTTTACACTCGTTTCCCTGAGGTTGAGTCCTAAGCGCTGTGAAACATGCGATTCTGCGCGCTCCCAGGCGCATACTGAATCGCCAGGAAAGTCTCGTCATCGAAGCGTTCGCGGCGTCCACGAAATTGGTCGAGCTGCTGCTTGCAGGCGTCGATCAATTCTCCGGTGCAGCCTGCCCGGTGCTCGCCAATGACCTTCTGCAATCGCTCAATGCCGTACTCATCCCCAGCATCGTTCTCCGCCTCGGAAACTCCATCCGTATAGAGCACCAGCGTGTCTCCGGAATGCAGTCTCGCTTTGGCAGCGATGAATTTCTGATCGTCAAACATTCCCAGCGGCTGACTCGTGCTCTCCAGCAGTGTGATTCCCTCCTCGCTGGCCAGCAGCGCGGGGAGATGCCCGGCATTGACAATCTCAATCTCGCCGCCCGGGGTGGCTTTGCCGCACACCAGCGTGGCGTACTGCGTCGGCAGCGCACTCTGACGAAAGAGACGGTTGGCGCGACTCATCAGCTCCGCGGTCGGCAGTCCGACCGTAATAAGCGAGCGGAATACCGCGCGCAGATTCGACGAAAGCATGGCTGCGGCGACACCTTTGCCCGACACGTCCGCCAGAACAAAATAAAGTCCCCCGGCGCCGTCGTCGATAAGGTCGCAGTAGTCGCCACCAACCACGCCGGCGGGTTGGTAGTGGTAGGAGATATCCCATCCGGCGAAGGCAACGTCGCATGGCGGCAGCAGTCCCTTCTGAATCTGCGCGGCCAACTCAAGGTCATACTCCAGTGCGCGCTGCTGCTTGGGAGTCATGTGTTCGAGGCACACGGTCGTCAGCGGGTTTTCTCGCAGCCAATCCTCGCCGATATCGTCGTGGCACTCCTCGCAAATGCCGAACGTGCCTTGCGCGATGCGCTGCAAAGCTTCGTCCACCTGATTGAGCAGGCGATCGATATGTTCTGTGTTCCCGGTCGACAACACATCGGCTAAGCGCGCCCGGCCCGCCAGCAACTGCTCGCGGACACTGTTAACGTAAGCCGTTTCTCCGATAGCCATAGATAACCGCCTTATGGGATTTAGAGGGTTATGAAAGGCATTCGGATGCAGTCTTTTCGCCTAATCTGATCGCCATCCGAGCCTTTTTCTGCCTCTGTCAGAGCACTTTATATTAGTTACAGAGGTGCGTCTCCCCGCTCCTTGCTGCCAAAGCGATTCGATTCACCGGGCAAACTTCGCCACGGACACAGGAAGAGCTCGCAGAAAGGCCTCTCGACGAAGGCCTCCCGGTTCGCGCGAAAAGCGAGCATGAAGGGCGCCTAGCGCCCCGAACATTGCCCAACCCGCCTCGCTGACTGTACAATATTTTTGCTTCCTGAACAGCGAGTTGTGTTCTTACTCGTTTTCACACTTGCCGAAGTGGCGGAATTGGCAGACGCGCATGGTTCAGGTCCATGTACCCGCAAGGGTGTGGGGGTTCGAGTCCCTTCTTCGGCACCAATTTCTAGACAATATGCTGAAAAAATCAGCCCTATGATTTGATCGGGATCACGATCCCGATCGTACCTGACGCTAGCCCGGCGGCCTAGCCGCTATCGTGTAGCACGAGATTTTCGAAGATGTCGTCTGCCAAGGAATATACGAAATTGAAATCGTATTTCCTTCCAGGCTTCGGCTGCCCGTAGCGTCCATGGGCGAGCCAGTGTCGAAGCCCGAACGCGCCACGCAATTCGCTAACGAGTCTTCGAGAACCTGTTTCATTTTGTGCCCAAGCCTCAAAGATGTCATCGTCCAGCCTCACCGCCTTCTTTTGACGCTTGTAGATGTCCCGAAAAACTCTTGAGAGATCATCCTTTAGCCGTCTTTGACAGCGGTGCTCATAGTCGAGCCGAAAAGCGCGTTCGACAGCAGCCAGAACAAAGAATGCCGATCTCAAGTCAGTTTCTCTCCGACGCTCCGTGAGTTCCGCTCGAACTTCCTCAGCGGTGTAGCCAGCAAATCGAACAAGCAGGACAGGAGAATCCATGGTGAAATACGCGCCCAGCGACGCCACCACGTCGTTGTGGTATTCAGCAATCGCAGCCAGAGCAGCCTTACCCATGGGCAACTTCCATAGTCAGGTCAAAAAAACTCTGCTGGGTAAGCTCTACAAACCTCCTTTCCGGCGGCCTTGTGAGGATTTTCCATTCCCACTGAATCTTTCTGGGCAATTCCCTTGGAACAGCAGGCGGTTGCCTGCCAACGCCGACGCTTACATGAACCAGAGACCTGGGATCTGACACGCGGCTATCGACTAAGAGGATCTGAGCCTTGCCGGATGATCCAACCACGTCAACCCGACCCTTGGAACCTATGAGCAAGGTTCCAATCGGCTCAAGCCTTACTTCCTGCTTTCCGATCCTCAGAACCATTTGTTTAGCGTTGTACGACCCGATGTGCTCCTCGTTGAGTTCAATAACCTGATATTTAAAGCGTATCTGTCCCAGAGAGGCGTACTTGCCTATAAAAGACTCGATCTCTTTGTAAAGTCTATTTAGGTAAACGAGCCATTCATCACGCTCTTGCTCCCAATTAATTGGCGGGCCCTCAAATGAGGCTTCCTGTTGACGTCTGACATACTCATCAAAATTATTGCTGTGCACGCTGTCCCTCAAGGATCGATCTGCGACACCGGATCGTCCGAGATTTCGTCGAGCAACCATCTACCCCACAGCCTTTCTCAATCCATCTCAATGACTATAATCCCTATTTCCTCTTCACCACAATCCTGCGTTCCTGATCGCCGCGGCGTTCGATTGAGATCTCCACATCCCGTTCTTTCTCGAAGCGGGGAAACTTTTCGCCCCACTCCAGCAGCACCAGGTTGCCGTCTTCAGCGAAGAGTTCATCCAGGCCCAGAGTATCAAGCTCGCGCGGCGTGTCGATGCGGTATAGATCGACGTGGAAGAGGCTGACCTCAGGGCCGCGGTACTCGTGAATCAGGGTAAAGGTGGGGCTGGTCACGTCGTCGTGCGAGCCGGCATGCAGACCGGCGGCGATGCCTTTCACCAGAGTGGTTTTGCCGGTGCCGAGCTCCCCGCGCAGGATCACCATACGCGCGTTCTTCAGCGTGGGCGCCAGCTTGCTGCCTAGCGCCATGGTCTCTTCCGCCGAGTGCGTGATGTGCTCGTGCGCGGTCATCGCGAAAACGGAAACATTTTAGCAGTCGGTGAATTCGGGCTTCGAAAGGCCACTAGCCGATGCGCGTCATCTCGTCCGATGCCCACTGCGAGGCGCGGCGAAAGGCTTCCGGCAAGGCGTCGAGCAGATCGGTCGCAACCAGCGAATGCTCGCCCATCCGCTCTGCCGCTACGTCCCCGGCCAGCCCATGCAGGTAAACCGCGGCGATGGCAGCGCGCGCATAGTCGTTGGGCATCTGTGCGAGTACTCCGGCCGTCATGCCGGTCAGGATATCGCCCGTCCCGCCGGTTGCCATTCCAGGATTGCCCGTGGGATTGACCCATGCGCTTCCATCAGGAAACCCGATGATCGTGCGGTCGCCCTTTAGCACCAGAACCAGATGATGATAACGCGCGAAGCTGCGCGCGATGTTGACACGGTCGGCCTGTACCGCCTTGATGGAAATGCCCGCCAGGCGCGACATCTCACCCGGATGCGGCGTGAGAACCAGAGGCCGCCGGCTTCCGTCGAGCAAATTGGTCTTTCCGTCGAACGCGTTCAGCCCGTCGGCGTCGAGCACAAGCGGGACCATCGTTTGGCGCACGGCTTCGTGCACGAATTGCACGGTCTCGGGATCGCGGCCAAGACCCGGGCCAATGGCGACGACTGTCATAGGCTTGGCGAGATCGGTGAAGCGGTCATTTTCGGCAGCTGCGAGTGCAATCGATCCGGCTGCCGTCTCAGCCAAAGGCTCCGTCATCAGCTCGGGTGCGAAGCTGGCGACGCTGGTAAGCACGCGCGCTGGAGTCGCAACCGTGCTCAGTCCAGCGCCAGCGCGCAGCGCAGCCATGCCGGCCATCGCCGCGGCACCCGATTTGCCGAACGAGCCGCCCACCACCAGCACGTGCCCGTACATCCCTTTATTGCTGTCGCGCGGACGTGGCGCCAGCAGCGCTGCAAAATCGCGCGGGGTCGTGACTTCCAGATTCAGGCTGGAGACGATCGCCTCCGGAGGCGAGCCGATCGGAGCGACCAGGACAGGTCCGCGAGTGAGATTTCCGAAGACGTGCGCGGGACGCGGCGCAGTGAAGGTCACAATCGCGTCCGCCCTGGCGATCCCATCGCCCGATTGCGGCGTCATCGCGTCGGAATCGGCGCCGGAGGGAATATCGATTGCAACGACGGGCTTGCCGCTGCGATTCATCGCGGCGATCGCGTCGGCGTATAAACCTGTGACCGGCGGCTTAAAGCCGGTGCCAAGGATCGCATCGACAATCAATTCGGAGTTGCCCAGGCTGCGGGACGACTCAGCTTCCAGTTCTGACTGGCTGGTCACTTCGATGGGACGCAACGGCAGACGCTCGAACATGGCCAGGGCGTCGCCCTTCAGCTCTGCTCGCGAGGCCAGCAGCAGCACTTCGACAACACGTCCAGCACGGTGCAGCTTGCGCGCGACGACGAAGCCGTCTCCGCCATTGTTGCCTTTGCCGCAGATCACGATGACGCGATTGGCTTCCGGATAGCGTTGCAGGATGAAGCGCCCAATTGCGCTGCCGGCATTTTCCATCAGCGTAAGCGATGGCACACCGAAGTGTTCCGTAGTCGCACGATCGATCTTGCGCATCTCTTCCGCGGTAGTGATCTTCATGCGCTCTCCGCCGAGTGCTCCAGCCGCCGCAAACCGTCAGGCTCGCCCATGGCGATAAGGTGGTCGCCCTGGCGGATGATCTCATCGGGCGAGGGATTGAAGCGCATGTGCGAACCTTCGCCTTTGATGGCGAGCACAATCACTCCCATCTCCTGGCGGATGCGCGAGCCTTCCAGCGTCTGGCCGGCGAAACGCGAGCCTGCTTGCACCTGCACCTCCTCGATCTCAAGGGAAAGCTGCCGGTTCATCGCCGTATCGAAGAAATCGACGACGTGCGGACGCATGAAGGTCTGGGCGATACGGTAGCCGGCGAAATTGTACGGCGAAACCACATGATTGGCGCCGGCCGTCAGCAAGTGTTTCTCCGCTTCTTCCTCGCTGGCGCGGGCGATGATCTGCAGTTTAGGGTTCAGGCTGCGCGCGGTAAGGATGATGTAGATGTTGGTCGCGTCGGTGGTGGTGGAGGCAACCAGGCCGCGTGCCCGCTCGATATGCGCCTGGCGCAGCACCGCCTGCTGTGTCGCATCTCCCACCAGGGTGAGCCAGCCCTCGTCGGAGTACTGCGCCAGCTTGTTGACATCGTTATCGAGGATGATGAAAGGACAAGGTTTGCGCGCCAGTTCGCGCGCCACGCTGCGGCCCACGCGCCCAGCGCCGCAAATAATGTAGTGGTCCGACAACCGGCCGATCTCGCGGTCCATGCGTCTCCTGCCGAAAACCGATTGTAGCTCGAATTGCAGTAAAGCCTGGGTCGCGCCCCCGAAGAACAACAGCACCAAACCCACTCCGGCCATGATGATGAAAGTATTGAAGATGCGGCCGGTATGCGAAAGCGGGTGAACTTCCCCATAGCCGATGGTGGTGATTGTGGTCAACACCATGTAGAAGCCTTCAAACCACGTCCAGCCCTCGAGGAAGTGAAAGCCGGCCATGCCGATGAGGACCAGCGCGACCAGCGCCACAAACACGATCTTGAGGTTGAGATATGGCTTCACTGAAGCCATTGTGGCGCGGCGAGGGGTTGTGTGCAACAAAAAGCCCTTCCAACGAAAAGCGGTCAGGCATTTATAGCAGCGCAGCAGTCTGGATCGATTGCGGGCTTATTGCAGGGTCGGTAGAGCCAGCCTTCAGGCTGGCGTCGAAGCCCTACTCATGCTGGGTTGTAGCTACGGTGGTCATTGCAATGACCACCGCAGCTACAACGAATTATTTATCCGGCGTAAACGCGGCGCTGAAGCGCCGCTCTACCCGTGCTCTCCAGGATGAGGGCAAGGCAAACAGCTGGCTAATCTCCAGCGACCTTCACTTCTTCACCCACCATGTTTTGCACCTTGCTGTGATGGCGGCTGTAGCCGAAGTAGATGGCCATACCGATGACGAGCCATACGATCAGGCGTATCCATGTGCCCAGCGGCAGACTCGCCATTAAACCGATCGAGACCAATATGCCCAGAATCGGCACCAGTGGAACCAAAGGCGTCTTGAACGGCCGATGCAGGTCCGGGCGGCGCTTTCTCAATACCCAAACTCCGGCGCACACAATGACGAAAGCCAGCAAGGTGCCTATGCTTACCAGTTCGCCAAGAATATCGATGGGCACCAGAGCCGCAAACATTGCGACGAAGCATCCGACAAGGATGGTGGAGATCCAGGGCGTGCGGAAGCGGGGATGGACCTCGCCGGCCCACGCCGGCAGCAAGCGATCGCGTGACATGGAGTAGAACACGCGCGACTGTCCCAGCAACATGACCAGCATCACCGTAGCCAGACCAAAGATGGCTCCCAGCTTCACCAGGAATTTCGCCCACACTACGCCGGTGGCATCGATACCTAACGCCACTGGATCGGAAACGTTGAGATCGGTGTAAGGAACAATTCCGGTCAGCAAGCCCGCAACCAGGATGTACAAGACCGTGCAGATCACCAGGGAACCCAGGATGCCGAATGGCATGTCTTTCTGGGGATTTTTTGATTCCTGGGCTGCGGTGGACACCGCATCGAATCCGATATAGGCAAAGAAAATGACGCTGGCGCCGCGAGCAATTCCGGACCAACCGTATTGCCCGAACTTGCCGGTGACGTTGGGCGGAATGAACGGATGCCAATTGGCTGCCACCAGGGAAGGATTCTTCAGGGCAAACAGGCCGGCGATTACGATAAACATCACCACGATCGCCAGCTTCACAATCACGATTCCAGAATTGAAGTTGGCCGACTCCTTGATGCCGATTACCAGCAGGATGGTGACGCCTACGATCGCCAGAAACGCTACCAGGTTGAACAGCCCGGTCTGCTGCGGAAGGGTGTTGGGATTGATGTGCTGGGCCATGAGCATGTCCTTCATGCGCTCCAGATGCTCCCAGTGACCACCGTAGAAGACCAGCTTCTCGCTAGGCGCCAGAGTCAGTCGCGGCGGAATGCGGATGCCGAAGTCCTCCAGGAAGCTAAGCACATAGCCGCTCCAGCCGGAAGCTACAGTGGCGGCGCCGAAGGCATACTCCAGAATGAGGTCCCAACCGATGATCCAGGCGAAAATCTCGCCCAGCGTGGCGTAACCATAGGTGTACGCCGAGCCGGCGATGGGAATCAGGGAAGCGAATTCGGCGTAGCAAAGTCCGGCAAAAACGCAGGCAATTCCGGAAAGTATGAATGACAAGACGATCGCCGGACCGGCATACTTCGCGGCGGCCGATCCGGTGAGGACAAAGATGCCTGCCCCTATGATTGCTCCAATACCAAGGGTGATCAGATTGATTGGACCCAAGGCCCGTTTGAGACTATGCTCCCCGGTCTCGGACGCCTCACGCATCAGCATGTCGAGGGGTTTGCACTTCAATAAATTGAATGACATTTAGGCTGTGCCTCTTCTTAACAACTAGGCTTGCGCGCGCCCCTGCGGATTGAGCTTCGACCACAGGAAATACACGGGAATCCCGAGGAGAACGATGATCAGGCCGGGCCACGTGTATTGCGGCTTATAACGCAATAAGACTACATCAATAAACGCGGCGATCAAAATATACAGCGCCGGTAACACGGGGTAGCCGAAGGCGCGATAGGGGCGCGGCTCGTCGGGCCGCTTGACCCGGAGCACGAACAGCCCGGCGATGGTCAAGATGTAGAACACCAGGACCGCGAAGATGATGTAGTCGAGCAGTTGGCTATAACTGCCCGAAATGCACAGAATGCAGGTCCAAACGCATTGCATGGCCAGCGAGTGCACCGGCGTGTGGTACTTGGGATGAAGTTTGGCCGCGCTGCGGAAGAACAGCCCATCCTTGGCCATGGCGTAGTAAACGCGCGCGCCCGCCAGGATCAGACCGTTGTTGCAGCCGAAGGTGGAAACCAGGATTGCACCCGCCATGATCCATGCGCCGCGGTTGCCGAAGATTTGTTCAATGACGGCCGTGGCGACGCGATCTTCCGAGGCGTGTTGAATACCGCGTGCCAGAATCGTGGCCGCGTGCGGATCGCCCTGCAGCGGCAGGACCGTGATGTAAACCACGTTCGCCAGCACATAGAGCAGCGTTACGGACGCGGTGCCCAGCGCCAGGGCCAGCGGCAGGTTGCGCTTTGGGTTCTGGACCTCGGCGGCAGTGAAAGTGATGTTATTCCACGCGTCGGAGGAGAACAGCGAACCCGTCTGAGCAACGGCCAGAATCGTCAGCATGCCGACCAGGACGATGGGGCCGCCGACGCCGACCTGAACCGGGTGCAGCGCATGCCAGCCTGCATTGCGCCAGAAGTTTGCGCCAAAGTTGGCGGCGATGGCTTGCGCGTTGCGCCCGACGAAGAGCCCGAGCAGCACCAGACCGAGCAGCGCGGCTGTTTTGGCGATGGTGAAGACGTTCTGCACCGCTGCGCCCAAGCGTACGCCGAAGATGTTGAGCACCGAGAGGAAAATGACGATCACGATCGCGGCAAGGTTTTGCGTGTTCAGGCCGACGTCCATGTTGCCCAGAACCATCGGGCCAATTGGGATGGGCGGCACGTGCCAGTGGTAAATCAGCCAGTGGCTGGACGAGACCGAATGGAAAAAGACGCCCAGAAATTTGCCGAAGGCGATGCCAACAGCGGCAATGGTTCCAGCCTGCACAACCAGGAACAACGTCCAACCGTAGAGAAAGCCCCACAGCGGGCCAAATGCCTCGCGCAGGTAAACGTACTGGCCGCCAGCATGCGGCATCATGGCCGCCAGCTCTCCGTAGGCCAGCGCGCCAGTAATCGTCAGGAATCCGGTTAGCAACCAGGCGCCAATCAGCAGCGCGGGCGAGTCGACCAGGCGTGCAATGTCGGCTGAGACGATGAAAATGCCTGAGCCAATCATGGAGCCCATCACCAGGGTGGTCGCGCTGATGGGGCCCAGGCCCTTTACGAACCCGGCATCGGCCGAGCTGACGGAGACAGTTTTTGCTTCAGTAGCCAATCAGCCTCTGTTTGTCGGTGCGCTCTTGCAGTGTCAGGCTCCCTCAAATATCAGGGTCTCGAGGGCGCCACCATCGGCAGGCCCTAGTCTCGCAAAGCGAGATGGTAGCTGATAGCCCCGCCCTTCAGGGTGGGGTACGCATCCCATCACAACCTGAGTCCCCCGGGGACGGCACCCCACGCGTCAGCCATCCGACTCTACACCAACAGCCGCAGGAATTCCTCCGCAACTTTCGCCGGCGAACTTAGCAGATCGGCAATCACCGCGACCGAGTCCGCTCCGGCATCGATCACGGAAGGCGCATTGGCCCGCGTGATGCCGCCAATGGCGACGAGTGGTTTTTTCGTGGCCGCGCGGGCCGCGCGAATTCCGTCCAGACCGACAACGGGATCCGGATTCCGCTTCGACGAGGTTGCAAACACCGGGCCGTAGGCGATGTAGTCCGCCGGGCCGGCATCGGCCTGCTGCAACTGTTCGAGCGTGTGAGTGGAGACTCCGAGAATCCGATGGGTACCGATCAGTACACGCGCGCTTTCGGGAGAAAGATCATCGCGGCCGACGTGCACTCCCTGCAGGTCCGCCGCAATGCAGATATCAGCGCGATCATTCATGATCAGGATTACGTTGTCGCCCAGGGCGCGGCGCATCTCACGCGCATGCTCCAGCATCTCGCGCGTGGTGCCAACCTTATTGCGATATTGAATGACGGTAGCGCCGCCGGATGCGAGATCCCGCGCGTAGTCCACAATGGCGGCGGTAGTCCGCAGCGGCATGGCGAAACATGAAACATCGACGATGGCGTATAGCTTGGGTAGGTTCATTTGTAGTTAGCGTTTAGCAATTAGCAATTAGCAATTAGCAATTAGCTTGAGGCAAAATCACTCCCGCTCGACCCGGAGCATCGCGACAGGAAAATCGAGGTCCAATGCCAAAATTGCCAGCACTAACTGCCAAGTACTAAATGCTAAGTGCTGGTTCCCGGTTTCCCATCGTCATTTCGCTGCTTTCGTTTGTGCCAGGAAGCGCTCCATGAATTTCGTATCGAAGTTTCCTGCGCGGAAGTCGGGGTCGCGCATGATCCGCTGGTGCAACGGAATGCTGGTATAAATGCCCTCCACCACGAACATTTCTAAAGCCCGCGACATGCGCGAGATGGCTTCATCGCGGTCGCGCCCGCGCGCACAAAGCTTGGCAATCAGAGAATCGTAGTAGGGCGGAATGACGCCCTCGGCATAAGCGGCTGTATCAACTCGAATGCCCGTCCCGCCGGGCGTGTTGAATACGGTAATCTTGCCCGCCGAAGGCGTGAAGCGCTCTGGATGCTCGGCGTTGATGCGGCATTCGATAGCGTGGCCGCGAGATACCACCGGCTGGGTGATGATGCTGCTCAGCTTTTCGCCGGCGGCAATCAGGATCTGCGACTTCACCAGGTCGACGTCCGTGACCATCTCGGTAACGGGATGCTCCACCTGAATACGCGTGTTCATCTCGATGAAGTGCAGGCTGCCGTCCTCGTCCATGAGGAACTCGATGGTGCCGGCATTCATGTATCCAATATTGCTGAGGGTCTTCACCAGGATGCCGCCGATGCGCTCGCGCAACTCCGGCGTCACCTTCACCGATGGCGATTCCTCCAGCAGTTTCTGATGGCGGCGCTGGATGCTGCATTCGCGCTCGCCCAGGCTCATCACATTGCCGTGCTCGTCGGCCAGTACCTGGAATTCGATGTGGCGCGGGCGCTCGATGAACTTCTCCATGTAGAGGTCGCCGTTGCCGAAGGCCGCTGCTGCTTCCGACTGCGCCGCATGAAACAGGTTCGGCAGTTCCTGTTCATCGCGAATGACTCTCATGCCGCGCCCGCCGCCGCCGGCGGAAGCTTTCACGATCACCGGGAAACCCACGCTGCGCGCCCACTCCAGCGCCTCGTCAGCCGAGGCGATAATCCCGTCCGAGCCGGGCAGGATGGGCACGCCTTCCCTCTTCATCGTGGCACGCGCTTTTTCCTTCTCGCCCATCAGGCGCGTCACCTCGGGCGGCGGACCGATGAACTTGATGCCGCATGCCTGCGCGACCTCGGCAAAGTTGGCGTTCTCGCTGAGCAGGCCGTAGCCGGGATGCACCGCTTCCACGTTGGCAATTTCAGCGGCACTGATGACGGCGGGAATGTTGAGATAGCTCTCGTTCAGGCGCGGCGGACCGATACAGATAGCTTCGTCGGCGAAGCGAACATGCAGCGAGTTGCGGTCGGCCTCGCTGTAAATAGCGACCGCCTTGATGCCGAGTTCCTTGCAGGCGCAGATGACGCGCAAGGCAATCTCGCCGCGATTCGCAATTAGGATTTTCTTGAACATGAGGTCTTAATTCACCACGGAAGCACGGAATACACGGAAGGGAATCTTGTTCCAAGAGTTGCCGTCTGGAATATGCAACCTGCAATCGGTTGCATCGTGGAGCACCCGCCACGCATTCCGTTTCAAAAGATTCCGTGCGTTCCGTGCTTCCGTGGTGAACACGCCCTGTGAGAGCATCACTGTTTGCGAATGCCGAACAGCGGCATTCCGTATTCGACCGGGCTTCCATTGGCGACAAGCATCTTGGCGATCACGCCCGAAACTTCCGCCTCGATCTCATTCATCAGCTTCATGGCTTCGATGATGCAGAGCACCTGGCCTTCCTTGACCGTATCGCCAACCTTGACGAAGGGCGGCGTGCCCGGCGAAGGCGCTTCATAGTACGTGCCGACGATGGGCGACTTCACGATGTACAAGTCGGCACCCGAAGACGCTTCCGCGTTTGGAGCGGAGGGATTCTGGCGTCGCTGGCGCAGACGGTTGCACACCAGCCTCGCGTACCGAACCACCGGCGGCCGAAGCCGGAGGCGTCACGGCCGTCGCAAGCGGCTGAACGGCGCTAATGGCGGGTGCGACGTGGACAGCCGGAGCGGTCGGGCCTCCACGCTTGACATGCACCTTTATGTCGCCGCGTTCGAGCTCGAACTCGGTGATGTCCTTTTCCACCAGAAGTTCTATGAGTTCTTTAATTTCTTTCTGATTCATTGAATGTGCCACAGCTTGCTGATCCGTCAGCATAATTGAATGTGCCACAGCTTGCTGATCCGTCAGCATAGCAGTTACTGGGAAGCCCAGGCCTCGAACGAGAGCTTTGGTCTGACTCACCGTCCAGACCTGCGAGCGCAAGGCAATCAGTCATTATGAACTCTAGTGCGCAATTTGGAAAGACTGCGCCTCCTCCGGTAGTGTCCTGATTTCATCCGGTTTTGAAAGGGCACGGATTCATCCGTGCCGTAAGTGCCTTCCCCCCAGTGCGGCTTTAGCCGCTGAGGGAACGTCCCTATCGAAATTAGGACACCACCCCTCCTCCAATGCACGACGAGTCTGCAAGCTCATCGGCTGTGGTACCGCTTGGCAGCGGCTTGCGGACCAGCCAGAAGCCGTCGATAAATCAGGTCTGCGATGAACGCGTTGCCTGCCTCGGTGTAGTGTCCGGCAGCGCCCGGAAAATCGACTGCGCCCGGAGCGATGAAGAGTTTGTCCAACTCTGCCGGAGGCAGGCGGCGGAAGTCGTCGAGAAAGTCGAGATACACAAGATTGTGCTGACCGGCGTACTGAGCCAGGAACGCGCGCCACGATGCGCCCACACCCCCGCCGAGTTCTTCCCGCGTAGGCAGGTAAGCCAGAACCAACACGCTGTTCTTGGCCCGATTCGTTTCCAGCAGATCGTCGAGCATGTGCGACAAAACCCAAGCCGTCTCCTGGTTGCGTTCCTTCGACGGGGTCACAACGGGGACGGCGATATCGAATCGGAACACACTACGGAGAAGACGCGTGATGCTCAGGTTGGACAAGGCGTTCCCAGTCCGCACCAGGCGCGGCGACCAGACTTCCATCGTGCGCGGAACAGGCACGTTGGTCGCGATCACGCGCTCGTTATCCACCGCCAGAACCGGCTTGCCGTATCCGTTGAACGACGAGTGCTGCATTCGGTAGATATCCGGTGAGATGAGCGCCAAAATCTGAATGTCGTGATCCAGCACGACACCGTCGCGCTTATACCAGAGATAAGCTTGGCCAGCGCCATACCCTCCCTGGCCCATGTTGACGGTCTCAACGTTGGGAGCCCGCGAGGCGAGAAGTTGCGGCCAAGTGTGGTCGTTGTCGACGCCAAAGCCGAAGGTGAAGGAGTCGCCTGAACAAATGATGCGTGTCTTACCCAGGGGCACGCTCTTAGTGAAGTCCGCAGTGTTGCGGAAGCGCTGCGAGTCTGTCCGCAAAAATTTCCCCGGCCCGTAAAGGTTGGGGAGATACACGTTGGGGCGGTTCACCCATCCCAGCTCGCTATCGTATTCGGTGTAGAGGCTTTCGGCGACCGGCGGCGGCGCGAAGGCCGAACGAAACGCATAGTAGATGCTCGCGGCCCCCTCGAACATCAGGAGTAGAAGAACCACGGCGGCGATGTTGTAGAGGACAAATCCGACCGCGCGGCCCAGGCGCCCAGCCGGCCTTCGCGAGTTCGCTTCGCCCTTCAGCTGGGAGGATTCCAAGTCCAACTGAGCAACCTGATCGTCTTTCTCGCGCACGGCTGGTTTGCCTCCGCCTGGCTCGCTTTCAAGTATTGCACCGCACAGGCGCCGCAACATCATACTCCCACTTAGGTGGACTTGAGAAACGACGGGTATTAGGGCGCCACCCACTACCTTTCGCCTTTTATTCGTGTTATCCTAGCGCGGTTGCCGCTACTGCGGCCGGAGACTTTAGATGGCTATTCGCGACATGCTACTACCCGAGTTCGACCAGGAGATGGCGAACACACGCAAGCTGCTGGAGCGTCTTCCCGAGCAGATTTCCGACTACAAACCACATACCAAGTCGATGCCTCTCAACCGCCTTGCCGGACACGTTGCCGAACTGCCGGGCTGGGCCAAGGAGACATTCACCAAGGAGGTGTTGGAGTTGGACATGGACCATTTCGTGCCCTTTACGCCGAAAACACGCCAGGAAGTGCTCGACACTTTCGACAAAAATTCCAAGGCCGGCCGCGAGGCCCTTGCCGCCGCCAACGACGAAGCGTTCGGCGTGATCTGGAGCCTGAAGAACACCAAGGGCGACACCCTCTTCTCGATGCCGCGCGCAGCCTGCTATCGCGGCATGGTGATGAGTCACATGATCCACCACCGCGCCCAGCTTGGGGTTTATCTGCGTCTGAATGAGATCGAGATTCCCGGCATGTATGGGCCGTCGGCTGACGAGATGAAATTCTGGCAGGAAGCCCACAGCGGGTAGATCCGGGGCGATCCTCGGGCAAATTGCCGGCATAGGTTCGGATGCGGCTCGCCTCATTCTCCGTGTCTTCCCCGGGAGAGCCGCATTTTGTTTTTCATCGTGCTTATGCGAAAGTAGCGCGGTGCGCGCCGTTGCCCTGCTGGGACTTCATGCCAACGATTACGACGTCCGGCAATTCGACTTGCCGGACGTCAACATTTTTTCGGGCAACGAACTCGATCCCACCGACCAACCCGAGGCGGCGCTGATCTTCGGCGGAGATGGAACCATTCATCGCCATCTCGGCGGATTGGCGTTGAAGCAAATCCCGACCCTCGTCGTCCCCATAGGCAGCGCCAATGATTTTGCGCAATCCATCGGTATCGACAGCGTAGCGACGGCGCGGGCCGCGTGGCAGCGCTTCTGCGCTGGCGATCACAATACCAAGGGCATCGATCTGGGAACGATTCAGCCGTTGCAGGAGATTTCTCAGACGTTGGAGCCCGGCGACGCCACGAACAGCGCCGATGCCGTCCCCTGGCAGGCCGATTGTCTGGAGACGCTGCACTTTGTTCCCGATGGTCCGCGCAAGGACCTGCCGCAGATGGGCACGCGCATCATGCAATCGCAATTGCAGCGCATGACTGACGCCGAGCGCGAGATTGCGCAAACCACTTTCTATTGCTGCATCGCCGGTACTGGGCTGGACGCCGCCGTGAACCGCCTGACCTTAAAGCAGTCGCGATGGCTCCGGCGACATGGGGGTTATGTAATCGCGCTGGTGCAAACTCTGGGAAGCTTTCGTCCGCCGCGCATCACTATCTCTGTGGAAACCGGCGGCTCATGGCAAACCCGCATCGACGAACGCGGCTTTCTGATCGCCGCCGGCAATGGTCCGCAATACGGTCATGGCATGAGACTGACCCACCACGCGCGAATGGACGACGGCCTGCTCGATGTCTGTTTCGTTCGCCAGTTGGGGAAGCTGCGCTTGCTGCGTTTATTTCGCGTGGTCTATGGTGGCCGTCATATCGGCATGAACGAGGTCGAATATTTCCGGGCCGCACGGCTGCGCATCGCTACCGATCCGGTGAGCGAAGTCTTCGCCGACGGCGAGCCCATCTGCACCACACCGGTCGAGCTCGGGGTGCGGCGCGACGCCCTGCGCGTGATCGCGCCCTGAAAGTCATCATCGGTACGCAGAAACTGCCCGTCTTCGGGGATGAACTGCGACTACAGAGGGACGAGCCAGAGTTGTACCTGCATTTTTCTGGAACTTCTCGCTGGCGGCTGGGTCTATACTGTTAGTAAATAACGATGGCTACGCCCGCAGCTGCAAAACCGGCGAAAGAAGCAATTCCTCAGGTTGCGCCCGAGGACCAGGTTATACCCGCGCTATTTGGCGAGGGTGAGGGCCTGTATCCCCGGCGCAAGGACACCTTTCTCTACTCGTTTATCCTCCACATGATTGCCGTTGGCCTGCTCATCTGGTCGGGGCATTGGGCTTTCGAACATAAAGACGAAATCAAGCAGCAGGTCATCGGCGTGGTCACCGACATTAGCCCGTATCTGCCGATGAACGTCTCCAAGACGAAGGCGGGCGGCGGCGGCGGTGGCGGCGATCGCGACAAGTTGGCAGCTCCCAAAGGCGCGCTGCCTAAGCTCTCCAAGGACCAGATTGTGCCTCCGGCCATCGTGATCCGCAATGACCATCCCAAGCTCGTGGTCGACCCCTCGGTGGTTGTACCGCCTGAGATCAAGCTGCCGACGATGGGGGCGTTGGGCGATCCGCTGTCTAAGGTGATGGGGCCGCCTTCGAACGGCACGGGCTCGGGCGCTGGCATTGGCAGTGGCAGCGGCGGCGGCGTGGGATCGGGAAGCGGGCCAGGCGTTGGGCCGGGCCACGGTGGCGGATATGGCGGCGGCGCCTATCGTGTGGGCGGCGGCGTCAGCGCTCCCAAAGTTTTGTACGATCCCGATCCCGAGTATTCCGAGGAGGCGCGCAAGGCCAAATTCCAGGGCACCGTGGTGTTGTGGCTAGTAGTAAGTCCTGAAGGCAAGCCGCTGGAAATCCGCGTGCAGCGCGCGCTGGGCATGGGTCTGGACGAGAAGGCTGTCGAAGCGGTACGCCAGTGGCGCTTCGAACCCGCCAAGAAGGACGGTCACCCCGTCCCCGTCATGATCAACGTGGAAGTCAACTTCCGGCTGTACTAGGCCCAGACAGTAAGGTGCGCAGAGGAGTACCTGCCAGTGCCTGGCGTCTTAAACTTGCACGCTCAAGCCGGCTCTTAATTCCCCGGCGGGCGCTATCTCGTTACTCTGATTTTTTTCCGTTGTGGCGATGCTTCGACTCCATACCGCTGCCGCCAGTAATCACAACCTTTGGGTCCGCAGTTCCGCAGGTCATGCCCGAGGCAGTGGACGAGACATCACAGGTCGCCACTGCGAACGAATGGCAGTCGTCATCATCAGGCGTCATCGCTGTGAGGCTGACCCCGTTTCCGAGCGTCCCCAAAAGGGAGTTCTGCCCATTGGTGAAAGGACTTGGATAGCCGCCGGGGGCGAACCTCGCAAAGAAATCAGCGTCAGCGGTTGTCCAGTTGATCATCGTACCCGGTTGTATGCAGAAATAGGAGTTGTTGAGTATAGTCTGCAGACTGCCGTTAATCTCTACCTGCACAGTTACGGTTGCGCCATTTCGAGTGAAAACGACAATACAGTTTCCGCCATCACAAGTGTTGGTGGTGCTACATGTTTCCTTTCCTGTGCATGACGTACCCGCAGCCGCCTGAATTGAGAAACCTAACATTAACAGAGCCGTCCAGAGCCCCCAAGGAACCACGCGCCTGAAATTCATTTCTTTCCTCCTCCTGAATTTTGATGGTTTCCAGTGTTGCTCCCAGCCTTCGTCTGTTGCAACCAACGTCGGTACCGACTATCGCTCTGGAGATGCTTGAGTTCGGGTTCCTTCGCAACCTCGTCCAGCGAGTAGCCATCCTTCACTGCTTCGTCCAGCGCCCTCAGTGCTCGTTCGCGCTGGCCAATGATCTCGTACACCAAAGCCGACGTAAATACGGTGTCGCCGTTATTCGGCGAAAGTTCCAAGGCACGGGCGATAGACGCTTCAGCATCTTTGCGCTGGCCCAGGTGCGCCTGATAAAGCGCGGTTCCGCTCAGTGCCTCCGCATCTCTTGGATTGACCTTGAGCTGTTCGGATGCCGTTTGGAGTGCTTTCTCATACGCTTGCCGAGCGTCCGCGCCGCGGGAGGCAATCTGATCGTAGCTATCCCCAAGATTTCTCCACATCACATGATTGTGCGGGCTTAGCTCCGCAGCCTGCTTCATGGCACCGGCCGCCTCCTCATAGTTTGCGGTGTACATATAAGCCGCACCCAAGTTCGTCAAGGCGTCTGCATTAGGTTTGATGGCCAGCCCCTTCTTTAAGACGGCAATTGCATCTTCATTGCGTCCCAGCGCGAGATAGATTCCCCCAAGGTTGTAATATCCCACAGACTCATCTGGGGCCAGATCAATCACTGCTTGAAATTGTTCGGCAGCCTTAGCAAACTGCCCTTCTTGATAATATAATTCGCCCAAGTCGGCATAAACTTGCGGGTAAGTCGAGCGGCGAGCGACGGCATTGCGGTAGTTGTCTTCAGCCTTCGAATAGTTTCCCTTCTGCTCATAGACTTGGCCGCTATATATCTCGGCCTGAACTGCCGTTGGATCCTGCTCGAGCACTCGTTCATATTCGGCGAGCGCCTTATCAAGTTGACCAGTCTGCTGGTACACTCTCGCTAAGGTTACGCGAACGGGGATAAGCCGATCATTTAACTCTACAGCCCGTCCAGCATTACGAGTTGCTTCCGCGATCCATTTCGGATCCTTGGTCAGGGCATACTTCGTCGCATAAGCATGACCAAGACCCGCGTACGCCAACGCATACTGTGAGTCCCTAGCAAGAGCCTTGTTGAACAACTCGATCGCACGATCGATGTCTTCCAGGTTAACCCGCCATAGGTATCCCATCCCCTTCTCGTAAAGTTCATATGCCCCGGGTTGCGTAGTTCCACCGGCGGCCAATTCTTCCTTAATCTGCGAATTCACCTCTAGGTCCAGCATGTCGGCGACGGACTCCCACACTCGCTGCTGCATTTCATCCAGATTGGCCGAAGGCACGTGGATCGATCGCGACGACAGTTGCCGATGGTTCTTAGGATCGACCAAATCGGCAGTGAGGTTGAGGCCCTCGGGTGTATGTTCAATGCTCCCCGTTACCGCCAGCGTGACGTTCAAGTTGCGATAGGCTTCGTCCAGGCTCTTGACGTTGCGGGTATCGCTCGACGGCACCACCCAGAACGACTTCTGGTAGCGCTCCAACTGCGATAGCTTGCTGGTCAAGCTCTCCGCAACACCTTCGGCGAAGGCTTGATTGGAAGCGTCGTTACCTATGTTCTGGAAAGGAAGGACGGCAATGTGCTTCTCCTGCGGAAGCCGCTTGAAGGGATTGGGCATCACCCCGGCAAACACCAAAGCCAGTGCGACCACCAACAGACCAGCAGCGACTCCATAGGTTGCCCAGTGCCGGCTGATGCCTGCGACAATGGCCTTCCATCCCGATTGCCGGGGCAGGTTTTCTCCCGACAAAGCGCACCAGAACTCTTCCACGGTAGCGAACCGGGCGGCCGGATTCACCGCCAGAGATTTCGTGATCGCGTCTCGCCAGCGTGGCCCGATTCGCTTGACTATGCCGGCGTCCAGTCCTTTGAAAGGCGCATCGTGTGAGGCCGGCAGCTTCCCGGTCAGCATCTGGAAGACGGTGAGGCCCAGGGCGTAGATATCGGTGCGGCTGCTGCACTGGCCGCGCAGCTGCTCCGGCGCCATGTATTCCGGCGTGCCCACAACATCGACAACCGATTCAGCAACAGTCTCATCGCACTCCGGGTTGGTTGCTAAACCGAAGTCCGTCACCTTAGCCAGCGGCCCTCGCGCGGTTTGCTGGAGCATCACGTTTCCGGCCTTGAAATCGCGATGCACAATGCCCAACTGATGCGCAGCCGCGAGCGCGGAGACCATTTGCCGGACCAGAGGCAGCGCCTGCTCGCAGGTCATGGGGCCATGACGTTGAAGGTAGGCAGACAAGGTCTCGCCTTCCAACAACTCCATGGTCAGGAAAAGCAAATCGGTGTGTAGCTTGTCCTTATGACGGCCCAGGTCGAAGACCCGGCAAACATTGGGATGACTGACCTTCCTGGCCAGCTGAATTTCCTGCCGGAACCTGCTGATCTGCCTGGCCGAGGAGGCGCGCTCAGACGTAATCGTCTTTAACGCAATTCTGGCTTGCAACTCCCAATCCTCGACCTCGTACACTTCGCCCATGCCCCCGCGGTCGATAAAGCGAATCACTCTGTAGCGCTCGCAGATGACATCGCCAGGAGAAAGGATGGAACGGTCAGGACGAACTTCGGCCGTCGGCTCGCCGTGGGGGTCGCTTATCAGACCGACATTCTTCACTTCGCCACGCTGGTCGCGTAATGCCATTACTTCACCCCCGGACGCCAGAGACCCGTTGGGAGCCGTGGACACGCGTCCCTCAAGTTATGAGCAAGTAATTCGCAGGCGATGACAGAAGGCTAGACGCCCAGCCATACCCCAAGGTCAGCCGGAAAAAGCTGGAGCAGGCTTTGTGAGCACCAATTATAGCCCGGTTTTGGTTCTCGGTAACAAGGATATTTTGCCGGGACTCGTAATCTGCATGAGACCAGCGGACCCGGATCATCGCGGACGGCCGGTTCCGCGAGCTAAAGTAACAGCCATCCGAATAAAAACAACAACTCCCACCAAGGCCAGCAGCCTTAGCCACCACGGCCAGTGGTGCGCGGAGGCGGCTGGCTGAGCAAGGATGCCATTCAGGGTCACAAAGGCGGCGAATTGGGTTGGCAGGCTCACAGTGGATGGCACTAGAGCCTACCATAGAAGTGGCAGATTATTGAATGCCGGAACAGATTTTGCCTCGGCCAGCCTTGGAACACAGGCCGGTAAGCGCAGCGCGATTGTCGACTGCCTAACGAGATTTGTTTCGCCGCCTTAGCTGGGGCTCAGGCGTTATCCGCGGGAAGACTTGCTAAACGGCGCCACACGCTGCTTTGCCTTCTCGGCCCAATCCGAACCTTTGTCCACCCAGTCGCTCGCCTGATCGCCGAGATCTTCCATGGCGTCGCGGGCGTCCTCGTACTTGCGAAGCAGGGTCCTGCGCATTTGCTTGCCGGTCTTTGGGGCCAATAACAGAGCGGTAAAGGCACCCAACGCGAGTCCAACAAAGAGCATAGTCAGCCCCAGGCTGATGTTATTCTCCGACGAGCGATAGTCCCCGTGGCCTGCGAATTCATTAGTGTGATCGTCCATCAACTCCACCTCCACCGTATAAACGGTAAACTTTGCCCGGCCCTCTTGTTAGACTCTACCAGCGACGGTTTGACTACAATAAAAATGTTTTGTGGCTGGCTGGAGAGACCAGGAAAAGGCGACGGCAGCTTCGTCGGGTGCCGGCTAGGTGGCAGCAGGGTCATTGACTTTACAGTTTCGAGCGCTAATATCACAGACTTAGGGCGGCAAATGAAGCTACAATGTCGTCTCGGAGGCTTGGCTATGCACCGCGTCACTTCCTTCGTCATCGTGCTAGTTTCCCTCTTCGTTGCCTGTGCGGCGTTTGCGCAGGACGACCCTACGGCCACAACTGCGACCTGTAACTTTGACGCAGACAAGCAGCTGGTGCTGCAGTACCAGCACGTCCCCTTCACTCCAAAGAAACCGTTGTCGCTTCAGGTTCCTTTTGGCAAGGTGTGGGCTCCCGGGGGCAAACCTATGACGCTGTTTGCCAACACTCCTATCCAGATCGGCGACAGAACGCTTCCCATCGGCGCTTACACGATGTTTCTCATCCCAAATGCCAAACAGTGGACGCTAATTGTTTCCAAGAGCACCCAAACCACTGGAGCGTACGACGATCAGCAGGACCTGGTACGGGTGCAAATGGAAGCAGGTGAGCTGCCAAGTCCTGAGCCGGAATTCAGGGTCTCCTTCGCACACATCGCTCCCGATCAATGCAGTATCCGCGTCGACATAGACAAGTTCGGGCATTTTGTCGTGTTCCAGGAGAAGTAGATCAGTCGGCGAACACCGGCACTTCTTCGGCCGCTGCCACTTTCTTGCGTCCCGGCAGGATCGACAGCACCCAATCCTTGAGGTGGTCCATGTAGAGATACACCACCGGCGTGGTGTAGAGGGTCAGCGCCTGGCTGACGATGAGCCCGCCGACAATGGCAACACCGAGCGGCCGCCGGACTTCCGCGCCTACGCCCCTGCCCACGGCTAATGGCAGTGCTCCCAGCATCGCAGCCATGGTGGTCATCATGATCGGGCGGAAGCGAACCAGTCCGGCTTCATAGATGGCTTCCTCCGCGCTTTTGCCGCTGCGTTCCACCTCCAGCGCGAAGTCGATCATGATGATGGCGTTCTTCTTGACGATGCCGATCAGCAGGATGATGCCAATTAGTCCGATGACGTCGAGCTGCATGTGGAACAGCATCAGCGCCAGCAACGCGCCGGTGCCGGCCGAGGGCAGCGTCGAGAGAATCGTGATGGGATGGATGTAGCTCTCGTAGAGCATGCCCAGCACGATGTAGACCGCGAGAAGCGCAGTCAGGATGAGCATCGGCTCCGACGACAGCGAATCCTGGAACGCCGCCGCCGTTCCCTGGAAGCTGCCGTGAATCGAAGCCGGCATCCGCATGGCCAGCTCAGCGTTGTCGATAGCGCGCGTCGCCGTCCCCAGATCGCCGCCCGGCGCAAGGTTGAACGAGATGGTCACACACGGGAATTGTCCCTGGTGATTGACCGAGAGCGAGGTATTCGCCGGGGCAAAATGAGCGAATGCCGAAAGCGGGACCTGCGCCCCCGAGCCGGTGATCACGTACACGCTCTTCAAGGCGTCGGGAGTGAGCTGATACTTGGGATCAACCTCCATCACCACGTGATATTGGTTCAGCGTCTGGTAGATGGTTGAGATCTGCTCCTGTCCAAAGGCGTCGTAGAGCACGGCATCGATTTGCTGCGCCGTGATGCCCAGCCGCGCTGCAGTGTCGCGATCGATCACGACATTCGCTTCCAGGCCACTGATCTGCTGATCGCTGTTCACGTCCTTGAGCTGAGGAATCTTGCGCAGCTGCGCCAGGAGCCTCGGCGCCCATTCGTAAAGTTCAGACAGATTCTCGCCGGAGAGCGTGTATTGAAACTGCGCATTCGACTGGCGGCCGCCGATCTGCAAGTCCTGCACCGACTGGAAGTACAGCGTTGCCCCGGGAACATGTGCGATTTTGGGACGCAGACGGGCGATTACTCTATCGGCGGTGATCTTGCGTTCACTCAACGGTTTCAGGGTTACGTACATGCGTCCCTGGTTCTGGGCGGCATTGCCGCCGACGAAAGCCAGGACATTCTCCACCGCGGGATCTTTCTTGACTAACTGGATGAACTCGTTGGTCTTGCTCTTCATATCGTAGAACGAGACATCCTGATCGCCCATGATGACGCCGGCGAGGCGGCCCGTGTCCTGCTGCGGGAAGAAGCCCTTGGGCACGACTCTATAGAGAAACACATTGAAGAAGACCATGAAGATGGTCAGGGCCAGGATGAGGCGGCGATGGCGCAGCACCCAGCCCAAAGACACCTTGTAGCCGCGGTTCATCCAAAAGAAGCCGCGCTCGCTCATGCGGTACAAGGCGCCGTGACTGCCGGGATCGTGCGCCTTCAGGAAGCGGGCGCACAGCATGGGCGTAGTGGTCAGCGAAACCACCATGGAGACGGCAATGGCCGCGCTCAGGGTAACGGCAAACTCGTGGAAGAGGCGCCCCACCAATCCGCTCATCAGCAGAATGGGGATGAAGACGGCCATCAACGAGGTGCTCATGGAGACCACGGTGAAACCGATCTCGCGCGCGCCCAGAACCGCCGCCGCGTGCGGCTTCATCCCGCCTTCAATGTGGCGCATCACGTTTTCCAGCACCACAATGGCATCGTCCACGACGAAGCCGGTTGAGATGGTGAGCGCCATCAGAGAGAGGTTATTCAAGGAATAGCCGCAGAGGTACATCACGCCGAAAGTGCCGACGATAGCCAGCGGCACGGCGACGCTCGGGATCAAAGTGGCGCGCACTTCGCGCAGAAAGACGAAGACCACCAGCACCACGAGAATGACGGAAATGATCAGCGTGCGCTGAACGTCATTCACGGAAGCGCGGACGGTGGTGGTGCGGTCGAGGCCAATATCGAGATTGATGCTGGGCGGCAACGACGCCTTCAGGAATGGGAGCGCCGCGATGACGCGGTCGGCGGTGGCGATTACATTCGCGCCGGGCTGGCGGAAGATCACGATCAGCACGCTGGGCTTGCCGTTGAAGCTACCCGCGTTGTAGATGTTGGAATACGAGTCCTGGACATCGGCCACGTCGCTCAGGCGGACCGGCGCGCCGTTCTTGTAGGCGATGACCAGGTTCCTGTAATCCTTCGCCTTGGTGAGTTGGTCATTGGCGCGGATCATCCACATCTTGCTGCCATTGTCCAAGGAGCCCTTGGCCTGATTGGCGTTCTGCGCGGCGACGGCTGTACGCAGCGTCTCCAATCCAACGCCCATATTGTTCAGCATCTGGGGATTGGCCTCGATGCGGACGGCAGGCTGCGACGATCCCCACACAAAGACCTGCCCTACGCCTTCGACTTGGGAGAGCTTCTGCCCCATGATGGAGTCGGCAGCGTCGTACATCTGGTCCTGGGTGAGGGCATCGGACGTCATTACCAGGATGATCACCGGAGCGTCGGCAGGATTGATCTTGCGATAGGTGGGATTGCTGGGCAAAGCCGGCGGCAGATAATTGCGGGCCGCGTTAATCGCGGCTTGCACGTCACGGGCGGCCGCATCGATGTTGCGGTCGAGGTCGAACTGCATGGTAATGCCCGTGGCGCCCAGCATACTGGTCGAGGTCATCTGGTTGATGCCGGCGATGCGGCCGAATTGCCGCTCCAGTGGTGTCGCCACGGCCGATGCCATGGTCTCCGGACTGGCGCCGGGCAGGGACGCGCCAACGGAGATGACCGGGAAGTCGATCTGCGGCAGCGGCGCGACCGGAAGCTGCGTGTAAGCCAGCGCGCCGGCCAACAGCAGGGCGAAGGTCAGCAGCGAAGTAGCGACCGGCCGGGCGATAGCTGGAGCGGAGACGTTCATGCAATTACCTGTTCACCACGGAGACACGGAGAACACAGAGTCGGATTTTCAGGCGTTCCTGCGTTGATCGTGATCATCGCTAAGGCTTCATGAAGTTGGCCAATGAAGTTAACAAAAGCTCCGTGATCTCCGTGCCTCCGTGGTGAAAACTCAATCCCCCAGCGCCTCCGCCGGCTTGGGCGCACGGTGGTGGCGCAGCGCCGTGGCCAGCCGATCAAACCAAAGATAGACAACCGGCGTGGTGAACAGAGTCAACAGCTGGCTAATCAGCAATCCGCCGATGATGGTTATACCGAGCGGACGCCGCAGCTCGGAGCCGGTTCCGGTGCCCAAGGCCAGAGGGACCGCACCGAACAATGCGGCAAAGGTCGTCATCATGATGGGCCGGAAGCGCAATAGACAGGCCTCGTAGATCGCGTCCACGGCCGACTTGCCTTCCTTGCGCTCCGCCTCCAGGGCGAAGTCGATCATCATAATGGCATTCTTCTTCACAATGCCGATCAGCAGAATGATGCCGATTAAGGCCATCACACCCAGGTCCATGCGAAACAGCGTCAACGCCAGAATTGCGCCCACACCTGCTGAAGGCAGCGTGGAGAGAATGGTGATGGGATGGATGTAGCTCTCATACAAGACGCCAAGCACGATATACACGGTCACAATGGCGGCGAGAATCAGCCATCCTTCATTGGCCAGCGAGGCCTGGAAGGCCCGCGCCGTACCCTGAAATGCGAGTTGGATGCTGGGCGGCAAGCCCAGGTCGGCGGCAGACTGCTGGATAGCTTTCACGGCATCGCCCAGCGAGGCGTCCTTGCCCAGATTGAACGAAATCGTCACCGCCGGAAACTGACCCTGGTGGTTGATGGTCAGCGGCCCCGTGGTGGTTTCCCAGTGCGCAATGGCGCTTAGCGGTACCTGGCCGGCAGTTGCGGCAAAAGCATTGGCGTTCGACGTCAGGTTTACCGGGGTGCCGACGATGGCCGTGTTTCCCGAGGAGGCCGGTGTCTGCGCGCCGCCGGCCGGCACATAAATGTCCTCCAGCGCATCGGGATCGGCGCTGAACGAAGGATCCACTTCCAGCACCACGTGGTACTGGTTCAACTGGGTGAACATGATCGAGATCAGGCGCTGGCCGAAAGCGTCGTAAAGGGTATTGTCGATGGCGCTGGCAGTAACGCCCATACGCGAAGCGGTGTCGCGATCGATGACGAGAGTGGCCTGTGCTGCCTGGTTCGCCTGGTCGGTGGCCACGTCACGCAGCTGCGGCAGGGTCTTAAGCTTGGCCACCAGCTTAGCCGTCCAGGTCCGCAGTTCTTTGGGATCGACATCCTCCAGCGTGAACTGGTATTGGGTGCGGCTGACGCGGTCTTCCACGGTAAGGTCCTGCACCGGTTGCATGTAGAGCGTGATGCCATCCACGCCGGCGATTTCCTGCTGCAGACGCTTCATGATCGCCGTTACATCGTCGTCGCGGTCGTCGCGCGGCTTCAGATTGATCTGTACGCGACCGCTGTTGGGCGTGGTGTTGGTACCGTCGACGCCGATGAATGACGACAGGCTAACAACGTCCTTGTCCTTCAGGATGGCGGCGGCCAGCGCTTGTTGCCGTTCCGACATGGCCTTAAACGAAATGCTTTCCGGTGCATCCGAGATGCCCATGATCACGCCAGTGTCCTGCACCGGGAAAAAGCCCTTGGGCACCACGATGTACAGGTAGATGGTGGCGAAGAGCGTGCCAATGGTCACCAGCAGCGTCGCGGTCTGATGATTAAGGACGACCTTCACCATTCGGCCGTAAAACGCAATCGTGTTGTTGAACATCCGCTCTGACCAGTCATACAGGCGGCTGTGCTTCTCCTGATCTCGTTGCCGCAGCAGCAGCGAGCACATCATCGGCGTCAGGGTCAGAGAGATGATCGCCGAAAGCAAAATGGTGACGCTGAGCGTGACTGCGAACTCGCGGAAGAGACGGCCGACGATGTCGCCCATGAAGAGCAACGGAATCAGCACGGCGATTAGCGAAACGGTCAGCGATACGATGGTGAAGCCAATCTGGCCAGCGCCGCGCAACGCGGCCTCCAGCGGCGTGTGCCCCTCCTCGATGTAGCGATCGATGTTCTCGATCATCACAATGGCGTCGTCCACCACGAAGCCGGTGGAGATGGTGAGAGCCATCAGGGAGAGGTTGTCCAGCGAATAGCCCAGCAGGTACATCACCGCAAAGGTGCCCACAATCGACAGAGGCACGGTAATGCTGGGAATGACCGTTGCAGCCAGGGTACGCAGGAACAGGAAGATGACCATCACCACCAGAGCGATGGTCAGCATCATTTCGAACTGCACGTCCTTGACGCTGGCGCGGATCGTATTGGTGCGGTCAGTCAGGACTACGACCTTGACGGAAGCCGGCAGATTGGCCTGCAGTTGCTTCAGCCGCAGCTTGATGCTGTCCGCAACCTTGATGATGTTGGCCCCGGGCTGGCGCTGGATGTTCAGAATCACCGCGGGCGTGGTATTCATCCAGGCCGCCTGGTTCGCGTTCTCGGGGCCCATGATCACCGTGGCCACATCGGACAAGCGCACGGGATTGCCGTTCTTGTAGGCGACGACCGCGTCCGCATACTCTTTCGGGCTGAGCAACTGGTCGTTAGCACCGATGGTGAAGGACTGGCGGTTGTCCTGCAGTTGGCCCTTGGCCTGATCGATATTGATCTGACCTACGACCGTGCGCAGTTGCTCCAGGCTCATGCCATAAGAGGCCAGCGCCGTCGGGTTGGCCATGATGCGCACTGCCGGCTTCTGCCCGCCGCTGATGCTCACCAGTCCAACGCCCGGGAGCTGCGAAATTTTTTGCGCGAAGGTCGTGTCGGCCAGGTCCTCGACCTGTGGCAGCGGCATGCTGTCCGAGGTCATCGCCAGAGTCAGAATGGGAGCATCGGCCGGATTGACCTTGCTGTAGATCGGCGGGGTTGGCAGATCGTTGGGAAGATAGGTCTGCGCGGCGTTGATTGCCGCCTGGACTTCCTGCTCGGCAACGTCGATATTCTCTTCCAGATTGAACTGCAGCGTGATGACCGAGGCGCCGAAGGAGCTGCTCGAGGTCATCTGGCTTAAGCCGGGAAGCTCGCCGAACTGACGCTCCAGAGGCGCCGTAATCGACGACGCAGTGACGTCCGGACTAGCTCCGGGATAGAAGGTCACAACCTGGATGGTCGGGTAATCCACCTGCGGCAGAGCGGAAATAGGCAACTGCTGATAGGCTACGATGCCGACCAGCAGCAGTCCCACCATCAACAACGAAGTCGCGATGGGCCGAAGAATAAACGGCCGCGAAATACTCATGTCTGCGATCCAATGCTGCCGCTTGTCGAGGCGCCGCTACGACGAGCCGGGGCTTGCGGAGCAACCCTCATGCCCGCCTGCAATTTCTCTTGACCGTCGGTCACAACCCGGTCGCCGGCCTGCAAGCCGGATGCAATCACTACCGTGCTTCCTTGGGTGAGGCCAACCTTGACCGGGCGCATCTGCACGGTGTTATTGCTATCGACTACATAGGTGTAAGTGCCATCCGGGCCGCGTTGCATGGCGCTGGCGGGCGCAGTGATAGCGTCCTTGCGCTTCTCCAGCAGCAGATGAGCATTCACGAACTGGTTCGGCCACAGCGCATTGTCTGCGTTGTCGAACGTTGCCTTCAGTTGCACGGTTCCCGTGGTCTGATCGATCTGGTTATTGATGGTGAGCAGCGTTCCCGTAGCCAGCTTTGTCTGGTCATCGCGGCTGTAGGCGTCGACTTCCAGCGTGCCCTGCCGCATCCGCTGTGCCACTTCCTGTAACTGATCCTCTGGAATGGTAAAGACCAGGGATATCGGCTGTAGCTGGGTGACGACGATCATGGCCGTGCCGCCCGCTGCGGTAACGTAATTGCCGGGATCAACCAGGCGCAATCCAACTCTCCCGGGCACAGGCGACTTAATATAACAGTAAGTCAGATTCAGCTTGGCGTTGTCGATGGCAGCTTTGTCGGCCGCTATCGTGCCTTCGTAGGTGCCGAACGATGCTTCCAGCGTATCCAGGTCCTGCTTGGCGATCACGCCCTGCTCATAAAGAACCTTGTTGCGATCATATTGCACCTTGGCGTTGGTAAGCTGCGCTTCATCTTTTTGCAGATTGGCCTCGGCCTGGGCTAGCGCCACCTGATAAGGCCGGGGATCGATCACGATCAGCAGTTCTCCAGCTTTGACGTCCTGGCCTTCGCGAAAATTGACCTGCATGATCTGGCCATCAATGCGGGTCTTCAAAGAAACCGTATTAAGTGCCTGCACCGAACCCAGACCGGTAATGTATATGTTGAAATCGCCCTGTTTTACGGAAGCAACGCCGACCGGTACTGCTGGCGGCGGCGCATTGGCCTTTGCGCTCTTGGTCGACTGCGAACCGCAGCCGGACAACACCGCGCAAACAGCGATTATCATCGCCGTTCCCAGGCAGGAGCCCCAGAGGACGCGGTTTTTCCGCATTCTGGGGCTAAGGAACCCATTCTTCACAAGAACTCCTCCTCGCCAGCACGTACGACGCACAGCCGACCGAAGCGTTACCGCAGCTCGTTCGACATCATGTAACTGCAACTTGGCGCATTGGTTGCAGTACTATTAGATCACTAATATCCAGACTAGTAATATTAGACCGGATGGGGCACGCCATCGCAGTTAAGAGTAAGTGAAGGAAGGTTAAGAAGTGTGAACCCTGACAACACATCTCGAAACAATTCTTCACCGCACGGGCGACGCGGAAAAGGCAAAATAAACCCGGTGAATCGCCTGCTCATCGTCGACGACGACCACGCCCTGGTCAATCTGCTGAAGCGCTTCCTGGAGGGCGAAGGTTTCCGCGTGGACGCCGCCTATGACCACGCTTCCGGCTTAAGCGCCGCACTCGCCAGCGAACACGAACTGATCATTCTGGATGTGATGCTGCCCGGCGGCTCAGGTTTCGAGCTTTTGAAGGCGCTGCGCCAGCAGTCGTCCGTTCCCGTGCTTCTGCTGACGGCTCGTGGCGAGGCCGTCGATCGCATCCTTGGACTGGAGATCGGCGCCGACGACTATCTCGCCAAGCCTTTCGATCCTCGCGAGCTGGTGGCTAGAGTTCGCGCCATCTTTCGCCGCACCCGCGAGCCCGCGCCCGCAGCCGCGCACAACGAGCATGACGAGATCCTCTCGGTGGGCGGCATCAGCATGTCGCTCGCTACCCGCACCGTCACCTGCCGCGAGGCGCCAGTGGATCTGACCTCGGTCGAGTTCAACGTGCTGGAACTTCTGCTGCGTAATGCCGGCAGCGTCGTCACTCGCGAACAGATTGCGGAAGTGGCGCTGGGCCGCCCGCTGAATGCCTTCGATCGCAGCGTCGACGTGCACGTCAGCCGCTTGCGCAAGAAGCTGGGTGGTTGTCCCACGGCTGAGGACCTCATCCGGCCCATCCGCGGCGTCGGCTACTTCCTGGCTGCCGAAACCCCGGAGAAGAGCCGGGTATGAACCGCCGTCTGTTCTGGAAGATCTTTCTGCCCTTCTGGGTGGCGCAGGCGATTTTGTTGGGCGCGCTGTACCTTCGCGTTCACTACCGCATCTCCTCCGAGCATCCCTGGTGGATCCAGCCGGAACGCCGCGAGATGCCGGTGCTGGCCTCGCTGGCGGCGCAACGTTTTGAGCAGGCTGGCCCGGCGGGTGTGACCCAGATGCTGGATGGTCTTTCGCTGCCTCACCGCTCGCGCTTCTGGTTACTCGATGGCAGCGGGAACGAGCTTACCGGACGCATCGTTCCCGACCGCGTTCTACGGGCCGCCGCCACCGCCGGCCGGCAGGAAGGCTTATATCATTCCTACGAAGCCAACGTGCTGGCTTCGCGGGTGACCACGGACCGCGGGCGGTATCTGCTGATCGCCGAACTCACTCCGCCGCCGCTGTCGGAACGCATTCCCGGCGACCTGCTTTGGACGCTGAAGCTGGGCACGATTTTCTCGGCCATCATTTGCTTCTTGATCGCACACTACCTCACCAAGCCGATCGAGCGCATGCGCGATGCTACTCACGAACTGGCGCGCGGCAATCTCGACATCCGCGCCGGCGAGAACCTGGGCAATCGTCAGGACGAAATTGCCGACCTGGTGCGCGACTTCGACACCATGGCCGGAGAACTGCGCAACCAGATCCAGAGCGAACGCAACCTCCTCAGCGGCGTCTCCCATGAGCTGCGCTCGCCCATCGCGCGCATTCGGCTGGCGCTCACGCTGGCGCGCGACGCCGACGATCCGGAACGCGTCGAGATGCTTGACCGTATCGAACAGGACACCATTCAGCTTGATTCCATGCTGGAACGCATTCTGACGGTCGCGCGCCTGGAAAGCGGACAACAGAAACCCAAGTTCGAACCTCTGTCACTCAACGACTTAATTGATGAGGTGTTGCACGACGCCAATTTCGAAGCTGCTGCAACCGGAGCCACCATCAACTACCAGAACAACGGCGAGATCAAAGTGAACGGCGATGCCGGCCTGCTACGCAGCGCGATCGAGAACATCGTGCGCAACGCTGTCTTCTACTCTGGCCAGGGTGGCAAAATCGACGTCAGCCTCGAAAAGACGAACGGCGCGGCTGTGATTTCCGTTCGCGACAACGGGCCGGGCGTTCCGGAGAATGCGCTGCCGATGCTCTTCAAGCCGTTCTATCGAGTTGACGATTCGCGCGGAACCAACACTGGCGGCATGGGGCTGGGGCTGGCGATCGTGCGCAATGCCGCAGCCATCCACGGCGGCAGCGTCTCGGCGAAAAATGTGTCGCCGCATGGACTCGAAGTAGAACTGCAGTTGCCAATGACGCCTACGCCAGCCGGCAGGCGCAGCAGCGGAGAAGTTAAGCTGGCGCAGGTGTAGAAAGACGCTCTTTCGCGTTTCGCTCTTCGCTCTTCGCTTTTCGTTCTTCACTTTCTCCCCTGACGTGTCATCCCGACCGAGGAGCGCAGCGACGAGTGGAGGGACCTGCTGTTTTTCGCTCTTCGCTCTTCGCTCTTCGCTCTTCGCTCTTCGCTCTTCGCTCTTCGCTCTTCCTTTTCGTTCTTCACTTTCTCCCCTGATGTGTCATCCCGACCGAGGAGCGCAGCGACGAGTGGAGGGACCTGCTGCTCTTCGCTCTTCGCCAGAATTGTCATCCCGGGCGGAGCCGAGGGGTCTGCGGTTCACTCTTCGTATCGGGTAGAGCCGGCCTTCAGAGACTGTGTCACGACCTGGTGTCGCCGCTCCGCGGCTCACTTGTTGTCCCACTTGGAGCGCGGGCTTACGCCCACGCCTAACACAAATGCCGCCGCTTCGCGGCTGAATGAGCCGGATTTCTTAGTGTTTGTTCCACCGCGGAATATGATTTCCGGTCGTGACACAGTCTCTTCAGGCCGGCGTCTAAGCACGGCCTCACCAAGCCCGGGGCTGCGGTGGTCATCTGATGACCACCGCAGCCCCGGCAGTTTATCTCAGCGGGACGAACGCAGCGCTGAAGCGCCGCTCTACCCATAGGCCCCGCACTGACATCCCCTTCGCTCGCGTGATAGCTTATCCCTTCCGAAAGGGCCCCATGTTTACCAACGATCTCCTGAACAATAAACGCATTCTAATCACCGGCGGCGGTACCGGCCTGGGCCGCGCCATGGCCGAACGATTTCTCCAACTCGGCGCAGCGGTTTACATCTGCGGACGCAGGCTTGAAGTTGTGCAGAAAACCGCCGCGGAACTTTCCGCCTCGACCGGAGGCCACATTGAAGGCTTGGCTTGCGACGTGCGTTACCCCGAGGACGTCGAGTCGCTGATCGAGAAAGTGTGGGCTGCCGGTCCGCTCGACGTGCTGGTAAACAACGCCGCTGGTAATTTCCTGGCAAAGACGGAAGAGCTTTCGCCGAACGCTTTCGATGCCGTCATCGGCATCGTGCTGAAAGGCTCCGTCAACATGACCTTGGCATGCGGACGGCGCTGGCTCAAGGAGCAGCACAAAGCCGTGGTCTTGAGCATCGCGACCACCTACGCCGACACCGGATCGGCCTACGTGGTTCCCAGCGCAGTGGCGAAAGCCGGGGTGGCGGCGCTGACGCGCAGCCTCGCCGTCGAGTGGGGCGGCCGCGGCGTTCGCTTTGTCGCCATCGCTCCCGGAGCGATCCGCACCGAAGGCGCTTTCTCGCGTCTGCTGCCCACGCCCGAGCTGGAAAAGGCGCTGCTCGAACACAACCCGCTGCACCGCTTTGGAACTCTGGACGAGATCGGGAACCTGGCCGCATTTCTCATCAGCGATCAGGCGGGTTACATCAATGGCGAGATGGTATACATGGATGGAGGGGAGATGTTGGCCGGCTCCAGCAGCTTCAGCATGATTGGACGCCGCCTGCCCGACTCGGCCTGGCAAATCATGAAGCCGAAAAAGGGGTAGCGGAGAATTACTTCGAGATTATGGGTGGAGCACGCCTTCAGGCGTGCATTAAGGACGCAACAGGAAGTCTGCGCCTTAGCGCCTGAGGTAACGCTTCCCTTACCTCAGCGGCTAAAGCCGACTGATTGGGGGCTTGAACTGCACCGCTGAAGCAGTGCTCCACCCGGTTGGCGAATGTGCAGTGTGCCAAGAAAAGTCTTCCGGCGCGACGATCTTGTGACGATAACATTCTCATGAGCGAAAAGATCGCCATTTCCGATCTCGGCCCACGCGAATTCCGCTCGCCGCTGCGCTTGGACGCCCTTGGTTCCATCGAAAGCACGTTCATTCACGACGGAATGTATTACCGCCATCCGTTCGAGAGCGATGGCCAGCTCTTCGAACGAGCGGGTCCGCGCGAGCACCTCTTCTTCGAGCCCGCGAAAACGAAGGTCGCGATCGTGACCTGCGGCGGTCTGTGTCCCGGCCTGAACAACGTCATCCGCTCCGTCTACGTCCAGCTTCATTACCACTATGGCGTGCCCGCGGTGATGGGAGTGCGCTACGGCTATTCCGGCTTCTCGTCGGAAACTTCCAAGGCGCCGATGTGGCTGAATGCCGAGATCGTCAACAACATTCACCAGTTCGGGGGCACGCTGCTGGGCACATCGCGCGGCCCGGTCAGCGCCGACATCATCGTCGATTTCCTGGAGCAGCGCGGCATCAGCGTGCTGTTCACGGTTGGCGGCGACGGCACGCAACGGGGAGCGCACGACGTGGTCACGGAAATCCAGCGGCGCAAGCTGCAGATCTCGATGATTGGAATTCCCAAGACCATCGACGACGATGTGCAGTATGTGAACCGGTCGTTCGGCTACTTCACGGCGATTGAGAAGGCCAAGGACGTGATCGATTCAGCCCACGTGGAAGCGCACTGCGTGCACAACGGGGTCAGCATCGTGAAGGTGATGGGACGCGATTCGGGCTTTATCGCCGCCGGAGCCACACTGGCCAGCCAGGAAGTCAACTTCACCCTTGTTCCCGAGGTGCCATTCAAGCTGGAAGGCGAGAATGGGCTGCTGGCCGCCCTGCATCGCCGCTTGCTGGAGCGGCGACATGCGGTCATCGTGGTGGCCGAAGGCGCGGGGCAGCACCTGATGCCGCCGGCGGAGAAGCGCGACGCTTCCGGCAACCTCCTGCACCGCGATATCGGGACATTCCTGCGCGACAAGATTCGCGATCACTTCCAAACCCAACGTTTTCCGGCGGTGATTCGCTACTTCGATCCCAGCTACTACATTCGCAGCGTGCCTGCGTCCACGGTTGATTCGGTGCTGTGCGATTCCTTCGCGCGTCACGCGGTTCATGCCGCCATGGCAGGCAAGACCGACATGATCGTCGGCCTGCAACATGGCGCGTTCATCCACGTGCCCATCCCGATGGCGACCACGCAGCGCAAACGGCTCTCCAGCGAGGAGTGGGCGTCGGTAGTGACGGCCACCGGGCAGCCGGACTTAGCCTAGGCAACGCTACAAGTTTCTGTTGCCAAACATGGTTCTTTTCGCCTTGACCGAGGCTGACAGCTCGCGGTCCGCGGCTATAATTTCGGCCATGAAAAAGCTGTTGCCGCTGCTTCTCATCATGATGGTCGTGATCGCCGTGCCGGCTTTCGCGAGCCATCATCATCACCACAATAATCACCATCACCACTCCAGTCACCACCATTCGCATCACACGAATTGAAGCGCCGTCGCGAGCGTTAGGCGACGAACCGCAAGAATCGGGCCGGCTTCGCGCCGGCCCGAATGCATTTGTGCGGAGGCTTGTGGTTCCAGGCGGACGACGCTACTGCGGCCGGATGCCGATCACCGCCATCATGCGGCCGGTCTTGCCGAACTCGGCGCGATGCGAGAAGAAACGCGCGGTGTCGCACGCCGTGCATCCGTCAATCACGCTGATATGCGCCTCACGCAGGCCGGCGTCTTGCAGTTGACGCCGATTCGCTTCCACTAAATCAAGATGGATTTCCGGCCCAAGATCGCCGTGTCCCGGCGCGCGCTGGTTCAGGAACAACAGCGGATAACGCACATGAATGGCATTGGAGTCGAAGACCTCTTCGAAGAGATCGCCGGCATAGGGGAATTGCGACTCGAAGTCGGCGCGCACCTCGGAGCCAACCTGGTAGCAGCAGCGCCGGATCGACGGCCCGATCGCCGCGCGCAGGTCGCGAGGCAAGCTGCCGAACTGGCGACGCATCTCGCCCACGCCTTTCTCCACGATGCGAGCCACCGTTCCGCGCCACCCGGCATGGAATGCGCCTACGACGCGCCGCTTCGTGTCAGCCACCAGCACGGGAACGCAGTCGGCAGTTTTGATCGCCAGCAGCAGGGCTGGGGCGTTGGTGATCAGGCCATCGCCAGCTAACGGATTCGGCGTCGCCGCGTTTATGCGATGCACAATCGCAGAGTGAATCTGCTTCACCTGTACGAGCGGCCAAGGCTCGCCGTGTGCGTTCGTCGCGTCCAGCCCCATCAGAAATGCTCGGCGATTACGCTCGACATTGACCTTCGTGTCGTGCGACGTGAGTCCAAGATTCAGTGTTTTGCCGCCGTAGCACGTCGAGATGCCGCCTTGTCGAGTGCTGAAGCCATGCACCAGCCACGGCAATGATGCGAAACTTGGCGCGCGCAAGATGTCGAGCGGGGCTACGACGGCTCGGCGCTGGCGAACAATACGTGGTGCTGATTTTGGTTTGCGACGAGAGGCAGGCACAATTTGATTCTAGTGCAGTCTGGCCCACGACATATAGGGTGGAGCACCGCTTTCAGCGGTGCAATTGTGGACGACGGAGGAAACGGCTTTAGCCGCTGAGGTAAGCAAAGCATTACCCCAGGCGCTGAAGCGCATGCTATCGAGGACCAGTGAACTGCACACCTGAAGGTGTGCTCCACCCATCTCCCGACCAAACATGACGCTGGACACCTTAACCCCACCACCCCCGGCTACAATCAAATGCTCCGATGCTGCTCTACTACATTACGGACCGCAAAGCATTCGCGGGAACGGCCGCAGCCCAACACACCGCATTGCTGCGAAAGATCGCCGAGGCCGCCGGCGCTGGCGTCGATTACATCCAGCTTCGCGAGAAAGACCTTTGCTCGCGTGAACTCGAGGATCTGGCCCGCGAAGCAGTACGTGCGGTACGTGACAACTCGCCTTCCACCAAGCTGCTGATCAATGGCCGCGCCGATATCGCGCTGGCCTGCGGGGCCGACGGCGTACATCTGCCCTCCGGGGAACTTCTCGCGTCCGAGATTCGCGCGCTATGGATGAAATGCTGCCATCGTGAGCCGGTCATCGGCGTTTCGGCTCACTCGTTGGCCGATGTGCGCGAGGCCGAGGTCAACGGCGCAAATTTCGCGGTGCTCGCGCCGATCTTAGAAAAGGTAAAGACCGATGTGAAAGGAATCGGCCTCGACGCGCTGCGCGAGGCTTGCGCGGCGGCGAGCGGTCGCGGCGAGGTCGCGGCGTCTACCTCACGCCGATTTCCCGTGCTGGCGCTGGGCGGAGTCAATCTCACGAACGCTCGCGCGTGTCTTGCAGCAGGTGCAGCCGGATTGGCCGGAATCCGGTTGTTCCAGAGTGGCGATCTGGTGGAAACTGTGCGACGGTTGCGTGAGTTCTAATATCTTCTCAGGAGAGCACGCCCGGCCTTGACTGCTATTCTCTTTCCGCGTCCCGCGCCAGCGACTTCAGCAGCATATTGATCAGCGCCAGTACAATCGCTCCCCAAAATGCCGGCCAGAAGCCGCGCACCACAAAATCCGGCGACAGCAAGGCCGAGGCAAACATTAGCATGAGAGCGTTGATCACCAGCCAGAAGATGCCGAGCGTAAGAATGCTCAGCGGGAAGGTGATGATCTTCAGGAACAGGCCGAGGGTTGCGTTCACCAGGCCAATTACCACCGCCGCGATCAGCGCAGCCGTGAAACCGCGCACATGAAATCCCGGCACCAGGTGCGAAACGATCAGCAAGCTGATCGCACTCAACAACCAGTTCAGCAACAAGCGCATGTGGTGTCCCTTCAGCGCGGCAAATCCTCTGGATTGACCGCACCAGCATACCGCCTTGCCACGGCTAAGCCCCGCACTCGACGCTCACGACTTCGGCGCGGTCATCGCTCGTTCCAGAGTTTCGCGAATAAATCGAGTATAGGGAATGCCGCGCGCTTTGGCCCTTGCCTTCAAGGCCGCGAGCAGACCGCTCGGTATCCGCATGTTGATTTGTTCGTCCTTCTTCTCAAATTCAAACCGCGCAGGTTTGAACTGCGAGAAATCCAAATCCGACAGATCTCGCGCAAGAAACGCTTCCGCTTCCTTATCCGTCTTGAGCCTTGGCACTTTCCTTTTCATAAGCGGCGACCTCCTCCGCGTGCATGTAGCGGGCTGACACTGGGCGAACGAGCAACCGGTCGCCCTTGTTCCGAATCCTGAACGCTACAAACATAACAGAGGGCCATACAAATGTATATACAATTGCAAAAACCTGGTCAGCCTAGGCCGCTCAGATAGCTTCCAGCACCGCCTTCAGATATTTCCAAAAGCCATCGACCGACGATATTTCGACGCGCTCGTCGGGGCTGTGCGGGCCCACGATGGTCGGCCCGAACGACACCATCTGCATTCCGGGATACTTCTCGCCGATCACGCCGCACTCCAGGCCGGCATGCATTGCAATTAGCTTCGCGGGATGCCCGAAGACCTTCTCGTGCACCGATTGCAACTTGCGAACGATGTCGCTGGTGGGCTCGGGCTTCCAGCCAGGATAGCTCCCGGTATATTCCGTCTCGAATCCGGCCAGGCGGCAGGCGGTCGCCACCATGCGCCCGGCCGCATCTTTGCTGGCAGCAATGGCGCTGCGCTGGCTGGTAACAATCTCGATCACATCGCGCTTCAGGGCCACCGTCGCCAGATTGGTGGAGTTCTGCACCAGTTCGGGCACGTCGGGACTCATCGCCAGAATGCCATGATGCAAGCTGGCCAGCAGATCAACCGTCGCTCTCGCATCCTTGTCGTCGATCACTTTCTCCGGACGCATAACTTTCTCAACCGTGATCTGCAATTCCGGATCGAAGCCGCCGAGATCGGCTTTGTAATCGGCTGCCAGCTTGGCCACCAGCGTCTTCAGTTCCTGTTCGCGAACTACGTCGAGCAAGATCGTCGCCGACGCCTCGCGCGGAATCGCATTCTGCGCGCTGCCGCCGGTCAGATCGGCAATCTCCACCGGCAGGCGCTCCATCAGGCTTTGCAATGTGCCGCCGAGAATTCTCAGCGCGTTGCCGCGTCCCTGATGGATGTCCACACCCGAGTGGCCGCCCTTCAGCCCGAAGACCTTGATGCGCCAACCGGTATCGCCCTTCGCGGGACGCAGCGTGACTTTCCGGCGCGCGGTGGTCTTCACGCCGCCGGCGCAGCCGATGCAGATCGTGTCCTTCTCTTCGTTGTCCAGGTTGAGGAAGTATTTGGACTTCAGCATTCCGCCGGGAAATTCAGCCGCGCCGGTCAGCCCTGTCTCCTCGTCAATGGTGAAAACAAACTCCAGCGGACCATGGGCAATGTCGGTGCTCTCCATGACGGCCAGCGCGGCGGCAACGCCAACACCGTTGTCCGCACCCAGCGTCGTGCCTTCCGCCTTCAACCAGTCGCCGTCACGTCGAATCTTGATGGGATCGGTGTCGAAGTTGTGCGGCGTGCCTTCATTCTTCTCGCATACCATGTCCAGATGTCCCTGTAACAGGGCCATGGGCGCGGCTTCGCGGCCAGCATGAGCGGGTTTGCGGACGACGGTGTTGCCAATGTTGTCATGAACGGCTTCGAGCTTATGCTTCGCCGCAACCGACAACACGTACTCGCGGGCTGCGGCTTCTTTTGTCGAGGCGCGAGGAATCGCCGCCAAGGCTTCGAAATGCTTCCAAACTTGCTTCGGTTCCAGGTCTATAAGTGCAGGTGTCATCACACGCTCCAGTAGTGCACCCCAATCGTACCGCGCCGGGGCAAGGCTGACGAGTGGCTGCGATTCCCATTCCGAAACTTCCATCCCGATTTGTGCCGTTAACTGTTGTTTGCCAGCAAAACTTGCGCTAACGTCAACTTGGATAGCTTGAGCACAGGTAGGTCATGTTGCTGCATCGGCCAACCCAAGCCGATGTGATCGCGAATGCAATTGCTTCAATCTCCCTTTGGCCGTTGGATGGAAGCTTCGGCAGCCAATTCCAAGACCCTCCCAAGACGGTTTGTGGCTTGAGCGATACCGCACGCTTTTATGACCGTGCGGCATTGACGCTCCAACCGTGCGAACGGAGGTCATCAGGATATGAAGGGGACACACGCAGGGTCGCTTCGACAGAGAACCGTAATCACCGTCCTTGTCCTACTGGCCACTTCCCTGCCGACCGCGGCGCAAATCCTCGTCACTACGGTAACTGTGGGAGCCTATCCCGTGGCCATCGCGGCGAACCCCACAACCAACAAAATTTATGTCGTCAACCAGAACAGCAATAACTTGACCGTCATCGACGGAGCGACCGATGGCACCAACACGGTGCTGACCGGTAACGCTCCTGACGCAGTAGCGGTCAATACCGCGACCAACAAGATCTACGTTGCCAACGGGGGCAGTGACAGCGTTACCGTGGTCAACGGCTCGACCAACAGGACCACCACAGTCGCAGTCGGCGACTACCCTGTGGCCGTTGCGGTGAACGCCGTCACCAACAAAATTTACGTCGCCAACTACTATGCCGGCAATGTAACGGTTATCGATGGTGCGACCGATCGGACCACAACTGCCAGCGCCGGAAGCAACCCTTTTGCTCTGGCCGTTAATCCCGTGACCAACAAAATTTACGTTGCCGATTCCGGTAGCAACGACGTGGCCATCATTGACGGATCAACCAACCTGACCACGATGGTCGCAGCGGGAATTTATCCCCGCGCGGTCGCGATCGACCCGTTCGCCAACAAGATTTACGTAGTCAACTACAACTCCGGCAATGTCTCGGCGATCGATGGGGTCACGAATCTTGTCACTACCGTGGCGACCGGGACATATCCCATCGCCGTGGCCGTCAACCCGATTACTGGCCAAGCCTACGTAACCAATAGCGGAAGCGGCACGGCTACCGTGATTGATGAAACGACGCTTGCCACTACTACCGTTGTCGCCGGCAGCTCTCCAGGTGCAATCGATATCGACCTGATTACAAACAAGGCGTACCTCACCAACAATATCTGGGAGGGTACGGTGACGATGATCGACGGCGCCAACGATTCCACCACGTCCGTTTCGCTGGGCAGTGGCACCTGGCCGAGTGCGATCGTCGTCAATTCGCTGACTAACTTTGTTTATGTGGCCGACACCGAGGGCAACAGCGTTTCGATCATTGCCGGGGCAAGCGCCAGCGCAGCGCAGTTCCTCCCCGTTACTCCTTGCCGTGTCGCAGACACCCGGCAGCCCAATGGCCCGTTTGGCGGACCCTACCTCACCGGTGGAACGTCACGCAGCTTTGCCGTTCCTCAGAAGAGCGACTGCAACATACCGAGTACGGCCATCGCCTACTCACTGAACGTCACGGTTGTGCCCTTGCAAGGTGCGCTGGAATATCTCACCATCTGGCCCACGGGACTGCCCCAGCCGGTCGTTTCAACCCTCAATTCGCTCGACGGGCGAGTCAAGGCCGATGCGGCGATTATTCCTGCCGGCGCAGGCGGAGCAGTCAGCGTTTATGCGACTGACTCCACCAATGTCATCCTGGATATCAACGGATACTTTCAGCCGCCGGCCGGTAGCACGCTGCAGTTTTATCCGCTGGCGCCGTGCCGCGTGGTAGACACTCGCAATGCGCGCGGAGAGTTGGGTGGTCCGTCCTTACAAGGCGGGCAGGAGCGCGACTTTCCGGTTCTGAGCAGCAGTTGCCAGATCCCATCCAGTGCGCTGGCTTATTCGATGAACTTCACGGTCGTGCCCGTGGGAGGCCAGCCGCTGGGATATCTCTCCGTGTGGCCAGCGGGTCAGAATCAACCGGTTGTTTCGACGCTGAACAATCCCACAGCAACCGTCGTGGCCAATGCCGCCATCGTGCCGGCGGGAACTGGCGGCGCGATCGCGGTTTATCCCGACCAGAACACCCAGCTTGTAATCGACATCAACGGCTACTTTGCAGCGCCGGCTTCGGGCGGATTGTCCCTATATCCGGCTGCGCCATGCCGTGTGCTTGACACCCGTTCCACTGGAGGAGCATTCAACGGCCAGCGCAATCCGCCGGTCAATGTGGCCACCAGTGCCTGCAACCTGCCGAGTACGGCGCAAGGATATGTTTTCAACGCGACCGTGATTCCAGTGGATTCGCTGGGATATCTGACATTGTGGGCTGATGGCGATCAACAGCCGACGGCCTCCACATTGAATGCGCAGGATGGAGCGGTGACATCCAACATGGCAATCGTGGGCAACCAGGATGGCAAGACTGACGCCTACGCTTACGGCCTCACCCAACTGCTGATGGACATCTCCAGCTACTTCGCGCCTTGAGATGCGCGAGCGCGGCGCTCGCCGCTAATTTGCAGACGCGCTTGAGGCCACAGGGAATTCCTGGCCCTTCAGCGGCGCAAGAAACGGTATGACGTAACCCTGAACAGCAAAGTTCCCCGTCTTGATCGCCTCGGCCACGAACTTATATTTGAACTCGCCCATTTTGAACGACGCAGCCTTCAATTGAAAAACGAAGGTCCCATCCTTCGATTCGTGCAAGCTGACCTGGTCGGGAGTCAGGTTCTTGACCACCAGCAGAATTTCTCCGCCCTGGTCTTCATCCGGCTCGCCCGTCTCGCCGGCCTGTTTCTGTTTCGCCTCCCGCTTCTCTTCGGCTTCGTGGCTACCATGGCCGGCCCGAGGCACCTGAAACCCCGGTAGCAGCTTACGGGCTTCTTCCAGGTTCGAGGCGGGATAGTTGCCGGGCAGCCACAGAGGGTCGGGCAGTTCCTGCGGGCCGTCAATGGTCGGGTAGATCAGCAACGTCTGCCCCTTGGACAAATTACGCCGGTCCGGAGGCATGCTGAACTCCGCAACTACCAGGGGGAACGCGATCGCCTTCGATCCTTCGGCGATGACCAAAGGCCGCAGCCCGGCTTCGGTGCGGTCTGGAATCGCGATGTAGGCGTTGTCCGAGGTCTCGGCAACAATCCGTGCCGCACGCTCCCCAACCGCGGCAAACGTCTTCTTGCTGTCTCCACCGAATGGGCCATGAATTACGCAAGGCTGCCCTTTCAGGCAGATCGCCGGCGCGAGATACGAGGTGGGAGCCTTGGCCTTCGCCGAAGGAGCGCGCGGAAGGCTTATCGCCTTCGAAACCGGGCTGCCCGCATTGTCCGTCTGCCGCAGCAGAATGGCGAGTTCTAGTTGTCCAGGAGGGACGGTCAGCGCGATGGGACCATCCGCGGGCTGTGGCGGCTCGCCAGAAATCTCAAGCGTCCAGCCCGATAATGTAGAAGCGGCGCCGGAGGGCGCGAACGGAAGTGCAATCCGGGTAGCGACGATTCCCGGTAATCCTTCGTAATCGCCGGGGTCCTCAACTAAGCTTCCCGAGACCCGCTCGCCCGGACGAATCCGCGTCGGCAAAATCAGTCCCACTTCTTTGACATTGGTCCCCGCACCCTGCGGAGCGAAAGGCGAGGTGGCACGTTGTGGGTACGCGCGTTCGGAAGGCACGGTGGCCTTGGCCTTGGGAGGTTGCCTGGCAGCTTGCCGGGCGTGCTCTAGTTGCTGTGTCACTTCCTCCTGCGTGAACTTCTTCACCGCCTCGGGAGGGCCGGAAGATTCTTCGCCTGCCGGACAATCGATGGTCAGGTATTTCTGGGCCGAGACGTCCCAATCGGCGCAGTGATAGAAGTTGGTCTGCGGATCGTGCGTTAGCTGATGACCGCTGATCTGCTTTCCGGACTCGTCGAACACCTGGATGACCTCGCCGGTAAAGTTTGCGTTGTTGTCGTAGGTTTCGCGCGTGATCCTGTGAACCTTTCCGTTCGGCCAGTAAGACGTAGAGGTGGTCTGCGGCACATAGGAGCCAGCGGGATATTCAAGGATTTGGCTCTGCAGCAGTTGGCCATCGGCGCCAAGCGTGCGGATTTCGGTAACCTGGTCCGCGGCGTTGTAATGCAGCTCGATTTTTCTTCCGCCGCCAGATTGCTGCACCACGGTGCGCTGGGCATAGCTTGGCGTGGCACTTACCGTAAACAGAGCAATCAGCATGAATATGCAATAAGAAGGGGGATCAAAAACGCATTGAATTGGTCGCACGGACTGTTTCCTCACGATAAGAACTTCAAGAGCCGGTCGGAAATGTGGAAAGGCCCTGGCCTTCAGGAAATGATTACGGTCTTCAATAGTAGCAGGCGAAATGGTGTGACACGACGCGACGTGCCGCTTGATCGATCAATCGGAGTTGTGCCCGTAACTGCGATTGCCGACGAAATTTGCGAGGCGAGCAACCAAAGCAATCGTGTTCAAAATCGGAACAAATGGGCAGAACCTGCGGCAACTACTATCGTTTTCGTTGACATTGAGTCCTCTACACGTTAGAGTTTGATCGCCCGGTCGGTGGTCTCGTCCTCCTCCTGTCCAGCGCAAACGTTTACTCGTGCCCCACACAATTACAGCGGTCGACAACAACAACCTCGAAGAAGGAATCTTTCAATGAAAACTGTGCAATCGTTCTCCCGTCGCGGCGCTAGCCCGACCATATTGAGCCTCGCACTCGGATTGGCCCTGGTCATGACCAGCGCTGTTCCGGGCCATGCGCAATCTATATTCCGGCAGCTCAGCCAGGACACTTTCACCAACAGTAGCAGCCAACACAAGTCAGAGGTCGAGCCGGGCGCTTTCGCGGTCGGGCCGGTCATCGTCACAGCCTTTCAGGTGGGTCGCATTTATAGCGGCGGCGGCGCTGACATCGGCTGGGCAACCTCGCTTAACGGTGGAATTTCCTGGACCAACGGATACCTTCCCGGTTTGACCGAATACGGTCCGGGCGGCGGCCCCAACAGCGCAGCCAGCGATGCCGCTGTCGCTTATGACGCCAAACATGGCGTTTGGCTGATTTGCACTTTGCCCATCGGCAACTACGATACCGTGGCCGTAAATACCTCCAGCGATGGCATTCACTGGAACAATCCGGTTTACGTCATCCAGAACCGGGACGCCGACAAGAATTGGATCGCCTGCGACAGCACGGCCACCAGTCCTCACTACGGTAACTGCTATGTAGAATTTGACAATCCTGATGTAGGAGATCTGTTGTACATGAGCACGTCTACCGATGGTGGCCAGACCTGGAGCACGCCGGTAACGACGGCCAACGGCGACTACGGAATTGGCGGCAATCCCATTGTGCAGCCCAACGGAACCGTCGTGGTTCCCTTCGCTGATTTCGATGGCGGGATGTCGGCGTTTGTTTCCACCAACGGCGGCCAAAGCTGGACCGGCGCCATCCAGATCGCCCAAGCTCCCAGCCACTATGAGGATGGCAACTTGCGCAGTGCCGGTCTTCCATCCGCGGCCATCGATGGCGCGGGCACGGTATATGCCTCGTGGTCCGATTGCAGCTTTGAAAGCGGCTGCTCGGCGAACGATATCGTCTACAGCAGCTCGACCAACGGCACTACCTGGACGGCTAAGGTCCGCATCCCCCTCGATCCCATCGGCAGCGGCGTCGACCACTTCATCAACGGCATGGGCATCGACATCCGGACCTCTGGAAGCACTGCCCACATGGCGATGACGTACTATTTGTATCCGGTCTCCAACTGCGGCAGTAGCTGTGAACTGGCCGCGGGATTCAGCCTCACGACCAATGGCGGGACAACCTGGACTGCGGGCCGTCGGCTTTCCGGGGAGATGCAACTGTCCTGGTTGCCCAATACCTTTTCCGGTTACATGGTCGCCGATTACGTGGCTACCGTATATCCCGCGGGTGGCAGGGCATTCCCCATTTATGCTATCGCCCTTCCGCCGGTCGGCGATCTATTGCAAGAAGCCATCTACACCTCATCCTACGGTTACACGCAGGATGATTTGAACGAGCCGCTGATGAGTTCCGCAGGAGAGAAACCGATAGCGGGCATCAAGTCGGACCACCCGATGAGAGCGCGCGGCGATGTTGACAACCTCCCGCCGAGCCGCAGATCGCAACCGGTTCCTCCAGGCGATAGGGACTAACAGAACCTCGACAGGCCGCCGGCATTGGCGCCGGCACCCGTCACCCGACTCAAAAGGCCGCCCGCGCACCCGCGCTGACGGCCTTTTTCCTTGCGTATATCAAAAATAAGAAGCGGTTCGGTACAGCCGGACCAGTGAGGGTCATCGCGCCGAAAAGTAGCTGTGAATGGGTTGAGCTTAGGGTGCGGGATCCCCCACCCTAGAAAAGCCACAGCGGGACACAAGCATTACTTCTTCAGTTCTGCCGGCCAGTCTTGGACCAGCGTCAACTGCTGAGAGCTGCCTTCACTGGGCATGATGGCGATGAACCGTTGCCCATCGTGGGAGGGAGCATATTCACGGGCAATGGTACCTCGCAGAGGAAGTCGAAACAACAGCTTCGTGTTGCCGACCTCGAATGCTGAACTCGAGCCGTTCACTTCTGTTGCGGCAATGCCATTGAGATCGAAGTAGTACAGTTCTTTGCCGTCGGCCCGCCAACGGGGTCCAGCGCCGCCTCCATTGGAAATCTGCCACTTCGCACCCGTCCACGGAAACGGCGCCACAAAAACCTCCGGGCGACCGCCTTCTTGCCCGACATATGCCACCCAATGTCCGTCCGGCGAAAATGTCCCTCGTGACGACCCGCTCGTATAGGGAAATGGTTTGCCGTCGCCGGATAACGGAAGCACCCACAGTTCCGTGTTCATGTTCGCGCCCTGTTCGTACATCAGGTAGCGGCCGTCGTGCGACCAGTCCGAGATGGCCTGATAGATAGGTTTCGGCGAGGAAAGAAGAGTACGCTCGGGTGCGCTGCTGCCCAGCGTCTTAACGGAGATGGCGGTCTGCTGGTTCGAGGTGAAGGCTATCTCTTTTCCATCGGGAGACCAGATCGGAGTGAGGTGTGCTCCACCGCTAAAGGTGAGCCGCGTCTTCAGATTGCTGGTTATGTCGCGGACCCAGATGGTTGCAAGAGCTGTATTCAAATCTGTGGTCACGATTTTCTTCTCGTCTGGGGAAAGATCCAGATCGTAGAACTCGCCTTGCTCGCCCACAGTGCCCAGCCGCTTTCCGCTGCGGTCGTACCAGGTCAGGATCTCGGTGCCCGAAGTCGTGCCGGACGCGTACAACAGCATGCCGTCGGTAGAGGCGCTGAGGTTGGTCCGCCAGAGCCCAGCGTCAAACTCAACGTTTTCGCTCAGGGTCCGCGGCTCGCCGGAAAATTTGCCGCTGGATGCATCGAAGGGCTGCGCTACCAGGGAGTTTTCGCGCTGATACAGCAGGCGTCCCGATGCGTAGATGGCGTTCGATAAGGTATGAAGCAAAAGCCGGTTTTCTTTGCCGTCAAGCGAAGCCAGGAACACTGCGGTTTCCGGGCTGGTCGGCGCATTGTGTTTGACGGCGATATAGAGGAAGTGTTTGCCGTCAGGCAGGAACCAGGGCCAGCGATGAGATGAGTAAGTAGCGCCATCTGCCGTGGTGACGGGCACGGGCGTGCCTCCGCTGGCGGGGACTTGGGATATGCCGGTGTTGTAGGACAGAGCGGCCACAATGGTTCCGTCCTGGTTCCAGCTGCCGCCACGTCCCAACGTCGAAGCACAGATCGTGACCGGCGTGCCGCCGCTTACTTCGATTCGCTTCAGCTTGTCGTCGGTGAAGAAAGCGATGGATCGACTGTCGGGCGACCAAAAGGGAAACGTCGCACCCTCGGTTCCCGGGAGTGCCTCCGGGGAAACCGAATCGAGCGACCGCAGATAGAGTTGTGCGCCTCCGGCGGCGTAGGCCGAAAAGACGATGTAACGGCCGTCGGGAGATATCGTCGCCGGGCCACTATGATCGCCTGACAGGTTGAACTGCATCTTGTCGGGAGGGCTGATCTCCACGCGCAGCACCGGCAACTGCTTCTGGTTCGCCTGATACAGCAAGAACAGGGCAGATCCTGTAATCGCCGCCAGAACCGCAGCCACACCCCAAGCCAACACATTGCGCCGCTTGCGCGGTGGCGCTATCGTCATCGCCGGCGCGCTGGCCTGCGATGTGCCGTCGGCAATCTGCTTGAGTTGCAGCTTGACGTCGTGCGCCGTTTGCCAACGCTCGTCCGGATCCTTCGCCAGACAAGTCTTGATCAGCCGCTCCAGCGCGGGCGGGGTCATCGGTTGCATGGAATAAACCGGGGTCGGTTCGCGCTCCAACACCGCTGCCATCACAGTCGCTGCCGTTTTGCCCTCGAAGGCCCGTTTTCCCGTGACCATCTCGTACAACACCGCACCCAGGGCGAAAATGTCCGAACGTGCGTCGGCTTCCCTGTCCTCGATCTGCTCCGGCGACATGTATTGGAACGTTCCCACCACTGTGCCCTGCGCTGTGAGGGGATGGCTTCCTGGAGGCGAGCTCAGATTAGCTGTCAGGCCGGATGCCGCGGCCGGAACCGATGCCTTTGCCAGACCGAAGTCCATCAGCTTGGCTCCGGTCTTGGTCAGCATAATATTGCCGGGCTTCAAATCGCGATGCACCACGCCGCTGCGATGTGCCTTCTCCAGCCCGTCGCATATTTCGATCCCGTATCGCAACACTTGCTCAATCGGCAGAGGACCCTTGGCCAGACGGTCGGCCAGGGTCTGGCCTTCCAGGTATTCCATCACCAGGTAATCGACCCCGTCCTGGTGTCCGACGTCATGGAGCGTGCAGATATTGGGATGATTCAGCGACGAGATTGTCCGCGCTTCACGGTCGAAGCGCTGCTTGGCCTCTGGATCTTCAGAAAGATGCGAGGGAAGAATTTTGATCGCAACGCTACGGTCGAGGCGTGTATCGCGGGCGCGATAGACCTCGCCCATGCCGCCGGCGCCCACCGGCGATAGAATTTCGTAAGGGCCAAGCTTGGTGCCGGGAGTAAGTGACATCGGTGCGCGAATTATAATTTATTCACTCTTAGCCTTGTTTCTGTGCTAGCAAGTGCTCGGCGAGTAAAGGGAGGTGCGCCTGCAGGTCTGGAACTTTGCCACGTCCCGCCTAGTGAATGTTTTTCAGGCGTTTTCTCTTGCCTTTCAGAGGTAGCTAGGGTATTGTTTCTGCCACTCACTCGACCGTTGGCGCTCCCACTTAGGTTTGAGCTGGCCTGATTCTTGGAGGCATTGCACGATGGGCCCCCTTGACTTGGTCAAGTTGTCTCCGCTCATGCGTCGCACCGGCGGCAAACGGGAGATTTCCGTCGGTCTGATCGACGGGCCTGTCAACGCCTCCCATCCCGATCTCGCCGGCAGCAACATCCAGGAAATTCCGGGCACGCTTCGCGGGACTTGTGCGCGCGCCAGCAGCACCGCCTGCATGCATGGAACGTTCGTCGCGGGCATTCTCTCTGCGCGGCGCGGTGCTTCAGCGCCGGCCATCTGCCCGGACTGCACGTTGCTGGTACGCCCGATCTTCGCGGAAACTGCCTCCGCCGATGGCGACATGCCAAGCGCGACACCGGCGGAACTTGCCGCGGCCATCGTGGAGACGGTCAATGCCGGGGCGCGCGTCATTAACTTGAGTGCCGCGCTGCTGCAGCCGTCGGGCAAGGAAGAGCGCGAGCTGGTGCAGGCCTTGGATTTCGCTGCCGCGCGCGGCGTCATCACGGTGGCGGCGGCGGGCAATCAGGGAACGGTTGGGAGTTCAGTGATCACTCGCCATCCCTGGGTGATTCCGGTGGCGGGATGCGATGGCAACGGGCGGCCAATTGGCGAATCGAACTTTGGCAGCTCGATCGGCAGGCGAGGGCTGAGCGCTCCGGCGCAAGATATCTCGAGCCTGGGAACGAATGGCGAGCCGCGAAGCTTTCATGGGACGAGCGCGGCTGCACCGTTTGTCACGGGAACGATTGCCTTGCTGTTGTCCGAGTTCCCGTCCGCGACGGACACAGATGTGAAGCTGGCGTTGCTGCAAGGCGGCCGCAGAAGCAGCGTCGTCCCTCCTGTGCTGGACGCCGCCGCGGCGTATCAGAGGATGGCCGCTATCTACGGAAGGTGAGTGTGGCAAAGAAGAAGCGCACGGATGAGCCGAAGCCGGAACCCGGGCCGCACAAAGTCCGGCTGCCGGGATTTCTGATCGAGGAGGAAATCGGTCTGGGAGATGTGATCAAGAAGACGACGTACGCCATGGGAATCACGCCCTGTGGCGGATGTGAGAAGCGTGCTGCCGCGCTGAATCGCTGGATGACCTTCACGCGTTGAGCGCGCGAATAAAACTTCAGGAGAGGCGATATGGAACCAAATCAGAGCGAAGTTCAAGAGCAAACTGTCAACCCATCCGCAGTTCGGGATGATGCACCCGCAACCGTTGCAGCTTCTGTCCAGCCGGCGCAGCCCGTAGTACCGCAAGCCTGCGCGACCTGCGGTACCGCGCCGGCTGCTAGTGGCGGCGCAACCGCCGCGGCCAGCTACATTTACGCCATCGGCAGGATTGAGGCGCGATTCCCCAGCATTTCCGTGGAGAAGGAGTTCGCGCAAGCTACGGGCCGGGTCGACACCAAGAACCTCACCGACCGGCAGGCGCTGCAAGCCGTGCTTTCCAAGCCGGAGAACCGTTACCTGGCGCGACAGCTCTGCTTCGTCATGACCATCGAGGGGCTGGAGACCTACATCCTGGTGCCGCGCGATCCGGCCGACATTAGCCTGCTGGTGGAAGCGCTGCGTCCCACGCCTCAACCCTGGGACCTGGACGTGGTCATTGGCATGAAAGGACCCATCGCCCCGCCGGCGATGTGCAACGGGCTGATGGTTCCCCTCGTGATCTTCGACCAGATTTATTCCTTCGACCGCGACGCGCTGATCAAGGCGATTCCCAAACCCGAGAAAACTGCGGCCAAGGAATTCGCGCCCGCCGCCGAAGAATTGTTTGACCGCATTATGCAGATGACCGACAACGCCGGAGCCACCGACGGAGACCGCGCGCTGAATTACCTGGCCCTGCGTTACCAGGCGATCTATGCCAACGCGGCCGAGGCCTTCGCGCGCAACGCTTCGCTCAGCAGCGTGGATGTGCGGCCGTCGGCTTTGAGCGGCACACGCAATGTGGTGGACGTGATCTTCACCTACACCAACCGCAATACGGACGTGGACGAGAAGTTCGCGGTGCGCGTTGATGTGACCGACAAGTTCCCGTTCCTGGTGACCAAGTTGGGGCCGTATTACAACCGCTGAAGCGAATTGGTTGAAAGAGGAAAAGGAGTTTAGAAATGAGAGCGCCTAGATTTACCGCTGAGGGGTAGCCAAGTTGCAGAGACCCAGCATAGGTTTCTTGGATGCCAGAGTTAGCGGATTGGAAGGAGACGAATATGAGAATGCCAGGATTCGCTGCCGAAGCCGCCATCTATAGAACGGCTGGGCAGTACTATGCCCTTAGCGCCGGTTTGAGCTTATCGGGACGCGTGGCGCCCAGCATCTGCTGCTCCGACTGCCCAGTCTGTACCCCCTGCGATCCCGTGGGAGACTGCCCCTTTGGGGAGCCGAATTGCTGTCAGCCCAATATCGACTGCGCCAATAAGCGTTCACAGTGCCTTAGGAGCTGCGAGCACTGTTTTACGCCGCCTCCGACGCGCACGCAGCCCACGCAGCCCACACAACCCCCGCCGTATTTCTGCAAGAGGGGAGCTGGTTGTCTAGTGGACTGCATTAAGCAATGCAACGCCAATAATTCCCCTGCCGGTTCTCAATATTGCGGGGGCAATTGCCTATGTTGTTGTAGTGGAGGCGAGACCTGTTACATGTGATCTGGGGCTTGAGAAGTTCGCGTTGCGAGTTGACCTGGCCGACAACTTTGCTTTTCAGGTGACAAAGCTGTCACCGGACTACAACCACTGAATCGACTTAGTTCAAAGTAGAAGGAGACCAGAAAATGACAACGCCAGGATTTACTGCTGAAGCCTCGCTAGACAAAACAAGGGAAAGTTATTTTCTCGCCCCGGGCGCACCGGGACAGTCCGGAGGAGTTGTTCCCCAGTTCTTCCAGCGAGTGGGGGATTACCTTTACATCACTTACTGTGATGATGGCTACTGCCTCACCACGAAAGTGAAGGTCGTTAATCGGCTCTTCTGATCAGGGCCTACAACCAGAGCGGACGTAGCTCGAGGCGCAGGTCGCCTCGTGAGTATGCGTCCAGTTGTGCGCTTGGCCGACAAGCAGGTTTGGAGGTGCAACATGAAGTTACCAGGCTTCAACGCAGAGGCTTCGGTGTACGCTAGTACGCGGCATTATTACGCAGGTATGGCCACTGTCGCGGATAACGGGAGTGTGCATGCCGCCGCAGAATCGTGTCCGCCCCAGTGCATAGAAGCCTGCGAGCATGGCTGTCGAGCAGATGGGTTGTCCGCAGGCGACTGTGGAGCACTTTGTTCACGCGAATGTGGCGCGTACGCCGGAGGGGTGACGAAATCTTGCGGGCCGTGCGTAGACAACATCCAAACCTGCACGACGTGTGCGGGTGGGACGTACCCTCAAGGCTGCGGATTCGTGACTTGTGGGAGTGGGTCGTGTCCGTACAACTATAAATGCTGTGACGGTAACGCCTGTTGTCCGCCAGGCGCGACATGCTGTCACGATGGCCAGGGCTGCTGTCCTGCCGGATCGCAGTGCGGCAGCATCAGCACGCTCGGGCTGTACTACTGCGTCCCTGACTGGCTCTCTTGGCTCTGAGCTGGTTCGAGCAGCGAACACGTCACCCTTTTTGTCAAGGGGACTCGATCGCGAAATTGACGGGTACTCCACCCTTCGACTACGCCAGGCGACATCAACTGGCTAGTGGATGGGCTGCGATAATCCACATACTGCACTCGCGGGCCTACCAACCCAGGCAGTGAATGATCGGCGGCAACGAAGTCCGATTCGCGCCAAACGTTGCGCTTCCTCAACAATCCGTGGGACCACGAAGTCCTTTGCTTCACGGATGTTATGATTCTTGAGACCTTCTATGACATCGCTCATTCACGCAGTTCCTTCTCCCTCCCGGCAACAATCTTTGGCATACGATCCGTTGCTCGACGACATCGGATTCATGACCTGCATGAGCCTGGTGCTGCTGGGAAATTACGCGCAGACCGGGCATCTCGGCGGACCCCTCGCCTACACACCCTACAATGTGGCGGCACATTTGGCCGGGCCTGAAAACGGCGGACTGCGTTACGATTACCGCCGGCCGAAGCATCCTTACTCCGACAAATTCATGATGGCGGCGGGCCACTCTGTACCCACCTGCTACGCGCTGTGGATGATTATGGGCCAGGCGTTGTATCGCAAGTATCAGCAGACCGGCGATCCACGTTATCACGTCGACCCGCACGTCGCGATGCTGCCGATCGACGCGTTGGGATTCCGGCGCGGCGCGGGCGCGCTGAAGACTCTGCTGCGCGAGACGGATCTGGAAGACAATCCGCTGTTCGCGCAAGCCAAGGGGCGCGGCATTCGTGCGCTCATGGGGCATGCCGAAAGCACCGACTTAACCAACGACGTGAATGGCGGACCGTCGGGCATTGGCATCGCGACAGCCGCGGGCAAAGCGGCGTTCTGGGATATTGTGGGCGCGCCCGAGTCGCCAAAAGTGATCGCGCTGGAAGGCGAATTTGCGCTGACGGAGGGTCACGCGCAGGAGTTGAAGACGCAGGCGCTTGCTCTGCAAGTGGGAAAGCGTTTGCGGGTGATGGTTTCCGACAACAATGCGGGTATTGATGATCGCCTGATTGGCGGCGCGATTGGCGGTGTAATCGCCGCGCAGTTTTCCGAGGTCTACGATCTGGTGAATCAGTGGGCGTCCTATGGATGGAACGTCTTCACCATGTCGAACGGCAACGATTACGGCGAAGTGACCGCGGCGCTGAAAGCCATGGACGAAGTGGACCCGCGCGACCGCCGTCCCATCGTCGCTATCGGCAAAACCATCAAGGGCTACTGGCCCGCGGCCGTCGACGGAAAAATCCCCGGCTACAGCGGCGATCAACTGGTGAGTTACCCGAGCCATCCCTACGCGCTAAAGATGAATTCGGAGTATTTTCTCGCGCTCGCGTCGACGTTCGAAAAGCATTACGGCGTGGAGTTCGAAGGAATTCGCCAGGGGCCGGTCAGCAACAACCGCGAGCGCTTGATCCAGTTCAAGACGAACATCGACGTGGTGATGTCGTTGCTCGACCGCAATGGATTGGGCGATCGCCTGGCCGATCGCCTGGTGGAAATCGGCGACACTGTGCGCGACGACGTGAAGCTGCGCATCTCAGCCACGAGCGACCCATTCCTCGACGATCGCTTGCGCGTCGCGGCGCTACCGGAAGAGCCGCAGAAGGTCTCGATCCGCAATGCGATTTCCGGAGCGGAAAAGCAAGTCAGCATTGCGCTGTTCAAGAAACCGGGCGAAGTGGCCGGGGCCCGGCGCGCCATTTCCGAAATCATCAAGTGGATGAATTACGTCACCGACGGACGGTTCTTCACGGTGGCCGCAGACCTTTCTGAGTCGATCAACGTGGAGCACGGCAGTCTGTGGGGACACTACAGTCCCACGGAGAATCCGCTGGGCACGCGCTTGAAAGCGCCCATTGAAGAGGCGGGCAATGCTTCCACCGCCATCGGCCTGGTGAGTCAAAGCGCTTCCGTCGATCCCGAACAATTTGCCGGGGTTTGGGCTTTGAGCGGCACCTACGGGGCGTTCACGCCGCTGATGTACACGCCGGCGCGGGTCTGGAGTCAACAAAATCAGGACAGCAAATTCCGCGTCGGCGTGCTGCATATCCTCACCGCGCACTCCGGTCCTGAAACCGCGGCCGACGCGCGCACCCATTTTGGCATCTTCGCGCCGCAAGTGTGGAAGCTGTTCCCGCGCGGTCAGGTCATCAATTTGAGCTTTTGGGATTACAACGATGTCGCGCCCGGCTATTTTGCGGCGGCGGAAATCGCGGCGCGCGATCGGCGGGTGGGCATCATCACAATAGAAGTGGCGCGTCCCGACTTCGCGGTTGCGGACCGCAGGCATTTTGCCGACACCGATTTGCGCGCTGCGGCCAAAGGCCTGTACGTAATCCGCGATTTCGCGCCGGACAAGCCGCGCCACGGGTACGTGATCGCGCAAGGATCGAGTTCCACGGTGAATCTGGTGAAGGCCCTGCCGAAACTCGAAGCCGCCGGGGTGAACGTGAAGGTGATCGCGGCCATCAGCGAGGATTTGTTCGATCGCCAGCCGCAAGCCTATCGCGATGCCGTGTTGCCGCCCGAGGCCCGTTACGATTTGATGGTGGTATCCACGGGCACGCGACGCATGTGGCCGCTGCGCAACCTCGGCCCATTGACGGATGAGTATTCCCTCACCTCCGACTTCGACAATTCATGGAGAACCGGCGGCCTGGAAGCGGAAGTGATCGCGGAAGCGCATCTCGATCCCGAGTCGATTTTCGCGGGGGTGGAGCGATTCGCACACGAGCGCGAGCGCCGCATCGGCGATCAACGCAAAATGATCGGTTAGTCGAGGTTGTACCAGCCGGCTGAGTCTGGCACGATCACAGCACTACGCATTGACGTCTCAGTGCTTTTTCGTGGTGTCGCCAACGCCATTAATGAAACGACCCTTTTGAAGCTGCCCGCCCGGGACTTCAGACGAAACACAAAGCGCTTGCCAGCCTGGACTGATACGAAGGTATCGCCAATGCCATCGGATGATTGGCTTGGACGCCGTAGACATCAACTGGCTTGAACATGTTTAGTTATTGGTTAAAGTCCGAGCCGTTCCTGCAAGGCAGCCGGCGCTTTGACTATAGCGAAGTTCATACCAAGGTATTGCCGATACTATCGTCTAATTGTCTTGCTCCAAGCCTTGTGATGTGATGCCTCTACGCTGATTCAGCGGGAAAACCGTTGAATTCGGTTGGGATTTTTATGCTGTCTAAGTCCGCTAATCCCGCTTGCTTGAATTCATTTCGCTACCTTCACGAAGGAAAGCTATTCTTGATCGAATCCGAAGCAGCCCCAAGTAAAGGCAAGTCAGAATTGGCGTTGCAAAACACCGATAAGACTCGCGCGATTGGCTATGTTTGGTTGTGCTCCTCATGTTGTCGAGACATGACGGTTTACGTTGAGGGCAAGGATAAGGTCAGGGTCGTTCGCAAGCGTGATGGAGAACGGACCCGAGTTGGAAACTCTTGATACCACACTCCTGGCGTGGCGGATGCGAGGCAAGCCGCCGGATCGCATCAACAGAACGCCGGCCAGGAATTTTCAAAGGAGAGTAACAGTATGGCAGCGGCTGATACGAATCAGCACACGATAGTCGATCGAACCGAAGAAGCGGCGCTGCCAACTGAAGCCCAGTACAAGGCGCCGACAACGAGCTGCCGAGTTCGGGCAACTTACGAGCATGGAGCGTGCCCAATGAATGAGCACCAATCGTTTTCAGATCTGATCTACGGGGCGCAGACTCAGTTGGCCGAACGTGAGCTATCTTCCTTCGTCTCTGCTGTAACGAAATTGTATGGTGCAGAGCAGGCGAGGCTTTCGGCTCAGGACTGGTTCGACGAATTCGAGTTAATCGACAGCCCGCCCTTGTCTACAGAGAGAAATTGGCGCGCCGTCACGATCGCAGCTTCCGCTCGATTGGCAGATCGACTGAACGCGGCACAGAATTAATAAGCCGCTTCCGCGCGTCGACGGACACCAAGGTATCGGTCAATACCGTCGTACAATTGTCGGGCCTTCGTCTTTCTGGTCTGATTGAGACTAGTCTATGGCAACCATCGAAAAGCTTGACACTCATCACAAGGCCCTCACCCTCAATCTCGATCCGTCTGTTTTTGGCTCCTTTGCCGAAATCGGCGCCGGCCAGGAGGTCGCGCGCTGGTTTTTTATTGTCGGTGCGGCTTCCGGAACCGTTGCCAAGACCATCTCTGCCTATGACAAAGAGGTGAGCGATGATCTTTATGGCGCCGGCTCGCGCTACGTATCGCGGCAGCGACTGGACGCCATGCTGAATCGCGAATGGACTCAGCTTCTCAATCAGCTGGCCAAGTCTCGCGGACCACAAACTCGTTTCTTCTCCTTCGTTGATACTGTCTCCGTACGAAACCAAGCTGGAACCAATGAAGCTCACGGTTGGCTCGGCGTGCGCTTTCAGCAGCAATCAGGTGGTCAGCCCAGCGACATACTGCTGCATATCAATCTGCGGGATCCCGCCAATCTCCTCCAGCAGGAGGCTATTGGCATCCTAGGCGTGAACTTAATTTATGCTGCGTTTTATCAATTGCAGACGACTGAGCAGTTCCTTGAGAGTCTGGTGCAGGATGTCGAGGGCCGAATCGAAATTGACTATGTGGACCTGCGCGGGCCTGCCTTCGAGAGCTGGGACCAACGCGCGCTTCTGGTGCACCTGGTGTGCAGAGGCTTCGCTGAAGCAGTCTTTTTCCCATCCAGCGGCTCGCCCGTTCCGCCAACGGAAGTCATCCACAGGAATCCTGTTGTACTCGCACCAGGATACTTCGTACACATGGATCCAAGTCACGCGGAAATTCACTCACGAATGCTGGCTTCGGGCATTCGGCAACTTCAAGAAGAGATAGGCGGAGCCAAGACCACACCGAGGGGATTCTTCTGTCTAACACTCGCGCCGTCCAATGCGAACGGGCCGCTTCCGGAAGCCTCCGATCTACTCCATCGTATCGACGCGCTGCGCTCGCATGGCGGGGACGTATTGCTATTCCGCGAACAGGAACTCTACGCGATAACCGATTTCGTGAACCGCTACACAGAGGAGCTTGTGCGCTTTGTTGTAGGTTTACCCGTTGTGATCCGGGCGTTCGAAGATCGCTACAGCAAGCTGGGCGGCGGCTTTCTTGAGGCGCTGTCTCGCCTGCTCGCACAAAACGTCCGCATCTACGCCTATCCGATGATTACGGCTGACCTTAAGGAAGCGATCCAGAGGATTTCCGCTACCGAGTGGGAGTGGGACGAAACGGAAGGATGGGTGTCCGCTCGCCAGTTACGCCTCGCGCCGCCGCGAGGACACTTATACGCTTATGTCCTGGATAGCAACTTCCTGGTCCCGATACAAGGGGCGTGAAGAACGCGCTTTCCTTCTGACTTCTTGCCTGACCGGCGACAGCTACTAATCCGAAAGCTCGCGACCGAACCGGCTTACTAGAATCGCCACTGTAATCGCTATGTAGAGAACTCCGGTCACTCCTTCTAGTGCTGCCAGCATACGTGTTTCCCCGCCAACCGGCAGTACATCGCCATAGCCAATCGTCGAGAGCGTTGTCAGGCTGAAATAAAGCAGTTCACTCTGACGATCGATTGGGTGACTTCCCAACTGGATTGAACCCGGATAAAAAGCATCCATCGCACAATATATCGACGCCCATAGCATCCCCAGCAACAGATAAATGTTGATGGCCGTGAAGAGGTGCGCCTGAGTGATTAAGCGAGAATTCCTTAGATAGGAAAAAAGCCCCACGGCAGCGAGTGCGAAGAACACGGCCAGAAATCCCCATCGAATTCCATCTAGTGCCTGACTACGAAACACGTGACTTGCCACCAGGAAGACGAGACCGCCCGACATCAACAGTACTGACGGCCACATCCACACTCTTATTTGCCACAATCTGACCGTGGATATAACGACTGGAATGAAGGTGAGGGCTGCGAGCACCGGTCTGCGCCAGTCACCATGGTCCATCGCCGGATTCAACAGGATGACCAGCAGTAAAGACAGCAGGAGCAACAGGTCAGGTCGTGAATAAAGTTTCATTTGCAGATGCTTTGCGCGAATCCGATGCCACGTTCCCACGATGCCGCGCTTCAACAGCGAGAACGCGGACTCTACGGTATTCGTGTATGTGTCGCCGTCAACGTAGACGCCAGCCTTGTGATTCACCGTCTTGTGCTCTGCCAGTTCTCCGGCCTTTGCAATCGCGCTAGGGATAGCTGCCGAACTCATCAGTCATAATGACGTCCACATCCTGCGAGATATTCTCCTTGATGTACTTCGCCAGCGTGCCGCTCTTTACGTCCCGAGCATGGAAGAACCGTAGATCCCCGCCACGCTGACGGATGCCGATGACATCCTGCTTCTTGCACTCAGCATGGCCTACCTTGTGCTGATGGCCGCGTTACCGTCACGCCGACACAGGTTTCGTCAAATTCGACGATTCCGCCGAGCGGCTGAGCGATCTGGTAGCCTGCATAGCGTCCCTGATGCGATGACAGAGATACCATGCCGTGCGGTAATTGATTCGCAACATCCGTTTAAGCTCATTCTATCTGCGTGAGCAGGCCTCAACAAGGCGCATTCTATCGAGTACAAAGAGACAAACCCTCAGGACGATGCTATGTATCGCTTTGATCGTGACGATTCGTGGATCACGAGACGACTAACCATGATTCGGGATCCCTGAAATCCTCACGTCCCTCTGGCAATCTGTTGGACACAGTGAGCGAGAATTTCTGCGACAAAAGAATCGCCTCTCTCTGTATTCAGCATTACGTCATACAAGTGGCGATCCGGCCAGTTCAACTTGAGATATCTCTTGACGAAGGCGGCGCGATCTCTGTCAATCGTGTCAACGTCTGTTATTGCCTTTTCTTCCGGTATTCCAGCGATGATCAGTCTGTGGATTTTAGAGTTGCGAGAGGCATAGAGGAATACCCGAAACACATCCTTGCGATTGCGAAGGAAATACTGCGAGCCCCGGCCAACGATTACGCAAGGGCCGCCAGAAAGTGCGAGATTGACCGCCTGTTCGGAAACGATGGCGATGCGGCGTGCATCAAGCAGTTCCAGCCGATCCGTTGGCGGTAGACCTCCCTCGAATGCTCCTCTGAGGAAAGACTTAAAGACGCGATAAACCGCAGGATCATTTTTCCATTCCCGCTTCTCGACCGCTTGCGGGGTACTGTTAGTCAGCCGCGCGATTTCCTGCGTGAGTTCGTGGTCCCACAGCTTCCAACCGAGAAGTTCGGCTAGCTTGGCGGCAATCGCAGAACCGCCGCATCCAAATTCACGTTCGATTGATACGGCTTGAATCATCATGACATTACCTAACCTGCCGCAACCTGCCCGCCCGCTCCTGGATCATTCTTCTTCAAGAAAAACGAAAGTACAAACATCAAGGAGCAGAGAGCGCCCAAGGTCCAAAAGATGTCCATATAAGACAGTGCGCCGCCTTGCCGATGCACCACTTCATAGAACCTTGCAACTGCCTGGTTGTGGGCGTCCACGGCCCGAAGCCCGGAATGCGCGATTTTTGCGCTCAGGGCATGAAGCGCCGAACGATATTCAGGGGAACCGGGAATGAGGTGGCCGACGAGGATTTGCTGGTGATATTGAGCGCGCCGGACAATCATAGTGGTCACGACGGAAGTTCCAATGCTGCCGCCGATGTTACGCATGAAGTTGATGATGCCGGAGACGCTGTTACCTTTTTCCTCTGGAATGCCGATGTAGCCGGCTGCCGTGATGGGGACAAATAGAAATCCAATTCCTACAATTTGAGTGACGCGCAGCCACATCGCAAAGCGGAAGCTGATGTACAAATCAATCTGATGCGCGGAATAGAACAGTCCAATGGCAAGGCACAGCCATCCCGTCGCGATCAGCCATCTGGCTTGGATCTTTGATGTAAGCCGTCCGACGATGGGCATCATCACCAGCAAGACAACTCCGCCGCCGGACAGGACGAGACCTGCAAGCTCGGCCGTATAACCCATCAGGGTCTGCAGAAATTCTGGAATCAAAACCAGGGTGCTGAAGAGCATGAAGCCCATCATGAACATCATCAAGTTCGCTGCCGCGAAGTTGAAGCTCTTGAACATGCGGACATCGATGATCGGCTCCTTGCGGAACCACTCCCAGATGACCAGCGAGATAAGGCAAATCGTTGCGGTTACGACCAGGGTGGTGATGAAGTGCGAGCCGAACCAATCGTCTTCCTGCCCCTTGTCCAAGAGTATCTGTAGCGAGCCCACTCCCAGAGCCAGAAAGGATATTCCGATGTAGTCCACCCGGATGCCCCCGCGCTTCAAGCGGCGGAGGAACGGCGGATCTTCGACCAGGACGTGCGTCAAATAGAGAGCGAGGAGCACCGGCGGCAGCGTGATGAAAAATATCCAGCGCCAGGAGTAGCTGTCGGTAATCCAGCCTCCGAGCATAGGTCCGACGGTAGGGGCGAGAACTGCAGTAACACCATAGACGGCAAACGCCTGGCCGCGCTGCTCGGGAGGAAACGTATCGTTGAGAATGGCTTGCGCCATCGGTTGCAATCCACCGCCCCCGATTCCTTGCACGGCTCGAAAGAACAGCAATAGCGGCAGGCTGGGCGCTAAGCCGCAAAGCAATGAACTCACCGTGAAAATGGCCAGCGACATCATGAAATACCGCTTGCGCCCAATCATCTCCGCCAGCCATCCGCTGATGGGAAGCACGATCGCATTCGCGGCGAGATACGAGGTGAGTACCCAGGTGCTGTCGTCGTAGCTGGCTCCCAGGCCTCCGGCGATGTAAGGCAACGCAACGTTGGCAACGCTCGTGTCCAGAACTTCGACAAACGCAGCGATCGACACGGTGGCGGCAATCGCCCAAGGATTTACCTTAGGGCGCCAGATGACGTGTTCCGATGGAAGAGTCAGCGCTGTAGCGCTCATCGCAAGTAAACCTTGGCCTCAACGTTCATCCCGGGGCGAAGCTGATGGTCACGGTTCTCACCCGGCTCCAGAACGATCTTTACCGGAACGCGCTGGACGATCTTCACGTAGTTTCCCGTTGCGTTTTCCGGTGGCAGCAAGCTGAAGATGGGTCCCGTTCCCCCCGCAATGCTGTCCACATGACCGTGGTACGTGCGGCCGTTCGAGTCGAGGACAACGTCGGCTTTCTGGCCCACTCTCATGTGTTTGAGTTGGGTTTCTTTGAAGTTCGCCGTGATCCACACTTGATCCAGCGGAACCACGGTGAGCATTTGTTCGCCGGGGTCGACATTCAATCCCACCACCACACTCTTGGTCACCTCACCGGTAACCGGAGCAAATATTTTGGTGTATCCCAGGTTGAGCTCGGCCTGGGCGAGTTCCGCCCTTTTCTGTCCTATATCGGCAACGGCTGAGAGGGCGCGAGCCTGCGTGGACGCCACCCGTTGCGGTCCGGCCCGGGCGGATTCATTGCGCGCAATCGCTTCAACGAGCCGGCTGCGCGCCTCGTCGACATTTTGTTCAGCGGCTGCTTCTTCCGCTTTGGCAGCGGTTACGGCAGCAGTGTCGGTTTGTGCCGCGGCAACCGCGTAGTCGTAAGTCTGCTTAGGTACTTCTTCCTTGGCCAGCAAAAGGTGGTAACGCTGGACGTCGTCCTGGGCCTTCACGTTTTGCGCTTCGGCTTCCTTGATGCGTGCCTGTGCGGCAGCAACTTGTTTCTCACCGGCGGCAATTGCGGCTTTGGCGTTTTCGATGTCCGAGGACGTGAACTTCAGTTGACTGGCGGTATCGACGGAGCTAATGGGCACATCGATGTTGAGGGCACGAGCGGAGGCCTCTGCGGTTTCGAGGTCCGCCTGCGCTTTCGCCACCGCGACTTGATAGTCCTTTGGGTCAATCTCTACGAGTGTGGCGCCTTCCTGCACATACTGGTTGTCTCCCACGTGCACCGCTTGCACGTAGCCTGAGATCCGTGCACTCACCGGATAGAGGTGAACATCGACTTGCGCATCGTCGGTGCTCTCGAAACCCGCGAGGTAGTGCCACAGAAAAATGCCACCAATAAGAACTACCACCACGGCGCCGCCGATAATCCAGCGCTTGTGAGAACGTCGTGTTGGATACACGACGGGCGGAGTCGTGCTGGGGCTTTCCATTGCGCTGTTGGGTGTCGAGGACGACGAACTTTCCGGACTCTTGGCCGTCTCCTGGTCGGGCATTTTATTGTCCTTTCAAATACAGCGCGTAGTTCGATTCCGCGAAACCGGTGGCTCGCGCCAGGGAGATTTTTGCGATGTTGTAGCGATAAAGGCTGGCGATATACGCGTCGTTGGCATCTGCGACGGATTCCTGAGCCTGGACCACTTCGATGTTGTCGGTTACTCCCGAAGCGAAGCGATCACGTGACTGCTGCAGGGTCTCAGTGGCGAGGCGGACGGCATTCTTGGCAACGGACACTTCCTGAGCGGTATCCTGCAAGTCAAGGAAAACGTCACGAACCTCCTGGTCGATGCTGGCACGGAGGTCTTCCAGTCGTTGCTTGGCCCTTGCCAGGAGGGAATCTGCGACAAGGTTATCTCCGTGGACCCTGCCGCCCTGGAAAATCGGGAATCGAAGCACTCCGGCTGCGTCCACCGTGCCATGACTCGACCCAGGATTGGTGCCGATGTCTCCGTAATCCACAAGGGCCGATAGCGCAGGATAACGCTCGGCTGAAGCGGCCTTTTTTTGCAACTCAGCGGAGCGTACTTGCTCGGTCAGGCTTTCATAGTCGGCGCGAGAGGCGTACGCCTGCTGCAATGCTTCGTCGAGGCTTGAAGTCGTAAGCGGCTGATAAGCGACTTCTGTGGTTATGTCGAACGTTTGACCCGCCGGAAGTCCAATGGCCCGTGCCAGAACCAACTTCTGCTTAGCCAGATTATTCCGCGCGACGATCAGCCTTTGTTCGCGTGCCTGAAGCTCAACATCGGACCTCAGTACGTCAACCGCAGCCGCAAGCCCGGCTGTCTTCTGGTCGGTCGTCTGATCGAAGAGCACTTTCGCAGTGTCCCGCTGAGCTAAAGCGGACTCGACTTGCGACTGGTCGGCGATGACCAGCAGATAATTTGACACGACCACCAGAACAATTAGCTCGCGGGCATTCTTGTAACTGTATTGGACCGATTTCACTTGCGCAGCAGAAGACCGTGCGCGCTCGATGGACTCCCAGTTGAAGACCGATTGATCAAGGTAAGCACGCGTGTCGAAAACTCCAAATGGACCGGTGACGGGCGGAACGCCGGGGACAGGGACGTTGATGCCTATGGTCGCCTTTAGATCAACCTGGCGGACGCCGAAGCTGGTTGCAGTGGTCAGATTCGGCAGTAACGCGCTGAGTGCCCTCCACCGCTCGCCTTGCGCGCCGGAGACTGCGTCGCTGGAAAGTAGCCCTCCAAGATTTTGCCGCAGACCGCGAGCTACTGCGTCTTCCAGCGAAAGTGACAGCGCCGTCGGACTGGCTTTGCCCGAGGGAACCCCTCCCAGGTACGGACTCTGTTGCTGAAAATCTGAGGAATAAGCACCCTGAGGAGTCGAGGTACTGGCACCATAGGACACTACTGGTTGGCTCGCAGCACTCGATTCAGACTGTCCGTAGAGCGGAGTTCCAGCGAACAAAGCCAGGCAGAGTGCGATTAGCGTACCGCAGAACTTCGCACGATCAGCAGTCAGTATTTTCAAAGCTACGAAATTCACAATGCCTTCTCAACCCGCTGGATTGAAGGACAGCGAGTACGATCCCAATTGCCGTTAACTAACTCGTGCGATAAAACCGGGGACGCCTGTCGTCACTACTGGATTCAGCCGTTGTCTAGTCTGAATGCGATTGATTTCGTTAAACGCGTCTTCAGGGAGGGCAGCGATGTTGAAATTTTCCTTCGCCCGGGCCGACGTCTTAGGCGTGGTGAGTACAGCCGTGCCGCGCTGTACCGCCCATGCCAGCAGAACCTGTGCCGGGGTTTTTCCAACTCGTGCCGCAATTGCCGAAATGATTGGATCTTCGAGCAGCCCCGGTTTCATTCCGTGACCCAGTGGGGCAAAAGCCAAAAAAACAATGCCCTTCTGCTGGCAGAATTCCAGAAGCTCCGTTTCCGGCAGATAAGGATGCGACTCTACCTGCACAACCGCTGGCTTGATTCTTGCGGATTCGTAGATTGGCAAGAGGTTGCTCAAGGCGATGTCCGACAATCCGATGGCCCGGCACCTGCCATGGTCAACCAGACTTTCCATGGCTCTCCAGGTATCGAGCAGCGTCACTCCGTTGTCGTAAATGACATTGCCGTTCCCATCTCGCGGGTCCTGGTTGTCTCCCGGTTGAAACGCAAACGGAGTGTGAATGAGATAGAGATCCAGATACTCCAGCGCGAGTCTGTTCAGGCTCGCCTCGAAAGCAGGTTGCACGCGCTCGGGCCGATGATTGGTGTTCCACAACTTCGTGGTCAGAAAGATGTCTTCACGCGCGATCCCCCCAGCCGCCATTCCTGCCCGCAACGCCTTACCCACCTCGCGCTCATTCCGGTATCGCTCTGCACAATCGAGGTGCCGGAATCCGGCATCCAGTGCGTCTCTAGTCGCAGTGATTGTCTCGGCGGCATCGGGAATCAGGGTGCCGAAGCCGAGTGCGGGCATATCGCCGCTTCCGTTATTGAGCGGCATTCTCGTCAGCCGAATGTCAGAGGATTCAGTCATGGTGACACCTCTGTGTCTGGGCTTTGCTCTAATGCGACCTCAGGCCGGAGAATCAGCGGCGCTCCGGCTGCGGTCCGCACGATTTCGGTTGCAGTGAACATTGATCCGGACTCTTGACGGGGCGCATCGACTAAACCGTATTGTCGTGTGCGTAGCACTGATACCGTGATTAAGCCAGACGAACCGGGCTGAATCTATTGGACGAAGGTATCGACCGATACCTTGGTATGGAGGTCGAACGGCCGAAAAAAATGGCGGCAAGAACCGATCATTCGAATGTGTCTGATTTACGTAGCTTGAATCGGAAAACAATTCGCGACCCTTGAGGGGCGCCAAAGCATCGGTTGGACATCGCCGTCAGGATCGTGCATCCTTATATGCAAACGGGGCTGCCGCTCGATATCTAAGTGGGGGATACGGCATGAAGAGGGCCACTGCTCCAATTCCTTTTGCTGGCTCGTTGCTTGACGAGACTCGTCATGTCTGCGCCTTCTTTAATAGCGACGAGGAAGAATACCGGGTTTTGCTTCCCTTCATAAAAGACGGTTTCCAGTGCGGCCATAAGGCGATTCACGTCGTCAATCCCGATCAGCGTCAGAGTCACCTGCAACGATTGGACCAGGCGGGCATTGATTCGGCCATCGCGCAGCAGAGCGGACAACTGGAGCTTCGCATAAACACTGACGTCTACCTTCCAGATGGCCGCTTCGATCCGGACCGCATGATTGCGGTGTTTGAGCGGCTGGCCAGCGGCAACACTGCGGGAGGTTTTCCGCTCAGTCGGATTTGTTGCCGAATGGACTGGGCCGTCGAGGACCGGTCGCGTGTCGACGATGTCATTGAGTTCGAGTCGCGTGTAAACGACGTATGGCTCCGCCACGACGATGCAGTCATTTGCACCTACCATCTCGGACAATTTGGCGGCGACGTCGTGATTGACATTATGCGGACCCATCCGATGGTCATCATCGGCGGCATTCTCCAGCGCAATCCCTTCTATATTCCGCCAGAGGAACTCCTGGGGGAGTTTCGTCAACGCCGAGCTCAGCGCAGCACCTCTTCCTCGGCAGCCTAGCATGGATCTGCAAGAGAGAGACTCGGCGGTAGAGATCACGCGTCTTCAGCGCTGCATCAACGATCTGATCAGCTTATTCACTCTGCCTGCCATCTGGAGCGCCAATGAGCCAAGCCAGATTGTTCATACCTTGCTCGACGCCCTCCTGCGCATGCTCAGGCTTGACATCGTTTTCGCCCGGCTGAAAGATCCCGTCACCGGAGCGCCCATGGAGATCCTTCGGGTTGCTGATTCCTGCAAACTGAAAGTGCCACCGCAGGACATCGGTGGGAAGCTCAGCAGCTGGCTTGAACGCGAAGACGATATCGCGCGGCCGCCGGCGCAGAAGCGCTTCGAAGAGGAAGGCATTGCAATCTTTCCCGTGCCACTCGGCATACATGGTGAGCTCGGCATGGTCGTAGTGGGTTCTGAACGAGCGGACTTCCCTAGCCAGACCGAGGGCCTTCTGCTGAGTGTGGCCGCAAATCAGGCGTCAATCGGGCTGCGTGAAGCGGAACTTCTAAGTGAACAAAAGCGGATTGCCACTGAACTCGATCGACGGGTCGGTGAGCGAACCGCGGAACTTGCTGCTGCCAACCAAGAGTTGCGGAAAGAAATTGTTGAGCGAAAGCTGGCAGAAGAAAGACTTCGTCATGAAGAGAACGAACTGAAACGTAGTGAAGCGCATAAAGCAGCAATCCTGGACTCGTCACCCGATTGCGTTGTAGCCATTGACCACGAAGGGCGCATTACTGAGTTCAATCCGGCAGCAGAAAACACCTTCGGCCATCGCCGGAGTGATGTGCTGGGCAGGCATCTTGCTGATGTCATCATCCCGCCTTCGCTCCGCGAGAAACACCGTACCGGGTTCGCCCGCTACCTGGCCACCGGCGACTCGAGAGTATTGGGCCGGCGACTGGAGATGACTGCACTCTGCGCCGACGGAAGAGAAATCCCGGTCGAACTCGCAATCACGCGCATCCCGCAAGATGGCCCTCCGGCCTTCACCGGCCACCTTCGCGATATCACCGAACGCAAACGAAGCGAAGACGCGCTGCGTCTGGCTCATGCGCAAGTGCTGCGCAGCGAGGAACGCTGGCGGTCCGTTTTTGAGAACTCCGCGGTCGGCGTTGCCCTTACAGACCTGAATGGCCGGTTCATCGCCACCAATCTCGTCTACCAGCGGATGCTGGGTTATACCGAGGATGAATTGCAGCAGCTTACTTTTCTTGACATCACTCACGAAGAGAATATCGAAGATAGTCGGGCGCTGATCGGCGAGCTGCTCGACGGAAAGCGCCCGCAATTTCAAATCGAGAAGCAGTACCGCCGTAAGGATGGGCAACCGGTTTGGGTACGCAACAACGTCTCCGTCGTGCCGGGCACCGAGCGCGTGCCGCGCTTCCTAATGGCGATCTCCGAAGACGTAACCCAACGGAAGCTGTCGGAGGAAGCTCTGGCGAGGGCAAGATCGGAACTCGGCAAGGTGGCAAGAATGACCAGCCTCGGAGTGCTGACCGCGTCCATCGCACACGAAATCAACCAACCTCTCTCGGGAATAATCACCAACGCCAGCACCTGTTTGCGGATGCTTTCCGCCGATCGCCCAAATGTCGATGGCGCCCTGGAAACGGTCCGGCGCACGCTTCGTGATGGCAACCGGGTCTCTGACGTGATCACACGATTACGGACGCTTTATAGCAAGAAGGAACTGGCACTTGAATCGATGGATCTGAACGAAACGGCTCGAGAGGTGACCGCACTGTCGTTGAGTGAGCTTCAGCGAAACGGTGTGACGCTGCGGCATGAGCTGGCGGATGATCTCCCGCCAGTAGTCGGAGACCGCATCCAGCTTCAGCAAGTCATCCTGAACCTGCTTCGCAATGCGGAAGACGCAATGAGCACAATTCACGATCGCCCGAGAGAGTTGCTCATCCGATCGGAACGGGTTCCGGGGAATCAGGCCCGGCTAAGCGTGAAAGATTCGGGAGTCGGTTTTACGGCTGAAACCGCCGACAAGATCTTCGAAGCGTTTTATACAAACAAAACCGACGGGATGGGAATCGGACTCTTCATCAGCCGCTCCATCATTGAGGCTCACCAGGGACGTCTCTGGGCAACGTCGAATGACGGTCCCGGAGCAACATTTTCGTTTGTCATCCCTTGTACCCTCAGGGATTTGGCTGACGTCGAAGCTGATATCAAGCGGAGTGAACCATCGACAGACGCAGCCTAGCTCGGTCCGCTATTCGTGTACGGGCAGAAGCAATACCAAAGTACAATGGACGTCCCTCATGGAATGTCGCATTGTTTCGTTATGGAGTCCCTTAATGGCGGGAGCGGGAACGAACGCCCGCTTCTATCCGTTGTCGATGACGATGAGTCGGTCCGCGAGTCGTTGCCTGACCTGCTTCGGGAATTCGGCTTTGCAGCTCGCGTGTTTTCGTCAGCGGAAGAGTTTCTGTCGTCCGATTGTGTCGATGAGACCAGATGTCTGATTCTCGACATCGCCATGCCGGGCATAAGTGGACCGGAGCTTTACCGGGAGCTAAAGCGTCGCGGATATGAGATCCCCGTCATATTCATCACTGGTCAAAGAGATGAGTCTCTTCGAGCTCGACTGGTCAAGCAGGGCGTAGCGGGGTTTCTGCTGAAACCATTCAGTGACGCGGCCCTGCTTGCCGCCATCGAGTCGGCGATGCAAGCCACTTGAGGCATTTCACCAGTCCACCGCCAGGGGAAATACATATGAGTTCATCGCGCGCGCCTGGTCATGCAGTGGGGGCATCGCCAAAGTCGAGTGTCGCACCCATCGTGTTCATTGTTGATGACGACATCTCTGTGCGCGAGTCTCTGGAACTGCTTATCCACACCCAAGGCTGGCAGCCGGAAACTTTCGCATCCGCAGGGGAGTTCCTCGATAGACCACGAGCGCTTGTTCCAAGCTGTCTCATACTCGACCTTTCTCTTCCTGGGCTCGACGGTCTTGAGTTGCAGAAGCGGATTGCGGTTGAACGGACAGCTCTGCCCATCATCTTCATTACGGGTTATGGTGACGTACCGAAGTCAGTCCAGGCCATGAAGGCGGGGGCTGTCGAATTCCTGACGAAACCCTTCAATGACGAGGTTTTGTTGACCGCCGTCCGGCAAGCGCTTGAACGAAGTCGTCTCGCTCTCTCACATGACACGGAGATGCAGAAACTGCGGGACCGGTATGCTTCGCTTACTCCCCGCGAGCGGCAGGTTATGGCGCTGGTCGTCTCCGGCCTCTTGAACAAACAGGTTGGTTGGGATCTCGGCATTAGCGAGATCACGGTAAAGGCACATCGTGGGCAGGTGATGCAGAAGATGAAAGCCGATTCGCTCGCCGAACTGGTAAGAATGGCAGCCAAGCTTCACATTGCACAAGCATCTGCCCCCTCACCTGCTCCAACCGAGTAAGTATCCACGTCCCGTCAGCTTTCTAGCAATGGTGGGCTTACGAGATGGCTTGAGATGTATAGCTTGTAAAGCTATTGAAAATGGAGGCCCTGGGCAGAGTCGAACTGCCGACCAACGGTTTAGGAAACCGCCCGACTCACTGCTTAGCGTGTAGTACGAGTGAGCAGCAGTTAGCTACTTTCCCCAATGTTTATGCGGCTTTAGCCTAATCTCCGCTCATCCTGCTAATCCGTACTCACTGCTCCAAAACTGTGCAAAAGTGGCTAAGAATGGAGGCGATTTGCGGAGGTTTTTGCGGAGGGTGTTTGCGGAGGCCCGGCCCATCATCGCTTCTTTTCGCTGGTTCCTAATCGTCCATGTTCATCGCCCGTTGCCAGTCAGGATGGCGCGGGTTGAGCGAGCTGCCCCAAAGCGACTGCGACGTTTCGAAGCGAACGGGCAGACGCTCGCTAATCGCTAACATCTTTTCAATCCGACTCGTTGACTCTACCGGGTCACGCCGGGAAACCTTCGGGGCACTTTTGTACGCACTCCATGCTGCCTGCCTCAGTCAAGAACTCCGTGCCGAGGATGTGCTCCCTACCACTTGTGTCTTTAACGGCAGCCGTCCAGTGCACACCATCGCTAGATGGCCTGATCCCGTAAAACCGTGGACAGCGCCGTTGAATTTTGCGTAGCTGTTGAATTTCGGCTTCGTCGCCTGCTGGTACTGCGGTACTCGTGTTGACCGTCGTCGTGGACATGAGAAGATCACACGGGCGGCCAGTTTCAACCGCCCGCGTGCCCGGGAAGGCCCAGCCTGCGCGTGACGACCCAGACTGGCTTTCCTCGCTGCTGGTCGCAGCGGGAAACTTTCAAAGGAGACCGCGCCAGTGAATTCGCGATCTCCCGTTCCGTGCAAGCGCGCAGTGGGGCCAACCAATACACACCTGCACGAAATCTTCAGCGCGCGTTTGCCTGCATCAGCCGCATTTTCCTGCGCGCATGCGCCGAATCTGTCGACTCCAAGTCCCGGTTAGCCATGTACTCACCCAGATCGGAACCCGGTGGGAACACGGTCCGTCCAGCAAGCGAACGCAGACGACGGGAACGGTGCTCAGCGCAGTTGCAGCTATCGTGGCCGCAGCCTTCGCCGTCGCAGCCCTCAACGCAGTTGCAAGCTTTGACAGTCCCCGGCCTCGCAGTTCTCGCATGGACAGTCGCAATCGGTTTCATCGTCGGCGTCGGCCCGGCTGCGAAGACCTAACTCGATTTGCAATGCTCTTGCGCGGGCTTTCATCGACGCAGCCGTTAACGGCGGCGTACCTGTGGTGAGACGCTTCACCTTGACCACTCGTGGATTCGGGTGCGAGCGTACCTCTACAGGAATGCCGTCCGGCCATAAGCTGCGAGCGCCAGTGCCAACACTCGTTTGTGGGTAGGCCGGCATAGGCAGACGACACTCACATCCATGAGCGATTCGATCTCTTTCGATCGTCCTGATGGTCTGCGTGGTGCCGTCATCGGCCTTTTCTTCCAGCCACTCCTGATCGCCCACTGTAAAGCCAAAGCTCATGGCGTCGAGATCGCCACGGGAAACCAGCTCAACGGTGTCTTTTCCGAGCTGGGTATCAGCGGGGGTTGCGCGGAAGTGGAGTCCCACATTGTCAGAGTCCAGCGTCATCGTGCCTGACTTGGTTCTCGCCAAAATTTGCCACGGGTCGTGCTCACGAAGCAGCCGGACATCGGGATTGCTACGGAGGACCTTGTCGAAACATCCCGGGGCCAGTTTCTCCCTGAAGCCGCCGCCAAAGCCACAGGACAGGTCATCGCTGAGAGCAGTTATAGACGGCAGCGTAGCCGTCGAGTTGCGGCTTGCCCGCCGCTGTGCGGATCACCCGGGCACGCGCCCGGATCGTTCGTAGCTCAACTTTTGCCATGACCGCCCTCCTCTTAAACCCAGTTCTGTAGCCCGATGAACGGGTTCGGGGTGCTCGGAGTCGCGCCGAACCACAGGATGCCCGAGTCGGCCCGCACAAAATTTTCGAAAAAAATCAACCCGCTCTCCGCGAAGGTTTCGGCAGCTCTGTGTGACGTAGTCACCGCCTCGCACTTTTCGGATGCACAGGCGCTTCAGGTCGCCAAATAGTACCGGAATGTTTCCTGTTGCCGGGCTGCCGCTGGTTCCGATGTTCGGCATCGACGGACAAATTTTTACGGGACGGTTGAAGATGAGAAAGTCACCCGTCTCAGGATCACGATGCGGCGGAAAGACCAGTAGGCCCATAGGGGTTGACCGGAGGCCGAGGAGGCGGCCAAGGGTGGTTTCGTTCATCAGCCAGCTAGCATTTGCTAAGTAGGCCGGATCGCACGCACCAATTAGCGCGGCAAGGTCATCGCTGCTTAGTGACTCTGCCCCGCTTTGGTCGGCCCCCCCGGGCATTGTTTGCCCCGCAGCCTCTGCTCCAATCGCTGTGACAGCAACGTTCGCAACAGCAAGCAACTTTGTGACGAGCGTCGGGCTGAAGCCGCGTTGAAAACGAACCGCGAAGCTGGATGTGAGAAAAGACAACAAATCGACGCCGCTGTCCTGCGCTTCCTCAATGCTGATTTTGAGGCCCCCGGAACGCCACGTCGGCGCGGTCGGAAACTGCAAGCTGGAGATTGGAATGTCACCCACGTTGCTGGGCTGATTTTGGTTGATCTGCTGAGCAGCGTCTTCGGTGTCGTCAGCCAACGGATGCGACCAGGGGCCGCCGCCGTTCGACGTGAGGATGCTCGTCACATCCGGATCGAAAAGATCATCGACAGCTTTCAGCGCGGCCCAGCAAACGTCTGAGAACTCGGTCGGCGTGAAGAAGCCAGTTGTCGATCCCGGGTATGCGCCGCCGCCCTGATCCCCCATGTCGCGGCGCTCGCCCTTCCAGCCACTGGCTTTGCCGCGACGTAGCCAGTCAACGAATCCAGCTGGAACGGCGCTCTTGCGCTGGCCATTGCCCGCTGCTATCTGAGCCAGACTGACCAAAGCCCGAACGCGTGCTTCCGCGTCCTTAGAGAACGGTGCTGAGCTATGAATGAGAGTTTCGGCTTGCGCGAGATAATCGGCAGGTGTCCTGCTGGTTTGCATCTTGCTTCCTCTGCTGCCCGGTGTTCCGGGCCTCTCGAAGTTGATCGCACTTCTCCGCGATCTACGGACAAGGGTAGGTGGTGGAGCGCGCAAAATCGACTATCTTTTGTATCGGCGACTATGAGTTATAAGCGTCGGCAGTGGCCAACCGGGGTTGAGGGCCGTCCGGGAGCTTCGCGTGCTGCCAGCGGGCACGCTGCGCGCGGCGTGGGGCATTCTGGCGAGGCGTCCGAGCGGAACGGCGGCTTGGGGAAATGTCGGCGGCGCTGGAGAAACATCGAACGCGGCGCTGCTCGCCATCGTGGCGAGCCGGATAAGACCGCCATCCTCCGAGTCAGCTTTTCAGCTTGGCCCTGTTTATCAGAATGGTTCGCTCCAGCGGTGAACCCATCGTCCAATACGCGTGATCGTCGATGTCGAGGTAGGTGTACTTGCGGCCTTGGAACTCTTGCTGGTAGCCGTGCTGGCGGATGTAGAGGACCATGCGTTCGAACAGCTTTTCATCGCGCGCCCAGCGCCGGAGAGTATATTCATGCGGCGTGTCTGGCATCGACTTGGCGAAGCGCCAGCGCGAGGCCCGGATGAACTCTTGCAGCTCGTCGGTGGTCATGGTCACCACCATCCCAGAATATGCTGCCGATCTGGCGCTGCCGGCCCTGAGCGGGTAGTGGCATGCCGAGTGGCTCTGCCCGATCTGCGGACTTCGCCCGGCTGATCCCGATCGAGCCTGCGCCAACTGAAACCTCCGTGGTTATGATGGTGATGGGCGCGGCCCGCGACTCCAGCAGCAGCGCCAACACGATCCACATCAATGCGCTCATAAGCTACCTCCGGTAGAGTCCATCCAGATACGTGACTTGTTCTTCAGGCGAGGCGTCGAGCAGCGCCGGAACGTCATCACGTTGAAGCTGGCGCTGAAGGTCGGCCAGTTGTGTTTGCAGTTGGTCGATCACTGGGTTGAAACGTCTGGCAAACCGCCGTTCCCGGCTCAGCACCAACCATAGGATCAGCCCAAGCAGAATTGCCGAGATCATGTTACCTCCATCGAAGAGGCCGGGCAGGTGAGTGATCCCCGGCCCCGGGGTTACAGGTTATGACGCCTTCGCTTGCTGGTTCTGGACATCGGCCAGAAGCGCCAGTTCGACCTTGAAGGTATGGAGTAGCTTGTCCGGGTCGGTCCGGTTGACGTTCTTCACAGTCCACGGGCCGAGGCGTCCTGATTGCTCATCGACCCACTGGCGGCATCCGCAAGCCTTGAGGCTCCGTTGCAGGGTAGCCACGGCGAGCTTCGCGCCATAGCGCGTGACGGCTTCATTGACTGCGGTAACGACGAGAGCCGACCGGATGGCCGTGGCCAACTCCGGCTTCTCAAGAATCTCAGCAGTCAGCAATGCACCGACTGGGGATGCTGGCGTGGGAGCGGCGTCAGGAGTAGGCTGCTCGACGGCTGCGAGCGTGGGCACGGTGGTTTCAACGCGCCGGGCCTTCGCGGTCTTGCGCTTGGTGGTAGTCTTGGTGGGTTTCTTGGCTTTCATGGGTGATCTCCTTTTCGAGGGTTGGTCGTGAAAAGGGCCGCCCGGCGTGGGAGTTGTAGACTGCTTTCAGTCGTCATGACGGCCCGCCTTATTCGGGCTTGTGGCGATTAGGCCCCGCTTGAAGTTGACGCTTCAGGCGGGGCCGTGTCCTTCATCAGCATAAAAGCCACTAGTGGCTTTGCCTAGGGCGACTCTCACGAAAACTGCGGTGAGTTATGGCACAAACTCAAGATTATTTTCGGGAGTTTGGGACTGGTTTTCCACAGTATTGCTGAGCGCAGGGGTTGACAAGAGGAAACGTTGTGCTAGTGTTTCCTTGCTGCGAGCCGTACACTCCGGCGATTTGAAATCGGGACTACGGGCTGGGTGCTACTTCCATCCGGCCCTGCCCGATGATCTGATCCTTGAAGTAGAAGGCGACCCAGCAGAGTTGCACCGAAAGAAAAGCCCCGATGCGTCGGCGATGCGTCCCGTGTGACGGCTAAGTCATCATGCTAAGGGCTGTGGAAGGCTCCCGGAAAGTACCGCGATACCCCTACCGAGCACCCGACGCTAGTCGGCTCGTAGGTAGGCGAAGCGCGCTAGGGTCCGACAGCGCATGGTTTAGGTGCAAAGGCAAAGGCCCCGGAGCTGATCCCGGGGCCTGCCCAATACCATGCGGACGCTTAGACTCATCCACAAAGACGACTGTCACCGCAAAAGTAACACCCCGCTATACCCTCGTCAAGTGGACGGTGCCTCGCAGGACTGCTTCCGAAAAACAACGGCCTGCTGCTGTACAGTGTCCAGATCACACCCGCTGGATGACGATCAGGTAACATCGCGCGATTCCGCTGAGACAGGAAATAACCCCATCACCTTCGGTAGCTGGCCCGCGGCTTTCGGCAGCCTTACTACATGATCCTGCAATCATGTCACGTCCCGGTCGAAAGCCTTGACGCGCGGGCGTCGGCATACTAACTGTCGACAGATCGCACACTGCTGAGTCCGAGTTGAGTAGCTGCTGTAGCCCGACCTCCCATAAGAAGGCGAGGGAAGCCGTCGTGCTGCCTCGGCTTCGTAAGGGCGGCTACCGTGGCTATTTAGAACGTGATCTTTCCGGGCAGTTGCAGCACCACCGCACTACCGGGTCGATGTTCGAGCTACGACGAGGCAACCATCACGGCCACCGTCGCTGGGCTAGTCGGGAAAACTGACTGGTCGGATAAGGGACTACGAGCTGAGTGTCTCAGGGACACCAGTGTTGCACCAGAGGTAGTGTCTCAGGGACACCACCAGCTAGTGTCTCAGGGACACCCACAAAGAAACTCTTACAAAAGAAAAACAAACCCTATCCACTGAGGCCGACGTCTCAGTGAGGGAGCCTGTTTTTTCTTCTAAGAGCAAAACCGCTGAGAGTGGAAGTTCTCAGATACAAGCCCCACCAAACAACTTGTTTGGAGAGCCGGGGCCGCCGCCGAAGAAGCGAGCCGCGCCGGAGGATCAGGCGTTCCGTGAACGGTTCAACGCCTTTGTTCGGTCGCTGCGTCGATACTGCGAGGCGCATGACTACGAGTTACCCCGGCCGAATCAAGCTGGTTCAGAAATGCTGAAGGCAAGGCCCGGCATGTCCGCTGACGCCTTCAAGCAGTGCCTACAGAATCGGCACCGGAGTGATACACGTGAACCACGGCGATCCGCCCGCCTACTGGCTCGGTAGGATCACGCTCTGGAAGGACGGCCCGCTGGATAAGTTCGGCGATCCGCCGAAGCGGCAGAAGGGCGGCCTGAACGCGGACGATGTGATCGCGCAGATGGCCCCGCAGACGGCCCCGAGGCGTGGCACACCGGAGTGGGAGCTAAGGTATGGAACGCAAGCGGACTGAACGCCGGATGAATCGTCTCAATCTTAGCCAAGTGGTACAGCGGTACCAGTCGAGGGAGATGCGAAATGAGTGTTGAAACCGCCACCGTCCGGGTTTTACGGCGTAGAGTCCATTCGAAGGCAACTCCTCGCACCCAGTGGGAGGAAGATACCCGCAGGACCCAAGGTACAACTTGAATACCTTGCCTCTTGCGCCAACAACGATAGTGGCGCGTGCTGGCCGGGTATTCGCCGGATCGCCCGCGAAACCGGAGCTGACGTCACCACCGTCATACGTCGAAACCGCTGGCTCACCGAAAACGGATGCATGATCTTGCTGAAGCGCCAGAAGAAGGGCATTCCCAAGAACATGCAGGACGCGACCAACGTTTATACCGTCAAGGCTGGACGATGGCCAGTGATACCTTCAGGTGATGGCATGTCGGCACCTTCAGGTGATGGCGTTTTGCCAACGAAACTAACTACTTCTTCTAAGAAGGGGGTTGAAAGTTCAGGTGGGTCAAGGATGGTCAGCTCTAAATTCGGGTTGGCTCCTGACGTAGTTGAGCTTATGCAAACGCTGAGAGAGCGAGAGAGCAAGGGTTTCTCAGGAAGGAGGTTCCACATGTTAGCCATTGCTTCTGCCCGGACTGCCGAGACGAAGAATCGGCAACTGGTGTCAGGCGAGCTTTTCCCTCCAGCTCAACCTATCTCGGTCCGGCCACATATCGAAGGCTGGTTTGACGGCGGATGCTGGCCCAATCCGGGCGGTCACGCGGCTTGGGGTGCCGTGCTGAAGATCGACGGCGCGACCGTGAAACGGTGGAACGGATATCTTGGCACCGGGCGAACGAGTAACAACGTCGCCGAGTACGCGGGCCTCTGTGCCTTGCTCAAGGAGATTGCCCAGCATCCCGGCCCGGGCGTCGTCTTCGGTGACAGCCTGATGGTGATCCGCCAGATGCAGAAACGCAAGCTCGCCAAGTCGGATGGCATCTATGTTCCGTGGAACCACGAGGCGATCCGGCTGCTGGAGCCGTTACGTGACCGGGTGACGTTCGAGTGGATACCTCGGGAGGAGAATACCGCGTGCGACATGCTGGCCGAGCAGGTCCTTGACCGCGCGCTGCATCCAGTTCACTGACCCAAGGGCGGCCTTCAGTCGCCGGAGTATGCGATGATTCCGTCTCAATTTGAGATGAATCAGCGCAATTTGAGACGGTCAAAGTTGGAGCGGGACAGCGCGGGGAGAAATGGCCCGCACCCGCATCCAGCCGTGAGGGAATCTGATGTTGCCACAGAGCACTGGAACATCGTTGCCAGAGTTCAACAGTTTTTACGGTTGGCTTGGGATGCTTCCGAAATGAGGGAACGCGAATGGCATATCTTCGCAGCTCGCCAAGAATTTCACAGCGACACCGTTTATATGCCAGTCGTGATGGAGAGGATGCGAAGGCGCGCAGAAGCGAATGAGCCGCTAGATGACTATATGAGTCCCGAAGAGGATGCGCTGCGGTTGAGCGTTCCCGCTCTCACCCCATTCGAACAAGCGATGCATAAGTTCGTCACATAAAAGTGTGACGAACTGGCTTGACAAACGGTCACATTAGCCCCAAGATTGAGTTCCCTAGAGGGCCAAAGGAGTTGGACCTTGGGGAATCCTACCCTGTGCTGGCATCATCTAATAACCAAGTAGTAACCGTGGCGAATTAACGACCGCTTAGGAAGTAGGAACATAATGGCCCGAATCGATCTCACCACCATTTTGAAAGACGCTCCGGTCGGAGACTGGATTGCCCTTTCGAACGGCCAGGAACGCATTGTGGCAACCGGTAAGACCCTCGCGGATGCGATAAATGCAGCCAAGGCCAAGGGGGAGGACAAGCCAGTCATGATGAAAGTCCCCCGGTAAGCGCGTTGATTCTCTAACCGAGATGAAATTCCCATACGCGGTTTTTCCGGCCCTGCCGGATGACGATCTCGCCGGGCTTACGGCGGTTAGTGAAGCTCGGGCATCGAAGGCGTGAACTTTTTCAGTTCACGCTGGTGTCGTCGCCGCCCGTGGAACTCTCGGTGAAGAAGCTCTCGGCGATGTCCTGATTGTTGTTCAGCGTGCCCGGGGCCGGGATCGGGGCCAACACCGAGCTGAAAAGCCGAGTGCGACTGCTCGGGGAAAGTCCGAACTCCCCTCCAACCCGCGAGATCACCTGCTCAGCCTCGGATGCGATGCGTAGCCAAGGGTTCGGTTGCGGCTTGCCCTTCACCGCTACAACTTCACCGAACTGACTGATCTGCTGCTGCGCCCGGCCCCAGCGTTCAACAGCAACACAGAGCAGCGCGAAGTTGTCTTGATCGGCGGCACTCAGCAGGCCGAGAGGCATCAGCACCTTTGCAAGACGCCGCCACACCCGACGTACTTCTGGTCGCAACTGCGACGGACACCGCACCGCGCCCGATGGCCGAGGCTCAGCAGCATTGTGCTTCCGATAGTGCCCGCCCTTCATTTCACGCAGCGCATTCGGTAGGCATGGTCGCCCAGTTCTTGCCATCAATCACTCCCCAGAGAGAACGGTTTCAGATCGCCCGGCTGAAGCGGCACTAGCCCCGAGTCCGCCATTGTGAAAGGCCGCCAGCCCTTCGGGTCACCAGCCGCCAGCGCGAACAGCTCCTCGGCTGTCACATCGCGGCCATCCCGTGCCGCAGTCTCATCACAACGGCCTCAATGCGCCGGGCCTCGTGCGCACGCAGGGCGCAGCCGCGCCGTTCACGCCGTTGTTGCCGGCGCTGGCGTTGTCTCATCGCTTGCTGCCGACTTCGAGTCCTCGTGAAGCTCGCATAACCACTCTCAATAATAGCGCCTGAAGGTCAAGGCAATCGAACACAATCGACTCGAAACGCACAGCATTCGGGCCTAAATGTGATGCTGGCGACGGTAAATCGTGTGCCGGACTTTGGGTCGCGCGCGCGCGCGCCTCGACGCGTGGTCGCAAGGGGTGTTGGTCCTCTCGATTTGACCCCCATATCCCCCCGGCGTCATTCGGTCTGGGTAGAAGGCGGCTGGTGACGGGTGACGAGGCGTGCATGGTCGCAAGATTTCACGCGCGTTCATTCTCGTGTTGCAACACGCATCTGTGCTACGCTTGATTGTCATGGATGAGCACTGCCCAGCCGCGAAGGAGCACTGCTTCGTGGAACTTGACGAAGCACCGAACCATGACGCGCCATCGCTGATGATCTGCGCGTTGTGCAGCACACTCCGTGCTATCCCTGATCGTCACCGGGATCAGCGCCCGGCGCGCGAACGTGAGCTTGTTGCCGCCTGATCGTCTCAGTCCTCTCCAGCACTGCCCAGAACGGAACTTTCTTCAGCTCCTCCCGATTGTCTTTGAGCGTGAGAAAACCGCTCAGCCTATCGACACTCAGAACGTCGTTCTTATCCGCGAAGTTGTAATAGGCGCGAACAGTGAAGGTGTGAATGCCGCCAGCATTAAGGGCCTTGCAAGCGGAGTCTCGGTGTCCTGTGGCGTCGGCCTTTCCATCGAAACCGAAGTCGTCACACTCGGACTGAAGTGGTCTGAGGTCGCTCGTACAGGCCACAAGTTCAAGCCCACAGGGCATGTCGCTGTGATTGCGTGCTCTGAGCCTTAGGCCAATGCTGACTCTTGCCAACTCGTCTTGGGTGCGTAGGCGTGCCTCGCAGCCCACCAAATCGACTGAGATGCCGTTGAGTTTTTCTTCCGCAAGCTCTGCTCGCGCGACTGCCCGGCTATACGCTGTGACGTTGCAGACCACCAAGCCAACAAGGAACGCGCACAGCGGAGCAAAGCGAATGTACAAAGGAAGGTGAGCAGCTAGGTATGGTATCCGGCCAGCCAGACCACCCAGAACAGCCAGCGGAGCCATCGTCCAGAAGTAGAGCCGTTGAAACCATCCTCCTTCAACGAACACGTCGTGAAACCATGCTTTGATACGCAAAGGTGTTGCCCTCTAAATCATCCTGCGAGCTGTCTGCTCATCGAGGATGTCTCGCACCGTGAACAGCGTGATCTCGCGTTGCTCTTTGCCGAAAGAACCTACCCGCCTCAGCAATCGCGTCTTGACTGTAGTCGAAGCCAACGAAGAAGCCGCGTTTGCGGTTGGCTTCGGATCTATCCGCGGCCTCGAACTTGTCGATGTCGGGCCTGCCCACCTTGTCCATCTGCTTCACCTGAACGGGAAACTCACTCATCCATGAAGCCAAGCTCAGTATGTGATCACTTTGTTCTGCGCATCGCGGTGTCTCGCACCGTGTAACAGCGCGATCTCGTCGTTGCTCTTTGCGAAGAACCTACCCGCCTCAGCAATCGCGTCTTGACTGTAGTCGAAGCCAACGAAGAAGCCGCGTTTGCGGTTGGCTCGGATCATCGCGGCCTCGAACTTGTCGATGTCGGGCCTGCCCACCTTGTCCATCTGCTTCACCTGAACGGAACCACTCATCCATGAAGCATCTTTGGTGCCTACCGGGACGACCGACCGAATCACCAAGCCTGCACTGAATACCACCCAACGCGATGACTGCCCAGTTCTCGAACTCCGGCGCAGACCGCGCAACTGCCTTTCAGTCCACGGCAGGTCCACAGCTTCGTTCTCCGGCAATCCGCACACCCTTGGGTCCCGCAGACGCTTTGCCATCACCCGGCAGGACGTGGGCGAAATGTCGATCCCGATCCACTGACGGCCTGAGTTCTGGGCCGCAACCAGCGCGGTCCCGCACCCGCAGAACGCATCAAGCACGATGTCATTCGGCTGAGATGAAATCTCGACGATCCGTTCTAACAGCTTCAGCGGCTTCTGCGTCGGATACCCGAGACGTTCCTCCGCACCGCCCTGCACCGGGCCTATGTCGTCCCACACTGAGCCAAGCGGAGTACCTTTACCCTCGTCCAAATATCGCTTATAGGCGGGCACTGCACCCGGTTTGGTCTGCACGATCCGGCCCTGTTCATAGAGCTTCTGCATGTTCTCTTGCGAATAGCGCCAGTAGCGCGTGACGCCCAAAAACTCATAATGTGGGTTGCCCTTGGAGGGTGCTGCCCCGCCCGGTGCGGTCAAGTCGCCCAGACGATAGCGCCGACCCGTGCCTGACTCGACGTGCTTATAGAAGTTCTCGACGTACACAGGGTCATAGGGTCGGTAAAGGTGCTTGAAGTAGTAGTCGCCGCCGCTGTACAGCAGGATCGTGTCATGCACTCGCCCAAGGTGCTTCGATCCCTGCTTCGCGTCGTTGTGGGACGACTGACGCTTCCAGATGATCTCGTTCACGAAGTTGTTTTCGCCGAGTATCTGATCCAGCATCACCTTGACGTAGTGGCTGGCGTGCCAGTCGCAGTGATAGTAGAAGCTGCCCGTCTTTTTCAGGACCCGGGCCAGCTCCACGCAGCGCGGGCGCATGAACTCGATGTAGGCGTGCGTCGATTCGTGGCGATCCTCGAATGACCGCTTTTCCTTTGTCTCGCCCCAGAACACTTCGTAGTTGCGGTTGCGAGTTGAACGGCGGGTCGATGTAGATCAGGTCGATGCAGGCAGGCGGCAGCTTCTTCAACTGCTCCAGGTTGTCACCGCAGTAGATGACCCGGGTGTCCACCAGTGCGGAAGGTTTGTCGGCCATTGGGCCGATTATAGAGTTTCAGGCGTCGATCTCAGCAGTAGCAAATCAGGTTAGTGGGGCCGGATACCCGGTACTGGCTTTCAGGATGGTAGATCAGCGCCCGGCCACACGGATGGTCATGGCACTGGTACTGCAGTACCAGCAATGATGGCGTCCAACTGGTACTCAGCCCAGTTGAAGTTGCAGCGCGATCTGGTCGAGCTGCTGTTCAACGAAGTCCAGTATGGCTGTCTGCTCTGCTTTAATAACTTGGTCGGGGTTCCAGTTGCGCTTTTCACGTGCGTCGTGGTTCTCTTTCCTGCGACGTTGAATCTCTTTGCGTAACACCTGTAGCTGCTGCCTGATCTCAGTCAGCTCATCTTCCAGACTCTTTGGGGCTGGTGCACATGGTAGCCCAGACTCTGGAACAGGTGTCGGCGTCATCGTAACCGGGACAAGCCTCAGGCCGCCGTCATCGGCCTTCACTACTCTCTCGCGCTGAGAGATCGTGACCACCTTCACCGCATGGGCGTGCTCTGGCTTCAGCTTGCGCTCACGTCCATGCAGCCTCTTGGCGACCGTCAGCGTTACAGGTTGGCTCTTGGCCAGTTTCACTGCCTCTGCGCGGACTTCCTCGGGAACGTTCTTGCTGGCGAGGTAGTACAGCGCCTTTGCTTCGATGGTAAGGGAGTTCAAATCCGCAACGGTTGCGGATTTGCCAAACGCAACGGCGACGTTCATATAGTTCTGCGCGCTGCGCTCAGACCACCCGAAGTTGCTTTCGAGCCACGGTAGCCACGACCGTGTGGCATCTCGCCTTTGGCGGCGATCAGTTCATCGCCGATCTCAACGATGGCCTTGCTAGCCACGCTCACAAGATTGCTGATACGCTGTGCCCGCTGATCTAAGCTGAGGCCGTCTGTAATAGGTTGGTCCTGCATGATCGTCGCGTCCGTCACCGCGAGTGAGTCGCCATTCATACGCGCTGTTCCTTCCGCCCCGCAGCACGAACTCCGCTGCCTTCTTCGGCCTGCCCAGCGGGATCGACGGTAAGCCCTCACGCTGAATGCGCGCAATCTCTGCCGAGGAAACCATGACTCGACTTCCGATGTGAACCGCCCTGATCTTCCCAAGAGCGATGTATCGCCGCACGGTATAAATGCTGCATCCCAGCGCGTCTTTGACCTTATCCAGCGGTCGCAACATTTCTTCCGCCGCCTCACTCATAATCCGACCCTCCCTGAGAGCGTTTCTAACGCCTGCATAATGGTGCTTGACAATGCGCGCAAAGTCCGCTATCTTTTCTATCGGCTAATATGAACACTAAGCGTCGGCAGACCAAGATCGCGGATGACCTGCTAAGCCAAGGCGAAGTGACTGCTCAGCACCTTAACGAGTTGAGTGACCTCAGCGGCCTCGCATCACTAGTAGACGACCTGCGAAAGTACGGTGGCCTTTGCGAGGAATGGGTCAAGACATCCCATCGCGACGTGCGCGGAATGCTCGACCTCATGCGCGATGCACCGCGCGGTATTTTGGTTCGGGCGTGGAGACGGTCAGCTCGCAAAGTGATGCCCCGTGGACTAGCCGCACTCCATGACGGACTCTGCAAACAGCTAAGAAGGTATGACAGCCTCTGGCTTCCTCTCCTGACTCATCGGGGTGTCACGCTAGGCCGTGATCTGGAGAACATGAAGGTACGCCGGATCGAGATGTTGAGCTTCGACACAATCGTGCGGCTCATTGAGCATGACGAGTTTGACCGGCTACGCCGCTGCGCTCGCCCGGAGTGCGGAAAGTGGCTGTTTGCCGGGCAGAGGAGCGACCAACGGTACTGCAATACCGAGTGCAGGAAGGCCGAGTTTGAGAAGAAGCCAGAGCGCAGGAAGCAGAAGCGACTGAATGCCGCGAGGTCTTACGAGCTTAACTACAAAGGGGCGAGGTTAGATCGC
>CAWBKE010000024.1:0-95313 GCA_963789245.1 uncultured Acidobacteriaceae bacterium | reverse complement strand
TACACGGTGCCGTTGTAGCTTGAGCCTCCGTAGCTCGTGGTGCCATAGAGGTTGCCGCTGCTATCGAAAATCACTCCGGCGTTTAGGGCGCCGCCGTCACTACCACCGGTGAAATTCCACAGCACGCTTTCCGTCCACCCACTGCCGGAGCGGGTCAGCTTGAAAACCACGCGATTGCCCGAGCTTCCGCCGAAGTAAGTGGTTCCGTAGATATTGCCGGCCTGATCAAAGGTGAGGTCTCCGTAGTACGGTTCCCCACCGTCCGCTCCGCCGGTAAAGCTATACACCACGGTTTCGAGCCCGGGGCACAGAGCAGTGTTCCCGGCAGTCGCCGGAGGCTGGAGGCTGAAAACCGTACCGTCATCTGCGCTACCGCCTTCGAAAGTCGTTCCGTAGAGGACGCCATCCGGTCCGAAGATGACCCTGGAATAAGGACTTGAGCCATCAGGAGGACCCTGGAAGGTCCGAGAGGGTGACCAGGGTTCAGGCCCGTCCCTCGTGGACGAGACAATGAGCCCGCGCCATCTTGATGGGTGCCCCCTGAGACGGTCGGGCGTAGATCCTGCCTTGCTGATCGAGGGTGATGCCTGCCAAGGGGCTCGCGCCGTCGGCACGATCAGTGAACTGATATAGCACGGTCTCGGTCTGCGCCTGGGCCGCGACAGCCATCACAAGTAGAATGCAAAGGCCGGCCGTGATTGCCATCCGAACGGTCACTGATTTGCGATTGTGTTCTGACCTGTCATAGCAATCCTCCTTTGCGAGCCGGTAAGCGTAAATCTCGATGCTGGGAACCAGATTCTGTAGCAACGGCTGCCGTGTTGCCGTGACTATTAGTCCCGTGATGGGGACAAGTCAAATTAATTTCACATTACGGTTTAACACACTGATAACGAAACACTTACGGCGCTACGGGGAATTTGCGATGGCTAAGGTTTTTGCAAGCAGGTAGGCGTGGAGAGCAATTTGGCCTTCTTCAGCGGCGGTGTCGTTGACTAGCGGAGGGCCCGCAAGGCTTCAATGCAACACCACATCCCCTCGCCACCGGTCCACCAGCTTCCACAACAGAAAGTCTTCCCGCTCCTGAAGGACGGTCTTGGCCCAGCCGCGGTGCTTCCAGTAGGCTTCGGCAAAGTGATTGGGTGTGGAGGCCGCGGCCACCGACCAGCGATACTGCGGCAGCCGTTTCTGGAACATGGAAAGCGCCCGGCGAGTTCCGAAGTCGGAGGTCACCAGGATTGCGGAGCTTGCGCCCATGCGCTGCAGACAGCGCTGGACATCGGCGGCTTCGGCAAAAACCGAAGTTCCGACAGTGGGGCAGTTTCCGTGGCCTGCTGTCCGATGCTATCCAGATACTGCCGCGCCATTTCGGCTTCCGTCTTGCCGAAGATTTCGGCGTTGACATTAGCGTCAAGCAAGACCTTGCCGGCATGGCCTTCGCGCTTAAGATGCAGGGCGCGAAAATAGCCGGGAGAATCGCCGAGCCCTCCAGCACCACGATGACATCGGAGCGCCGGGGATTTCAACCACCAGAAAAAATCCGGCGCGCGACAGCAGAAAGAAGATCAGGGCCGCGGCGAGCGCAAGGATTCCGATGACCACGCCGCGGGGAAACTTCGATGATCGCCGGTTGTGGACGGTGGTGTGCAGCTCTGGGCTCCAGATACAAATCATCTCAGAATCGATTTGTATCAGGGCACGACTTTAGTCGTGCCGTTTCGACGCGAAAGAACTCGGGCTTTAGCCCCTGAGGATTCTGGGTTCGCAGGGGCCAAAGCCCGACGTCTTTACTTAGACTTTTCGGCACGACTGAAGTCGCGCCCTGATACAAACTTCCCGCTCGGCGCGCCTCAAGGCCCGAGTGGAGCCGAAGAGTCGTGCCCTGACACAAGTCTAGAGTCTTCCCATTCGAGCTTACGTCGTTTTGAGGCATGCCGCTCCCATTGCAACCTCTTCGGTATGCAAGCGCCATAGTATCTCGCCCACGACCGACCAGTCGTACTTCATCTGCACCAGGCGGCGAGCGTTGGCAGCCAGTTGTTGCCACTGCGGGCTTTCATCCTGCAAGCCGAGGACAGCATCGGCCATTGCTTCTGGTGAGTCGGCGATCACGATGTCCTTGCCCGGCGTCACCGCCAATCCCTCAGCTCCGAGCGTGGTCGAGACCACCGGCGTGCCCGCGGCCATCGCCTCCAGCACCTTCAGGCGAGTTCCACCGCCAACTCGCAGCGGGACCACCGAGGTCAGGGCGCTTTGGTAGAAGGGACGAACATCGTCGACCGTCCCAGTAACAGTAATGCCTTGCTCGCGGAGCGCCAGGATGGGCTTAGCGGGTTGCGCGCCCGCAATCACCAGCCGCAATTCCGGCTGGCGAGCGTGAATCAGCGGCCAGGTGTTCTTGACGAAGTACGACGCGGCATCGATGTTGGCGTGGTAATCCATGCGGCCCATGAAGAGCACGTCGCGGCGTGCGCCGCCCGGAGCGGGATTCGCGGCGAAGAACTCGCAGTCGACGCCATTGCCCACGACCTCAATGCGAGCTGCGGGCACGCGCTGCAACAGGACCTCGCGCTCCCGCTCGCTGCACACCGTGTGCGCATGGCACAAGCGTAGAAGCTCGTCTTCGACCTTTCGCGAGAGCGTGGAGGTGCGCTGCGCATACCACGCGCGCAGCGGATTCGAGTCGTTCTCCGCGTAGCGGGCCAGGATTTCCGACTCGATGTTGTGCCAGTCGAGGATGACGCGGGTCTGCGGAGTTAACTGCCGGATGCGCCGGGCATAGGCAATCAAGTGCATGCTCTCGATCTGAATAGTGTCGAAGGTTTGCTCGCGCAGCAGACGATCCACTTCGGAAATTACGCGCGCCGAAGTGAAGTTCAGGACATTAAGCGGCGTGGGGCCGATGAATCCACGAACGATATTCGCCGGGCGATATCCGGCTTCGCGGCGCAGGGCTAGAACCTGAGCATCATTTCCCAATTGCCGGCGCAGCAGGCCGGCTTGTGTCTCGCCGTGTCGTCGTTGACCAGCCCGATGTAGGTGAGCTGCGCATTACGCGCCAGTTGCCGGGCGAAATAGAAATCGCGCAGATGCGCCCCCGAGATGATGGGCCAGCAGATTCGCGGCGAGAAGTACAGGACGCGCATGGGTCAGAATCCTATGGCAGTTTATCGCAGAGGCGCAGGCCGCGATGAGGCACTGGAGGAGGGTTCGGTGGGCGGCGAGTTTAATGGTATACTCGGGCGCGGCTTTCCCCAAGCCAGCCCTCCGCACGCCGGGGAATGAAAAGAATAATCAAGCTGGTTTTGCACGGGCTGTTTCTGGTGTTGGCGCTGCCGGCGGCGGCGCTGGCCGGATTTGGCCGGTTTCCGATGACGTTTGCCATCGGAGCCCATGCAGTCTCGATGGTCCCGGGAGTGGTTGGAGACTATCTTCGCATTGCATATTACAAACTGACGCTGAAGCAGTGTTCGTTGTACAGCCGAGTGTCCTTCGGATCGTTTTTCGCTCACTCCGATGCCACGCTGGGACGCGGAGTCTACATCGGCTCCTACTGCATTCTGGGCAGTTGCTCCATTGGCGACCGGACGCAGATCGCGTCGCTGGTGCAAATTTTGAGTGGCAGGCAGCAGCATAGCCGCGATTCCCAAGGACGGATGAGCGGTTCCGGAGAGGGAAAGTTCGAGCCGATTGCTGTCGGTTCCGATTGCTGGATTGGGGCTTCTTCCATCATAATGGCTAATATTGGGTCTGGTACCACCATCGGCGCCGGTGCAGTTGTTGTCCGGCCTGTGGCTGCGCAAGTCGTCGCCGTAGGCAATCCCGCCCGGGTGGTTAAGGAACTATCTGTAGAGTTGCGAGCTGATGGGGTGACCAAGTGAATCTTTCCGCAATCCAAAAAATGAATGAGCCTGCCATGGTGGACGATTACGCCTATCCGGAAACCGTGGCGTTGGAAGTGGAGGCTGTCAGCGGACCATCCAAGCCGCAGGCGCAGGGCGAACCCCGCCGTCGCAAACGGGGCGCCGAATTCTACAAGCCTTTTCACTACCTTCTGCTGGTCTATCTGTTCTTTTATTGCAGCCGTATTCCAGAGATGATCCCGGCTTTCCACGTCGGTTTGCTGCTGCAGCCACTTTTGCTGGCCGGCATGATCATGACGGGAACCACCAAGACGATCTATCAATCCCCGGTTGGCAGAACGATGATGTGGTTTACCGGATGGATGGTGCTTTGCATACCGTTCGCCACCTGGAAAGGCGGCGCCTTCGATCAATTTACCATCGCGTTGCAGGCGCTGGTTCTCATTTTCTTCATGACCGCTTTCATCCGCAGCATTGATGACTGCTATCGCGTGATGTACGTCATTGCTTTGGCAATGACCGCGGTCGGGATTCTATCGCTGGTGATTGGCGGAGGCAGGGAGGGCAGCAACCGCCTGGGACTGGGCACGGGCAACGACACGCTGTCGGACTCCAACTTTCTTGCCCTGTTCCTGATTGTCGGCCTGCCGCTGATCTGGTTCTCCGCGGGCGTGAAAAAGGGCCTGATGCGGGTCGTTATGATCCTGGCGGTGATTCCGGTGCTGGCAGGCGCGGCCGAAACGGGTTCAAGATCGGGATTGCTGGCGCTGGCTGCGGGTATTATCTTCTTCCTGATTTTTGCCACGATGAAGCAGAGAATTATCATCCTTGGGGGCGGCCTCATATTTTTGATCCTGGCCACGGCCCTGCTGCCGCCTAATATCCTGGGGCGTTTCACTACGGTCTTCCAAGCCAAGTCATCGGCGGCGGAGGAAGCCGCGGAGTCGGCCGAGACCAGAAAGATGCTGCTGGGAAAAAGTCTGGATATGACGCTTCACCATCCGATATTGGGCGTGGGACCGGGACAGTTCATGGTGGCCGAAGCCAGGGAAGCGGCGGCGGCCGGGCACCGGGGCGTGTGGCACTACACCCACAACTCCTACACCGAGCTCTCCAGCGAATGCGGCATTCCCGGCCTTATTTTTTACATAGTCGCGTTCTGGCGCGCCTATCGCGGGCTGACGCCCATTCGTAACCGCTATCCCAGGGCCAGCACCCGGCGTGCCGCTATGTTCGTGCAGATGGCAGTCCTGATTTCCGCCATAGGCGCGTTCTTCCTCAGTATTGCGTACGGCGGAATCCTGTATGCCATCCTGGGTCTTTCTGCGGCGCTGCAGTTGGCGGTCGCCCGAGAGCGCAAAGAAACCATGAAAGAGCAGGAACTCTTAGCTGCTGCTGCATGACGGAGACACATGCTTATTCCCAGTCTCCTTCTGTGCTGGGACGGATCGCCCATTCCCTAATGTCTGGACATTCTGCGAACCGGCTGGAGATTGCCCGCACCTGGGGCCGTCTCTGCCGGTATCGTTCCTTGGCGCTGCTTCGTTTGCCCTCCCGTATTTGCCACAACGCTGATCTCGAACGAATCGATCGGCTGGGCAAGGAAACGGCTGCGGCCCTCGAACGCGATCCCGCCTGCGCCGCGAAATACGCGGATTACCATTTCTGGATTCCGTTTAACGTGAACCGCATCGGCGCGCTGGCGCTGCATCGCTCCCCGCCTTTGCGTATTCTGGATATTGGCTGCGGTCCGGGATACTTTCTGGCGGCGGCATTGGCTTGCGGTCATGAGTGCTACGGAATCGACGCTCCGGCGAGCGTCATGTCGGAGGTGGAAGTGCGGGTCTACGGCGAGATGCTGGCGGCATTGTCCTGCAACCAGCGCGTCTCGCCCTTGTTGATCGAACGCTTCGTGCCCATGGCGCTGCCGCTTCGCGATCTCGACTTAATCACCGCATTCTGGATATGCTTCAATCGCCATGATCAGCCGGACGAATGGGGCCCCGCGGAGTGGCAGTTCTTCGTGCAGGATGCGCTTTCGCATCTGCGCGAAGGTGGCATACTGCATCTGGAACTGAATGCCAACCTGGCGCGATATCAATGGCTCCAGTGGTACGACCAGGAAACCTTGCAATTCTTCCGTTCGGTGGGAACGGTCGATCGCAACATTGTTCGCGTCACCAAGGGAAAGCCTCAGGAATGGGGAACACTTCCGAAGCCGGCGTAGCTGTCAGGGGCGAGCGCATCAGCGTTTGCCTGCTGTCTGACACTGTGGGACTCGACGCCGGCACCGAGCGGCAGGTCATCGAGACCGCCAAGCGTCTCCACAAAAACCGGTTTGACGTTCATGTATGCTGTCTGGAAGACAGCCCTCAACTCCGCAGTCTGGAGGGCGTCTGCCACATCGCGGTTTTTCCCACGGCCAGCGTGAACTCCTGGAGCGGCCTGGTTCAGGCGCGCCGCTTCCGGCAATATCTGCGGCGCCATCGCATTCAGATCGCCCACGCCTACATGAACAAGACCGCGGTCTTCGCGGTGCTGACCTCGGTCGTCTCCAATCGCATCGTGATTACCAGCCGCCTGAATACCGGCTACTGGTACACGCCGCGGTTTCGAAAGATGTTTGCTGTCCTGAATCTTCGCACCGACGCCATCATGGCTAACTCGCTGGAGGCCAAACGTATTGCTGTCGAGAACGAGCGCCTTGATCCCGATCGAGTGCGCGTGGTCTACCAGGGCGTGGACATGACGAAGTTCAGCCGGGGATTGGGCGATCCTCGGGCGTGCGACCGCCTGGGCATTCCGCGGGACGCTCGCGTGGTTGGCATTGTGGCGAATCTCCGGAAGGTGAAAGATCACGCGCTGTTTCTGCGCTCGGCGAAGATTGTTGCCAGCCAGGTTGACGATGCCATGTTTCTGCTGGCGGGCCGCGGCGAGTTGTATCAGGAACTTTGCGACCTGGCTTCTGAACTCGGCATACGCGACCGCGTCTTTTTCACCCAGGGCGAAGGCAACATCATGGATTGCCTGGCGCGGATGTCTATCGGGTGTCTCACTTCCTTCAGTGAAGGATTTTCCAACGCGATCATGGAGTACATGGCCGCGGCGCTGCCGGCGGTCGCCATCGATGTGGGCGGAAATCGTGATGCCATCCTCGATGGCGAAACCGGTTACCTGGTCGCCGATCGCACGCCCGAGGCCTTCGCCAAACCGCTGGTTGAACTTCTGCGCAATGAAGAGCTACGCGCCGATATGGGAGCCAAAGGATATCAGCGCTGCGTCGATTACTTCGAAGTGGGAAAGACCATCGGCCAACTGGAAGAGTTTTACGAGTCACTGATCAGGGCTAAGAAGTAAGAGCTCTCTGACGAGCTGCCGGCGATCCTCACCCGGTCGAGTGTTGATCCCACGCCGAATACGCACCTGCGATAGAATCTTTATCCGACTAACACCAACAAACGAGGTCACATGAATGCCCAAGTTCGTCATCGAAAGGGAAATTCCAGAAGTGGGCAAGCTGTCGCCGGAGCAGTTGCAGGCCATATCGCAAAAATCATGCGGGGTTTTGCGAGAGATGGGTCCGGAGATTCAGTGGATCCAGAGCTACGTCACGGACGACAAAATTTACTGTGTGTACTTGGCCCCCGATGAAGACGCAGTACGCAGGCACGCCGAGCAGGGCGGTTTTCCGGCGAACCGGATATCGCGCGTTGTGGCGATGATTGATCCAACAACGGCGGAGTAACGGCCGCGCCTTGACTACCTCGTTTCCGGCGACAGCTATTCCGACCGCAGCGTGATCGACGGGTCTACCTGCGCTGCGTCGAGTGCCAAATCGGGAATAAAATCAAACTTGTCGAGCGGGAAAATTTTACATTCTCAGCTATGTAAAATCGGCACGGTGCGGCGTGATCAGGGTGGAAGACAAAATTGCCGGAAAAGGCAAACAAAAAACGTCTAACTGTGATATCTGTAATTTGCCGATAGGCGAATGAAAAGCGGAGGGAATTGAATGCCGTCAAAGCCGCGAAAGCCCAAACCATTCCGCGCGTCCTCGGCGGTGAAGGCGGCGGCGCGTGAAGCCATCGGCACTCCGCCGCCGACCCGCGCGCAGCCGACCGAGCGCAAGCAGAAAGCCGACAAACACAGGCCAACTCTCGGCAAGCTGCTCGGCGACGCGGAGCGATGAGCGCGCATCTGTCCAGTCACGACCGTCAAAGCGGACACCCGGCCTTCGATTGTGCGATTCCGCCGCCATGTGAATAATTGAACGGCAAGAAAAATAACGAGGAGAGTGCAATGCAGGGAAACCGTTCTTGGATAATCATTCTGGCAGCTCTAATCACCGTTACCGCAATCGCGATCGCGCAGGCAAGAAACCGCTCAGCCCTCCGGGGCAAGCCTCGCTGAAGTTCGCCGACGGGCACACGGTCACCATCGACTACAGCCGTCCTTCCATGCGCAACCGCAAGATCTTCGGCGGCCTCGTTCCCTATGACCAGGTCTGGCGCACCGGCGCGAACGCGGCCACCAGTCTCAAGACCAACGTCGATCTCAACATCGGCGGAACGAACGTTCCCGCGGGAAGCTACACCCTCTACACCCTGCCGGGCATGAGCAATTGGCAGCTCATCATCAACAAGCAAACTGGGCAGTGGGGCACCGAGTACAGCCAGGGGCAAGACCTGGCGCGCATCCCCATGAAAGTCACGCAGCGTCCGTCGAGGCTGGAGACCTTCACCATCTCTCTCGACGAGACTGGTGGCAACGCCGGCGTGCTCAAGCTGGAATGGGAGAACACCATTGCCAGCGTAGAGGTGCAGGAAAAGAAATAGCGGAGATCCCATCCATGGTTTTTGGAGGGGCGCAGGTTCAGCGGCGCCGCGATCCCGTCTTTATTCTTGTCATCACGTCTATAACGACGTTGGACTTGTCAAGGTAGACGGGGGCGCCGGCGCACAAAAGAGATGCGCCAGTTCGCTCTCGAGGAAAAGGTTTTTTCTTCACCAGAGGCCCGTCTTCCAATCTAGCGGCGAGCTCAGCTTCGCCACCCATCTATTCGGCCACCTACGGCGACCATGATTGCTCTGCGAACTCCCGTGTTCACGGGAGGCAGGCTGCCCATTCAAGCGGTCGGCGCTCTACTTGGCGCCACGTGATGACTCGGGCTTGCCTGCCCCACTGCTGGATAGCTGCGCATAGTTCCAACCATTGCGCAGCATCCAGTACAACCTTGTCGCCAGCCGCCGGGCGATGGCCACCTTGGCCTGCGCCCGACTGCGCCGCAGCGCCAGCCGCACATAGACCCGTTTCAACTCCGGATCCCAGCGCGCCGCGCTCTGCGCCGCCTCCACTAGCAGAAAGCGCAGAAACGGCGAGCCCTGCTTGCTGATGTGCCCCAGCCGCTGCTTGCCGCCCGAGCTGTACTCACGCGGAATCAGCCCCAGGTAGCTGCTGACCTGCTTGGCCCGGGCAAAGCGCTGCACCTCGCCCAGGGTCAGCACGAAGGCCAGGGCCGTCTGCGGCCCTACCCCAGGATGGGTCATCAGCCGCACCGCCTCCGGCCGCTTCTGCGCTTCGGCCCGCACCCCCGGGTCCAGCCCTGCGATCTGCTCGTCCAGTTGGTCTAACTGCGTCAGCAGCTCGTCGCGCCGCCGCGCCGTGTAGGGCGGCAGCACCAGCTTTTCCAGTTGCTCGCGCCCCGCCTCCGTCCAGAGCTGGCGCTGCCGGCGCAAGCCCTGGTTCAGCGCGATGGCATGCAGCTGGTTCTTTACCTGCGTCCGCATCCGCACCCCCTGATGGCGATGCATGAGCAGTTGCCGTACATCGCGCTCCCCCGCACTCGGCACCCATAGCCGGGGAAAACGATTCTCCACCAGCAAGTGCACCATGTGCTCGGCATCGCGCTGGTCCGTCTTCTGCTGCCGCACCACCGAGGCCCGGATCTGCGCCGCGTCTCCTACCCACAGCTCGTGGCCGGTTTCCTCCACCAGCCGCTCGAACCATTGCGAGAAGCCGCAACTTTCCAGCCCCAGCAGCGCTTTTTCCTCCAGCCCACGGAAGAAGGCTCCCGCTTCTTCCGGCGTGCGCAGCCGTCGATAGCTGATTTCTCCTGTTTGTTTGTCAAAGATCGCTAACTGCTGAAAGCCGGGGTGAAAATCACAACCTATAATCAACATAGCGTTGGCTCCTTCCCCGAGCCTCTGGTTTTTTTCCTACTTCAGAGTACTCGCTCGGATCGAGCCAACGTCGTTATGAAATCGAGGCGGGCTTTAGCCCGCGAGGAATCTGCTTTTCTGAGTTTTTCAGCAGCCGGGTCCTACTGGTCTGGGGCATCAGCGGGCGGTAACTCCTCTTGACACCAGTAGCAGGACAGGTCAGTACTCATGTTCACTTTGCCACACTGAGGGCAGCGGCGGATTTCCCGAGACTCCGGCGTGGCGTGCGGGCGCGGTGCCATGGGCTTTTCGCGTGAGAGATCGGGTGAAGCATCCGGGCTTTCTTTGACGCCCAGCTCTTGCGTGGTATCCGGCGGTACGTCATGAACTTTGTGGCGACTGGAAAGACCGCAAATCCGGCAGGTACGGAAGGCATCCTCTTGCTTGAATGAATGTGGGTGGTCTGACGCGCGCCGAGCCAGTCGCACGTGCAGCACTTTTGCTTCTTTTTCGCTCATTCTAAGCAACACTGTAAGCAAGACTATCGCCAAAGCGAGAGTGCAAGCAATTCCCTAAAGGCCGGACTCACCGTGCACCTTGGTGGTCTTCCACACAGCCCGCAAGCGATCCGCTCCCCGCTAGCCCTGCACCAGCCTCAACAAATCCACCGACTCGTCGAACTCTATCCCCAGAAACTCCCGCAGACAGCGCCGCACATCACCGGGCGTGCTGAGTTGAATTTCCTCTCGACTTCCACCGCGAGTCACGATGAGCCGCATGTTGGCCAGCGTGATGCGCCCGTCCGGTATCGCCCGGCTGCAGATCCAGTTTTTGGTGAAGTGCGACTCCGGCGAGAGCTGGTGAAACCTGCACATCTCCCCATAGTCATTCAGCGAACGCGGAACATCGCGAAACGCGTACAACGGGACTTGCCCTTTCTCATCGTCGCGAAGCAGATGCCACTCCTCGCCAACCGCCGACACGACATAGCGATGCCCGTTGACCTGATCGGCTCCGCCTGCCCGAAAGACGATGGGATCGACAAACGAGTCTCCGAAGCCGACATCCACCAGCCAGGGTTCCTCCAGCTCAACCTTCAGCAGCATGTGATCAAATTCCGGCCCGAAGCCACCGTCCGCGCGCCGCACCCGCGCTGACAGCATCTCGACGGAGAAGCCCATCGCGGTAAGCAACTCGCCAAACAGGCCGTTCAGCTCGTAGCAAAATCCACCGCGACGACGTGTGACGATCTTGTCGTAGATCAGGCGAAGGTCAAGACGAATCTGGGTTCCCAGGGGTATGTCGAGATTTTCAAAAGGGATGGTGAAGAGATGCTGACGATGCAGGCCGCGAAGAGTTTCACGGGACACCGCCCGCGGACCATCGTACTCGATGCGCCGTAAATAGGCGTCTATGTTCATAGTTAAGCCACTAAACTACAGTTCCGGCAAGCAGGCTATTAGCTATTAGCCTTTACCTATTAACAGGCAGCTCGTGGTTGTTTATTTGCAGTTGTCAGCCGGCTGAGCGGGTTGCTAAAAGCTAAGAGCTAAAAGCTAACTTCAAACCGGCAGCTCATCCTGCAGCCAGCCCGCTTCCTGCGGCTTTGGTTCGGCAGTCAAATCCAGCACCAGGTTTTCCAGGATCAGACGTTTACTGGGAGGATTGGAACGCAGCGCCAGATCGGCCCGCGCCACTCGCCGTATGGCGCTGGTCAGCTCGCGCCTCGACTTGTAACGCCGTGCCTGCCGAATGATATCTTCCGCGGCAAATGGTGGAATGCGAAAGCCCTGCCACAGCGCCTGCCAAAGCGCACGCGAGTCCCTAACATTGCGTTCCAGAATTACGAGCATCTGGCGAAAGGTGCGCGACAGCATGTACAGATGACCAATCGCAGCTTCCTCGCCGTCACCACTGCTCAGAATGGCATCCAGTACGGCCAGCGCGCGGCCGCGGTCGCGAGAGGAAATCGCGTCGGTCAACTCGTAGAACGATCTTTGTTTGGCCGCCAGCACCAACGTTTCCACGTCGCCCAGGGTGATGCGCTTCTTGTCGCCGACGAACAGCACCAGCTTCTCCAGCTCGTTGGCCACCATCATCATGTCGCCGCCCAGCGAGTCCACCAGCTCGCGCGCCGCGTCGGTATCCAGCGTCGCGCCTTCAGCGCCGGCGGTCGCAATCGCCCACTTCACCGCGTCGCCTTCCTCCACGCGCGCGAATTCCAGCAAGGGGCAGTGCTCACCGAGGGTCTCGCGGATCCGCTCGTAACGGTCCTTGTCGGTCAGCTCCATGCGGCGCACGTCCGCAGGAATGCTGATGTGGTCGGCAACGAATACCAGCAACGCGTCAGGATTAGGATTCTTGAAGTAGTCCTCGATGGCGCCAAACTCGTCATCATGCTTGCCGCGCCCGTAGAGGTTCTTGATACCCCGGATGAAGAAAACCTGGAAAGGAGACATCAGCGACGGCGTCCGCGCCTTGTCCAGGACCTGCTGCAACTCCACATCGGCCAGGTCCATGTCGTACAGACTTAATTCGCGAACGTCGGCGGGCACCAGATGCTGCAGGATCGCATCGCGGCAACGTTTGCGAAAGAACGCCTCATCGCCAATGAACACATATCCCGGAGCCACCTTGCGGGCTTTCACGTCGGCCACGAAGCGATCGGAAGCCGCAAAGCTTCGCATCTAGTAGGCCTCCAGAATATTGGCCACCAAGGTCTTGGAGAAGTCGGTCGCTATACGCTGCACAGCCGGCGTAGATTCCTCGAAAAAGCTGGCAACGTCAACCGATTCCTGGTACTGCTCGCGAAACACCATGTACCCGTTGCTCCATAGCACATTCCCGGTTTTTCCCGTCAGGCTCGCGCTCAGCACTATCATCACCATTGACGACGAGATGCGGCCGGTGACGGAGTCGTAGGTCAAGGGAGCGATATAAAAGACCAGAATCGTTCCCTTGAGAACGGCATCCGCATCACCGTCGTTGTTGACCGTAACGATGCGGTAGTTGGTGCGCTCGCGCAACTCCTTGATCACCGCCTCGGTCAAGATTGGGCTAACACGATAGGCTGGCGAAAAATTGGCTATTGCTGGAACATAAATTGTGTGCAGGTCGGAGGGCAGGCGTACGTTGGTGCCGGCCGTGTGATATCCGCAGGAGGTCGTCAACAATAGTAGAGCAGCCATCCCGGCAAGAATCAGCCGGCTGCGCATTGTGCGATGGCTCACTGGACCGTCCCTCGCGGGCGCGAAGCAATCATGTTCTCGGCGCACTCCACTGCCATTAGAGCTGCAATCCGCAGATTGTCGGATGCCGCCCACAGCCAGAACCCACTGGGATTTTGCGCGTCCTGCCGTACAAATACCTGGATCTGTTCTTGTCCAGCGGCGTTGACATTGCTGGGCGACTCTTCTCTGCCTTGCAGCACGTCAACGTGCTCGCCGGAGATCGCGGCCGTCAACTCTTCGATCTGCGCCGCATTGTCCAGTTCAATGTAAAGCGAGAAGGCGTGCCCGTGGAAGATGGGCGCTTGCAGCAGCATCAGCGAAGGCACGATCAGTTTGTTCTGGACGATGCTCCGAAAATGGCGCTCAATGCGGCTCTCCACGCTCGCTAGCGATGGCAGAGAATTCTCGCCATAGCGGTCCAGCAGATTGAATGCAACTTGCGCGTCAAACACTCCCTTGGGCAGTTGCTGGAAAGAGAGCAGGTTCACAGTCTGCTCATGCAGTTCGTCCATGCCGCGGCGTCCGTGCTCGGAGGCAGGCTCAAACACGGTCGTTATCGCACGCACGATCTTCCCCACGCGTTGCGCCCTCAGCATCAACAGTGCAAGCACCACCGCCGCCGGATGCGCAACCACGACCGTCGCCTCCGCGAAAGGCACTTTGGGCACAGCTCCCAATTCTCGCTCGATCCACGGCGCACGCAGCAAGACTCCCGCCTGGCCTTCAAGGGCATAGGAGAGATCAACAATGTCGCTGCCCGCCTTGCGCGCCATCGGCCAGATCTCGCGCGTGAAGTTTTCCTCCGAAGCGAAGAATGTGAAATCCACATTGTCCAGGTGCTCCGGCAGCACGCTCTGGATAAAGGTGGGTTCATCGCCCACCGCTTCCAGTTGGCCCAATGACTCGTCGTCGTCGAGCAGACGCACGTCCTGCGCCGGAAAATTGCGATCGCTGAGAACTTCCTTCAACTCCCGGCCCTTGAGAGTTGCAGCACCTACGATGGCCACGCGAAACAGGCCGCCCCAGTGTCCTGCTTCACTGGGCGCGGCGGACGGCTTGTTAGCTTCACTCTTCATCAAGCGTGCGAGGCCTCATCCTGGTGCGGTGGAGGCGGCATCGTGGGCCGCCGGAATACAAACGAAAGCCGCGCGATCACTCCGGAAAGAATGTAGATCAGCGCCAACGAAAACAGAACATATTCGGAAGAAAACCAGATCAACGCGATGACCACTCCGATAACGATGAGCCAGCGAAAATTCTGCGGCTGGCGAAAGTTAATACCCTTGAAGCTAAAGAACCGCCAGGTGCTCACCATCAAGAAGGAGATAGCCGCGACAAACACTGCCCACCCGACCGACAGCCACCAGATCTGTAGCGGATTGCCTTGCACCAGGTGAACCACGGCGACCAACGCACCAGCACCTGCGGGAATCGGCATGCCGACAAAGTACTTGCGTCCGGGACGGCCTGGATTCGACGGCTGCGGATTCACCTGGATATTGAATCGCGCCAGACGCGAAGCGCCGGCCAGCAGAAACGCAAATGTGACGATCGCGCCGATCTGGATTACATGTGTGCGCCAAACCAGGTTGCCTTCCACCGGCAACATGCGAAAGCCCCACATCCACGCCAACACCGCGGGAGCCACGCCGAATGCAATCACATCCGCGAGGGAATCCAGTTCCCCGCCGAACGCGCTGGCCGTGTTGGTCAACCGCGCAATGCCGCCGTCGAAGAAGTCAAGGACTATCGCGATTCCAATCGCCTTGGCAGCCTGATCGAAGTGCCATGGATCGCTGGCCGTTCCTTGGATGGCCTGCGAGATCGCATAGTAGCCCGCTGCCATATTTCCGGCTGTGAACATCGAGGGCAGAAGATACAAACCCTTCCCGGGGCGGCGGCGCGCCGGAACGCCGGCATCAGGTTGCTGAGAACGTCCGATCATCGCACCTCCGCAACATCACGCACACGAGACGGCATGGGCAGCGGCTGCGCCACCACGGCCAGCACACTCGAGCCACCCTTCACATTGTCGCCCACGCGCACCTTCATCTCGGCGTCGGCCGGAAAAATGACATCGGTACGCGAGCCAAACTTGATCAGCCCTACCCGCTCGCCGCGCTCCACCGCATCGCCAACCTTCTTGCTGAATACGATGCGCCGCGCCAGCAGCCCGGCGATCTGCTTAAACACAACCTTGCCCGCGTCGCCGCGTATGGTGACAACGTTCTGCTCGTTCAAGTCCGCCGAGGCTGCGCCCATGGCATTCACGAACTTGCCCTTCTGGTAATGCACGTCTTCAATCACGCCGCTGACCGGCGAACGATTCACGTGGACGTTGAACACGTTCAGGAAAATGCTGATGCGGGTGCGCACTTCGCCGCTTTCCTGGACAACCGAAATGTCGGTGACCTTGCCATCCGCCGGCGACACGATCGCTCCCTGGATGGCAGGGATTCTCCGCTCCGGATCGCGAAAGAACCAGAGGAAAAATGCGGCCAATAGCAAAGGAATAACGGTCAGGATAGGCACCGTGAGCCAGCCCACCAGCGCGGCCACAATCACCAGCGCCAGCCCGTAATAGATGCCATCGCGAACCATGGGTAGTTCGATTATAGAGCCAGAGCGACGGCTGCCCTAATGCGAGGGCCCCACGATTTCGCGCGCCAGCTCGTCCATCCGCTCCTGCACCTGCTGGAACTTTTCCCCGGTGGACGGCCCGGTAAAGCCGGCAAGAATGGCCTTCACGTGGCCGGAGCGGTCGACGTAAATCGACGTTGGGAAGGCGCCGAAGTTCACCAGTTGCGGCAGCGTCTTCGCAATCTGCCCATCGGCCGTCGTCCCAGCCAGAAGCAGCGGGAACGTTACTCCGAACTTCGCGCGATAGATTCCGATCTGCTTCAGGTCCCGCTCTGTATCGTCGGTGTACTCGTACGCCAGTCCAACAATCACCAGACCCTGATCGTGATACTTGCGATAAAGCTTCTCCAGCACCGGCGCTTCATCATGGCAGTTGGGACACCACGTGCCGAAGATGTCGATGATCAGCGGCTTGCCTTTGAACTCAGGGCTGTTCTGGTCCAGTGTTTTGCCCGAGGCATCGACGCCCCTGAATCGAAACAGCTCGCCCGGATCTTTCACCGACGTAAGAGTTTCGCTTAGAACGTTAGGATCGGCGGCACTGGCCACATGTTTGCCGCATTCCGCCGTGAAAGCAGAGGTAGCGACAATTCCGCCCTCCACGCCTTTCAAGGTGCCATCAGGCAGAAACTCGCCATCCAGCGCCATCACGTGGATGCCATCAAAGCGGCTGAGATGGAAACGCGTCTGCCCGTCCGCCGTTTTGAAAACGCTCCCATGCAGCAGACCTGAATCGCCACTGACCGGCTCAATCACTCCCGTCACGGCAACACGGCCGTTGGCCGCCGCAATCTTTTCCTGATCGAACTTGGCTAGCGTCGTCTTCTCCGCGCCTTCGCCATCGGCCCAGTGAAACAGCCAGTCGCCCCATAGGCTCGACCCTGTCCACGGCTTTCCAGGCACCACTTCTTGATGCGGAACCAGCACCACCGGAATGTGTCTCATGCCTTTGCTAGTCTGGCGCGAGAATTCGCCTTCCATCCGCTGCGGCGAAACCATCCGCGCCGTCAGCACGCCGTCGTAATAGTCCATAGCAAGGGTGAGGACTCCGTCGTTCCACGCCGCGCTGCTGAACGGTTGACGGTCGGTCGCATTCACCAGCGTTGCCTGCATGGTGCCGTCAGCCTTCACCTGTACATCGACGCCGAAGTTCACTTCGCCGGCTTTGCTCTGGATGGTACCGTCCCAAAGCCCGCTTGGGGCCTGCGTCTTCGCCTGAGCGGCAAGAGAAGATGCAAGCGATAAAGAACACAGCACCGCAACCACGACACATCGACACAGATGCTTCACCAATCGCAAGCCATACTCCCAACGGGATTTTACGGTCATGTGAATTTCAGGATATCGCAAAGATATAGCGGGCGGAAACTTTAGAACTGTGTGGACACACCTGACAGGACACGGAAAAAAGTGGGGTCTTTTCCGCCGTTTTACAACGGTCAATGGCTACTAAACGACCTGGTGGACGGCGCGGAACTTCTGTTCCAGGCTTTCCATCTGGTCCTTCAGGCGGAGCTTCAGCTTCTTCAGTCGCACTTCCTCGAGCTTTTCATCTTCAGAGAGATATTTCTTCTCAATCAAAGAGTCGAGGCGCTGAGCATATTGGGTGTGTTCATCCGCCAGACGGCGGAACTCATCATTGCTCGCGAGAAGCTGCTCGCGTACCTGAGTTGCCATTCAGTAAACCTCCGGAGACGTACGTTTAAAACGCTAGCACACGGCCTACCCCGCTTCAAGCGCTTTTGTCACGGAATTGAAATAGAAATTTTCAGAAGCAGGGCATCCTCGGGCGGCTCCCGATAATAGTCCGGACGCCTCCCGGCTTGGCTAAACCCAATCTTTTCATAGAGTCGGCGGGCAGCTACATTCGATTCTCGGACCTCCAGCAGCACTGCGGCAGCCCCGGATCGCCGGGCCTCCTGCACCAACTCGCAGACCAGCGCGCTGCCCGAGCCCTTCCGCCGCTGCTCGCCAGCAACCACCACGTTTTCGATCTCCCACTCGTCGTCTGCACAGCGAGCGATGACGAACCCCAGAATCTGTGCGCTGGATTCTTCCGTCGCGACCAACGCGATCCGCCGCGGCGCTTCCGCCGCGAACAGCGCGTCGTATTCGCGCTCGCCCCAATGCGCCGCAGTCTCGGCCTCTTGCTCCAGCTTGCGGATGACCGCAACATCTTCGGCAGTGGCTTTGCGAATGAGCACGAGACAATACCAGCGAGAATTGGAACTCAGGTAGAGCGGGCCTTTAGAGACTGTGTCGCGACCGTCTGCCGCCGCTCTGCGGCTCGGGGTTTGTTCCACTTTGAGCGTGGGCTGACGCCCACGCCTAACCCCATCTCGCCGCAGCGCGGCTAGTTTGATCGGTTGTTCGGGCCGTTTGTTCCACCAGAAAATTTGTTTTCCGGTCGCGACACAGTCTCTTTAGGCCCGCGTTAACTAGCCAACCTCTCCTAAACTTCTGCCGCTGAGGTCGAAGAACCTCAGCGGCAGAAGCAGTCCTGTTTTTCACTCTGGACGCTGGCCTGAAGGCCAGCTCTACCCAAGCCCGCGCAATCTCAATTTAGCGGCCAGTCAAGGCTTCGGCGTCGAAAATATCTCCGCGTCCGACCGGCGAATGTAATTCACGTCAACGCTGGCCGGATCGGCGACATCGCCCGCCAGCAGCTTGCGAAGGCCGATCCGGGCAATCCCATCCGCCTGCACTGCCGCGACCACCCGGATGCCAACATTTGCGGATTGCAGGAACTCGGCGACGGACGCGTCAGGCGTGAGCAACTCGCCACCTACACGGCTCGCCTCGACAGCGAACTCCCCGATCTTCACGATGTATTCACGTTGCAGACTGGCGCTCCCAGAAGCAAGCCGGTAATTGCCGACGTACACTTCGCTGCGGCCGGCGTCCACGATCGCGGTCACCGTCTCTCCGGGGCGACCATGCATCACGGCAACCGCTTCCAGCACAGAGACAGTGGCCAGCGGCTTCCGCAGGATCTCGCACAGACCCTTCACCGTCGCCAGCCCCACGCGCAATCCGGTGAACGAGCCGGGCCCCGAGACCACGACGAAGCCGTCCGCATCCTTTCTATCCAGGCCATTCTGCTCAAGCAGGGAAGAGATGGTCGGCATCAACCGCGCCGAGTAGGTGCCGCCTTCCAGTGGTGTGAGTCGCACAACTTCGAAACGATCCGCATCGCCGCGGCACAACGCCACACTTCCTTTGCGGCCAGACGTGTCGATGGCGACGATCAGCACCGTCAAACGCCCTCAGGCGGGTCTTCCACCAGCTCCAGCAGCACCCCGCCGGCGCTCGACGGATGCACAAAAACATACAGGTGCCCGCCCGCTCCCACCTTGATTTCGTCGGAGATCAGCCGCGTCCCGCTCGCCTTCAACCGCTCGACCGTCCCCGACAGATCGTCGACATGCAGCGCCACATGATGAAGTCCCTCGCCGCGCTTGGCGAGAAACTTCCCAATCGGCGAGTCAGCCGAAGTCGGCTCCAGCAGTTCAATGCGGCTCTCGCCCACAGGAACCATCGACAGCTTCACCTTCTCTGCCTCTACCGTTTCTTCCGGCATCGGGTTCAACCCCAGCTGCTCGTAGAATTTCCTGGCTTGCGCCAGCGACTTTACGGCAATTCCAAGATGATCAATTTCGCTCATCGGGCCTTCCTAGTCCCTCGACAATTCTCTCCACTAAAGAGTACGGGTCGCGCTTGTGATCGGCAACTTCCGCGGCGTAACGGGTCGCTTCGCCCGCGCTCAAGTAATACGAAAGCACCCGCTGAAAAAGGGCGTCGCGCAGCATCTCCGCAATCCGCACTCGCCAATTTTCAATGCGCCGCTGCCGCGCCCGGTCGCTCTGCTCCAGGTACGAATGATACTTCTCGATGGCCTGGACCAGTTCCTCAATCCCCGCTCCATCGCTGGCAACCGTCTTCACGATCGGCGGCGTCCAGTCGTCGTGGCGCATCGCCAGGGCTCTGCATGGCGCGGATCTCGCGCTCCACTCGCTCGGCGCCGTCGCGGTCGGCCTTGTTGATCACGAAGATGTCGGCGATTTCCATGATGCCGGCCTTGATGGTCTGCACATCGTCGCCCATGCCAGGCACCAGCACGACGATGGTGACATCGGCCAGGCGCACAATGTCGACTTCGTCCTGCCCGACGCCGACCGTCTCGATCATCACGATATCGCGGCCGCTGGCGTCGAGCACAGTGGCCACATCGGCCGTGGTGCTGGCCAGCCCGCCCAGCGAGCCTCGGGTGGCCATGCTGCGAATGAAAATTCCGGAGTCGGCATGGTGCGACGACATGCGGATGCGGTCGCCGAGAATCGCGCCGCCACTGAACGGGCTGGTGGGATCGACCGCGACAATGCCGATCGTCTTGCCCTGCTTCCGATAGACGCGCGCCACCTGATCGACCAGCGTGCTCTTCCCGGCGCCGGGAGATCCCGTCAACCCCAGCAGCATCGCGTTCCCGGTATATGGAAACAGCGCCTTCAGTAGCCCGATCGATTCCGGCGTGTGATCTTCGACGCTGGAAATCGCTCGCGAGAGCGCGCGAACTTCTCCAGCACGAATGCGGCGAACTAAATCTTCGATGTGGTTGGTGGAAGTCACGATGTTCGCGAGTGGAGCAGCTTTGAAGGGGCGCACCTTTAGGTGCGCCGTCAACTCGTTTCAAATTCTGTTCATTCCGAGGCGGCTTCAGCCGCCGAGGGGACACTACCCCTCTCAATCCTTCAACAACTGTCTTGCGATCACCAGCCGCTGAATCTCGCTGGTCCCTTCGCCGATGGTGCACAGCTTCACATCGCGATAGAACTTCTCTGCCGGATAATCCTTGATGAAGCCATAGCCACCGTGAATCTGCACGCACTCGTTGGCTGCACGCACCGCGACTTCGCTGGTGTAGAGCTTCGCCATCGACGACTCCAGCGTCGTCTTCATTCCGGCATCCTTCATTGCGGCGGCGCGATGCGTCAGCAAACGTGCGGCGTCGATCTCGGTCGCCAAATCCGCCAGTTTGAAACCGATCGCCTGGAATTCGCTAATCGCTTTGCCAAACTGCTTGCGCTCCTTGGAATATTTCAGCGCGCTCTCATAAGCGCCCTGCGCCATGCCCAGCCCGAGCGCGGCAATCGAGATGCGCCCGCCGTCCAGCACCTTCATCGCGTCGATGAAGCCCTGGCCTTCCTGTCCCAATAAATTCTCCGCTGGAATCTCGCAGTCCTCGAAGATCAATTCGGAAGTGTCGCTGGCGCGCAGTCCCAGCTTGTTCTCTTTCTTGCCGGCGCGAAATCCCTTGGTCCCCTTTTCGACGACAAATGCCGAGAGCCCGTGCGTGTGCGCCGTCTTGTCCGTGACTGCGATCACGACGGCCACGTCCGCGTAATGGCCGTTGGTGATGAACGTCTTGTTGCCGTTCAGCACCCACTTATTGCCCTTGCGAATTGCGTTGCAACGCGCGCCGCCAGCGTCTGAACCCGAGCCGGGTTCAGTCAATCCCCATGCGCCCAGGAACTCCCCCGTCGCCAGCTTCGGAATGTACTTCTGCTTCTGTTGTTCATTGCCGGCGATGAAGATGTGATTCGATCCCAGCGAGGTATGCGCCGCCACCGTGATGCCGATAGAGCCGTCCACGCGGGACAGTTCCTCGACCGCGGTGACGTATTCCACATAGCCCATGCCGGCGCCGCCGTACTCGGTAGGAAAAATTGTCCCCATCAAGCCCAGCTTGCCCAATTCCTTATAGGTTTCCAGAGGAAACGTGCCGGGCTCGTCCCACTTCATGACGTTGGGCGCAATCTCGCGCTCCGCAAAATCGCGGACCATCTTCTTCAGTTGTAGCTGTTCATCCGAGAGCTGGAAATCCAAACCATTCCTCCGGGTCATGGGACGCGCGGCCGGACGAAAGAGCGAATGTTACCGGTGACCGTCGCGCACGAGGTGGGAACTAGCGGTTATAACACACGGGATGTGGAGAGGCGAAATTCTGCGGAGGGATGGAAAGCTATTATTCCTCGAGCCTCGGCAATATGAGCGGTACGTTCGCTTGCCGCTCACTGCTGCAGCTCATCCAGATTCCGCTCCCACAGCTTGATGCCGCCGAGAATCCCATCTTCATTGGAGATGATCTTCACATCCTTGGGCAGCTCGAAGCTGATCTTGGCGGCATTGCCGCCGCCGATGTAAAGCCGATCGTAGTAGAAAACCCGGTAGAGCTGATCGATGGCTTCGGCCAATCGCTTATTCCATTTCTTGCGGCCTTCCTTGGCCAGAGCGCGTCGTCCCAATTCGTCCTCATAGGTCTTACCGTTGCGAAAGGGATGATGTCCCAATTCCAGAGAAGGTATCGGAATGCCGTCGAGATACAACGCCGCACCCATGCCGGTACCCAGGGTGATCACCAGCTCGACGCCCACGCCGCTCACACCGCCCAGGCCCTGCACGACGGCGTCGTTGGCCAGGCGAACCGGCTTGCCCAGCGCCTTCGAGAGGTCCTCGGCAAACGGATACTCAATCCACTTCTTGTCCAGATTGGCCGCCGTGTAGACCACACCTTTCTTGATCACGCCGGGATATCCCACCGAGACGCGGTCAAAGTCACCCAACTGCTTGGCAAAATCGACGATGATCTTCGTGATCGCCTTGGGCGTGGGCTGGTCCGGCGTTCGCGCGCGCAGACGCTCCGTCAGCGGCTTGCCCGCTTCGTCCAGCAGCATGGCTTTCACTCCCGTGCCTCCGATGTCGATGGCCATCGTGCGAATCCCTGTCGTGCTGTCGGTCGCAACCGCCGGCGTTGCGTTCGATGGTTGCTTCTTCTTTTTCTTTGACGAAGCGTGCGGCATACAACCTCCTGATTGCTGCGATTGCTAACCTTCGATTAGTTCCAAATAGCAGAGCATACCGGATAAATGGCCGTTGGGGAATCTGTACCGTTGGGCGCCGCGGAGTGAGGGTCGCGTTTTGCTGCAGCGCGGCGAGTTTCGGTGGTGTATCCTGCCACCGGGCGAGCCCAGGCCCGTATTCGATTCGGCACTGCTCCAACGGTTCGCATCGGATCAGCGCCGGCGATTCGATACAGGAGAGCCACGGTGAAATCACGCAGAGAATTCTTGACTCACACTCCACTTGCGCTGCTGGGAGCGGCGGTTGCATCGTATGCCCAAACACAGAGTCCGTCGCAGCAGCAGACGCCCGGCGCGCCGCCCGCTTTCGGCACCGCGCAGGCGGTTGGACCTCAGGTCTCCCCGAACACTTTTGCCGAAGCCGAAAAGCTTGTACAGGTGCAGATGACCCCGGCCGAGCTTGCCGAAGCAGCCGGCAACTGGCGCGTGGCGATGGCTCCGCTTTACGAGATGCGGGTTGGGCCGCGCAAAGCTACGCTGGAGCCGACGCTCGCTCCCGCAACCATCTGGGACCCGGTTCTGCCGGGCGAAAAGTCAGGGCCCGCGCAAAATCGATTCGTCCGCAGCAAGATCGATCCTGGGCCGGTGCCGTCGAATGACGAAGACATCGCCTTCGCATCGGTAACCCAGCTTTCGTCCTGGATTGAGCAACGCAAGCTGACCTCCGAGCGGCTCACCAACATCTATCTGAAGCGGCTGCGAGAGTACAATCCCAAACTGCGCTGCGTCATCACACTCACGCCTGAACTGGCGTTCGCGCAGGCCAAGCAGGCTGACGTGGAAATCTCGGCGGGCAAGTATCGCGGCCCGTTGCATGGCATTCCGTACGGCGTGAAGGACCTGCTCGACACCGCGAACATTCCCACGACCTGGGGCGCCGAGCCATATCGCAACCGCGTGCCCAAGACGAATGCGGTCGTGGTTCAGCGCCTGCAAGATGCCGGCGGCGTGCTGGTCGCCAAGTTGAGCCTGGGCGCGCTCGCGCTCAACGATATCTGGTTTGGCGGCCAGACGATGAATCCCTGGCTGCTGGAAGAAGGCTCGTCCGGCTCAAGCGCCGGGCCGGGCGCAGCAACCTCAGCAGGACTCGTCGCCTTCGCCATCGGCAGCGAGACCGGCGGCAGCATCGTCAGCCCCTCGATGCGCTGCGGAATAACCGGACTACGTCCAACCTTTGGCCGCGTGGCCCGCACCGGCGCGATGACCTTGTGCTGGTCGCTCGACAAGCTCGGCCCCATGGCGCGCTACGTGGAAGACACCATACTGGTCCTCAGCGTCATCACAGGTCCCGATCCAGGCGATGTGTACAGCATTCCCAGCAACCTCAACTTCGATGCTAATGCCAGTGTGAAAGGCCTGCGCGTCGGCTATTTTCCAGCCTGGATGAAAGAAGCGCCAGCAACCGATGTGGATCGCGCTGCGCTGGAAGCGGTCAGGAAAGTTGGAATGGTTCCCGTAGAGGTGTCGCTGCCAGACTGGCCGTATGATTCGCTGGACCTGATCCTCTTTGCCGAAGGCGCCGCGGCTTTCGAGGAGCTGACGCTATCAGGAGGGCTCGATCAGCTCAAAATGCAGGTGCCCGACGCCTGGCCAAATACCTTCCGCCAATCGCGCTTCCTTTCGGCCGTCGACTTGATACAAGCCGATCGTCTCCGCCGCAAAGTCGCAATCGAAATGGCTCGCATCTTCTCCCAGGTGGACCTGCTGCTGGTCCCATCGCTACGCGACGAGATGCTCACTATCTCGAATAACACCGGCCAGCCGTCGCTCACCTTGCGGGCGGGCTTTGTGGAAATTTCCGAGGCGCGCAGCGATTGGGCGCCCGATCCGGCTCACCCGCTGCCAAAGTTCTCGCCGCCGCGGCGGGTGCCGCACGGCGTCACTCTGATCGGACGGCTGTTTGAAGAGGGAACCTTGGGGCGCGCGGGAATCGCTTTGCAGCAAACGTTCGCCGTGGCCAGCGAGCGTCCGCCGGGCTTCTAGGCAGCAGCGGGCCCGCACAACTCAAAGCGACCGCGGCCCGGGCCGGCTGTCTTCGACTGACGTTCAGGCGGTGAAAGGTCAGCGCGAGTCGCTACTTCAGATCGGCGCGGTCGGAGAGCAGGACGCCGTTGCGCGCATAGCTCTCGCGCGGCACCTCAACGAAAGCAACGGTCAACTTCTCCGCTTTGACGTTGAGCTCCTCCCTCATCGCCTCGGTTATGCGCTTAACCGCGCGCCGCTTCTGTTCCATCGTGCGCCCAGCTAACATGGTGATCTGTACATGTGCCATTCCATGCTCCTCGTAGAGCATCTCACCACGGAGGCACGGAGATCACGGAGCCAACGTTGATTTTCCTCCGTGCTCTCCGTGCCTCCGTGGTGAAAGATTCCTGCCAGTTTACTTCGCCAGCTCGTATCCGGCGAAGAAATAACTGATCTCGAAGCGGGCGGTGTCTTCCGCATCGGAGCCGTGCACCGCGTTCTTCTCAATGCTCGACGCCCACTTCTTGCGGATGGTGCCCTCCTCGGCCTTGGCTGGATCGGTGGCGCCCATCAGCTTGCGGTAGTCAGCGATGGCGTCTTCTTTCTCCAGTGCCATCACGATGACCGGCCCGCTCGACATGAAATTCGTGAGCGACTCAAAGAACGGACGATTTACGTGGACTGCGTAGAAGCCTTCGGCCTGGGCCTTGTCGATGTGCAGCATCTTCATGCCGATGATGCGGAATTTGTTTTCCAGGAGGGTATGAATGATGTCGCCCGCCGCGCCGCGATCGACCGCGTCAGGCTTGATGATGGAAAGAGTGCGTTGCAGGGTTTTCATGTTTCCTTGGGTTCCTTTATGATTCGCGATTTGATGTTCGCTCTTCGCCTGAGGCTCCTAGCAAACACTTATCAAATTGTCGTCCCGACCGAGGACTTCAGTCCGAGCGGAGGGATCTGCGGTTGGTCTCGACCGCGAAGGCCGTTCGGGTAGAGCTGGCCTTCAGTGTGTGCGTGAAAACTTGTACCGTCCCTACGGGACTTTGAGCTTAAGAAACCGCCTACCCAACGCTGAAGCGCTGGGCTATCTTCTTCCGTCCCGCACGCGAGACTCGTTTCACGCGCTACGAAAATCCTTCTCGGCATCTGGCGGAGAGCGATAGGCGAAAAACGGCCTCACTTCACCATTGCCGCTTGCGCCTTCACCAGTGTCTCGCCGATGTCGGCGGGCGACTGCGCCACGTGAATGCCCGCTGCCTCCATCGCTTTGATCTTCTCCACCGCAGTTCCCTTACCGCCGGAGATGATCGCACCCGCGTGGCCCATGCGGCGTCCTGGCGGCGCTGTCCGCCCGGCAATGAATCCCACCACTGGCTTGCGGACGTTCTGCTTGATGAACTCCGCCGCGGTCTCCTCGGCGCTGCCGCCAATCTCCCCAATCATCACGATGGCTTCGGTCTCCGGATCGTCGTTGAACAAGCGGATCGCATCGACAAAATTGGTCCCGATGATGGGATCGCCGCCGATGCCGATCGCGGTCGATTGGCCGATACCGCGCGTGGTCAACTGATACACCGCTTCATAGGTCAGCGTGCCCGAGCGCGAGACGATGCCGACATTGCCTTCCTTGTGAATATGCGCCGGCATGATGCCGATCTTGCACTTGCCCGGCGAGATGATGCCCGGGCAGTTTGGCCCGATCAGCCGCGAGTTCTTCGTCTTCAGGAACTCCCAGGTATTGACCATATCCATCGCCGGAATGCCTTCGGTAATGCAGACGATCAGCGCGATGCCGGCGTCGGCAGCTTCCATGATGGCGTCGGCCGCGGCCGGCGGCGGAACGAAAATCACGGTCGCGTTGGCGCCGGTTTTCTCCACGCCTTCGCGCACCGTATTGAAGATGGGCCAGCCCTCGTGCGTCGTGCCACCCTTGCCGGGAGTCACGCCGCCCACAACCGTTGTGCCGTAGGCCGCCGCGTTCTTGGAGTGGAACGTTCCCTCACGTCCCGTCAATCCCTGCACCAGCAGGCGTGTTGATTTATCGACTAGTATGCTCATAACTTTTGCCACTCCCCTTTTGAGCCTGCGGAACATGTGAGTTCAACCAAATTACCGTGGCAAACGCCTTGGCATTCCTGCTCGAAGTCGGTCGTTTGGAGGCTGTTCTCACAACTGAGTTCCAGGCAGGTGAGAACCCAACTCTCGTCGCCCAAGGTCGATGTCATCGGCATCGGCTTGTGGGCAGGTTTATCGAAAGGAATCGTGGTTGTGCTCATTGCACCCCCTTGGCGGCGGCGACCACTTTCTCGGCCGCGTCCTTCATGGTCTGTGCCACGATGAATTTCAGTCCGCTCTCCTGCAAGGTCTTGCGGCCCTGCTCGACATTGGTGCCTTCCAGCCGGAGCACAATCGGCAACTGGAATTTGGTCTTGCGCGCCGCGCTGACGATGCCGTTGGCCAGCGTATCGACGCGCAGAATGCCGCCGAAGATGTTGATGAGCACCGCCTTCACGTTCTTGTCGCTCAGCAGGATTTCGAAGGCGTGCGTCACCTGCTCTTCATTGGCGCCGCCGCCCACGTCCAGGAAGTTGGCCGGCATGCCGCCCGCGTATTGAATGATGTCCATGGTCGCCATCGCCAGGCCCGCGCCATTCACCATGCAGCCCACGTTGCCGTCGAGCTTGATGTAGTTCAGGTTGTACTTGCTGGCCTCGACTTCCAGCGGATCTTCTTCGCTGATGTCGCGCAGTTCCAGAATGTCGGGATGACGGGAGAGCGCGTTGTCGTCGAAATTCATTTTGGCGTCGAGCGCAAACAGCCGGCCATCAGTCGTCGTGATGAACGGATTGATCTCGACCAGCGAGGCGTCGGTATCTTCGGCGGCGCGCGCCAGCGCCATCATGAACTTGACGGCGCCACTGATGTAGCGGGCCTCGAGCCCAAGCCGGAAGGCGATCTCGCGCGCCTGAAAGCCGCGCAGCCCGAAGCCCGGCACGATGTGCTCTTTGATGATGGCGTTGGGATCCTTGGCGGCGACTTCCTCGATCTCCATGCCGCCCGCGGCCGACGCCATGAACGCGTTGCGGCCCACGACGCGATCCAGCACGATGCCAAGATAAAGCTCGCGCGCGATGGGCAGCGTCTCTTCAATCAGCAAGCGCTGCACCTTTTTGCCTTCAGGGCCGGTCTGGTGCGTGATCAACTGCATGCCCAGCATCTTGGTTGCAAGCTCGCCGGCTTCTTCGGGCGATTTGGCCAGCTTTACGCCGCCGCCTTTGCCGCGACCGCCGGCGTGAATCTGCGCTTTTACGACGACGCCGGTTGCACCGTCCTGAAATAGCGCCCTTGCCGCATCCAGCGCTTCTTCGCGGCTCTCAACCATGCGGCCGCGCGGCACAGCTACTCCATACTTCCGCAGAATGGCCTTTCCCTGATACTCGTGTATTTTCATTTTGGTATTACGACCCGAGCTGGGTGCCCCACTCTAGCCTTCTTTTGGCTAGGGTGGGTTCAAGAACGGGGCACCCCGAAATCTGTCGGGACTTGTCTGCTCCTTACAAGGATGGCGTAACAGTAGGAAACCCTTGATTGTATAGGACGGCACGAGGGGGAGGCTAGTGCGGGTGGGTTCGGCTGCAATGTCTTATTAGTTTGTCGCCGCGTGCGACCTGCGCCCGTTAAATGGCAGCCGTGCTTTATGCCGGCCACGCTGCGGCGTAGCCGCGGCAGCGCCGTCCAATACCAGACGGCACACTTCATTCACGTAATCTTCGCTCAGTTCGTCGTGCCGGATGAGGAAACGCATGTACATCGCACCATAAAGAATGTCGAGCACGAGGTCCAGGTCGAGACCCTCGGGCAATTCGCCGCGCTCGATACCGCGGCGCAACGTGCGATAAGCTCCCTGACGCCGGGGGCGCAGCAGCCGGTTACGAAATTCTTCCAGCAGCTTCGCATCCGATTGCCCAGCGGCAATCACCGCCTTCACAATCCGACCGCGCGAGGAATGCAGTACGGCGAGAAACTGGTTCATCTGGAGGGCCATGTCGCGGTACGCCGAGCCGCTGTCGGGGAAGCGCAACTCCTCTTCGGTGCTGGACGCAAACGCATCTACTACCAAAGCGCCCTTGTTCGGCCACCAGCGGTAGACCGTGGCTTTGCCGACGCCTGCGTCGGCGGCAATCGCTTCGATAGACAGCTGAGCGAACCCGGCTTTGCGAAGCAGTTTGAGAGTGCTGCGGAGAATTGCCTGGCGAGCGTTTTCGCTGCGCGGACGACCGGGCGGACGTTGCTGACCATTTTGGTCAGGCGATTGCTTTTGTCGGGAAACTGCCATTCTTACCTGGACCCACAACGCGACATTGAATCCAATACGTATCGTATCGTATCATAAGTACTGCACTATTTAGGTAGAGCGGCGCTTGAGCGCTGCGTTTTCGAACCAACCATGGGCGCTCCAGACGCAGCGAACATTTGAATGATTGCTGCCTCTGGAAAATCGTGGATGGCTTCCTAACGCTGGCCTAAGGCCAGCACTACCCGATTGGGATCATCCGGCCGATGTGGATTGTTGCATTAGCGCTGCGGCGCCCTTATACGTTTGTGGTGATGGCCCTGGTCATCATCCTGCTGATGCCTCTGGTCATCGTCCGCACCCCGGTCGATATCTTCCCCGACATCAATATTCCTGTCGTCAGCGTGGTGTGGAACTTTGCCGGCTTCGCTCCCCAGGACATGGCCGACCGCATCATCACCAACTCCGAACGCGGTATGACGGTGACGGTCAACAACATCGAGCACCTCGAATCGCAATCGGTAAACGGCGTCGGTGTCATCAAGATCTTCTTTCAGCCTGACGCCAACATTCAGACTGCGTTGGCGCAGGTAACCGCCATCGTGCAAACCTCGGTGCGCAGCCTGCCGCCAGGTACCACCCCGCCGCTGGTTATCCAGTACACCGCGTCAACTACGCCGATTGTCCAACTCGGACTCAGCAGCAAAACGCTGCCCGATCAGATGCTGTTCGATCTCGGCCAAAACTTCCTGCGCAACCAGCTGGCGACGGTGCAGGGAGCGGCCACGCCCTATCCCTATGGCGGCAAGATCCGCCAGGTGCAGGTCGATCTCGACATGCCGCGCCTGCAGGCCAATGGTCTTTCGCCGAGCGACATTGTCAACGCCATCAACTCGCAGAACGTGATCACGCCGTCGGGGACAACCAAAATCGGCTTGTTGGAATATCAGGTGGAGATGAACAGCGCTCCGCGCACCATCGCCGACCTGAACGATCTTCCGGTGAAGACGGTGAATGGGGCGACCATCTACATGCGCGACGTGGCCCATGTGCGCGATGGCTTCTCGCCGCAGACCAACATCGTGCGCCAGGATGGGGTGCATGGCGTGTTGATGTCGATGTACAAGATCGGCAAGGGCTCCACGATCAAGATCGTCAAGGCCGTCGAAGGCGTGGTGCCGATTGCCCTGCAATCGCTGCCGCCGGGAATCACGGTCAAGGCGCTTTTTGACCAGTCACTGTTTGTGCGCGCCTCCATCAACGGAGTGCTGCGCGAGGGCCTGATTGCGGCGGCGTTGACCGCGGTCATGATCCTGATCTTCCTCGGCGACTGGCGGCCGACGATCGTCATCTCGATTTCCATTCCACTGTCGATTTTTGTCTCCGTGCTGTTGCTCAGCGCGCTGGGCGAGACCATCAACATCATGACGCTGGGAGGATTGGCGCTGGCCGTGGGCATCCTGGTGGACGACGCCACGGTGGAGATCGAGAATATTGAGCGCAACCTCGCCCAGGGCAAGGAGATGAAGCAGGCGATTCTGGATGGGGCGTCGCAGATTGCCGTACCGGCGTTCGTCTCCACACTGTCCATTTGCATCGTCTTCGTGCCCATGTTCTTCCTCACCGGCGTGGCCAGGTTTCTGTTCGTGCCGCTGGCGGAAGCTGTGGTCTTCGCGATGCTCGCCTCGTATTTCCTGTCGCGCACTCTGATTCCGACGCTGGTGATGTACATCATGCGCGGGCATGAGCACCGCGAGGCAGGCGCAAAGACATTCTTTGGCCGCTATCAGCGCCGCTTTGAGCGTGGCTTCGACAAGTTTCGTGCCGGCTATTATCAGCTGCTGGAAACCACATTGGAGCACAGCAAAGTGTTCGCGGTTTGCTTTCTTGCCTTCTGTGCGCTTTCCATGATGCTGGTCTTTTTCCTGGGAGAGGATTTCTTTCCCAGCGTCGACGCCGGACAGATGCGGTTACACGTCCGCGGACGCGCCGGATTGCGCGTGGAAGAAACGGCCAGGCTTTGCGACGAGGTCGAAGCCTATCTGCGGCAGCAGATCCCCAAAGACGAACTGGTGACGGTCCTTGACAACATCGGTCTGCCGAACTCCGGCATCAACCTTTCCTACAGTAACTCCGGAGTCATTGGCACCAGCGACGCAGAAATTCTGGTGGGCTTAAATCAGGAGCACCACCATCCCACGGCGGACTACATTCGCAAGCTGCGCGCGGGCTTGCCACGGCAATTTCCCGGAGTTGAGTTCTTCTTCCAGCCCGCCGACATTGTCAGCCAGATCTTAAATTTCGGCCTACCGGCGCCGATTGACATCCAACTGATCGGCCCGGACGTAAACACGAATTACTTTATCGCGCAGCAGATCTCGAATCGGCTGCGGCATATTCCGGGCACGGCCGATGTGCATGTGCAACAACTGCTGGATCTGCCGACGCTGCACTTGAACATTGATCGCAACCGGGTGACGCAGGTCGGCATGAATGCTCGCGACGTAGCCAACAGTGTGCTGGTTTCGCTGAGCGGCAGCTTCCAGACCGCACCCAATTTCTGGCTGAATCCCAACAACGGCGTCAGCTATCAGGTTGCGGTGCAGTCGCCGCAATATCGCATGACCTCCCTGCAGGACTTGATGAATACGCCGGTCAACAATCCAAGCGTTCCGAATTCCCAGGTATTGAGCAACCTGGTGCAGTTAACGCCGTTGGTCAGGCCGGCGGTGGTTTCTCACTACAACGTGCAGCCGGTGATCGACGTCTACGCCAGCACCCAGGACCGCGATCTGGGCGGGGTGATGCGCGATGTGAACAAGGCGCTGCAATCTTTCCGGCAACAACTGCCGCGGGGCACGCAGCTTAAGGTTCGCGGTCAGGTGGTGACCATGGAAAGCTCATTCATCGGTTTGGGGGTTGGACTGCTGGCGGCAATCGCATTGGTCTACTTCCTGATCGTGGTGAACTTCCAGTCGTGGCTGGATCCCTTCATCATCATCACGGCGTTGCCGGGTGCGCTGGCGGGCATTTGCTGGATGCTGCTGCTCACTCATACCACGCTCAACGTGCCGTCGCTTACCGGCGCAGTGATGTGCATGGGGGTGGCTACGGCGAATTCGATTCTGATGATTTCATTTGCGCGCGATCGCATGCGAGCCGGAATTCCCTCGGCCCAGGCCGCCTTGGAAGCCGGCTATACGCGAATTCGCCCGGTGCTGATGACTGCGCTGGCCATGATCATCGGAATGCTGCCGATGTCGCTGGGACTGGGCGAGGGCGGCGAGCAGAATGCGCCCCTGGGACGTGCGGTAATCGGCGGCCTGATGTTTGCGACCGTGGCGACCTTGTTTTTCGTGCCGACGGTTTTCGCCCTCATTCACGGGCGGCGCGAACGCCGGGCGCAAAGGGCATCCTAGAATAGTTGGAGACTGATACGACAACCATGGACACACCATCCAAGCCGACGGAAGATCGGCAGCGTCTCTCGCCAGCCGACGGCGGCCAATCGCAGCGTCCGGCTGATGACGGTCATCCGCAGTCAGGCGATGCCCACGCGCCGGCGCAGATCACGCCGCCTCCCAAGCTTCCACCCGCCACGCCGCGCAAGGCGCTGTTCTTCATCGGCGTTGTCGTCGTGGGGCTGATTGCGGCTGGACTGGCGGCGATGCTTACGCGCATTCACGACAGCCATGTGCTGGCCGACGAGACCCAGCAGAGCGCTATTCCGACTGTCGCGATCGTCCATCCGACCGCCGAGAAGCCGGACGAAGAACTGGTGCTGCCGGGCACGTTGCAGGCGTATGTCGAGTCGCCGATTTATGCGCGCACCAGCGGCTATCTCCTGCGCTGGTACAAGGACATCGGCAGCTATGTACACGAAGGCGACCTGCTCGCGGACATCGACACGCCGGAAGTGGATCAGGAGCTGAGGCAGGCGAAAGCGACGCGGGAGCAGGTTGTGGCCGCGATGAACCTGGCCAAGATCAACGCCGCACGCTATGAAGCGCTGCGCAAGACCGACTCGGTTTCGCAAGAAGAAGCCGATACCCAAACCAGCGGCTACCAGCAGGCAGTAGCGAACCTGGCGGCCGCCGATGCCAATGTCAAGCGACTGGAAGAGTTGGAGGGATTCAAACACGTCTACGCACCCTTTACCGGCGTGATCACCCGACGCACGGTCGATCCCGGAGCCCTGATCAACGCCGGCAATGGTGGAGGCTCAGGCCCGCTGCAGATGTTCAACATCGCGCGCGCCGATCCATTGCGGGTGTACGTTTCGGTTCCTCAGGCCTACGCTCCGGCGATTCGGGTTGGAGTGCCGGCTGCGGTTACGCTGCAGGAATTTCCCGGCGAGAAGTTTCACGCTGCAGTCGCCCGCACTGCCGAAGCCATCGATGTCGCAACGCGCACCTTGCTCACCGAGGTCGACGTTCCCAACAAGGATGGCAAGCTGCTTCCAGGCTCGTTTGGCGAAGTGCATTTCAAGCCGAACGTCGACGTGAATAAGGTCACCATCCCGGTCAATGCCATGCTGTTCCGGCGGGAAGGGCCTCAAGTCGCGGTGGTGGGAAGCGACGGCAAGGTGCAACTGCGGCGAATCTCGATCGGCCGCGACTATGGGACAACGCTGGAGATCGTCGGCGGCGTGGATGTGAACGACCGCGTGATCGTGAACCCTTCGGATTCAATCGAGGACGGCCAGCAGGTGAACGTCGCGCCAGCTACCCGGAGCCAGTCGTGAGACGGCTAGGGCTGCTGGCCGGCGCTTTGGCCATTGGCCTGTTTGCGGGATGTGCCGTAGGGCCAAACTATAACCGGCCACCCGCACCTGCACCGGCTCCCGACGCCTACAAAACGCAGGCGCCGTGGCGCGTGGCTGCGCCCAAGGACTCGCTTCCGAAAGGAACCTGGTGGGAAGTTTTCAACGATGCCGAGCTCAACAGTTATGAGCAGCAGATGCTGGCCGCCAATCAATCGTTACTCGCAGCCAAGGATCGCATCGAAGAAGCGCGTGCGCTGGCGCGCGTGACCTCAGCGGGATTCTTCCCGCAGGCCAACGTCGATCCCAGCTACTCGCGGCAGCGCTACGCGGGAGACCGGCCGGAAGTCGTAACTCTGGGCAATCCGCTGACCCAAAGCACCTACACCGTCCCATTCTTCGTGAACTACGAGCCCGACTTGTTCGGTAAAGTGCGGCGCAGCATGCAAGCCTCCGACGCGACGCTGCAAGCCTCCGCGGCCGAGATGTACAACGTGCAGTTGGTGCTGGAAGCGGAGCTGGCGGCCGACTACTTCAGTCTTCGCGAACTCGACGCGGAAACCAAGGTGGTACAGGATTCCGTCGACATCCAGACGAGGGGCTTGCAGTTAGTGGACAGCCGTCACAGTGGCGGCGTGGCTTCCGGTCTGGACGTGGCGCAACAGCAGACAGTGCTCGATTCCACTGTGGCGCAGCTCTACCTGGTGAAGCAGCAGCGTGAACAGTACGAGCACGCCATCGCTGTCTTGACCGGCAATCCCGCTGCGACCTTCTCCGTCCCCATTCGCACTTTGACCGCGACCCCCGTGCCGGTTCCGCTGGGCGTGCCTTCCGACCTGCTGGAGCGCCGTCCTGACATTGCTGCCGCCGAACGGCAGATGGCGTATCAGAACGCGGAAATCGGCGTGGCGAAGGCCGCCTTTTATCCCCAACTTACTCTCTCCGGCAGCGGCGGTTTTGAGAGTACGAACCTCGCCAACCTGATCACCGCGCCCAATGCGATCTGGGCGCTGGGCGGCGATCTGCTGGAGCCGGTCGTCAACGGCGGTCGCAATCGCGCCAACCTTGCCTACACCCGGCACAGCTATGAGGAAGCGATAGCCAACTACCGCGAATCCGTGTTGGAAGCTTTCCAGCAGGTGGAAGACGGGCTTACCGGATTGACTGAACTTTCGCAGGCCAACACCCGGCAAAATGCCGCGGTGGCCGATTCGCAGCGCGCCCTGGAGATCGCGAATAATCGTTATGTCGGTGGCGTGACTTCGTACCTGGACGTCATCACCGCGCAAAGTACGCTGCTCACCAATCAACGCCTGGCGACGCAGCTGATGGGCCAGCAGATGGTCACGGAAGTTTATCTGGTCAAAGCGCTGGGCGGGGGTTGGGATGCTTCGCAGATCCAGAATGAGAAGGTTCATCCGCAAGCGATTCAGGCCATACAGCAGTAGAAGCCACTCAGAATTCCGCAATATCAACCCGTGTCATGACTCCGCGATAGCCGACCCGTCCACGCCTTGGTCACTGGCGGGTAACGGCGGCACCTTCATTCCGTTTATCCCGATCCGAGCCTTCTAACCCGCACTCCGAGTCATCCGCGCGAACCTTCTTAGTAAACGCTTTTTATTGGGTCGATTGGGTTCAAAATCTACCACTCCTTGTGGCCGCTCCGAGCGTCGCAGATTTACCCCAAAATTCTTCAAATTCCTCTTGACAGACAACGGTTTAGGAGTAGGATACGTCCTAAGTGGTCAAAAGTGGGATGGAGTGGAACAGCGCTCCGAGTCTGGGGATGCGATTGATACGAAATGGTTTCAGCGCCCAAGCTGTGATGCAACCAGTTCGAAGTCGCCCCGTGAGTTCGGTGATGTTCACCTCCCAAAAAAGACTTGACGTTAAGGCCGAGCGCTATGTTTCGCGGCACCCATTTAACCCGGTTGGACGACAAAGGGCGGCTCAAGATGCCCGCGGAATTCAAGCGCGAAATCGACGAGAACTACAGCGCCCAATTCTATATCACGAGCTGGGACGGAAGAAGTGCCAAAGTTTATCCCCTGCAGGCGTGGGAAGAGATCGAGCGCAAACTGGCGGCGCTGCCCGAAATGCACAAGACCAAGCAGAAACTGCTGGAGCGAACCAGTTATTACGGCCAGGCAGTGGAATTCGACGGACAGGGCAGGCTGCTAATGCCGCAGATCCTGCGCGAGACCGCGAACCTGAAGGGCGAGGTTGCGGTGATGGGCAATTTGAACCACCTGGTGGTGCGCAATGCCGAAGAGCTTCGCAAGTCGGTTGCGGAACCCTTCACTGAGGAAGACGAGACCATCCTCAGCGGACTGGGGATTTAGGCGTTTTCACCACGGAGGCACGGAGTGCACGGAACGAAATCAAGCGTGGTAATTGCCTCTGATGACGAACGGCAAGGGAAATTTTGCTTCACGGCACAAACGGAGCCCGCAGGGCGAAAGTGATTAGCCCAGCGCGGAAGCGCTGGGTAAGGATGCCGGAAGGAAATCGAGTCCCGTAGGGACGGCACATCATAGCGAGTTCCATTCGCATGGTGGTGAATGGACAACGCAGACACGAATAGCGCCCCTGGGCGCGGACATGGCGAGACGAAATTCAGCCATGTCCCGGTTCTTTTAAAACCAGCGATCGAATTCCTGGCCGTGCGGCGCGACGGGACCTATATCGATGCAACTCTGGGCTTAGGCGGACATGCGTGGGAAATCGCAAGACGCCTGGGCGCAGAGGGTCATTTGATTGCCTTCGATAAGGACCCGGCAGCGTTAGAACGCACGCGCGAGCGGCTGATGAAGCCGCCGGCGGAAATGGCAGCGGACTGGCCGAAGATTGAGTTGGTCCATGCCTCGTTTGCCGAAGTGGCGCAGCATGTGGCGGCGAAATCCGCCGACGGATTGCTCGCCGACCTGGGCGTCAGCTCCATGCAACTGGAGAACGCCGCGCGCGGATTTAGTTTTCAGGCGGAAGGCCCATTGGATATGCGGATGAATACGCACTCCGGGCTGACTGCCGAACAAGTGGTAAACCGCTTCGACGAGCGCGAGCTTGCCGACGCGATTTACGAATTCGGTGAGGAAAGGAGGTCGCGGAGAATCGCCAGAGCCATTGTTCGGGCGCGGCCGATTCACACCACCGCAAAATTGGCGGAGGTGATTTCGGCCGCGGCCCGGCCAATGAACCAGGCTGAGCGGCGGATTCATCCGGCGACGAAAACTTTCCAGGCACTCCGGATTCTGGTGAACCGTGAACTCGACGACTTGCGGGCGTTGTTGAGTAAAGACGCTGCGCTGCAAGTGCTTAAGCCGGGCGGCAGGTTGGTCGTCATTAGCTTCCACTCGCTGGAAGATCGCATTGTGAAAGATGCGCTGCGGGATGGGGCGCGCGACGGTTTATATCGCGTGCTGACCAAAAAGCCGGTGACCGCCGACGAGGAAGAGATCGATCGCAATCCCCGTTCGCGCAGCGCGAAGTTGCGGGCCGCGGAGCGGGCTGGTTAATGGTTTGTGAATATCCGCAAGTCCTACATTGGGCCTGCGGAAAAGCTGTGGGAAATGTGGATAAGTACAAAGCGCCCCTGGAACCCGGTCCGTATCTGACAATGTGGTATCCGACAATGTGGTACGTCGAACGAAGTGAAATTTAAGTTTGTCCGGTAGGAGAGAGCGATGGCAGCTGGAGTGCTTTACCCGACCATGGCACAAGCTGGTGAATGGAACGAGCAGGCGGCGGCACCGCCGCGCGGCATGTTCCTGGGCACGCCCGAGATCTACTTCACCAAGCGCATCGACAACTCGCGCGTCGTCCAGATCACCGATCCCAAGCGCCGCCGCGAGATGATTACCTTCGGCGTCATGTTGGGCGTTCTGTTCCTGATGGCGATGGTGTACGTCTGCCAGCATTTCAGCGCCATCGAGTACGGCTACAAGATTGAGCAACTGAAGGTAGAGCGCGACACCATCGCGGAGTCGAACCGCGCGCTCAGTCTGGAAGAGGCTTCGCTAAAGGATCCTGCGCGTATCGACCGCCTGGCCCGTGCCTTGGGCATGCAGCGTCCGGTTGAGGGACAGTGGCAGCCGATGGATACGGCATCGTCCGATTCAGCCCCACCAGTCATGGCCAAGGCAAGCGGAATCATGGTGGTGTCAGCGGTTCCGTAATAAGGTTTGCAGGGACGGCATAATGCACGCGGGCTTTGATCCGCCGCAACATAACATCGCAGGTTTCATCCGGCGGTCCGGCAGCAACGGACCGCCTTCTTCACCTAAACGCAGCACGACGGAGTAACCGGGGAATGCGGGCGAGCCCACCCAAGACGCCTAGTCGACGGCTCTACATCTTGGCTGCGCTGCTGTTCGTTTGGATCCTGGTTATCTGTTTCCGCCTGGTGCGTCTGCAGGTCGTGAAGTACGGCGACTTCGTGCAGCGCGCGCAACGCCAGCAAAACCGCACCATTCCCGTCCAACCGCGCCGCGGAAATATCTACGATCGCAACGGCTATGCGCTGGCTATGTCGATCGATGTCGACTCCGTGTTCGCCGTACCCAGCGAGGTTCACGATCAGGAAACCACAGCCGTAATTTTGGGCCGGGTGCTGGACATGGCTCCGCAAGAGATCGTCGCCCGGCTACAGTCCAATCGCAACTTTGCCTTCATCAAGCGCAAAATTGATGCGGACACCGCTAACCGCGTTCGTGAGCTGAATCTGCGCGGCATTTACTTCCGCAAAGAACCGAAACGTTTCTATCCCAAGCGCGAACTCGCGGCCCAAGTGCTCGGCTACGTCGGCATGGACGACGAGGGTCTGGGCGGTTTGGAGCGCGAATTCGATGACGATTTGCGCGGCATTCCCGGCCAGGAACTGATCTCGATTGACGCTCGCCGTAAGTGGTTCAGCCGAGTGGAGAAGCCACCTGATCCAGGACAAAACCTGGTACTGACCATCGACCAGACCATCCAGTACATCGCCGAAAAAGAACTGGATCAGGGAATGGCGGACACCCAGGCAATCGCCGGCACGGTCGTCGTCGAAAATCCCCGCACCGGTGAAATCCTGGCGCTGGTGAACCGGCCCACTTTTAATCCAAATGTCTTCAACAGCGTTCCCGCTGAAGCGCTGAAGAACCGCGCCGTCAGCGATATCTACGAACCCGGCTCCGTGTTCAAGATCGTCACGTATTCCGCGGCCATCGATCAGCACGTAGTGACGCCGGATGACAAGGTCGATTGCCAGCATGGCTCGATTAACGTATTTGGAATGCAGATCCACGACCATGAGAGCTTGGGCGTGATCACCATCGCCGAGGCGCTGGCGCACTCCAGCGACGTTGCGGCCATCAAGGTGGGCATGAAGCTGGGCGACCAGCGGCTCTACCACTACATTCACGATTACGGTTTTGGACAGCAGACCGGAATCGAGTTGCCCGGCGAGACGCGTGGCATGGCCAAGCCGGTGAATCGCTGGTCGAAGGTGTCGATCGGCGCCATCTCCATGGGACAGGAGATTGGCGTAACGCCACTGCAAACCATCTCGCTGATTTCGACCATCGCCAATGACGGTGTATATACGCCGCCACGCATCGTGGCGGGCGAGTTGCCGCCGGACAGCAATGCGCTGCCCGTCGTCTTTCATCCGGCACAGCAGCACCGCGTCATCACCACCATGACCGCAGCGGAGATGAAGAAGATGATGGAAGGCGTGGTGTTGTTCGGCACGGCGCGGCGTGCGATCCTCAACGGCTACACCATCGCCGGCAAGACCGGCACGGCGCAGAAGGTCGATCCCAAGACCGGAGCCTACTCCAAGACGAAGTACGTGGCTTCGTTCATCGGCTTCACGCCCGTTAATACTCCTGCGATCACCATTGCCGTGATCCTTGATTCACCGGTGGGGCTGCACCAGGGCGGACAGGTTTGCGCTCCCGTCTTCAAGCGAATTGCCGAGCAGGTACTAGAGTATCTCCACGTGCCGCACGACCTTGATGTGAAGAACACACAGCGGCAGACTCTGCTGGCGACGGCGAAAGATAGCGACTTGACCGACGAATCGCCCGACCATCTAGGCGCGCCGTTGGAGGAGGATGCGACCAGCGCGAAGAGCACGACCGCGACTGCAACTCAACCCGCAAATGCAAATCAGTCCGCCACTGCTCAGGCGAAAGCTGTGGCAACGACACCTGCGCAACCTGCGCCTGAGACAACGCAAACGGCGACAGCAACTCCGGCCGCTCAGCCCGCGCCGGCTGCTCCCAATGGCACGGTGATTCTGGACGTCGATACTGGGATGGTCGTGCCCTCTTTCCTGGGCAAGCCTCTGCGCTCAGCCGTGGAGATCGCGCAACAGTCGGGGCTGGAGATCAACGCCATCGGCAGCGGCATCGCGCGCCAACAATGGCCCGCGCCCGGCAGCCACCTGACTTCGGGAGAACACATCACGGTGCGGTTCGGGCATTAGACAAATTCACCAGTAGCAGCCGAATCTGCTTCACGCGAAAACCGCTGTCTCACGGCCGAGCTTCGTAAACAATGTTGAACGGCGTCTCCGTGGCCCGCCGAAATCGACTGAAACCGGCCGAGGTCACCACTTCACGAATGCTAGCTTCTCCGGACTGCGCGCCCAGGCACAATCCAACTTCCTGCGATCGCGAACAAGGTGTGCACAGCAGGGTGGAGAATGAGTAGTACACCCGGCCTACCGGATTCAGATTGTCCTTCAACTCGTTATTCGCGAATGGCTCTACGATCATCCACGTACCGTCGTCGCGCAGGGAGCGTCGAACGTGGGTCGCAGCGCCAACCGGATCGCCCATGTCATGCAAGCAGTCGAACACTGTGACGAAGTCGTAATCCTTGCCTGGATACGCCTTGGCCGTGGCCTGTTCGAATGTGACTCGATCCGCAACCCCTTCGCGTTTGGCAGAGTCACGAGCCGCTTCTATCGATTTATCGTGATAATCGAACCCGAAGAAGTGAGACTTTGGAAACGCCTTCGCCATCAGGACAGTCGAGGCACCCTTCCCGCAACCTACGTCGGCAATGCGCCCACCGGACTCAAGTTTTTGCTTCACATCATGGAGAGCTGGAATCCAGGAGCTCACCAGGTTGGCGGCGTAACCTGGGCGGAAAAACTTTTCGCACCCGTGAAACACGCCATCGTCATGTTCATGCCAGCCCATCCCCGCTCCGGTGCGAAACGAATCGGCGATTCGTGGCACGGCTGCCAGCGACCCGAGAGCCAACTGGAATGCCCCAGGCAGATACGCCGGACTGTCTTCATTGGCCAGGGTAAAAGCCTGTTCCTCGGTAAGGCTGAACTTGTTGGCTTTTTCGTCGTAGGTGACATAACCGCCCGCCGCCTGTGAGGCCAGCCATTCCCGCACGTAGCGTTCGTCGGTTTCGGTTTTGGCGGCGAGCTCGGCGGAAGTCATCGGATGCTCAGCGAGGGCTTTGTATAGCCCTAGCCGCTCCCCGATTACGACCATCCCGGTGGCAACTGCAGCACCGAGATCGCCGACAAACTGCCCGATAAACGCGTTGAGCTTGTCCATGTCGATTGCCATAGCTGTACCCCCTTTTCGACAAGGCCAGAAATGTTAGCTCACTACGCCAATAAATTCAAGAGTTTACTTGGGCTTTAGGGGATGGTCAGGGCTGCGTCTTTCTTGCTGCCAGCAGTTTCTTGCGCAGGTCTTCGATGTAGTGATCGGTCATGCCGGCGATGTAGTCGCAGACCACGCGAGCCAGCTTCTCATTCTCCGCGCGCTCGCGATAGGCATGGGGCAACGCTTCGGGCTGGGCAATCAGGTGATTGAAAACTTCGGTAATGACTTTCTCCGCCTGCCGTTTCTCGGGCTCCAGCGATTTGCTGTTGTACAGGGCCTCGTAAAGAAAGCTCTTGGCTTCTCGTCGCTCTGCTTCTACCTCGTGGCTGAAGCCGGCCAGCCGACGAGGAGAACGCCGCAATTCGTCGAGGCTTCCAATCCCCGCATCCTGAACGCGGCGCTGCGTATTCTCGATCAGGTCGGTGACGAAGCGGTTCAGCACGCGCTTCAGTGCGTCGTTGAACTTCAACTTCTCGGGCGCGTCGGGATATTTCGCCTCGGCCTCGACGTAATATCGCTCGAAGACGCGGACGCGCTCGCGAATTTGCGGCAGCCGTAGCAGCCTGGCCTCGAAGCCGTCATCCAGGTCAGCAGTGCTGTAGGCAATCTCGTCGGTGAGGTCGATCAGTTGCGCCTCCAGCGGCGGACGCAGATCGAGAAGATATTCCGCCAGTTCCGGATGCTCGGCCTCGCTGTAATCGTGCGAGTGCTTGATGATGCCTTCGCGGACTTCGAAGGTCAGGTTCAGTCCGTGAAACTCAACGTAGCGAAGCTCCATCTCTTCCACGGTGCGCAGCGCCTGCAAGTTGTGATCGAAGAACTCGCCGTGCTGGCGCATCAGCAGGTCCAGCGTGCGCTCGCCTGCATGTCCGAACGGCGGATGGCCGATGTCATGCACCAGCGCCAGCGTCTCAACCAAATCGACATTCAGATTGAGCGCGGCGGCAATGGTGCGCGAGATCTGCGCGACCTCCATGGTGTGCGTCAGGCGTGTGCGAAAGTGGTCGGAGTAGCGGCGGGTGAAGACCTGCGTCTTGTTCTCCAGCCGGCGGAAGGCGCGGGCATGGATAACGCGGTCGCGGTCACGCTGGAAAGGATTGCGATAAGGATGAGATGGCTCGGGATAGCGGCGCCCACGCGAATCCTCAACGCGGACGGCGTACGGGGCGAGCATACGGGCAGTGTAGCAGTTGCTCAGTCGCCCGCCGCTATGGCAGGCGCGATGTCTTCCACGTCCACCAGCTTAGTCGGGTACTTGCCGGTGTAGCAGGCGGTGCAATAGACCTTCTCGTCGCCCTCGCCGGCTGCTTTGCGCAGGCCCTCCAGCGAGAGATAGGCCAGCGAGTCCGCGCCAATGTATTCGCGAATCTCCTCGACCGACTTGTTGGCCGCGATGAGCTGGTTCTTGGATGGAGTATCGACTCCGTAGTAGCACGGCGAGATGGTCGGCGGGCAGGAGATGCGCATGTGCACCTCTTTCGCGCCCGCGTCGCGCACCATGCGGACGATCTTCTTGCTGGTGGTGCCGCGCACGATGGAGTCGTCGATGAGCACCACGCGCTTGCCCGCCAAGACGTGGCGCACCGGATTCAGCTTCAGCTTCACGCCGAAGTCGCGCACCCGCTGTTCCGGCTCGATGAAGGTGCGGCCAACGTAGTGGTTGCGGATCAATCCAAACTGTAGCGGGATGCCGCTTTCATGCGAGAAGCCCATCGCCGCGGTCACGCCGGAGTCGGGCACGGGAACCACGATGTCGGCGCTCACGGGTGACTCAAGTGCGAGTTGGCGGCCCATGGCGTCGCGCGACTGCTGCACCGCGCGTCCGAAGACCATGCTGTCGGGCCGCGAGAAATACACGTGCTCGAAGATGCAGCTGGATTGCGGCTGTTGCGGCGAGTAGAAGCGCGAATGCACTCCCTCCGGGCCGACGATGACCAGTTCGCCGGGCTTGACCTCGCGCTCATAGGTCGCGCCGATCAGGTCGAACGCGCAGGTCTCGGAGGCGAAGACAATCGTATCGGCCTGGTGAGCGGCCTGACCGGAAATGCGGCCCATCACCAGCGGCCGGAAGCCGCGAGGATCGCGCGCGGCGAAAACTCGATCGCGCGTGAGCATGACCAGCGAAAATGCGCCTTCGAGGCGGCGCAGGGAATCGGCCATGGCGTCGGCCAGCGTCTCCTCGCGCGAGCGCGCGATCAGGTGGACGATGACCTCGGTGTCGCTGGTGGTCTGAAAGATGGAACCTTGCTGATCGAGCTGACCCCTGACCTCAAGCGCGTTCGTGATGTTGCCGTTGTGCGCCAGCGCGATCTTGCCCTTGTTGCACTCCACCATGATGGGCTGGGCGTTGAGCAGCGCCGAATCGCCGGTGGTGGAGTAGCGCGTGTGACCGATGGCCAGCGAACCGGGAACGCGGGCCAAGGCGTCGGCAGTGAAGATGTCGGAGACCAGGCCCATCGACTTGTGCAGGCGAAGCTGTTCGCCGTCGGAGGCAGCGATACCCGCCGATTCCTGCCCGCGATGTTGCAGCGCATACAGGCTGAGGTAGGCGAGCTTCGACGCTTCGGGATGGCCATAGATGGCCACCACGCCACATTCTTCGTGCAGCTTATCGTCAGTTGCCAGTTGCCCGTTGTCGGTTGTCAGTTGCATGGCGTTTGTGCCTTCGACGATACGATTTCGCAGCCAGCGCGGAAAATTCAGAACTCCGAAGACGCTGGCCCGAAGAGTGCGCCAGAGAACCGTGTCGTCCCCAGGGGACTCAGATATTTTCCCGCCTAACCCAGGACTCCGCTTCGCTCCGTCCTGGGCTATCATGACGCCGCGCCTGCGGCGCTCGTTCTTAGAGCTTCTTACTCCACTGCCCTAAGGACAACTTGTTCCTCACGCAGACTCTAAAAGCCAACCCCGCCCAACCTTACCGCCTAGCTCTTCTGTAGCGCACCGGGTACCAGGCGCTCTTCGGTTTCGGTGTGCAGAGCCTGCTGCAGTGCGCCGGCCCACACATCGCGCAATTCCGACACCTTCGCCGCAGCGGCAACCTTCGCCGCAGCGGCAACCTTCGCCGCTACGCAGACTTCCAACTTGTCCTGGACCGTTTCCCCGATCGACTCCGCCGAGAGGCCAAATTGTACCGCTAACTGTTGGATTCTCCCCACGTTTTGCGGGTCGCAGGAAATCAGGATTCGGCTGGCATCCTCGCCGAACAAAACGAACTCTGGCACTAAGCCGTAGGAACTCAGGTCCACCTGCGCCCCAATGCCATGCGCGAAGCCGCATTCGGCCAGGGTCACCGCCAATCCGCCCTCCGAACAATCCTTGGCGGAGTCGATCAATCCCTGATTGATCATCTCCACAATCGCCTTCTGCAGAGCAGCTTCCCGCTCCAGCTCCAGCGCCGGCGGGAAACCCCAAATCTGGCCCAGGATCTCCCTGGCATACTCCGACGAACCAAACTCCGCCTCGACATCCGACGTATCACCCGGCTCGCAGCCACAGAGCACGACCAGAGCACGGCCTGTCTGGCGGAAGTGCGGGCCGACGGCCTTGTGCACATCCTCCAGGATGCCGACGACGCCAATCACCGGCGTCGGATAGATGCCTTCGCCCAGCGTCTCGTTATAGAAGCTGACATTGCCGCCGGTGATGGGCGTCTCCAACTCTTCGCAGGCCTTGGTTATGCCGTCGATGGTCTGCGAGAACTGCCACATGATGTGCGGCTTCTCAGGATTGCCGAAGTTCAGGCAGTTGGTCGCCGCAATGGGCGTTGCGCCGGTGCAGGCCACGTTGCGCGCCGACTCCGCCACGGCGTGCATGGCTCCGAGCTTGGGATCGAGATAGCACCAGCGGCTATTGCCGTCGAGCGCCATGGCTAGTCCGCGATTCGTTTCCTTCACGCGAATTACGCCGCCTTCGCCGCCTGGCCCTTCGACGGTATTGGTCTGCACCATGGAGTCGTACTGCTCGAAGACCCAGCGCTTGGAGCAGATATTCGGGCTGGCCAGCAGACGCTTGAGCTCATCGGTAAAATCGGCCTTCTCGCCGAGCGAGACATCCTCCGGAACTTCGCGCGGCACCGGTGGCTCCCAGCGCTCCAGCGGCCGGCGATAGAGCGGTGCGTCGTCCGTCAGCGCGGCATTGGGGATTTCTGCGACCACGCTGCCGTGTTCCAGCACGCGCATTGTGGGCTGGCCGGTAACGCGGCCAATCGTAACGGCGTCGAGCCCCCACTTCTGGAAGACGCGGAAGACTTCGTCCTCGCGGCCTTTTTCCGCGACCAGCAGCATGCGCTCCTGCGATTCGCTCAACATGATCTCGTAGGGCGTCATGCCGGTCTCGCGCTGCGGCACCAGGTCGAGCTCGATCTCCAGGCCAACGCCGCCACGGCCGCCCATCTCGCAGGTTGAGCAGGTAAGTCCCGCAGCGCCCATGTCCTGAATGCCGACCACTGCGCCGGTCTGCATCGCTTCCAGGCAAGCTTCCAGCAGCAGCTTCTCCAGGAAAGGATCGCCCACCTGCACGTTCGGCCGCTTGGCTTCCGATCCTTCGCTAAACTCCTCGCTGGCCATAGTGGCGCCGTGGATGCCGTCGCGGCCTGTCTTGGAGCCGACGTAAATGACGGGATTGCCTTCGCCCGCGGCCTTGGCGTAGAAGATCTGATCGCGCCGCACCAATCCCATGGCAAACGCGTTGACCAGCGGATTGCCGGAGTAGCAGCTCTCGAATTTGACCTCGCCGCCGACATTGGGCACGCCGAAGCAATTGCCGTAGGACGCGATGCCGCTGACGACGCCTTCCAGCACGGAATGGTTCTTGTGCAGCGTCTCCTTGTCGATTGCGGGTGTCCCACCCTTATCGCCCGCGGGTGCCCCACTCTTGTCCCCATCTTTTGGGGACAGGCTGGGCATGGTGATCGGCCCGAAGCGCAGCGAATCCATGATGGCGACGGGACGCGCACCCATGGTGAAGATGTCGCGCAGAATGCCGCCGACGCCGGTGGCCGCGCCCTGAAACGGCTCGATGAACGACGGGTGATTGTGCGACTCGATCTTGAACGCGCAGGCCCAGCCGTCTCCAATGTCGATGATGCCGGCGTTCTCGCCCGGGCCTTGCACCACGCGGCGGCTGTGCGTCGGCAGGCGTTTCAAATGCACGCGCGACGACTTGTAGGAGCAGTGCTCGCTCCACATCACGCTGAAGATGCCGAGCTCGGTGAAGGTTGGTTCGCGGCCCAGCGCCTTCAGGATGCGCTCGTACTCCTCCACCGAGATACCGTGGTCGCGCAGCAATTCAGGAGTGATGGTGGGTTCTTTAGCGAGGCTGGGAGCGCTTTCCACTGAGTTCATGGCCGGAAAGGAAGCTCTATTGTCGCACGGGGGATGGGGTTAGGGAAGCATTTGCTGAAGGGGATACTAATCGCGATTCAGACACCCAACGGACCCTGGATCGCGAGGCGTTATGCGGTCTTTCGCGACCGGCCCGCAGGGCTGAAGAGTCTGCGTGAGAACCAGTGTGTCCTCGGGGTATTTGTGTGATAACCGTGTCGCCGCTACGCGGCTTGGGCCAATTTACCGTTAGAACCGGGGCTTGCGCCCCGGTCTAACTTCATAGCTGCCGCTGACGCGGCACGTTTGAGGCAAAAGTCGAGCAACGGTTTCCGCCGCCTACTTTCCCTTTTGCCCTCTCCCGCAATTTCCACCCGAGATGGACGTCACGATGCCGGCGTTTGCATTCAGGGTCTCGTTCCAGCAAGCGCCGTTCGAATTCGAGTACTGATAGGTCTCCGAGTTCGTCTGGTTGCTGGTGGTGTAATTGCCGCTGGCGTCAACACTCAATGTGTCGGTAGGGGAAACCTTGTCCAGCAAGCTGCTGGAATACGTAGGCGAGCCATTCAACTCCACCAACACGTTCTTGCTGAAATTCTGGTTGATCTGAGTGGACTGCACATAAGAGTCATCGGAATTGGCAGTGTAGGCGAAATTCACTCCCAGCGGCCATGCATACTGCGTCGTGTCGGTAGTAACGTTGCTACCCGCTGTAGTGGTGGTGGCGGAAGAGATGTCGGTGATCTGTCCGATGAATTGGTTGTCGACCAGGCCGCTCGTCGGGACGTAATAGCGCTGTCCATTATTGAAGTCGATGCTCTGCACCACCTTGGTATCCACGGTGCCATGCGAAGTCTGGACGTAGCCTTCGGTGGTGAAGCCGCGAGTGGAGTTGACTGACACCGGCCCAGCGGCAAAGTTCCCGTTGCTGACGATGTTCTCTGTCACCACGGGATCGGGCTGCCCGACCGTGTTAGTGGTCACTGCGCCCGTTACCTGCGTCGAATTCAGGTCCTGATACAACAGCAGATTCGCGGTCGCCGAAAAATACTGATCGGCGTTGTACACGCTGACCGCGACCGTGTGCTGCTGGCCGTTGCTGAACACGCTGGCAAAGGGAGTGAGGTCGACGCGATACGGTTCGAAGTTCAGGGTGTGGACGCCGGGAATCGGTTGCCACAGGAAGGGATCGATGCCGCCGGTGAAGATCCAGGGATAAATCGGCGCGACCCCGGCCGGCGTTCCATCGATGCTGACTTCAGCTTCGCGGAAGCCGGTGTTGGGGCAGGAGTCTAACTCGCCGGCAAGATCGCTGGGAGCGCAGGTGTACCAGAACTCGTCGTCCTGCTGGCCCTGGGCGAAGACCTCAAGATAGGCGGCCTCGACATTGGTCGGCATGGTGAAGGTCCCGGTGAGCTGATTGGTGGACGTGTTCAGCGAGACGGTTCCGCCGGTTGGGCCAGCCGACAGCGGCAACACCATATTCGCCGCGGGCGGCGGATTCTGACCCTGCGCCAGCGGATAGAACTGCAAATAGGCGCTGCCATGATAATGGCTGGTGTACTGATTGTTGACCAGATTGAAGAGAATGGCCGTGCCCTGCTGCGGTATGGCGAACAGCGGGCTGAGTTCGGTCAGATTACTTTCCGTGTGCCACATGCGCACGAAGTTCCCCGAGGGCTCGGCTGTGGTGCCGAAGAAGATCACATTGCCGCCCAGCCAGATGTTGGTGGTGCGATCGTATTGCACGCCGGCGTCGACAGACCAATCCGCCTCAAATACCACCGCGGCCCACGGTCCCGGACAATCGGACGGCGGGGTGTAGCTGAAGGGCCGGGGATTGAAGTCATCGAAATCGAAGTTCTGGAACAATGTCACGACACACGGCGTGGTCGAGGGCCGCGGCACGGGCGCGTTGGCGGTAACCGTGTTAGGCGAGCCGACGACGGGCATGCTGGGAGCAACGTAATTCTGCGCGAAAGCCGCACAGGTGAGGAGCAATGTCGCAGCGACGAGGCAGACAATTCGAACAGCCTGGAGCAAGGAAGACCGGGACATAATGAAGACTCCTTGGGTGGATACACCGCACGGAACGCGCCACGGATGCACATAGCATAGAGCGTTTCGTACTGCTTCTCAAGCGAGGCGGAAACTTTCCCAGGGTCGCAAAAAAACGAAACAGCTTTTAGCCATTGAGCTGTTGCGCAGTATGGCGACGACCCTTCTTAGCATCCTGTCGACGCCGTTCGTTCGATCGATCTCACGCGCTAGAAACCAGGCGCTTGAATTCCTAGACTTCCAGCGCGCCGGTCAAGTCGCTGATCTTTGCGACGCGATGCTCCAGGCACCACTTCTCCAGCGAGTCGACTAACGTCTCGCAGGCGCACGGGTCCCAGAAATTTACGGTGCCAACTTCGATGGCGCTGGCGCCGGCCAGCAGGAACTCGATCACATCTTCCGCGGTGCTGATGCCGCCGATTCCGATGACGGGTATCTTCACCGCCTTGGCCGCTTCCCAAACCATGCGCACGGCAATCGGTTTGATGGCGGGGCCGGACAAGCCGGCCGTGATGTTCGAGATGCGGGGCTTGCGGGTTTCCGCGTCGATGGCCATCGCAACAAAGGTATTCACCAGGGAGATTGCGTCGGCACCCGCTTCCTCGGCGACGCGCGCCATCTCAGGAATACTCGTGACATTTGGTGAGAGCTTCACGACGAGGGGACGCGTGGCAATCTTCTTTACCGCGCTGACCACGTCAGACAACATTCGCGGATCGCTGCCAAACGCAATGCCGCCGCACTTGGTATTCGGGCAGGAGACGTTCAACTCATAGCCGGCGATACCCTCGCCATCGTTCAGGATGCGTACGACGTCTTCATATTCATCCTGCGAGTGCCCAAAGACATTACACAGAAAAGCGATGTTGTTGATCTTCCGCAGCAGGGGAAGCTTCTCTTCCAGAAACGCGCGCGCGCCAATGTTCTGCAAGCCTATGGCGTTCAGCATTCCTGCGGCGGTTTCGAACAGACGCGGTGGAGGATTGCCGGCCATGGGTTCGCGCGACAATCCTTTGGTGACGAAGCCGCCCAAGCGGCTCAGAGTTACAACATCCTCGAACTCCACTCCGTAACCAAAGCTGCCGCTGGCGGCGAGGACCGGGTTCTTGAAAGCGATGCCGGCAACATTGACGCTCATGTCGAGCGCGGGCTTGGGAGCGGGGCTCACAACGCTTGCCTTTCGCGCGGAATCACGACCGGCTGCCGCACGCTGGCCGTTCGCTCCAGTTTGTCCCAGGCGAAGCCGCGGCCTTCCATAGCGCGCAGCAGCGTCTTGAAGAGCACCAGCGAGAACAACTGGCGATAGGCGAAACGCTGCAGCCAGACGTGACCCAGCAGGAGGAAATCGCGTTTGCCGCCGGGCTGCTGGCGCTCCAGCGTGAAGGCGATGCCGGAGGCAATGAAGTCGATCACCATGAAGAGCGCGAAGTACAGCACCAGCTTGTGGAAGTCGGCCGGGTTCGCCGACTCGGGATGACGATACTTGTCCACGAAATAGGTGATGGTGCCGACGGCGAACATGATGTCGATGAAGGGCGACACCAGCGGCAGCAGGATCTGGAAGATCACCATGTTCGGAATGGCGACCCAGCCCAGCGCGCCTTTCTGCTTTATCGCACCACGATGCTTCCACACTGCCTGCATGATTCCGAAGGACCAGCGGAAGCGTTGCCGCATCAGGCTGTTCGCCGTGGTGGGAGCTTCGGTGTATGCCAGGGCGCGGTCCTCGTAGTTCACCCAGTAACCATCCTGCAGAAGAGCCATCGTGAGGTCGGCGTCTTCGGCAACCGTGTCGCGCTGATAACCTCCAGCCGCTCGGACTGCGGAGGTGCGCCACGCGCCGATCGCGCCCGGAACGACGCTGACGGCGTTCAGCGTGTTCAGCGCGCGGCGCTCGAAGTTCTGGCTGGTGATGTATTCCAGGGCCTGCCAGCGCGTCCACAGATTCACGCGGTTGCCGACCTTGGCATTGCCGGCCATGGCGCGCAACCTTGGGATTGCTGAAGTGCGGCACCAGCTTGGAAATCGCGTCGGGCGCGATGATGGTATCGGCGTCGATGCCGACGAACACCTCTTCCGTCACCTGCTCCAGTCCGTAATCGAGCGCATCGGCTTTGCCCGAGTTCGGCCTTGGTCAGCACGGTAACCCGACCGGCGGCAATCTCGTCTGGCGAAAGCGGCGCGAGTGACTTCGAGCGTCGCGTCCTGCGATCCATCGTCAATTACGATGACCCGCAGCTTCGGATAATCGGACTCCAGACACCGAGCGCACAGTGCGTTCGATAACCTTCTCTTCGTTGTAAGCCGGGATGAGCACGGCGACGGCAGGACGGTAATTCGGGTCGATCTGGTGCGACGGCGGCAGCGATCGTAGATCGCCAGCACGCCAACCAGAATCAGGCGTCCGCTCATCAGCACGTCGCCCACGAAGAAGACGAAGATGATGAACGACTGCACCAGGCCGAAGAGGGAGAAATTCAGACTATCGACCCAGGCCGCCCAGCGCTCATTGGTGGTGATGGGCGGCATGACGTCGGCGCGCGTCTTGCCCATCAACTCCGAGACCTGCACGACCTGGTAGCCGCGCTGCTTTCAGGCCGTCGAGGATCATGCCCAGCGCCAACACTGTCTGGCTGCGATCGCCTCCGCCATCGTGAAAAAGAATCACGTTGCCACAGCGCACCTGATTGTTGGGCGCGCACGGCGGCAGGTCCTTCATCACATTGTCCGCGATCTCCTGCGCGGAAGGCCGCGGATTGTCGCGCCAGTCATTGGGATCGATCTTTCTCGCCGACGGTGATGTAGCCCATGTCCTGCGACCACTCCAGCGGGCGCACCTGGTCGGCGGTGTCGGGCGCCTCGTCGATGGCATAAGGAGGACGCATGAGCACCGGCTTCACGCCCAGCTTGCTTTCGAACAGCTTCTCGGTCAGGTTCAGCTCGACCTCGAAATATCGCTTGGAGATGTTGCTGACGTCGGGATGGGTGAAGGTGTGATTGCCGATCTCGTGGCCTTCGTTGAAAATCCGTTTGGCGATGCCGGGAAATTTTTCCACCTCAGCGCCGATGAGAAAGAACGTAGCCTTCGCGCCGTGCTTCTTCAGCACATCCAGGATCTTCGGGGTCCACGTCGGATCGGGACCGTCGTCAAAAGTCAACGCGACTTTCTTCTCCTGCGTGCCACCGTACATGTCGACAACGTAAGGCGACGGGACGGTCTTGAAGATTTCGTCGCTCACCAGATGAGTATCGGGATCGAGGGTAATGGTGCGCTCGCCTGCTGACGGCCGCGACTGAATTCGTATGATCTCGCCCGAGCCTTCATCGTCGACGTCCTGACCCGGGGGAACGATGGCCAGCTTGTCGGTGGCGCCAACTTCGAATGGCTTGTCCCACACCGCCCACAGCGAGCGATCTTCCGAGCCCAGACGCCACAGCGCGAAGGTATCGATGCCCAGCGCGTGCGCCGCTCGCATCTGGTTCAGCGCCGTTACTCCATCCACGAACCACACATCGTGGCGGATGTCGCCGTCGAGATAGGCGAAGTGTGGGTTCATCGCGTCGTCGTCAAAGTTGATGTCGGTGTCGGATTCGGCCGCCTCAAGCCAGGCTTCCTGCACGGTGACGGTGTGATTATTCTCCGGCGGCGTGCCCGGCTTCTGGTCCCTTCTTCATCGCCCAGTCGTAACCGTAGTTAGCGACGGCGCAAATGATCTTCTCTTTGGGAATCACCTTCAGCGCGTCTTGCAGGTTCTTGACGAACCAATCCTGGCTGGCGACGGCACCGGAATCGCCACCGGGATAGTGCTGGTCATAATTCATCAGGATGACGCCGTCGGAGACTTTGGCAATGGAGGCGTAGTCGAAGTCCTTGTCGTTGACCGGGACAGCAACGTAGAGCTTCAATCCTTTGGCCTGAAGATCGCCATAGAGCTCCGCCACTAACTGACGGTAGTCGGCACGCGAAGTGTCGGGAAACGCCTCGATGTCGAGGGTGATGCCCTTGTACTGATCGGTGGCGAGGAAGGTCATCAGCTCGTGACGGAAGCGCTGACGCGCCGCTGGATCGGCCATGAACTTCGCGGTAAGGTCCGGGTTCCACTTGTTGACTACGGGATCAAAATTGTTGACCAGAGGAAAGACTTCCGTCTGCGCCTTTTCACTCTTGAGGAATGCCATCACCTTTTCGTCGATGGGCTCCGCCTTGCCGTGCTCGTCCATCACGTCGTACAGCGTGTTGAGCTCGGTGACAGCTTGCAGACGGCCATCGGCGGTCAGCACATGCATCCACTCGGGAAACAGCAAGTCGATTTGCGGGTAGTACTCCTTGAGCGATGCGAAGCTGGCCGCGTCCCACTGCACGTAGAATGCGCCGCGAATTCCTTCGTCGGAGTTCAGAACCACTTGCGACGCGGGCCGCTTGGTTTTGCGGTGCGTGTTCAAACGGCGAGGCGGCTTGCGCTTCTGATCGGGTTTCAAGGCATGATAAGGCCTCTTGACTTCGGGCAGCGCAACGCCGGGCACGGACGATCCCCGCAATACGGAAATAACGAAGAGAGCCAACAACAACGTAACGAGGATGACGCTGGAATCGATAATGAGCCGCAAACGGCGCCAGCGTTTACGGTCGGGATCATAAAAGATCTGCTTGAACTGAGACATCGCCAAATTTATCGTAAATGGGCGCAACGAACCGGGCAACTTGGCCCGGCCAGTAGCGGTGCAGTTTGAATAGGGATGCGTGCCTTTCGCGCACCGGCGCGAATCGGCACGCCCAGATCCCTCGCTTCGCAAAAGAGCTCGCTCGGGAGGACAAAAACACCAAACTGCACCACTACCGCCAAGCTATCTCACTCGCGATTCAGCCTCCAGATGCCAAAGTTCAGATAGGCCGCGTAACTCACCCACAAAAGATAGGGCACCAGCAGCAGCGCCGACGCCGGTAGCAGCAGTTGAAAGACGAAAATATTGAAGGCGATGGCGAGCCACAGGACCACGATTTCTGCGAAGGCGACGCCCGGCATTCGCGAGCCAAAAAAGATTCCGGACCACGCGACATTCAACGCCAGTTGGGCGAAAAAAATCAGCAACGCGGGACGCGCGCCGCGCCCGTATTGCCGCCAGACCAGCCAGGCCGAAATGGCCATCAGCACATACAGCGTAGTCCAGACCGGCCCAAAGACCCAGCTGGGCGGCGTTCCCGGCGGTTTGCGCAGCCGCGGATACCATTCGCGAACGCTGCTGGCGGTGAAGAATGAGCCCAGCCCGCCTGCGCCGAGGCAGACGGCGAAAAACACGATCAGCACCAGCCAGGGTTTCGCATCCACGGAAGTATTTTAGCTTTCAGCTATCAGCAGTCAGCTATCAGCAGTCAGCTATCAGCAGCACAATCTTGCCGTAGTTGGCTCGCCGCAGCAGCAATCGATGCGCCTCGCCTGCCTGCTCCATGGGCAGCGTATGCCCAATCTCCGGATGCAGTTTGCCCTGCTCGATCCAGGGCTGCATCGCCTGAAGACTTCGGTCGATCAGCTCGCGGTCCTTGGCCAGCACGCTGAGCCACAGCCCGTGCGCGCTCAGACTCCTCGCCATCATCACTCCGGCATCAAGCTGGTGCGGCTGCCCGGTCGCCGTGCCGTAAATGATGACCCGCCCAAAAGCCCGGCAGCAGCGCAGGCTCTTGGCAGCGTGCTCGCCGCCCAGCATCTCGAAGACCGCGTCCACGCCCTGGCCGTTGGTCAACTCCTTCACGCGCTGCTCATAATCTGCTTGGCGGTAGTTGATCCCGTGGTCCAGCCCGAGCTTTTTCACGCGCTCCAGCTTCTCATCGGACGACGATGTGCCATAGGTCTCGATGTCCAGCAGCTTGCCGATCTCCACCGCAGCCGTTCCAACACCGCCGGCGGCAGCATGAATGAGCACGCGGCGCTGATGGCCGTCGGCCCAGCGATTCGGTTCCATCGCATCGCTGGTGAGGCCGGCCTTCCAATACGCCAGATACGCAGTAAGAAAATTCACCGGGAATGCCGCCGACTGCGCCGAAGTCCAGCCCGTGGGCTGCGGCCACAGCAGCTTGGGTTTCATGGCGATCTTTTCGGCAGCCGCGCCCCATTGTATGTATCCCATGACGCGCTCGCCGGTGCCTTCGACGACGCCGGCAAACTCGCGTCCCGAGATGAACGGCGGAGGCGGCATGCCGCCATAGGTGCCACGCGTCGTCATCGTGTCGGCGAAGTTGATGCCGACAGCTTCCACGCGAACAATGACTTCGCCCGGAGCAGGTTGCGGATCGGGAACGATCGCGGACTTCCAGAACCTCTGGACCACCAGCGCGAGTGACGAGGACGGCTTTCATGGTGAGCTTGATTCTACGATGGGCAACGCCAATGCCGGCTGTAATCCGCGTCACGCACAGCGTCAGGAATACTCCCCGGCCTGTTCCGTCAGAGATGCGCCCGGTCCGTGCCTTCGCATACCCCCTCCCCCACCCCCATACGTAAGATCCATGTTATGAATATCTTACCCGCAAAATATTAAAAATAAATGGTTTACGCATCAGTCTAACCACTTTTATTTCAGTAGTTTGCGTTGGATGTCCGCAAAATATTGGAAGTAGGCAGCTTGCACGTGCAGCCTAACCGCCTTGATTTCAGCAGCTTGCACGGAACGCCTGCAAAATCCTGAAAATGCGCAGTTTGTCGTCACATTCGAACCGCCTTTATTTCAGTGGCTTGCGTCGATGCTCCGCAAAATATTCACTCTATTGGATCATTGGCAAACTACCTCTGACAAAGGAGTCACCCGTCCCTCGCCACCGAGGCCGACATCGCCGTCATTTCATTTTCAAAGAACTCTCGATCAGCCACGTCTCAGCTCCCGGCCGACCTTCGGACAATACGCCCAACCTACCAGCGTAGAGCGTGCCTGCATCTTGTCAAGATTACGAAAGTACATGTACTTCTGTAACCTGTCATCCAGCACAGAGAGCTTTTGGTCAAAGCGTGTCGTCCATTGCCTGAAACTTTATAAAAACACTGCTTGCATTTATAGCACATGTCAATTACACTTGCACCAGTTGTAGCGAATATAGCATCTATCAATACCTAGGGGAACCAGATGGTTGATGGGGCGATACGTAGAATTTAGAACAAGGAGGTCTCTGCTGTTTAGCAAGCGAGCCAGGGGAAGGAGCTGGCCGAGGAGGTGGACAACATGCCCGTGGAGGAAAGGATCAACAACAGTGCCGGCGACGCTGGCAGGTGTCCAGTTGTTCCAGCAACTGTTCCAATTTCAGGAAAGGATCAACGAGAAATACAAGACATTTACGAAAAGCTTCGCAGAGCTGATGCGAAGCTGGTTGGTCCTGATGGCAAAACACAAATCTTACCCAGTACACTCTATTCGTTTCTCTGCACATTGCTTGCCGATCTAAAGTCAGGGAAATCGGTAACTATACTGCAAAGCAACGCATCACTGACCACTGTTGAGGCAAGCAAATTGTTGGGCATGTCTCGACAATTCCTGATTGGGCTTCTGAAAAACAACGAGATTCCCTGCCACAAAGTGGGAACTCATCGTCGTCTGTATGCTCGGGATGTTCTGGCATACAAAGCAAAGCGCGATACGGCGCGAAGCAAGACATTAGACGACTTGGCTCGCACAGAGGCCGAACAGGGAACTTACGACAGAGTGCCCGATGATTTTGAATCAGGACAATGAGTACACAGCCCTTTTAGATGCGTGTGTGCTCGTGCCAATGTGCCTCTGCGATACGCTCCTGCGTCTTGCGGAAGATCCAGCGCTCTACCGGCCTATCTGGAGTAGTCAAATACTTCAGGAGGTCGGTGACGCGCTGGAGAGCAAGCTCAAGATGACTCCAGAGCAGCGCCAGTACCGTCTGAGGCAGATGTCAACGGCATTTCCTGAGTCCTGTATACAAATTCCAGACTCCTTCCCTGAGTCATTGACAGGTATCCCAGATGCAAATGATAGGCATGTCTTAAGCGGCAGCGATTACGGGCCACGCTCACGTGATCGTAACCAGCAACATCAAACACTTTCCCGAGGAGTATCTCGCCCAGTTCGACATTCTCCGCCATACTCCTGACGACTGTCTAATACACCAATTTCACTTGAACCCGTATCAGATACTAGAGAAAATCAATGCCCAAGCCATCGCCATAAGAAGGCAGCGTGGAGACGTTCTTTCCGCCTTGAAACGCGTTGTTCCAAAATTCGTTAGCCTCATCGAGTCTTTTCTGGCGGAAACCGCTTAGACACGATCCGGGCAATTTCCCCCCTGCCATTCAATTTCCGACACTTGAGTGCTGCCTTGCGAAGGTGCTTATATTGTGTCACCTGCCATGTCAAGTGAACACTGACCCCAAAGTTGTGAGAAAGCCGAGGTGCGAGCCACCACCCTTCCGCCCACCGCCAGCTGATAACGTTCCCTTGTGATTGATTACGTTGGCGGGGTGGTCGGCGTATCGTCGTCGACAATGGGCTCGCTACTCGGGCGGCCCATCTCGTCGGAAATGTCTTTCAATACCTCTTCTCGCCGTCCCTCGTCGTGCATGCGCGAAGCCATCTCCTGCAAGGCCACATTCAGAACGTGGAAATGATGGAGATTGCGATAGTGCGGATCGGTGGTCAGCTCCTTCCATAAGCCGTGCAACAGGTCTACGTCTTCCTGGCGCATGCGCGGCGTGTGCGGCCCCAGAGTGTACTCATGTTTGTCCCCGTCGGGCTCGAAGACCACCAGCCGCAATCGCGGGCGCGGCTCAAGTAAGCGCTCCCACGCGTCGCCGGTAAGCTTGCCCTGCTCATCGGCGGTGAGTTTGTTCGATTGTCCGCAAACAATCACCGACGAATGCAGGCGCTGCGCCGTCGCCACAATGCTTTCGAAAATGTCGTTGCTCGGCACCACCACCAGGGAAACATGTTTGCCTTCCTTTTCGGCGACCGCGACTACGGCGGAAAACAATTCCTGCTCGTACTTCCTGAAGACTTCCGAGCTGTCCACCATCTCGCCACGGCCGAACGAGTCTTCCCGGTGGTAGATGCGCGAAGTCATCACTACCACGTCGGTTTTGGTGGTGTCCGTCTTGGCCAGCACTTTTCGCAGGTAGTACAAGTTGTGGGGATCGCGCACCGCGACCAGAATATTGCCGGGGCGCACTTCCATGGTCTCGGCGCTGAGCTCGGCATTCTGGGCGATGTTGAACTGGTCGAAGCCGGACTCCGCGTGGGCGTGCTGTCTTGCAGTAATGCGCTCGGAGACGGTGAAGATGGCAAAGAAGGCAAGACTGAACGCCACGCCGGAGATGGTTGCCAGCTCCTTGGTGAATAGGTTCACGACCGCTGTGGAGAAGAGCACCAGCGAGATGAGCACCAGGCCAACCGGAATCTCGACGCCCCCGATATGGAAATTTCCCGGGACCTTCCACTCGCGGTTCTCGGGCTCGGTGTAGCGCAGCACCACCACGGCCAGCGACTTGAAGGCGAAGCTCCAGATGACTCCAAAGGCATAGAGCGAAGCCAGCAGATAGACGTTGCCGCGGCTGGCCACGATGGTCAGAATCTGCAAGCCCACAATCAGGTTGATGATGCGATAGCTGGTGCCGAATTTGGGATGCGGTTTGCGGAAACCGGGGGTGAGCACGCCGTCTTCGCTCATGCGGTTAAGCACGCCGTTGGCGCCCACGATCGCGGTGTTCACCGCGCCCGACAGAATCAGTACGCCAACGATGACGACGAATCCCTGAAAGACCAGCTTCAGGCTGTAAGGCCCTACGACGTTCATGGCCAGCCCGCTGATCAGGTTGGCAAAGTAATCGGGGCGCACGTGGTCGGGGATAATCATTACCGCGAAAAACGAAACCAGCGAGGTGAAAAGCAGGCTGTAGAGAAAAATCACCAGCCCGGTTCTTTCCAGGTTCTTCAGCTTGGGATGTTCGATCTCGCGGTTGATCTGGGCCAGCGATTCCTCGCCGCTCATGGCGAGCACCGAGTGGCCGAAGCCGACCAGCAGCATGATCAAGGGAATGCGCGCGGCCCAGGTGTGGAACAGCCAGCCCAGCGATTCCTTGTCGTGATGCATGGTGGAAGCTGACGGCAACGGCGGCAGAGGCGCTGGATGCCTGAACAAGGTGACCAGGCACCAGACGATGAGAATCACGACCATGACAGTGGTGATCTTCATGATCTGCAACGCCCGCTCACTCGACTCGTGAATGCCCTGGGTGTTCTTCCACCAGAAGTAGAGGGTGATAACGATCGCGAACGCCGCCGCAAAAACGTTGTCGGGAACGGTAATGTTGTAGCCAAGGTGATGGAAGGTGTCAGTTAGAAATCCTGACAGGTACAAGCCGGCCGACACAGCGCTGATGGGGCCGGTCAGCACGTAGTCGAACAGCAATGCGGAGACCGACAGCTTGGCCAGGTTGCCGCCCATCGCTTCTTTGACGACACGATAGACGCCGCCGCGAACAAACATCGAGCTGGACTCGATGTAGATGGATCGCACCGCGTAGCTGAACAACATGACCGCCAGCACGAACCAGGGAGCGCTTTTGCCGATGACCTTCTCGGCATCGCCGCCCACGTAATACGCGGACGACGCCAAATCGGAGAGCACGATTGCCGACGCCCGCCAGAAGGAAATGAACGTCAGCATCACCGAGGTGGCGACGAAGACTTTGATTGCAGGCCGCTGTAGGCTGTCAGGCGGCGACGACATTGAAGGCATAAGTGGTCCCGAGTCTTCGGGCAGGTCTCCCACCCCTGGCTGGCAGAGGGAGTACATCAGTGTATCGCTATTCCCCGATGCATCGCGGCGTCGTGCGTGCCACGTTGGTGGGACCCGCTTGAATGTACTCGTTTGGTGGAGAGTTGTCAGCTGATGAGTTTCGCGTCGTGGTCTGCGTCCGTTGACAGCAGGGGCAAACAACTACTCCCGCTTGGTAAGGTAGGTCCGGCTAATGCGGTCATGCCAGCAAAGGGCGTCGACGTCCACCAGAGCCCAGAACAGGCCCATCATGAGGGAGGCCGTCGAAAAGTAGAGCCCGATCACGCGGCTGCGACGATGGCGCCAGCTCAGGTTTCCTCCCTTGAAAGTGCGCAGGCGAATACCCAACATCCGCATTCCGGCGGTGGCGCCGCCGTACATGGCGAACACATACTGATACACCGACCACAGCAAAACCAGTACTGCCCCCGCAGCCAGCAGAACCGGTTTGGTCGGTGCCAGCTTGGGCAGCATCTTGTAACTGACAGCTCCGAAAATTCCCGCGGCTGCAGCCACAATTGCGCAATCAATGAGGCCTGCGTAGAGACGCTGCGAGATATACACGGCTTGAAAAGGCAGCTCAACGTGGTCGGCGGGCGTCACCGCAGCTTGCTGGGCACTCGACAAGGATTGCAATCCGTCGAGCAGCCGAGTGGTGGGAAACGCCTCCAATTCCTCCGGCACGTCCAAAATGCGCGGCTGCTCCGGAACCACCGGATCGGCCAAACGGTAGGAAGTCTCCACCGCGGCGGAAGGCGGTCGCGGAAATGCGATAACCTTTCGCTTGCCTCGCGACGGTGTGACGGGAGCGGGAGCGAGCGGCGGTTCCGCTTCGATGTCAGGGGAGCAGGAATCCGTGTCAGACACTCGAACGGCAGCCACGATTCCGATTCCAGGCTGTTCGCTTGCGACCACATCATCGTGAGGTGACACTGGGTCTATCGTTTCGGCAGTTCCAGCCACAGTGACAGCCGCCGCGCAGCAGACATCTTCAGCTCCCGAATTCGCTGGGCCAGCTTCACCTAGTTCTTGTTCCGGCGCCGCTGGATCTTCCTCCGCTTGGGTAGGAGGAAACGGAAAGCGCATGCTGAAGGCTCCCATGACGCGCCGCCCACTCCGGTGGCGATAGCCCGCGACCCGCGCATGGATCTCGGTTCGCCACAGATCGTCAGCGGGTTGTGAAGAATCGGTAGCAGGGTCGGAGGGCAATGCTTGCTGTTCGGTCATATCGTGGCGCAATTATTCTCTGCTTCTGTCGCACATAAGGGAACGCGTCGCAGTACAAGGTTGAATGAGAAAAGAGTTCATCCGCCGCCGTATTCAGACGTAGCTGGGCTGTGCCCTCGGAATCCAACGCGCAGCCCACAAGCGCCAAGCGGGTTTACAAAAAACGTCGCGGTTGTGCCTCATCAACACCAAGACCGCGGCCGGTTTTGCCTCTGTCCGGGCAACGTGCTAAGTTGCAAGGTTCCCGCTTCATCACTACGAAACTGGCGAAGGGACGCCCGCCTATCGATGACTTCTCGCATTCGATTGATTATCACGGCGCTGTTGCTGTGTCACCTGTTTCTGCGGCCTGGCGTATTAACCAGCCAGTTGCCTGCCTCGGGACAACAGCAGAATCCAGGTAAAACCGCGAGCCAGCCCCCGGAAATCACGGTGCGAACGGATGCCGGCGAGGAAGACACCAAGACCGAACAGATCATCCAGCAGCAACTGCAGGAAGGCAGCCAGGAATTGGGACCGCAGAGGCCGGCAATCAACGTCGCTCCTGGCCGCAATGAAGTGCTGATTCGTGCCGACGAACAGGAAAAGAACCAGGACATCTACACCGTGCGCGGTCACGTCGAGATTCGTTTTAGTACCAATACCCTGCATTGCGACGAGGCGACGTATGACTCTACTACCGGCCAGGTGATTGCGACCGGGCACGTGGTATTCGATGGCGGCCGGCACAACGAGCACGTGGTCGGCAGCCATGCCAAATTCGACGTCAGCCGTGACAGTGGCACCTTCTATGACGCCACCGGCTCGACCGGTGCCAAGGTCAAGAACAAGATGATGTTTCTGACCTCTTCGACGCCGTTCTTCTTCTCCGGCAAGGTTGTGGACCGATTTGGGCCCGACCATTATCGCGTCTATTACGGATTTGTCACCTCGTGCCGGTTGCCAAATCCGAAGTGGCAATTCGACTCCAAGGTTGCCGATGTGGAAGTTGGCGATGAAGCGAAGATGCATCACGCGACCTTGAAACTTGATGGAATCCCCGTCTTTTACTTTCCCTTCGTGGAACATCCGGCTGAGAATCTTGGGCGCAAGAGCGGCTTCCTGCTGCCGACGGTCGGACTGTCCAGCCTCCGCGGGACCGTCCTGGGAGATGCTTACTATTGGGTGATTAGCCGTAACGCCGATGCAACCGTAGGGGCCGCTCTCTATAGCAAAGTAGGTTGGGCGCAGTATGGCAATTTGCGCTGGCTCGGCGTCGGCTCCTCTTTCCAGGCCCAGTATTACGGAGTAATCGACAACCGGCCCGGCCAGAATGAAGGCGGCGAGGAGTTAAAGGCCTACGGCTTCACACCCCTGCCCGGTGGTTTTACTGGCGTTCTCAATGTTGATCTTCTCTCTTCGTACGTCTTCCGCCTGGCGTTCGCCGAGGGCTTTACCGAAGCCATCAACTCGGAGGTCCGCTCCAGCGGATTTCTGATAAAAACCTGGGACGGCTATGGTTTGAGTTTGCTGGCCTCGCGCTATCAAAACTATGAGAGCGAGACGGCGGGCGATGACATCAGCATCGTTCATGAGCCCAGCCTGGAGCTTTCGACGGCGGAGCGGACGTTCAGCAGAACAGAATTTGTCTATGCCTATGATGCAGCCATCGAGGGCCTCAATCGCAGCGAAATCGGCTTCGAAACAGCCCCGATCGTCGGCCGCGTCGACGCTGCTCCCTATCTTGCATGGCCTAAGCTGTTTCGTGGCTGGACGGTTCGTCCCCAGATTGGAGCGCGCGAGACTTACTACACCGAACGGCTGGAGCCAAGCTCGAATCCGGAATTGATCGGTATCGCGATCCACGATCCCATCAACCGCAACGTTGCCAACGCTTCCTTAGAGGTGCGTCCCCCCACGCTCTCCAGGATCTTCGACCGCAAGCCTTTCGGCCGCGTAATCAAGCATACGATTGAACCCTTTGCGACTTATCAATACCAGACCGGCATTAGCAATTTCAGCGAGATTATTCGCTTCGACTATCGTGACATTCTTGCCGATACCAACGAAGTGGAGTACGGCGTTATCAACCGGATCTACGCAAAAAAGACAAACTTGAGCGCACATTGCTATCAGCCGCAACAACACCCCCCAGGGTCGCAAAACTCCGCAACCAAGAACAAGGAAACGCAGGCGGCATGCAAAGACACGTCAGGTCCGGCCGGCAACATCATTACCTGGGAGCTCGCCCAGAAATATTTTGTCGACCCGACCTTCGGCGGAGCGCTGGTGCCGGGCACGCGCAATGTGTTCGACAGCACGGTCGATTTCACCGGCATCGCCTTCCTCACCGAGCCGCGAATATTCTCGCCCATCATTTCGCGGCTCCGAATTGCATCGGGCGCCACCGACTTTCAGTGGGGTGTGGACTATGATCCGGTGCTGCATCAGGTGAACTCGAGCACGGTGTTTGCCGGTTACCGTATGGGCAAGTGGTACCTGAATGGCGGGCAAACCTATTTGAATGCGCCGGGTGAGGTCGCACTGGTCAATGGCGTAGAGACGCAGCAACTTTACAACCAGTTCAGGATTGGCGCCGTCTACGGCGGCATGGCCAAACCGGGCTTCAGCGCAGCGGCAAGCGTTGGCTTGTCGGAAACGCCCGCGCCTTTTTTCCAGGCTGGGACCGTTCAAGCCAATTACAACTGGGATTGCTGCGGCGTCACCTTCCAGTATCAGCACTATGCTCTGGGAACGGTGCGCAACGAAAACGCCTTTCGATTCTCCCTGAGCCTCACCAATGTGGGCACCTTCGGCACCATCAGTCGTCTGGAACGGTTGTATTAGCGCGTAGCCCCGCTCTTTCGGCGGCTGTCCTACAATAGGGTGATGCTTGCCTCACCGTCCCATCCGTCTTCGCCCGCGGAAGACCTCCAGACCAAGTCCGCTTCTCTGCGCGCTCAAATCCGCTCATTCGGGCGCTTGCTGGTTGCCTATTCGGGCGGAGTCGATTCCGGCTATCTGGCTTGGGCTGCCCATCGCGAACTGGGCGCCGGCATGATGGCGGTGCTGGCGGATTCTCCAAGCCTGGCGCGTTTCCAGATGCGCGATGCCGTGGCTTTTGCAGAAGAACACGGCATGCCCTTGCATATCATCGAAACCTCGGAGATGGAGCGCGCCGAATACCTCCGCAACGATGCCGCACGCTGTTTCCACTGCAAAGATGAACTCTTCACCAGGATGGAAGACTACCGCCAGGGCTCCGGATTCGACGTCATTGCTTATGGTGTGAACCTCGACGACCAGGGAGATTATCGGCCGGGGCAAGCCGCCGCTCGGCAGCATGGAATTGCGGCGCCGCTGCTGGAAGCGGAATTGACCAAGCAAGACGTTCGCCAGCTTGCCCGGGAGGCAGGATTGCGCCTCTGGGACAAGCCTGCCTCGGCCTGTCTGGCTTCCCGCATCGAGTATGGCCGGCCGGTGACTCGCGAAAATCTTTCGGCGGTGGAGCAAGGCGAAGATGCCCTGCGGCGGCTGGGATTTCGGCAGTTCCGTGTGCGCCATCACGGTCAGATAGCGCGCCTGGAAATCGCTCGTGAGGAATTGCCGCGTGCGATGACGCTCGAAATGGCTGCGGAACTCACCGCCATCTTCAAGGCGTTGGGGTTCTTGTACGTCACCTTGGATCTCGAAGGCTTTCGTTCGGGCTCCATGAATGCTCTGCTCCCGGCCGATTCCTTGCGATAGGCGCGGCGCTGAAGCGCCGCTCTACCTCCCCGTGAGATAATTAAAACTTCATGTTTCCCTCTGAAAGGCGGTCTTTCACCTTGTTCTTGAAACGATTGGCAATCGTGTTGCTGATGTTGTGCGTGGGATGTTCGGCGCAGCCGAATAAGTCAACTGTCCAGCCGGATATTAACGAGCGCATTCAGCGGCAGGTTCGGGCTTTCTTCAACATTCCGCCCGATGTGGTCATCACCGTCGGGACGCCGGCTCCGAGCGAGTTCGCTAACTATGACCTGGTGCCCGTTACCATGACCCGCCAGGACAAGTCTCAAAAGACCGAGTTCCTGCTTTCTAAAGATGGCAAGACCCTCATTCGGTTTACCAAGCTGGATCTGACCAAGGATCCCTACGCGGAAACCATGAGCCAGATCAGCCTGACGGACCGGCCGGTGCGAGGCAATCCCGACGCCAAGGTGACCATCGTCAACTTCGATGACTTCGAGTGCCCGTTCTGCGCCCGCATGCACAGCACCCTGATGACTGAGATCCTCCCGCAGTACAAGGACAAGGTCAAGATCGTCTACAAGGACTATCCTCTGCCGATGCATCCCTGGGCGCAGCATGCCGCCAATGACGCCAACTGCCTGGCCAAGGAGAGCGGTACGGCCTTTTGGGAACTGGCCGATTACCTGCACGCTAATCAGCACACAATCAATGCCTCGCAACAAAATCTGCCGGCTTCCTTTGCCGAGATCGATCGTCAGACCATGGACTTCGGCAAGCAGAATGGGGCCGACTTGCCCCGGCTGCAGGCATGTCTCAAGGCGCAGTCGGATGCGGTCGTGAAGGCATCGGTGGCTGAGGGCGACAAACTGGGCGTCAGCGCCACGCCCACAGTTTTCATTAATGGAGAGCGCCTGGAAGGGGCAATGGACGCTGACGAAGTGAAGTCGGCGTTGAACCGTCAGCTTTTGGCTGCGGGTGTCCAGCCTCCGGTATCGCCGGCCGCGCCAGTTACGCCACCACATCCGGAATCGTCCAACAAGTAGCTGGCACGATGCTGCTCTCGCAATTGCCTTTGCTCAGTCGCACCGCTGCGCCTGACGGTTTCGACTAACCCGCGTTCTGGTAGTGGTGCAGTTTGGTTGTTTTGTCATCCCGAGCGAGCTTCTGTTGCGAAGCGAGGGAACTGGGCGTGCCGATTCGCGCCGGTGCGCGAAAGGCACGCATCCCTATTCAAACTGCACCGCTAACCCGCGTTCTGCCTCTCAGGAGGGGCGTAGTTTGGAACTGAAAGAGAAAAGCGTAGCAAGTCTCGCGCTGCTGACGACTCTATTGGTCTTTCCGGTGCTGTTCCTCAACCTCGGCTGTTCCAGCAAACAGGCTGGCGAGGACGTGATGGCGACCGTCAATGGCCGCAAGATCACGCGCACCGAGGTCCAAAACTATTACAACAACCAGGTTGCCGAAGCTCCCGAGAAGCCCAGCGAGGAGCAGGCCGACACCCTCCGGCTGAATATTCTGCGCGGCCTTATTGACAATGAAATTGTAATGCAGCGCGCCGAAACCCTGGGTCTGCTGGCCACCGACGAGGAAGTTAACGCCAAGGTCGCCGAGATTAAGGCTCCCTATACTCAGGAGGAGTTCGACAAACGCCTAAAGGAACGCCAAATTTCGCTCGACGACTTCAAACGGGACTTGCGCCGCTCTCTGACCATCGACAAGGTGCTGAACAAGGAAGTCACCTCCAAGATCAACATCACCGATGAAGACATCACCAATTACTACAACCAGCACAAAGCCGAGTTCAACCTGATTGAGCCGCAGTACCACCTGGCGCAGATCCTGGTTACCACCCAGCCCAACCCCCAGGTGAAGAACATGAAAGCCCAGAACGAGGCGGAGGCGCGCAAGAAAATACAGATGATCGCCAACCGGCTGGACAGCGGCGAGGATTTTGCTAACGTAGCCATGACCTATTCGGAGCAGCCCGAAACGGCACAGAACAGTGGTGACCTCGGATTCATCCCCGAATCGTCACTCAAGGCGGACAAAGCCGCATTTGATGCCATCGCGAAGCTCAAGCCGGGACAATATACCGCGATTCTTCCGGTGACAGATCCCAATAGCCATCAGATTTTCGGCTTTCGCATCGTGAAGCTCATCAGCCGGGAAGCTGCGGGACAGCGGGAGCTGAAGGATCCTCGCGTTCAACAGGCCATCCGCGAGCAACTCCGAGATCGACGCGAACAACTGCTGAAGGCCGCCTACTACGAGACCATTCGAGACAAGGCGTCCGTGGAGAACTACTTCGCTGAAGACATCCTCAAGAAGGCAGGCACGATGAAATAGCTCCGAGCCTTCTAAGTTCAGAAGCGCTCGCGATGTTGCAGAACCAACGCGACAAGAGCGGGCAAGCGGTGAATTGCGTTGCCCCATCTCACTCGGGATGGAATCAGCCGCGCAGCGGCGACATTTGGGTTAGCCGCGGGCGTAAGCCCGCGGTGAAGTGGGAAAAATAATTGAGCCGCGCAGCGGCGGCACAGCTATGACACAGACACCGCGGGGACGACACGGTTCTCACACAGTGCCTGAAGGCGTCTTCCCTCCTGGAAGCCCTGTTGAAAGCCAAAAGAATTGAAGCCGGAACTCGTGAGTTCCGGCTTCTGGGGTCTGTATGAATTAAGGCAAGGCTCGATACCGCTCGCCTCTAAAACAGCTTGCGGCGCAGGATACCGGCAAGGCCGAGAATCCCGGAACCAAGCAGAAGAATGCTGCTGGGCTCAGGAACCGTGCCAGTGCTGGTGCTGGTGCTGGTGGTCGTGTTTTCGGTTCCCAGAATCGTGAAGGATTCCGAAGGAATCGTGCCTACGGTGTTCTCCGAAGCCTGTGACGGACCGGAGTTCTCGTCCCAGTAAACCGGGTCGCCGTCAGCTACGCTGGCGTTCTGAATGTTCAGCCAGTAGGTGCCGGCGCTGGCAAGATTCACGCCGCCGCCGCCCAGGGTGCCGTTCTCGTTGCAGACGTTGTACGAATACTGGTTGCCGACGCACCCGCTCTGGGTAAAGCTCACCGTCTGGTCAAAGTAGCTGGTGCCGCCGTTTTCCAGCGAGGTGATGGACACTTCAGCCGATGACAGTACGTCGCCCGGAGCCATCCAGGTGGCGAAGGTAACGCCAGTGATCTGGGTGTTAGCCACGCTGGTGTTGAAGGTATCGCTAACGATAAACCCGAAGTTGACTGTCCACGCGTCGGTGTTACCGTTAGTTGGACCGTTGTCGTAAATGTCCTGTGCTATTGCAGGAACAGCCACAAGTGCCACCAGCAATAGTGTGAGCAAAGCAATACGCAGTTTCAAGGAAGATCCTCCTTATTTAGGTAAAAAATAGGAACAGGTTCGGTAACAGTGCGTCTGTTACCATAAGTATCACTATTGCCAGGCTCTCCATCTCCGCCTCGCTATTGCGGAGCAAGAAGCTCGGCAACGCGCCTCGACTCGAAAGAAGTACATCAGCGTCCGGCGCCGCGAGGAGTCAAGGACTGGAGACCGGCGCCAAGCATTGAACAGGGCAACAACGACAGCAGCCACACAGCTAACCCGCCACAGCCCTGCATTTGTCTTTGTACAGAAAATACCGTTGTTGGGATGTGCAATTCTGCTGCCGCGTCAAGTTGCTGAAAATCGGTCTTATGGATGACTTGTTGCTGCAATCGCTTGCAACAAAGTTCGCAGGATTTTCCAAAGGACGATTACATAATTCCCGAATTGGGACTTAGCCTACCTCTAGCCTCTAGTTACATTAATCTACTCTAGGTAGTTGTCTTAGCTTCTGGACTAGAAGCAAGCTAGAATTACTGCCCTTTTGATAATTCCCATTTTGGGAAATACCATGGCCTTCACTCGCGGCTTATATACTTTGCGCCTCACGTATTGCAGTAGCGAACCTTTCGGCGGGTGGCCCAGCCTACCATCCTGAGGGTGCTGAGGGTGCCCCGTCCAAGCCGGGTTTGCTTGGGCGGGGATTTTCATGAGCTGTGCCACGGCTGTACCCAAATTCAATCACGCTCTCCGCCTCGATTGGTGAAAGCCAAAATCCCCACCCAACCAAAAGATGGTTGGATGGGGCACCCTATCGTTCATTCACTCATCAAAGTGCTTGCCTGGGCCACCCGCCTCCCAAGTTGGGGTGACGTGTCTCTCTACTCTCACACACACACACTCTCTCTCCCTCTTCAGTCTAATGGATGGATTGGACCGGCACCGAGTAAACCGAGACCGTGCGACCATTCAGGACAGCGAGCATCGAACCATCCGGTGACAAGGCAAAGTCTGTTGGCAGTGGGTCAATGTCTACCGCCAGGATCCGCTTCTTCGAGGTTAGGTCGTATACGGCAATCGTAAGCCCGTCGAGGCACGTGCGCCGTTCCACCAGCAGGGGCTTCTTGATTTTCAGAGCAGGGAGCGTTAACGCGACGAACTGCGGATTGCTCGACGCTATCGCGATCTTAGCGGACATAGCGGGATTGTAGGGTTTACATGCGATTCCTGGTGCTGCAGTTGAGCCACTCCCATTGAACGCATCCAGCCGCTCAGGCTGGTCTCCAGAAGCCCATAAGAGAACTTGCTTGCAGTCGCGCTGAAGCATCCACGCATCCGAAATGACTTTCGGGCCAACAATTCCCGCAGCGCAGCCCGGCTTCTTGTCAGTTATAACGGGGACAACCTCCGTGGGATTGACGCCTCCGAACTCGGTCACACTCACTGCGCCTCCTCGTGCCTCAGCAAACCTGTTGTCTGATAATGAAGCATGAAGAAGAGGCGGGTACTGATCCCAGGAATATCGAACTTTGAGCGTCGCAGCATCAAGTACAGAGATATGGCTTATGTAGTCCTTATCCCTTTGGAAGTAGTGGCTAACCATGATGGTCTTACCGCTTGCCGATATGTTGATGAAAAAACTCGCATTCGGATCTTGCGTGATGGGCAAATCGCGAAACTGTCGAAAATCAGGTGAATATAGCCGCAGGATTCCGCCCGTCTTCACCAGCACCCCCCCGGCTGTTACTTGCACGTCTGTGCCATATAGACGCGTGCCCCAGCTGTCGCTGAGCACCGGCTTTCCAGATCGAACGTCTAGCAACGCCACCTGCACTCGGAAAGCACTTGAGATTTCAGGACTTTCACGAGAGGAGAGATCGCCAGTTCTCTCGATGCCATAGAGGAGGAGCGTCGTGTTATCAATAAAGGCCAGCCCAGCATAGTTCGGGACCTGCTTAGTCCAGAGCGGCTGTCTGCCGTCGGGTTTTGTTTCGGCGGAAAAGGCAGCTCCCAAAATGAGCACGCAAATGATCAGGCGAAACCCGCAAATAGGCATCACGGAAATCGGGGGATGCCTCCCTGCCACCACCACGTATTACCTGCTAGCACGTCTGCAAACACGTGGACAAAAGTACCCACCGGGAAGAACCAGACATTGGCGGTATCCACATGGAAAGTCCCATCGCCGTGCGAGAAATCCATGCTGTTGAATAAACCGCAACGCCCGAACATGCACCCGGAAAAGTCACTCGGATCGATGGACTGCCCGTTGATTTGGATGAGCATTGTCCAGCCATCAGTCGCCGGGTCATAGCTCGCGTACTGGAAGTCGTAGTTCCCACCGTTAGGAGTTGGGTTCTGTGTAGACAGCTGGTTGTAAACCTGCTGAATACACGTCGCCACGGAGGACCCGTCCTGGCCGGCACATGCCGCTTGTCCGAACTGACTGGCGGCGAGTTCCGTTTGTTTGTCTAGATTGCTTCCGTTGCCGCCCGTCCAGACGTACGAGCCCTGTGCCTGATAGTTGCCATTTGCGTCGCAGTTGAAGTTGTACCCTAGGCAGCTCAGGTACACTCCCATACTTTGCTGATAAGCGTTCGTCAGGGTAGGCACGTTTTGTATGATTCCGGGTGGCGCGCACCAAGCTCCGCAGGGTCCTCCGAAACCGCCACAGCATTCACCGGCACCGTTATCAGGACCGTCGCAAAAGTCACCAGTGCTGCCGCAAGGATGAAGCCCGAGCGGATCCACATTGCTCAGCGGGTTGTTGGCGACGTAGGCATAGCAGTTCCAAGTCTGCGGGTTAGTGATGTCCACCGCCGCCAGTCCTGCTGGATCGGGCACCATCCAGCGCCCCTGAATCTGGCTATACTGCCGAAACGTGAAATCGTAGATGCTGCTCGTCAGGTCTTTGTTCTGGCCGGTGAAGTCGGTCAGCCCCGTACCCGAGCTGGCATACGACTCGCCGAATGGCCCGTAGGCCTGATCGCCGAAGACCGTCTGGGTGGGCGTCGAGGCCATGCGCACCGTCCCCAGCCAGTCGGAGTGCCGCCAATAGGCCGGAGCGGCGGGCGTGGCTCCCGTGTATACCGCCTGCACCCCGGCCGCCAGCGGGGCAATATACCTATGCACGGACTGGCCTGTCATGTAAGCAAACTTATATCCGTCGGGAGCGTACAGCAGCTGCGTGTTGCCGCTCGTGGCCTGTACCTCCACCAGCCGGGTGAAAGCATCATACACCGCCGTGGTGCCGCTCACCGTTGCCACGCGGCCTTCGGCTGATTAACAGAGCGGCTCGTGGGGCTATTCGATGATGGCCAGGGCATCGCCGGCATTCACGGTCGATCCTTCTGCCGTAAGGATCTTCTGGACCACGCCGTCTTTGGGGGACTTCATCTCGTTCTGCATCTTCATGGCTTCCATCACGATGACGCCTTGCCCGGCCTTGACTTTGTCTTTTTCATTCACCAGAATGCGGACGATTTTGCCTGGCATGGGAGCTTTTACCTTTTGCGGGCCAACCTCGACGCCGGCCAGCGCTCGGCGACTGCGCAGCGAGCGCGGATCTTGCACTTCCACGGCATAGCGGGCGCTGCCGATGACCATGTGGAGCTCGCCCTGTAGCGACCGCTCGCGCTTCACCTCGTACGCCTTGCCGCTGAGCAGGACGGAGAGCACGTCGCGCGCGGTCAGCGCCGCATCCACTTCGATCTCCTGGCCGTCAACGTTGCACAGCCAGGTGGTTTCGCCGCGTTCCAGTTCTACGTGATGGGGCTTGCCGTCAACAACAACGTCGCAGGTCATAAAGAAGCAATCAGCAATCAGCAGTTAGTAATTAGCAACTAGCCAGGTGCCCCGTTCCCAAAGGACCTTCTTGGCTGAGGCGGGCAGCACGTCGCTATAGCCCCCGCACGCCAAGATCTTTGCAGATGCGCGCCGCTGTCGGATTCTTGATCTCCTTGTGGCGAGGTACGGTGGCAGTCCGGTGCATCTTCGGATTGCGATACACGGTGTGTTTGGCCCCTTCGCGGAGAAGAATGCAGCCGTTCGCCTCCAGATGACGCAGCAGGTCAATGCGCTTCATCGATTACGCGACAACTCTAATTGGCTCTCGCGTGATTCGCTTGCCGTGCTCGGGCCTGGCTAGCTCGCGGTTGGCTTCGAGCAGCAAGGAAATGGCATCGCGCAGATTCTCGCGCGCTTCATCCAAGCTGTCGCCCTGCGAAATCGCGCCCGGCAGCTCTTCCACATAGGCAACATAGCCACCGCCCTCCGATTCAGGCACTTCCTCAAACACGGCTGTTAGCATCATCTCCATAGCTCACTCCACGATAATTATAGGCGAGTCGTTTTTCGGCTCCGTAGTAGCCACTTTTCTGGCGCCGGGTTCCAGCCTTCGCCAAACCGTGGCAATCCGGCCCTACTCTCATGCCTCTCGCGTCGCTTCCGCGCGCGCCGTACGTCGCCAATTCGAAACCGGTACCGGCGCGGCGCCATTGCCATTCGCAGGCACCGCTGACGCGGGCCCTCCGGGTAACGTCGCCTTGGGATCCGTGGTCGCAAAGATTGCCGCTCCGATAGCGGCTACAATCGGACGACGCACGTCCGTCTCATTGCTCGGCTTGGTCAGCAAGCGGTCAAGAAAGCCGGTATCGATGTTTCCTGCGCGAAAATCCGGGTCCTTCAGAATGCGGCGGAATAACGAAGTATTCGTTTTGATTCCGCCGACGAAATACTCATACAGCGCACGCAGCAACCGGTTGATGGCTTGCTCACGATTCTCCGCATAGCCGACCAGCTTCGCCAGCAGCGGATCATATTCGATGGGGACCGTCCATCCCTCATACATTCCGCTGTCGCGGCGAATACCCGGCCCGGAGGGCGAAATGATGCGCGTAATCAGCCCCGGCGATGGGAAATAGTTGTTGTCGGGATCTTCGGCATAGATGCGGCATTCGATGGCGTGCCCGCGCAGCTTGATGTCCTCCTGCGTAAACGGAAGTTTTTCGCCCGCCGCAACGTGCATTTGCAAATGCACCAGGTCGAGTCCAGTCACGAATTCGGTCACCGGATGCTCAACCTGCAATCGGGTGTTCATTTCGAGGAAGTAAAAATTACGTTCCTGGTCGAGTAAGAATTCCACGGTGCCGGCATTGTGATAGTTGGCCGCCTTACCGACGCGAACCGCGATTTCGCCCATACGGCGACGCATCTCGTCATCCACAATCGGCGACGGCGACTCTTCCATCACCTTCTGATGGCGTCGTTGCACCGAACACTCACGCTCGCCGAGATACACGACATTGCCATGCTGGTCACCGAAGATCTGCATCTCGACGTGCCGCGGATTGACGATGAACTTCTCGATGTAGACTTCGTTGTCGCCGAAGGAGCGCTGGGCCTCACTGCGCGCGGCCTCGTAGGCGGAATGCAGCTCCGACGGCGAAGCGACCATGCGCATCCCCTTGCCGCCTCCACCCGCTGCCGCTTTCAGCATCACCGGATAGCCAATCTGCTCCGCCATGCGTTCGGCAGCGTCCAGGTCCAGCCCGCGCTCCGAGCCCGGCACAAAGGGCACTCCCGCGCGTTTCATGTGCTGACGGGCGCGGGTCTTGGATCCCATCATCTCCATCGACTCGGGCGACGGCCCGATGAACTTGAAGCCCGCGTCAGCGCAGGCACGCGCAAAGCCTGCGTTCTCGGAGAGAAAACCATAGCCGGGATGAATCGCTTCCGCCTGGCTGCGGCGCGCCACGTCGAGAATCTTCTCGATGTTGAGATAGGACTCGCTCGCTGTCGGCTTGCCGATGTGATAGGCGTAGTCGGCCTTACGGACGTGCAGCGCCTTGCGGTCCACGTCGGAGAAGACGGCCACCGATTCGATACCCATCTCGCGGCAGGCGCGGATGATGCGCACGGCAATCTCGCCGCGATTGGCGATCAGCACTCGTTTGAACATGGCGAATTCTCAAAAGCGTCTACCCGGGCCGAGGCGGACAAAGCAGCCTGAAAACGCTCTGCGGAAGCGAACGGCGGAAGTTGGAACGCTCACAACCACAGAAGAATGGATTGTACTGCATTGGTCACTAGGACGGAGTACACACGTCACAACCTGGTGTGACGACGATTGGCCCGCGACAGACTAGGGGTCATCCCATAAATTGTTCTCGGATTGTGTCAGGGCACGCCTGAACAGGCTGCGGAAAAAGTCGCCTTTGGAATGGTTTGTATCAGGGCACAGCTTCAAGCCGTGCCGAACCCGACTACAACGAGAATCCGGGCTTTAGAGACTGTAACACCAGAGTTCCCGAGGGCTAAAGAGACTGTGTCGCGACCGGAAAACAAATTTTCTGGTGGAACAAACGGCCCGAACAACCGATCAAACTAGCCGCGCAGCGGCGAGATGGGGTTAGGCGTGGGCGTCAGCCCACGCTCAAAGTGGGACAAAACGTGAGCCGCAGAGCGGCGACACCGGGTTGCGACACAGTCTCTAAAGCCCACATCAATCACGGTCCGCCGTCGGCACGGCTGAAGCCGTGCCCTGACACATTCATTTATGAGATGGCTTCTAGCCTGGACCTCGTCTGCGCTGACCTTTTGTTAGACTTCCACTACGCAATCCTGAGAGGTGATACAGGTGATTAAACAGGCAAAGGCTATAGCCAGCCATGCGCGCAGTTTCGGCTGGCTGGCTGCTGGTATCGCGGTCTTCTTTCTTGGCGGAGCCATCATCGCAGTTTATGCTCATCCGGCCCAGTCTCCTTCATCCGCAACGCCGCAGACAGCCGCTGAGAAATTCAAGAACATCAAGGTCCTCAAGGACATTCCGGCAGACGAGTTGATCCCGTCGATGCAGTTCATCACGGCCGCGCTCGGCGTGGATTGCAACTTCTGCCACGTCGAAAACCAGGGCAAGCTCGAGTTTGACAAGGACGATAAGAAGGAGAAGAAGACTGCTCGCGAGATGATGCAGATGATGTTCGCCATCAACAAGGACAATTTTGACGGCAAGCGTCAGGTCACCTGCAATACATGTCACCGCGGCTCGGCGCATCCGCAGGCTATTCCGGCCATCGTGGTCATAGCGGAAGCGCCTAAGCCGGAAGCCATGGAGGCTACACACCAGAATGAGGAAACCACGGATCTCGGCTAAGCTTCCCTCAGGCGCACCGGTTGTGGCGAAATATATTCAAGCCATCGGAGGAGCGGCTGCGCTCGACAAAGTTTCCAACCGCATCGAGAAAGGCAACGCTGTGATGCCGGACGGGCCGCCAATTCCCATCGACATCTATACCAAGGCCCCGGACCAGCGCGTTTCCGTCATGCATATGCAAAAAGGCGACAGCACCACCGCTTACAACGGCCAGGCTGGCTGGATTTCCTTTCCCGGCCGTCCGCCGCGTGAAATGTCGCCGGCGGATCAGCAAGCCGCCAAGCTGGATGCCGAAGCCTTCTATCCGACCCAACTGGAGCGTGAATTTACAGAACTGAAGCTCGATGATCACGCTGAGAAAGTGGGCGATCACGAGACCAACGTCGTTATTGGCCTCGCTAAGGGGCAGCCGCCAGTGAAGCTCTACTTCGATAAGGATTCCGGGCTGCTGGTTCGGATGGTCCACTATGCCAATACACCGCTCGGCTTCAATCCCACGCAGGTTGACTTCGCCGACTACCGCGAGGTTGGCGGCGTCAAGACTCCGTATCGCTGGACGATCGCACGCCCCAGTGGCAGCTTCACTATCAAAATTGACGAGGTAAAAAAGAACGTGCCCATGGATGACGCGAGGTTCGTGAAGCCCGCGGCACCGCCGGGGCCGAAGTAATTGCCAGGTAGAGCGAGCCTTCAGGCGGCGTCCAGGCAGCCTAATCATGGCAACAAGAGCTTGCCTTCTCGGGAACGGCGTTGTCGTACCTGTCGTGGTGGCGCACCCAATCCATTAAGTTGAAGTGCGGGCCGGTTTCATTGCGCCCCTTCGGTGTGAGATCGAGATACATGTACGCTGTATCGACCAGCTCGTCGCCGCGGGCAAAGGTTGAGTAGGTGTGGAAGATCTGGCCAGCTTCGTCTTTGTAGAAAACGCTGACGCCCGACATCTCTTCGCTAAGGAATTCGCGATAGTCGGAATAGTTGTAGTCAACGGTCCCGGTCGCGATCTGCTGCGGAGTGAAGGACACGCGAAAATCGTAGTTGAAGTCGTTGGCGAAGGAAGAGACCCACGGGAATGTCCAGCCCATGCGTTGCTGGAACGCCAGAATCTCCGGCAACGGGGCGCGCGAAACCGTCACATAGGAGACGTCGTGATTTGCCAGGTGGACCAGCGCGCCGACCGCGTTGTCCGAGCGGAATGAGCAGCCCACGCATCCTTCGCCCCATCCTGGACCGAACATGAAATGCGACACGATCAACTGGCTGCGGCCGTCAAACAGATCGCTGAGCGTGACCTTTCCGTTCGGGCCGTCGAATTCGTAATTCTTTTCAACCTTCGTCCACGGCAGCCCGCGCCGCAGTTGATTGACTTCATCGCGATGACGGGTCAATTTCTTCTCTTCGGCCAGCAATTGCTTGCGAGCGGCAAGCCACTCATCTTGCGAAACGATCCTGCGGTTTTCCACATCTTTGCTCATTGCGATACTCCTCTCCGCACTACATCACCGGCGCCGCAGTTCCGTCCGACCACTTGCCAACCGAAATCACCCAGACATCGATCGGCTCAGCGTCTTTGAACTGGGGGTTCAGCGTAACCGGTGAGTTGGGCACACCGACACCCCATGCCGCGGGATCCATGTGAGGCGTGTAAATCATCACATGAGCCAGGTTGCCTCCGTTCGCGGTGAGATATGCCCGCTTCGACATCATGTAGCTCATCGAGCCCGCCTCCAGCGGCGGCAACTCCTTGCTGTCGTATGCGGCTTTATTGGCAGCGATAATCTCGGACTTCGACTTACCCGCCAGCGCCATCTTCGTCCTCTCCAAAGTAGTCGGCAGGATCGATCGCGCGGCTGGAGGATTGAAGCAAAGGGGCCCCCGCATCTTGGGATTCCAGAAGCTCGGAGAGTTGTCGGGGGACATCCATGCTCGCTCCACGATACAGACGAAACCATTCTTGCCTTCCACCGCGGTCACGTAGCCGTGCTCGGTCAGCACCATGACGGTCGCGTCGCGCGAAATGGCGTCAGGGGCCGCGCTGCGCGCCAGCGCAATCTCCACATTGCGATCGGCCATAAGGTACTGATCGAGCGGAGCCATGCTGCTGTACTGCGTCTTGGCGTCCGGCGCCGCTGCTCCGTACACCAAACTTAGTCCAACTACCAGCACCAGCATTGCTGATGCACTTACCATTGCGATCGTTCTTGCCAACTTCCCTTTCATAACCACCTCCAAAGCTCTGCCGGCGAGGAGACCGAAGTCTCCCGAGCCAGGCATCGCGTAAAGATTCAGTCCACCCTGCCTCGGTTCTTCGCGGACTCAGTCCGCCTCTCCGCAATTAATCATCCACGGAACGCCGAACCTATCTGTGACCATGCCAAAGCCCGCGGCCCAGAAGGTCTTCTGGAATGGCATACAAACCTTCCCACCTTCGGCCAGTGCGTTGAAAATGCGCTCACCCTTCTTCACGTCATTCAGCGCGAGCGAGACCGAGAAACCTTGCGGCTGGCTATAGCGTCCCGGCGGCGCATCCCCTGCCATCAGCCACTGATCGCCAATCTTCATACGAGCGTGCAAGATTTTGTTTTGCCAGTCCGGCGGCACATGCCCAGCCGCCGGTGTTCCTTCATGCCGGAGCATCGTTTCAATCGTGCCTCCCGTGCACTGCTCGTAGAACTTGAATGCCGCCTCGCAATCGCCGTTGAAGTAAAGATAAGTGCTCAGTTCCATCCTGCGTTCCTTATTGTGTGACTAAAGGTTGTGCGAATAAATCGCCCGCAATAAGCCATCAGGCTTTTCCGTACGACAGAATGACCATTCCCGATGCCAAAGACCTGGTCGCCAGCAGTTTCACTTTGATTCGTTCCGTGATGCCGCGGAACAGTGGCTTGCCGCTGCCAATCAGAACCGGATTAACCAGGACACGGTACTCATCGATCAGCCCCAGTTGCATCAACGCTGACGCCAGCGTTGCACTGCCGAGCACGACCATGTCTCCACCCGGCTGTTGCTTCAACGTTCTAACTTCTTCGGCGACGTCGCCCTTCATCAGCCGCGAGTTGTTCCAGTCGACCTTCTGCAGCGTCTTCGAAAACACAATCTTAGGAAGACTGTTCATCTTGTCCGCGACTGCATCCGCCGGTGCTGCCGGCCAGTAAGCCGCCATGTGCTCGTAAGTCTTGCGGCCGAACAGAATCGTGTCTACCGAATTCAGCATGTGCGCGGCATAGGCAAGGAATTCCTGATCGACGAAGAAGAAGTCGATCTCGTCTTTCGGCCCCTCGTAAAATCCGTCCAGCGATATCAGGTTTGAAACTAGAATTCTGCGCATGCGCTCCTCTCACGGCCACAGCCACTCGCCCGATTTTGCCTGAAGCGGCGTTGAATCCCGCCTTTGCCAGCGCCGCCGGACCTCGGCCAGCAGTTCCTTGCGATGTTTCCCCAGCTTGCTGATCAATGCGCAAGGCGCTCCGGTGTCTTCATAGCGCGCGCCCCAGATCAGCAACTCCAGCACCACGGGCGCCAGCTCGATACCTTTCCTGGTGAGCCGGTAGTTCACCCGCCGTCCGTCCGTAGCTTCGGTTTCGCCGGTGATGATCCCGAACTTTTCCAGCTTCTGCAGACGGTCCGCCAGGATGTTGCTGGCAATTCCTTCGCCCGCATCCTGAAATTCCTTGAAGCTCCTGAAGCCGCGCACCATCATGTCGCGGACGATCAGCAGTGACCAGCGGTCCCCCACCATCTCCAGAGAGATATTGACCGGGCAGCCTGAGCGGTGCTTCGACTTAGGCCTGCCAGACATCTGAGGAGGAAGGTATCAAGTATGACTTTCAAGATGCAAGTGATTTACGAGCGGGACACCACGGAAAACTGCGGCTGGTCACGGCACAACGACGAAGCCCGTCGCTATTGATCTCCCGCCCACATGCGGTTCATCAGGATCAATTTGCCTCCGCTGCGAGCGAGCTGATAGCTCCCACTCTGTCGGACATAGGCCGGAACCTTGTCCTCCTCTACCCAAAGGAAGACGCGCCGCGGTCCCCGCCACAACGCGTCCAGCGACGCATCGTTTTCGAAGATGGCCGGCGCATCCGGGAACAGCGATCCATAATCCAGGTCGCCCTCGGTCCGCGTGTTCACCACGTGTACCGGCTGATGAACGTAGAAGTTCAAGGTCGAGGCGTCCTCATACGTCCCATAGGAGACAATCACGTCGCCGGGACGAAATTCCTGCTCGACCGCGTCGGCCAGCTTCTTCGAAGAGAGAATGGGCGAGAACATCACCAATCCCTGATGCACGGCGAAGAGCACGAAGACCATCATGATCGTAAGCACCCAGTTGGCAGCGCTGCTTCGGCTTCGGCGACGATAAAACCAGTTGAGAATGCAGCCCACGAACAGCGCGATGGCGAACGTCGCCAGCGGAATGCGAAAGAGTCCGAGAGCACGCGGCGTTAAGTCGAAAATGTGACCGAACGCCAACGCGTATTCGTTCGGGTTCTTCTTGAGCAAGTCGGCAAGATCGCCACCTGCAGCGGCGCTCTGGCTCTGCGCCAGCAGGAACATCGCCGCTGCAAAAACAACAGCTGCAATCACGACCAACGCAATAGATCCCATCCGCCCGGCCTTACGCAGCGCGGAATCTTTCGCTGAGTCGTCTTCCTGCTGTAGCCAGCCGCCAATCAGCAGTGCGAGCGCCGGCAATGCCGGAACAGCGTAATACTCCTGGCGTGTAGAAAAGCTGAAGAACAACAGAATGACCGCAGCCCAGATGGCATAGAGCAGCATCGCTCGCTGTGCTTTGTCCATGCCGCTGCGCCATTGCTTCCAGCGATGCGGCACCCGCGCCAGCGCCTGAAGAAGAAACGCCGACCAGGGAAACAGCCACAACAGCATCAGCGCCCAGAAAATCAGCAGTGGGACGGTATCGTAGTCGCGCGGGATGCGCTTGCCGAGATAGCGCAGGAAATGTTCGTTGACAAAATAGAACCACAGAAAGCCCCGCGATTGACCGGCAGCAGGGTTCTTGACGGCAGCGGCAATGTGCCACGGCGCGGCGATGATCAGCAACACCAGCGTGCTGGATAGCAGACGCATGCGCAGCAGGTGTTTCAAGTTTCCCGTGAAAATCAAGTAGAGCCCGACGATGGCCGCGGGAAATACCAGCCCGATGAGGCCCTTGGTGAGAACATTCAACGCAGCCGTCGCCGCCAGTCCCCAGCACGATGCAATCGACGGCGGCTCTTCTTCCAGCGTTCGCAGGAAGAAGTCGAATCCCAACGTGAGCCACAGAGGTATCAGCATGTCGGGAATCAGAATTCGGGTGAAGAGATACGGTCCGACCGACACAGTGAGCACAATCGCAGCCCAGAAGCCGGCGCGCTCTCCCAACGTCCGCTTGCCGAGCGAGTAAGTCGCCAGCAACAGCCACAACTCGGCGAGAATCAGCGGCAACCGCGCCGCCCAGTCCTTCACGCCAAGAACGTCATAGCTGGTTGCCATGCCCCAGTACAGCAGCGGAGCCTTTTCCAGATAGCGCACGCCGTCGATATAGAGCGTGGTCCAATCGTGGCGGACCAGCATTTCGCGGGCGGCCTCAGCGTGGACGGAATCGGCATCGTCCAACAGCGGCGGCGAGAACAAGCCGGGAACGTAAATGATCGCCCAGAGCAGCACAATCCAAATCCAACGGCGCCGCTGCGAGCGGGAGCTGGCGAAAAGTTCGTTGCTGGCGAGGCTTGCCTGTGAAGTGTTGGGAGAACTCATTACAAGTTAGGGGTCTGATTATAAGTGAGCCTTAGCCTTCCGAGGCCTCACCGGCGGGGAGTGCCTCTTGGAGGCGCGCCGGCGTACTCTTTCTTGCCGGCATCGTGGTAATGACGACCACGCTGACCAGCACCAGCAGCGTTCCCAACAAGGTTCGTGCTCCCACGGCTTCGCCGGCGAAGAAGTATCCCAGCGCCACCGCGATCACGGGATTCACATACGCATAGGTGCCGACCCTGGTCGGAGATTCGTGATGAATCAGCCACACATACGCTGTGAAGGCGATAATCGATCCGGCGACGATGAGATACGCCAGCGCGATCCAGGCCGCGCGTGAAACCGCCAGAGGATGAAATCCGCGAAATTCTCCCAGCGACGCTGCGGTAAGTGTGAGGAATACTCCACCGCAAAACATCTGGGCGGCGGAGCTCATGGGCTTCGACGACGGTAACGGTAACTTCTTTGCGAGCGCAGACGCGACCGACCAACTCATCGCACCAATCAACAGCGCAATTGCGCCCGCCGGATCGATGGCGCTCTCGCCCAGTCCCAGCGAGTGGCTCACCAGCACCACAACTCCGCCGATTCCCACCAGCAGCGCGAGCGCGAGCCGCAGCGTCAGCCGCTGCGTTCCCAGGAAAAGTATCTCCGACAGCGCCATGAAGACGGGGATGGTCGCCATCATGACCGCGGTCACTCCCGATGGCACGCGCGTTTCCGCCCAGAAAACCATTCCGTAGTCGCCCACGAATATCAGCACCGCGAGGATCGCCGCCGAAAGCCATTCGCGGCCACGCGGTGAAGCCGTGCCTCGCGCCCGCATCCAGGCGTATAAGGCGCCTCCCGCCAGCAGAAAACGCATCGCCGCCAGCAAGAACGGCGGGACCTCGCGCACGCCCACGCGGATAGCCAGAAAGGTCGAGCCCCAAACGAAGTAGACAATGCCGAAAGCAAGCAGAACCTGCCATGTCGGTGGGCGAGTCGTGCTATCCATCGAAGCTCTCACGTGGGCCGTCTGTAACAATCCGGCCCGTCTGCTTCAATAGATCAAGGCAACGCGCCTGCGGACGCAAGCTTCGCCTATAAGAAGTCTTTATGGACGGAAGAGTTTTTGCTTATCGGGCGGACTTGCAAAAGGTGCAGGTTCTTTCGCCCTGCGAGATTATTTCTTGCCCTGCACCGCTGCCAGGCATTGTCCATACAGCTCCAGCAGATGCCGCGCATAGTCCTCAGCTTTCGATTCGCCGCCTGCCTGGAAACCCGCCGCCGCCGAACCCGCTCTTCCGTATCCCGTCGTGACGGCAACGAACTTCATCAGGTCGAGCGCAATGTCCTCATCCCGGCGTACGCCCGGAGTTGCTGCACTACGTTCCTCCACATTCTCCTCCATGGGTCATCGAGTGGTAGCGAAATCATAGCAGAGAGCAATGGAGTCAAACCTCCAGCCCAACGTGACAGACGCGGCCAACAATGTATTCGGAATAGCTTCTGCCGCGCTCGATTCTCAGCATCTCGACTTCCTGCTGGGAATCGCGCGGGCGCAGCACCAGGTAATCGTCGAAGACCGACACATATCCCATAACACAACGCCCACCAAAGCTGACGGCGTAGACGTTGGGCTGAAGACGACGGTACGGTTGCAGGGAACTGTAATGGCGATCGATCAGCAGGATTGCGGCCGATGTCCTCGAAGGAAACAGATTGGTGCCCTTCACCGCCATCCTGATCAGCACAAAGCGCAGCCAGTCGCGACGGTCTTCGGCGGAGCGCGGCTTCAGCTTGCGCAGGAAGGACTGGTTGAAGCTGCGTGTCTCCAGAATCTGATCGGGAGCAAAGCGCGCCAAGGCCGCATTTTCCGCGGACACCACCGCAATCTTTTCGACACCTTCGGCTGCGCCTGGCAGCACAAACCGCTGGTGAATATCTTTGGCGTCCAGCAGATCGAGCACCCCGATGTCGAGGGTCTCCAGAAGGCGGTCCATCGATTCCAGGCTCAGACCGCGGCGAGCATTCAGGAAATTGGAGAGATGGCCCTGGGGGAAATCGGCGGCCCGAGCCAGGCTGACTCCGGTGAGCTCTCCCCGGGCAATGCGGGCGCGGATGTGAGTGCGCAGTTGGTCCTGCAGATCTTGAAGGTTCATTTCGAGCAATTTGCCAACAGCAATACATGTACTTTAGTAATATGCTTAAAGCAATATTTTTATTGACGAACTTGCTTCCCTGTGCCAAAGTCGAACTAATCCCGGAGTTCTGTGGCCCTGGCCGAGGTAACCAGAAATGAAGGACACGGAACCGAACATCACCATTGAAGATCAGACCTTTGCGGAATTCCGCCGCAAAATCAGAGGCGCCGAAGTGCTCTCCGCCGCCACGGAGAAGCTTCTCCGCAGCCTGCGATTTTCCGGAAGACTCTGCGTCATTGTGCAGAACGGAAGCATTCTGAAGTCCGGATATGAAGAGGGCTATTTCAGCCGCCGGCAGGACGAGCGGATGCTCTCTTGAGAATCGGGCAGGCCGGAAGCGCAGCCAGAGAGTTCCACCGTCGCAATCTCCGCAGGTCCCACGCTGTGGCTCCAGCCGTCAGTCTCCATATAACCAAATAACCAGTAGCAGGTCATCGTAACTGAAACGAGCCCTGTGTACGCGCCACACGCGCGCCGCGGGGCTTTTTTCATGTTCAAAGCAGAGGGAGCATGAAATGCAAGATACTGCGTACGAGCTGAAATACTGCGAGCGGTGTGGATCGCTCGGCTTGCGTCGTTGCCGGTCTTCGGAAAGCTATTGCGAACCGTGCGGACAGATTCTCACTCACTACACATTCCCCGGAAATGCGGGCCGTCGCTCGCTGCTTCGCAAGTCCACGCCTCAGCCTGAGGCGCCGCTGAAACTCGAAGGTATGGCTCAACCGCAGCTAGCGTGCGGGAGGCTACCATGAGGTTTTCGATACTTGCGGCCCGCAAAGCCCAGCTAATGCTTCGCGAAGAAGACAACCATCCCGCGCCGGTTGCGGAAGTAGACGAGATGGATCCGCGGCCGGAGATGCTGTGCTTCCGCAGTCAAACGCTGGCGCTGGTGCGCCACTTCTTTGAGCTCTCCTGCCAGGTGGGCCGATTACCTTCCCTGCTGGGCCGGGAATTCTTTCGCGCCCGCGTCTCCCATCACAGCATTCCCAGCTTCGAAGAGCAGGCAGTATTCACACGCGATGTTGAGCTCTGCCTCGCGCGGCTCAGCGATGACCATGCCGAGATCATCACCCTGGTGGGGCTGTACGACTTCTCGCTTGACGAAGTCGGCGAGATGCTGCGGTACTCCAAGGCCGCGGTCCACCGCTGGTTTTCAGAGGCCCTGGATTGTCTCAGCGAGATATTTCTGCGCGCGGGGCTGCTGCTGGAGGAGCGTCCTGACCGGCGACAACGGCAAGTGACCATGCGATCGCTCCCCGCTGATGTTGCAGCTCTTGGCAAGAAGCCGCCGGGCAGCGTAAAGCTGGCGCCGGCTAAAGCCGGCTCAGAATCTTCAAGCATGCTCTTTCGGCACGACTGAAGAGTCTGCGTGAGAACTAATTTTTCTTTTGGGCAGCGGAGTAAGAAGCTCGAGAAACGAGCGCCGCAGGCGCGGCGTCATGATAGCCCGGCACGGAGCGGAGCGGAGTGCTGGGTTAGGTGGGAAAAGCACCTGAGTCCCCCGGGGACGACACGGTTCTCACGCAGACACTGAAGTCGTGCCCTCTTACAAGGCACTTGCTTGCGGCACGACTGAACAGGCTGCGAAAAAAGTCGGAACAGGATTAGTGCCGCTGGCTAAAGCCGGCCGGGGAAAAAATAAAGGGCTGGAACGCGGCGCTGAAGCGCCGCACTACCCGAGCAGAGCATCAGCGAGCGAAGAGCCAATGCAGAACCGACCGATGGGCAACGCTATTCGTCGCTAGGCGATTCGGCGAAGCCCATTTCACCCAGATGCAATTCCGCGATATCGACGTTGGCTTCCGTCGTCCGGCCCTGGGAGCGCAATTCGTCCAGCATGGCATCGACTTCGCTGACTGGCAGAGCCGTGCTGTGCCGCAGAAATTCGTCGATCCCCACTGGATCGAAGACCTGGACCCATGAGTTGGCGCCGAGGTTATAGTTCACCTGATATTGGAGCGGGTCAGCTTTCAAACGGAAGATGTGCAGAGTTCCTGGCATAAGCTTTCAGCTCCCCAAGTCCGGAGTGGGTGGTCAGAAGGCCGTTGCATTTTATGACTTGTGTTGGCACTTAGGCAAGCAGCACATCATCACGAAAAAAAATGGCGGGGATTCGACCCGCCCATCGTGGTTCTGATTCACGAAATGTACAAGCTTGGAATTGACCCGACGTTCTGGAATCGACCCGCTGTGGCGTAGAATGCGCCCATGCGCACCACAATCGTATGCCTCTTGACGGTACTGCTGCTCGCACCAAGTCTGGGCCATACGGTCGGCCAGAATGCACCAGCCGACCAGGAACAAAAGGGCAGCAACCGCAAAACCAAGCCGCAGGCTTCCTCTAAAATCAACGCGAAAACAAAACCACCAGAAGATCAGCAACCCGCCGATCAACCCCAATCCACCCAGCATCCACGCGAGGGCGGCATTCCGAAAGTGGAGATAGTGCCAAGCCCCCTTGTCATTGCCCCACAATCCCCCGACACATGGTTCAAGTGGTACGTAATTATCACGGGCGCGATTGCCCTCTTCTCCGGCGCTGCCGCCGTAGCCGCTGTTGTTCAAGCCAGCGCTACACAACAGAAGGAACGAGCTTGGCTCGTCGCTGTAATGGAACAGGTTCCAGACAGTCTGGTGCAGCCGCCGCCAAGCACTGAAACCAAATTTGCAACCGGCATTTATCGACTTGCTTGCACGATTCAAAACAAAGGTAACAGCCCCGCTTGGATAAACGAGTGGGCGGCAAGATTGGAAGTCGTTCCCGCACAAGATGACTGGGCGAAGGAGCTGCCGCCGACCCCCGGTTATGACGAGGTAACTCGTGTCGGCGACTTCGGTGCAACCATGCCACCGAATGCAATGCTGCCAATTACTAGACTTCTCGATCCACAGACCGCCGCTACGATAGAAAGGGGCGATCTCGCTCTGTACTTCTACGGGTTTGTCAAATATCGCGACGCCTTTAAAAAGCGCCGCGAAACGAGATTCTGCTTTCGGTTGAAACTTGCTCTCGGATTGACCGATCCAGCTACGCGCGGGTTCTATATAGCCGGGCCGCCCGAGTACAACAAAGCGACATAGCAGCGCCAGAAGAGTTGTGAACTCTTTCGACTTCTGTCCAAGAATTCTTCGATCTGCCCAAATATTCGTCATTTATTTGCCTTTCTTGGGTAAGGCCCCCGGCCTTGCCTAATAACCCTCTCTTGCCCAAGAACTCGGCCGTCTGCCAAAAAGCGATTTCGGTACACTGGTGGAGTGCCGATCACTATCAATACGGACGGAATCTCGGATGAGCAGAAAAAGACAGAAAAGTTCAAACGCGCCTATCGGGGGATGTATGCCCAACTGTCCGCGCCGGGATTCGCTCACGCCCTTTGCTGCCACGAAGCCGCCCATCTTTTCTACTTCACGATGGCGGGCATGAAGAATTACGATTCTTTTCCCGCGAAACTGTGCTACGACCCCACGATTGACGATTACGGTGGGACGCTGGCTTCGGTTCAACCTTGCGATCTAAAGGCCCCGACAACAGAGGAAGAAGCCAGACAGTGGCTATGGACGATGTTAAAAGCGCACGCCGCTGGCGGAGTAATAGCCCGCAAGGTGATGCCACCCTTACCAGATCACGGGGACGAAGACGATAAGAATCGCTTTATGGATTTGTGCAAAAAGATGAAAACAACTAGCAGTCCAGAAGGCCTCTGGAAACAAGCGCAAGAGGCGGTTTCTAAAGAACTGGCGGAAGACCCCGAGGCATTGGCTAGTCTTGAGAAGTTCGCCGAGGAGGAACTCCGACCTCTACTCGGTCTTGGCTAGCAACTCCGATACATTTTCAGCAATTCTGGTAACCGGAACGTGCAACAGCCACTCTTTTCTGGCCTTCCCAAAAAAGCCACGCATCCTGCCTGAAAACTCGTCAGTTTTTTTCAGGAATTAATGGGCTAAGCCACCCCGCCCTCAAAAACCGAGCCGCTGAGAGATCAGGATTCCATGCTCGACGCTTCAGGGAACCGGAGTTTGCATTTCGATAAAGCTTTGTTCAGCAGCTCCTCGACGTCGGGCTCTTCCCAATTCTTCGACATCGCCAATTCGCTCACCAGGAGATAGCGAGCGCGCTCCAGCATTTTCTTTTCGCGGAAACTGAGCGGCTTGCCCTGAGCGAGCAGAAGAAGCCCTTTTAACACTTCGGCAACATCCAGCAGGGAGCCGGTTCGCATCTTGTCGGAGTTTTCCTTGAAGCGGTACTTCCAGTCGGCATGGCTTTCGCATATGCCATCGGTGAGAAAATCGAGGATCTTCTGCACCTCGCCGTTGCGCACCACGCGCCGCAGTCCGACGCTGCCCACGTTGTGCGCGGGCACCATCACCTTCAGGCTGCTGGCTTTGATCTTCAGGAGGTAGAATCTTTCGATCTGTGTGCCGATCGTCCTGCTGCTGATCTGCTCGATTACGCCCACCCCGTGATTCGGGTAAACGACCTTGTCTCCGATGCTGAAGCTTAGGTTATTCATGAGGGCCGGAGCACTCTCCCCAGAGTGCACTGGGATATGAAGGGGAACAACTACATTATGTATCGATTATATTCCCGTTCCCCGAAAACGGTCAATTGACGCGGCTTTCGGGAAACAGGCCGGCCTGAAATTGTGGTCAAGTGATCCTGGGTGGAGCACGCCTTCAGGCGTGCAGTTGAGATCCTCTGAAGGTCTCGGCCTCAGCCGCTGAGGTAAGGGGTAGATTTACCTCAGGCGCTAAAGCGCGTATCGAATTGGGCTGCAATCTGCACGCCTCAAAGGCGTGCTCCACCCGACGCGGGGTAAGCGCGTAAATTTCAAACTGACCCACCGCCGGCGTTCGGGAAACCAGGCCTTGCGGGAATGTCCCGCGACGGTCGCCCCTGGAAACGGCACGATTCAGGCCGCGACTCGCGTATAATCACAAAATGTCTTCGGGCGGCGGCCGGTGGCCCGAAAACGTGATTCCGAAGTATGCCTGAACATATCAAGAAAAAACTGTCCGAGGAAATTGCGCTCCTCGAACACGAGCTGAACCACGAACTGCCCAAAGAACTGAAGAAGGCTGTGGCCATGGGCGATCTCAGCGAGAACGCCGAGTACCACATGGCCAAGCAGCGGCAGGAGTTTGTGCGGGCCCGGCTGGGTCAACTGAAACAGCGCATGGCCGACCTGTCGATGGTCAACATGGCCAACATTCCTCGCGACCGGGCGGCTATCGGCTCGACCGTAGTGGTCTATGACTCCACCAAAGACGAGAAGATCGAATACAAGCTGGTGACCAGCGAAGAGTCGGATGTTACGAAGGGATTAATCTCCACCAGTTCGCCCATAGGCCGCGCTTTAATGGGTAAGAAGGTGGGTGACGTAAGCGAAGTGATCACGCCTACGGGCAAACGCGAGCTTGAGGTGCTGAAGCTGGTCACCATTCACGACGAAGCCTAGACGAGACGGCATGACCTGGACAAGCGCAGTTGGGCGGTCCTGCAAATGGCTGTTGTACAAGATTGTGCACGGCCTGGCCCTCACCCGCATTTCGCCCAATGCGCTCACCTTCATCGGACTGCTGATCAACGTAATTGCCGGCATCCTGTTCGGCTACGCGCATGCCGATAACCAGCGCCGCATGTTCCTCTGGGCCGGGCTGGTGATCATCGCCGCCGGCATCTTCGATATGGTGGATGGCCGGGTGGCGCGGGCCACGAATCAGGTCACCCAGTTCGGCGGCTTCTTCGACTCCGTTATCGATCGCTATAGCGATGTGGCGCTGTTCTTTGGATTGCTGGTCTACTACGCCCGCGCCAATCGCTTCTTCTACGTCGTGATGGTGGCCTTCGTGATGGTCAGCTCGGTGATGGTGAGCTATGCGCGCGCCCGCGCGGAGTCGCTCATCCCCAGCTGCAAGGTTGGCTTCATGGAGCGGCCGGAGCGCATCGTGCTGGTGATCATCGGCGCGCTGTTCAATCGCATGGGCCCGGTGCTTTGGGTCATCGCCGTTCTCAGCACCATCACCGTCATCCACCGCATTCGGCATACCTACCAGGTGCTGCGTGAAATCGAGCCTCCGCCCATTCCAGTCCGGCCCGATCCGATGAAGTTTGAGGAGATTGTGGGATGACTGGGAGTTTAATGTTGCGAATCCACTAGTACGACCTGTACAATTTGTACATGTCCAAGCAGCTGACCACGAGTACGGCCCGTTCGCAGTTTGCCGATATCATCAGCCGCGCCGAGTACGGCGGCGAGCGAACTGTTGTCCATCGGCGAAAGAAGCCGGTCGCGGCGATCGTGCCGATCGAGGATCTGGAATTGATCGAGCGCTATGAAGACGAACTGGACCTGCGACTGATCAGGAAAGCGCGCAAAGAAAAGACTATTCCATGGGAGAAGGTCAAGAAGGAACTTGGACTGTAGCTAAGTGATGGAGAAGCGCTACAGTATTCAATTCGCGGAGTCCGCTGCCCGTTCCCTGGCGCGACTGCCGACCGCCGTGCGAGTTCGTATTACAACGAAGATTGACGCTCTTGCCGATAATCCCCATCCCGCCGGAACGAGAAAAATGAAGGGAGACGAACACGCCTACCGTCTCCGGGTTGGGGACTACCGTGTTGTGTACGACATCGTCGAAGATATCGTAGTGGTTTTAATATTGCGGGTCGGTCACCGCAAAGATGTATACCGCTAGCCGTTCACTTCAAATGTACCGCCGTCTCTTCCATCTTTTTTTCACTTGAACTGATATCCCGCGGCTTGGCGACGATCGGGCCGTATTTCGGCTTGATCTCGTGACATGACGGATCGCAGTACACGCCCTGATGGGTTTTGTCGGTTTCGGGATCGGGCATCGGTGAAGCGACCGCGGCGTCGCGATCGGCTTCCAGTTCGCGCTCGACGTCAGCAATCAGTTTCTGATCGTCCTCGGCAGTCAGCCAACCCTTTACGTTCCTCAGGTAATTTTCGAAGCGCGCGATGGGATCGCGGGCCCGCCAGTATTCAAACAACCTTGCCGGAACATATTGCGCCGCATCGTGAATGGCATGACCTTTCATGCGCATCATCTTGGCCTCGATCAGTGTCGGACCTTCGCCGCGCCGGGCGCGCTCGCAAGCTTCGTGGGTTGCGTCGTAAACCTGGCAAGGATCGGTGCCGTCGACAATCACGCCGGGAATGCCATAGGCGATGGCGCGCTCGGCGAGATCTTTCACATTGAATTGCATGTCGGCGGGAGTGGAATAGCCCCAAAGATTGTTTTCGACGATGAGCACCAGCCCGAGCTTCTGTACAGCGGCGAAGTTGAGGCTTTCGTAAGTGACGCCAGTGGATTGGCCGCCATCGCCAACATAGGTCAGCCCAGCAACATTCTTGCCTTGCAGCCGCGCGCCCAGACACACACCGTTCATCACGCCGATCAACTCGCCCAGCATAGAGATGGGCGCGCAGACGTTGCGCCGCTGGAAGTCGCCAAAATGCGATGAGGCGTCGCGCCCCCACGTGGGCGAATCGCCTTTGGCCATGTACTGGCGCATGATGTCGCGCGCGCTGAAACCTCGCACCAGCATTGCGCCCTGGTTGCGAATCATCGGCCCCAGCCAGTCGTCCGGCCCGAGGGCATAAGCCGAGGCGCACGAGCAACCCTCCTGCCCAAGCCCAAAGTACACGCCGCCCACCACCTTGCCCTGCTTGTAGAGATTCTCCAGCGCGACTTCCATGCGGCGGTTCAGCAGCATCCAGCGGTAGATGGCGATGCACTGCTCGCGCGAGAGGTATTTCGATTCGCGAATGGGCGGCGCAGTGGCGCTCAGGTCGCCTTCAACTTGATATTCCAGACTCGATCCTTCGCCCGACATGAAGATGCGGAAATCGGGATGCTCCAGACGGTAGTCCGGAATGTTGTAACAGCGCAGGGAGGACGAGGCGGAGTCGTCGACGATCGCTAGCGCTGGCCGGAGTCTTCGTGTTGGTTGGCTTGGGCGAGCCGTCGGCTTGCTCGGACGGAGCAAGAGGAACTTTGGTCGATTTCTTTGCGGTGGAATTTCGGCGCTTCTTGTGAGGCATAGGTGCAGAAGCAACGATAAATGGACGAGACGTGAGAGGCAAGCTGAGGCGTTTAGTGACCACCCGGCGGAATCGGTTGCGATTGCGCCTGTTGACGACGGTAATGGAATGTGTATGCTGCCCAGGCGTAAGATGCTGGCGTGAACGTCTTACTTTTCCTATCGGCACTGCTGTTGACGGTTGCGTGTCCTGCGCAGGGACAAGTACCAATGCAGGAGTCTTATCCGCGTTGGGCAAAGGCCCAGAAGTACGCCGCAAAAGGCGTTGCAGCTCTAGACTGCTTCGCTGGACAGGTTAGGATTCGAGGGAAAAAGCTGAAGGAGCGGCCGTTTTCGGTGTTTGTCCCTAATGCCGAGATGAAATGCTGCGGAAGACGTGTAAACAGAGCGCAAACGGACGACTACGGCCATTTCCTAGTGGAACCAATGGATGAGGGCGAGTATTTCGCGCAGTTTGAGTTCAAAGGGGTTCCGTACGTCGCAAACTTCGCCATTATTAGCAGCTATCAGCGGTGTGACGGGACGCACATAGAGATTGATTTCTCAGATACGAACAAAGCGAAAATTCAGTCGTACGTAGATATTAACGATTCCGGCGAAGAGTGTCGGCAGGACGAGCCACAGTGTTACCGCAAGTAGCTTGGCCGATAGATCGTCTTATCGCCCTCAACGCGGTCAGGCCCGGGATCGGATTCTTGACCGTCGCCCATAAATATCGGAGCATCGTGGGGTGAAGACCACACTGGAAATTCCCGACGCCGTCTTTCGGCGCGCCAAGTCGGTCGCTGCCCGGCGTGGCATCCCGCTCCGGGAGTTTGTTACCGAGGCGGTGAAGGACAAACTTGCTGACGCCGGCAAGGTTGCGGACAAACCCTGGATGGCGGCTTTCGGCAAACTGCGGCGTCTTCGCACGGAGACGGCCAGAATCAATCGCCGGATCGAAGAAGAGTTCGAGCAGGTGGAAGCTGAGGGCAGGCTGTGATTTTGGACATGAACGGACTCTATGCCAGCTCGCTGCCATCGCCGTGGAGTTGGCGCAGTTCCTTGGGCGGGTGGGCGGGCGTGTCCTGATTCGACGGAGCCTGCGCCGGTTCGACGTTCGGTTCAGCGACGGTGGTCTGCGCCAGCAAGTCGTCCAGCGACTCCAGCCATAGCATCTGGGACTGGAAGACGCGCCCGAAGTTGCGCGAGACGGCGATTGCAACTTCGTCCATCGTCAACGATTTCTGCAACTCCCGCTCCATCGATGTGACTGGCTTCCCGGTGAGTCCACAGGGAACGATAAGGTCGAAGTAATCCAAGTCGGTGCTGACGTTCAGAGCAAATCCATGCGTCGTGACGCCGCGCGAGATGTGGACGCCGAGGGCCGCGATCTTGGCTTCGGGCTTGTTGCGCAGAGCGTAGGTCCAGACGCCCGTCATGCCCTGGATACGCTGGGTTCCGATGGCGAAGTCGCCGCAGGTGCGGATCAGGACTTCTTCCAGGCGGCGGACGAACTCCACGGCTCCAATCTTCGGCTCAAAGCTGCGCAGGTCGAAGATGGGATAGGCGACCAATTGCCCCGGCCCGTGGAAGGTGACATCGCCGCCGCGATCGATCTCGAATAACTCGACGCCGCGCTTCGCCAGAAACTCCGGCGACGCCAGCACGTGATCCAGCTTCGCATTGCGTCCCAGGGTGATGACCGGCGGGTGCTCCAGCAGGAGCAAGGTATTGTCGATGCGGCCCGTCTTGCGAAGCTGCGACAGGGTCCGCTGGAGATGCAGCGCGGTTTCGTAGGGGACGACTCCGAGATGGAGAACGTGGATGACCATGAGCAATTAGCAATTAGCAATCAGCAATTAGCTTACATCGCATTAGATACGTTCGAGTCAAAGTTCGAAGCAGTTTTGTCCCGGACGCCTGGAAAGCACAACCACTCCGGCAAGAGCTAATTGCTAATTGCTAGTTGCTAATTGCTAACTGCTGCTTCTGAGTCTTTTTCTCCCCCTGTCTCGTATATGCCGTTAGTATGATCGCCACAGCCTTCAGTTTGCTGGTTCCGATGGAGACCGAAGAAGCGCAAATCGCACGCGGGCTCCGGGGGCGCGATCCCGAGGTGCTGGACGCGCTCATCGAGCAGTATCAACACCGGCTGTTGCGCTATCTGCTGCATCTCACCGGCAATCGCGCTGTGGCCGAGGACCTGTTCCAGGAAACCTGGCTGCGCGTGCTGGAAAAAGGTCATCTATACGACGGGCGCAATCGCTTCGTCACGTGGTTGATGTCGATAGGGCATAACGTAGCGATTGACTACCTGCGCAAGCGAAGTCCCGCCAGCCTGGACGAAATGAAAGACCCGGAGGACGGCGCGCCCTTTGAGCCGGAGGCGCATGACCCGTCGCCGTTCGACGTGGCGGCGGACCAGCAGCAGCACGAGCGCTTCAATGCGGCATTAGAAAAAGTTGCGCCCCTGTTTCGCGAAGTTCTGGTGCTGCGCTTTCAGGAGCAAATGAAGTTGGAAGAAATTGCAAGCTTGATACGGATTCCCGTCGCTACGGTAAAGACGCGAATTTATCGCGGGGTAGCGGCGCTTCGTCCGTTGTTACAGGGAGGGTCACAATGACGGCTCGTGAACACGAGCGCGCGCTTGATTTGATTATGCGGCGCGGAACGGAAGAGATCGTCGAGGCAGAGTCGGCCTGGTTGAATTCGCACCTGGGCGAGTGCTCCGAGTGCGCGAGCTTTGCGGCTGACTTTGATAGTACGGGCCGACTCTTGCAAGCGGTTGCGGTCACTGCCAGCCCATTGCTGGTGCAGGCTACGCAGACGAGAGTGCGGGCCCGCGCGCTGCATATGCAGGAGCAGCGGTCGCGCAACGTGATGATTGCGATCTCCTTCTGCATCGGCGCCATGTCTTCCACCATGTCGGCCTGGCTATGGTGGAGGTTCGGAGGCTGGGTGGCGCAACGGCTGGCACTGCCTCCATCCATCGTGGAGCCCGGAGTTTTTGTTGCCTGGATGCTGCCCGCCGTGGTGATCGCGATTGCCATGCTGGCATCATCGCATCCGGTCATTGACCGCTCGCTAACCATGTCTATTCTCGGAGAACGCCTGGAAGGAGGCCGCCAATGAGCCAACGCAGATCACGCTTTGCCGAAGAGCTGCGCATAATTCCCGTTGGCTGGGCCATAGCGGCCGCCGTGGGATTCGCAGCGACTCAGCTTCTGTTCGGAATCTTGCGATGGACCCACCATCGCGATCTGCCGTCTGAACCCTGGTGGACGCTACTTGGCATTCTGTGCGGAGTGTTCCTGGCAGCAACGGTTGCGCTTTACGGGTACATCTATGCCGACTCGAAACGCCGCGGCATGAATGCGTTGCTGTGGACATTCCTGGTGATCCTAGTTCCGAAGCCGATCGGGTTCATTGCGTACTTCCTGCTGCGCAAACCGTTGGTTGTACCTTGCCCGCAATGCGGCGCGCCAGTGGGAGCGGACTTCCGCTATTGTCCGAAGTGCGGCCACGCGATCACGCCGAGCTGTACGGGCTGCGGCCACGCGATTCGGCGCGATTACGTGTGTTGCCCGTACTGTGGGAAAACGGTGGGAGCAGCGGGTGGCGGCCACCAAGGGACAGGGTTGCGGCAGGAGTAAGGTGGGGCCGCGTTGTGTCGCCGGCTAAAGCCGGCTCGGGAAGAGAAATAAAGGGCTTATCGGCACGACTGAAGTCGTGCCCTGTTACAAAGCCTTCGGAAGCGAACTTTTTCGGCGGTCTGTAAGGTCGTGCCCTGTTACACGACACTCCCAAGGCGAGTTTTTCAGCAGCCTGTGAAGTCGTGCCCTGTTACGAAGCGTTCAAAATTGTTGGGGATCTGGGACGGCGCGACTGAAGCCGCGCCCCTTCAAAACCAGCAACGATTTACGCCGCGATCCGCAGGCCTGAGGTGTCTGCGTGAGAACCGTGTCGTCCCCGGGGGACTCAGGTATTTTTTCCACCTAACCCAGCACTCCGCTTCCACCCCAATTCGCGCCCCTCGGCTTCGCTCGGGGCAGGCTCCAGAGGCGCGAATCGGGGGCCCCGGTTTCGCTCCGTGCTGGGCTATCATGACGCCGCGCCTACGGCGCTCTTTGTTTCGAGCTTCTTGCTCCACTGCCCAAAAGAAAAGTTAGTTCTCACGCAGACTCTAAGGCCCTCCTCGGGATGACAAGAAAAAAAGGCGGCGTATCGGCACGACTGAAATCGTGCCCTGTTACGAAACTCCTGGGTCATGGGGCAGAGTATGACGGGGACGTCTGATTGCGCAGAA